>NZ_JAOBPP010000012.1 GCF_025574465.1 Kordiimonas aestuarii
GCTTTTAGGAGGAACACTATGGCTATTTACACACGTTTCGGTACGGAAAGTAACGATTCGATTTTCGGCACGGCGGATGACGATGTCACGTATGGTGCTGAAGGCAACGATCAGCTTTCTGGCGGTACAGGTAATGACTCGCTTTATGGCGAGGCAGGCAACGACACGCTGACAGGCGGCGCGAACGACGATGAACTGTCGGGCGGCGCAGGCGATGACAGCCTCGTTGGTGGCGACGGTAACGACAATGTTTCCGGCGGTGCGAACGATGATAAGGTATCTGGCAACGGCGGCGACGATACAGTCGACGGCGGCGCAGGTAACGACGAAGTTTATGGTGGTCCGGGCGACGACGTTCTGACGGGCGGCACGGGCGACGATACAGTTGACGGCGGTGACGGCGCGGATGACATTTCCGGCGGCAACGGCGACGACAGCCTTATCGGCGGTGAAGGCGATGACACGCTCTCGAGCGGCAATGCCAGCAGCGCTTCCGGCACAGAGACGATGGACGGCGGCAACGGCGATGACGTCTTCAACGATGGCACAGGCCAGGACGTTGTAGACGGCGGCCTTGGCGACGATACGTTTGTCATCGACGGTACTATCGACGAGACGACGGACCTGACGGTATCGGGCGGCACGGTCACGATTGACCTTGACGGCGACGGCAACGCTGACACGGTGACGAACGTTGAAGTGTTCCAGGCAGACAACGTAACGATCGACATGGGCTCGAACGACGACGTTAACTTCTCGATCTCGAACAGCCTCTCTGCAGTGGCTGGCGCTTCGGCGACGGGTTCGAACTACAATGACGACGTTCTGGTTTGGGACGCCTCAGCGGACGCGATTGTCACGACGGCGACCGCGGGTACCGAGTGGGGTATCACGGCGATCAATGGTACGGCAGTTGATTCAAACGGCGACACGGTTGCTGTTGACAACGGCACGATCACCGCGCTTGACACGGACAGCGATGGCAACATCGACAGCATCAGCTTCAAAGCCTCGACCGCGTTTGCGAACGAAAGCTCGAACGTTGATGATGAGTTCACGATCACGCTGACAGACGTTTCGAACGACGACGTTTCCATCTCGATGGACGTTACGACAACGGTTGTTGAAGACTATAACTACGATGCGGCTGAAACCGGTTCGACGATCACAGGCGACGCAGACAGCGAAGACTTTGACGGCGGCAACGGCGACGATCGCTTTGTTGGCAACAACGGCGACGACACCATGGACGGTGGTCTTGGTGACGACACGCTCAACGGCGGCAACGGTGCTGATTCGCTTAGCGGTGACGCAGGTGATGACGTTATCTGGGCTGGCGCAGGCAACGATGTTGTTGCAGGCGGCAACGGCGACGACACCATTGGTGGCGGTGCTGGTGACGACACGATCACCGGTGGTAACGGTTCGAACCTGATCTACGGCGGCACGGGCGATGACAGCATTGCTTCCGGCACGGGCGCGAACACCGATGGTGATTCGACTGTCTGGGCTGGTAACGGTGATGACACTGTTACGGGCGGCTACGGCGATGATGTTATCGGTGCTGGCAACGGCAACGACGACGTTGACGGCGGCGACGGCGACGACACGATCTATGGCGGCGGCGACAGCGGCACGGATGCTCTCCGTGGCGGCGACGGCGACGACCTGATCTTCGGCGGTGCCGGCATCGACACGCTTTCGGGCAACGCTGGTGACGACACTCTCTGGGGTGGCGACGGCAACGACTTTGCTTATGGCGCGGCCGGTGATGATCTTATCTGGGCTGGTGCAGGTGCCGACGTGGTTACCGGTCAGCTTGGTGACGACACCATCTGGGGCGGTGCAGGCAATGACACGCTGAACGGCAACGAAGGCGCGGACGTGATCAACGGCGGCGCTGGTGTTGACAGCGTGATGGGTGACGCAGGCAACGATACGCTTGACGGCGGTGCTGGTGACGACGTTGTGGCCGGTGGTGCCAACAATGACGTTGTTTCCGGTGGTGACGGCAACGATGACCTGTCTGGCGATGCTGGTAACGACACACTGAACGGCGATGCCGGTGACGATACGCTCACGGGTGGCGCAGGTAACGATGTGATGTATGGCGGTGCCGGTGACGACGAGTTCACCAGCGATGCTGGCAGCGACACGCTTGATGGCGGAGCCGGTGCAGATACGTTCATCTTCAGCGCGGGCCATGGCAACGACGTCATCAACGGCTTCAACGTTGATGAGGATACGCTTGACCTGACGGCGATCACCTCGATTACCGAACTGGACGACCTCGAGATGATCGATACGTCGCTCAACGGTACAAGTGGTGTGTTGCTGACCACCAGTGATGACGAATCGATCTTCGTGGCAGGCGTTACCTCCGCTGAGATCGTGGTGGCGATCGATATCGCATAAGCCATCTCGGTAATAAGCACCAAGAAAACTGGGGGAGCCAACCGGCTCCCCCTTTTTGTTGCCTGAGGCTTTAACCTCGCTTTTATCTATCTTGACGCAATTGGGCTGATATCTGGCAGGAAGCATAGGCGAAAAGCATAAAAAAGCCCCGCATGACTCAGTGGGGCTTTTGTTTTGGCTGAAACGGCAGGCTAATACTGGTCCTTCAGCAAGCGGGCCAGATATTTACCGTAACTGTTTTTATATGACTTCGCGAGCGCACCGAGCGCATCATCGGAGATGAAGTCTTTACGCCACGCTACCTCTTCCGGGCAGGCGATCTTCAGACCCTGGCGCTCTTCGATCGTTTGCACGAAGTTGCTGGCAGCCAGCATGGCATCCACTGTTCCGGTATCCAGCCACGCCGTACCGCGCGCAAGCTTGATGACGTTGAGCTTGCCTGATTGCAGGTACGCATCGTTCACACTGGTAATTTCAAGTTCACCGCGCGCGCTGGGTTTCACATTACGCGCAATATCAACGACCTGGTTGTCGTAGAAATAAAGCCCGGTGACAGCGAGATTGCTTTTGGGGTGTTTGGGTTTTTCCTCAATAGACAACGCCTTGCCGTTTGCATCTGTCTCAACGACGCCAAATGCCGTCGGGTCACCCACCGGATAGGCAAATACATAGGCCCCATCAGTTACCTTGCCTGCGCGCTGCAGGTGTTCACTGAAGCCGGCGGCATAAAAGACATTATCACCCAGTGCGAGTGCACAAGGAGAATTGCCGACAAAATCTGGGTCGAGCAGAAAGGCCTGAGCCAGTCCCTTGGGCTCGGGCTGTGCGACGTATTTGAGGTCGAGCCCCCACTGACTGCCATCCCCCAAAAGGTCTTGATAGAGCGGCAGGTGATGCGGCGTGGAGATGATCAAAATTTCCCTGATGTCAGCCAGCATCAAAGTGGTTAGCGGATAATAGACAAGTGGCTTGTCGTAGATCGGCAGCAATTGTTTACTGAGCGAGCGGGTGATCGGATAAAGGCGTGTCCCCATGCCGCCCGCGAGAATGATACCTTTCATGGTAATGACCCCTTATGCTTTTTGCTTGTTTCCAAAAGTACCCTCGCCAAACAGGCGGTTAACGCAGGCATTCAGGCTGCTTTGCCATGTGGGCAGCGTGACGCCGAAGGTCTCTTTGAGTTTTGTCCCATCCAACCGGCTGTTGGCCGGACGCTTGGCGGGTGTGGGATATTCGGCCGTCGTCAGCTTGTTGACCTTTGGCACAGGGTGCCCGTGCTCCGCGCCTTCACTGAAGGTTTGTGTGGCAAAACTGTACCAGCTTATGTGACCCGTGCCCGCCAGATGGTACACACCCGCCCATGATGGCTGCCATTTGTGCAGGCGCAGATAGTCGACGACGTCCAGCAGTGCATCGGCAATGTCGGGCGCATAGGTCGGGTTGCCAATCTGGTCGGCAACCACGCCGAGTGTGTCGCGCGTTGCTGCCAGCATCAGCATGGTTTTGACAAAGTTTTTGCCAAAGGGGCTGTAGACCCAGGCTGTGCGGAAGATCATTGCATCCGGGTTGGCTGCCGTTACCGCCTTTTCGCCCGCGAGTTTGGAGCGACCATAAGCACCCTGCGGGTTTACCGGGTCGTTCTCGGTGTAGGCACCGTCCTTGTCGCCGTCAAAAACATAGTCGGTGGAGATGTGCAGGTAAGGGACACCGAGTTTCTTTGCAACCACGGCGAGGGCCCTGGCACCGTCTGCATTGATGGCAGTCGCCTGGGCCTCTTCTTCCTCTGCCTTGTCAACAGCGGTGTAGGCCGCGGCATTGATGATGGCGTCGGGCTGGAAGTCACGGATCAGCGCTTCATTGACCTCATCAGCGCCAAGGTCCAGTTCCGGGCGTCCGAAACAGGCGAGGGTGATACCGCGTTTGGCTGCGGCTTCCTGAAGCGATAGAGCTACCTGGCCTGATTTTCCTGCAACGAAGATACGTGTCATGTTTACCCTGTTATTTTTTAAGAAGTCCGCGACGTTCCCCGGCTACATCACGCAGCGGGCCCCACCACCATTCATTATCCAGATACCACTGGATGGTCTTTTTGATGCCGGTCTCGAAATTTTCTGCGGCGCGCCAGCCAAGCTCATCCTCCAGTTTGGTGGCGTCGATGGCATAGCGCGCATCATGGCCTGGGCGGTCGGTGACAAACTTGATCAACTCGCGGCGCGGGTGGTTCGCTGGCCGCAATTCGTCGAGAATGTCGCAGATGGTTTCCACCACATGCAGGTTGGTGCGTTCATTCCGTCCGCCGACGTTATATTTTTCGCCCAAGCGGCCCTTGCTCATGATGGTGTACAGCGCCCTGGCATGATCTTCGACATAGAGCCAGTCCCGCACGTTGGAGCCGTCGCCGTATACCGGCAGTTCCTTGCCGTCGAGAGCATTGAGCGTGACAAGCGGGATAAGCTTTTCGGGGAAATGGTAGGGGCCGTAGTTGTTGGAACAGTTGGAGATAACCACAGGCAGGCCATAGGTCTCGAACCATGCGTTTGCCAGATGATCTGCCGACGCCTTGGATGCGGAGTAAGGCGAACTTGGGTCATAGGGTGTGGTCTCTTCAAAAAGGCCGTCCGCCCCCAGCGAGCCATATACTTCATCCGTGGAGACATGCAGGAAGCGGAAGGTTTCCCTGGCATCCTCATCCAGCTTGTTCCAATAATCCCGCGCGGCTTCAAGCAGCACAAAAGTGCCGACTATATTGGTCTGGATAAAATCAGCCGCACCGGTGATGGAGCGGTCCACATGGCTTTCAGCGGCCAGGTGCATCACGCCGTCAGGCTGGTGCTTTTTGAAGATGGCGTCCATGGCGCAGCGATCACAGATGTCAGCCTGCTCAAAGTGATAGAGCTGGCTGTGTTCAATCTCCCGCAAGCTGGCGAGGTTGCCCGCGTAGGTGAGCTTGTCGAGGTTGATGACCGTATGACCAAGGTCGTTTACAAGGTGGCGACATACAGCAGACCCAATAAACCCGGCGCCGCCTGTAACAATAATCTTCATTCCTATAAGTCCTTAAGCGTTTTCGCCGTAGATGAACGGGCTATCAATATCCTTCAGGCGTGGCAAAAGCTTGTCCTTGCCGGAAAGAGTGACCGTATCGCGGTTTACCGGCCAGTCGATGCCAATATCCGGATCATCAAAGGCGATGCCTGCGTCATGGTCCGGTGCATAAAAATTTGTCACCTTGTAGAAAAAGGCTGTGTCGGGTTCAAGCGTGCAGAACGCATGCGCGAATCCCGCAGGCACCCAGAGCTGACGCCAATTCTCGGCGCTCAGTTCCACCGCGACATGCTCGCCAAAAGTGGGCGAGCCTTGGCGGATGTCGACCACAACATCAAGGACCGCGCCGGAGATCACCCGCACCAGCTTGCCCTGGGCAAACGGCGGTTTCTGGAAATGCAGGCCGCGCAACACCCCAACATCGCGCGACAGCGAGTGGTTGTCCTGCACAAACGCCTGGCCGGGCACGGCGTCGTCAAAAAGCTTCTGATTGAACGTTTCGGAAAAGAAGCCACGGTCGTCCCCGAACCGCTTGGGCGTCAGAATTTTGACGTCCGGAATTTTGGTGTCTTCAACAAGCATGAAACTACCATCTGTTTCTAAATGAATTGCCCGCCTTGTATAACGAAGAATAACCGGTTTACAAAGGTTGAACGCTAGATTTGTACAAAATATGGCCGCTACCTTTCATGGCCTATAAGTCTTGGGAAACGCTGGGTGATATTGCACAAGCTGAACAGGCGCGGGAAAAGAGGTGGTTGTTCGTGTTAACCTACGCGCCGATACCGACAACTGACCTTTATTTCCTCAACAGCTGCGGCGACCTTGTGGCGCGCCCATGGCGTCGTGCGCCGGTCACACGCCTCGGCGCCAATGTATTTCGCGTGGGTAACCGCTATCTCGTCGTGCGGCGGGATCGGGAAAAGGTGATCCGGCAGGTACTGGCAAAACCGGATGCCGAAATCATCTATCTGATTGACGACAACCTGGAGGCGCTTGAGGATCAAAGCCTGCCTGATGGGTACCGGGAGCGCCTGCGGGCGCTGAAAACGGGTACCTACGCAGAAATGCTTGAGCGCGCGACGCTTGTCGTGACGAGCGCACAGGACATTGCCGCAAGCCTGCCAGCGGGAAAGAGGTACCGCATACTGGACCCAGTATGGCACGGGCAGCCAAGGGAAGCCAGCCATTTGCCTACCCGGCCCGCGCAGCACGTGGATATGGTCCATTTGGGCACCGGCAGTCACGCTGCCGGGTTTGGCTTTCTGGCACCGGTGCTGAAGCAGGTGCTTGAGCAGGCTGCGCATGCGCATTTTCACTATTTCAGCAATATGCCACAGCTTGGTGGTATGGACGGGCATCCGCGGGTTCACCGGCAGCGGGCAAAAACATGGAACAGCTACAAGCGGGCTTTGCCGGGGTTTCGCTTCGATCTCGGGCTTTATCCGCTGCCTTCTACGCCCTTTAATGCTGCCCGTTCGAAGAACAAGATTTTGGAGTATACTCTTGCAGGTTGCCCGGCTATGTACAGCGCAGCCTGGGGCAGCACGCATGGGCTGGTGGATGGTCAAACCGCCTTTCTCTCAGAGGAGGGGCAGGAGGCATGGATAAAGCGTTTGCTTGACGTGCTGGCGGCACCTGACGTTCTGGGCTCAGTTTATAACGGCGCTAAAATGCATTTTAAAGACTTGAATGACCTGCCCGGGCAACGGGCTTTCTGGCAGTCGGTATTCATAAAGGACAGCAAGTGAGGCTTCTATATCTCTGGATACGTGCGGCCTTGCTGCACCCGGTCAGAAGCCTTGTGGCGTTTTTTTGGCTGGTGTGCGGCAAACGGCTGCGCGCCCGCAACCGGTTTTCGGTCCTTATTGAAGATGAACGATACCGCTACGAGAAGTGGCTGCAGAAAAATGCCCGGCTAAGTGAAGCCGAGCGCAAAAAAATCATCGAAGCTGTGAAGGCGGACAAGGCCGAGGGCGTGCGTTTTGTGTTGTTGTGCGAAGTGCCACACGGCACCGGGGATATTTTCCTGCGCCGGACGATCAAATCACTGCGTGAACAGTTTTATGAGCACTGGACTCTCTGTTTGCTACCTGTGGGAGAGGATTTTACCCTGCAGGTGGCCGACAAGCGTGTGCAGATAGTGTGCGGGGTGCAGGCCATGCCTGAACTGAATGACGCGGACTATATATGCTGGCTCAAGCCGGGTGACGAACTGTCGGAACAGGCGCTTTACATGTTTGCGCGCGCGGTTGAGGACAGCCCTGCACTGGTGTATTGCGACGAAGATCAACTCAATATCAGGCATGTGCGTCGCCACTCGCATTTTAAGCCGGGGTGGAACTATGAACTGTTGCTGGCTTGCGACTATATCGGAGGGCTGAGTGCTCTCAGAGCCGATCTGGCCAGGAAGCACGGCGAGCCGACAGCCAGCTGGAAAGCGCGCTACGGGGCGCTATTGTCGCTTGGCGAAGGGTTTTCTCGCGACGACGTACGCCACATCCCGGCGGTGCTTTATCACCGGTATGTACGAAAATTTATTGGACCCAACGCTGTGCGGCTCGCCTCTCACGGCGTGAATCATGAGGAAATGCTGCGCAGGCACGGCCCGCTTGCAAGACAGGACGCAGATTTTTCCGTTGACGCCTTTGGCCATATCCGCGGACGCCGCCGCGTGGCAAACGACGGACCATTTGTGTCGTTGATCATCCCGACCCGAGATATGCGGCGGCTGACCAAAAACTGTGTCAGCAGCATATTGCGAAAAACCGAATACCGGAATTTCGAGATATTGATCGTCAATAACGACAGTCGTAAACCGGCGATGCTGCAATATCTTTCGAATATTGCCAGCCACAAAAAGGTTCGGGTGCTCGATTACCCCGGTGCCTTCAATTATTCCGCGATTAATAATTTTGCCGTGAGCCAAGCCCGTGGTGACTTTATCGGCCTCATCAACAACGACACGGAGGTCATTACCCCGGGTTGGCTTGACGAATTGCTGGCGCAGGCGATGCGCGCACACATTGGTGCGGTTGGTGCCAAGCTGTTGTATGGTGACCAGCGCATCCAGCATGCGGGTGTTTATACCGGGATGGGCGGCCTTGCCGGGCACGGCCACCGCATGCTCAAGGCAAACAAGCCAGGCTATTTTTTCCGTGCCCACCTTAGCCAGTATGTCAGTGCGGTCACTGCGGCCTGTCTGATCGTGGCAAAAGACAAGTTCCTTGAAGTGGGCGGGTTGGATGAAGAGGCGTTCAAGGTGGCGTTCAATGACGTGGATTTTTGCCTTAAGCTGCAGGCGGCGGGGTATGATAATATCTACCACCCCCATGCGGTGCTGTTTCACTACGAAAGCAAATCCCGGGGGAAGGACATTAAGGGCGAAAAACGGGCGCGTTACCTGCGGGAAGCAACTGCGCTGAAAGCCAAATGGGGCACCGATGTTGAAGTGGACCGTTACTTCAACATCAACCTTTCAACCGCGCGCGAGGATTTTGTGCTTTAGGTACGGGCCAGTTCCTGCCAGGCGCTCACAAAGATATCTTCGCCGTAGCGCTTCGCTGCTTCAAATGCCCTGAGCGCCATCTCCTGTCGTGCCTCTTCCTGCATGCCGTGATGCTGCACCAGCGTCCTTACCGCATCTTCTACCGTCGTGAATGTGTAGCCGACTTTGCTGTCACGTACGATTTCGGCCGCGCCGCCGCCATCGAAGACAAGGGGGACACAGCCATAGGACATGGCCTCCACGATTGTGATGCCAAAATGCTCCATATATTGCGGCTGTATGACCGGGTTGATGCCAAACCCTGTGGCGTGCATATAAATGGTGGCGTGGGATAACAGGTCAGCTATCCGGGCGCGTGAGACATTGGCCTCGACACTGATGTGGCGCGGCGCTGCTGCCTTCAGGCTATCAAAAAAAGCGTTGTCTTCAGTTTTTGTGGACAGGCTGCCGGCAATAACACTGCGGTGTTTTATGCCGTGACCTTTCAGTTGCTGAAGCGCGCGCAACACAATGTCCTGCCGTTTCATGTGCTCTTCGGTGATATAACGGCCGACGGTGGCCACGCCAAAACCATCGGTGTGATAGGCCGCGACGGCGGCATCGGAATTCAGTGGCACCGGCGGGTGTATCACCCTCACCGGCATATGGCCTCGCCCATACATCTGCAATTGTTTTACCGTGCAGTCCCTGGTGAACTGAGAGTTGACGACAATCTCGTCATAGCCGTCGAGAAACGCAATATTGCGCCCGGCGACACGGTGCAGGGGAAACGGGAACTGGCAATGGAATATGTTGCGCTTGCCCTGGGCTTTCACCGACGGGGCGAGCTCATTCCCCATGGAGATAAAGAGATCGGCGCCTGCGCGAAGGTCAATATCGTCAAGCGATGAGAGCGTGAAATCTCCCTTCAGCCCAAGGTCATCCATGACAAAGGCAAGCCGGGTGCGGCTGGTGGGGCATGAGGTTGCAAAGGTCACCGAATGTGTCGCGGATAGAGCACAGGCAACCGACAGCACATAACGTTCACCACCGCCAACCGACAAGGGGAACGGTGTATAGACGATGGCTGTCGGTTTGGTCTTCCCGTCGGTTTTTGGCGCGGCAAAGCGCGAAAGCCGGCTGCCGGTACGGGGAACCTCCATCCCTGCCGGGCGCCTTAGCCAGCGGTCGGCATAACGCAAACGGTTGGTGTTGATCTGCTTGATAAAGCCGTCTGCCAGAAATTCGCCGGTTGAGGTGTTTTCAATATGCACAACAAAAGCGTCGTGTGACACCAAGACCGACTTTCCGTGTGCGCGGATACGGCGGCACAGGTCCGTGTCTTCAAAGAAAAACGGCTCAAAAATATGGTCGAACCCGCCAATTTCCTCAATGAGCGCAGCCGGCACCATGGCGACCGCTGCGGATACATAATCCACAGTCGTCGCATCCATGTCAGGAGCGCGGCGTGTGATAAACTCATCAAACGGCAGGTGTTTTGACCGCTGGACGGAGTTGCCGCAGTCTGGCACCGTGCCGCCCTCTTCCTGAATGGTGCCATCGGGGAACAACAGGGTAGCGCCTACCATGCCACAATCGGGGGTGCGTTCCAGTACCTTAAGCATCGTGCTGGCGCTGCCCTTGCCAAGGTAGGCATCATTATTGAGGAACAGCAGGTATTTACCACGAGCAGCATCGATCAGCAGGTTGTTACCTTCACCAAAATAGGTGTTGCGGTCTGACGAAATAATGCGAACGTTCGGCAGTCTGCCAATATATCGCTCAAGCTGGTGGACATCCCAGTTGCCGCTGCCGTTATCCAGCACCAGAAACTCGCAGGCAATGTCGTCGCTGTTTCGCACTGCTGCAAAAACCGACAGGATCGTGTGCTCAAGGTTGTTATAGTTAAGGACCAGCACGCTAAGAAGCGGCGCGTCGACAGGCGCAGCATCGGCTGATGGTACTCGCTCCAATGTTTCCAGGCGCAGGCTGGAAATCAGAGAGATCAGATTGCGGGCCTCAAAGGGCCGCCCATCCCCTGCGACGCTATCCTGCATGGCATGGCCAAGCGCCCCGAAATTGAGTTTTGCATGTGGCGCGATGAATCTGTAGCGCGGGTCCAGCGCGCAAAAGGCCTCCAGCGGATTGCGATATGCGGTTTCCTGAAGGTTCGCCTCGTTATTGAAAAAACCGCAGTCGAAAAAAGGCGACGGATTAGGCCCGACACTCCAGTTCTCGACAAAATGCTCAAGTGGTGTCTGGAGATCAAAACTGTAATGATCAAGCGTTTCGTACTTTTCCAGCATTTCGAGATAATGCCCGCCATCAAAAAGCGGGTGGGGGTCATAACCCTTGCGCCAGCCGGACAACAGATAGTCATACAGCTCATTGCCCCATTCGCGTGTATGGGCAATGCGTTTGTAAAATATCGGGCGGAAGATACATTTGGGAAAAAGGCCCATCAGGGACGTTTCCGGGTCGAACAGCTGGCTGTAGGCGGTGGCGGCCAAAATGTCCGTCAGTTCTTCGGTCCAGTTTGCCGGTATGATTGTACTGAAGGTGGGCGTGTGCCCGCGGCGGACTTCCGACAGGAAGTGTTGAAACAGGTCGGCAATGTTTTGTGCGTCGCCGCCAAGGAAATAAGCATAAACATGCGGGTTAAAAACCGGGTTTGGCCAACGGCGTTCCAGGCAGCCCGTGCGGACATAGTGCACAAAAGCTGGCGTGTCTGCGGGTGCGCCGCCGCCCCGGCCACACGCCTCATACACCGTGCTGCTGAAGTACGGGCCGGGGTCATGCCCTTCCCAGATGCCCTTGCTGAGAAATGCGTCTTCCAGTGCGCTGGTGTCGAGGCCGTCATACTCGTAGCGTGCGCCATACCATGCCGGGTCAAAATAGCTAAGCGCGCGTCTCCGTTCGGCGTCGGTCAATCGTTGCTGTTCTGACATGAAACTGTACTTCCCCTCAGCGTGGCTTGTCGCCAGTACCCTTGGCGATCACCTTATCAAACAAGTGAGCGGCCAAGCGCTTGTCAAATTGCGATAAATTTACAAAAAAGTCCAAAATTTCGGGTGTTGTGGGTTTGCGAAACACATGCCCGCTTTCTTCCATCCTGCTGTCAAATGGCGTCGTGGTGTTGCCATAGCCGCCAAAAGCTGCCTCGTTTGACTCTTTGTAGCGCTCCAGAAGCGAGTGTCGTTCTTCCGGCGTGAAAATATCCAGTGCGGGTTTTGAGCTCAGGTTGCCCAGAATGTAGCTCAGAAGGGCATCACTTGTTTCCTGGTTAAGGTCTAACCCGTTGAAGTAATGTCGGAATATGAGCTGTTGCCCGTCGAGTGTCGGATTGGCGCGAACGCGGTCAAGGCCTGAAAGTGTGTCAGCCGGTAGGCCAAGGATAGCAAGGAAGCTCTTGATGAGATTCTTTTTTTCTGCGTCATACGAGCGTAGATGCAAGGCCGACACCTTGGGAGCATTGGTCCAGCCGCGGCAATAATGCTCGATATCCATGTTGATGCGCACTTCATCCGCGATGAAGTCAGAGGGACTCATCGCCAGTTTCAAATCATCACTTTTGCTCCACTGCTTGAACACCGAGGCAGCCAGCCTGTCCTGACGGCGGGCATAAAGGATAATCTCAATCTCTTCAGCAAGGGCACAAACCCGGTCCCAGAGCGGGGGGAAACGAGCACCCTGCTGGTAGGCGTTGGGGAATAGCTCGGAGCTGAGAATCAGGTTGCTGCACTTCTCGGCCGCAACCTCGTCTGCCAGGAGATCAAACGCCTCGCCATAATCCTCGCCCTGCCAGAACGGTAGCAACAGGCGGTGGTGTGAATGGTCATCCCACGCAACCGACTTAGGGTACAGATAGTTCTGTGCTAATAGTTTTTCGCGCGCATGAAACAATGCATGCTGAATGGCGCTGGTGCCGGTTTTGTGTAAACCTATATGCAGAAATAGTTTTTTTGCTATAACCATCTTGGCAACCTATTGCCCGCTAGTGTTCAGGACCGGATTGGTAGACGAGTGTGATAACTCTTGAAAGAGCAATTCCGCAATTGCCAATATATATTCTAGATGAGTTTCATTGATAGAACCACTGAACCTGCAGGTCAAACGCGTCCGTGTCTTCTTATGGAAAAATATCGGGCACACCAAAGAGTTAGAAACAGCGGTCCATGAATATGAGCATCAGCAAGCCTATCCTGTCGGCCTACTGTGACAGCCAGGGAACCTCCTTTAAGGAGATACCGGATTATGGCGGTCCATCGCTGGTTTTTGTGCCACACGGGGCACACTGGTATCTGGAGTGTGAGGGCGCATGGTATGTGGTTAATCAGGCAGGCATGGGCGCGTGCCTTGCCGAATTTTTCCCGCTGAGTATTTGGGACGGGGCGCATCCTCCGGCGTTTGTGCGGCCGTCCGGGCAGGTGGAAGCGGTGTCTTCCACAGCCGATGCTTTGAAGTTGACATTGGTGCACGGCAATGAGACCCGCATGATGCACTATAACGCCACCGGCGGCGTGTGGGCGCGGTGGGTGGTGGGTGCCTATGATGATGACTGGCTTTCCGACCATGCCGTTGTGCAATATGATGGCGTCGGCAAGGTGCAGTTTGACTTTTACCTGCCAGAGCAATCGGCTGACACGCCCACAAAAAAAATAGAGATACGCGCCTGCGGCGAACGCCTCAAGGAAGCCGAAGTCGCGCGTGGGGGCGTTACGAGTGTCTCCCTGACCCTCCCTGCCGACGTCGGGGCTGGCTTTCTGGAGCTTGTCTGCGCCGCGCCTGAGGAAAAAGCCCGCAGTGGCGATGACAGAGACCTCGGTGTCGTGCTGGCGGGCTTGAAGCTTACCGCGGGGGCAGTTGACACGAGCAGCCGGGCGCGACGTAATCTTGCCCTGATGGCTGGTGTTATAGCCTCTGCTACCGGGCAAGGCACGGGAAACGCGCGGCATACAGTGCCGGTCGTTACCCACTTTGGTGCAGATATGCCGGTGGGGAAAAAGCCGCGCATCGCAGTCGTGTGCTGGGACCTTTGTCACAACCCGGTGGGGCGGGCGTTGGTGTTGTATCAGCTTTTGTCTGACACAGCGGACGTTGAGCTGGTAGGCCCCCGGTGGGCCCATTGTGGCGGCGCCCTGTGGCCGCCTCTTGCGGGGCTTGATCTGAATATCCGCAGTTTTCCGTGCCGGACAAGCGCGGACTTTTACCCGCAGGCCGTAGCCCTTGCTGCCAGCCAGACATATGATCTGGTTTATATCTGTAAGCCGCGGTTGCCGGGGGTATTGCTTGGCCTGTTGATTAAACAGGCCAGTGGTTGCCCTGTGGTGCTGGATATCGACGATTATGAGCTTTCCTTTTTTGACGATCCAGACAGCATATCATCCGAGGGCGCAGCGGAGATGCTGCCCGCGGCTTTTGATCAGCTTGACGGAGAGCTTGCCACCCGGCTTTGTGACAGCCTGACGGCTGAATTTGATGCGATAACAGTCTCGAACCCGGCGCTGAGGAAAAAATACGGCGGGCAACTGGTCCGCCATGCGCGTGATGGCCGACTGTCGGACCCTTCGGTTACGGCTGCGCGCGTAGCGAGGGAGCGGCTTGGCATTGCGCCTGATGTATTTGCGGTGTTTTTTCTGGGGACTGTCCGGCGCCATAAAGGCGTGGTCGAACTGGCGCGCAGGCTTGCTGCCGCCCCTGGGCCGCAGCGCATTGAACTGCACATCGTGGCACCGGAGGTCAGCACCAAAATACTGGCGGACCTGAAGGCTGTTACCGGCATTCGCGTGTGCCTGCACGAACCGGTTACTTTTGCGGAGCTGCCTGCCACGTTGGCCGCGGCAGATTGTGTGGCGTTGTTACAGGCGTCGGGGCATGCCATCTCTCGCTATCAGATACCGGCAAAGATATCAGATGCGCTTGCGCTTGGAGTGCCCGTGGTTGTCAGTGATGTGGCCCCGGTCCGCGACCTGATCGCGCAAGGGGCCGTGACCGCAATCGGGGAAGACAATTTCACCGAGGTTATCAATATGCTCATGGCCGCGTCCGGGGACGCGGCGGTTGCCAAAAAACGACGGCGCGAAATTTTTGATGCCGAGTTTGGCTTCGATGTAAACAGGGCCCGGCTCCGGTCGGCGTTGGATACCGCTGCGCACGGCGCCGCGCCGCTCGGTGGGAAACTGGCGACACTGCTGGATTTCGCGAAAGAGGCCTACGTAAAAACACAGGGTGGTGGGGTAGACGCGCTGCCCCGGCGGTCAGTTCAGGCAGCCCACAAAACCCCGGGTCCGTACGACATTGTTTATTTCTGGAAGCAGAATGACAGCCACCTCTATGGCAGGCGCGCGGATATGTTGCCGCACTATCTGTTGGAGACAGGACGCGTTCGAAAGGTTCTTCGTTTCGATTTGCCTATGAATGTCGATAAATTGCACCGGCAGTCGCTGGTCGCGGAGGATGTGGATGCGCAGTCGTTTCACATTCAGCGCACAACGGTCAACAATCTTCTGCATCTGAACGACCGTGGTGGCGTCCGGTGCCGGACGTTCCTGTATTCAGACGCACCTGGAAAGCGCTTTGTGGCGCAGGATGTGCCACCGGTCGAAGATTATGTCGCTTTCATCCGGCGCGAGATGGCGGCATGGCAACTTGATCCGGCAAGAACCCTGGCGATGGTCAGCCCGGTGGTGCCGCAGTTCCCCGCGCTGGCCCGTGAATTGGGATTTATGCACACATTGGTTGACCTGATTGACGACCAGCGTCTTTTTGATGTGCCGGCGAACACGCTCGAGGATTGGGAACAGGTCTACCGGGAGACACTTGCCCTGGCGGACGCTGTCATAAGCAACTGCACGCCCTTGGCGGAAGCGTTCTCTGGCTACGCCAAACAGGCCATAGATGTTATCCCCAATGGCGCAGATACGGCGCAACTGCTGAGGAATGCCGGGAGCGATACGCCGCGCCTTGACGGTATAGGCGGGCCGATCGCCGGTTATGCGGGCAACCTGCGGGACCGGGTCGACTGGCCGCTGGTGTTGACAGTGGCAAACGCGTTACCGGACGTGTCATTTGTTTTCCTTGGTGGGGGGCTGCAAGAGCAAACCCGCCAGGTATTTGCCCGTGTGACAAATGTGCATTTCCCGGGGGTGGTGCCCTATGGCGACCTTGGCGCTTATCTGGACAGGTTTTCAGTGGCGATAATGCCCCACACGAAAAGCGAGATGACGCGGAACATGAATCCGCTTAAGTTGTATCACTACCTGTGTCACGGTTTAGCTGTTGTCAGCACAGATGTTGAGAATATCGAGCTGGACCTGATGGATGGCATTTCGCTGGCAAAATCGGCTGATGAGTTTGTTGCCATGCTACGTGACATCCTCGGGCAAGAAAAAGTCCGTAAGGCTTGTATTCCTGATCATGTATCATGGACTGCACGCGCCGGTCTTGTTGTTGATAAAATTGACGCAGTATTCGCAAAACAGTGGCCGCAGCGATGATGTGGGCCGCCTGAAAAAACAGATATGAAATAGTTTGAATGCAGGGGAAAAGTTGATACAACAACCCCGGATTTTAGACAGGTTTTTTTTGTTTTTTTTTCGTTAAAGGTGTTTTGAAAAGCATGGGTGCGAAGTACTCAGAGGGTTTGGTGAAGCTTGTTCGCGACTGGTTCGCGCAATCTGGGCGTGTGGCCCAGGATTTCTACATGCAGAACAACCCTGACGTGGAAAAGGCGGGCATAGCCCCCGTTGACCATTTTGTAGAGCACGGGTTGTTTGAGGGGCGAGACCCACATCCTGACTATCGGTCTTCGGATATTGCGCTGATCCTGAAAGACTGCCGCCTTCAGCACGATGAAATACCGCTTCTTGCATATCTTTCCCGGCATGTGGGTGATGATGATGCCATGGCCGAGGGCCAAGTGGAGGAGCTGCTGGAGAAAATACCGGCGTTGCAGGGCGATGCACATTTCGGGCACCTGCGCGCGTTGCGCGACTTTGTCCTGCGCTCTGATATTTTCAACCCGAAGTTCTACCTCAAAAAATACGGTGATGTGGGGGAGGTCGGCGCCGACCCTGTATTGCATTTTGTGCTCTATGGGGCCGGGGAAGGGCGGCTGCCGTCCGAGCGTTTCGCAAGATTTCTGGACCTGCTTAACGCGGACCGTAGCGCAGATGACAAGGTCAGCGTGCTTGACGGGGTCGAATATTTACAGAAAGTGGGCATTCGGACGCTTGAGGTATTTAACGCCGGGGTCCCGCACGATCTCATCTTTTATGCGCTTGAGCACAAGTTCTTTGACGTCGCGTTTTACAACGCCAAAAGTGGGTCCAGGCAAGCGTTGCGTGAAGATGCCATCTTACACTTTATCCGAAAGGGTGAACATGTTGGCCGTCGTGCGTCGCATTATTATTCCAAGGGGCGGTTGCACCAGTTCGCAAGCTATTATGGCACGGCGCCGGGCCTGAGCCTGTTCTGGAACTTTATCCGCATTGCGCAGGAAAAAAAATTCACCACATGGTCGGCTGGGTGCCGCTCCCTGGCGGCCTGCTCGGATTGGGTTACGCCTGGCAAAATGGGTATTGTTTTCCGTCAGGGTGCGGTGCGCGAGGAATGGTCTATCGGCGCGTCTCAAGTGCCGGGTGACCGCTATCGCTATCCGTTGTTCGCCGGTGTGGAGAACGCGCTTACGATCCCGTTTGTGGTCGACCGGCGCAAGGCGGAGATGCTTGAGATCAGAAGCGTCGCCTTGCATGGTGAGCAAGCCGTCCTGCGGTATGTGATCGAAGATGCAAACGGTGCCAGTGTTGCGCGGACGGGGCGGCTGGTTTTGCGCCAGGATGACGAACCCTGCACAATTTCAGTGCCCCTAATGGCCTACCATTTTGAAATTGAGGCATCGCGCTACTTCCTGAAAATATGGCTCGAAGATGAGCAGGCTGACGTAGATATCGTTGGTGCGAATTTTGATGCAGCGTTTCACTTTCGCCGCGCACCAAGCTTCCAGGGACTCGAACTACAGCATGCCCAACACCTTCCCGCGCTGCGTGACAACGCAACCGACGATGTAGTGTTGTGGTTCGGTGCGCCGGGAAAAAGCCGTAGCGCGCTGGCGCGTTCGTATCTTGGTGAATACTTTGAGGGCGCAATCATTATAGACGCCCTGGCCCTGAAGCATTTCGAAGATTTTCTGGCGATATTGCCGACATGCAAGGTTGCAGTTTTTGACGCAGGCCGGTTTGGCGCCGCCAGCAAGTTTTTTGGCGTGTCGACGGACCAGTTGGTAACCGCATTGACCCGCTCGGGCACTGTCACCGCCGGTATAGCGTTCACGGATGAAAAGCCGAGGAACATAACCAATTTTATTGATGTGCTGATCGAATTGGAAGCGTCCGGCGCCGGGCCTGAAGACGAAAAAAACACACCCCCTGAAGAGGATGACGACGAGGCCCATGTGGTTGCCGCTGATTGGTGGTGCAACCGGTTAAGGCCCTGGCAGGCAGAGACCGAACCTAAGCCCATTGACCCACCCTATACGGTTACTCGCCTGCAGGAGGCCTGCTTCGATCTGCCGGCTTTGCCCCATGTGGTGATTGTCTCCGTACTTTATAAAAAAGCCGAGGTGGTGCAAGGCTTCCTGGAGGCAATTAACCGGCAAACATATCAGGGGCCGCTATCGGTTGTGCTGGTGGATGACTGCTCGCCGGACGGGTCTTATGAAACCGCATTGCGGGCTGTGAAAGAGACCGAGGAAACGCGCGGAGCACATATCTCGGTCCATGTGATTCAAAACAGCGAAAACTCGGGCAACTGCCTTTCACGTAACACCGGCATCAAATATGTCGAGGGCGATATCTACAGCGTTATCGACTGTGACTGCCTGATCAATGACGACTATGTTACCGCGCACCTCAAAGAACATTTACACGGTCAGGCAAACGTCGTTGTGGGGCCGCTGAACCTTGAAACCCACGGCCGCCCGGCGTGGGACTTGCTTCATGAGCTTGAAAGCTCACGCGATAAGGTTCTCGCCAGCATGAATATGCAGGACGACGTGCTGTACGAAGGGTTTGTCAATACAATCACCCGCAACCTGTCGGTCCGGCGTGAGTGGATCGAGACGTTTGGCGGGTTTGATCCTGACTTTTCCTATTCTGCCAGGAAAAACTCCGGCTTCGGTTGGGAAGATGTGGAGTTGGGCGCGCGCATTTATAAATCAGGCGCCAATATTGCCTTTACGCCGGATGCCTTCTCCCTGCATCAGTCCCATGGTACGTCGGTGCCGGTCGAACGGCAGATTGTGGGGTCCGCAACCAACTTCAACAAGCTGTTCAAGAAACACCCTGATATTGCTCTTGCCGCGCGGCGCTGGTCCACCGACACGGCGATGCGCATTGGCGACTGGGCGAAGGGCTCGGATGTCGAGCATCCAGAACTTGAAAAAATGCGGCAGCGCTTTGATGCCAGCCGTAAGCTTCTGGCGCCGTTTATCAAACGCTGGCGTCGGCCGTCAAAGCGGCTGCGTGTTGTCAGCTTGCGCTGGCATGTGCCGCACCAATATGAAATTCATAAACTGCCGTTTGATTTCACCTTGCTGACGGGTACCGGCACGGGCTTCACCAATGAATGGGCTTATCATCAGCGCGCGCTGCGCCCGAATGTGAAGTTCCTGCCGGTGGAGCAGTTCGACCCGCGAGACTATGACGTTTGCATCATGCATTTTGATGAAAACGTCCTGTGTTCGGACCTATGCAACGGCATTATCGGGCCGGACTGGGGCCACAGCTTCAAATGGTTCCTTGAAAATGTACCGTTGCCGAAAGTTGCCATCTGCCATGGTACACCACCGTTCAAGGGTCAATATGGCCAAAACCCAGAAGAAATCAGGGATTTTGAGATTCATCAGCATGAGGTGGAACGCCTGCGCCATCTGCTGTCGGACGTTATGGTTATCTGCAATTCACACCAGGCGGCGCTTGAGTGGGGCTTCAAGAAAAGCCGGGTCATCTGGCATGGTGTGGACCCGCAGGAATTCCCGCCTGGCACCCATGACCTGGACATCCTGAGCGTTGGGTCTGACTGGAATCGGCCGCATTACCGTGGTGTCCATATGCTTGAACGCATTCTTGAAGCACTTGGCGGCGGCTACACTTCGTCAAGCCATAAGCATTTTGTCGGGGGTATGCCAGCCCCCCATGATGCACGCTTCCAGCAACTGCGGTTCCGCCGCTGGGTTGACCATATCCGCCGCCACAAGCTTTACCTCAACACCACACTTCGCTCGCCGATGCCGCGTTCGCGCAGCGAAGCCATGATGTGCGGTGTTATCCCGGTCACGCTCAATAACCACGATGCAGCAGCCTTCATCAGGCAAGGGGTGAACGGTTTCTATGGGGACAGCGAAGAAGAACTGATGGAATATATCAAATTCATCTGCAGGAACGACGGCCCACGCGAGAAAATCTCGAAGGCCGCCCGTATGACCGCCATGAACGTCTTTAACAACGACCGTTTTTTGGCTGACTGGATGGACAATCTGACAGACATGGGCCTGTTGGATTAGGGCGCGGATCGGAGACTTTATATGTGTGGCATTGCAGGAATTTTTCTCAAGAAATCAGCCGACCGCGCTTATGTGGATACAGCTACGGATATCATGCAGAAAGCCATTTTCCACCGGGGGCCAGACTCTTTTGGCGCCCATGTGGAGGATGACCGCGCGTTCCTTAATCGTCGCTTGGCGATTGTTGGTATCGCAGGTGGAGAACAGCCGATCTACGGTGCCGACAAGAAGGCGGGCATTGTCTATAACGGCGAGGTCTATAATTACCGGGAACTGCGTGAAGACCTGCGCGGCAAGGGCCATGCGTTTGCAACTCATACAGACACGGAAGTGGTGCTGAAAAACTACCTTGAAAAAGGTGTCGATAGTTTTGCCGACCTCGAGGGCATGTTCGGGCTTTGCATCTGGGACGAACGCAGTGACGAGATTGTGCTGGCGCGCGACAGCTTCGGGATGAAACCCCTGTATCTGTACGAAGATGCGGAGAAGTTTGTTTTTGCGTCGGAGTTGAATGCGATCCTTGAGGTGCCGGGCGTCGATGCGTCCCTGAGCGCTGACGGCCTGCAAAGCTACCTGACGTTCCGCTACTGTGTTGGCGGGCATACGCTCTTCAGGAATATCCGCCGCATTGAGCCGGGCACCTATGTCAAGCTGTCCCGCAAGGGGGCGTATCACTTCTCCTTTTCTGATTTGTCTGAGCTTCGGCCGGAGCCGTTTGCGGGAACATATGAAGAGGCGAAAGAAGAGCTGCACGCGCTTTTGCTGAAGTCGGTGAAGATGCACCTGATCGGGGAGGTGCCGATTGCGCTTCTGTTGTCAGGCGGGGTGGATTCATCGGTTCTTGCAGGCATCTTGCATGAGCTTGGCACCAATATGGAATGTTTCAACATCGGTTTCGATGAGGTGAACGAGTTTGAATTTTCCACGGCGGTGGCGGATAAATACGGCTTCAAGATGCATAATATCGAGCTTTCGGCTGCGGCAATGGAAAGTGAGTTTGAAGCGATCGTCTCCGGCCTTGATGAACCCATCGCGGACCCCGCCCAGATTCCGCTTCACATCCTGTCGCGCGAGGTGAAGAAGTCTGCAACCGTGGTGCTGTCGGGCGAGGGTGCGGATGAACTGTTTTGCGGCTATCCGCAATATTGGCGCTGCCGGGATGAGATTTCGCACAGCGCCAGCCTGCCGACCTATCTGAAAAACAGCTATTATTTCCTCAACAACAACCAGTACCTGAAGCAACCGGGCGGCAACGGCCTGTGGCCAACAACGCGCAAGTATTTTGCCGGCAGCACGACATTTGGTGCGATGTCCAAATACGACTTCAAGACGTGGGTGCCGGATAACCTGATGATGAAGGCAGACAAAATTGCCATGAAACATTCCCTTGAGGGGCGGTTCCCGTTCCTCAACAGGGAGATCATGAACTTTGCGCAGTCCTTGCCGACAGAATTCCTGCTGGGGCAGGACGGCACCAGCAAACGCCTGCTGAAGGATACTTTCGAACGCTTGCTGCCTTCCAAGGTGCTCAAGCGGCCGAAGATGGGCTTTACAGTGCCCACAGGCACCCTGCTGAAGCACTTCAAGGATTTATATCTGGACTCTATCAGCATGCTTCGGGACACTGAGGTGGACGAGTTTCTGGAACTGCAAAAGATCGAGGATTCTTTCACAAGCTTCCTGAACGGTCGCGATGATTTTGCGCTCCGCTGCTGGACGACCATGATTTTGTGCGTCTGGCTTGCGGGCAAAAAGAGAAGCCAGACCAGTTTTGGTCAGGATCGCGCAATCGCAAGCTAGAGCGCGCCGAGGAGGACAGCAATGTTCAGCCACTATTACGACAAAGACCGGATTGCTTCGCTGGTGGGGGAAGATAACCACCGCGGCGTTATTGGTGGTTTGTGGGAAGAAGTGGGGGTGATGCAGTTTGCGCTCTTGCGCCAGCATGGCCTGCGCCCCGACCATCGCCTGCTGGATATTGGCTGCGGCAGCCTGCGCGGCGGCGTGCACTTTGTACCTTTCCTTGATGCAGGTAACTACTGGGGCACCGACCTGAACCAGTCTTTGCTGGACGCAGGCTACGAGAAAGAGATTCTACCGCAGGACTGGGCTGAGCGGTTGCCGAAGGCACAACTGGTTGAAGATGCCGAGTTTGACCTGCCGGGTGTCACCGGCAAGTTTGACTTTGTGCTGGCTCAGTCCCTGTTTACACATTTACCGCTGAACCACCTGCGACTGTGTCTGGAGAAAGTCCAGGCCGCGGTCAGGGCTGGTGGCAAGTTTTTGTTCACCTATTTTGAAATTCCAGCGGATGCGGCTTATAGCCTGCCCTTCAAGCATAAGGTTGGCGGTGTCACAACCTTTGCGCACAAGGATCCTTACCATTACAAGGTGGCTGATCTGGAGTTCGCTACAAAGGGTACGGATTGGTTATTGGAAGAAGCCGGGCCTTGGGGGCATCCGCGCGCGCAGAATTGTGCGGTGCTGCGCAAGGTGGGCTCCGCCTGATTTTTGATCGTGATTTGACAGTGGCTCAGGCGCGCCGTGGTGCGCGCGGCCATACGGGTAAATTGAGAGGGTAGAAAAAGTGAAGGCTGTGATTTTGGCGGGAGGCCTCGGCACCCGGATCAGCGAAGAGACGCAGACGAAACCTAAGCCGATGGTGGAGATTGGTGGGCGTCCGATCCTTTGGCACGTGATGAAGATCTATGCGGCCCACGGCATTACTGATTTCATCATCTGCTGTGGCTATAAGGGCTATATGATCAAGGAGTATTTCGCGAACTATTTCCTGCACACCTCCGACGTCACCTTCGACCTCAAGAAAAACTCTATGGAGGTACATGAAAAGCGCGCCGAGCCATGGCGGGTTACCCTCATCGATACCGGTGATAGCTCCATGACCGGCGGGCGATTGCGCCGTGTGGCAGGCCACCTAGAGGGTGAGGAGCAATTCTGCTTCACCTATGGTGACGGTGTCGGCGATATCAACGTCACCGAAGCGGTCAAATTCCATAAGGAGCACGGCAAGCTGGCTACGCTGACCGCGACAGTTCCGCCCGGGCGCTTTGGTGCGCTGGATATTGGCAACAACGGCTCCGTCAATACCTTCAAGGAAAAGCCGAAAGGTGACGGCGCACGCGTGAACGGTGGCTTTTTTGTCCTTTCCCCCAAGGTGATCGACTATATCGAGGGTGATACCACAACCTGGGAACAGGAACCGCTGATGCGGCTGGCAAATGAAGGCCAGTTAATGGCCTATGAGCATGACGGTTATTGGCAGCCGATGGATACGCTGCAGGATAAAAACAAGCTCAACGCGCTGTGGGACAGCGGGAATGTGCCTTGGAAAATTTGGGAGTAAGTACGGGTGTTCGGTAACATTTATAGCGGCAAGAAGGTTCTGATCACCGGGCACACCGGCTTCAAGGGGACGTGGCTGACAACGTGGCTTCTCAAGCTTGGTGCCAGGGTTTATGGCATCTCGGACGAGATACCGACCACCCCGTCCATGTTTGAAACCCTGGGCCTTGAGGACCATATCGACCATCATTTCTGTGATATCCGCGACCTGGATGCGCTCAGGAAAATTATCCATGACGTCAAGCCTGACTTTCTGTTCCATCTGGCAGCGCAGGCGATTGTATCGGTTTCTTACGCTGACCCGCTCAAGACCATCAGCACAAATGTGATCGGCACAGCCAACATTCTTGAAAGCCTGCGTGGCCTCGAGAACGAGTGTTCGGCGGTGATCATCACATCAGACAAATGTTATGAGAATGTCGAATGGGAGTGGGGTTACAAGGAGACCGACCATATGGGCGGGCGCGATATCTACAGCGGCTCAAAGGGTGCAGCTGAAGTTATCTTCCACTCCTATCACTGTTCCTTCTTCGACGGCAAAAACGACCATATCAGGCTGGCAACGGGGCGGGCCGGCAATGTGATTGGCGGTGGCGACTGGGCAAAGGACCGTATCGTTGTTGACTGCATGAAAAGCTGGGCCGAAGGCAAGACGGTGGAAATCCGAAGCCCCGCGGCCACCCGACCTTGGCAGCATGTGCTTGAGCCGCTGAGCGGATATCTCACCCTTGGTGCACAATTGAGCCAGAACCGCGACCTGCACGGCCAGTCTTTCAACTTTGGCCCACAGGCGGAACAGAACCATACGGTGCTGGAACTGCTGGCCGATCTCAGCCGTCATTGGGATATCGAAGACATCGATAAAGCGTATCAGGTGACGGGCAATATCCCGTTCCATGAGGCGGGCCTTTTGAAGCTGAATTGTGACAAGGCGCTGTTTCACCTGAAATGGCAGGCCACGCTCAATTATCAGCAATGTGTGCAACTGGTCGGGGAATGGTACTATAAATTCTACCGCGATAAGGCCGACATGTTTGACTATACCAAAGCGCAGCTTGAGCAGTATGAAAGCGTGGCTGCACAGTCGTCGATCATCTGGGCGCAGCCATGATGTCAGAGACGCTGCCGGAAGGGATTGAGCTGACCCCGCTGAAACGTATCCACCACCCGCAGGGTGACATCTATCATGCCCTGAAGGCATCTGAAGGATCGTTCAGCGAGTTTGGCGAGGCCTATTTCACCACGGTCACGCAGGGGGAAACCAAGGGCTGGAAACAGCACACCCGCATGACTATGAATTTGGTCGTTCCTGTTGGTGACGTTACATTCTTTTTGCGCCACGTCGAGACTGGTCAACATATGGCCGTCACTTTGGGCGCAGACAATTATTGCCGCCTGACAGTGGCGCCAGGCTATTGGATGGCGTTCAAGGGGGAGGGAAGTCCTCTGAATCTGGTGCTGAATATCGCCTCGATCGAGCATGACCCGGGTGAAGCGGTGAATGTGGCACTGGAAACCTACCCGCTGGAGCGGTGACATGAAACTGGCAATTACAGGTAGCTCAGGGTTGCTGGGGTCCACATTGACGGGCATGGCGGAGGAGCGCGGTGTGCCCGCACACAGCCTTGACCGTGGCGCATTGACGGCCATGGGGCTGGTTGCCGCGCGCGAACAGCTACGCACGCTTGGCGCGGATACACTGGTGCACTGTGCGGCCAATACCGATGTCGAGTGGTGTGAGCAAAACGCACAAGCCTGCATGCGCGATAATGTCGGCCTGACCGAATTCCTGCTCAATGTGTGTGCGCCGCTCGGTATCAAATTTGTGTTTATCAGCAGCACGGGCATTTACGGCAATTATCAGGACAGGCCTTTTACCGACCATGACGCCGTGCACCCAACAACAGTGCATCATGCCAGCAAGTGGCAGGCCGAGCAGGTGGTGATGGCACTCAATGCGGCGCCGCTTGTGGTCCGTACCGGATGGCTTTTCGGCGGAGCGGCCAGTATGAAGAAAAACTTTGTTGCCAACCGTATCCGCGAGGCGCGCGGCTGTGGTGGGACCATGCAATCGGACCAGAGCCAATGGGGCAACCCGACCTATACTCTGGACCTTGCGCACCATCTGCTACGCTTCATTGAAGCCGGGCTGGTTGGTACGTTCAATTGTGTAAACGCGGGGCCGGCGACACGGTTCGATTATGTGTCAAGGATCGTGGCTTTGGCGGGTGAGCAGGTCGAGGTGCAGCCGACACCAGCCGCACATTTCAAACGCGTGGCGAAGGTTTCCCATAACGAAGCGGCGGTTTGCAGCAAACTTGAACAATTTGGCCTGTATGACATGCCGGATTGGCAGGAGAGTCTCGCCGCCTATATGAAGACGTTAGTGAAAGAGTTGGATAATGAGTGAGCATGTTGATGTGCTGGTGCTGGGGGCCGGGATTGCCGGGCTGGGCGCGGCTGAAAAAGCCAAACGCTGTGGCCGGGAGGCTGTGCTTTTCGAGGCGCAGGAAACAGCCGGTGGCCTTCTGGACAATTTTATTGTCAACGGCTTTCGGTTTGATAACGCGGTTCACCTCAGCTTCTCGGAAGACAAGGAAGTACGGGATATTTTTGACCGCACACCTTACCTTACGCATCCGACAGATTCATTCAACTTTGATGAAGACCGCTGGCTCAAACACCCTGTGCAGAACAACCTTTACCCGCTTGAAGCCGAAGACAAGGTTGAACTGATCGAATCCTTTCTCGCCCGACCTGACAGCATGGCATCCGATGACTATGGCAACTGGCTCCTGCATCAGTATGGTGAGAAGATCACCGACCGCTTTCCGGGCCGATATACGCGCAAATACTGGCAGACAGACGCCAGGAACCTTTCCACAACCTGGATCGGGAAGCGTATGCGCCGCGCCGAACTGTCGGAAATTCTGTATGGTGCTGTAACCGACCAGACGCCAAACACTTATTACGCCAAAGAAATGCGTTATCCGAAAGAAGGCGGCTATAAGGCATTTATCGAACCGCTGATCGAGGCGGCGACCATCCGCTGCGGGCACCGCGCGGTCGCCATTGATCTCAACGGTAAGTCAGTGCGCTTTGGCAACGGAAACGAGGTTACCTACACCACATTGGTTAACACGTTGCCATTGCCGCTTTTCGTGGCGCTGTGCGGTGTAACAAGAGGGCCACTGCACGATGCTGCCGCACAGTTGAAAGCCACGTCGATCGATCTCATCTCCGTCGGTTTCAACCGTAAGGTCACGGACTATCTTTGGTTTTACATGTATGACGAGGATATCCTCGCCAGCCGCGCCTACTCGCCGTCGATCAAGTCGCCGGCGAACGCGCCGGATGGGTGCAGTTCTCTCCAGTTCGAGATTTACAACCCAGACAGAACCAGCCAGCACCAACCGGATGATTTGATCGAAAATGTTCGTTATGCGCTTGCCAAGATGAAACTGGCCACGGAAGACGACATTCTGTTCATGCACCACAAACATTTACCGTGGGGCAATGTGATCTTTTTCAAAGAGATGGAAAAACACCGGCAGGTCATTCGCGACTTTATGGCGGCGCAAAAGGTTGAAACCTGTGGGCGCTTTGGCGAGTGGGACTACCTCTGGAGTCACCAGGCATTCCTCAGCGGATTGAATGTCAGTCTGTGACCCGTTAAGAGTGTAGCGAAGATCGCTGAACCATACTCCAACTGTTTCATGCAGGACGATATTGATGAAGAGTTTTTTTGAGGCCTTGTCTCGAGTAGATGTCTATGCCGAGGTCAGGGCCCGGCGTCACAAGGCCTATGCTCATGCGATAACGGGCTTCGAGACATCGGAGGCCGACCGTCTTGCCAATGCCTATGAAATGCTCGGCGCTGTTATCCGTGCCGACTGGGTTCTGGACTGCGGTGCAGGGCTTGGGGAAAACACGCTTGCCTTTGCCGCGGCCGACAACAAGGATGGTCGGGCATCTGCCGTTGTTGCGCTGGATACCTGGCTTGGCAATGCGGCCGACTGGGCGTCAGGGCATGCATTTCCACCCTATTACCACAACAATATGGGGATATATCAGGGTTTCCGGCGCTTTCTGGAGAATGTGAATTTCCATAAATTGTGTGACCGGGTTTTCCCGTTGCCGGGCGGATTGTCGACCCTGTCTGACCTTGCATGTTTTCACGGCGAGCAGCCAACAGTGATCTGCCTGACGGACCTGTCGCGGTTTGATGGCAGCAGGGACTGGCAGCTTGAGGTGCTGTGCGAACTCCTGGCGGATGACGGCGTGCTGTTTGGTGACGCCATCTGGTTCAGGGGGGCAAGCTTGCCACCGATGGTACACAGCTTTGTCTCAGGAGGCGTTGTTTACCTGTGCAAGTCAGGCGACATTTTCAAACACTTAAAAAAAACGCTGGTAACGCAGGGAACACAAGAGGCAACGCAGCCGCAGACACTCAACCTCACAGTCTGGCGTATGCAAGAGGGACACATCCCGACACACGAGTTGGATAGTTTCGACACAAATGCGCTTGCAACTGGCGCACCATGTTTTGTCCGGTCTGCACCCCAGACGGCGGCGAGCGGGGGCCAACTTCTTGATAGCATTAATCTACGCGGTAACGAGCGGCTGACAAAAAGAGTAAGCGGCGGCATACACGAAAGCGCGGAACCTCGGGTAATGGTGGCCAGGAATATGACGCTGGTGTGTGACGGCCCGTGTAACGAGGTGCCCAAAGTTTATGCGCTGGCAGCGAACGGCACGTTCGTCAACGATAGCGAAAACGTGGTGCTTCAGGGGCTTGCATCACAACTTCTGCGCCGGGGATCGGAACGCGGTACCTTTGACATGTGCTATGCAGGTACAGTGACCGAATGTGACATGCCGGTGCTCTATCTTGGCGGCGTCGCAAATTTCTACCATTGGCATGCCGATCATTTGTCTGCGCTTTATTATCTTGAAGAAACCGCAAAAGCGCTGGGGATTGAGCGCTTTAGGCTTGCGGTGAGCAACGTGAATGCCATTGCACGGGAGTCACTTGAGTTATTGGGCTATGTGCGCGGGGAGGTGATTGATATTACACATGCCGCGCTCAAGGCTCCGCTGGTGTTAAGCCTGATCAGGAATGCGGCGCCTACGCTGAATGCGCGCAGTAGCCGTATCTTTGACAGGGCAGTCGTCAGGTTTGGCGATACTGAAAAAGAGGCACCTCTCAATACCCCGGAGTATATTTACCTCACGCGGTCTGACTCGAACCGGCGCCGGGTCACGAATGAAGACGAGCTTTTCAAGGCGCTTGAGCCGCTGGGCTTCAAGCTGGTTCGCGGCGCGGAACTGAGCTACCTTGAGAAAGTACGGATGTTCTCAAAGGCCAGGTGCGTGGTGTCTCCGCATGGTGCAGGTATTGCCAATACCCTTTTCAGCCCCCCGGGGTGCGGTGTGCTGGAGATGTTCAATCCTGGCCCCGCTAACAACCTCAACGGACGGTTGCTGATGTCCAAGGGGCACTACTATAAATATATCATCTTTGACACCCCCCATCAGGGACCACAGGACTTCGCGGTCGATGTTGATCTGGTGGTGCGGGAGACCACCAGCCTGCTCAAAGCGGTGAACGGCGGATGATCTCTTTTTCAACGACGTGAATTCGAAGGGCTGGGTCCATGGGTAAGATTCTCGAAAACATATACTTTCTTGTTGCCAAGCAACGCTCGGGTACGCAGCTGTTTACCTCTTTGCTGAATCAGCAGAATAGTATCCGGGTGACAGGGGAATTGTTTCACCGCCGCCATGAGGGGCGGCACCGCTTTTTTTTCGAAAAACGGCAGGAGTTTTTCCGTGAGGACCCCAGCCTGACCTTGCCATCACCCGAGAACCAGCGGGTGATTTTTCGCAAGTACTTTCAGTTCCTCAAAGAGAATTTGATGGGTAACCCTGACAATGCCTTGGTGGTTGATGTCAAATACTCCTCATGTCACCATTTCAATACATACTGGCAGTCTCCGATGGAGGCACCGCACATGGCGGCGCTGGCACAGGGGCAGGGTGTCGGCATCGTGCATTTGATCCGGCGGAACCTGCTGGCCAATTATTGTTCAAGCCTGCTGGCACGTGCCAACAAAAACTGGTCTGCCGTTGATACCAAGCGGGCGATCAGGACCGTTGAAGTGCCGGTTGACCTCCTGCTGCAGGAGCTGGAACGACGGGACGGAGAAGTGCGCTTCTATAGAGACGCCTTCCGGGCCTGCCGCACCTATGTTGAGGTTGACTATGAGACCTTGTTGTCACCCGAAAATACTATTAGCGAGGAGGCGGTGGAAAAACTTACCATTGCCCTTGACCGGCGGATTGAGCCGACACTGACGCCAGGAACACGCAAGACCGCAGCCCCCCTGAGTTCCCTGATCAGCAACCATGATGAGGTCAGGGAATGTCTGGAGGGGACCCGTTTCAGCCATTTTCTGGACTGAGTGATTTTCGGCGCAGTATAGTTCATCGGCGGCATAGGGCGTCAGGCTGGCCCAGCCGCCCGTGACGGGCAGGAAAGGACGCCCTGCGACCGTTTCAGCGATGAAGGGAAAGTTGTATCAACCCGCCAGTAGGGCTTCAAACTCGGTTCCGGTCAGTACCTTTTTTACCTCATCAAAGTTTTCAATGCTTTGCGCAAGTGGCGGCGCAATCTTGATAAGGCTGGGTTTCTTCGGCAGACCTTTTATGCCAAGAAAGCTTTCCGTCTCTTGCAAAAATGCCGGAGCGAAGTTCTCTCCATCGAACATTTTTTCGTAGATGACGGTCAGGCAGTTGGCGCGTGCAAGCATCTGCTTGAAGTGCTGGTGCTCCTGCGTGCGGCGGGCCAGTGTTTGCGCAAGGCCATCGGTCGGTACCTCCGCGGAGCGATGCTTGATGCGGCTGGCATCGCTGGTGGCCCATACCTGATTTTTCATAGAGAGCAGGCTGGAGACATAAGTTGCCAGCACATTTTCGCGCACGATGTGGATAATCTTGAAGTTTCGGCGGATGAACTGGCGAAGCAGGAAGGGTGCCTGGCTCCAGTTATGCTCGCCCGTCGACAGGGCACCTTGGAGAAAATTATATTTACAATCAAAAAGCAGATAGTCGCTATCGGGCGACTTGATGGTGTCCAGATAGGTTAGATAGTCGTCAAATAACTGAACACTGTTTTGCTCGCTGGGGATAATGAGGCCGATGTCGTCTTTGACCCGCTCTTTCAGGAAGTGATAATAACACTCCTTCATATGCGCGTGACGGCCCAGGAACACCTCGCCAAACGCCGAGATGTTGGCATGTTCTTCAAGAAGTGCGCGCAATACCGTGGTGCCGGAGCGCTGCGTACCAATCACGGTGATATAGTCTGTCAAAGTCTGGGCTCCGAACGTATATTTATTGTACGGCTGTCCGCCTGCTGCCTGTCTAGTTTAAAGCCGAAAGCATTACAACAGGCTTTTGGCCGTGAATTATAAGCCGGTTTTCATGAACTTGACGGGTTATTGCAGGCCCTCCTGCGCTTTTTTCAGCCTGAGACGCGTTTCAGCCACCTTTAATTGCTTTTTCAGCAGTGCGTGTTGTTCCGAGAGGGTCTCAAAGTGCTGTGCAGTGCGTTGGGAGCGTTCGATGGCGGCGTCGATGAAGGGGGCAAACAGGGTGTAGGATTTTTCCAGTTCGCGTTTAATCTGGTCGATGTCGGCGAACGGTAGCGGTGACGTTTGCAGCAGCTTGTCAAGATTGTCGATTGTGTCCTGCATGGCAGGAGATATTCCGTCGTCGCCCCCGGGTTTGGCTTTTCTCTTTGTGGGCTTGAGAACCGCGTCGATTGCCGCCCTGTGCCGCATCGCTGTTTTGGCGGCGTCCGACCAGCCCAGGGCTGTCAGGGCTGCTTCGACAGCCTTGAAGGGGGACTTTGTAAAGTCAGCATAGGGCAGCACATGTGTGTTCAGGCCTTTTACATTGACCACTGCGTCCAGTGTGTAGGCAAGCCATAGAAGGGCTGCACGGTCGATCTCTTCGCGGTCCCTGCGCACCAGTGACATGATGGTGTCATGGGGATTCCGGGCAACAACCACAAAACCGGTCTCAAGGTTAGGTAAATTTGTCCGCACGTCATCAAGTGCCTCAAGCCACAGCGGCAAGGTTCTGCATAGCCGCGGGTCCTTGATCACCAAAGCGTCGGATGTTTCCAGTTGACCTGCCAGCCGCGTCCCGATCAGGCGTCGGTTGGGCAGCAGGGCGGCATTCTCCTGCAACTCGGCGATATCAATAGGGCGCGGGTCGCGCCAGTGCCGCTGTGTAGTGGTCAGAATCTCTTCATTGCAGGCAACGTAGACTTTGTCTTCCCAATAGCCGTGGGGATTTCCTTTGTTGGCGGGTAGCAATGTGTCGCCAACGTCAAATCCAGCCTGATGAAACGCGTGGGTTACAACAGAGGTGCCGCTGCGATGAGGGCCGACGATGAATAATATTCTTTTTTTCATAACGTTTTGAATTCGTTGCTGCTGTTGGTGTTATTGGCCGGTGTGCTTGTTCGCGCCATTTTGCATGGCTCACGTGCCCCTGTCCATAACGGTGGTGTCGAATTCTGTTTTCTAGGTGGTATGGTTATCTGCCTTGCCCAGAAGCTCACGGGTTCTGGCAATATGATCGGGGGCGGCGCTGCTGCAGCTTTGCACCATATACCGGTAGGCGGCTTCGGCGATATCGAACCGTAACTGCGAATTCTCATAATACCGCCTCAGCCCGGCGTGCCAGCCTTCCGTGCTGTTCTCCGTGAGCAACCCGGTGATACCTTCTGTAACGCTTTGTGCCTGTTGCCCGACATTTGAACAAAGGGTCGGTACCCGGACCGCCGCTGATTCCAGAAAGCGGATATGGCTTTTGCAGGCATTAAACGGCGTGGCGGTCAGCGGGATGATCTGGATATCGAACGATGCCAGTGCGGCGGGTAGGTCAAACCATGGTACTTTTGCGTGCTGCATGATCTGGGTCGGAAGCCGTTTCGTCATTGATTCCGGGATCCTGACGTCCCCGATGCAGTGCAACTCCGCGTCTGGATGCTCGGAAAGAAATTGCTCAATGGCTGGCAGCGCCACGGTAAGGTCGTGGTCGTGGCTGGCGGAACCGGCAGCATAGCCGATAATAAAGCGACCCGCGTTGGCGTGCGCCGCTTCGTAAGCCTGTGCGGACGCCGCCAGTTGCTGACGGTTCAGGACGTTTGGCACCACATCCGCATCCTTGTGGTAAAACACCTGCAGGCGGTTGGCAAGTTCCGGCGTCGCCGCCAGAAACGCATCGGCATAGGCCATAATATCCAGATAGCTGGCGGGTGGTATGTCCCAGCTTTCAAGCCGCCAATCCTCAAGTTGTTCCCGGTCAAAAAGCAGGTCGTCAATGTCATACAGTATCCTGCAGCCGGTTTTTTTTAAGGTGTGCAGAAACGGCATGCTGGCGGGGTCCTGGGCCGAAAGGCGTTGCAGGACCACGGGGAAAGGTGATTTCCTGACGTCGCTGAAAAAGCCTTCGGGGGGAGCCTTGAAATCTATCATGCACACCTGTGCGAAACTTTCGCACACCTCGGCCAGATGGTTCGCGCGGTATCGTTTGGTGTTCCTGTTGCCCATGAAGGCGGGCACTATGTATAGCGCAGGCTTTGTGTCTGGCCTCGCCTTCGCTTTGCCGGGCGAAGATGTTGTCGCCGCATGAGGGCTACGCCCTTCGGCTTGTCCATGCAGGATATAATGTAAAAGCGGTGGCAAACCGGCATCTACCACATCGGGATAGTTGCGGCAGTAAAAGGCAGCGTCAAACCGGTCGTTCAGCGACAGCCAGGCCATTGCCATGAAAGCGCCGGGCGGCAGAACAAGTCGGTGCTTGCGGGCATATCGTATCGCTGCCCAAAGAGGCCCTGTAGTTGCCATTGTCTGCTTAATAACGTCCCATAATTGTGTGCATCCGCTAGCCGGAGCGTTCACGCATGAAGTCATCCTCGTAACGAATGATGTCGTCTTCACCAAAATAGGTGCCGGTTTGCACTTCGATAAGGCGCAGCAACCGTTCACCCTTGTTTTCCAGCCGGTGCCGTGTCTTGACCGGCAGGAAAACAGACTCGTTGGCCTTCAGGGTCAGGATATCGTCGTTACGGGTGACCGTTGCCTCACCTTCCACCACCACCCAGTGTTCGGCCCGTTTGTTGTGGGACTGCAGGCTGAGGCGTTTGCCAGGGTAAACACAAAGTTCCTTGACCTGAAAATGGCTGTTGATCGCAAGGGAGGTGTAAAACCCCCAGGGACGATAGACCGTTGTGTGCAGTTTGGCTTCATCGCGGCCCTCTTTCTTGAGAGCATTGACGATGTTCTTGACGTTCTGGTCCTTGTCCTTTGGTGCAATCATGACGGCATCATCGGTGGCCACCACCACAAGATTGTTGATGTCTGTCGCGGTGATCAACCGACCATCGGAATGGACAAAGCATCCCGATGAGGCAAGCAAGGTCACATCCCCATGGGTGACATTGTCGCGGGCGTCTTTTTCGCCCGTGTCATGCAGCGCGGAAAAGCTGCCAAGGTCCGACCAGCCGATGGAACAGGGCACCACAGCGGCCCGCGTCGTCTTTTCCATGATGGCATAATCGATGGAATTGTCGGGCACGGCGGAGAATTCCTTTTCCGGCAACCGGTGGAAGTGCAGGTCTGGTGTGATGGCGTCAAACGCGGTTTTGCAGGCATCGAACATTGCGGGCTCACAGGCCCGTGCTTCCTCCAGAAACTGTTGAGCGGAAAACATGAACATGCCACTGTTCCAGAGATATTCCTTCGAGGCCAGATAGGCTTGTGCGGTTGCAGCGTCCGGCTTTTCTCTGAAACTGTTGATCAGATGTGCCCCTGCCGCGCCCTCCACCGCTGTGCCCGGTTTGATATAGCCATAGCCGGTTTCTGCGGATGTCGGGTGGATACCAAAGCAGGTCAGATATGCGTTGTTCGCGGCGGCGGCGGCACGTTCCACAGCTTCGTGGAAGGCCGGTACATCGCTGATCAGGTGGTCGGCTGAGAGGACCAGAATTTTGGCCTCTGGGTCCGTTTGCGCTGCCTCAAGCGCGGCGATAATAACCGCAGGTGCCGTGTTGCGCCCCATGGGTTCGAGGATGATTTTACCGAGCGGCAGGTTGGCGTCTCCTGCCTGCTTGGATAACAGGAAACGGTGTTCGCTGTTTGCGATGATGATGGGTTCCTTGAAGCCGTAGCGGCGGGCGACGCGCTCAAGCGTTTGTACAAAAAGGCTTTTATCTCCCTTGAGGGGCAAGAACTGCTTGGGCATGCCGGAACGCGACAGCGGCCAAAGGCGACTGCCGGAGCCACCACACATAATAACGGGGTAAATGCCTGAAAACATAAAGAATGTCCTGAAGTATAATGAAATATGGCCCGTAGTTTCTTCGGCTTTTGAACCGGCGTCAAGTTGCCATGGTCCAACGGCGCCACCACGGTGTGCGCAGCCGGTTATGAATATTGTAGTTGCAGCACAAAACAAGTGTATTTTAAGCTCGCATTTGCTACACCGCTAACAATAAAATTCTAGCATTTTTAATTACATAATGCCGTAGGTGTGTCGTTTAAGCACGGGAGAGGTTTTTTGCAGCCCGATATATTTTCCCTGGGGTCGACAATACTCGTCTCAGCAGATAGGTCCGTTGCGGAAGGTCTGCATGCCGTCCTGTCTGATGGCAAGGACGTCGAGCTGCAGCCTAGTTCACTGACCAATGCCATCGCAGGGATTAACCTCCTGTGCAACGGTGATTTCACTTCCGCCGATATCCCCTTTCGTGCGTCGCAGCCTGAGGTGGGGATTGGCCGGGATATCAGTGCCGAGTGGACGCTGGCCGACGCCAATGTGGCATATGCGGCGCTACCCGATGGCGTGCAGGACGCCCGTGTTGTTTATACCGACCCGGTACACGGTGATATGCTACCTGTCTGTGAACGGGTCGATTTTGTTTTCTCCGCCATGATGGCTGCGCACCGGTGTGGTGTCGCGCTTGAGGCAGAGTATTTCGATGCCGCCCATACGCCGCTTGGCACTGCTCGTGCCGAGTGTGGGCTGTTGCCCACTGGCGGCGCGGCGTTGGAGCAATACGCGCTCAGACATGTGCATTGCTGTGTGCCGGAAGGTGGCTGTTTTGTTCGGCTGTCGTTCCATATGGAGAACGCTGCCGGAACGGACGGGGCGTATCTCTTTTTTGCCTTCACACGCTTTTATGTCTCTCCCGCGCGTCTGACGCGGGGCTGGACGGACCGTCCCGTAGACCTGTTTCCGCTTCTGGCTGCACATCAAAACCATAACAATGTAATCCTGCGGCCGAAGCATTCGCTGACCCGGTTTGGTGAACAGGCGTCGGTCACGGTTTCCGTGGATGGTGAAGCGGTGGCGGACCCGTTGGTGCTGACACCCGCGCCTGTCGTATCAGATGGGATCATGCTGCGGGGACGCCGGTTGAATATCATCCTCAATCATCCCGATGAGCAGAACCTGACAGGGGCCTATGGTGATTTCAAACGGCCGAGTGCAGCCGGGGTGCAGGTGCTGGTGGACGGCACGCTTGATACACTCGCCTTCGCACACAAGACAACGCGGCCCGACATCAGGGACCTTTATGTCAGGCTTAGCCCCACGCTGTATGACGGCAAGCCACATCATATTGTTGTGCGTAGCTTTGAAGGACAGGTATTCGCCCAGGATGTGCTGATCCTGTCGCCCCAAAGTTTCGACCTTGAGACCGTGAAGGAGCACACCCGCGCGCCCTACAAGTCGCAGATGAGCGCGCTGGCAGGTCTCCGGTATCGCTCACTGCAGGCGCAAATGGCGTCGGCGGGTAAGCTTGGCGTACAAGGTGTCGCGCAGGTTGGCTATTGCCATGAGGTCGTGGTGCAGGGCTTTGAACGCAATAGCGACTTCCGTCCGCTTGTGTTTCCTGCCACAGACAAGCCGGAAGTGTCGGTCATTGTGCCCGCGCATAATAAATTTGCGGTTACCTACAACTGCCTTGCCGCTCTGCTGCTGGCCTACAATGAAGCGACTTTCGAGCTTGTGGTGGTTGATGATGGTTCGAGCGACGAGACCATCAAACTTGCTGATTATGCACAGAATATCACGGTTGTGCGACATAATGAGGCGCAGGGTTTCATAGGGGCCTGTAATGCCGGGGCCGCCGCCGCAAAAGGCGACTATCTTGTATTCCTCAATAATGATACCGAGGTCACCTACCGTTGGCTTGATGAGCTTCTGTTCTCTTTCCGCCACTTTGCCGGGGTCGGGCTCGTGGGTGCCAAGTTGATATATCCTGACGGCGTGCTGCAGGAAGCGGGTGGTGTTGTGTGGGCCGAGGGCAAGGGCTGGAACTATGGCCGCCATGGTAACCCGCATGAGCCAAAATATAATTACACACGCCCTGTGCACTATTGCTCGGGCGCTGCCATCGCCGTGAGCCGCAAAGCATGGGGCGATGTGGGCGGCTTCTCGACCGAGTATGCGCCAGCTTACTATGAAGATACCGACCTTGCGTTCTCGCTGCGGGCGAAGGGCTATAAGACGCTTTATAATCCGCTGTCGGTGGTGGTGCATTTTGAAGGCCTGTCGAACGGTACCGATGAAGCGGCATCCACAGGTCTGAAGCGGTATCAGGAAATCAACCGGCCCAAGTTCACCAAAAAATTTGAGGCTGTCCTAGCTGGCGCGCCGGAGGTTGGGGAAAACGCGGACCTCTATAAAGACGAAGGCGTGGAGAAACGCGCCCTGTTTATCGATTATCAGGTGCCGCGCACGGACTATGACGCCGGCAGCTATGCTGCTGTTCAGGAAATGCGCATGATGCAGGCCTTGGGCTACAAGGTCACATTCCTGCCCGATAACCTCGCGTGGCTCGGAAAATATGTCGAGCAGCTTCAGCGGATTGGCGTGGAGGTCATTTATTCACCGTTTTATGTATCGACAGAAGAGTTCCTGCATGAACGCGGGAACGAGTTCGATGTTGTGTATATGACCCGCTATTATGTGGCGCAGGACAACATAGACCTTGTGCGCCGCCATGCGCCGCAGGCAAAGGTTTTGTTCAATAACGCGGACCTGCATTTCCTGCGCGAGGCTCGGGCGGCGGTGCTTTCAGGTGATGCGGATGCATTGGTGGCGGCGCGAAAAACCCGCGATGACGAGCTGGCGGTGATGGAAAAGGTTGATCTGCTACTGAGCTATAATGAGGTCGAACACGCCGTTGTGCTGAGCCATAATTTTGAAAAAACCCGCATTGCAAAAGCGCCTTGGGTGGTGGATGTGTCGTCTGACGTTGCGTCATTTGAGGGCCGGTCGGATATCGCGTTTTTGGGCGGCTATGGCCATCCACCGAACATTGAGGCCGTGCAGTATTTTGTCACCAACGTCATGCCGCTTGTACGCGAGAGCATGCCGGGGGTGGCTTTCCACATCTATGGCAGCAATATGTGCGACGAGGTGCGGGCCCTTGCCGCGGATGACGTGCATGTCATCGGACATGTGAAGGATGTCGCAGAGGTTTACGCACAGCACCGCGTTTTTGTCGCGCCGCTCCTGAGTGGTGCGGGCATCAAGGGCAAGGTGCTGGCGGCCATGGCGCACGGTATTCCGGCGGTGCTGTCGCGCATTGCGGCTGAGGGCACGGGCGTGCGCCACGGGTATGACTGTGAGATCGCAGGCACGCCTGAGGAGTGGCTGCGGTCGCTTGAGCATTTGTACACGAACCGGAAGGCATGGGGCGATATTTCCGAACGATCGCGCAGCTTTATTGGCGAGGGATATTCCTTTGCCAGGGCATGCGCGGATATGCGTGCCGCCCTCAACATGGTTGATGCGCCGTTTGAAACGGAAGATACCGGCCTTGTGATAACGACATCTACGATGGACCTTGAGCCATAACCGGCTCCGCGTGGATAGCTGAAAGGATTGAGCAATGGCAATTTTGGTGACAGGCGGCGCGGGGTATATCGGCAGCCACATGGTGATCGAACTGGTTGAGAACGGTCATGACGTTGTGGTGCTGGATAATCTTGTTACTGGCTTTCGCGACGCGGTGGCGCCTGAAGCAACCTTCATTGAGGGTGACGTCAGTGACGCGGCCATGCTTGACAGGGTATTCCAGACCCATCAGGTCGACGCTGTCATCCATTTTGCTGGCTCCATCGTGGTGCCGGAATCGGTCGAAAACCCGCTGAAATATTATGGCAACAACACGGCCGCCAGCCGCACCTTGATTGAAGGGTGTGTGCGCCACGGTGTGAAGAAGTTTATCTTCTCATCGACCGCTGCCGTATACGGCGACCCGGAAGTGGTGCCAATTGGCGAGGATGCAGACCTCAAACCTGTTTCTCCTTATGGCACCTCCAAATGGATGACCGAACTGATGCTTGCGGACGTCGTCGCCGCGCATGATTTTTCCTATGTCGCGTTGCGCTATTTCAATGTGGCGGGCGCAGACCCCAAGGGCCGAACGGGGCAATCAACGGCGAACGCCACCCATCTGATCAAGGTTGCGTGTCAGGCTGCCCTTGGCCGCCGCTCGCACCTTAGTGTGTACGGCGACGACTATGATACGCCGGACGGCACTGGCCTGAGGGACTATATCCATGTCTCTGATCTGGCGGCGGCGCACCGGTTGGCGCTGGGCTGGCTGGACAGAGGCGGCGAGAGCGGAGCGATGAACTGCGGGTATGGGCACGGCTTTTCCGTGCTTGAGGTCATCGAGGCGGTCAAACGCGTCACTGGCGTGGATTTTACAGTCAAGATGGAAGGGCGCCGCGCGGGAGACAGCCCCAAGGTTGTGGCGAAGGCCGACAAGATCCGCAGCACACTCGGGTGGCGGGCAGCCCATGATGATCTCGACACCATCGTCGCGCATGCCTTTGCGTGGGAAAAGCGGCTTAAGCAAGGCTGATGATCCATAGGCATGGTGTCGGGGCATGAAGGTCGGGCCGTAGCGTCCGGCCTTTTCAATTTTTGCTGGTATTTTAGCTCACCCCTAAGTTTAATCGTCATATGGCGTATGCCATGGAGGACTAAGGATTTATGTCTGGGCATACTGCCGGGCATGTCTGACTGGGGCTAATTCAGGGGAGTCTATTATGCAGTATAGGACAATGCTGGCGCCGTGGCGTGCCGTGGTGACAACCTGTTGCGCACTGGGGCTTTTTGCCCTTTCTGCTTGCGACAAGGAGAATGCACACAAGGAGGTTGAATATAAAGGGGCAGTGCAGGAGAACAACCTGCCCTGGTGGCAAGTGGCGCAGGGATGGGACTATCAGTCCCAGATGGGTTTCTGGTTTCAGCCGCAAGGCGCGCGTCAGATGCCGTATGTCTGGTTCCTGATTCTTGAACAGGAAAACAGTACCCAACTTTTCCGGTCGGATGCGAATATTGAACGCCTGCGCTATATCCCGGCGCCCAAAATGCCGGGCTTCAACGAAGACGCCTTGCCGATCGGTTTTACCAAAAGCGAAAAGCCCGACGAACGCGGTGTATACTGGATGGGCATGACATGCGCAGCCTGTCACACGGCAAAGCTCAACCTCGGCGGCGAGGAAATCCTTATCGATGGCGGCCCCGGGCTTGGCGATTATGTCGCCTATAACACGGAACTCGTGAACGCGCTGGTCGCGAGCTACGAAGACGATGCCAAGTTCAAGCGTTTCGCGACGAAGGTGTTGGGCGAAAACTATACCGAGGCCGACGCTTCAAAGCTCAGAAATGAGATGGAAGAGCAGTCAATGGAAATGGCTGCGCTCAACGAGCTGAACCATTCCAGCCTGGCGTATGGCTATGGCCGTGTGGATGCCTTTGGCGCCATTTTGAACCGAGTGGTCGCTGAAGATATCGGTGTGCCCGAGAACAAGATGGAGGCGAACGCGCCTGTCAGTTATCCGTTTCTGTGGGGGACGCCGCAATCATCTGTTGTGCAGTGGAACGGTTCGGCGCCAAACAACAAGGATGGCGCAGGTCCCCTGTTTCGTAACGTGGGTGAGGTTGTTGGTGTGAACGGCGTGGTTGAGGTGAAACCGGCTGACAGTGACGACTTTATCGAGAAGGGTGACGTGATCGACGATTTTGTCTCGAAAGCCAGCTATTTTGGTTATGCGTCCTCTGTCAATCTGCCGAATGTCGGGCAGATCGAGGAATGGCTGCAGGAACTGCGCTCCCCGAAATGGCCGCAAAACCTGCTGCCAGAAATCGACAAAGCCAAAGCGACCAAAGGGAAGAAGCTGTATGGCGAGCACTGTGTGGGGTGTCACCATGTGGTTGCACGCAAGGACGAAGCCAAGCCCTACGACCCGGTCATGGTGCCAATAACTGAACTGGGGGCTGACCCGCGTATGGCGGCGAACTTCCTCTACAAGAAAAATCCGAAAACCGGGGAGCCCTGGAAATCAGGCAAGCTTGAAGGCAGTCGCTTGCTGCTTGTTACCGGCGAGAAATACGGTGCAACGCTGCCAAGCCGTGGCGAGGCGCTCGTAACACTGGTTTCCGGCGTGACTCTTGGGCATCCATTGCCGGCACTTGAGGCCGACTATGAGAGTTATTATTCCAGGCATAAAGAGGTCATGAACGCGAACCTGATGTCCTATAAAGCGCGTCCACTGACCGGCATCTGGGCGACGGCGCCTTATATGCATAATGGTTCTGTGCCTAATCTCTATGAAATGCTTTTGCCGGAAGAGGACCGCACAAAGAACTTCTATGTGGGCAGCCGCCGCTTCGACCCGGTTCGGGTGGGGTACGAACATGATGAAGCCCCGAATACCTTTGCGTTTGACACCACACTCGATGGCAACCGCAATACGGGGCACAATGTGGGCAAAGCCCTGACGGACGACGAACGCTGGGCGATTGTTGAATATCTGAAAACGCTTTAGTCCCCAACGCGGTACATCAGTCAAAGAGGGGCGTTCGCCCCTCTTTTTCATGCGGATTGCTTGCTGCATCGCGCCCCGCGTGGCAAAATCCTGTCATGGGATGGAGCGAAGGATGGGATATGCCTATGCGATCCGGCTGGCCTGCCGCGCTGTTAATTACCTTATTGATGACCTGCGTGAAATTGACGAACGCCGCAGATGCCACGTGCAAGGAAGTGATCCTTACCGGACCGGAAAGCTATGTGCCTTTTGTCTGGTTTCGTAAAAGCGATGAGCAGGTTTTGGGGGCTGGGGTTGAAATCGCGCGCCGTGCACTGGCCGAGCATAATATAAGCCTGAAAACGGAACGCACCTTCGCTTGGAACCGTACGCTGGCGCGCGCCCGGGCAGGCGAAATTGATATTCTGGTCGCGCTATACAAAACCGACGAACGCGAAAAGACGATGGAATTCATCGGCCCTTACGCCAACGAACGCACCCTTGTGTTGACGCGCGCAGCGCTTGATCTTGATGTGCGGTCCCTTGATGACCTGAAAGGGCTATATGGGGGCGCGGCGCAGGGAGACAGCAGGGGTGACGCGCTGGAGGCCGATATGCGTTCAGAGCTTAACCTGATCCGTGCTCCGCATGTACGCCTGTTGTTTGCCATGCTGATAGCCGGTCGGCTTGACTATATGCTGCTGGGGGAATCGGCAGGCCTCTACCGGGATGATATTGACGTGCGGGCGCACCCGGCGATGCAACGGCATATCCTGCCGGAGTTTGAGGAGGGGGTGTATCTCGCGGTTTCCAAGCGGTCGGCTTGCGCCGCAATCCTCAGCCAGATTTTGGGCGGGGCGGTGCCGCGAATGATTGAAGACGGCACGACCAAACAGTTGCTGGAATATTATACCCAGCTGTTCGGGAGCGGACAGAAAAAGTCCGCCCCGGGGCATGATCCCTGAGGCACGCCCTACTGGAAGGTGATCAGTTCCTTGAGCTTGCTGGCAAGGTATGGGTCTTCAGCAGCCATCGACAGGTTAGCCATCAGCCAACCAAGTTTTGAGCCGCAGTCAAAGCGGCGGCCTTCAAATTCCAGCGCGTGGAAAGGCTGTTCGCCAATCAGGCGGGCCATGGCATCGGTCAACTGGATTTCACCGCCCGCGCCGATGGCCTTTTCTTCAAGATAGTTCATCACCTCGGGCTGCAGGATATAGCGTCCGACAACAGCTTGGGTCGATGGTGCGTCCTCGGGGTGGGGTTTCTCAATCAACCCTTTGACCTCGATGATGTTGCCCTTGCGTGTGCCAGGCGTGATGACGCCGTATTTGGAGGTGTCTTCCTTGGCCACGTCCATGGTGGCAACCAGATTGCCACCCAGTTCGTTATAGGCCTCAACCATCTGTTTGAGGGCGCCCGGTTTGCCCTTGATCAGGTCATCGGGCAGGGCAACGGCAAACGGATGGCCGTTGACCAGTTTGCGTGCGCACCAGATGGCGTGGCCCAGACCCAGTGGCCGCATTTGCCGCACATAGGAAATGCGGCCTTCTTCAAGCAGCATGGAACGAGACGTCTCAAGCGCCTCGTCCTTGCCTTTTTCCTGCAGGATTTTTTCAAGCTCGTAGGCGTGGTCGAAGTGGTCTTCCATCACCTGCTTGTTGCGTCCCGTGACAAGAATGATGTCTTCAATGCCGGCTTCGATGGCTTCCTCAACCGCATACTGGATCAGCGGACGGTCCAGTACCGGCAGCATTTCCTTGGGAATTGCTTTGGTGGCTGGCAGGAAGCGGGTGCCGAGGCCGGCAACCGGCAGGACAATCTTCTTGATGGGTGCGTTCATATTAAATCCCGTTAAATATCTAGTTCGTTCAAATACTGTCGGGTCAGCACCTTGCCTTCTTCAACGGCAGGCTGATCAAATGCATCTACGCCCATGAGGTGCGCCGTCACGACTGTTTCAAGCATGAAGGAGACAAAAAGGCCACCTAGATTTTTTTCAGACAGAGCGTCGATCACAATTTCCCGTACAGTCCTTCCTTTTGCACGCAAGGTTTCCTGTGTCGCGCGGGACTGGCAGGTAACCGTGTCCCCGATTGTGCGACCGGCCATATAGTCAAGGCCATAGGCTTTCGCTTCTGCAGGATCAATGCGTGGTCCCTTGCCATAACTTGGAATTGTGACAAAAGTGCAGAACTTGTCATTGGGGCCGTCAAGAAACAGCTGGAGCTGGCTGTGCTGGTCCACGGGGCCGACCGCGCGGATGGGGGTGGTGCCCAGGCCATCCTTGCCAAGGCTCTCCGCCCACAGCTGGCCGTGCCAGCGTGTAAAGGCGCGCAAGCTTTCGGCATATGGCATGATCAAAACCTGTGTGATGCCCTTGTGTTCGTTTAGTGTCTGGGTCAATGCCGCGCCCACAACGGCGGTGGCTGCCCCCGGATTTTTGATGAAATCGTCGCAGACTTCCTCAGCGCCTTCGCGGAAAGATTTGACGGACAGGCCGGAGACCGCGACCGGCAGCATACCAACATTCGTGAGCACGCTGAAGCGGCCGCCAACGTCGGTCGGGTGGTCAAGAATCGGTGACCCCAGCTTTTCACCATAGGTGCGCAAGGGGCGTTTGCCGGGTTCAGTGATGAAAGTGAAGTGGTCACCCAGATTGGCGGCGTGCTCTCCCGCTTCGATCCATGCGCGGCAGGCAAGCAACTGCGCCAGTGTTTCTGCAGTGGTGCCGGATTTGGAGACGGCAAGCACATGGGTACGGCGTGTGTCCAACTCGCGGAACAGCAGGTCCATCTCAAACGGGCAGAGGCTATCGGGTGTATGGATGCGCACCTTGCCCTTGTTGAAGCGCGCGAGGGCGATGGCTGCCTGCGCGCCAAGGCTGGAGCCGCCGGTACCCAGCACGACCAGGTCATCGCAGGTGGCATTGATGCGGGCCGCGGCGTCGGCGATCGGGGCCATGTCCGGGCCATCTGAAGCTTGGCGCGCGAAAGGCAACAGGCTGCTAGCGGCAAGCGACTTGGCATAAGTAACCGCTTTTTCCAAGTTTGCGTTAAAGGCTGCCGTCAGGCCTTCGGCCTCCAACAGGGTTTCAAAGCTTTTATCACCAAATGAATAGCTGAACATGATTTTCCAAACTCTTTAATTTCCGCCAATGACAACGTTGCCATATAGCCGATAATATATGCCGCGATCAAGTCTTTCCATAATTGTTAAGACACAGTGTTACGAAACTGTGGCTTCTTTCGTAACAAAACCAACCATGAGCCAATGCCTGGGGCAATTTTGTTGCGGTATTATGGGCCGGAAAACCGGCAATGTTATTTGTCGTAGGTCCTTTTCTCAGCACGAAACCAAAGATTGAAGGCCCATTTTTCGCCTTCCTCTACTGGTCGCCCCGCATGCAAAGACTGAGGGTGCCTCTCCGTCGTGCCGGGCAGGCAGTTATGAAACACCAGCAGTTTTCCCATTTCGGCGGGGATGCTAATACCAAGTTTGGGAAATTCTGTGGCACCGCCTTTTTTAACCATATTGAGATAACCCAGCACGGTGATGAGCCGTTGCCCGCCGCCCTTCATATTCCGTTGGCCCGCCTTGGTATTGTCGTCAAAGGCATCGAAATGAGGCTTATATTCGGTACCGACGTCATACCGGATCACCTGAAATTTTTCCGCGTGGGACAGAGGCATGCCGACAAGGCCGGCGACCTTCAGTGCAATGCGCTTGCAAGCCGGGTCGCCTGTGTGGTCAAGCCAGCACACATCGTTGGTGCGCCCGGCAGAAACCACGCCATCGGTCTCGCCCGATACGGTGGCACGTTTCATTTTTTGTGTTTTGGCGCGGGAAACCAGATGCCGGCATTCCGCACCTTCGAGAAAATCCGCGATGGTATAGACCCGGGGGTCAAGGTGCAGGTCGATGATCGCGCGTTTCATTTGGTAAGGGCCCCTCTTGAGGTCTCATTCTTGCCTGGCCGGAGCACTATAATATACCCCCATGATTTTCCTAGCATAGCTTGAGGTGGACGACAGCCCATTTTTGCAGTTGTGCAGCAGGCGTACTGTTGACTACAAAGAGGGATAATAAAATGGTCCGGTGGCCTGCCTCTGCCCAGAGGTGAGGTATCAGGGTATTGATCCGATCGAGGGAGGAAATAATGAGCCGCATGCACCGTTATCTGGCGGGATTGATTGTCACCTTTGGTGTGATAAGCACCGGGGTGGGCTATGTTTCAGCGCTTGAACCAGCAAGCAAGTCTTCGCAAGCGCCGGTTGTTCTGACCAATGGGGAATCCATCGGGGACGTTGCAATGCCTGCTGGAGCTGTCATTGATACCAAAAAATCCATGATCCTTGGAAACGGCGCCAACTCTTACGGCAAGATCTTTGCAAAAGTGAAGGCGGACCAGATGAAGGTGGCGGAGTTTTTTAAAAATAATATGCCAAATGAAGGTTGGGGCCTTATCAGCGAAGCGCAGGATGACGATATCATGTTGACGTTCCAGAAACCGACGCGGGTTGCCTTGATCAAAATCGAACGCGGGTCAAAGCCGAAACTGACGATTGTTGTTACCCCGCGAAACTAGAAGCGGGTATCGCGCGTACAGGCTTTGACCAGGTAACGATCTGGTCAAACCGATGTCGGGTCGAGAGGTAGAGTCACGTGTTATTACCAGTTGTTGCCATTTTAGTTGGGCTTGTCGTCCTGGTGTGGAGTGCAGGCCTGTTCATTGACGGCGCCAAGGCCGTTGCCCAGCGTTTTGGCATGTCACCCCTGTTGATAGGCATGCTGGTTATCGGGTTCGGCACGTCAGCCCCGGAAATGGTGGTCTCTGGCCTGTCGGCCGCGCAGGGCAACCCGGGTCTCGCTCTCGGGAACGCGTTTGGCTCCAATATTACCAATATTGCCCTCATACTGGGGCTGACCGCACTTGTGCGCCCGCTTGGTGTGCATTCCAAGATATTGCGCAAGGAGCTACCCGTTCTGGCGGTGGCGACGGCTCTTGTCGCAATTTTAATGCTGGACCATCTCCTCGGTTTTTATGATGCGCTCATACTGCTTGCTGTGTTCGTCGGCCTCACTGTCTGGTCAGTCTATGAGGGGCGGCGGCATGCGCGGGACAGCTTTGGCACAAGTGTTGACCAGTCGCTGTGCAAGCCCGAAGGTCGTATGTCGCGTTCCGTGGTGATCCTTGTAACCGGGCTGGTGCTGCTTGTAGCCAGTTCGCAGGCGCTTGTGTGGGGCGCCGTGCAGATCGCAGAAGGGATGGGTATCAGCGACGTGATCATCGGGCTGACCGTTGTGGCGGTTGGTACATCGCTGCCTGAACTTGCCTCGTCTGTGATTGCCGCACGCAAGGGGGACCATGAAATTGCTTTCGGCAATGTGATCGGTTCAAACCTGTTTAATACGCTCGCGGTGACCGGTATCGCAGGCAGCATTCATGCCATCAAGGTGGACCCGATTGTTTTGACACGGGATGTGCCGGTCATGGGCTTTTTGACCATGGCGCTTTTTCTACTTGGTTTTGGCTTTCGGGGAATCGGCCGCATCAACCGGCTCGAGGGCGCGTTCCTGCTGTTGTGTTTTGCCGCCTATACTGCAGTACTCGTGGACAGCGCACTGGACGGCCTCGTCTAGTGCGGTCTGGCGGGTCCTGAAAAACTTAAAGTGCAGCTTCCAACTGGCTCATGACCTGCGCCCGCGCCGCGACATAGATATCATGGCCGTCAATGCGCACCGCCTGTGCGATCGCATCCTGTTCCTCGATCAGTTTCACGAAGTGTGGCGATGATTCTTTTTCCTGCAAGATGGAGCGCAGCTCCCGCGCATTGAAGTGTGTGTCGTAGATGCCGGCAAGCATGTCTGCCCATTTGGCGCCATACTGAAGTTGGGCCGTGCGGATGGCGGAAACCACCGTATCCTGTACCTTTTCAAACCCGTATTGTTTGATGGCCGCTTTCACATGGGCCTCTTCCTTGACGTCATGCAACAGCAGAAGAGACAGGTTTTTTACGGCGCCGGTGAAGCGGACAAAATCGTGCGCCGGGCTGGCGACACCTAGCATACGGCTGGAGGCGGGCCGCGTTGAGAGCGAGGCCATCAAATCGGCGGTTGCTGGCGTCACGGCGACATTTGGCATCTCACCAACCGAAACGCTGGCCCCGGCAACCACGGGCAACGCGGATGTCGATGCAATAGCAGCAGCAAGTGCAAGGTGGGAAAGCGAGCGAAAAAAACGTGTCATCCAGCGGTCCTGAAAACGGTGTAAATATTACTTTCAAGCCCTTTGCTACGAGAGAAATGATGACAAATCTGCCTTTTTCGGGCACTGTCATAAAAATTTCACACACTACCTGCCGAATCACCTTCCGCGATGTAAGCTATTGAAGTGTAACAGTAATATTTTCCGGTGTGATATGAAAAAAAATTAATGCAAACACTTCAAAGCATTAAATCCTTCTTTGGCCAAATATGACTGGGTGTTACATTAATCTGTAACAAACACGTACATAATAGGAAGATTTGCCAGAAGGAGGCCAGTATGCGTTTTGTATCTTTCAGTGCCATTATCGGTGCAACAATTCTGACGGCTTGCGCGACGGCTGATGAGCCACGATTCGCCGCCGAAACACAACCGGCTGACCCTGCGGTTTATGCAAAAAGCGAGCTTCAGGACGGCGACTGGTCAAAAGCTGAAGCCGCTCTTCTCGATGCGGACGTGGCTGAAGAAGACCAGGTGTTCGCGAAGTTGAACCTTGCCTTTGTATATAGCACGACCGGCCGCCGTGAGCAGGCCATGGCTATGTACCGCGACATTCTTGACGGTCGCGACAACCCCTATGCGCTTCTGATGAACGGTGAGCCACGCCGGGTGAAGACGATCGCCAAAACCGCGCTTGAGCGCATGGGTGGTACGCAATAAAACTTTTAAACCGCGACTGAACAACACCCGTGGTTTTATTCCCGCCCTCACAGGCCTGATTTACGTCAGGGCCTTTGGGGGCGGCTCCGTGTTGGGGCCTGCGCGTTTCGCTGCATTGGGGTAATTACCAGCCCACCCGACATCCTTCTTGTTCAGACACAAAGCACATTATAGGCTCACGGCAACAGCCACTGGGACCTGATATGAACACACAGCCGGGCAGGCACCGGATACTTTACGCCGTCATTTTCCTGTTGCCCGCCGCCGGCCTCCTTTGGGCGGATCGGCCGACCTGGATCTCGCTTGCGCTGTTTCTCAACCTTTATGCACTGGCGCTGTATGACCAGTTTACCTTTCGCCTGCCAAACCTGTTGACCGGCACGCTTGTTTTGCTCGGACTATTGCGCGCCTATCTGGACGGGCTTGCCCTGCAGCCTTATCTGATAGGCGTTGCTGCCGGGTTCCTGTCGCTTTGGCTGCTGGCATTTCTCTATGAAAAACTGCGTGGCCGCCGCGGTATGGGCATGGGCGACGCCAAGTTTCTGGCCGGTGCGGGGGCATGGGTTGCGTGGTACGGCTTGCCTTTTGTATTGCTGGCAGCATCCTTGGCCGGACTCGGCGCATTTGTTCTTAAAACTGTTATGAAAGGCAAGTTTGACCCCCTCGAGCCGATACCATTCGGCCCTTACCTTTGTCTGGGGGCGTGGCTGTCTTGGTTGTATTTCGATCTCATAAGTTAGTATTCGCGACAGTTTTGTCACACTCGTGCTTCTGTCATGTCGCTTTTGCCACTGAATCACAATGTGACATCAATGGTCAAAGAACTGCAAACAAACTGAAACATATCGGGATTACCGATCATTCCCTGTGAGCCGACAGCAATACGTTGGCCATTTCGCTTGCACCAAATTTTCAAGCGACACTTTAGGCGTCGTACGGGGAATACAATGACAAACCTTCAGATCATGAAAAACACGCTTCTCGCAGCAGTGGCCGCCCTGGCGCTGGTTGCTTGTGGCGACGATAGTACTGAACTTGCATCACCGGGCAATCAGGGCCCGAATCCAGGCACCGGTAACCCGGGCAACGGTGGCGGTGATGGCGGTGGCGACGGCGGCGGCAGTGCCGGCGAATGCCCAACCGGCACCGAAACCGTAGCGGTAGGTGATGAAGACCATTGCCAACTGTCGGGTACCATCACGGAAGACCTGACACTGAGTTCCGACAACATTTACCAGCTCTCGGGCAAAGTGGTTATCGGTGTTGACACCGGCGCGGACGGCACAGCCGCCGACGGTGACGCTGCTACCCTGACGATCGAGGAAGGCACGCGCATCTACGGTGCGACGAAGACCGACGTCCTCGTGATCTCCCGCGGGTCGAAAATCGAAGCTGTCGGCACGCAGAGCGAGCCGATCATCTTCACCTCCGGCCTTGATCTTGGTCTCGCGTCCGAGCTTGGCCTCACGCCGCGCAGCGGCCACAGCGGTTCCGCGCTCACGGAGCCTTACACCGCAGAGTGGGGCGGCATTGTGATCAGCGGTCGCGCCACCATCAACACCTGCAACGGTGACGGTGTGTGTGAAGCTGAAGGCGAAGGTGACAGCGGCCTTTATGGCGGCGGTGACGACACCGATTCGTCGGGCACCATGAAATATGTTCAGGTCAAATATGCCGGTAACCCGATTACCAGCACCGACGAGCTGAACGGTATCGCGTTTCAGGGCGTAGGCTCGGGCACAACGCTCGATTATATCCATGTTCACAACGGCGCGGACGACGGCGTTGAGTTCTTCGGCGGTACCACCGAGATCAAACACCTCGTAATCACCGGCGCAGACGATGACGGCTTTGACTGGACCCAGGGCTGGCGCGGTAAGGCTCAACATGTAATCATCATGCAGAACCCGAACCAACCCGCTTCCGACCAGGGTATCGAGGCCGACAACTTCGGTGACGGCAACGACTTCCTGCCGCGAGCCAAGCCACGCCTTGCCAACTTCACCATCGTTGGCTCCTACAGCCAGGGCGGTGAAAGCGACATCGGCATGCTGCTGCGTGAAGGTACAGGCGCAAACATCTATAACACTGTCGTTTCTGACTTCGGCGATGCGTGTCTTGATATCGACCAGGACGCTACCTTCACCAACGCGGGTTCTTCTGCTACGAACCTCACAGGTAACCTGACGATCGAGAGCACGCTCCTCGACACCGGTTGTCTGTCGGTCTTCAAGGACGATGGTAACAACTTCGACCTAGAAACATACTTCACCAACCAGGACAACAACGTTGTTGGCACGACAACCCTGTCGAACGGCTTCATCAACGGGTCCGCGGAAAATGCGGTTGTTGCAACAGATGTCAGCGCGGTGGACGGCTTCTTTGACGCTACCGACTATGCCGGTGCTGTGAAAAGCTCTGCCGGGGAAGACAACTGGACAATCGGTTGGACCTATGGTCTGAACCCTGATCCGGAATGTCCTTCGGGCACGTCCGAAAACGCCGATGGCCAGTGTGTGATCTCTGGTACATATACCAGCGATCTTCGCCTCGTATCGGGTCTGGACTATGTGCTTGACGGCAAGGTGACCTTCGGTATCGACATGGGTCCGGACCCGGACAGCCCGCTTTCAGCTGGTGTTGCTACCACGCTGACGATTGAGCCTGGTGTTACGGTTATGGGGGCTGACCTTGAAAGCTACCTGATCATCTCCCGCGGTTCCAAGCTTCGCTCGAACGGTACGGTTGATGCGCCGGTTACCTTCACTGCGATCGACCCGGATACCCGCAACCTCGATACCGATACAGCGCTTTGGGGCGGTCTCGTGATCAACGGTCGTGCGACGATCAACACCTGTAACGGGTCCGGTGTGTGCGAAGCCGAAGGCGAGGGTGATAGCGGCCTCTACGGCGGTATCGACGACACCGACGACAGCGGTCAGATCTTCTACACCCGCGTTGTTTATGCCGGTAACCCGATCACCAGCACGGACGAGCTGAACGGTATTGCCTTCCAAGGCGTTGGTTCCTCAACGGAAATCGACTACCTGCAAGTTCACAACGGTGCGGACGATGCGGTTGAATTCTTCGGTGGTACCGTCAATGCGAAACACCTCGTACTGACTGGCGCTGACGATGACAGCCTCGACTGGACGCAAGGCTGGCGCGGTAAGGTTCAGCACGTTGTAATCCTGCAGAACCCGAACCAACCGGCGACTGACCAGGGTATCGAAGCCGATAACTTCGGCGACGGTAACGACTTCCTGCCACGGGCACACCCGGTTATCGCCAACGCGACAATCATCGGTGCGGCTGCGGCTGGCGGCGAGAGCGACATCGGTATCCTGCTTCGTGAAGGCACTGCCGGTAACCTTTACAATGTGGTTGTTGCTGACTTTGGTGACGCATGTCTCGATATCGACCAGGATGCTACCTTCGCGGTATCCGGTCCGACTGCGACGACGCTGACAGGCGACCTGACCATGCAGTCGACCATGCTGGCCGAGAGCTGTGCCACGATCTTCAAGGACGACGGTAACGTCTTTGACCTCGAGACATGGTTCCTGAGCCAAAGCAACAACTTTGTAGCAACCCACACACTGACCACACAGTCGGGCGCTGCTAGCTTCAAGAACTACATCAACGGTTCGACGGAAGCTGGTGCAACGGCAACTGATGTGAATGCAGTGGACAGCTTCTTCGACACCACCACCTACATCGGCGCGGTGTCTGGCGCTGACGCTGACTGGGTTGCAGGCTGGACTGTCTGGCTGAACCAGTAATCAACACCATGAGCCGCGGTGGGAGACCCAACTCTCTCGCTGCGGCTCCCGTTTATGCAAATCCCATAAGCTGGATGTGAAAAATGAAATTGTTCCACAATAGTCTTAAAGGCTCTCTCATGGCCTCGACTTTCCTAGTGGCAGCACCTGCGCTTCTGGCGTCTGGTGCGATCGCACAGGAGAGTGATGATCAAGACAGTGGCGTAGAGGAAATCACCGTTCAGGGTCGTTATATCCCGGACGAAAAGCGGGCTACTTCCGAGATTGCAAATGTCATCGACGCGGATGCTTTCTCATTGGCTGGCGATAGCGATGTCGCGGTTGCGCTGCAACGTGTGCCGGGCCTGTCGCTTGTAGGCGGCAAATACGTTTATGTACGCGGCCTTGGTGAACGTTACTCCTCCACGCTTCTCAATAACTCGGGCATCCCGAGCCCGGAACCACTTCGCAAGGTGGTGCCGCTCGATATCTTCCCGACGTCGCTGATTGAAAGCGTCCTCGTACAGAAAACCTATTCGCCGCAATATCCGGGTGAATTCGGTGGTGGTGTGATCGACCTTCGCACCAAGGCCGTACCGGACGATTTCGTTCTCGAAGTCGGCATCAAGGGAAAATACAACTCCGAAGCCACCTTCAAGGACGGTCTGAGCTATGACGGCACGAATTCCGAGATTTTCGGTTTCGGCGGGTCGCGCCGCAACATCCCGGATGAAATCTTGAAGGATGTCACGCTCGAAAGTCTGACGGAAGAAGAGCGCGAGGCAGCCGGTGAAGCGCTGCCGAACATCTGGTCGATCGACCATGAGACCAACCTGCCGGGTGGTGGCGTGGACTTCGTCTGGGGTAACCGCTATGACGTGGGCAGCGAAAGCGCCTTCGGTTTCTTTACCGCCGTTACCTATGATGTGAATACGCGCTACCGGAACGGCATTCGCCGCACGGTGACCGCGTCCGACAGCGGGCCGGTTATCCGTTCCAACTTCGCGCCGGAAGTCTGCTTCAATGACGACTTCAAGGGCGAAGGCGGGGACGACTGCGGCGTGCGCCAGTCCAACATGGACGTGTCACTGAACGGGATCCTTTCCCTCGGCTACGAGATCAACAACGACCACTCGCTGAACGTCACCTCCACGGTGCTGCGTCAGAGCACGAAGCGGTCGCTGATTGAAAAAGGTGTGTTCGCACAGGAAGACTCACTCCGGACCCGTTCGACGATCGACTGGATCGAAAGCCAGGTATGGGCGAACCAGCTGAGCGGCCAGCATAACTTCATGCTGTTCGGTGACAGCGATGTGTTCCAGGACACGGTCTTTAACTGGCGCGCGAACCTCTCCCGCTCCGACCGTGACGTGCCGCTGCGCCGGAACACGGTGTATGAGTACAACAGCAACCTGGACGCGGACCTGATCCTCGCCCGGACCGACGGCAACACCACGATCTATAACGCTCTCGACGAGGAAACGAAGGAATTCGGCTTCGACCTTGAGCAGGCGATGTATATCGCGGACACGCCGGTTGATATTCTTGGCGGGTTTACCTATGCGGAGAAGGAGCGGAGCTTCGGCCTCGTGCGCTATAACTTCGCCTTCCCGTCCGGTACCACAACCGACCTGCGTCGGCTCGCGCCCGAAATCATCTTTGGCGCGGTCAATATCGACCCTGACGGTATCCGTCTGACGGAAACCTTCGATCCCTCGGACTTCTACACCGCCGACTTTGAAAACATTCAGGGTTACCTCGGCGCGGATGTGGAGCTGTCGCCCAAGATGCGGATCGCCTTTGGCGTTCGCTATGAGGACAGCACCCAGGTTGTCGATACGGTTGACCGGACGACGGATGACCCGATCCGGGTAACGCAGAAGGGTGAATACTGGCTTCCGGCTGCGACCTTCACCTATGAGATCATCGACAATATGCAGGTTCGCCTGGCCTACAGCCAGACGATCGCCCGGCCCGACATGCGCGAGCTGTCTACCGCCCCCTTTGTTGACGATGAGCGTGGTCTGACGGTTCGCGGTAACCCGGAACTCCGGATCACCGAGATCGAAAGCTATGACGCCCGCTTCGAATGGTATTTCGCCGCCGGTGAAAGCCTGACGGTTGGCGCCTTCTACAAGAAGTTCGACAACCCGATCGAGCAGAGCGTGAACGCCCTCGGCGATGACCGCCTGATCACCTATGTGAACGGCGAGAAGGCCGACCTCAAGGGTGTCGAGATCGAGGTCGAGAAGATCCTCTTCCTGCAGGACTGGTTCGGCTGGGATTGGCTCGGTGGCCGCGAGGTGTTCATCAAGGCCAACGGCTCCTATATCGACGGTGAAACCACCACCGCGGAAGCGGATCTCGGTGCGGTGACAAACGCGATCCGTCCGTTCCAGGGGCAGTCGAATTGGCTTGGCAACCTGCAGTTTGGCTGGCGTGATTATGACCGCGGTGAAAACCTCGCCCTCGTCCTGAACTATACCGGCAAGCGCCTGTCGCTTCTCGGTGTGTTCGAGACCCCGGACGAGTATGAAAACCCGCCGCTTATGCTGAACTTCGCCTACAGCAAGGAATTCCAGGTGGGCGACAATATCCTTGAGATGAAGCTCGAGGCCGAAAACCTCCTGGGTGACGAGATCCTCTACACCCAGTTCGGTGTCGCGACAGAGCAGTATGACCTTGGTCGGACTGTCACTCTCGGATTTAAATATAAATTCTAGGACAAAGCCTTTAGGCTACGGCCCAATGCTACGGCATTGGGCCCTTGAGTATAGATGCATATGAAAAACAGACTTCGCTCTTTCTTCGCCGTATCTCAGGGAGACGGCACACAACACCGGGCCAGGCAGCATGCCGGTCAAACTGCGGGCCCCAAGTCGGTCCGCATTGGTGTATTATTGTGCGAAGTCGCGGCCACGATTGCGCTGGCTTATATCGCGGTCCAATTCTCCCATGGGCTGATGATGCCCGCGCGCGGCGTTGTGCCCACGGGGACATTCGCCGCCAAAGCAGTTTCAACACAAGACAAAGATTATTCCGCCCTCCTGAGCTTTGATCCCTTTTTCCGCACTCTCGCTGACGGTGCGCCAGCATCAAGCGAGGCAGCGCCCGAAAGCTCGCTCAAACTTGCGCTATACGGCGTGCGCGCGGACGGTGACGGCAAGGGCACGGCGATCATCACCGCATCGGGAGACGCGCAGAAACTGGTCCGTATCGGTGATGAACTTACCTCGGGGGTAAGCCTGAGTGCCGTGTACGCCGACCGTATCGAGGTAAGCCGCCGCGGCATCCGCGAGGCGGTCTACCTCAAACCCAAAGGGGAACGAGGGAGCACGATTGCCCCGCGACCCGCCACAGCCCAGACTGCTGCAACGGAAGGCGGTGAAGGTTTCCTGGCGGCACTTGTAACGCTGGACCTCGCGCCCGTGATACGGGAAGGCCGTCTTGTTGGTTTTCGCATTGGCGACGGCGCGATCGGTGCTCTTCCCGGGCGGTTCAGCTTTGAAGAGGGGGACATCCTGATGGCGGTAAACGGTAGCCCGCTGACATCTTTCGAGCGTCTTGGGGAACTGCCGGATGAATTTGCCCGTGCGACAAGCCTGACCCTTGAGATCGAGCGTAACGGCGCAAGCGTAACCCGGACCATAGACATCCAATAGTGCCTTTAATGATTGAAAATGCCATGCTGAAAAATATCCTGAAAATAATCTTCCTGACCGCAGCAATCGCCTTCTCTGGCGTGACCTACGCGCAGGAGCATGTGCTCAATTATCGTGACGCCGATATCCGCGTCTTTATTGACGATATCGCGGCACTGACCGGCAAAACCTTCATTATCGACCCGCGCGTGCGCGGCAAGGTGAATGTGGTTTCCTCCGCCGAGGTCACCAGCGACGGCGTATTCCAGACCTTCCTGTCCGCCCTGCGTGTGAACGGTTTTACGGTCGTACAGACAGCATCAGGCGCGCTCAAGATCGTACCGGATGATGAGGCCGCGCAGGACGCTGGCCCGGTGGACGAGGCGCGCCGGGGGGATCAGCTTATCACCCGCGTATTCACGCTTAAGTTTGCCGACCCGCTGGCGGTGCAGGCGGCAGCCAAGCCTTTTGTGTTCAAAAACGGCCGCACCTTCGCGCGCCGGGGCATGCCTCACCTGATCGTCACCGACTATGCCGATAACCTCGCCCGGATCGGAAAGCTGGTCGCCAGCATGGATGTGGACCAGTCGGTCATCCGCACAGTGATGCTGGAAAACACGTCGGCGGGCGAAATGGCGGATATCGCGCTATCGCTTTCCGCCCAGCCGGGGTTTGAAGACAACAGCTACCAAACGTTGTCGGTGATCCCGCTTGAAAGCAGCAACACACTTATCCTGAAGGGGCAGGCGGAAGTGATCGATGCCTTCCTGCCTGTTATCATGGACCTTGATAAAAACAATGCCTCGCGCGGTGACCTGCGGGTGATTTACCTCAAGCACGCAAGCGCGGAAAAGCTGTTGCCGATGCTCGAAACCATCACCCAGTCGATCAGGAAAACAGATGGCAAAACCCAGCCAACCGCGTCGAACGAAGTGACGGTGTCCACCTATTCGGGTGCCAACGCTATAATCGTGAACGCGGCACCCGAGATGCAGCAGAAAATCAGCTCTATCGTGCGCATGCTGGATGTGCCGCGTGCGCAGGTGCTTGTTGAGGCCATCGTGGTTGAAGTGTCTGAAGGCGCAGCCAAGGAGCTTGGCGTGCAATATGTGCTGGCGGGCGGCGACCGCGACGGTATCCCCTTCACCGTCGCCAACTATTCCAACACCGCGCCTAACGTTCTGGCAGCCACCGGTGCGCTTGTCATCGATGATGACAGTGGTTCGGGCAGCGGCAATGACAGCGGCTCGTCTTCCACGTCCGACCTTCTGAAAGCCGCGGCCGTGGACAGCCTTCTCGGCTTCAATGGCTTTGGCCTTGGTGTGGGAGGCCGCACCAAGGGTGGTGGCGTGTTTGGCGTCATTCTCAATGCACTCGCCAGCGACACCGGCAGCAATATCCTGTCTACCCCGTCGATTGTGACGATGGATAACGAGCCCGCAAGCTTCCTGTCGGGTCAGGAAATCCCCTTCACGACGGGTGAGGCGCTGGGCAGTGCCAATTCAAACCCGTTCCGGACCGTGGACCGCAAAAACGTCGGCATACAGCTTGAGGTCACCCCACAGGTGAATGAGGGTGATGAGATCCGCCTTGCCATCCGGCAGGAAATCTCCTCCATCGCGGGGCCGATCAACAGTCAATCGACCGACCTCATTACCAACAAGCGCGAGATACAAACAACCGTTCGGGTGAAAGATGGTGAAATTGTCGTGTTGGGTGGCCTTATCCAGCAGAATGAAACCACGTCGGTCGACAAAGTACCGTTCCTTGGCGATATCCCGCTTCTTGGGCGTGCCTTCCGCTCAGACAGCAAAAGCACGCAAAAGACCAACCTGATGATCTTCCTGCGCCCCACCATCCTGCGCGGCAGTGAGGACATGAGCGCGGTAACCGCCCGTAAATATGACTATATCCGCGCCAAACAGGCGGGGGTGAAATCGCAGATGCCGATTGACGAACTGGTCCGCGACGTGATGGGGCGTGGCGCCCTGCCGGTTGAAGCAGCAACGGACGGAAGCCCGGATTAAGACCATGGCGGCTGACACAAACATGAGCGCACAAACATGAGCGAACGGGCAGACCCCATTTTGAAATACAGCTTCGCGCGCGAACATGGGTTTGCCCTGGTGGAAGCGCGCGCGGATGATGCCACGGTTATGATGCGCGATGGCGCGAATGCCCTCGTGCTTCGGGAAGTGCGCCGTGCTATTGGCCTGCCGCTTGTGGTGCAGCGCGAAAACGCCCGGGATTTTGATGCGCATCTCTCCAACCTCTATGCCGCGGATGGCATTGGCGCACATGTGGACACGGACGTGCCGGTTGAAAGCCTCGACAGCGCGCTTGAGGGCATGCCCAAGGCGGCCGACCTTCTCGCCAACGATGACGACGCACCGGTCATCAGGCTGATCAATGGCATGATGGCAGAGGCGGTGAAAACCAAGGCGTCGGACGTGCACCTTGAACCGTTCGAGAACAAGCTGTCGGTGCGCCTGCGCACGGACGGCGTGCTGGCTGAGGTAGCCAGCCTGTCCGCTCGGTTGGCGCCCTATATTGTGTCGCGTATCAAGGTCATGGCGCGGCTGGATATTGCCGAAAAACGTATCCCGCAGGATGGCCGCCTGTCACTGACCCTGGGGGACCGCACCTTTGATGTGCGGGTCTCCACGCTGCCGTCCCGGCATGGCGAACGGGTGGTGCTCAGACTTCTCGATACCTCACAGGCGCACCTCAGCCTCGAAGACCTGGGTATGCAGAAACGGGTGCATAACGGTATTCTTGATGCCCTTGCTGAACCCAACGGGATTATCCTTGTGACCGGCCCCACGGGCTCGGGCAAGACCACCACGCTTTACGCGGGGCTTTCGCTCCTTAATGACCAGTCGCGCAATATCATGACGGTCGAGGACCCGGTGGAATATGCGCTTGAGGGCGTCAGCCAGACACAGGTCAATGCCAAGGTGGGAATGACGTTTGCAAACGGCCTGCGTGCCATCTTGCGTCAGGACCCGGACGTGGTGATGGTGGGCGAAATCCGCGATATGGAAACGGCGGAGATGGCCATCCAGGCATCGCTGACAGGGCACCTTGTGCTTTCAACCGTGCACACCAACAGTGCGGTGGCAGCGGTCACCCGCCTGCGCGACATGGGAGTTGAGCCCTTCCTGCTGTCGTCCACGGTCAAGGCGATCCTTGCTCAGCGTCTTGTGCGCCGCTTGTGTCCATCCTGCAAGAAACCGGCGGAAGACGAAAAGCGCATCCGCAAACAACTGGATGTAAGGAAGGATGAGGGCGCCACCTTCTACGAGCCCGTCGGCTGTCCGGACTGTGCTGGCAAGGGCTACAAGGGTCGAATTGGCATCTATGAGCTGGTGAAGATTGATGACAAGCTGCGCCGCATGGTGCAGGAAGGCGCGCCGGAGCAGGACATGGAGGTCTATGCCTTCAAGGCAGCCAAAACACTGGCGCAAAGTGGCACGGATCTTGTGCTGCGTGGCCTGACCACAGCGGAAGAAGTGCTGCGGGTCTCCAAGGTGCAGGGAGCGGCTGATGCTGGCGTTTGAATACGAAGCGCTGGATGGTCGCGGCCGTACAAAAAGTGGCATCATTTCGGCTGAGAGCGAACGCGACGCGCGCGAACGCTTGAAAGCCAATGCGCTGTTTGCAACGGCGCTGTCGCCCGCGTCACAGAAAAAGGCACGCAGAAAAACCAGCTTTTTCAAGCGCGACGATGTGATTGCGCCAAAAGAATTGGCACTTGTCACCCGCCAGCTTGCCACCATGCTGGGGGCGGCAGCTACGGTCGAGGAAGCCTTGGGTGCCATCGCAGCACAGGCGGAAAAACCCGGCCCGCGCAGGGTGCTGACCCGTGTGCGCACCAGCGTGATGGAAGGCTTGCGCCTCAGTCAGGCGATGGCGGAGGAGCCAAAAAGTTTTGATCCGCTTTACCGGTCCATGGTGGCGGCGGGGGAAGCCTCGGGCGACCTTGCCCGTGTACTTGGCAGCGTGGCGGAACACCGCGAGAAATCGCAGGACACCAAAAATAAGGTCCAGTCGGCGCTCATTTACCCCATCGTGCTTGCTGTTGTGGCGGTCGCGGTGGTGACAGCGCTGATGATTTTTGTAGTCCCCAAGGTGGTGGGGCAATTCGAAAACTTCGGCTCTGAACTGCCGGTCCTGACCCGGATTGTGGTGGGCGTGTCTGACTTTCTGGTGGCATATGGTGTGTGGCTTTTTCTGGCGATGGGACTTGCGGCCTTCGGCTTTATTACCGCCATGCGCGCGCCCGCCTTTCGCTTCAGGGTGCATTCTGGCCTGTTGCGCCTGCCGGTCATTGGCAAGCTGATCCGCGCAGTGAATGCAGCACGGTTTGCCCGCGCGCTGGGCACGCTTGTGGAAGGCGGCAGCCCGGTGCTTGAGGGCCTGATGGCGGCGCGGGAGACGGTCAGGAATGATCGCATGCGGCAGGCACTTGATACCGCTATCGGTCAGATCCGCGAAGGCAAGGGCACCAGCGCGGCGCTGAGGCAGGCAAGCGAATTTCCCCCCATGCTGGGCTATATGGCTGCGGCGGGGGAGAAAAGCGGCCAGCTTGCCGCCATGCTGCACCGCGTGGCGGACTATCTGGACAGTGAATTTGACGGCTTCACCAAAACGGCGCTCAGCCTTCTGGAGCCGATGATCGTGATTTTGATGGGCGGGATTGTGGGGGCGATCGTGTTGTCGATCATGCTGCCGATCCTCAAGCTCAACAGCCTTGTACTCGGGTAATGGAGAATGACCATGATACGTTTGAAAAAGCTTCTGAAAACGCTCGCGCAGGAAAGCCGCCGCGATGAAGGCTTCTCGCTCATTGAGCTGATGGTTGTGATTGTGATCATCGGTCTTCTGACCACTGTTGTGGTGATCAACGTGCTGCCAAGCCAGGATCGCGCCATGCTGGAAAAAGCCCGTGCCGACGTCAAGCTTCTGGAACAGGCGGTTGAGATGTACCGTATGGATACCTTGAAGTACCCAAGCCTGGAGGAGGGCATCGAGGTGCTGGCCAACCCGCCCAAGGGCGCGAGGTTCCGCAAGGAAGGCTACATCAAAAGCCTGCCCATGGACCCCTGGGGCAACCCTTACCAGTATCTCTATCCCGGTGAGCACGGGGCCTTCGATGTCTATTCCTTCGGGGCCGATGGCCGCCTGGGCGGGGAAGACATGAACGCCGATATCGGCAACTGGAAAAGCGAATAAGAGGGCAGTAAGGACCCATGCGCGCGCTGAGGAAAGATGACGGTTTTTCGCTGGTGGAGATCATGGTGGTGATGGCCATCATGGGGCTCATGGCAAGTGCTGTTGTGCTTTCCATGCCGTCAGGCGATGACCGGCTTGAGCGCGCGCTGGATGGCACGCGGACCTATATGTCGGCGCTGTCGCGTACGTCCGTCAGTACCGGGCGGGTGCTGGGCCTCAGGTTCGATGAGCATGGGTATACACCGCTTGTGCTTGAGGCGGGCACATGGAAGCCCGACGGCGCGCTTGTGGGGCGTGGCAAGGCCTGGGCCGATACAACACTTGTCAGCGTGGAGCTTGACGGCGCCCGTATTGACACGGCGCAGAAAAAAGGTGAGGCGCTCAGGCCCCATATATGGTTCCTGCCCACGGGTGAAGTGGCGGCATTCAAGCTCTCGCTGATGGTGGACGACCGGCTGGGGACAGTGGTCAGCGTGGGCGGGCATGATTTCAAGGTGGTGGCCGATGAGAGCTAGCAGCCCCCTTATGGTCGAGGACGGCTTTTCACTGCTGGAACTGCTGGTCGCGGTGGCGGTGCTGTCGCTTGCGGCGGTGACCCTGCTGGAACATCAGGGCCAGGGTGCGCGCTTGACCGCCATGGTTCAGGAACAGGCACTCGCGGCCACCGTGGCGGAAAACCGGTTTGCGCTCCTGTCCACACAGGAAGATGCTCCCCGTGTGGGCAGCCGCAGCGGGGTTGAGGAACAACTGGGCGTGACCTACCACTGGCTTGAGCACGTGCGTGCCATACCGGGCAGCGAACTGATGTCGCTGGAGGTGACGGTGACGGCTGAGGGCGGTGACCAGCAACTCGCGCGCCTGACCGGGTTCCGGAGGGCGGCGCCATGACGCGCGGTGATGCAGGTTTTTCCCTTGTTGAGACCATGGTGGCGATGCTGATTTTCGCCTTTGTGTCCGCCTCCGGTGTGGCGCTTCTGGTCAGCTTCAATGCGGGCGAGCGTGCGATGGCGGTCGCAGATGATTTCATGGCGGATATCCAGACCACCAAAAGCCTGATGCGCAGCGATCTGGCGCACGCCTTGCCGCGCACCACGCGGGATGCAGCGGGTGGTGTGCTGCCGGTTTTCACCGGTGGTATGCCGGCAGCGCGGCTTGTGGCTGGCGCGGGTGATATCAGCGAACCGTTTCTCCGCTTTGTGCGGGGCGGCCATCTGGCTGCACTGGTTAGTGAAAACGCGCCTGCGGTGCAGCGTGTTGAATATATTTTTGAGGGTGGCAGCCTCATCCGGCGCAGCTTTGCCCGGCCTGACGTAACGCCGGACACACCGGCGACACACCAGGTTTTGCTCTCGGATGTCGATAAAATCCGGGTACGATTCCGCATGGGCGATGTGTGGGTACTGGACTGGCAAGGCAAAGCTGGCGAGCGCGGCAGCATGCCAAAGTTGGTTGAGCTTGAGTGTGACATCACGGGGCGCGGCACGCTTCGGATGCTACTGCCTGTGGGCGCACAGATATGACACACATCCCGCACAGATTTTTGCACAGGTTTGCGGATGACCGCGGCGCAGCGCTCGTGACCATCTTGTTGCTGGTGGCCATCATGAGCGTGGGAGCAGCGCTTGCTTTTGAGCGGATCGGCTTTTCCGTCAAGCGCGCCACGGCGGTAAAAACCCATGACCAGGCAAGGCTTTATGCCCTTGGCGGGGAGGCCATGGCGCTTGCCGCGGCGGAAGAACTGTATAAAGCCAACGCAAAACTCGTGGCGCTTACCGGCGCGGGGGAAGGGCAGCGCGTTTCCTATCAGCTGGACGGGGGTGCAATCAACGGTTTGCTGTCGGATGCTACGAACTGCTTCAATATCAATAGCCTGGTGGTGCCGCAACACAACGTCTATATCGCTGATCAGGCTGCCATGCAGCGCTTCGCCCACCTTGCACACGCCCTTGGCCTGTCTGATTTTGAAGGTGAAAAGCTTGCCGCGGGCCTCGCCGACTGGCTTGATAGTGACAGCAGGTCCCTGCCTTCTGGCGCGGAAGATTATGATTATGCGGCGCTTTCGCCGCCCTACCGCGCGGCCAACACCTTGATGGTGGATATCAGCGAGTTACGCCTTGTGCGCGGCTTCACCCCTGAAATCCGGAGCCTTCTTGAGCCGCAACTTTGTGTGCGCCATAAGGCGGAGCCAGTGAAGCTGAACGCCAACACGCTCAAGGTTGTTGACGCGCCGCTACTAGTGGCGCTTGTGGGCAAGGGGCTGGATCTTGAAGCGGCGCAGCGTGCCCTCGCTGAGCGGCCGGCAGGAGGTTATGCCGATAACGCGGCTTTCTGGCGTCACAGGGTTTTCGCCGGCCTGACGCTTGAGCAGGCCGTTCGGTCGCGGGTGACGGTCAAACCGCAGGCGTTTGATGCAAAAATTTCTGTTACATATCATGATGCGACGGTGGAGCTTGTGTCCACACTCGCGCTGGGCGATGACGGCAGGGCCGAGGTCATCGCGCGAAGGTTTGGGGCAATCTATTGAACGACTATCTTGTTATAATTCTTGATGAAACCGGAGGATTTGCCACCGGCGCCGGGTTGATTAACAAGGCCGGGCAGTGGCAAAAGGCTGTCCCGGTCAGCGATATCAGTTCTGTGGGGGTAGAGCAGGCTATTGCTGTCCTTTCGGGGGCTGGGGTGGCGGTATGGCGGGAAAGCCTGCCCAAGTTGCCGCAAGCCAAGCTGCAAAAAATTATACCGGGCATGATGGAAGACCGTCTGGCCGACGGGTCGGGCAATATGCATTTTGCGGTGTGGCCCTTGGGCGAGAAGAATGAGCAGTTGGTTGCCGCCGTGGCACAAGACGTGATGGACCGGGCGCTAGCCACCATGCGCAGGCTGGGCGTTGAACCCACCAGCGTGGTGCCGGACTTTATGCTGCTGGCCACAGGCGAGAGTGCGCAGGTGTTAACCGGGCCCGAAGGTCTTTGTCAGGTTCGCCTACCGGACGGCACAGGCTTTACCGCGGAAGAAAGCCTCGCCGAGACGATGCTGGTGGAGGCCGCGGCGCAACCATCTGGCACAAGCTGGCATCATATGCTTGGCGCGGCGGTTGAAAGCTCCTTTAACCTGCAGCAAGGCCGCTATGCTGGCCGCACGGATATCACTGCATGGCTATTGTGGTTTCGCCGCGCGGGGCTGCTTGCAGTCGCCGCCCTCCTGTTGTGGGTGGCGATGGTCAGCCTTGAGACCTCCCGCCTTCAGGATGAGGCAGATGCTACATATGCGGAAGCAGAGGCATTGTTCCGTGCAAGCTTCCCGGATGTGAAGCGCATCGCCAACCTGCGCGCGCAGGCGCGGCAGGAAGTGATGAAACTGCGTCAGCAAAGCGGCGGCGAGTTTCTGAAGCTGTCGAATCTGCTGTTTGAACAAACAAGTGCGCAGGAGGGCAGTTTGCTTGAGGGCCTACGTTTTGACAATGCGCGCGGCGAGCTTGCCGCGACCATCTCCTTCACATCCTTCGCGGACGGTGAAGCGTTCAAGAAAAGCCTGACACAAAATGGCGTCATGGTGCTTGAGGGCGGCAGCCGACAGGAAGGCGCCCGCGTGGTGACGGACCTGACCTTAAGGAGCCCATCATGAAGGATTACTGGAATGGCCTGACAGCGCGCGAGCGGGGCTTGTTGATATCGCTTGGATGCCTGATCCTTATTGTGACGTTGTGGCTGGGAGTTGTGCGCCCGCTTGAGGCTGCACGAGCCAGTGCGGCGCGAGAGCACGTTGCGGCGCGAGAACTGTACGAGACAGTGGCTGGAGCGGCTGCGGAAGCCCGCGCGCTCCATGCTGCAGGTCGCGACGCCAGGGCGAAAGCCAGCGATCAGCCGCTCCGCGTTGTTATAGCTGTCAGTGCACGTGGTGCTGGCGTTTCCATCAGCCGCATCCAGCCCGGCGAGGATGGTACCCTGACCTTATGGGCGGATGACGTGGGTTCCGCACCATTTTATCGTTGGCTGACAAGTCTGGCGGAAGACCAGCAGATAACACCGGTGAAAGTCTCGCTGCAGAAGGCAGGGAATGGGCCTCGCCTGAGGGCACAGGTCCAGTTTGAGGAGGCGCGCTGATGCTTTCTCGGGCTCATCTTCTTGGCCTGTTCGTTGTGGCCTTTCTTGTTATCTTCATTGCGACGATGCCAGCCCGGCTTGCGGTTCGCTGGATGGAGCTAGGCTCCGCTGTGACATACAGCGGCGTGGAAGGCAGTTTGTTCAACCCACGGCTGTCGGGTGTTTCTTACCGGAAGATGCCCATTGGTGATGTGGGGGTCGAGCCCGCACTTTCGGCGTTTGTCCTTGGCTCTTTCCACGGCAAGGTTACCATGCGCGGCAATGTCAGCGGACAGTTTGAGGTTGTTGAATATTCCGATACCGAAATTATTATCAAGGACGCACACCTTGCAGTGCCGGTGGATTTCACCACAAAAGGCTGGCCGCTGTCTGGCGCTGTGTCTCTCAACAGCTCGTCCATCGCACTTGACAGCAGGGCCGGATGCAGCGAGGGCAGCTTCACCTTGCGGACAGATATGTTCGCGCCCGCGCTTAAGGCTTTTGGGGGGGATGATATCATCCTCGCGGGGGATGGCCGTTGCGAAGGTGGGCAACTTGAGGCCACGCTCGTCGGCGAAAACAGGAGGCTCGCGGTTACGGTGAACACGGCATGGCGCAAGGGCGAGAACCTTGTGGCGGATATTACACTGGCCCCCAAAGGCGCCGCGCCGCCAAGCGAAGCCGTGCAAATGATGCTTGATTTTGCTGGTCTACGCCGTGAGGGTAAGGCTTGGTACGGGCAGCTTTCGCTGCCGGTCGATCTGTAAGATAAGGGACTTGGGCGGTGAAGAATTTTCTGTTGATGGCGGCGATGTTAGCGCTGGTGGCCTGTGCTGGTAGCAACCAGGGGCCTGACGCACGCGCCAGGCAAGCGGGAAGCATGCCGCGGCTTGGTTCTGATGAAGTGTTATCGCGCTTTAGCGCGTTGCCGGCACAAACGCTGGCTAAAGGGGAATGCGGCCTTTTCCTGTGGCTCAAGCGCGATGACGCGCCATTGGTGTTTTTCCAGCGCTCTGGCAGCCTTGCGGCAGAGATGATCGTGGACGGGTCGTTGCGCGCCCTCACCCGTGACGGGGCGGAGCGCCCGATCGGCATGTCCTTTTTTGAGAAGCAGAATTTTGTTGACGATGACCTGCGGGTGAACCTGCGCATTCAGGTGGAGGCAGACCGCTCGCTGCAGAAAGGCCTGAAGGTGCCAGCGGGCATGGTCTCGATCGATACTGCTGAAGGTTGGTCAGCGGCACTCCCCGTCGCAGGTGCCATCGGCTGTAAATAGGCCTTTTGCCAAATGTTCTTGATGGATGCAACTTTGCTTGCCCCCGTGAGGGGGAGGGGCTAAAGGGGATCATTGAGCATTTGAGCGGAGCCCGCGGCCATGAACGAGCTTGTGCCTGATCCAGTGACCGATGTGGTCGACCTGCCAACCATTGCGTTTATTGGCGGGGGTAATATGGCGTCTGCCATTATCGGGGGCCTTGTGGCGCAGGACTTTGCCGCCGGTGATATCATCGTTGCCAATCCGGGCCTTGGGCGGCGCCTGCATCTTGCTGAAAAATTTGGTGTACGCACGACCGATAGCATCGCCGAGGCCGTTGCGTCCGCCCCCGTTGTGGTGCTGGCAGTGAAGCCTGACGTGCTGGGGTCTGTGCTGGCGGATATCGCGGCCGGCGGGCGCATCAAGGGGCGACTTTTCATCTCCATCGTTGCTGGCAAGCCGGTGAAGGTGATGGAAAAGGCGTTGGGGGCGGAGGCCGCAATTATCCGCACCATGCCGAACACGCCTGTGCTTGTGGGCGCCGGCGCGACCGGTATTTATGCCAACAGGAACGTAAGCGAAGACCAGCTTAATACTGCGATCGCGCTGATGTCGGCGGTGGGTATTTGTGTGCCGCTTGATGATGAAACGCATCTTGATACGGTGACCGCGCTTTCAGGCACCGGCCCGGCTTATTTTTTCCTGCTGATGGAGGAAATGATCAAAGCCGGGAAGCTGCTGGGCCTAGACCACGATACCGCGCGGGCGCTGACCTTGCAGACCGCGCTTGGCGCGGCAGAGCTTGCCGCGTCGTCGGATGAAAGCCCCGCCGCGCTGCGCGGGCGCGTCACCTCCCCAAGCGGTACGACGGAACAGGCGGTTGGCAGCTTGACATCAAGCGGCTTCGGCCCGTTGATTGAGCAGGCGATCCGCAAGGCCAGACGCCGCGCGGCGGAGCTTGCTGGCTCCTGATACCCGCTTGGTCTTTAGTGGAAATCCCGGCTTTTGGGCACAAGGCCCTTCACGTTGCGTGGGTGCCCGGCTGGCCTATAGGTGGGCAGGCGGGTATCCCCTGCGGTGGGGCGCAGGGCTTCATCAGCCGCTGTGACGGGAAGTTTGAGTTTATCGTCCGACAGGCGCAATAGTTCCACCGAACGGTCAGCCACATCGCCCGCCACGATATGGGTCACGCCGTCCTGCCGCTGCAATCGCCCGCGCACAAAAGCCAGGCGGCTGCCCATGACGGCGGCGCGCACACCCTCAAATACCTTCTTCCAGACGATGATGTTGGCAACGCCGGTTTCATCCTCAAGCGTCATGAATATCACGCCCTTGGCGCTACCCGGACGCTGGCGCACCAGCACAAGGCCCGCGATGGCCAGCTTCTGCCCATCTTTCATATTATGGAGGTCAAAGGCCCGCACTGCACCTTCACTTTCAAAAAGCGGGCGCAGGAAAGAAAGTGGGTGGGCTTTGAGGGACAGCCGCAGGGTCTGATAGTCGTTCACTACATGCTCCGCGAGGGGCATTTCAGGCAGGCTCACGCGCGGGTCCGCACCGCGTTCATTTGTTTCCGCGTGGGTGAAAAGCGGCAGGTTTGGCGTGTTGCCAAGCGCGCGAATCTGCCAAAGGGCGGCGCGCCGGTCCAGTGCGCAGGAACGGAAGGCGTCAGCTTCCGCCAGCTTTTCAAGTTGCGCTACCGGCAGGCGCGTGCGGGCATGCAGGTCCTCCACATCCAGATAGGGCCGCAGGCGGGCGGCCTCGATTGCTTTCGCGCAGTCCTCGCGGACCCCTTTTATCTGCCGAATGCCAAGGCGCATGGCGTAACCCCATTTGTTATCCGGCGCGGGCTCAAGCGTGCTGTCCCAGTCGCTTTTGTTGATGTCCACCTCACGTATCTCAACGCCGTGTTCGCGCGCATCGCGCACAATCTGAGCCGGGGCATAAAAGCCCATGGGCTGGGAGTTCAGCAGCGCACAGGCAAACACATGGGGATAATGGCACTTCAGCCATGAAGACGCGTAGGCCAGCATGGCAAAGGCGGCAGCGTGGCTTTCGGGGAAACCATAGTCGGAGAAGCCTTTGATCTGGTTGAAGCAGCGCTCCACATATTCGGGCGCATACCCTTTCGCCAGCATGCCGGTTGTGAACTTCTCGGTGAAGCGCGTGATGGTACCCTGATTGCGGAAGGACGCCATGGCGCGGCGGAACTGGTCAGCCTCTACTGGCGTAAAACCCGCCGCAATGATGGCAACCTTCATCGCCTGCTCCTGAAAGAGCGGTACGCCGTATGTTTTTTTGAGGATGTCCTCAAGCTCATCCGGCTTGCCCTTGCCAGCGGCGGGGCGGGGGTAGTCAATAGGCTCGAGTTTTTGTCGTCGCCTAAGATAAGGATGCACCATATTGCCCTGAATGGGGCCGGGGCGCACGATGGCAACCTGCACCACAAGGTCATAAAACACGTTGGGTTTGAGGCGCGGTAGCATGCTCATCTGCGCGCGGCTTTCGATCTGGAAGACACCGATGGTGTCCGCTCTGTGGGTCATCTCATAGGTCGCGCGGTCATCCTTCGGGATGTCATGCAGGGTGAGCGCCACACCGTGGTGGGTATGGAGAAGCTCAAAGGACTTTTTCAGGCACGTCAGCATGCCAAGCGACAGCACATCCACCTTGAGGATATTCAGCGCATCAAGGTCGTCCTTGTTCCATTCAATCACTGTGCGGTTTTCCATTGCCGCGTTCTGGATCGGCACAATTTCATGCAAGGGGCTTTCCGTCAGCACAAAGCCGCCCACATGCTGCGACAGGTGGCGCGGGAAACCGACAAGCTCATGCGCGATCTCCAGCGTTTGCCTGAGCCGGATATCTTCAGGGTTGAAGCCTGCCTCTGCCACGCGCTCATTGCTGATCTCGCGGCCATAGGACCCCCACACGGTACCCGAAAGCGCGGTGATGGTGTCTTCCGACAGGCCCATCACCTTGCCCACGTCACGCACGGCGCTGCGCATGCGGTAGGTGATGGTGGTGGCTGCGAGCCCGGCGCGGTGGCGCCCGTAACGCTTGTAGATATACTGGATCACTTCCTCGCGGCGTTCATGCTCAAAGTCCACATCGATGTCTGGTGGCTCTTCCCGCGCGTCGGAGACAAAACGCTCGAACAGCAGATCGATTTCCAGAGGGTCCACATCGGTGATGTGAAGCGCATAACAGATCAGCGAATTGGCGGCTGAGCCCCGGCCTTGGCACAGGATGTCGTTTGCGCGGGCATAGTGAACAATATCATGCACGGTCAGGAAATAGGGCGCGTAGTTTTTCTCGCCCACAAGGGCCAGTTCGCGCTCAAGCGTTGCGGCTTCGCGTGCGGGCACGCCCTCTGGGAAGCGGCTATCAAGCCCGGCGCGGGCAAGATTTGCGAGATGCGCCTGCGGGTCTATGCCGTCGGGCGTTTGTTCGCGCGGGTAATTGTAGCGCAGCTCATCGAGCGAGAAGGTGCAGCTGTCCGCGAGTTCAAGCGTATGCTCGGCCGCATGCTCAAAGCCTTCGAACAGACGCAGTATCTCCGTGGGCGGCTTGAGGAAACGTTCTGCATTCTGCGCCGCGAGATACCCGGCGCGGTCAATGTTTGTATGTTCGCGCACGCAGGCCAGCACATCGGCCATCACCCGGCGCGCGGGCGCATGATAAAGCACATCATTGGTGGCCAGGAGCTTCGCGCCCGTGTGCCGGGCGATATGGTCGAGCCAGTGGATGCGCTGCCGATCCTGCCCCTGATAGCGGTGGGTAGCCGTGAGATAGATGGTTTTGCCAAGTGTGTCCTGCAGGTGCGGGATGAAAGTGGTTAGATCACCGGAGACGGCCTCAGGCAGCAGCGCGAACTGTATGCCATCAGTAAAGGCCGCTACATCTTCAAGCCATAGCTGGCAGTGGCCCTTGGCGGCGCGGCGGTTGCCGGTGGTGAGAAGCGTGGTCAGCCGGGCATAGGCCGCGCGGTCCGTGGGGTAGACGAGCAGGGAAATGCCGTCCGGCCTTGCGTCGGCGTCTACCTCCCGCATCTCCCCTGCCATCAGGTCCAGCCGCACGGCGGGGATGAATTTGAGGCTGTGTTCCTTCGCCGCCGCATGGCCGCGCACGATGCCTGCAAGCGTGTTGCGGTCAGTGATCGCCATGGCCTTGATGCCGTGCATTTTAGCGTAGATCACCAGCTCATCGGCGTGGGAAGCGCCGCGAAGGAAGCTGAAATTGCTGCTGACCTGAAGTTCCGCGTACATGGCTGTCCCTCAGGCAAAAAAGCCGTGCAGGAACCAGTCCGGCAGTTCGCTTTCACCCGGGCGTACGCCGGGCACCGGATAAAGCCCGCGCCGGAACAGCCAGAAGCGGCTGCCGCCTGTCACCTCCACCCGGTAATAGTCGCGCGAGCGGTCGTCCGCGCTGGTCCACCATTCGTTGGCGATACGCTCCGGCCCTTCGGCGCGCACCACCCGGTGTTCAACCCGGCGCCAGCGAAAACTGCGCGGTGCGCCTTCCGGTACGGCGGACAGAACATCCACCGGTTCCGGGCGCGGCAGCAGACGCAAGGGGCGCGGTGCGGTGGTGGTGGGGCAGTTGTCCCAGCCAAGCCCCCTCGCGCCCAAAGTCCGGCTGCCTTGGGTGGTGACCGTCTGCGCACGTTCCGGCAGGTGGCTGGCGTTATGCCTGAGGCGCAGCACCGCGCCGGGGCCAAGCCGCGCCGCCAACCGGTCCATCAGAAGCGCGGTGGAATGCGCTTCCTCCTGCCGTAGGTCGCCCACCTGCGCGGGCATCAGGCGTTCGCTCTCGAGCGCCGATAGGGTGAGGAGGTCGAAGCCGAACCCGGCATCAAGGCCCGAGAGCTTCTCATTGAACAGGCGCAGCATATGTGCCTTGTCCCGGCTCGGGCGGGTGAGGCCGACGAGCAGGCTTTGCACCGTGCCGTCCACCCGGTAGGCATCCAGCCGCAGGCGCCGTGCGCCGCGCTCGCCTTCCGCCAGCACGAGGCACAGGTCATCCACGAGGGACGCGAGCGCATGATCTACCTGCTCAAGGTGCTGGGCGGGTTCCATGAAGGCTTGTTTGACTTGCCATTCGGGCAGTGGGGTGAGCGGGCTGATGGGTTCATCGCGCCGCCCGAGGGTCTGGTCCAGCCGCTCCAGCAGTTCCGTCACTGCCTTTGCCGGATTGCCGCGAAAGCGTCGGGCGAGTGCAGCGCGGGGCAATTCGGTGATGCTGCCGATGGTCTTGAGGCCAAGGCGGTTCAGCATGAGGGAGGTGGCGTCATCGAGCCTCAGCGCCCGCATGGGTAGGGGGGTGATGGCATCAAGGCTGGTGCCCTTATTCACAATGCTGCCCGCCTTGTAGCGCGCCAGCGCCCAGGCAGCGCCCACGGTTTCAGCCATGGCGGCGCAGGCGGTGATACCCGCGCGGGCAAGGCGGTTCTTGATATCCGCGAGCATGGCTTGTTCGCCGCCGAACAGATGCGGGCAGCCGGTGACATCCATCAGGATACCGTCGCGGCCATCAAGCGCCACAAGGGGGCTATAACGCACCAGATAGCGCGCGAGCGCTTCAAGTGCGTTGGCATCCGCTGCCGGGTTGGCGGTGTCGGTGATGATTGCGGGATGGATGGCGCGGGCTTCGGCAAGTGTCATGCCTGCGGTAAGGCCAAGCGCACGGGCCGCTGGCCCCACGGCATAGAGGCGCTGGGTCTGCTGTGCGGTTTCCGTGAGCGCGAAGACAGTCTCAGCCTGCAGCGTGTTGTTGCTCGCGCGGCTGTAGCGGTCGATCGGCCATTGGGGCAGCCACAGGGAAACTATCCGGCGCATGGGTCCACTCCAGAACATGATCATGGGGGCGCTGGCCGCCCCGGTGTTTGACAAGATTTGCGTGCGCGCGGCTTTCCCCCGGGGCATGGACGGCAAAAGGTGGTGGTTCGCTTGTGTGCGCCCGCAGCGCCACCCGGCTGTAGGACGCGCTTGAGGGGGCCTTCTCATTACGCAAAATGAGGATGCAGCGCGTCATGCGCTCCCGCGTGGTGAGCGACAGGCGGCGGCTTTCCGTGAGGTCAATGCCTTCCACTTCCCCCACCACGGCGGCAAGCTTCTGTGACTTCAGCCCTTCCTCGACCGCCCAAAGGGCATCGAGCCGGCTCCCGGCCCGCACGATGACAAGCCGGGCGGGGTCAATGCCGAAACGCTTGAGGCCGGGGCCATAGGGCAGGCCATGTTCCTGCACCATGCGCGGGCTGGTGACCCACAATATGGTGCCGTCGCTGGCCCCGAGGCCCGCCAGCGCAAAGGCCATGGCGGGGGTGAAATCATCGGGCTTTTCCGCCCATACTTCATGCGCCCAGCCAGCGGGGAAATCGGGGCGTTCGGTCGTAACTTCCTGATGTTTCTCTTTTTTATCTACTTCAGGCAGGGCGTAAGCGTCTGGCCGGGCCTCGAGTTTGCTCACCGTCTGGCGGAGCGTTTGCAGCAGTGCCGCTTTTGGATTGTTGCTTCCGTGCGTTTTTGCCGCCTTTTGGGCGATTGGCAGATTATCGTTTTGCGCCAGATTGTGCACGGTTTTGCCTCAGATACTGTCGTGACTCGGGATGTATTTTGTTCTCTATTTGTTCTCACAATTGGAGCAAAGAGTCAAGACGAGTGGAACAGAAGGCACGACAACTTCACCAAGCCTTGATCATAATCTGCTTGACCCCGGACCATGGTCAAACCTTATAGTGGCGGCCATGAACCGCGTGAAATATATGCTGGGCCTTGCGCTGATTGTTGTTGCCTTCCTTGGGCAAGGCATTGCCGCGTCTGCCGATCAGGCCGGGTGCTGCGCCCCTGAAATGCGCGCAGCCATGCAGGAAGCCATGATCGCGGGCATGGACATGCCGTGCCACAGCGATATCATGGATGACGCGAGCGACGTGAAGGCGGACAACTGCTGCAAGGACATGGCAAGCGGCCCTGTGATGGCCGACCTTGGGAGTATTGAAGCCCTCACCACTTTCACGGAAAACCAGCCGCGCAGCTTTGAGGCTGTCACCGCTGAAGGCCGCACGCCGGACTATATCCCCCCACCACCCAACGCCTGACCTTCTGTTCGCGCAGGTCACACATGTGCCTGCTTGGTTCAAGACGGTTAGGTGATACAAAATGAAATTCATGCAAGGCCTCGCAACCGGGGCAATTCTCACCATTGTTGGTGTTGGTGCGCTTTATATGAGCGGCGCGCTTGATGGTGTGCTGACGGATAATGGCGCGGCTTCCGAGCGCGCGGATACCGCCACGTCGGAGAAAGAAATCCTCTACTGGGTCGCGCCAATGGACCCGAGCTACCGGCGCGATGGCCCCGGCAAATCCCCCATGGGGATGGACCTTATTCCGGTTTACAAGGGCGAGGAACAAAGCGGTTATGACGGTGTGGAAATTGACCCCCGTCTTGCCGCCAGCATTGGGGTGAAAACCGCGCCTGTCATGCGCGAAACCCTGACCCCCGAGATTTCGACCATTGGCCAGTTCACCTATGACGAGCGGCGTATGGAACATGTGCATGTGCGCGCCGCCGGTTGGGTGGAGAAACTGTATGTGCGTGCGGTGGGCGAACCGGTCAGTGAAGGCCAGCCGCTCTTTGACGTCTATGCGCCCGAACTTCTGGCGGCACAGGCGGATTATATACAGGCGATGGAAACCGGGCAGAAACAGTATCTTGAAGGCGCGGTCGAACGCCTGCGCGGCCTTGGCCTGACGGACGGAGATATCAGCGCGCTCAAGGGCCGCACGTCGCTCAAGCCGCTGCTGACGATCCGTGCGCCGCGCGCCGGTGTGATCCACCAGATGAATATTGGCGACGGCGACCGCATCAATGTGGGTGTGCCAGCCATGAGCATCACGGAGCTTGACCCCATGTGGCTGATCGCCAACGTGTTCGAGGCTGATACGCCGCTTGTAAAAAAAGGTGCTGAGGTCACCATCACCCCAATGGGCGACGGCGAGAGCGTGAGCGCCAAGATTGATTATATCTACCCCACACTTGATACCATGACCCGCACCAGCCGGGTGCGTATTGTTGTCGCGAACCCTGATGAGGCGTTCCTGAACGGTATGTATGCACGCGTCAATATTGCCCGTGCGCCGATTGAAGATGCGCTGACGGTGCCCACCAGTGCCGTTATCCGGCTGGGCCACGGTGCCCATGTGCTGGTGGCGGAGAGCGAGGGTCGTTTCCGCCCCACCGAGGTTGCGCTGGGCGCGGAAGTGGGCGGGCGTACCGTGATCACGGACGGTGTGCAGGAGGGCGAGGCGGTTGTGGTGCGCGGCCAGTTCATGATCGATTCCGAGACCAGCTTCCAGGGTGCCAAAATGCGCATGCTGGGCGAAGATGAGGCCGCGGGCGACATGGATATGTCTATGGATATGGGCGACGCCGATACCGACACGGTGGAAGGCACCGTGAACGCGGTGGACATGGAAGCCCGCAAGCTGAACATCAGCCATGGGCCGATGGAAAACTTCGGCATGATGGGCATGACGATGGACTTCCCGGTGAGTGAGGACGTGGTGCTTACGGGTGGCCTTGAAGGCGCGCGTATCCGCTTCACTGTCAGCCGCGACGGCATGCGCTTCACTATCACCTCCGTTGAGGTGCTGGAGAATGGGGAATGATTGCCGGGCTTATTCGCTGGTCGCTTGGCAACCGGTTTCTGGTGCTGGCGTTTGCGGCGCTTTTGACCGGGCTTGGTTTTGTCGCGGTCAAGAACACACCGCTTGATGCCATCCCTGACCTCTCTGACGTGCAGGTGATTGTGAAAACATCTTACCCCGGCCAAGCGCCACGGGTGGTGGAGGATCAGGTCACTTATCCGTTGACCACAGCCCTGATGGCGGTGCCGATGGCAACCACGGTGCGCGGCTATTCCTTTTTTGGCGACAGTTACGTTTATGTGCTGTTCGAAGAAGGTACGGACCTTTACTGGGCACGCTCAAGGGTGCTGGAATACCTCAATCAGGTATCAGCCAGCCTGCCATCCGGCGTGCAGCCCTCGCTTGGGCCGGATGCCACGGGCATTGGCTGGGTGTACCAGTATGCACTGGTGGACCGCACGGGCGCGCACGACACCGCCGACCTCACAAGCCTGCAAAACTGGTTTTTGAAGTTTGAGTTGCAGTCGGTGCCTGGTGTCGCGGAAGTGGCGACAATTGGCGGCATGGTGCGGCAGTATCAGGTGACCTTGGACCCCGACCAGATGCGCGCTTATGGCCTCACGCTCGCAAGCGTCCGGCAAGCCATCATGGCGGGTAACGCCGAAGTTGGTGGTTCGGTGATTGAGATGGCGGAAGCGGAATATATGATCCGCGCGCGTGGTTATGTGAAAAGCCTTGGTGACCTTGAGGCCATCCCTGTCGGGCGGCTTTCAAACGGTACACCGCTGATGCTTCGGGACATCGCCACTATCGCCTTCGGGCCTGAGATGCGCCGCGGCGTGGGCGAGTTGAACGGCGAAGGCGAAGTGGTGGGCGGTGTCATCATCATGCGCATGGGTGAAAATGCGCTCGGCACCATTGAGCGGGTGAAAGAGAAACTCACGGCGCTCAAGGCCGGCCTGCCGGAAGGGGTTGAGATTGTCGAGACCTATGACCGCTCCGGCCTCATCCTGCGCGCGACCGATAACCTCAAGGAAAAGCTGACCGAGGAATTTATCGTCGTGGCACTGGCGTGTGCCCTGTTCCTGCTGCACATCCGCTCGGCCTTTATCATTATCCTCACGCTTCCCTTGGGGGTTCTGGCGGCATTCCTTGTCATGCGCACGCAGGGCATCAATGCGGATATCATGTCGCTCGGTGGTATCGCCATTGCCATTGGCGCGATGGTGGACGCGGCCATTGTGATGGTGGAAGCCCTGCACCGCAGGCTTGAGGAAGAAGCCATCACCAAGGAAAACCGTTGGCAGATCGTGACCGACGTGTGCACCGAAGTGGGGCCTGCGCTTTTCTTCTCCCTCCTCATCATCACCGTCAGCTTTGTACCAGTGTTCGCGCTTGAAGCGCAGGAAGGGCGTATGTTTGCCCCGCTTGCCTTCACCAAAACATATGCAATGGCGGGCGCGGCGATCCTGTCCGTCACGCTTGTGCCAGTGCTGATGGGTTACCTCATTCGTGGCCGTATGCGGCCGGAGACAGCGAACCCCATCAACCGCCTCATGCTGGCGCTTTACCGCCCGGTATTGCGCCTCTCGTTACGCTTCCCGAAAACCATCCTGATGTTGGCGCTTGCGGCAGCGGTGTCTGGCGTTGTGCCGCTGTCTAAACTCGGTAGCGAGTTCATGCCGGACCTGAATGAAGGTGACCTGCTGTTCATGCCGTCTGCTTTCCCGGGTGTGTCTGTTGGCAAGGCGCGGGAGATATTGCAGCAGACCAACAAGATGATCATGACCGTGCCGGAAGTGAAAACCGTGCACGGTAAGGTGGGGCGTGCGGGTTCAGCCACCGACCCTGCGCCGCTCACGATGATTGAAACCGTGGTGCAACTGAAGCCGCAGGCCGAGTGGCGCGAGGGTGTGACCTTGGCTGACATCAAGGCTGAGCTGAACGCAACCGTGCAGATGCCGGGGCTGACGAACCTGTGGGTGATGCCGATCAAGAATCGCATCGATATGCTGGCGACGGGTATCAAAACACCGATCGGCATCAAGATCGCGGGTGCGGACCTTGAGGTCATTGGCAAAATCGGCGGCGAACTTGAAGCCCTGCTGACACCGCTTGAAGGCACGGCATCAGTTTACGCGGAACGGGTGGTGGGTGGCCGTTACCTTGACCTAGACGTGAAGCGGGAAGAGGCCGCGCGTTACGGCATGTCGGTCGCGGACGTGCAGGATGTGGTGCGTTTTGGCATCGGTGGTGCCAACATCGGCACCAGCACCGAAGGGCTGGAGCGTTACCCCATCAACATGCGTTTCCCGCAATCCGACCGTATGACGCCAGCGGTGCTTGAACGGCTGCCGGTGGTGACCAAGTCCGGCGCGCATGTGCCCTTGGGCGCGCTGGCTACAATCCGCGTCGAAGACGGCCCCGGCATGATCAGGAGCGAAAACGCCCGTCCCGGCGGCTGGGTCTATATCGATATCACCGACCCCGATGTGGGCGGCTATGTGAAACGCGCCAAAGCGGTGGTGGACGAGGGGCTTGATCTGCCCACGGGCTATACGTTGCACTGGTCCGGCCAGTATGAGTTTATCGAACGCGCGACCGAACGCCTGCAGGTGATTGTGCCAATCACCTTGGCGGTCATAGCCCTGCTGCTCTTCATGGTGTTCCGCCATCTGGGCGATGTGGCCATTGTGATGCTGTCGCTGCCCTTGGCACTGACCGGCAGTTTCTGGTTCCTGCACCTGATGGGCTTCAACCTGTCTGTTGCTGTGGTGGTGGGGCTGATTGCGCTTGCCGGTGTGGCGGTCGAGACGGCTGTGGTGATGCTCGTGTTCCTGCATGGTAGTGAGAAACACTATAAGGCCAAGTATGGTGACGAGTATGACATCAAGGCCATGGTGATGGACGGCGCGCTCTTGCGCCTGCGCCCCATCCTCATGACGGTGATTACCGTGATTGCGGGCCTTGTGCCTATCATGCGTGGTGAAGGCACCGGGTCAGAAGTCATGCAGCGTATCGCGGCTCCCATGGTAGGCGGCATGGTGACAGCGACCCTCCTGTCGCTCATCGCTATCCCGGTGATCTTTTACCTGTGGCGGCAGGCGCGAGCTAGAAAATAACCTCTTGACCCTGTAGTTACCTACAAGGTGTAGGATGAATGCGAATCAGGCCAATGACCGGATGTTTTCCGGCCCGAGGCGACAGATGAGGAGCATAACCATGAAAGCCATGACAATTGGCAAACTGAGTAAAGCCACTGGCGTGGGCACCGAGACCATTCGCTATTATGAGCGTAATGGTTTCCTGCCCGCGCCGGAGCGGTTGCCGTCTGGTTACCGCGTCTACAGCAGCGACGCAGCCAAGCGGCTGAAGTTCATAAAGGAGGCGCAGGCGCTTGGCTTCACGCTCAGCGAGATCAGCGAACTGTTTGCGTTGACCGACGACCCCGGGGCCGACTGTGCAGACGTAAACGCCCGCGCTGCCGCCAAGCTGACGGAAATTGATGAGAAGATCGAGCGCTTGACCAGAATGCGCGAGAGCCTGGACCGCCTGTCGCGCTACTGCCCGGCGGATGAACACCCGATCACCGAATGCAGCATCATCAACCACCTGTATGGCAAGGCTGGGTTCGACGCATGAGTACCCACGACCATAGCTCAAGCTGTTGCCACAATCCCGAATCCCAGGCCCGTCATCACAACAATGAAGTGGCCGAAAGTTGTTGCCCGCCTAAGGAGAAGGTCGACTGGCTTTTGTGGGGCAGTGCGGTCCTTGTTGCCATCGGCTTCGGGCTGGCGCTTCTGCCGACGGAGCTTCCCGGCTTTCTGAATACCTATGCGGAAGGCGTATATGACCTTGCCTCCCGCATGTGGTGGGGTGTGCTCATCGGCCTTGTGATGGTTGGTTTTCTCTCCAAAGTGCCGCGCGAATTTGTGCTGTCGGTCATGGGGCAGGGGGGTACGTTCACCGGCCTCGTACGCGCGGTCTTGGCAGGCGTTCTGCTGGACCTTTGTAACCACGGTATCCTGATGGTGGGCGCGAAGCTTTATGAGCGGGGCGCGTCCTATGGCCAGGTCGTCGCTTTCCTTGTGGCAAGCCCCTGGAACAGCTTTTCCCTTACCCTCGTGCTGGTGGCGCTCATTGGCCTCAAGTGGACGATTGCTTTCATCGCCTTCTCCATGGTGATCGCGCTTATCGCAGGCGTCGTGTTTGATATGCTGGAACGCAAGGGCGTTATTGTAGGTAACCCGAACAAGGCCGACCTGCCGGAGGGTTTCCACTTCTGGACGGAAGCAAAGGCTGGCCTCAAGTCCGTGCGTTGGGACGGTGCTTTCTTTGCTGATGTGGCAAAGAAAGGTGTGAGCGAAAGCCGCATGGTGCTGCGCTGGATCCTGTTTGGTATCGTGCTCGCGGTTGTGGTGCGTGCCTTCATGACCGGGGACATGTTCAGCGACTATTTTGGCCCCACCTTCCTCGGCCTGCTGGCGACCATTGGTGCCGCCACGATCATCGAGGTATGTTCGGAAGGTTCAACGCCTTTGGCGGCTGACCTTATCACCCGCGCGAATGCGCCGGGCAACAGCTTCGCCTTCCTGATGACAGGGGTGGCGACCGACTATACCGAGATCATGGTACTGAAGTCTGCCACCGGGCGTTGGCTTAATGCGCTGCTGCTACCGGTCATCACCGTGCCACAGGTGTTGGTGGTTGCCTATTTCCTGAATATGGGAGCCTGACGGGAGATTATCGCTTATCGGCAGGCAACTGCCGTTTGGCGGTTGCCAGAAGGCCGATATATTCATCAAAGTTCTTCTTCTCCACCAGCAGGCAATATTGCTGTGTGGTTGCTTCCATCTTCACCCGTTCTTCATTTTGCTCAGACAGGGCAGCGGCAAATTCGAACGCATAAACGTCGTGCGCTAGGTCTGCCAGATACTGCCGTGTCTGGTCATCCGTCATGCCAATAAACTTGGCCCATTCAGGTTCTTCATATTGGGCGCTGATGATCTCGATCAGGTTCATGATGCTCAGCTTGCTGATGGGCACCATATCCACATTCAGGTCATTGCGTTTGCAATAGGTGTAATAGGCACGAAATTTGGCGGCGGCGAGTACATAGTGATACAAGGGGTGGTTGGTCAGCCGGATGCGCGTCCACTGGTCAAGCGTGAATACTCTCAGCTTGGCGAAGTCTTTTGGTTCCGGCTGGAAAAGATCATGCGGCACATCATAGTGGGGAAGCACGTCCAGCGAGAGGCTGTCCTGTTTCTCCACCTCCTGCCTTTCCGCCTCTTGGGCTGAAATGACAGTTGTTGCCATGAAACCTATAAGTATAGACGTTAAAACTTGTCTGATAGTCCGCATGCTGCCCGCCGCTTCGTGAATGCCGAGTGTAGTTTGGCGGTTTTCAAAAAGCGTTCAAGGATTAATATAACAACACACCCAGTTAAACAGGCGAGCAAATGATAACGGAACTAATGGCAGCGCTGATGCTTTTGGCCAGCGAAACAGAAAGCAAGTGCGACCCGATTGAAAAGGAAATCGTCGGCAAATCGCTTGAAGGCCAGTTGATGCCAGGCCAAACCGTGCACGTACTGCCCATCGCTTGTTTTGAACCGCGCCGGATGGATTTTGTCATTTTTACTGACGATGAAAGCCAAAACCTTGTGATCAAACAAGTATGGGGTATGCCGGGGGATAGCTTTCATGTCGACGACCGTGGTGGCCTCTATGTGAACGGGGAACACGCGCTGACGTCGTTTGACAGGCCCTATATGGTCAATCGCTTTTTCAAAAAGAAACTGAAGAAATACGAGGGCACACTCGACGGTTATCTCGTGCTTGGCCACCCCGGCAGCCTGGACAGCGGACGCATCGGCCCCATTGACAAAGACGTCATGCTGGGGGTCGTGCTGCGCGGCGAGGGCCGGGCGCGGGAATAAGCTAGAGCGCTCCCGTCAGCTGTTTCCTGTAACGTCTGCTAACGGGCAGGACCAGGCCGTCTGAAAGTTTCAACGCCGCGTCACCATCGCCCTTTGGTGTTACTTCCGCCACATGCTGTGTGGCGATAACATAGGACCGGTGGATGCGAACTGCGCGCACGCCGGCGTCGCTCAATGTTTTCTCAAGTGCCGCCAGAGTGAGGCGTACCAGATGGGTTTCGCCGCCTGTTACCGATATTTCGACATAGTTACCGGCAGCCTTGGCGAAGCGGAAGGCTTCCGGGTTTAAAAGGATGGTCTGACTGCCGCTTTTCAGAGCCAGCCGTTTTGGCGTGTTGCTGTCCGCCGGTTTGAGTTTGGCCAGCGCAATATGGCTCAAGGCCACGACCATGCCGAAGGTGACAAGGTCCTTGCGGTATTCATAGGCGCTTTCGCGGATGACATCCTCGAAAAAAATGTAAGGCCCTTCGAAATAAAGCCAGAAAAACACCTTCCTGATGGCGACCATGCCAGCAATATGCGCGGCTGAGAACAGGGCGCTGAAGGCAAAATACAGCGGCAGGTGCGTCTTCCAGTTATCTACTGTGACTGGCATGTGCCGGACGGCCAGCAGTAAAAAAGGGTACAGCGACAATAGCGCTACCGCGCTTGAGGTCTCATACAGCCAGGGCAGGCGGGTGTCGATTGCCACGCCCGCGCGCTCGGCATCGACAACAGCGGTGATGGCGTTCACAACGGCGATCGCGGCCGTGATAATAACCAGCAGAAGGAAATATAGCCGCTCTTCACGTGCCGGCATAATGGTGTTGATGATTGTCTTGGCTCTCGTCATGGCGCCACTATACTCAGGCCGATGAAATGCCGGAATAAAAAAGTCCCGACACTTGTCCCGGCTTTGCCGCCGCTTGTGTCATTTCTGCTGCCACTTGCCCCTGATGTGGGGCGGATAGGCTACCGCTTGTCACACCCAGCCGCCGCCGGTGTCATGGGGGCTCGTCGTTTGGGCCTTGTGTCGCTAGGTCTTTGGAAACACCCGAGAGACGTAGCGAGGAAATAACAATGAACACATCATTCACATCACGCAGGTACGACCTTGACTGGTTGCGTGTGATCGCCTTCGGCCTGCTAATTTTTTATCATGTAGGTATGTATTACGTGACATGGGGCTGGCACGTCAAAAGCCCATATGAAAGCACATTTCTTGAGCCCTTCATGATGCTGCTCAATCCCTGGCGATTGCCCCTTCTTTTTGTGATCTCGGGCATTGCAGTGCGGTATGCGGCAGACAAGGTGGCGGCGGGAGGATTTGCCTGGTCAAGGTTCAAGCGGTTGATGATTCCACTTCTTTTCGGCTCCTTTTTCATTGTGCCGCCGCAAACCTATTTTGAGCTGTTGCATGGCGGAGTGATCGAACCGGGGTACTGGAGTTTTTACAAACTGTATGTCGATTTTGGCCGGCACTGGGAGGTGGCTACCCCGACCTATAACCATCTGTGGTATGTGATGTATGTGCTGATCTACACCATGCTTGCCATTCCACTTCTGGCTGTCATGCGGCGGGTGAGGATGCCGACCTCTATCAGCCGCGTACTGGCATCTCCCCTCATTGTCGTGTTGCCAGTACTGCCGTTCATTTTCTACCGCTTTACGGTGGACATGCAGTACCCGGAAACCCATGACTTCATGAATGACCCTGGCGGGCATATTCGCTATGGCAGTTGGTTTCTCCTCGGTCTTCTATGTGCGAAAAGTGGGCATTTCTGGGCTGGTATCGGCAAACACTGGAAGCTGGCCTTGGGTGCGGCTGTTCTCACCGGGGGCGTACTGACGCCGGTTTGGCTTAACTGGGATGCCCTTGTGGTTGATAGTGCACAGATGCAAATCGCACGGGCGGCACGCGTGGCTTACATGTGGTGGGTGATAGCGGCACTTTTTGGGGTGGCGGAAAAATACCTCAACCGGCCAAGCCCTGCGCTTAGCTATTTAACCGAAGCGGTGTTCCCATATTATATTTTGCATCAGACAGTGATCATCCTGATTGGTGTCGCGCTGGCGCCCTATTTGATTGGCGCTGTGCCGGAATTCTTGATGGTGATGTTGGGAACAGCGGGTTGTTGCGCAGTTCTGCACGAATATGCCATCCGTCGCGTGGCCATCTTACGCCCGCTCTTCGGGTTGAAATCTGACAGGGCCGGCGCGGTATCACTTGCTAATAAAACGGCATAACGAAGCATGAAATACCAAATGCGAGCTATCACCGTAGCTCGCATTTTCTTTTCCTAAGCCCTGTCTGAACGAAAGTTTGGCGGCTCGTTCAGGTTGCGTTCAGCTATTTTACCTTAGTCGAGAGCCATTGCACGATTTGGGGGTGCTATGGCTAAGCATTCCGGATCTCCCGTTCGCTGAAAGCAGGAAGGAGGTGCGGATGCACATATTATCTGCGGTGCGGGGCCTGATTTTCGGCCTCAAACCAAAGGAAAACGCCACGCTCCCCGTATCAATCGGACCTATTGTTGCTTGGGAGCTAAGCATGTCTTTTTCTAATAGTTTTCGCCATCTGCCCGCCTTTTGCCTTCTCGCCTTCACCGGCTCCATGATTCCGCCGCTTGCATCGCAGGCGTTCGCGGACGACAAAACGATTGATACCGACCAGACCACAACAGTGACGACAAGCAGTTTTCTTGGCAGCACAGGGAAGCTGACGATTACTGCGGATGGTTCCATTACGGTGGCCAACGGGGCGGCTCTCACGCTCGACGGGAATCACACCTTGCTTATGCAGGGGGAACTCGTTGCCAACAGCGACCTTTCAGGCATCGGGCTGAAGGTCGATACGGGGGATGACCTGCGCCTGACAGCCGGGATTGATATCGAAGGCACCATTAATGTGCCGGGGCCAAGCCCATCCGGCACAGCCTCAGAAAATGTTGGCTTTGGCCTGTTTGGCACCGGCGTTTTTGCAGGTGATATCAACCTATCAGAAGACAGCGTTATCACTGTTGGCGGTGGCGGCTCCAAAGGGATTTATATCGGCAGCAACCTAGAGGGCGACCTGAATTTCGATGGCGGGATCACCATGAGCGGCGCGGGAAGCATTGGCCTGCATATCGCAGGTGACGTGACAGGCGATGTCACGGTTGATGGCGCTATTTTGTCGCGGTTCAGGGACGGCATCGGTGTTTTGCAAAGCGGTGCGATTGACGGGGCCTTTGTGCATCAGGGAGGCATCAATGTCGGCGTGGCGCAGACGACGGATGCCGATGGTGATATTGTTGCCGCCAAACCCGCGAAAGCCGGCCTTCATCTGACCAACGATATTTCCGGCGGGGTGCTGTTTGGCGGTGTTGGTGTCAACGACAACCCGGATGACGATGAAGATGTACCGACGTCTGCCATTACATCGTTTGGCGGCGCACCGGCATTATTGATTGAAAACCTCAAGGAAGACGGCAGTGATCTTGTTATCGGTCAGGTTGACGGCCTGGATTATGCCGTTGTGCAGAAAGGCTCCATGGCGGTTACGGGGTCATCTGCAGGGCTGGACGCTTGGGGCATCAAGATACTTGGTGGTGAAGGCGATGCCTGGACACGCCTTTCCGGTGGCCTCCACATTGATAAAGGGCGGGTGGATGTTGCCACGCTGGACGCTGACGCAATTGGCATTGAACTGGGTGCGCGCACAGAAGCGCGGACCATCCTGAACCGGGGAACATTGGAGGCGACCTCAAGCCTGACGCAGGAAACCGCCACAGACGGTACCGTGACCTATAGCGAAGGCGGTAATGCGACGGCTGTGCTGATCGACGCAGAATCCGCGGTCACGAAATTCCGCAATGCCGGGACTATCTATACCTCCGCTGCGGGTGCGGGCAAAGACAGCTTTGGGCTGGTTGACCTGTCCGGCACAGTTAACAATATCTCGAACGCAGGCACATGGATTGCTGCGCGCGGCACCAATAACACTACGGGTGATGCGGTCGCGATTGATGTTCGTGCAAACACCAGCGGTGTCAAACTACTCAACGAGGGCACAATTACCGGCGATGTCTGGCTGGGTGCTGGCAGCGATACCGTCACGCTGGCTGACGGCGAACTGGCGGGTGATATAGTCTTCGGCGCAGGCAATGACCGATTGATTATTGAGAGCGATGCAATCTTTTCCGGTGGTGTGAGCCATCAGGGGACACTTGACCTCGCGCTTTCTGGTGCGGACCTGATACTGGGGGTCAATGACCAATTCAACGTAACCACGGCTAATCTGTCCGGCGACGCCACCCTCTATTTTTCGATTGACCCGGTTCAGGGCAAGGCAGGCATTTTTAACGCCACTGGCTCTGTGGTGATAGGCGAGGATGTCGCCATCACACCCGTGTTCCAGACCTTTGTGACCGAGGAAGAAAGCTACGAACTATTAAATGCAGGCTCTCTCACGCTGGGCGGTGGGCTGGATACACCGATCCTTGACAACAAGTCGTTCATGATCGATGCCTCGCTCGCTTTGAACGAGGCCGGAGACCAGATTGTCCTGACGGTGCGCCCCAAAACCGCAGACGAACTCTCACTTGCGGGCAACAAAGCAACGATCTACGAGGGCCTGTTTGACGGTATTGACCCAACCGACGACCTGGGAAGCGCGCTCGCAACTCTCGAAAGTAAAGAGGAAGTGGCAACAGCGATGGAAATGCTGTTGCCGGATACAACAAACGCGATGTTCCAGATGACCTATAGCGGCGTGAGGCAGCTTGAGGCAACGCTGGGTGACCGGTTGATCGAGACAACGGCACGACGGCGGTTGTCGGGCGGTTTCTGGGCCCGGGAGGTTGTTGGTTTTGGTTCTTCCGATATTGCTGATTCGGCGTCCGGCACTGATTATCTCGGGGCGGGTATCATGATCGGTTTTGACAAGAACCTGTCTGAGAATGTGCTGTGGGGGATCAGCACGGGCTTCATGCTTCAGGGCTCTGACCGGCCAGGTGAAAACGGCGACGATGTCTCCCTGTTCACGCCTTACGTCTCAAGCTACATGATCGCCAGTAATGGCGCCGCCTTCATCAGTGGTTCGGCTTCCTTCTGGTACAACAGCGTTACCCGCAGCCGGGGGCTGAACATCGGGGCGCTCAGCAAGTCGATCGAGAGCACGTCAAACGGCTGGACGGGTGCCGCGGATGCTCACGTCGGCTATGACCTGAAGCTCGGTGGGCTGCATATCCGCCCCAAAGTGGGTGTGAGCTACACCCGCGCGAAAGAAGGTGGTTATACCGAAGAAGGTGGTGATGGTGCCGCCCTCGTTATCGAAGGCCGTACCTTTGACCGGTTCGACGGTGTCGGCAGTGTCGCTATTGGCCACGATTTTCGTTGGAAAGGCGAGGCTGAGAACGCCGTCTACATTCGCCCCGAAGTGTTTGCAGGCTACCGCAAACGCCTTGGCGGTACGCAGCGCTTCATCACAAGCGCCCGTTTCACGGGTGGCACGGAGTTCTTTGAGCTGACAAACGACGCGATCGCCGACACCAGCTATGAGATGGGGGCGAACCTGAATATCTTCAGCGGGTTTGGTGCCGCAAGTCTCAGATATACCTATGAAAAGCGGGAAGATTGGCACGCGCACTTTGGCGGCTTCAATTTCAAGATGGAATTCTAAGGGGGAATAAGAAAAGCGGTGTGGTCAGATTTGGCCACACCGCCGTCTAATGGATGAAATCATGTGCTTCAGGCCGCTAGGTTTGCAAAGCGAAGAACGAGCGTCTCAATTCTGGCGCTTTTGACGGTGACAATCTGACGGATTTTGTTGAGGAGAACGCTGGCGCTCTGGTCGTCAAGGTCGGAACAATCAAGTTCGATCCACTGGAAGCCTTCTTCCGTGCGCCGTGCCGCGAGAGTATCGCAGGTCAGGCCGCGAATGGTGAAAAGCTCCAATACACGCGACAAGGTATTGGGATCAAGTTCCGCCATAACGGAAAATCGGGTTCGGGTATTTCCTCTCAAAACCATGGTTAGGTCTCCATCTGTGAACGGCTACAATAGCAGCCTGGTTGCAGTCTGGAGAAATTAGACCGCGGACGTTGGGAAAGGGTTCCTAAGATCGCGGTGGTATAGTAACATATGAGAAAATTTCTCATTTTAAGTTGGTAAAATGAAAAAATGGCCGAAAAACTTGATGATCTGGATGCGCGCATCCTGAATTTGATGCAAGAGGATGCAAGGATTCCTCTCGTTGACCTGGCGGAAAAAGTGGCTTCCAGCCGGTCGGCTGTCTGGCGCCGTATTCAAAAGCTTGAAGAGGCCGGGGTAATCAAAAAACACACCATTTTGCTGGATGCAGAAAAAGCAGGCCTTGGCGTGCTGGTGTTTGCCCAGGTAAAAATGCAGGCGCATAGCAGGGACAATTTGCCGAATTTTATTGAGAAAGTGCGGAATTTCCCTGAGGTGATAGAGTGTCATACATTGATGGGGGATATTGACTTCATCCTGAAGGTGCGGGTGGCGAACATTCAGGCCTATGAGGAATTTTTCTGGAATCAGCTTTCGCAAATTGACGGCGTGCGGGAAATCAATTCGTCGATAGCGCTGACTGCCGTTAAGGACACCACGCGGTTGAATATCAGCCCGCAGGCCTGATGCTCAGGATTTTCTATCCGCCGACAAGACTAACTCACTGACCAGACTGGCCCACTGACTAGACGGGGCTGAAGACGCGGCGCACATAATCCCGGTACATCAGAAGCAGCTCGGGCAATAATTCCTTCTGCCTGAGCGTTTTGGAGAGGATGATACCGCCTTCGATGAAGGTGAGCGCGAGGTCCGCCATGGCCCGCAGGTTTACCTCCGGGTTGGGGTATACTTCGGCGATGCGTTCAAGCCGGCGCAGGAAAAATGCCCGCCATGTCAGCACGCTGTCTTCGTTCAGGCGCCGAATTTCATCATTAAACAGCTGATGCTGGTAGCAGTAGGAGGCTACAAGGCAGCCCGGGTGGGTCTCCGGCAGATCAGCTAACATGTCTGCCAGCATTTTAAGCAAAATCAGCGTGCTGTGCAGGGGGTCGTCGCTCAGGGCATCCGCGCGGGCTTCAAGGTCGGCAAAAATCTCGTCTTCCCGTTCCATGTACCGAACAAACATATGTTTCGCGAGTTCGGACTTGTCCTTGAAGTGATAAAAGAAACCACTTTTGGTAATGCCTGCCGCTGAGATCAGTTCATCAAGCGAGGTTGCTGCAAAGCCTTTTTGCAATACCGCTTCTTCTGCAAGGTCGAGAATGCGGGTGCGCGTGAGTTCGCCTTTGCTGATCCGGTCTTCCATTTTCGTACCTTTGGTACAGTTTTTCGTTGAAAACTGAGGGGTTTCACCCGTTTCGTTGTCTTCGAATGTGGCTAACCCATTGAAGCAGCGAGTAAAATTAAAAAATCCAACTACTGGACCATGAGTTCACTAGATGCACATGAGCCGTCGCCTCAATATGCCCCCGGTGCCATCGATTGCATGATGGCGATAAAGAGCGCCGATGTAAATGGCGTAGCGTTGTATGAAGTTGGAAGGAGTGGCTCGATGCTGGGGCTGTTTGACTGGATATTTATTGGCATGTTTGCTGGCTTTTGCGTGTTGGATTTTCTGTTGCCCGCACGCCGTTTCCCCTACGTGCGCGGTTGGCGTATCACGGGGGTCGTGAGCCTTGTGGTTTATTATCTGCTCGCGGGCTACACCCCTATCTTGTGGGACACCTGGCTTGGCGAATATACCCTATTTGATGCATCCGGCCTTTCTTACTGGATTACCATACCAGTTGGCTTCCTTGTCCTGCAGTTTGGTATCTATGTCTGGCACCGTACCATGCACTCGGTCGAGCCACTGTGGCGCGCCATGCACCAGATGCACCACGCGGCCGAACGTGTGGACATCTATGGTGCCTTCTATTTTCACCCGTTTGACATGATTGGCTGGACTTTCCTCGGTAGCGTGATGCTGGTTGGTGTGTTTGGCCTTGATGGCGGTGCGGCGGCGATCGTGAACACTGTGGCGGCTTTTTGCGGCATGTTTCAGCATAGTAACATTAAAACACCGCATTGGCTGGGCTATGTCGTCACTCGGCCGGAAAGTCATTCCGTGCATCATCAACGCGGCCACCACGCCAACAATTATGGCGATATCCCGCTCTTTGACATTCTCTTTGGTACCTTCGTGAATCCGAAGTCATGGCAGAACGATGCGGGTTTCTTCGCTGGAAGTTCACTCAGGATTTCTAAGCTTTTGTTCTGGCGCAAGGTCGCCTGAGCAATAGGAAGGGCCCGCCTTTCTGGCGGGGGGCGGGCCCTTTATTTCTTCTCAACCTCAAGGGCCGATCATGAAAAATATGCTCCATAAAAATTATCCTCGATTGTTGGGCCTGCTGTTGCTCCTTTGGGTTCCTGCCGTGGCCCAGGCGTCGGATCAGGTCAAATACGCCAGCCTGCCGTCGGGGGTGACACTTGAATATTTTGAACAAGGATCGCGCGCCGCGCCTGCAACGATCTTTATTCACGGGTACCCGGATTCATGGCGTTCCTATCAAGAGGTACTGGCCTTCCTGCCGGATGACGTTCACGCCGTTGCGGTTTCGCTGCGGGGGTTTGGCGGATCGTCAAAACCTGTCGGCGGTTATACATTGGCGCAGCAAGCCGCCGATGTCATCGCCCTGATGGATATACTTGAGATCGCGCATGCGTCAGTTGTGGGACATTCCATGGGGTCGCTTGTGGCCAGCGTAATGGGCGCGGCCTATGCCGACCGCGTTGATGGGCTTGTGTTGATCGGCACCTTCGCCACCCTTGTGGGGAAAGCCGACATTGAAGAATTTTGGCGAGAGGCGGTCTCAGTCCTTGATGATCCGGTTGATCCGGAATTCGTGCGGGCCTTTCAGGAAAGTACCGTGGTGCGTCCCATGTCAAGTGCTGTGATGGATGTCATTGTTTCTGAAAGCCTGAAGGCGCCGGCCCGGGTGTGGGTTTCAATGATGGGCGCGTTTATCGATAAGGATTTTGCTCCCACGCTAAAAAGCGTCAAGGCGCCAATCCTTTTTATGTGGGGCAGCAACGACGGTTTGGCTTCTCAGGCGGAACGAGAGTTTCTGGTTCGTATAGCGGCGCAGCCTGATGTTCTGAATATTGCAGGGGCAGGGCACAGCCCACAGTGGGAAGACCCGGCCTTTGTTGCCGCACAAATTCATGCGTTTGTACGCGCAAAAACCAATGGTTGATGTGGGGAGTTATGCATGCGACTTCCGCATATCAATGTGCTGGGTGGGTGCTGCGGCACCGACCATCGGCATGTTGAAAAAATTCCCAGGGTTTGCGCCCCACTTGCCCTCGGGAAGACATAATAACGGCGTGTAGACTATCGTTTCGTTCCCACGAATAGAGCACCCTTGTGAGACCAGTTCCCCGGTCTCATGTCGGCCGGTGGCACCATGCCATCGGCCATTTTTTTAAAAATGCACCTTCAGGATAGCATTGATGGCAATCTGGTCTGTGTTGAATGCGGGGCTATCCTTGATGCCGAACTGATTCTTCCAGATATCAATTTCGGTTCCGAAATAAACTTTACCAGGCCTGCCTATGTGTTGCCCAAGGTCCCATTTGATCTGGGGCACAAAATGCACAAGTGTTTCCTGGGGCCCCCAACCAACGACATAGTCAAGAAAGCCATCGATCACAAATGTCTCACCGCCAACTTCAAAAGGGCGGGACCATGAAAGCGTCAATTGCATGTCGTCAAAACCGGCTCCCAGCCCGGTGTCTTTGCGGGCATAAAGGTTGGTTTTCAAAAAGCGGAAGCCCGGCACGTTGAGGTCAACCCCCGCGCCGAGAAGCAACGCCTCAACCCCGTTTCGCCCACGCTCCCACGTTGTGGAGATCAGAACATCCTTGACCAAAGCGCCTTTGGGCAGTTCAACGAGCCCAAGCCCTTTCAGGCTCAGGCGTGGCGAAAACTCCCCATACCAGCTGTGCGCGGCACCAGGGTTGGAGTGATAGTCAAGATAGTCAAAAAAGCCAAAGACATCTCCCCACGACCAGACACTTGCATGCTCCAGCGTCACGGTGGAGATATTCTCGCCCGGCACCTCAAAGCCTGTACCGGTAAGCAGGCTCACGCTGTGTTCCATGAACTTGAGTGGGCTGTCTGCCGCCGCATGGGCGCTCGTCATCAGACACAGGGCAGAAGACGCTATCAGGGCTTTAACCGGGTTCACATGTGATCCTCTCTTTACTTTAAAACGAGGCGGCCTGTACGCCAAAAGCGAGGATGCCGAGACGGCAGTGTCGCAAACCCGCGTTAATAGAGCGTTAGCGGCGGCATCTCCGCGCAGAGCCAACTTCACCTTGTCGCGCGCGAGGGCATGCAGTATAGCGAGGGAAAGGATGGTGCTTATCGGCTGCTGAGCCGAAAGCTAAGAGGGAACACGGTAAGCATGAATGCGAAAGCCGTGGCTGTGCCCGCAACTGTATCCGGGGACACCCGCCTGCATATCCACTGGACAGTGTGAACGCACTGTTTGGGAAGGAGCAGGCAGCGGTGATTGATCCGGAAGCCAGGAAACCTGCCGCCTTGTCGCCTTTCTGTCGGTCGGGACAACCGCGCAGAGACGGGTCCCCGTATTGGCGACAATCCCGGTACCGGACCGGAGGTTGCCGCGCATTTGCGTCAACCTTCAGTTCGATATCTCCTGATAGGCACTTTATGGTGCTGTGACGAGGAAGGATTGCTTGTGCCGATGTGGCGAAGGTTTTTGATTTTTTTGGGCGTGGTAGCCGGTGGCTTCGGGCCGAACGCATACGCGGATGAACCCAGCGTGATGTCGCTGGATTTTTGTGCTGATCAATATGTGCTGGCATTCGCAAAGCCCGAAAATATTGTTGCGGTATCGGATGAGGCAGCCGACATCAACTCGTTCTTTGCCGCGCGTGCGGCGGGATTGCCGGTGACCAGAGGCGCGCTTGAGGATGTGCTGCTCAGGAAGCCCGACCTTGTTGTGCGCACATGGCGTGGCAGCATGGCGGGCGACGCCATGGCCAAGCGGCTTGATATCCACACCTACCGGCCGCCCTATGCAATGACGCCGGAAGATAACCTGCGCAACCTTGTGTTGGTGGCAGAAGCACTTGGCGGGGCAAGTGACGCCAGAGCGATGGTTGATGACTATCACACACGGTGGGAAGCGCTTAAAAAGCAGCCTGCCAGCAAACTGAAGGCGGTCTATATGACGCCGAGCGGTTTTACAGCAGGGCAAGGCACTTTTGTGGATGATATTATCCAGCTTGCCGGTTTTGACACGGTTGCCACGGCAGCCGATGTGCATGGTTGGGTACCGCTGCCGCTTGAGAAGATGGTGATGGACCCGCCCGGCGTTGTCATTGGCAGTTTTTTTAACGAAGGCACCGTGCATATTTCACACTGGAGCGGTGGCCGACACGGCGCCTACCGCAATATGATCAAGGAATTGCCAACCATTATGGTGCCAAGTAGATATTTGTCCTGCAGCGGGGCCTTTTTTGTCGACGCGGCGGAATTTATCCGCGCCGAGGCGGAAAAACTAGGCCTTTTCCACGACGCGGAGAGGGCACGATGATGACAGGGTTTTACAAGCACCCATGGGCGCTCAATGTCGGTTTGCTGGGGCTCATTCTGGTTGCGGCGCTATTGTCCGCGAAGTTTGGTCAGGTTGACCTCAGCACCGCGCAGGTGATTGACGGTATGTTTGGCCCCGGTGATACGGCCCAAAGCATTATCGTGCGGGAGCTAAGGCTGCCGCGTATCATCCTTGCGATCATGGCTGGGGCGTCGCTCGGCTACACAGGGGCGGCGCTTCAGGGGCTGCTGCGCAACCCGCTTGCCGACCCGGGCGTGATTGGTGTGTCTGCAACTGCCAGCCTTGGGGCAGTGATCGCCATCTATATGGGCCTCACTGCCATCGCGCCGCTTGCACTGCCGATCACGGCCATGCTTGGCGCGCTTGTCGCCACCATCATTTTGATGGTGCTGGCGTCGCGTGATGCCAGTGTGCTGACGCTTATCCTTGCGGGTATTGGCATTTCAAGCCTTGCAACGGCGGCGATGTCGCTGGTGATGAACTTCACCCCCAACGCCATAACCGTGCAGGAAATGGTCATGTGGATGCTGGGCTCGCTTGAAAACCGCACCTTTGATGACCTGATGCTGGCCGGGCCGTTTATTGTGTTGGGCTGGCTGCTGATGATCGGCGTGGGGCAGGGGCTAAATGCGCTCAGTCTGGGCGAGGAAGCTGCCAGTACGCTTGGGGTGGATCTTAAAAACCTGCGCTGGCGGGTGATCCTTGGGACCGCATTTTCCGTTGGGGCCACCGTTTCCATTTGTGGTGCGGTTGGATTTGTCGGGCTTGTGGTGCCACATATCGTACGTGCCTTTGTCGGCTTCGAACCACGGCGAATTTTGCTGCCCAGCGCGTTGTGCGGGGCCGCGGTGATGGTTTTTGCGGATATCCTGACCCGGTTGCCCGTCGGGCATGGCCAGCTTAGACTTGGCGTGGTGATGGCGATCATCGGTGCACCGGTGTTCCTTCTGATTGTCTTCAAAACGCGGGAGAGCATGCGATGAGCGATCCGGTGAACGACGGCCTGTCGGTCAAAAGCCTGAGCGTGTTGCTTGGCGGTAACGATATTCTGCGCAAGGTCTCGTTTGATTTGAAGCCTGGCGAGGTCGTGGGGCTTATCGGCCCTAACGGCGCTGGTAAAAGCACCGCGCTGAAGGCCATTCTGGATATTGTGCAGGCAAACCAAGGCATCATCAGCATTGACGGCAATAACATCAAGGGGTTAGGCCCCAAGGAACGCGCGAAGCGGCTGGCGTATGTGCCGCAGGGCGCGCCCGTGCACTGGCCGCTGACGGTGGAACGTATTGTGGGCCTTGGCCGCACGCCGCATCTCAACCCATGGCAGGAGCTTGGTGACGCTGACCAACAGATCATCCAGGACGTGATGCAGGTCACGGATTGCTGGTCCATGCGCGACCGCATTGTCACCACCTTGTCAGGTGGGGAACGGTCCCGCGTGTTGCTGGCGCGCGCCATGGCTGTAGGTGCACCCTACTTGCTGGCGGATGAGCCAACGGCGTCGCTTGACCCCTTGCACCAGCTTCAGGTGATGGAGATCATGCGCAAGGTCGCGGCGGCAGGCGTGGGGGTTTTGATTGTGATGCATGATCTCAGTTTTGCGCTGCGCTATTGCGACAGGCTTGTGCTGTTAACCGGCGGTGCCGTGCTGGCAAGCGGTACGCCCGATGAGGTGTTGACCGACGCCAACCTTGAGGCGGCGTTTGAAGTCAAGGTTTCCCGCTGGGACGAGGATGGTGAGCAATTCCTAGCACCCCACCGGGTCAAGGCGCTTTCATGACGGCAAGGGCGCTCATGCTGCAGGGTACCGGGTCTGACGTGGGCAAGTCTGTGCTCGTCGCGGGGCTTGCGCGGGCGTTTGTGAACCGGGGTTTGCGTGTCCTGCCGTTCAAGCCGCAGAACATGTCCAACAACGCAGCTGTCGCGGAAGATGGCGGGGAAATCGGCCGTGCGCAATGGCTTCAGGCGTGTGCGGCGCGTGTGCAGCCCAGTGTGCATATGAATCCGGTTCTCCTGAAGCCCGAAAGTGACACTGGCGCCCAGATTATCGTGCACGGTCAGCCATATGGCCGCGCCGAGGCGCATGTGTACCAGCAGCACAAACAGGAGCTTCTTTGCAAGGTGACGGACAGTTTTGATCTGTTGAGGGCAGACGCCGACCTTGTGCTTGTGGAAGGCGCGGGCAGCCCGGCGGAGGTGAATCTGCGCGCGACAGACATCGCCAATATGGGCTTTGCCCTGCCGACCAATACACCTGTGGCGCTGGTGGGTGACATTAACCGGGGCGGTGTTATCGCGGCGGTCGCGGGGACATACCATTTGTTGCCTACTGAAGAACGGGCGTTGATCAAGGGCGTGATCATCAACCAGTTCCGCGGCGATGTGCGGCTGTTCGGTGGTGGGATTGACGCCATCACGCGGGAAACCGGCTGGCCGGTCTTCGGTGTCGTGCCGTTTCTGCGGGAGGTGCGTAATCTACCGGCGGAAGATGCGGTGGTGCTTGAGCGCGAGAAAGCCGCAAAGGCATGCAAACTGCGTGTTGTGATGCCGCTGTTGCCGCGCATCGCCAATTTTGACGACCTCGACCCCCTGGCGGTGGAGGACGACGTTGAATTGATTGTGGTGCCGCCAGGCAAGCCCTTGCCGCGTGACGCAGACCTCATCGTCCTGCCGGGCAGCAAGGCGACAATCGCCGACCTGCGCTTCCTCAAGGCTGAGGGCTGGCATCATGACATTCATGCCCATGTGCGCGCTGGCGGCTATGTGCTGGGCCTGTGCGGCGGATATCAGATGCTGGGTGCGAGGGTCAGCGATCCTGATTGCACTGAAGGCAAGGGCGGCGAGGAAGACGGGCTCCATCTCCTGAATGTCGAAACCGCCCTTTGGCCACGCAAAGCTGTGAAGAACGTAACGGCCGAAGCGCTGGGGCATCAGCTTAAGGGTTATGAAATTCACGCGGGCCGTACCGATGGGAAGGCCCGGCCCTTCATGACCGTTGACGGCAAGGTTGTTGGTGTGCAGTCACCCAATGGCCGGGTCATGGGCACATATGTACACGGTCTTTTCACCAGCGGTGCGTTCCGGAGAGCCTTTCTCGAGCACATGGGAGCCGTCGGTAGCGATGCAGAATTTAGCCTGCAGGTTGACGAAGCGCTTGACGCGCTGGCCAATGCACTGGAAAAGCACCTTGATCTTGATGCCGTCTATGCGGCAAGCATTTAATGGTGCAGCAACCGAGGCAGTCCCATGGAAAACCTTCTGCTAATTTTTGATGCTGTTGGCATCTTTGTCTTTGCTATTTCAGGTGCGCTTGCTGCCGTCAGAAGCGGCATGGATCTGTTCGGCATTATGGCGTTGTCGCTAATGCCCGCCATCGGTGGCGGTACCTTGCGCGACCTCGTGCTTGACCAGCCTGTTTTCTGGGTCGAGGGCACCACGCCGATCTATATCGCTTTTGCGGCGGCTGGCCTTACCTTCTTTTTCTCGCGGCATCTGGCGGGCAAGCGCCTTACATGGCTGACATGGGCTGATGCCATCGGCCTTGCACTGTTTTGTGTGGTGGGGGCAGAGAAAGCACTGGATGTGACCGGCAGCATGCTGATCGCCACCATGATGGGCGTGGTAACGGGCGCGGCGGGCGGTATTATCCGTGATATCATCTGCAATGAAATTCCGCTCGTAATGAAAAAGGGCGAGATATATGCGACGGCGACATTCCTTGGTGCTGGTTCGTTCTGCCTCTTGATCCACTTCGATGTGCCGGGGCCCATGGCGCTTTGGCTTGCGATGGGAGCAGCCTTTCTCGCGCGTGCCGGGGGTATCCTCAAAGGCTGGACCCTGCCGGAAGCATTGCACTAACATTCGCCATATTGCCTGTTTCCACATCAGGTGCATGGCTGCATAATGCCCGTATCTCGAGGGGGCAATTAAGGATGATTTGACTATGGATTTTTTCTCGGAAGACGCGCCATCAATGGATGTGATCGTTGCTTATGGAATTGAGATCGGCCTGACGCTGCTGGGCGCGTTTGCGGTTCTCCTGGTCGGGCTCTGGCTTGCCGGTTTTGTGGAGCGCCGGCTGGACAAGCTGTTCGCGCGCAGCGAAAAGATCGACACGACAGTTGCGAACTTCCTTTCAAGCATTGGGAAATATGCTGTTTTTGTATTCACCGGCATTACCCTTCTTGGTCAGTTCGGTGTTGAGACGACAAGCCTCGTTGCAGTTCTTGGTGCCGCAGGTCTAGCCATCGGCCTTGCACTGCAGGGCACGCTTTCGAACCTGGCGGCTGGTGTGATGCTGCTTATCTTCCGTCCATTTCGGATTGGCCAGTTCGTGGAAGTTGGCGGCCAGTCAGGGACCGTGAAGGCGATCTCGCTATTCATGACCAAGATGGACACGCCCGATAATGTGCGTATCACCATCCCGAATAATTCGGTATGGGGCAGCGCCATTCGCAACTTCAATTATCATGATACGCGTCGGCTTGATCAGCTGTACGGCATCAGCTACAGCGACAATATCGACAAGGCGTTGGACATCATCAAAAAAGTGCTGAGCGAAGACGAACGCTGTTTTACCGAGCCGGAACCTCTGGTGGCAGTTAAAGGCCTTGGCGACAGCTCCGTCGATATTGTGGTGCGGGTCTGGTGTAACGCGGGCGACTATTGGGCGCTGAACTGGCATCTCCTGAAAACGATCAAGGAACAGTTCGACGCGAACGATATTTCCATCCCGTTTCCATGCAGGACAATTTATCGCGGCGACGAATAAAGCCTTTTCCCGTAAATGAGTTTCGACTGATAAGGGACGAGGGCATTTGCCCTCGTTTTTTATTGCATATGCATCTTCATATTGACCCGCGCGACAAGGCGCTGTCTTATGACGCCCGCATCCTGCGCGCATGGCTGGTGCCGCAGGGAAAAAGACAACAACAATCCTGGAGGGGGATACATGCTTAAGTCACTTCTCAAATCATCTGTCGCGGTGACAGCGCTGCTGCTTGCGGCCTGTGGCGACAATGCGTCTGATCAAAATGCAGATGCCAAAAAAACCGAAATGACCGCAGAAGCGGCAGCGCCTGAACTTGGCGCCTGGGGTGTGGACCTAACCGCCCAGAAGACCGACGTAAAGCCGGGCGACAACTTCTTTGAATATATGAACGGTCACTGGCTTGATACGTTCGAGCTGCCTGCCGACCGCACCAACTATGGTGCCTTTACTGTATTGTCTGAACGGTCCCGCGACCGTGTAAAAACGATCATTGACGAGGTGTCGGGCGGTGATTACCCGCAAGGCTCCGTCGAGCAGAAGATCGGCGATTATTACGCAAGCTATATGGACGTTGCGGCCGTTAATGCCAGGGGTATCGATCCGCTGCGCCCGACGCTTGACGCGATTGCCGGCATTGAGAATGTCGATGACCTGACGAAAGCCTTCGGCCGTGAAGGGCTGGACGGCAGCGCGTCGCCCGTCACCGGCGGGCTTGGTATCGACCGCGAAAACCCGGATCGTTACATCCTGAACATCGGCCTTGGCGGCATGGGCCTGCCAGACCGCGATTATTACCTTGAGGATAATGAGCGCTTTAGCGCGATCCGCGAGGCATACAAAGCGCACATCGCCGAGATGCTGGGCTTTGCGGGTGTGGAAGACGCGGCGGCAAAGGCGGAAGCCATTCTGGCGCTTGAAACCAACCTGGCTGAAAAGCAGTGGCCACGCGCCGAGCGTCGTGACCGCGACAAGAATTTCAACCCAACCACCATGGATGAGTTGAAGGCAAACTACACGGGCTTTGACTGGGAGGCCTATTTCAGCGCCGGTGGTGTTGAAGGTGTGGAGAAGTTTAATGTTTCCGGGCCTGAGCCGCTCAAGGACGCGATTACGCTGGTGAATGAAATTCCGGTTGCTGACTGGAAGGCGTATCTGACCTACCATACCATCTCCAACCACGCCGCCGTGCTGTCTGAGGACATTGAACAGGCAAACTTCAACTTCTACGGCAAGACCCTGCGTGGCCAGCCTGAACAGCAGGATCGCTGGAAGCGTGGTGTGGCTCGTGTTAGTGCGCTGGACGCGCTTGGTGAGGCTATCGGTCAGGTTTATGTGAAACGTCATTTCCCGCCTGAGGCGAAGGAAGAAATGGTCAAGCTGGTTGCTAACCTGCGTGCGGCGCTTGGCCAGCGTATCGACAGCCTTGAATGGATGAGCGAAGAAACCAAGGTCGAAGCGCACAAGAAGCTTGCGTCGTTCAATCCGAAAATTGGTTATCCGAACAAGTGGAAAGACCTTTCCGCGATCAAGATCAAGGAAGGTGACCTGTTCGCCAACGCCAAAAGCATCAACGACTATAACTATGAGGACACGATCGATCGCCTGACCCGCCAGACGGACAAGGACGAGTGGTTCATGACCCCTCAAACCATCAATGCCTACTACAACCCGCAATTCAACGAGATCGTCTTCCCGGCCGCCATCCTGCAGCCACCGTTTTTCGACCTCGCGGCCGATCCTGCTGTCAACTATGGCGGCATCGGTGCGGTTATTGGCCATGAAATGGGCCACGGCTTTGATGATCAGGGCTCCAAGTCTGATGCTGACGGTATCCAGCGCAACTGGTGGACGGACGCAGACCGCGAAGCGTTCGAGACCCGCACAAAGGCCCTGGGTGACCAGTACAATGGGTATGAAGCGGTGCCGGGCCATCACGTAGATGGCACCTTCACCATGGGTGAAAATATTGGTGACCTCGGTGGCCTTGCCATGGCTTACCACGCTTACAAGCTGTCGCTGGGCGGTAAGGAAGCGCCGGTGATTGACGGCCTGACCGGCGACCAGCGTTTCTTCATGGCGTGGGCGCAGGTCTGGAAACGCAAATACCGCGAGGAAGAGCTGATCAGCCGTCTCAAGTCCGATCCGCATTCGCCTGCTGAGTTCCGGGTGAACGGTATCGTGCGCAACATGGACGAATGGTACGAGGCTTTTGATGTGAAGCCGGGTGATGCACTTTACCTGCCACCCGAGGAGCGTGTGCACATCTGGTAAGTTTTGCCACAGACCAAGTGATGAAGGGCCGGGTTTTCCGGCCCTTTTTCTTGCCCGTTTTGCCGCACAGGGGCCTCGGTTGGTCGAAACGGGCTGGTAGGGGCCGCGCGGGTCCGTCAGGTACAACCATGAGGTCATTATGAGGAGGGGGAGAAATAACCGTGGGAAAATTATCTCAGGCGGTGGCAGTTGCCGTTTTGATGGCGGCGTCTATGCCCAGCCACGCGCAGACAGAAGACCATATCGTTCCAAAGCAGGTTAGCGATGATTTCTATGTGCTGTACCCCGGCCTGGGACAAGGGTCCAATGTGGGCGTGCTCAAATATGATGGCGGACTTCTGGTCGTCGATGCCATGATGGAAAGGGCATCGCAAGAACTGAAGTCAGCGATTGCGGAGATATCCCCAAAGACCGTTACGCATGTCATTAACACCCATGGACATATGGACCATACGGGCGGCAACAAGATGTTTGAGGAGGTCGGCGCCACGGTGGTGCAATATGCACCGAGCCCAGACAATGACAACAGGGGACTGGAACTGCTTTCCACCCTCACGGACGCCGGACTTCAGCTCGAGGTTCACCCCGTAAAATCACACACCGCAAGTGACCTGCTGATCTACCTGCCGGAGCAAAACGTGCTTTTTACCGGTGATGCGTTCATGACCAATTGGCATCCTACATTTTATGGCGGGGGTGCCGCGGGGCAGATCGATATGATTGATACCGCGTTGGGGATCACCGACAAGGATACGATTATCGTGCCCGGACACGGCATGATCACCGACCGCGAAGCGCTCATCAGATACCGTGAGGCGTTTGGGGATTGGATGAAGAGGCTGGGGCAACTTGTGTCGGCCGGTGTGGAAGGCGACAGCCTGCTGGATGACGACGGCCTGCGCGAAATCGCCCTGCGTTTCCGCCAGGAAACGCCTGCTGACCCGTTGCCGGAGGGTTCATACCGCCGGTTTGTCGAGCGGTCTGTCTCCACCGAATTTATGCCTGTTGACGACAGTGTATTGCCCGGTATCGCGGGTTACAGCGGCAGTTATACCTATGAAGATGGCGTGAAGCTGGAGATCGTCCTGAAAGGCGACACTTTGCTGGTGTATGAAGGCGGGGAATATTCTGGCCGCATTGTGCCGCTGTCGCCCACGCATTTTCATTTTCCGGGGCGGCTTGAAGGCCAGGGGTATCTGACGTTTGACCTGAACGGTGCCGGGAAAGTTCAGGGCGCCACATATGTCGGGGCAGAAAAAAGCCTCCCGGCCAGGCGCGAAGGCGACTAGGTCGTAGACTCATAATTTTTCAACCAGATACAGACTGAAGCCAGTTTTACAGCGGCGAGGAAATTCTCCGGGTTTTTGTCATAGCGCGTTGCAATGCCCCGATAGTGCTTGAGCTTATTGAAGAAACGCTCGACGAGATTACGGTGTCGGTACAGCCATTTACTGAAGGTAAAGGACTGCTTGCGGTTGGCTTTTGGCGGAATATTGGCCCAAGCTCTGCGCGCTGTGGTGAAGGCACGAAGCGCGTCGGTATCATAGGCTTTGTCAGCGAGCAAGATCGCTTCCTCCTTGATGTCCTCAATCAGATCAAGGGCCGGTTTGCTGTCGTGGGTCTGTCCAGCAGTCAGCGAAAGCCTGATCGGCAGACCATCCGCATCGACGAGGGCGTGGATTTTGGTGGTCAGTCCACCCCGGGAACGGCCCATGCAGCCATCGTCCTGATCCCCCTTTTTGCCGTGGCCCCTTGTTGATGCACACGGACACAGCTGCTGTCGATCATAATGATGTCACCGTCATGGGCTTTGCTCACCGCCTCGAACAGTCGGTCCCACACCCCGGCCTTGCGCCAGCGGACAAACCGGTTGTAGCAGGTGGTGTAGGGACCATATCTTTCGGGAATGTCTGCCCACGGCGTTCCCGCCCGAAAGCGCCACAAGATGCCGTTGATCACCCGGCGGTCATCCACCCTAGGCACCCCGCGCGGCTTGTTCGGCAGCAAAGGCTCTATGATCGACCATTCATAATCTGTCAGTTCATACCGGCGGCGGCGCATCAAAACCTCCTCAATGATTTGAGAAGCGTTGAATCATATCTTCGCCTGTTTGGGAATCCCTTTTATGAGTTT
>NZ_JAOBPP010000011.1 GCF_025574465.1 Kordiimonas aestuarii
AACAAAAAGGGGGAGCCGGTTGGCTCCCCCAGTTTTCTTGGTGCTTATTACCGAGATGGCTTATGCGATATCGATCGCCACCACGATCTCAGCGGAGGTAACGCCTGCCACGAAGATCGATTCGTCATCACTGGTGGTCAGCAACACACCACTTGTACCGTTGAGCGACGTATCGATCATCTCGAGGTCGTCCAGTTCGGTAATCGAGGTGATCGCCGTCAGGTCAAGCGTATCCTCATCAACGTTGAAGCCGTTGATGACGTCGTTGCCATGGCCCGCGCTGAAGATGAACGTATCTGCACCGGCTCCGCCATCAAGCGTGTCGCTGCCAGCATCGCTGGTGAACTCGTCGTCACCGGCACCGCCATACATCACATCGTTACCTGCGCCACCCGTGAGCGTATCGTCACCGGCATCGCCGTTCAGTGTGTCGTTACCAGCATCGCCAGACAGGTCATCGTTGCCGTCACCACCGGAAACAACGTCATTGTTGGCACCACCGGCCACAACGTCGTCACCAGCACCGCCGTCAAGCGTATCGTTGCCTGCGTCACCCATCACGCTGTCAACACCAGCGCCGCCGTTGATCACGTCCGCGCCTTCGTTGCCGTTCAGCGTGTCATTGCCTGCACCGCCCCAGATGGTGTCGTCACCAAGCTGACCGGTAACCACGTCGGCACCTGCACCAGCCCAGATAAGATCATCACCGGCCGCGCCATAAGCAAAGTCGTTGCCGTCGCCACCCCAGAGAGTGTCGTCACCAGCGTTGCCCGAAAGCGTGTCGATGCCGGCACCGCCGAAGATCAGGTCGTCGCCGTCGCCGCCACGGAGAGCATCCGTGCCGCTGTCGCCGCCGCCATAGATCGTGTCGTCGCCGTCGCCGCCGTCAACGTCGTCGTTGCCGTTGCCAGCACCGATAACATCATCGCCGTAGCCGCCCGTAACAGTGTCATCACCGTTACCAGCCCAGACAGTCGAATCACCATCGGTGTTCGCGCCCGTGCCGGAAGCAATGCTGTCATCGCCCGTGCCGCCGTAGATCAGGTTCGAACCGTTACCACCGGTGATCGTGTCGTCACCAGCACCGCCACCAATGGTGTCGTCGCCGTTGCCGCCTGCAACAACATCGTTGCCTGCGCCAGCCCAGATAACGTCATCACCTGCGTCACCGCTAAGCGAATCAGCACCGTTGCCGCCGTTGAGCGTGTCGTCACCAAGACCACCGTCCATGGTGTCGTCGCCGTTGTTGCCAACAAAGCGATCGTCGCCGTTGCCGCCGTCAAAGTCTTCGCTGTCTGCGTCGCCTGTGATCGTCGAACCGGTTTCAGCCGCATCGTAGTTATAGTCTTCAACAACCGTTGTCGTAACGTCCATCGAGATGGAAACGTCGTCGTTCGAAACGTCTGTCAGCGTGATCGTGAACTCATCATCAACGTTCGAGCTTTCGTTCGCAAACGCGGTCGAGGCTTTGAAGCTGATGCTGTCGATGTTGCCATCGCTGTCCGTGTCAAGCGCGGTGATCGTGCCGTTGTCAACAGCAACCGTGTCGCCGTTTGAATCAACTGCCGTACCATTGATCGCCGTGATACCCCACTCGGTACCCGCGGTCGCCGTCGTGACAATCGCGTCCGCTGAGGCGTCCCAAACCAGAACGTCGTCATTGTAGTTCGAACCCGTCGCCGAAGCGCCAGCCACTGCAGAGAGGCTGTTCGAGATCGAGAAGTTAACGTCGTCGTTCGAGCCCATGTCGATCGTTACGTTGTCTGCCTGGAACACTTCAACGTTCGTCACCGTGTCAGCGTTGCCGTCGCCGTCAAGGTCAATCGTGACCGTGCCGCCCGATACCGTCAGGTCCGTCGTCTCGTCGATAGTACCGTCGATGACAAACGTATCGTCGCCAAGGCCGCCGTCTACAACGTCCTGGCCTGTGCCATCGTTGAAGACGTCATCGCCGTTGCCGCCGTCCATCGTCTCTGTGCCGGAAGCGCTGCTGGCATTGCCGCTCGAGAGCGTGTCATCGCCTTCACCGCCGATAAGGCTGTCGTCGCCGTTGCCGCCGGAAATGTCATCCGCGCCGTCACCGCCGTCAACTGTATCGTCGCCCGTGCCGCCCGTCAGAACGTCGTCGCCCGGACCACCATAAACTTCGTCGTTACCTGCGCCGCCGTCGACTGTATCGTCGCCGCCGTTGCCAGATACCTTATCATCGTTCGCACCGCCGGAAACATTGTCGTTACCGTCGCCACCAACGAGGCTGTCATCGCCTGCGCCGCCCGACAGTTCATCGTCGTTCGCGCCGCCTGTCAGCGTGTCGTTGCCTGCCTCGCCATAAAGCGAGTCATTACCTGTACCGCCAGAAAGCTGATCGTTGCCTTCAGCACCATACGTGACATCGTCATCCGCCGTGCCGAAAATCGAATCGTTACTTTCCGTACCGAAACGTGTGTAAATAGCCATAGTGTTCCTCCTAAAAGCCCTTCGAGGTCGATTTCACGGGTGACGAACAGACCACCCCCCTTGACACTCGCTAACTATATAAGTTGCACATTGTCAACCAGATACGCACTAAAACAGTCGTTTTAGCGCATCTTGTTGCAATTTAACCCAATCATTTCGCATCGTTATACATATTCGACCGAAATTTAACTCATTACCAACATCTTATTTTGACGAGCGTGTTACAAAGGTTACAGGTGCTACACGAATTAGGCGAAATTATGCTCAAGTGCGGCACCACCCGTCATTATCACAAGCGCAGGATAACCCCCGCCGACACTGCAATCTGATACAGCAGGCCAACAACATCCTTTGCCAACTGGAAATTCTTGGTCTGAACCCGCGGCAGAACAAAAATCTCATCCCCCGGATTAAGCTCTATCCGTCGGCTGTCGAGATCGCCATTGTCGAGCTTGTCGAAGGTCCCGTCGCGGTGCAGTATAAGCACATTGGTGCTGCCGCGCGTCTGTACAAAACCACCCGCCATATCGATATAATCCTGCGGAGTACGTTTTTCGGCAAAAGCCATCGCGCTCGGGAACAGGACATCCCCATGCACCATGACGAGATTGCTCCGGCGCGGGATGCGGATGATATCGCCGGCTTCCAGCAGGATATCATCGCGAATATGGTCACCGCCAGCAAGCGCTACCTGCCCCCTTGGCTCGATGTCCTTGGCGCGCGCAACCCACTGCATGACCAGTTCCGCCTCACGTTGGCGCAGTTCCGCTTCCTCGTTGGTTTTGGACCGCGCGGTCAGAACGCTGCTTTCCAGTGCCTGCAACTGGGCCATCAGCATTTCTTTCTGGCGTACCTTCACACTTTTGCGGAACAGCTGGATCGCGCCCTTTTCCGCGTTGGGTGAAAATTCAATCTTCGCCAGAACATCAGATAGTTTTGCCCCATAGGGCAGGATATATTCCTGACGACTCTGGTGTTCCCCTTCCACACGCACCGCGATCGTGCCCGGCATCTTGTCGGAGGTCGCCTCGATCACATCCCCGGCCTCGACGATGACATCGTCCAGTTTGCCAAGGGAGTAGTATTCCACTTCCTCTTTGATGCGATTGTTGCGATGAACACGAACATGAGTTGCCCGCGAGGTTGGGCGCGCCATTTCAAGGATCTTGTGCGCGGAGACCGGGCTTTCGCTGAATTCAAATACAAACGGATTTTGCACAAGGCCGAGTACGCCAACCTGGGCCTTCACGCTCTTCACCAGAATGGTGTCGCCGTCAAAAAGCTGCTGCGCCGGCAAACGGCCCTCAAAAATAAAATCATAGAGATTGAAGGATTTGACAACCTCGCCGCGGCGCAACAGTTCAAGGGCGATAAAGCTACCGCGCGCCGGATCTATCCCGCCCGCCAGGTCAAGAAAGCGGAGCACACTGTCAGAAGAATGGCCCGCGTAAAGCCCCGGCTTGCGAACAAACCCGGTAACAAAGACCTTCACCGGCTCGGCCTCCGCAAGGGACGCGTAAACCCCGACATTATTCTTATAGACTGTTTGCACCGCCTCGGTGATCAGTTCGTTCACGTCGGCATTGCGCACACCGCGCACCTTCACAGGCCCGACCTTCGGCAAAAAGATGTTGCCCTGATTATCAACAATCAGGCCACCCTGAAAATCAAAGCCACCCCATAGCTGAATGGCGATCTGGTCGCCGGTCGCCACGCGATAGTCCGGATTAAAGCCGGTAAATTGCTGCTTGGAAAACTGTCCGTCGAAAATCCAGTCACCAAAGACCCGGTGCCCTTCAAGGGCGCGTGTTTCGCCCGTCTGGGCGGGCGAGGCATTCTGGCTGATAGCCTCCATCTGTGCGTGCGCACCGGAAACCGGAGACAGGCACCACATCATAAGCAGCAGCGCCGCGGCAAATGCCCGGCGTAAGGTGGCCTGGAAAGAGCCCGCGCTCAGGCTGGTTCTGATCATGTGTTTATTCTTATACATCACGGTGTTCCCTTACCGTCGCAACAACCAGTGCTGTGATACCGTATGCGAGGGTCATCAGTACAAATATTGTCAGCAGCATATAAGCCCGCCGCGGGTGGGCGGCTTCCTCAGGCAGTGATGCAGCCTGTACCACCACCAGATGCTTGAGCTTGCGATAGGCGTCCACCCGGGTCTGCTCAAGCGTGGCGAATGCGGACTTATAGACATCCATCGCAAACTGCAGTTTAAGCTCAAGCTCTTTGTAATCCAGATTAACCTCACCAAGCGTCTTTTCGTTGGTTTTGCCGGTGGTCAGCTTGTCCTGCTCTTGCGCAAGCTGCTCCTCGATCGCGGCAATACGCGACCGCATGGAGACAACCTCAGGCGCTTTTTCATTGAGATAGCTTGTCAGTACCTTTTCCTCGGCCCGCAGGCGAACAAGCTCTGCCTTGAGGCCCGACATCACTTGCTGGAAGGCCTGCCCCTCTGCTTCAGGACTCAGTGTCTGGTACTGCGATTGAAACATCAAAAGCGCGCGCTGGCGCTCCTGCAGTTCAAGCCGTGCACGATCAAGCTCGCCTTCCACGAAGCGGATTTCCTTCAGGGCGATATCCTGGCCAACCTTGTTGATAAAGGCCTCGCCCTCAACAAGGATATGCTGCGTCAGCTTCATGGCATATTCAGGTGTGAACGCCTCCGCCTTGATGCTCAGGATGCCGCTTGACTCATCAAGCTCCAGCTCAACATGGTCACGGTAATAGTCAAGAAAATCCTCCTCCGAAGCGCTACTCGGCAGGCGGGAAAGAAAGTCGGCTTCCTCCGTCTGGTAATGTTCCCTCAGGCTGATCTTTTCTTCCAACTGCATCAACATGTCATGGGAGTGCAGATAGCTTTGCAGCAGTGCAATATCGGGCGTGGTCGTCGCTGTACCTGTCAGCACCGAGAGCGCCGAAAGCTCCGTCGCCTGCTGCATCTTGACCGACTTGACATAGACCTGCACTTCAGGTGCATAGCGGTCCGACGCGATCAGCATGTAATAGAGAAAGCATATAAACCAAGCTACAAGCACCCAGAAAAAGGGCTTCTGCGCCTTGAAAAAACCAGCCGCGCGGCCGATCCGTTTAGTTTCTAATTCCACGAACGTTTCCACCCTCAGTCACCGGAGGTGTATCCACCGTTTTCGACTGGTTATTATCGACCGTCACCGGCCTGTTATCGACAGACGCCTTAAACGCTTGGATAGCATCCCGTCGATTGTCGTACAATCGACCAGATTGACCATCGAGCACAAGTATATAAGCATACTCCCTGCCTATTTCTTTTGGCTTGCCCGTCGCGAGAATGATAGAGGACTGCGACATTTTTTCAGCCATTTTCTCCTCAAACCGCTCCTTATTGGGCAAATTATTGAAACTGGGCTTACCGTCCAGCAACATGATATCGAAAGAAAAGCTCAGGCTGAGCGCCACGTTCAGCAGCCGCTGCTCGGGCTGGCGAAGCATCTCAACCGGGTTGCCAAATTCGCGCTCGAACCCCGTCAACTCATGGACCTGCTGCTGAATATCATCAAAATCGCGCACCCCCTGCACACGGCAGAGGAACCGCAGATTTTGCGACAGCGTCATCGACCGTTCGTACCGCATCTGGCCAAACGGCCAGGAAATTGTGCCTGCCCGCCTGATCTTGCCTCTGTCGGGATAGTCCACACCGCCGATCAAATTCACAAGCGTGGATTTCCCGCTGGCTTCGCCACCAATGATGGCCAGGTTGCTGCCACTGGGCACCTCGAACGAGAGATCACGCAGGACCCGCCGTCGCCCACCTTTCATCAAAAAAGATTTTGTCAGTCTGGTTACTCTGATCATGCCGCAACAATCTGCCGCCAGCGCAACCGGTAACACGCCATGGCAAGCGCCCAGAGACAGACGAGCCAAATGCCGTAATACCGAAGATCAAGCACCGGGCTGGTATAATGCGAGAACCACATTTCCCGAATCATCTCCATCGGATGCACAAGCGGATTATAGGACAGGTAGGTCCGGAAGGGTTCCGGCACGATGGTCATCGGGAAAAATACCGCGGACAAAAACAGAAGCGGCAAGTTGATAAGCCCGGTGATCTTGTCCATTTCCTTGGCAAACGAACCCAGTACACAAAAGATGATGCCCAGTCCAAAGCCAAAAAGCATGATCAGCGCAAGGCCAGCCAGGGTTTCGATCAAACGGTCAGGCACCGGATCATAGCCTACCCACGCAAGCCCCAGCGATATCACCACAAGCGACAAAAGAGCCGTCACACTCGTCAACAGGATGCGCGCGAGCATAAGGTCGAACAGGCTGACCTGCCTGAGCGCCTTGAACGCGCCGATACCGCGGCCCGACGTATTCACATTCTGCAGACTTTGGGTAAAAAGCACTTTGAAAGGCAGGAAGGAGGCGAGAATAAAAAGCGGCGGATCAATAAAACCGAACTCGCCACGGCCGCGCGCACCGAAAATCAGCATGAACACAAGGATCATCATTATCGGTTCAATCAGAGCCCAGACGACACCCAGTTTATAAGCGCCGAATTTACGGTACATTTCCCGGACTGCAAGTGCAAAGACAACACCCGACTGCACCGCGAGAGCAGACCGGACACGGTGTCCAAACTGTTGCTCCCGCGTAACCAATGCTTAGTCTCCGTGTTTGTAAATCCCGGCATAGCGGCCATGTTCATCAACCGCGACAAGGAACTTCACCTCGTCAGCACGCATTGTGCTCTCTGCCTCGTCTACAATAACATTCTTGCGGATGACAGAGAATTCCTTGCTCATGCACTGGTGTGCGGCAACTTCACGCACTCGGCGGGTCACCCGAAGAGCCACACCAAGCTGTCCTTTTGTCACAACACCAATGGGCTTCTTGTCGTCATCCACCACAACTGCGACGCCCGCAGGCCCACCAGCCATTTCAGCGGCAAGCTCCAGCAACACCATCCCTGGCGAGACCACAGGCACGCTTGAGGTCAGCATCACATCTTCCACTTTCATCAACAGGCGGCGCCCAAGCGACCCGCCTGGATGATACCGGGCAAAATCCTTGGCGTGGAAGTCACGAAGCTGCATCAGCGAGATCGCAAGCGCGTCACCGATCGCAACCGTCACCACAATAGAAGTGGTCGGCACCAGATTGTTCGGGCAGACTTCTTCCGCAATTGGAATTTCAAGCACGACATCAGATGCCCGGCCAAGGGTCGAGGATTTGGCACCGGTGATGCTGACGATCTTGTTGCCAAACGCCTTCAGGGACGGCAGCAACTGAACAATTTCCTGCGTTTCCCCGGAATAGGAGATCAGCAGGAGCGTATCGTCGGCGGTGACCATACCAAGGTCACCGTGGGATGCTTCAGCTGGGTGCAGGAAAAAAGAAGGCGTGCCGGTGGACGCTAGTGTTGCGGAAATCTTCCGCGCGACATGACCAGACTTACCCATACCAATAACGATCAAGTGCCCACGGGTTTGAAGCGCCACGCGAATGGCTTCCCGATAGGTATTTTCGTCATAGGTTTGGGAAAGACGCTCAAGCGCCTGCCCCTGCTTCAGGAAACTTGCACCAATATTTTCAAGAGTATCGTTTAGATCCGCCTTCACACTGTTGGGAAGGTCAATGATATTTTCGCGAGATTGAGTCTCGTCTGCGGAGCTTTTCATATAAGATCCCCAAGCTCTTGTATTTGTTATTGCCCGACCAGATTGCCAACGCCTAGCACTACAAAATACAAATGTGGCAATTTGGTGCTTTTAAGGTGTGTCCGGAAAAATCGCCGCAAGCTATCACAGGGCTTTTTTATTCTCAACTGCCAAATTCGGCCGTCTCGATAATTCACACTGCCCTTACATGGAACGCCTGCTTAAACCGGCTCATACCCCCCTTGTGACCATTGAAAACGTCTTGCCCAAGAATATAACGAAACAGGAAAACGCTACCACAGTCTTACTACAATATACTGAACGGAAACAAAAATCCTTCGCGTTATCAGCCATATATGAATAGAGACACTTTCTTCTCAGGTCAATTTTGCATGTTAAATTTTAATTAATAATTTTTTTAGGTAGTTTGCATCGTGCCCAAAGAACCGAATTTGTCACTCATGTTAAAAGTCACTTGGCTGACAACGTTAAACCGTTTGAAAGCCGGGGACGGTTTTGCTACGTGAGGCATGAACACAAGATGAACGGCGCTTTAGCGGCGCACAGTCCGGAAGGCGGGAGACGGAATGCACGCTGAAACATCGCTGGGGTCAACGGCCACCATGGCGCGCCTCAACGTCCTTTTCCTGCAAGGGTTGGCGACCCCTTTTTTTGCCCGCCTTGGCGAGAAGCTTGCCGCAGATGGGCATACTGTTCACCGGCTCAATTTCTGTGGCGCCGATTGGATTTTCCGGCATGACCGGCTCAATAACATCATCCAGCACCGGTTTTGCGGTAAAATGCAAACGTTGCCCGCTTTCTACCGGGATTTTTTCAGCCGCAAACGTATCGATGTCATTATTCTGTTCGGCGACTGCCGTCCAGTCCACCGCGTTGCCTGCGAAGCAGCACAAGAGGCGGGCACCACAGTATATGTGTTTGATGAAGGCTATATCCGTCCCGGTTTTGTCACGCTTGAGCTTGGCGGCAGCAATGGCTATTCCAGCATGCCCCGCAGGATTGCCCCGATTGAAGGCCTGTTTACCCGGCGTCCGGCGCGCCATGGCCCCGACCTGCCGCCCGTAGCCACCAACATGGGCAGGCGCGCCCGCATGGATATCGCGGGGCACGCCGCCAATCTAATGTATAAGGTGCGCTTCCCTGACTACCGTGGGCACCGGCCCGCAACATTGGATGCGGAGGCCAAGGGCTGGTTCCTGCGCATCCTGCGCACAGCACGCCACCGCCGCGCCGACCGCGCCACCGCCACCCGGTTCGAGCAGACAGACAAGCCTTTTTTCCTCGTCCCCCTGCAACTGAACAGCGATTATCAGATCCGCGTGCATTCACACTATGGCGGCGTTGTGCCTTTCATCCACGAGGTGCTCTCCTCCTTTGCCGCCCATGCACCTGCGGAGCACAACCTTTTCTTCAAGAACCACCCTCTTGATAACGGCATGATCGACTATCGCTCGCTGATCGCCGACATGGCTCGGGAACTGAAGCTTGAGAGCCGGGTTTTCTTTGCTTCAGGTGGTGACCTTGAAGCGATGGTGCGGAGCGCACGGGGCGTAGTTCTCATCAACAGCACGGTCGGCTACGCAACATTGCGCCTTGGCACCCCTATGAAGGTGATGGGCACTGCCCTTTATGACCTGGAGGGCCTGACCGATCAGCGTTCGCTTGATACCTTCTGGCAAAACCCCACTCCGCCACAACAAAGGCTTGCGGACGAATTCCTCACTGTTGTAAGGACATATACGCAAATTCGGGGTGACTTCTTCTCAGACGCAGGCATCGCGCTCGCAGTTGGGGAAGCCGTCAAGGTCATAAACGGCGAAATCCCCCGCCTGCCCGCCGCCTGAAACGCGTCAGGCCTGACCGGCTATTCTTATTTCGGGTAAAGTGGTGACTGTGGCTATATTTCTGACAGCATTTGTCCTCGTGATCCTGCCGCTTCTTCTCGAGGCTAAAGTGCATGTGGGCTTTCGGTGTGAAAAAGGGCCCCGGCACCCGCTTTTTTATGTCCTCACTCCTGTTGTCTCGGGCATCACCTATATCAGTTTTGCCGTGCTGCTGGGCCACCCGGTTATTGCCTTCATTGGCTGGATGTTCATCTATGTCAGCCTGACCGCTGTTTCCAACCTGAAGAATGCCGTACTTGGTGAACCACTTTGCGCTCCGGACCTTGAAACCACGCGCCACCTGTTCATCTACCCTGAATTTTACGTGAATTATGTCGGCTCCGTCCGCTTCGCATCGATCCTCGGCGGCTTTTTCCTCGCCATTCTCCTGAGCTATATTTTCGAGACTTCCTTCGCCAGTCACCAGACCCTACTGCCAAGCTGGGCAGCGTGGCTTGCTGGTGTCATCGTCTGGTTTGGTGGGGTTTTCCTGTTGGCCAGGCTGACGGCAAGGTTTTTCACCCACAAGCGGGCGCGTGCACTGGGCCTGAAGTTCGACATCAACCCCGATACCGCGCGTTTTGGCTTTTTCCCCCTTATGCTGCTTTACGTCCTGCTGTTGCTGGACAAAAGTGAAAAAGCCGCGCCTGACAGCGCGCCAAAGACACTGACGCATGACGACAGACTGCCAGATATCATTGCCGTGCAGGCCGAGAGCTATTTTGACCTGGACCGGCTCTACCAGCGTATTGAAGGCCATGAAAACCATACGTGGGCTGCGCTCGAACGACTGAAGGAAGCCGGGGCCACCACCGGGCCGCTGGCGGTTGCCGCATGGGGCGCATCCACCATGAAAAGCGAGTTTTCCTTCCTGAGCGGTATCGCGAATACCGCACTGGGTATTGACCGCATCAACCCCTATCAGCGGGCAGCACACACCGGCGTGGAAACCATTGCCATGCGCCTGCGCGCCAAGGGCTATCGCACCGTATGTGTGCACCCGGCGCGCAAGGAATTTTTCCGTCGCAGCACTGTCATTCCCAAGATGGGCTTTGACGACTTCATCGGCCTGGAGGCTTTCGGTGATGGCCAGCAATTTGGCCCCTACATCTCTGACGCGGCGCTGGGCGACAAGGTGGAAGCGCTGATGGCCGACCATAAAGCACACTGCGACCAACCCATTTTTGTGTTCACCATCACGATTGAAAGCCACGGACCATGGGAGGCCGGGCGCCTTGCCAACTGGCTTGATGAAGAGGCGGCAAGCGGCGCTGACCCCAGCGGCGATCGGTCGTTCGCACTTTACCGCACGCATATGGACAATGTACTTGAGCTGTTTGCCCGGTTGGGTCCGCAGGCCACACTGTCTGAGAGCCGCCCACGCACCATGGTGCTTTATGGTGACCATCAGCCCGCGCTGCGAGACCTGTTTGACCGGCACGGCCTGACAGATGAAGCGGTCGACTATATCCTGTGGCACAGCCACACCAGCGCCGGTGAGCATGGCCCGCTTAGGGTGGAAGAGCTTGGCGACAAACTGCTTGAGATCGCGGGTTTTCGTACTGCCCGCTAGAAGCGTCAGCTTTGCAACAGCCCAATCATCTCCTCGCGGGCGAGGCGGGTTTCCGGCATATCAAGCATCACCCAGCAATGGAACATATCCTGATACTGGCGGAAACTGTATTTAACCCCGGCGGCGGCCAGCTTGTCTGCGAACAGTTTGGCGTCCGGCAGCAGGATATCCCGCGTACCCATCAGGATATGGGTTTTGGGCAAACCTTCAAGCTTGCCGAAGGTGGGGCTGATGCGTGGGTCTTTAACGCCCCAGTCGCCAGCATAGCGGCGGCCCGCTTCTGCAAGCCCAACCTGCGTGAGCCAGGGGTCGCTGGCGTCAAGCGCTTTGATATCCGGGTTTTCCATCGACACATCCACCCATGGGCTGACCAAAATCATCCGGCGGGCGGCACATTTACCAAATTCAGCCACTTCGGCCTGGGCCAGCGCGACCGCAAGGCCAGCGCCAGCACTGTCCCCGACAAAATGGATATGCATGCCCTCAACCCTGTCATCAAGGTGACGGTACACCTTGCGCACAAACGGTAAGGTAATCGCGGCGTCATGTTCCGGTGCCAGCGGATAGATTGGCACCGTGACCTGCGAATGCGTGCGTGCCGCCAGATGCGCGATAAACTCCCACTGCTGTGGCAGTATCTCGCCCACATAGGCGCCGCCATGCAGATACAGGAGATGCTGCCGCACCGATGTGCTTTTTTCTCTGAGGGTGATTACGGGGAAGCCGTCAACCACCGTTTCCGTGATTGTAAAATACTGCGCAAGGTCCTTGGGCGGCTGGTAATTATCCTGCTTGCGGCGCTTCGCGATATCCTGATAAAACGCCTCAACCGTCGCGCGGTTGCGCTTTTTGCCCATCAGTTTCAGCATCAACACCCAGTATCTGGACTTCAAGCTCGCCATACATCCCCCGCTTGTTCTTGTAGCGCCATACTGGCAGTTAGTGTTTCGCTCGCGCAAGAAAATCCGGCACTCTCACATTAAATTCATACGAGCTTCCATGCCATTAGATGATTAGGCACGCTGAATTCTAAAATTTTAACAATTGTTCAGCCTCTGCCCGCCCTTGTTTCGCGCAGGTAAACCGGCAGGTCGGTGGGGATAGGCTTGATAGGGATCTGGTTCAGCATGTCGCCGACAAAACCACGGTGATACTGCGTGTGGGTCGCGAGGTGCAGCAGCATCTCGGCCCGAGTCATCTCACCCTGCCCGCCGTCGACAAAGTCGAAGGTGATCACCTCGTCAAGTGCTGCTTCACTCACGCCTTCGGCATAGTCCACATACCACGCGTCCAGCGCCTGCTGCTTTTGCCACAACTTCGGCACGCTGGGGCAGTCCGCCGTGTTGCGGCTGGTATAGTTGTGGCGAATGCCCGTCAGATGCGCGCGGAAGATATCGTCAATGACATACACATGGTTGAGGGTAAAGGCGATGGAGCGGAAGTGTGTCTTGCGTTCGCGCGTCACCTGCTCCTCAGGAGCATCCAGCACCACCTCATACGTCCGCGCATTGGCCCACGCACGGTAGCGCGTCATCATCACAACGGTCTCTCTCAGGCTCATTCATCTCTCCTCACCTCATAAACAAAAAAGGCCGGGGAGAACCTCGGCCTTTTCTATGTCTCTCAATGCTGCCACGGATCAGGCTTTGCCGTTTCCGTTCGCGCTCAGGTATCCGTTTTTCTCCAGATACTCGATGATCTTGTCCGCGCAGTCTTCCGCACTCATCTCATCGGTTTTCACGTGGATGTCGGCGCTTTCAGGTGCTTCATAGGGGCTGTCATAGCCGGTGAAATTCTTGATCTCGCCTGCCTTGGCTTTTTTATACAGCCCCTTGGGGTCGCGGCTTGCGCAGACTTCAATCGGCGTATCAACGAAGACTTCAACAAACTCGCCGTTGTCCACGAGGCCACGCACCATGTCGCGCTCGGCCCGGAAGGGGCTGATAAAGCTGGTCATCACCATCAGGCCCGCGTCGATCATCAGCTTCGACACTTCGCCCACCCGGCGGATATTTTCCACCCGGTCGACATCGGTGAAGCCAAGGTCGTGGTTCAGGCCGTGGCGCACGTTGTCACCGTCCAGCACATAGGTATGCCGGCCGCGCGCGAACAGGCGTTTCTCAATGATGTTGGCAATCGTCGACTTGCCTGAGCCCGAAAGGCCCGTGAACCACAGGATGGCCGGGCGCTGGTGCTTCAGCTCAGCGCGTGCGGCTTTGTTCACATCGAGCGCCTGCCAGTGGATGTTCGACGCACGGCGGAGCGCGAAGTCGATCATGCCGACACCCACGGTGGTGTTGGTCAGCCGGTCGATGATGATAAACGCACCGGTATCGCGGCTGGTGTCGTAAGGATCAAACGCGACACGGCGGTCAAGCGAAATGTTGCACACGCCAATCTCATTGAGGTCCAGATGCTTGGCGGCCGTGTGTTCCATGGTGTTGACATTGACCTTGTGTTTGAGGTCCGTCACCTGCCCTGGTACAAGCTTGTTGGCGGTTTTGAAAATATAGGGCCTGCCGGGCAGCATTGGCTCGCCCGACATCCAGATGATCTTGGCTTCAAACTGGTCAGCCACCTCTGGTGGGTGGTCCTTGCCCGCAATAATGTCCCCGCGGGAGATATCGATCTCGTCCTCAAGGGTGATGGTCACGGCTTCGCCGGCAACCGCCTCGTCAAGGTCACCGTCATAGGTGACGATGGATTTCACCCGGCTGGTCTCGGCGCTTGGCAGCACCTTGATCTCGTCACCCGGCTTGACAGTCCCCGCCGCAATGGTGCCGGAGAAACCGCGAAAATCAAGGTTCGGGCGGTTCACCCACTGCACCGGCAGGCGGAAGGGCGCAGAGGCGCGCATGTCATCAACCTGCACCGTCTCAAGGTGGTGCATGAGGGTCGGGCCGTCATACCATGGTGTGGCGTCTGACTTGGTGAGGATATTATCGCCCCGAAGCGCGGACAGCGGGATCGACCTGATTTCCTTGAAACCGAAGTCTTTCGCAAACTCGCGGTATTCTTCCTCAATCTCGTTCAAGACCTTCTGGCTATAGTCCACAAGGTCCATCTTGTTCACCGCCAGCACGACATGCTTGATGCCCAGAAGCGAGGCGATAAAGCTGTGGCGGCGGGTTTGCGTCAGCACCCCCTTGCGCGCGTCAATCAGCAAAATCGCGAGGTCAGCCGTGGAGGCACCCGTCGCCATGTTGCGGGTATATTGCTCATGCCCCGGCGTATCAGCGACGATGAACTTGCGCTTGTCGGTGGAGAAGAAGCGGTAAGCCACATCGATGGTGATGCCCTGCTCGCGCTCAGCCGCCAGGCCGTCCACCAGAAGCGCGAAGTCAATCTCCTGTCCCTGGGTGCCAACCTTCTTGCTGTCGGCTTCAAGCGCCGAGAGCTGGTCTTCGAAAATGAGCTTGCTGTCATACAGCAGGCGACCGATGAGCGTGGATTTACCGTCATCCACGCTGCCGCAGGTGATAAAGCGCAGCATGGATTTCTCTTCCTGCGCCTTGAGATAGGCGGTGATATCTTCAGCAATGAGGTCAGATTGGTGGCTCATTAGAAATACCCCTCTTGCTTTTTCTTCTCCATCGAGGCGGCGCTGTCATGGTCGATCACCCGGCCCTGACGCTCGCTCGATTTGGTGAGAAGCATTTCCTGTATCACTTGTTCAAGCGTGTCGGCGGTACTTTCAACCGCCCCCGTCAGCGGGTAACAGCCCAGCGTGCGGAAGCGCACCATCTTCATCTCCGGCGTCTCACCGTCGCGCATTGGCATGCGCTCGTCATCCACCATGATCAGTTGACCGTCGCGTTCCACCACCGGGCGTTCCTTCGCCAGATACAGCGGCACAATGGGGATGCTTTCAAGGTGGATATATTGCCAGATATCAAGCTCGGTCCAATTGGAAAGCGGGAAGACACGGATGCTCTCCCCCTTTGCCTTGCGGGTGTTATAAAGGCTCCACAGTTCAGGACGCTGGTTCTTCGGGTCCCAGCGGTGCTGCGCGGAACGGAAGGAGAAAATACGTTCCTTGGCGCGGGACTTTTCCTCGTCGCGCCGCGCGCCACCAAAGGCTGCGTCAAAACCGTATTTGTCCAGCGCCTGTTTCAGGCCCTGTGTTTTCATCACATCGGTGTGGTAGGCGGAACCATGGGTGAACGGGCCAACGCCCTCTTTCACGCCTTCCTCATTGATGTGTACAATCAGTTCAAGGCCAAGGTCTTTTGTCAGCCTGTCGCGAAATTCGATCATCTCGCGGAACTTCCACGTGGTGTCCACGTGCATCACCGGGAAAGGCGGCAGGCTGGGGTAAAATGCCTTCATCGCCAGATGCAGCATTACCGCACTATCCTTGCCAATGGAATACAGCATCACCGGATTGTCGGCTTCGGCCGCAACCTCGCGCATGATCTGAATGCTTTCAGCCTCAAGCCGCTTCAGGTGAGTAAGCGTTTTTGTCATGAAATCCGCACCAATATTTAAAAAATTTTAGACCTGCTAAGCCTCAGGGTTTTAAAGATGGGGCGGGTGTAACGCAAGGATAAGAGCTTTGGGAAATTATTTTTTCTTTTCTCGGCAGCCAGCCGAAGTTTATTAGTATATCTTTCCTATTTATCGCCATATCAAGAATTTTATTGCGCCATGAAACAAAAACCGCCCTCTACATTTCAAAAGCTGGCTCCGGTGTGCGCCACCCTGTGCCATATCTGGCCTCCGTCACCGCCTCCGGGTCGCGGGGCGCCGGGAATTTTTCGCCTTTAAATTCCATCTCGCCGATCGGCAGGAAAATGCTGGCATCTTCCTCATAAATCTCCAGCCGACGGTGCGGCCAATATATCTTTCCATCCTTGTGCCCAAGCACAAACAGGTCGATTGTCACCTCAGACTGCGAATAATGGATGATGGGTTTCGCGCGCTCCACCGGCTTGCAGGGGACCCCGTTTTCATTGAGAAGGGCGACAATTCTGTCGCGTTCCGCCACAAGGTCATCCGGCCCGACACCATCAACGATAATGGCCGTATCAAGATCATCGTCGTGCGGAATAAAACCCTTTTCGCGTATCGCGCCCAGAAGTGTGCCGTACATCAGCATGGGCTTCAGTCCAAGGGCGCCCAGCGCGTCGCGGAACTGAACAAGGTCCGCCACCATTTTTTTCTCATCACGTTCCGACAGCGGGATATGCATGCCATGCTTGGTGAAACTCAGCCGTGCGGCGTAGTTTACCTGAGGCGCGACAGTGGTCGAACCCGCCAGCGCCTCATCAAGCCAGGCCTGACTGTTTCGTAAGATGCGCACCAGCGGCCGCGCCAGACTCCGGCAGCGGTACAGCGTGAACAGTTTGGCAAAAAGACCAGCATATCCCGCGGGCAACTTGTCCCCGGCCAGCATATCCACGAACGGCCGCACCGCCATGATGGCATGATAAATTTCACCGTGGTCATACAAGGTCCGCCAAACGTTGCCGTCATCGCTGACCGATATCCGCGTCAGCATGGTGCTGTCAGCATTGGGGCGGTTGTGGTTCCATACCTTTATCCCGTTGAAGGATTTTCTTTCGCCAAGGTCCATGATTCGGACGCCCATCGTGCCCCCAAGATTGGCAGCAAATGACACGCTGTCCACATAGCCCCCGAGCCAGCTTTCCGGCTTGCACGCCGCCCGGTCAGCGGCATGTACCACATCGCCCTCGCCCGGTCCGTTTGTGAGGTACAGCCCGCCGATACCACCACCGGACGAATCATACGTGCGGACCCTGATATACCGCGCTTTTGTCTCCGGTACCGAGATGTCCAAACCGGCCTCCGGCGAAAAACCGAAATCCGACACCGCACGGGTGACCACATCAAGGGCACTGACCAGTTGTCGTGCCGCGATTACCCCGGACGGCAAGCCCGCGACACCACAAAAGCGCGCAATCTGCCATCGGTGGCGCAATCTGCGCCAGCGGGCAGCAAAGGTATTTTTCTTCCGGCGCCTGAGGTCCGCGATATGCACATCATCCAGCAGTGCCGAGAGGCTGGCCATCGCCTGGAAAAACCACTGGTCAAACTCGGGCAGGTCTTCAACCCGACACAGCCGCCGCATCGTTTTCAAGCTGGCAAATGCACTTTCAACCTTGCCCCAACTGTAGGCCTTAAGCTCGGCGGTTGGCTGGTAAAGTATCACCTCGCCCTGCTCGCCCATGCCGCGTATCCGCAGCGTCTCTGCCCTGTAAGCACGCTTCCCCAACCGATGATAAAAATAGATATGGCTTACGCGCACCCCGGCTGGGAAATCCGCCCGCCACCACGGCCGGGCTTCAAGTTTGCTATGTATATTCATGGCAAAGCGCGCGCCGGTTATGGCCGCCGACGGGTCCGGCCTGCTGTCATGCACGCTGCTTTGGCTGCAGGCCGCAAACTGCGAGACATCCTGCAAACCCACCTTGTTGTCCAGGTAACCGATGAACTTGACCGACGAGAAGTTCAACAGTTCAGGGCGCGGCTTGGTAAGGTCGAAGATAAACGACGTACAAGGCTCATTCACCGGTACCGAGACCGGAAACATGGAACCGATGGCCGAAACAAGGGGCCTTGGGAACAGCCCTTTCAAGGCCTGCCTGTTCGAGCGGGAGAAAAAATCCCATAACTGCACTCGCGTAGCTTCTAGGGTCGCGTCAAAGCGGCTGCTTGCGCTCATTTTTTCGTTCATTAAAAAAACCTGGCTGCTTTTAGTAAAATGACATTTTTATTTACATTATTTTACAGTTTCTTTACAACACAAGTGAACCGACAAGAAACTAAAACGTGCATTTTTCAAGGAATTAAACGGCATCATGAAACGTATTCTTACGTTTGGAACCTATGATTTGTTGCATGTGGGGCATGTGCGCTTGCTCAAGCGTGCCGCCGCACTTGGCGACAAGTTGATTGTCGGTGTGTCCAGTGACGAGCTGAACATCAGCAAGAAAGGCCGTGCGCCGGTCTATTCAACTGCTGAGCGTCTTGAAATCGTGCGCTCGCTTTCCTGTGTTGATGAAGCCTTCATCGAACATTCGCTTGAAGCCAAGGGTGACTATATCCGCGAGCACAAGGCCGATGTTCTCGTGATGGGCGACGACTGGGCCGGGCGTTTTGATATGTTTGGCAACCTGTGTGAAGTGGTGTACCTGACGCGCACGGAAGGCATCTCGACCACCTATCTTATCAGCAGCATCTCAGAGGGTAGCCGGACCGCCGTGGGCGGCGCCTGACCTGCCAGCTTCCTTGCTTCGTTCCGCGAGGCCTTTCAAATGTTCAATGCGGCTTAGAAGCGCGGCCTCCGGCTTATGCGCCAGTGCCGCTTCGGCCCGTGCAATCGCATCCCCTGCCCGCCCCTGACCAAAGGCCGCCCGCGCCAACTGGAATTCCGTTGCGGCATCGGCTGCCCCTTTGCCCAGGATTGGCATCAGCACCTGCTCCGCCGCGGTATAATTCCCTTCTGCAAGCAGGATATTGGCATAAAGGCGGGCGTTTTTCTCACCGCGGCGCTCTCTGTCAACGTAAAGCAATTCGATAATGCGCCGGGCCGCCTCGTGCATCTGGTACCGGTTATAGAGATTGGCCAGGCGGAAACAGGCGTCGTCCGGCAAGGTGGCTATCTCCGCCTGCGCCGTATCAAGAAAACACGTCAAGCACTTCTGCGCGGCCTGCGGCCTTGCATTGGTCAGCAACGTCCGCACAACCGGTTCCAGAAGCGCGGCGGAGGCCTTTGGCCGCATCAACAACTCAACCGCCGCCGTGATCTGGTCCCTGACACGGTTGCGTTTTTTCACAAATTCCGGGTAGATCGTCCTGCCTTCAGGCCGTGCATCGGTTTTGCGCCGGACACGGCTGGCTGCCAGGGCAATGCGCGCCACCTCTGTGCGCCATGCGGCCGCGGGTTTAGCCACCGCACCCACCGGATGCGCACCCCGCGGCATCAGCCCGGCATCACGGCAGCGGAAGTGATAGTCGCCCAACCGGGCGGCGTATTGCTCCCTGAAGCGTTCGGTGCGTTCGGCTGAAAACGCCGCCCGCAACAGCTCGGGCATCGTCTCCGGCGTTACCTCTGCAAGCGCCACATTGGGAATGGCGAAGTGGTTGGTCAGTTCCCGCACCCTCAGGTCTTTATAAACAAAAAGCGCGGGGCGGGATGCCTGAAGCGCAACCACGCCGCCATGGAACCTGTCGCCGAAGTAAAAGTCATGCATGGCAGCAAACTGACGCCATGACCGCGCATCGCGGAAATGCCACATGCCATCAAAGTCAATCGGTTCCTGCCCATAAGCCTGCATATAGGCCGCAATCGCCGCCTTGTCACATTCGCCTGTGGCGTCATCATAAATCCCCGGCAGGTCGCCAAGTTCATGATAGCTATAGATATCATTCTGAAAGACATAGTTCACCCGGTAGCGGGAAGCCAGCGCCCGCAGGAAGTCCACCCGCTCCGCCTGATAACCTGTCAGATGCCTGAGACCCAGATAACCCGCTGTCAGCACCTTGTGCTTTTTTCTTGCTTTCAGAGGCGCGATTTTGAGGATGTTTTCCGGATAGACATAAAGGCTTGGGCAGCCAAGCGCGACCGCGTGCACGCAGCCCATGCCATGCAGGAAAGCTTCCGTTTCCGCGCCGCGAACGCCGAAAATTTCAGCCTTTTTATCAATCAGCTTCAAAAGCTCCCGCATGGACGGCACCAGCGGCGACGCATCGGTCAATGCCTCCTGCATCCCCATGCCAAACACATAAAGCGGTATGGGCAGGGCTTCCACCACTTCGCACAGGCGGGCCATGTGCCGCTCCTGCGCGTCGGCCCTGCCCTGCAGCGGCGGTGCAATCAGATTGGCATAGGAAAAGACCACCGCATCAAAATTGGCCGTAAGACAGGATGCAAAGTCAGCGGTGCGTCCGCCACATTCCGTAAAATATAGATGCTCGATCGACGACAGGCAGCTTTTCGCGCGGTCAACCTCAAACGATTTTGCCACCGCTTCGTTATGAACAATATTGCCGACATTCAATGTCGTGGCGGCGATTTCAGCCTTCAGGTCCGCGATCGAGCGTGCAGCAGAGAGCGGCAGCGAAGCCTTGTGTACCAGCTTCGCGTTGTTGGCCGCCACACCAAAATTGGCCGGGTGAAATAGGATACGTTTCATATAACCTGTACTCTCGAGCAGATATTCGCGGCCAGAAGACCGCCTGAGCAAGCTCGGAAGAGTAGTCAGGAATTATGACAACGGGGTTTCAGTCCCCGCGCGTAAGCTTTTTCACGTCAGGATGCATGCTGCTGGAGAAACCGACGGACACCGACATTCCCTTCATCAAGCGTCAGCGCGTGCTCAGCGGCTTCGCGGGCCTTCTCGGTCAGCCCCTGGTGCTGAAGCACATAGGCAAGGCCGACATAGGCATCGATATAACCGTCATGCAGGGCAATGGCTTTTTCGTAGCAGGCCCGCGCCATTGCCGGATATTTGTGCCGCATATAGACAGCAGCCTTTTCCTTTTCCGACCGCGCAACGGCAAACTTCATCCGTTGGCGCGTCGGGATAGGCGTGGAGCGGATAACCGGTGCATACCGCGGGTGGTTGCGCTTCGCCAGTGCCAGATGCAGTTGCGCCGCTTCCATCAGGTCATTGTGACGGAAAAAATGCACCAGCCGTTCATAGGCCATGCGGATCTGCTCCGCCTTGGTAAAGCTGCCACTCAATCGCTTGAGACTGTCCTGGAACGCCGCGTCGTCATAGGCCAGCGGGCCAGTGGTGCCGTCAGGGCCCGCGCCGTCGAGCACGGCTTTATGCATCTTATAATCAAGCGGACAACGCTCATACACTTCCTCTGGCGTGAGGCCCTCAAGGTCAGCCTTGTTCGTTGAAACCCTGTGGCGTCCCTCCACCGGCGGTATCCCCAGTTCGACCGAGATCGGCGCCGAATGTTCCGTCAGCTTTTCGGTTGCGCACAGAAAACGGAACTGCTTGAGGATGTGTATGATTTTTTCCTCGCTGACCGGTGCGTCGGCTTCGGGATAGAGATGGGTGAAAAACTTGCACAGCTCACCGGAAACCCGGTTTTCCTGCCACTCCTTGAAATACTCGCGCGCGCCAACGTGGCGCCCCTCACCACGGATAACACTGAGATGGTATTTATACTGGGAGACAAAATGCGTGAAAGGGTCACGCAGCACGGTAAAAAGCGCTGGCTTGTCGCCTGAAAGCCCGGCAAGGATATAATCGTTCACATGGTGCCCAAAGACAAACTTGACCGGCGCGCGTTCTTCTTGTGTCAGCTCTTCCCAAAGCGGGCGTCCACTGAAAAAACGCTCTGATGCAGGGTGTTGGCCATAACCAAAATAGGCCTCCGGCCCCAAATGGTTCTGGATATGGTGCATAACGGTTGTGCCGCCCGTTTTTGCCACATGATATCCAACAATCAGCATTATGACCTCTCCTGAAAAATCTCGAGCCGTTTATGACCGCATGTGCGGCAACAGGCAAGCCCACTCGGCACCTTCGCACACTTTTCGCACAAAAATATGGTATTGCCGCACAGTTTTGGCACAACGCCCCATCAGTTCAGCAATGCCTCGATGAGGTATCGTATTTTGCGGAAGACACTGCCCAGCGGCGACGGCTTTTTGCCGCCCGTGCTCTCGGCCTCCCGCCGAATGCTCTCCACTATTGCCTCCGGCGACGTGGATATGCCACCGGGCCAGGCAACATAGCGGCCATAAACACACAGCAGCCCATAGACGAGGCCATCCAGTGGCACCTTCTTGCCGCGGTGGCCCGTTGGCTCCTGCCGGTCACAGGTCAGACCCCAGCCCGCATAAAACGGCATGCCATATGTAGTCACTGGCACACCCCGCAACAACGCCTCAAATCCGGTGAGGCTTGTCATGGTATGCACCTCATCCACGGCCTCAAGGCAGTCGATAATATCTGCCGCCGCAATTGTTTCGTTTACGCAACAATCAAGGATATGCTTATCCACTGCCCCGTCCCGGTTGCCACTGACCACATCAGGATGCGGCTTGAAGACAATATAGCCATCCGGGTTTGCGTCTCGCACCGCCTCAAGCAGCCCGGCGTTTGTCATGATCTCCGGCGAGCCATAGGCAAGCGACGCGTCGCCCTCAACCTGCCCCGGCACAAGAATGATTTTCCGGGCCCCCGCCCTTGCACGGAAATCGATGCCGCCGCGTTCCCCCACATTATATTTACTGACCCGCGCCGCAAGAATGGCCTCGCGGAGCGCGCGACCCCGTGCCAGCTCATAATCGTCAAACTTGTGGTTGGCGAAAAAATGCTCAAGGTCGCTTGGACTGGTAGCGTCATAATAGATGCCGCGCCGGTCCAGAACGAGGGATGCCGGACGCCTGAGGTCAGAGCCAAGACCCACCGAACGCAGGAAGCCGTCTTCCATATGCCAGATGGGGATATCGTCCGGCACATCGTCCAGCCGGATATCAAATTTGCGCCCCCAGGACATCACGCAATCGCCGCTTTCGAACTCGAACTTGTCAATATCCGCGGGTTTGATATGCACCACATGACCAATCCCGGGGCCAAAAAACTTCGATACAAACTTGCGTTTCCAGAAGGAAAAACCCACAGCCACGGCGCGGTTTCCGCGCGGCCGGCGCATCTGGCGCTCGGCAACCAGAAGGTCAAGGATGCGTTCCATCTCCACGCGTTCGCCGGTGAAGGGGTCCAGATAGCGGCTGTAGACGATGAAGGCTGCTGCGAACAGTTCTTCAAGCGTGCGGTTGGCAATGCGAGCCTCACACAGCTGCCGGTCGTGCGTCAGGCCCCAGCCAGCGTAAAACGGCAAGCCGAAACAGCTTACCTTCTTACCTGCGATCAGTCCCTCAAGCCCCATCTGCGAGGTCACCACATAAACATGGTCCACCCGCTCAATAAGAGCGATGGGGGCAACATCATCCGCGACAAACAGCACGCGGTCGTAGGTGCGCTCCACATCAAAATGGCCCTTTTTCTTCCCGGCCAGTACATCGGGGTGGATCTTGACAATCACCAGCGCCGTCGGGTTTTCCTCCAGCGCGGTTTCAAGCATCTCGCCAAACATGGCGTCCGACGCCATGCCATGCATAATGGATTTGTCGCCATATGTCTGGTCCACCAATAGGACCTTCGGCCCCTTGAATGCCGCCAGCTTGGCCTCAAGCGCGGGCGACAGGTCAAAGGGTGCATGGTTATATTTGGAGATACGCCAGCGGCGGATGCGCCCCATCGCTGCGCGTGCCCGGTTGAGCAATTCTTCCGTGACCCAGTCATCGCGGTTCAGCAGCGCTTCGAGGTCGCTGGGGGTATGGGCGTCATAATAGATGCCGCTTTTGTCCACCACCAGCGACAGGCGGCGCTTGTCCCTGCTTGGGTGGTTCAGGTAACCAAGGAAACCGTCCTCAAGCCGCCAGTATTCAAGCTCGTTCTTTTTGGCGAACGCGCGGGCATCGGCGGTGTTTTCCTTCTGCCCCCAGCCAACGATAACGTCACCCTCGCGCGCGCCTTTCAGCCCGCGCCGGACAGGCCGCCCAAGCAGCGCTTCCATGCCGACGCCGTTCACGATCCCGCGCGAGGTGGTCAGCGCGCGGGCGGCACGGGTTTGCTGCGCGCTCACGACCGGGCCTCCATCAATATACGCACGGCGTCAAGGTCTGCCGGTGTATCCACGCCATGCGGCGGTGCCTGTGCAATCTCCACCACCTTTATAAGCAGACCGTGATAGAGCGCCCGCAACTGCTCAAGCGCTTCCAGTTCCTCCGTGGGGGCCGGAGGCAGTTTGGTGAGTTTCTTCAGGGTCGAAACACGGTAGGCATAGATCCCGATATGCCGCTGGTAGGAACAGATGCTGGGGTCCGGCTCGTCCGCGCCGCGCAGGTGCGGGATGGCGCTGCGGGAAAAATAATGGGCGAACCCGGCCGCATCGGTCACCACCTTCACGATATTGGGGTTCAGCACGTCCGCCCCTTCGTGAATGCGTGTGCAGGCGGTTGCCATGGCGGCATCATCATCATTCGCGAGGCACTGCCCCACCACACTGATGAGCGAGGACGGCATCAGGGGCTCATCTCCCTGCACGTTCACCACAATTTCATTGTCGGCCCAGCCAAGCTGGCTGGCCACCTCGGCAATACGGTCAGTGCCTGAGACATGGTCCGCGCGGGTCATGACCGCCTGCCCGCCATGGGCGCGCATGGCGTCCAGAATACGCTTGTCGTCGGCTGCCACATAAATATGCTCAGGCGCAAGGGCCTCGGCGGCACGGTCAAACACATGGGTGATCATTGGCCTGCCCGCGATATCGGCCAGGGGTTTGCCCGGCAGCCGGGTCGAAGCATATCGCGCCGGAATAACAATCTTCATTGCACCAGTATCCGTGTTTCGCCTTCCGCTGCGGCCTTGAGGCTGCTGTCCAGCTGTCTGGCGAGATGCTCGCACGCGTCGCGCACGGCACCATGTCCGCCACCATGCGGGCTGACATAGTCAGCGATGGCTTTGACATCGTCGACCGCATTGGCCGGGGCAATGGCATACCCCGACGCCAGCATCGCGCCCATGTCGATAAGGTCGTCGCCCATGAAAGCGACATCTTCAAGGGGCAGTTCAAGCTCCGACGCCAGTTCTGCAAGCGCCGTTACCTTGTCGGCGCAACGCAGGCGGCGATGCGTGATGCCAAGGTCATCAAGCCGCTTTTCAAGTGCCGCACTCTTGCGCCCTGAAATCACAGCGATTTCCACCCCCAGCTTGTGCAGAAGCTTCATCCCAAGCCCGTCATGGGCGTGGAAGGCTTTCATCTCTTCCCCATAGGCGGTGTAATATAGCGTGCCGTCGGTCAATACCCCGTCCACATCCAGCGCAAGCAGGCGAATAGCCATTATTTACTCCGTCACCAGCGGTTTGAAGCTTTTGGTCAGGTCATCGATAGCCTTCATCTGGCTGAGGTAGTCCTCAAGCTTGGCAAGCGGCAGGGCGCACGGCCCATCACACAGCGCTTCATCGGGGTTGGGGTGTGCTTCGATGAACAGGCCCGCGATACCCAGCGCCATGCCCGCACGCGCCAGGGCGGCTGCCTGCTCACGCCGGCCGCCCGCGCTGTCGGTCTGCCCACCGGGACGCTGAAGCGCATGGGTGGCATCAAACACCACAGGGGCGTAGGTTTTCATCACATCCATGCCCAGCATGTCGACAATCAGGTTATTGTAACCAAAGCAGCTGCCGCGCTCACACAGCATCACGTCTGCCTTGCCGCTTTCGGCGAATTTCTTGATGATGTGGCGCATTTCTTCAGGTGCGAGGAACTGCGGCTTTTTCACATTCACCACGGCGTCCGTTGCGGCCATCGCGCTTACGAGGTCCGTCTGCCGCGCGAGGAAGGCAGGCAGTTGGATAACATCCGCCACCTCGGCCGCTGGCGCGGCTTGATGCGGCTCATGCACATCGGTGATCACAGGCACCTCAAATTTTGCCTTGAGATCCGCCAGCAGTTCAAGCCCACGGTCGAGGCCGGGGCCCCGAAAGCTGTGCACGCTTGACCGGTTGGCCTTGTCAAACGAGGCCTTAAAAACATACGGAATGCCAAGCTTGCCGGTGACGGCGACGAAGTTTTCGGCCACTTCAAACGCCAGCTCCCGGCTTTCGAGCACATTCATGCCGCCAAACAGAACAAAAGGCGCGTCATTCGCAACCTTGATTTTATTGCCGATGGTAACGGACCGGACCATGAACTCCCCCGGAGACAGTTAGTATTCAGACCTAGCCATGGCTACCCCGGCAGCCCAAAAAGCGCAAGAGTGTGATTGCTCCGAAAGCTGGCGGGAGAGGTGCTTTTTACCTGAACAGCGTGAGGATGGCCGACGGGCTTTGGTTAGCGATGGACAGCGCCTGCAGACCAAGCTGCTGTTTCACCTGCAGGGCTTGCAGGTTTGCCGCTTCCTTGGCAAGATCCGCGTCTACAAGGTTGCCGATGCCGATCTCGATCGTATCCGACAATTTGGCAACAAAAGACTGCTGGATTTCCAGCCGTTTGGCGCCTGCACCAAGGGTCGAGAGCGAGGCGTTGACATTATCAATCGCCGTCGTCAGTTGGTCCACCGCCAAGGAGGCAAAAGCCACCGTGTCGATGGTTTGCCCCGCGCTGATGGAAACATTGGCGCCGCCCAGGGACAGGTCCTGCGCAGCGATATTCAGTGACTTGCTGGCCGTGGGGTCCGTGATGGCGCTGATGTCGCGCCCGTTCGCCTTGACCGCGTTGACTCCGTTAAACTCGGCATTCTCGATGATGGAGGTGATCTGGTCACGAAGCTGGGCAAAGTCGCGGCTGAGGGATTGGCGGCTGGCGGTATCAAGCCCGCTGTCCTTCGCGGCCACCGCTTTTTCCTTCATCTCGATGAGGAGGTCAGACACCGCTTCCGCCGCTGCAATGGCAACATCAAGTGATGAGCCCGCGCGTTTGAGCGAGTTCGAGACAGCGCCAAGCCCCGCCACATCACCGCGCAGTTTCTGCGCAATGGCATATGTCGCCGCGTCATCCTTGGCGCTGGAGACCTTCAGTCCGGTGTTGATACGGGTCTGGGTCCGCGCCAAATCCCTGTTGGTTTTGTGCAGGTTTTGCAGCGCAAGGAACGCGCTTGCATTTGTATTGACTGAAAAGCCCATGTGCCTTCTGCCTTTTACACCCAAAACTCTATAGCGTGTTGCCTGCGCGCTTTTTGCGCGCGGCCGGTACTACTGTCACCCTGTGACCTGTATACCATAATTTCACATTGCGGCATAAGTAAGAAAACACGCGGCGGGCTTAAGCATCACCTGCGTTCAGAAGCGGGTCGGGCCGCCGCTCCATCGGCTGGATGTCGCAGTTGAGGTCAATTTCAACCGGATCGGCAGAAACCAGCGCAATCATAAGCTGATGGTCGGGCACAAAATGGAAATAGATCATGGCGTCTTCCCGGCCGCCGGGCGTGGGCGCCGCCAGCTTGGGCGGGCGGGCCGTGAGGTCCACCTGCACATGCCTCAGGTAAGGCATCAATTTGCCGTCTTCCATTTTGACAAACGCCTCACGGATGGACCAAAGGGTGAAAAACAGCATGCGGCCAATCTCGTCCGACATATTGGCAAGCAGCGCCCAGTCCTCACTTGGAAAGCGCCGTTGCGCCACGCGACGCCAGTCCATCACCGGGTCAAGCTGCTGGATGTCGATCCCGATGGGGGTGGTCTCCGATACCGCAACGGCGGCGATACCCGCCTCGGCCGCACCCGTGTGCGACACAGAGAAGAAAGGCGGCTCATTGTCGGAAAAGCCTTCGATGCGCACACGCCCCGCCCCCTCCTGGACAAGTGGTATGGCACCGGGCAACAAGCCCATATATTCACCAAGCGATGCCCTGAGCATACGCCGCGCAGTCACAAACGCCGGGCGAGCACCCTCATGCATTCTGGCCAGCCGCTCATGCTCCGCCGCCGACAGGTCTTCCTGCCCCGAAAGCGCAGGGTCCGCCGCCCGGATATTGAGGATCACTCTCTCCAAATGCTTTTCAGCACTTTCTGTCATAAACGCCTGTATTTACCGCCGAGTGTCTGATTTTGCCATATAAAGCCGATACTTGCCAAGGCGCAAGGCTTTTGCCGCCTCGTGCAGGCCAAAGACAAACACCCCGCCGGTCGGGGCGGGGTGTTGGTGTCGGTGTTGTATCAGGCGGGTCAGAAGACGTAATCGATGCCTGAAAGGTCACCCACGGTCAGGCCGACAAGGAAGATGCTGTCACCACCGCCGGTGTTGATCAGCACGCCGCTTTCAGCGCCAACGGTGGCAATGCTCGCCGCAGCCTCGACCTCCGCTACGCTGGTGAAATCGGTCGTCGTGTTCCCGATGCCGAGTGTGTCGAGCGTGGTGTCAAAGTCCGCCACCACATCATCACCGTGGCCAGAGGCGAAGGCAAAACGGTCGCTGCCGCTATCGCCCGTAAGCGTGTCATCGCCCGCGCCGCCCCACAGCACGTCGCTGCCCGAGCCGCCATCAAGCACGTCATTGTCGTCACCGCCATAAAGCGTGTCACTGCCGCTGTCGCCCATCACGCTGTCTGCGCCGATGCCGCCAAAGATATTGTCGCTGCCGGAGCCGCCAGACAGCGTGTCGGCCGATACACTGGCCGCGCCCTTGCCGCCATAGATGACGTCATTGCCGCCATGGCCATAAACCGCGTCATTGCCAACACCGCCGCCCAGCGTATCGCGGGCATCACCGCCATAGAGCACGTCCTCGCCGTCACCGGCCCAGATGACATTGCGGCCATCGGTGGAGGCCAGCACAATTTCGCCAGCTTCCACAACGCCGTCACCGTCATCATCCCACGAGGAACCGACAAGCGTGTCGTCGCCAGTGCCACCATAAAGCGTGTCGGCGCCACTCGCGCCCAGGCTGCTTGAAGTGAACACAGACGCATCCGCGCCGTCACCAATGACGATATCATCGCCCGAGCCGCCGCCGACGATGTCATTACCGTCGTCGCCGCGCATGGTGTCGTCGCCGTCACCGCCTGCGTAAATTTCGTCATTGCCGTCGCCGCCCGCGACCACATCGTTGCCGTCACCGCCACGCAGGAAGTCATTGTCCTCGTCGCCGTAAACGCTGTCATTGCCGGCGCCGCCGGTCACGCTGTCGTTGCCCGCGCCTGCCTGCACAAGGTCGTTACCTGCGAGAGCATCAATGCTGTCTGCGCCGGAGGTTCCCGTCAGGATGTCATTGCCGGAACCTGGCTCCGCAGGTTCAGGCGCTGTGTCGCCAAAGCTGGCGGCGGTCAGGGCATCAACCGCCACGCCCATCACCTTGATGGTGTTGCCGGTGCCGTCAGCCACCAGTGCATAGGCACTGCCTTCGACGATGATAAGGTCGCTGAAGCTAAGGCCCGCGCCAGAGAGGTCGATCACATCTTCACCAACGACAAAATCCTCGATGGTGTCATCGTCCCAGTTTTCGCCAAAGACAAAAACGTCGCCGCCCGCGCCGCCGGTCAGCGTATCATCTGCCAGGCCACCAGCCAGCGTATCCGCGCCCGCGCCACCAGACAGCGTGTCCTCGCCACGCCCGCCGACAAGGGAATTGGCCGCATCGTTGCCGATCAGTTCATCGCGACCGTTCCCCCCAATAGCGTTTTCAATGGTGATTTCCGGTGGGGTATAAACGGTATCTGTCTTGGTGAAATTCCGTGTCGTGCCGTAGAGCGTAACCGTGGTGCCCACGTCGCTCCAGCTGCCGGGTGTCAGGTCAAGCTTCACGCCGCTTGAAATGCCGGAGGCGTCGTAGGTGTCTGCCCCGCCCGTATCCCAGACAGTTTCATAGTATCGGTTTCCGAACTGGAAGAGGTAGGTGGTGTCGCCAGCGTCTTTCTCGACCGCGCCATAAAGATGCTGAAGCGCGAGGATATCAAGATACATATATGTGGTCGGGTTCATGCTGGCCCCGATAATATTCTCGTTCCCCGCAACCGTATTGTAGGACATGATCGTATAGTCGTTACCGTCATATTCTGACGACAGGACCACGCCCGAGCCGTCCTCATCAAACGGGTGTTTGAGCCCAACGGCATGGCCAAGTTCATGCAGCAACACGTTGTGAAAATAGGACCCCGTGCCCCCCGATGACTGGTTGTCTGTCAACAGCCAGATATCACCCGCTTTTACCGAACCTGATGGTGTATATGCCCATGCAGCCGCGCCCTCGTCCTCAATGCCTGTCCATGCTACCCGCACGGTCCCGGCCGAGTTGCCTGCGTCGGTTACCTCGTCAAAGGTGACGGCGGCGAAACTCTCGATCTGGGCAAGCGCATCACGAAACAGGGCTTCTTCCGACGCGGTCAGGTAACTGATATCCTGCCAGGGCTCGCCATCGCCGCTCTGTGCGCCATATCCGCCATTTTCATCTGTCGACCAACTGCTGCCGGTATCTGGAATACTGAAGGTAATATGGGTGGTCTCCGCTCCTTCTACATTCTGGTAGCGAAACAGGGTCAGCAGGCTGTCGAGACTGTCATTGCCGGAGATATCAACCTGATCCACCACCGCCCGCGAGGTCACGGTCGGTGTTTCGGCCTGATATTCCGAGAGGGTCATGGTGAAGGAGCCTGTTTCTGTCTCCCACGCGCCAGCAGACACATAATAGGTCCCGCTTTCGCTGGGCGTGAACACAAGCTGGCTGTTACGACTGCCTGCGCCGTCATCATCATAGCGGTTCAGCGATGTGCCACTCGCATCATACAGTCCCTTGATGAAGGGGTCATCAAGGCTACCCTGACCAACGGTCGACCCCAGCATCTGAATTGAATATGTCGTCCCGGCCTGAAGGGTGACGGCGATCCAGTCCTCATCACCCACCGTTTCAATATTGCCGCTATAGGAGCCACCAAACGACAGTGTTGCCGTTGTGTTGGTATTGCTTGGAATATCTGCCACTACTCATCCTTACACAAGGCAACAGCCGCCGCGCTGCCACCCACCATTCAACCTTTACGGTTGATCCATATGCCTGTCGCCACGCTAGCCTGCCACAGTTTAAAAAACGTTGCCAAGCTAGAAAAATTTTAGCCGCAATTGCGGCAACACCGGGGCCCGGACGCAAAAAGGGCGCCGCCCGAAGGCGGCGTCAGTTGCTCTTAAGGGGATGACCATGCCCCTTTTCCGGGGCTTGCGTGACCCTAGAAGATCACGTCCATGCCATAGAGGTCATCCAAGGTTATTCCCGTCAGGAATATGCTGTCGTTCGCTGTCGTCTCAATCATGAGGCCAGACGTGCCGCCGACCACGGTTTCGTATGAGTAATAGGCGAGGTCATCCATGTCTTGGATGTCGTTGAAATTATCCAGCACAAGGCTGTCATAGAGCACGTCGAAATCTTCGACAAAGTCGTCACCATGGCCTTCTTCAAAGATGAAATAGTCAAACCCGGTGCCGCCATAAAGGACATCATCCCCCGCGCCGCCATAGATGTCGTCATCGCCCGCACCGCCGAAGATAATATCGTGGCCATAGGCGTCGTCATTACCGTCGCCCCACAGGGTATCGTTGCCCGAACCACCGTAAAGGATGTCGTCGTCGTCACCGCCCACGGCAATATCCGCATCGGCACCGCCATAAAGCGTATCGTCGCCCTCATCGCCAAAGAGGATGTCAAACCCGGTACCGCCGCCCATTCTGTCGTCACCGTCGTCACCATAGAGGTCGTCATACCCGTCGCCACCCCAGATGGTGTCATCACCCGCACCGCCTTCAACCGTGTCGTCGCCCGTGCCGCCATACAGCACATCGTCGCCGCGCCGGCCGTAGATATCGTCATCGCCGGCACCGCCGCCAATGGTATCCGCCACGTTGCCGCCAACCGCAAGGTCGTCACCCGACCCGGCCCAGATAACATTTTCAGAAAGATATGGACCGATCGCCGAATAGGCGGAAATGTCGGTTGAGACATCTTCTCCAAGGTCGAACTTGCCATTGTCATTGACAAGACCGTCGTCCCAGCCACCGCCAACGATTGTATCATCGCCCGCGCCGCCCATCAGCAGGTCAGCCCCTTCATACCAGGGGCCATCGGGTACAATCGCGACGAAATAATTATCGTCGCCATACCAGTCGATATCATAATAGTAGCCGTCGTCCATGCCGCCGCCGATGATGAAATCATTGCCGCCAGCGCCCATGAGCGTGTCGTCACCGCCGCCGCCCAGCAGAAAGTCATTGCTGGCGAGGCCTCGGAAATACGTATTTTCGCCAGAGCCGTTAAAGACGATGTGTCCGTCAACTACGTTATAGAAAGCCATTTCAAATCCCCCGAAGTGCCGTGTCCCGGTTTATGTTGTGTGTGGGGGATTTATCGCAGGACGTGCCTGAACCCAAAATGAACGCATGTGTAAGGAAAGAGCCATGCCGCCCCGAACCCATGCCCTCGACACACTGGCCTACAGCGGGGCCTGATGGATCGCACAGGCTGATGGATCGCACAGGCTGGCGGGTTGCACAGGCTGGCGGGTTATCGTCTGCGCATGGCGGACCGGTCCGCGTCGGTACCGATAAATTCTTCAACATCAAGCACACGTTTCAGTTCATCAACCATGCGCTCAAGCGCGACACGTTCCTCAAGCCCACGACATCCGGTATACCATTGAAGGTTGCCGGTCAGGGCTTCGCTTTTTACCTCAACATGAATGGTAGGGTGGTCGGTCGCGGCCATTTTGCAGCTGGAGGGGTCATAGACACCGGCAAGGCTTTCAAAATCATGCGCCTTGAGGGTTTCAAGGGCATCGAGAAACTGCCCGACGCTGCGGCTGGCCAGATGCTGACCACTGACTTTCGAGAAGCGGTTGCCGTGAAAGACAACCCGACCGTCCCCCTTGAGGGTAAAATCATACACCGGGCAGGCGCCAAAGCAGGGGCCTTCGCTGATTTTGATGTAATCCATCGGGCTTGGGTCACGGGCGGGTGTTGTATCCATGCTTTCGCCCGTGGAAGGACCACCGCCACAGCCAGCTACAGCAAAAAGCAGGCAAAACGCGAGGCAGGAAAACAGGCGGGACCGAAATTTCATGGTATCTCCTAAATCTGAAACGGTCCTTATTGTGCGGCAAGACAGGTTGCATTTCTACCGTTTTCAGGCGCGAAGCCCTGCACCCACAAAAAAAGGGAGGCAGAAACCTGCCTCCCCGTGCCGGACTTCAATTCAGGTAACCATCAGAATTGGGCGCGGAAACCAACGTAAAAGGAACGCCCGACCACATCATAGTGGATCGGATTGGTTGCCGCCGTGGAGATAAAGTCCAGCGGGATGACCGGGGGGTCGTTATCCAGCACGTTGTTGACACCGCCATACAGCTCGATGGTTTCGGTCAACTGATAGCGCCCGGAAAGGTCAAAATACACTTCCGCGCCGATATCATTGTTTTCGTCGGAAAGATCTTCCGGGCCCCAAAGCACGTTATATTTGCCGGAGCCGACATAACGCATATTGGCATAAAGGCCGAAGCGGCTTGTCTGGTAAGACACATTGCCGCGCATCTTCAATTTCGGCAGGCCAAAGAGGTTTATCGTGCCAACATCACCAGCATAGTTCACCGCCGTCACACCGTCTGGTGCAATATCCTTGGCATAAACATAGCTGCCCAGAAGCTTGAAGCCGAGGTCAGCCCCGTTATCAAGGCCGATACTGTACTGCGCTTCAAAATCAACGCCGCGCACACGGTATGTACCAAGGTTCAAAAGCTTGTTGGTAATGGATTGTACGCTGTTGCCGGAACCAAACTGCACCAGGTCACAGAATTCAGCGTTACCGGCATAACATTCTTCCACGATGCTCTGGCTTGAGACAGACTGAATGGCATCGCTGATATCAATGTCGTACCAGTCGACAGAAAGCCGCAGGCCATCGGCCCAGCCCGGGGAATAAACAAGACCCAGGGTCTTTGTCAGCGCACGCTCTTCCTGCAGGTCGGTGTTACCTGTGTTCAGGATCTGCGACAGGTCCACATTGCCGGTGAACGGGTTTTCGATGTTTTCGAACAACAGAAGGGTTTTCAGGAACACTTCACCAATTGCGGGCGCGCGGATATCACGTGAGATGGTAGCGCGCAGACGCAGCTCGTCAATCGGGTCATAGGTCAACCCGGCCTTCCATGTCAGTACGGTACCGCTTGTGCTGTAATCGGTATACCGCATCGCACCGTTGAAGGTCAGCGCCTGGCCAAACTCGGCCGCGTCCAACAATGGTACAAGGACCTCACCAAACGCTTCCTTCACGTTATAGCTGCCTTCCAGCGGCTGTGCGTTTGTGATCAGGAAGCCAGCCTGTTCGGATACCTCATCCACTTCACGCTTGAGCGACTCTTTCCGGTACTCCACACCAAAGGCAGTGGACACGGGCCCCGCCCAGCCTTCAAACAGGTCCCCGGAAATACTTGCCGCCACAACCTGCTGCTTGAGCGCCGTTTGAGACATGCCGGTCCCGGTTACATATCCAATTGCCGCCGGGCTGGGTGAGCCTTCGCCAAACAGGTTGATCGGCACGCAGGAACTGTCCGCGCCGCTCAGCGCCGCCGCGCACACTACATCGCCCGTGTCAGGGTCTACCACAGCGTTTGCCGCCATGCTCAGCTTGCCGGGAATCAGGTTGTTGGTCTGATTGTTCGAAAAGTCACTGCGCCCATACTGATAATAGACATCCCATGACCAGTCGCTCGCCAGCATGCCTTTCAACCCGCCCACAAAACGGTAGTTGTTCGTCTGGCTCACGGAGGTGATCGGTCCGAATTCATGGCCAATGCGGTAGAGATCAAATGAACTTGTCCCGGTGGCGTCCATGGTGGCCTGCACACTGTCCGGGATATAGGGGTTGCCGGAGTGGATTGTCTCACCAAGCATGAAGCCGTCAACCAGTGCCCCTTCCGAGTTTGACTGACCTGCGTTTCCCTCGAAATAGAAGCTGATATCGTCATTCAGCTGATAGTCAAACGCCGCCATGATATTCTTGCGTTCAACCGGGATCGCAAGGGCTGTCACGTCGCCGAGATACGCCCCGCTCCCACCGATCATGAATACACCGCCAATGGTGCCAAGCTCGCGGTCTGTTGCTGTGCCGTCGGGCAGGAACTCAAGGTTGCCCAAAGGCCCGCCTGGCAGGGTCACGCCATTATTGGTCGCAAGAAACAGGTTTACATCATCTGCGAAAATATAAGCCGGGTTTCCATCCGATGTGCCGGTGTTATCCGGGTTAGGCAGAATGCCTGGGTGCCGCAGGGACCAGTCCCGCGCACGGGAATCCGTAATGCCTTTATTGTCATTATAGTCCGCCGCTATCAGAATGTGACCACGGTCATCTGCAATCTTGCTGCCGAACGCCATGGAGAGGCGATAGTTTTCGTTGTCCCCCTCGTCGGAAACACCGTACTGCGCCTCAACCTTCAGGCCTTCAAGTTCTTTGTTGTAGATGACATTGATCACACCCGAGACCGCGTCGGAGCCCCAGGCCGCGGATGCACCGCCGGTCACAACCTCGACACGCTCAACCGCCAGGGTAGGGATGACATTCATATCCACCACGCCAAACTCATCCGTCGGCACATGGCGGCGGCCATTCACAAGAACAAGGTTGCGGTTTCCGCCAAGGCCTCGCAGGTCAACGACGTTGGTACCGCTACCGCGCGAGTTGAGCACCGTCGCGGTTGGCGTGATCGTCCCTGTGAAGCCTGGCAGCTCATTCACGAGGTCCGCCACGTTAGTGGTCCCGCGCGCTTCCAGTTCATCACTGCCCAGCACCGTTACAGGTGTTGGTGCCTCGAAACCTGACTTCTTGATCCGTGACGAGCTGACGACAATTTCTTCAAACTCGAAGGATTCCCCTTCGCTGCTTTCCTGCGCCGCAGCCCCGTTTGCACCAATCAGTGCAACACCGGACACGGCACTCAGCAGGCTGTATTTGCCGATAATGTTTCTAACCACTTTTTCCTCCCAGATTGCAATTTTCCCTGTGGGTAACGGACCATCAGCCCCGCTAAATTTCCGCCTTATTTTTCATTAAGGCTGAATTGTTATAATAATAACGCTGTTATGTAAATAATTTTAACAGCCTTATATTATTATATTGATGATATTGACTGCCAAAATCGTAGATCTTTTGATCAGGGGGAAATTGCACTAGAAATATCGGAGAAGTGAGAATGAGAATCTTTGAATGGCCGCAATCAGCACAAATACAAACGAGGCTCGCAGCGCAGAGACACAGGCGACCTATGAGCAAATCATGGACGCCATCGTCACGCAAAAGCTGGCGCCCAGCCAGAAAGTCTCCGAGAGCGTGTTGTGCGATATGTTCGCTATCAGCCGATCGGTCGCACGCGCCATTATCGAACGCCTGATAGCAAGGCATTTCCTCGTATCCGTTTCGCCACGGGTAACCATCGTGGCTCCGCTGACACTGTCGCAGATCAAAGAGAACTTCATGCTACGCAAAATACTGCTGCCAGAAATTTTCTCCCTCGCGTCAAGGCATGCGGATTATGATGAGCTATATGGCCTGAACAGGCAGCTCAACAGGATGTTGCCGACAGAAGACGATAAAGCAGCGCTGGATGTCCTGAAACTCAACAAACGGCTGAATCTGGCGATCTGCGAAAAATCGGATTATCCACTCATGCTGGATTGGGCACAGCAGCTTGAAGATACGGTCATGCGCATTTACTGGCTGTATGTGAAGGTAAACAATTCTTTTTTCTACTCCGAAGAGCAGATAGAAATGAGTTTGGAGGTCATGAAAAAAGGCGAAGCAGCCCACACGCGCCAAGTGATGTACGACCTACTGTGCCAGACAGAAGAGCGCATTCTTAACTCGATATTTTCTCACAAGAAGTTCTGCAGCCAGGACCTGATCTTATAAAGGCGGGCCGTCCCTTGACCTGCGTCTGCGGCCTCTTCAGGCAACACGCAGATGGCCTTCTTCCGGCACGCCATGGCCCACGTCCACAAAATAGGCGAAATACATCTCGCCCCCGGTGATGGGGCTGGCATCGCCCAGCAGACCGTACAGGTGCCGGCTATCGGCAAAATCCGTGACGGAGACGAGTTGCCTGCCCTGACGGGAGGTCACCGGCAGGTAAAGCGTTTCGTGCCTCAGGTCGTTGCCCGACGCTTTGAAGAGCTTGCGCCCGACATAAATGCCGCAGGGTTGTGCAAGCGCGGCCAGCGCTTTTGCATCCGGCAGGTTCACATCATGCCTGAGCGCCATGGTGCCACTTCCCGCCCCTACGACGTTACGGCCCCAAATATGGTCAATCGCCGTGCCTGACTGCACGACAACAAGATCATCGCCCTCGCCCCTCCGAAGCACGAGGAAACAAGACGCAAGTGCCCCCAGGCGCGACAAGGTAAAGTCACGGCGATCCGGCAAGTTGCCGGGTGAGTTAAACTCTGCCCAGATCGCGGCCAGCCGCGACGCCCCTCCCCCGAGGTTCTTGTGCAACTTCAATAGATAAACTCCGTACTTTTGCTTGTTCGAGTCAGTGCGGCGGACCCCCGCCCCGTCGCGCAGAATCCAAGTCCTGCCTGATTCGAATTTGCGCATAGTATGTTTCTGGACCGATCAGTCCAGAGACGGATAAAATTTTATCTATTTTTTACAAGTCATTAACCATGGCCAAAAAATCGGGGGTCAAAACCAAACCACGCGGCTTTAACTTTTTTTTTATCGTCTATCCGTCACAAAAGGCATAACGTCGCATCGTCAGCAGGACCGCTATCGTGTACATGAAACACAAGTGACCGTTTTTCATTCAACGCTTCTATGAGGACACCGGCTTCCATGAAGACCGCCAACACTACAGCAGATTCACCCTCGGCAAACCAGCAAGTCACCAGCGCATCGCTGGATAGCAACCCACCCGCACGCGAAGCTGAAGGCAGCACCGAACCACGCGCTGGCAGCAAGCATATACTGGTGGTGGAAGATAACCCGGTGATGGGCAGCATCATGGGCAAACTGCTGGCACGCTTTAACGTCTCCTTCGATATCGCAAACAACGGTGAGGAAGCCATCGCATTATCGAGAGCAAACACCTACGACCTGATTATGATGGATATCATGATGCCAAAGATGGGCGGGGTGACCGCCACGCGGGAGATACGGAAACTGTCTGCGCATTATGAGGCAGCACCGATTGTCGCGGTTACCGCCCGCGTTTCCGACAGGGATGTGGAGGAATATCTGAAAGAGGGCATGTCCAGCGTGATCAAGAAGCCGATCAACCGGGTCAATCTGGCTGGCGTTCTGCAGGACCATCTGGATATCGCCGAAGAAACAGGCACCGGCACCGAAAAAGAGATGCCGGAGCTTTATGACGAAGACGATCTCAATGCCCTGAACTGGGAGACGTTCAATGAATACCGGGCGCTCCTGCGCGACAAGTTCGCCCGTTTCCTGAAAGACTATCTGGTGGCAGGCCCCGATATGCTGGCCGAAATCAGCAGTGTGGTCATGGAAGACGACGCTGCACAGATCCAGTTCCTGTGCCATAAGCTCAAATCCACCTCGCAGGTGTTTGGCGCCGACAGCGTGGCCGACCTCGCGGCCCAGCTTGAGATCATGGGCAAGAAGGGGGAAACAAAGCAGGCGCCCGCCGTTTATAATGAACTGCATATCGCTTATGAGCGCACACAGCGCGTACTCAAGCGCAAATATATTGTGATGCAGAATATGGGGTGATGCTGGCATGGTTAACAAAATTTAACCAATAATTGCAATTATACCACCCGTGGTAACTGTTCCTTTACTGCCCGGCCATACACTTGGGGGTATAAGAAGATAATATCACCATCGACTTTCGGGTGGGGTACCCCATGAAACCGGTGATTGGCAAATCTGGTCCTGATGGCCATCCCCACCCCGTCTTTCCCCCGCACGGTACTTTGCCGTCAATCGGCTTTCCAGCGGTCGCGGCTGACGCCCTTGATCTTCTCCACCGTGCGCAGGCCGCCAAGGCCCAGCATGGACAACAGCACCGTCATAAGGGTCTCGGTGCCACCAAAGACAGGCGGTGCCGGCATGTCGGGGAAGAAAGCCACGCGCAACCAGTTGACGATATCCTGCCCGATGAAGTGCCAGGCGAGAGCCGCCCCACAAACCCAGCCTATGAACGGCCGCCATCCGGCAACAAATACGCTGGGGTGGCTGGCCTCTGCCTTGTTTATCTCCATCTGCGCGAGGCCTGCGCGCAGCACCTCAAGCTCCAGTTCGTGCTCAAAACGCTGGCGTTCATTCTTATCGGGGATAAGCCGGTCAAGCGGGGTTTTCACGATACCCAAGAGGGTATCAAGGATGGGAATTCCCATGACGTCTACTCCGGTTCGGTGTTGGAGAGGGCTGGCTTCAGGCCCAGCCCGTCGGGCACGGTTTTGGCCCATAACTTATGAAATCATCCAGATATTTCTCTGGCGTGGCTTTGCCAAAATCCGTGTTCCAGTACCGTTTGGCATAGGCTGCCAGTGCCATGTCATCACTGACAACAGGCAAGGCATCTGGCACACGGGCATAGAGCAAACGCGCCGCCGCGCAGGCATAGCGGTCATCATGCTCAAGCGCGTCGATACGGCCCATGCCAGCAGGCAGATAAATATCCAGCATGGCCTGTCGCCCGGGACGGTAGGCCAGATAGTTTTGATACAGGTCCTCAAGCGTTGCCGGTTCGATCTGGAAATAGGAAAGCGCCGGGCCACCGACCTGCGCACGGTAACGAAAGCCCATGCTTTCATGCGCGGCTGTCATCATCAAAAGCTTCTCAGCTGCCGGGCTGTCCATGCCAAGATCCCGCAGCACGGGGATGATAACCCCATCAAGGAATGTGTTGGCGTCTGTCTGTGGCTGTGGTGCTGGCATTTTGGTGCCCCTTTCCGGCGCTTTTATAACAGAAAACCACACCCGTTTCAGCAGAAGCTTTTATTGCAGGCGAGGCCGTTTTTCCGGCACCGGCCCGTTGATCCAACCGATGATCCAGCCAAGCCCGAACGTCAGCGGCGCAGCCACAATGGCAAGCGGGGTAAAAAGCATGGGAAAGGCAGAGATACACGCTACACCCGCGCTGCGCCAGAATGGATCAACACCCTTGCGGTTTACATACACGAGGAAAGGCATGCTGGTCATGGCGTGGTATAAAATCACCCAAGGGCCAAGATAGAAAAACATGCCAAGGATAGCAACGACAGCCCCCAGAACCGTATCCAGCACAGCCGGTATATCCATGGGACCGGGCGGGCGCATGCGAAGCGGCATCAACAGGAAGGCATAGATTACCGTCCCGAGCGCGAGACTGATCAGATACCGCCAGATACGCATTCCCCCTCCTTCAGCGCATGGACGCGAGACCAGCAACGATGCTTCGGTCAACACCACCCCAGATCTGTTCCGCATGTGACTCGTTCACACAGGCCAGAAACCCAAACGGGTCCCCGTAACTAGCCGTGCCTTCACCATAGGTGCCGACATATAGAAAGCCCTTGTGGCGCACAATTTTACGCAGCACGGCCCCCGGATGCAGCATATGCTCCCCCTCGATGGTATAATTGACCAACGCATGGTCATTAGGCAACAACTTATGCGAGACAACCCCCACCGTCAGTTCCGAGAGGCTATTCTCATCCGCGCCCTCATACCCGTCCAGCATCGGTGCAGGAAAACGCTTCAGCAGAGCATAGGCATTGCCAACCGAACACCTGCCTTTCGGGGTTTCGCGGCATAGCGGCGTTGCATGGCAATACTTGTGGAAGTTGGGGTCGCTGTGGTCATATTCAAAGTGATGGTGCGCAAGCGACCTGAGCTCATTCGCGATTGCCGGGACCGAACAGGCACCGGTGAAGGCTTGTGCTGGCTGCGCCGCTTTGGATTGCAACAGCAGCCATGTATTTTTAAGCGCCGGCTGCCAATGCACCGGCGCATACGCATTCCTCAGCCGGGTGTACATCCGCTTGCAGGCCATCTGCTTGTTCAGGCCAATCTCGGGGCTGTACCGTGCAAGTTCCAACATCAGTTCAAACCTGTACGGGTTGCGGGATTTCATCTGCGTCACCTGTGCCAGGATATTCTCCTGCTCCGCCAGCGTCATGATCATTTTCTTCAACTGGTCAGCTTCCGCTTTTGGTAGCTGGGCGTCCTTGTCCACCATGCGGCAAACTTGCGCCGCGTCCCGGCGCAGGCGATTTTTTTGCGCAAAGCTCAGCGCGTTTTCCGGCGGGTCCTGCATTTTACGCTGCCAATCCTGCGCCTGGTGCGAACAGCCCGCTCGCCTCATGGCGGATGCCGTCGCGCGTCATGGCGTGGTGTAGCTGTTGACGGTTTTCATCCATCCGGCGGTGACTGACGTAAAGCCATGTCTGCACTGCGCCTGAGGCCAACACCCGGCGCTCGTGCACTAACCGGTCAAACGGCAGGTCATCCATGGCACTGATCGTCAGCGCGGCATCACACGGCTTGACACCGGTGACCAGAATGTCCGCTGCTTCACCGCGGATATGCGCACTTTGGCGCACACCGCCCAGCAGGCGGTTCAAGGTATCAGTACGGTACGCGGAAAGCACGGTAATGCGTCGGCCAAAACGGCCCTGAAGCGGCACCAGAACCCGTTCGCACAGCGCCTTGAGGTTGGCCACCACACTTACATCGCGCGGCAGGTTATAAAGCCCATACCGCTGCGCTACACGGCTATTGGTAAAGTCCTGCAGCGTGAAGCCGCCGCCCATGGATATGTGGCGGTGAATGCCGGCGGTCATGACAACCACCCAAGCTTGTCAGTGATCAGGAACAGCAGAAGCGCACCCAGCTTCATCAGCGCCAGCAACAACAGCCGGATGGCCAGCCCCCAGCGGCGACCGCACTCTTCCTCATGCCGTTCGATCCGGTCAAGCGCGAGCGTGGCCTTGACCAACGCCGCGTTGGCGGTGTCAGAACCCTCAAGCACCGGCTTGAAATATTCCCGTTTAAAGCCCGCTTCTGTCATGGCGTCCAGCCAAACTGCGCGGTGATATAAAGCCCGAGCAAAAGCGCGCCTGCCACGGCCATGAAGCGTCGGCGCTCCAGCGCATGCCAGCGCCAGAACAGGAACGCGTTGAGGGGGGGCAGGGCAAACACATCGTCCCAATCTGTGGCCGCTCGTTCCGCCGCCATACCGAGGAAAAGGCCAAAAAGAAAAGCACACCAGATGAACATGAAAAGCGTCAGCGCAAGAGGCACAATCCCCTGCCCGCCTTTCAGCGCAAAGAAGCTAAGCGGCAGCAACACCACAAGCTGTAACGCCAGCACCAGCGCACCCCGCTTAAGCGCCGGGCGAGTGTAGAAAAAGCGCGCCGCCACACCCTTGAGCGCAGCAACGGGGGAAGCCGTTGAGGCGGAGGCTTTGGGCGCAGCATCAAACGCGCGCGCGACAACCCCCGCTACCAGTTGGCAGAGGATAATAAAGATTTGCATTCTATAAGCTCTTGGTTGAGGGGGTTAGAGGGCGGGCCACACAAGCATGGGGAGGATACCAGTGATCTCTTCCGCGTCGGTCGCTTCATTAATCTGTCGTTTTGCGCTCAGGCGAACCGCTTCAATCGCGGCAAGGGCGGCCTTGCTCTCATCGGCGCGGATAATAACTGCCACAGCCACTTCCGCCAGCGTGTCGCCTGTGATGCCCACCTCTGCCGCCAGCAAGGGATAGGCATCCACAACAGGCACAGCATCAAAGGCACAGGCCCGCGCTTCGCATTCTTTCGCGAGATACAGCATTTCCTGGCCAAAGCCGTCCGTCAGTGCCTCCGCGCGCAGGCGGGCAGCGTGGGCGTCTACCGCTGCTTTGGCTGAATGGCGCAAAGGGTCGAGTGGCGGCGGGACAAAACCCTGCAACTCCACATCCCATACACAGTCATCCGGCCAGCCTTCCGGCACGTCTGTGGTGTGGCACCCGGTGAGGTCAACACCGTCCAGATCATCAACCACTTCCCGCAGCACACCACTTGTCGTCTCTATGATACCAATCATCTGTCGCTCCTATCCCAGCCGCACTGAAAAGCTGCCCGGGTTGTTTTGAAGGCTGGCACCACTGCCCGCGTGGCGTTGCAGCAAGCGGTAGTCCCAGACCCCGGCTGTTGAAGGGGCCGCATAGCTATGGTTAGCTGTCATGAAGGCGGGCTCCGTACTTTCCCCAAAGACCGGGTCTGCCGTCAGAACCGTTTCCCAGGTGCCGCCGGAAGGCCTGCGCTGGAACCGCATATACTGTGTGTCACCCGATCCGCTTGCGCGGAAGTTCAACTGCGCCGCCATATGCACCGTGCCACCGCCCGAAAGCGCGAGGGTGAGAACACCCGGTGAGGTATGCTGTGTGTAAGATGTCGCCGTTGCAGGATAGACATCGCCCTCAGCATAGGTGGCGGACGTCCCGTCCCTTGATTTTGACAGGCTGATACGCACGGTCAGCGATACCCCGCCATAGCTTGCCGTCACATCGACAAAAGCGCTGTCGTCCGACATGCCAGTGATGGTTACAAGGCCTGAGCCGCTCACCGATGCGCTGCAATTGCTGGCAACCCGGCTGTAGCTCGCGCTTGCGGCCACATTGCTGGTGCCAGCAAACAGCGCAACCTGCGATGTCTTGTTGAACTCTCCTGACTTGGGCGTGCCATCAGGTGAACAGGCCACCGTATGCGATGTGGGCGACGCATTGATCGTCAGCCCGCTGCTGCCGTCCTCCCCGCGCCACTGCGACCATGTGTAGTGGGATTTGTTTGTGCTTTCGCTTGCTGTCGTTTTGTTGGTGGCAATGCCGATATATTTGGTGTTTGACTGCGGGGTATCCGTCAGTCCCGTGCCATCTGCATTCGCACTATATTTGATCCAGGTGTAGGTGGTCTGCCCATCCGCGCCCGGCGCGCCCGCCACTCCGGTGTTTCCCTGCGCCCCCTGAATGAGCGACCACGTATAGTCAGACGCGATGTTACTTTCGTAAGGCGACGTTTTATTATAGGCGAAGCCGATATAAGCCTTGCCAGAAGGGTCATTGCTGATACCGCTGCCTGACGCGTTGCTGGCATAGCGTATCCAGGTATAGGTGGTTTGCCCGTCTGCGCCGGGCGCGCCCGCCACACCCTGCGGGCCCTGTATGCCTTGCTCCCCCTTCCAGCGTGACCAGACATAATCCGCCTTGTTATTGCTTTCGCTGGCGGTGGTTTTATTGACCGCGATGCCGATATAAACCGTATTGGCTTGCGGCGTATCGGTCAGGCCGGTGCCATCTGCGTTGGCGCTGTATTTGATCCAGGTATATGTCGTCTGACCGTCCGCGCCGGGAGCACCCGCCACGCCGGTATTGCCCTGTGGCCCCTGTACAAGCGACCATATGTAATCAGCCGGCGTATTGCTTTCCGCGGCAGTCGGTTTGTTGTAGGCAAAACCGATATAGGCCCGGCCTGTCGGGTCATTGCTGATCCCCGCGCCCGCGGCGCTGTCGGCATAGCGTATCCAGGTATAGGTGGTTTGGCCGTCAACGCCCGGCGCGCCGGGCACGCCCTGTGGCCCCTGTCCCGCCAGCAAGGTCCAGAACGTGGTGTTTGTCGGCTCAACCCCCGTGGCGGCGCTCAGGCTGATGAAAACAAAGCTGCTGCCGTCATATGTCACCACATCGCCGCGCACATAAGTGGCCGTGTCGTCATACACGCCGCGAAAGACATTGCGGGTGGCACCCGGCTCAATGTCATCCAGCTTTGACGGTGTAGCCGGCAGCTCAATCATTTGCCCGGCCGCAAGGCTCTCCTGCCCGCGCTGGGTCCAGTAGGTCAATTGCACGTCATAAAACGCGCCATCAACCAGCCCGCTGATGCGGGCAGACAGCGTGTCACGCCCCAGATAGCGCTGGCCGGTATACTCTGCGTCGCCCGCCTTGCGCCATTTCAGCTCAAACCGGTCCATGCCCACTGTGCTTGTCGGCGCGTCCCAGTTCACATCAATGCCACTGATCATGCTGCCGTCGGCTTTTGCTTCATGGAAGCTGACAAGTTGCAGGTCGGTAGGGGCCCCAGGGTCTGCCCACAGGTCCGGCGCATCGCCAACGGAATTCAGCGGTTCGGGCCAGATGGCCTCCCCGCCATAAACGGTGGGGTCGTAAAGCGCGAGGTCCACCTCCACCTCAAGGAACGCGCTGACGGAGATTTTCTCCACGATAAACAACCGCGCGTCGAACCCGCGTTCCGGGTAATCGACCTCAATCACGTCACCGGGTTCCAGAAGCAGCGCCTTGCGCGCCAACTTCAGCCCCTCGACATGAAAACCGACCCGGCTTTTTCGCACCAGAAATTCGGCAAATGCCTGCGCCTGATAATAGTCGGTGATGGTTTTCACCGGCACATTGGTGTGAAGGGCGGCACCATTGTCGTGCGCCTTGAAATCGGCATACTCCGGGCTGTCCAACAGCGGCCAGGAAACCGCGTCTTCCTCATAGTCCTTGTTGGCATTTGAAAATTCGACCGTTACCCGGTTCAGCCGCCCCTGACGCAGGCCATGTTCGCAGGTCCAGCCGCCAAGGATATCATCTTCGGTGACGGTCATCACCGGGCCTGAGACAAGATCCTCAAGCACAAGGCGGTGCCGCCCGTTTGACCAGGGCATGGACCAGCCAAACCCTTCGAGAAGCTTCTTCAGATTGTCGATAACATTTTCTTTGGGGTCAATGACCGCATCCGTAGTCCAGCGTGCCTGCGAGGTACCCACCTGATCAGGCCGGTAAGCGGGGTATATATCGCCGTCATGTATCGGGACAAACTCGCCGTAGCGCGGGTCCCACACGTTTTCTGTCGGGCCGGTATGTGTCAACACGGCAGGGATGACCATGGGCTGGTGATCTTGAGTTCCACCCGCGCGCTGGTATCGTCCTCGATCTCGCGCCAGCTGTGGACAGAGCCTTTGTAAAGCCTGATTGCCTTGCCCCCGATGACACCACTCTCGCCCTCAAGCAGCACAAGCGACACGGTGACCGGACGACCAACGAGGTAGCGCATGCGAAACAGCGCTGCCTCCACCCTGTCGCTGCCGACAAGGCGGATGGTGTAACTTTGCAATTTGATATCCCGCTCCCGCACGATGGCGGGCAGGCCAGCGACCTGGCCTTCGGATACATAGGTCACGCCTTCAACCACAAGGTCATGGCCGTGGGTGGTCCAGCGCCAGTGTTCGATGTCGCCTTCGATATCGATCAGCCAGGCAAAATGCACATGGTCGCTCTCAAGCGCGGGCAGGACGCCCGTCTCTACACTCAGCATGGCTACACCCTTTCGATCACGTCAATTTCAAGTCGGATAAGCCCCTGCGCATTAAGGCGGATCTCCTGCACGTCGCTTGCCAGCGAACAGCGCATCTTCAGCCCGGTTGTGACAAGCGTGCCACCCGGCACCCGCGCAGGCGGGGAAACCGTCAGCGGGCTGGTGCTGGTGATAACGTGGATCTTGCTGTCGTTGTCGAACCGGGCGAAATTGCCAACCGCCACGCCCGATACACCGGTCAAATTGTCCAGCGGCACATCAAAGATACCGCCGCGTCCCCGCATGGCATGCAGAAAGGCGATCAGCTCTGCCGCTTGCGCCCGCAGCATGGGCGGGTAGACAAGGGTCATTTCAAAAAAGTGGCCACCGTATTCACTGGTCAAAATCTTGCCGCTCATGGCCTGGCCAGATTTAGTGCGCTGGTGCGGTTTCACCGTCATGGCCGCCAGTGTTATTGTGCCCGGCAGTTCGAGAAAACTCATGCTTAATCTCCCTCAGCCGAATGGCGCTTCCATTGCGTAGTCGGCAAAAATCTCGCGGATCATGCTCTCAAGCGCGCCCCTGTTGCTGTGCACGGCGTCTGGTGCCGCGCCCGCGCCAATGGTCAGGTTGATATTGGGGGCAAGTGTCGTGCTGGTGCTGTTTGTGGTGCTGCTACTGTTTTGTGCCACGCCCTGCTGCACGGTAAGAAAGCGGGAAAGATCCGCGTTCAGGCGGCGGTCTACCACTCGTTCCCCCTGCTCCAGCAGATAGGTGCCGGAGGACGGAATACTGTCGATCCCGTCGTGGGCCTGCCCCTTCACCGCCGCCAGTTGTGCAGCACCGGTGACAGTAGCAAAGGCGATGGCTGGCAGGTTCGATGGAAACGGCGCGGACGCAACGGCCTTGGCGATGCCACGGGCGGTATCCATCACCACACCACCAATGGCAAAAGCCTTGCGAATCTTGCCCAGTGCCTTGGTGCTTTTCAGCGCGTTGCCCACGATCCCGGCCCATGCCTTGGCATTGGCTTTCTCGCGTTCTTCCTCCGCGTTCACCGCGTCCTTTGCTTCGTCCTTTTGGACTTTGGCGGCATCGCTGGCCTCCGCTGGCGCTTCACCGGTCTTGCGTGGTGTGGTGCCCGCCGCGTCACCAAAGGGATCTTCCCCCGTTTTCTGCTTTTCCCCTTCCTCGTCACTTGGGAAAAGATTGGGCGCTTCGGCTTTTATCGTTGCGCCAATATCGCCCACCAGCTCGGAGAAAAAGGCTTTATAATCGGTCGCGATAGCGGGGATGCCGTCCAGATAAGTGCCGCCGGCCCCGCCGCCGCCAAGCGAAATGCCAGCGAACGACGAACCGCCCGCCGCGCTGGCTATCTTGTCAGCCATGTCCTCCATCGACTTGGTCAGCTTCTCCAGCCGGTAATTCATCTGGTCCATGGAACGCGCAAAGTTAACCGGCACACCAACCGTGATCGGCTTCGTTGTCTGCATCATGCATACCTTTCAAGAAGTTCGTTCAGCCGGGCACCGCTCATGGCTTTAGACCGGGCGTCCGGCATGTCCTTGTCGGGGTTGATGCCGTGTGCACGCTGGTAACCGCGCATGGCAAACTTCAACTCGGGCAAGGTGCAGGCAAGCGTGACTGCCGGGCTTAACCCCAGCATGGCGCCAACCTCGATAAACTGGCCCCATGCAATGGGTTCGGCTGCCTTGCCCCCCGTCAGCCCGGGACTTTCGTCGCTTTCAGGGGGTGCGGCTTTCCCGGCTCTGGCGCGGATAGTGTGTTTTCAAGGCACTGCGAAATAGCGGTCGCGCTTTCCGCCAAGCCTGCCTTCAGTAGCTTTTCACCCGCCTTGCGCCGGGCATCGGCATCACCAAAGTCACCGCCAGTCATGGCAAGAAACAGCGCCGCCATATCCGACAGGCGAAACTCCGTCAGCCTGCTCGTCAGGAAAGGCACCAGCCCCATACCAAAATAGTCTTCAAGGTCCATCATTGTGCCTATATCAAGGCGCAGGCGCACATTTCGTGCCCCGATGCGCACGCGGGCTTCGCCCATCATGCGCCGCGCCACTTATGCGACCTCCGGTGTGAAGGTGATCACCCCCGAGCTACTGAAGGAAATGGAATAATTAACCTCATCGGCTTCACGGCCCATCAGTTCAAGGTTGGTAATGGCAAACTTACCTTCATAGGTGCCGTGGCCCGGCACAATCACACGGCAAAGCGGATGTGTCGCATTCATCATATGGTCATGGACAGTTTGAAACGCAGCGTCGGACAGGAAAGTACCGGCAGCTGTGGACGAAAAGGAGCGCTGGCCACCGCCGTCAAGCGACTCTTTGAAGCCGCCACTATCCTTGCTGGTGATATCCACCTCGCTGTTGGTTATCTTGATATCATTTGAGTTGAAACCACCCACTGCAACATAGTTGCTGTCTTCGTAGGAGCTGCTGCCGTCGTGAATTTTGAGAAGCAGTTCCCTGCCAAGTTGCGCTGCCATGCTTGTATCCTTTCAAGGCTGTGTGACGCGAGGTCGTGACAAAAATTCCCGCCGCAGCGGTTTTAAAAGCTGCTATACTAGCCGCTTCGGGACGGGAGTTTTAAGATGCGCGGGACCGTGAGAACCCCACAAATCGGAGCTGTGCTGGCGCTGTGCATGATGGTGTCAGCGGCAGCCGAAGCCGCCGCACGCACCCGCCCCATCAGCGTTCTGGATGAAAATAAAATCGATATTGCCGAGCGCTGTATCAGCCATCTGAAGGCCTATCGCGGCGCGATAGGGTTTCTTGAGAAACGGTTGGAAAGAAGCCCGCCCCACGTGACATATGTCACCCGGGGTGGTGACCAACTGACGGTCATCAATCGCACCCATATGATCATGCGGATGGAACGCCGCGTGCTGGAGGCAGGGATGCAGGCTCGTGAACGCGCCTGCAATAATGCGCTCCTGAGCTAGGCCGCATCCTCTTCATAAAGCTGCACCTTATAGGCCAACCGGCCACGATACCGACTGCCATTCTCCGCATACTGGCGGGTAACAGCTGCCCCGGTCAGGATAATCTCACCGGCGTGACACCCCGGTACAGTCGGCTTGTGGCGTGACAACAAGCGATCGACCGCTGCCAGCAAGTCCTTGCATTCAAGCTGGCCGTCACCATCAGACCACACCCAAAGCGCGAAAGTAACGACGTTGCCCTGACGGTCTTTCAATCCGGCGGGGCTTATATTCGTCTCCCCCATCGCAAGGTAGGGCATGGATGCGCCAAGCGGCACCTCGTCATAGAGACCGCTCAGGCGGGCGCTTAGTTCCTCGTCCGCCATCAGCTGGGCAAACACCACTTCCTGCAGGCGGTGACAATAAAAGGCTGTCATACCGTGATCCTTTTCCTCAATTTCACGATGCGCGCACGCCGTCAAAGCTGATAAGCCGCACGGTCGTACCGGTGAGGCTATAGCCCTCAAGCCGGTAAAGGCGGCCTTCCCATTCGGCATGCCGCGCAGCTAGATACGCGGCCTGATAGGGTACCGTGAAATCTGCTTTTCCGGTGTGTTCCGGTGCCTCGGTGGTGCCCGCTGCGAAGCGGCCACTCTGAGACACTTCAGCCCATACATCGGCAATGATCAGGCGGTTTTTCTGCAAACGCCCGCCCGCTCCCTGGCTCAGTTCTTCGCCCATAAGGGTAACGCGGTGTCGACGCGCGCCGATCATAATTTCACCTGCCGGTATTGGCTGACCATGGACGCGGCACCGCTGGCGTGCACCGCATCTTCAGCACCCTCGTCACCGCGATGGGTATATAGATATGCCACCAGTTGCAGCAGGGCATGTCGGATAAGCTCGGGCACCGCGTTCCAGTTTTCGCCAAAGCCAGTGCGGGCAGTGATGCGGACGCCTGCGCGCTCACGCGATGGTACCGGCCAGCTGGTACCAGCGGCGAGGTGCAGCATGGGTAAAAGCCCGGGGGTTATGTTGTAATTGCTCGCCGGCCAGCTTTGCCAGCCCGGTGCCTGCCAGACTTCAATGCTGGCAATGCTGATCAGCGGCCTCAGCGGCAGGGGAAAAGACCGCGCACTGGCGTGCAGCCAGCTCATCGGGCCTTCGCGGGTGCCTTGCCACCACCTGTCAGCTGTCCCACTGCATGAGGCCGGAAAGCTGTCCAGCGACAGGACCATATCACGCGCCACAAGCGCAGCGCCAAGATGGGCTTCCATCAATGCTTCGGCTGTGCGCGCAAGGACCGCAAGTCCTGCATCGTCTTCCGCGCTGTCCAACCGCAGGTGACCGCGCACATCATCCAGCAGCAAGGTGTCTGTTTCAGGGGGCGTCAGGGTTTCCATTAACATGTTACCGCTCCATCACATAAAGGCTTAGGCTGCGTTCGCCGGTGCGGCCAGCGTCTGTCTCGATCGTGCAGGTCAGCCGGTAGCGCGCACCGCGCACACCCCCCGACACGAGGATGCCCCGCGTATGCCCGCCATTCACAGGGTTTGACAATGTCGGCGCGTCGTCGCCTGCGGGGTCAACACGCCAGTCTGCATTTGTGATTGTCTCGCCGCCAGTCAGCCAGGCGGCCCAGTCAAAACTATAGTCCACCGTTGCCGATGGATCCTTGGCATGCATGGCCATGCGGGGCCTCCGTCTTTTAAGAATTGGGTTGTGCCGTGAGCGTGAACCAGCCGCCTGTGGGTGGACTGACGCCAAATGCACCGCGCTGCGCCTCAACCGCGCCACCGGCGGGCGACAGGTCAACAAGACCAAAGAGCGCATCTTCAGCCTTTGGTTTGCCAGGCAGGCTCATCAGCAGAGCCAAGAAACGCGCAGGCGGCAGATCTACCGGATCACCCCAGATGATGGGATCGGTGAAAAAGGCGGCACCACCGGGCACGGGCTCCACCCGCACGCCAGCAACAGCTACGGGCCCGTAGTCACCACCCGACAGCTCATAAGGCGTGATATGCGAATAGCGATCATGCTGGCTCATATCCGGCACATACCGGCCATCCAGCAACACCGCTGAAAGACGCGCCAACGGCAGCCTGAGCACCCCTGTCATGAGATGCTCAAAAGGCGGTGCATAAAGGATCATCGGACCTGTGTTCATAAGGCTATATCTCTTCGTTTGAGGCGTTTCACCGGAACGGCACGGCCCAAATGCGACGCCCGTGCCTGTCGGTCATGGCTGAGGCCGAGGTTTTCATGCGCATCGGTCACTGCCGTGTCTGACGCCGCCAAAACCGGGCTGGGTACCGCCGGCGCCATGGCCGCGCTTTGGGCATAGTCACCCCCCAGGGGCGATGACGCGAATGCGCTTGAGGCCGGGGCCATCAGATACCCCCCTCAGGTGCCCAGGTGTCTGCGGTATCTTGTGGCGGCTTCTCTGCAGGTTTTGCAATGGTGCTCAGGCTGTTGCACACCTCAACAAAGGCAGGCATTTCAGCACCCTGAAGCTGGGTGCGCTGCAGAAACTGGAGGATAATGGTGGCGTGTTTGGCCGACAGGGCCGGTTGGTCCTTTGACATGATCATATCCTTTTTTTTAGACTTAAGCCGCTGCGCCGGCGGCATCGACCCACTGGCTGCCATCTGACCAGATCGGTTTGCCAAGCGTGGTATCAAACATTTGCGCGCCTGCGCCCACACTCACTGCGGACGGTCGGTTTACCGTGCTGTCTGACTTACCCCTCAGTACGCCGTCGGTAACGAGGTCTCCTGCCAGCGACGCACCGCCATCGGCAAAAATGGTGAAAACATCGTTACTGCCATCGCTGCATTTGAGGTATGTGGCGCTCTGATCCATGGGTGAGTTGGAGAGGATGAAACGCGCAACTTCCGGGCTTGTGCCACTTTGGTTCTCAAATCGCACTACCGGGGCATTGGCAATGCCAGCCGCATTGCGGATTTCGTTTGAATAGAAGTGCCAGACCCCGACGTCGTGATCGTAGCTCAGTTCCGGGCTACTGGCAGAGCGGAATTCAATGTCATAGGCTCGGCTTGCATGTGCATCGCCATAAAGCGCAAGGTTCGCCCCCTTGTTCGTGGCAGAACTGCCGGACAATAGCAGATTGGCCGTGTCGAGTGTTTTAACAATATTGCTGGTGATCGCGAGTGAACTCTCAAGCCGCACTTCCTTGAAAAAACGAAACGTACCGTTACCGCCGGCGTAATCATCATCATAGTGCAGCACAGCACTGGCACCACGCCGGACGGCAAAATCAAAGGCGTCTTCCGGGTGCGCGTCGCCAAGAAGATAGAGGTTTGCACCTTCGTTTGGCGCTGCACCCCCGGACAGGTAAAGCCCTTCATTTGACATGAGTTTCAGAATGTCACAGCCGGAACCGCCCGAAAGATCACCCGATGGCCCGATTTGCCAGCGCAGGGTACCCGATACGGTCGTGCTGTCCATGGCGGTATAAAATCCGACCCGGCTGGCAGCATTCATGATGGTGGAGCCACCCCCGACGGACACCGTATTTTCGCTTTCCTGTGCAAGTGCAAAAAACAGCGCCAGCGGCTCTTCCGCCTTGATATAATGCGGCACAGCGATACGTCCCACCTTGGTGGTGCCGTCGCCAAGTGACGGGCCGGTGCTATCTGATCCCACGACCAGCGCCACGGAAGAACCATTGTTAACCCAAAGCCCGCTCGCATTTGTAACGCCGGCATTGACGCCAATAACCGCCCGCGTCACACCCCCAGCGGAAAAGCCGATCTGATCAACCGACCTTCTGAATATACCGGTGTCCGAGGCACCTACAAAAGTATATGAGGGACTAGTTTCTGCTCCGCCGCCATTTCTTATATTGGCATTGTTGGCCATTTGGAGGCCACCGCCATCCATACGGGCTTTTTCCGCGCCTCCAAGGCTAAATCCCATGGAGTTTTCGTCAACACGGTATAGCCCTTCCTCGGCGAACGCGAAAGCCGGCTTTATGGCATTCCCTTGTGCCGTGTACACATTACCAGCGACAGACAAGTCGCCCTGGTCTGCCGACAGCGACATCAGGCATATATCGCTGCTATTCTCCCAAAGGAACCCATAGGCTGGATCCACGGGCGCCCTGTGTCGCAAATGCAACCCTGCCCGACCATCAAGGGCGGGAGCACATGACGTATCCGCAAGCGATGTGCCCCCATTACTGGCGGCAAGATACGTTCCCCAGTTGGCGTTGTCATCATCCCACCAGAAAATGCCATGGTCAGGACCGCCATTCACCTTGTTCTGCACGCTGATCTTGCCGCCACCACCAACGGACAATTTACCTGCCACATCGACCCCCGGCCTCGCATACCAGTGGTCGAGCGCGGGATCAAAGCCAAATTCGCGGTTAAAGTCCGGCACGCCCGCAATGAGCGGCGCGAACCAGGCCCCGCCGCCACTGTCGCCCATCTGTATTGAAGGGTGTTCAAACACCGTGGCTTTGGCTTTGCCGGAAACCGTCAACGTATCGCCGTCCACCCGGAGTTTTTCTACCCCGCCCGTCTCAACCAGAAGCCCGGCCGAGAAGGTCGCCCCGCCGTCTTTCAATGTTACCCCGTCCACCGTCACCCCGGCATCCTCAGTCACTTCACGAATGACATCCGCAGCGACCTCGGGCCTGTTCAGATAGTCGGAGGTCAACGCACAAAACACACGCGCATTGCCGGAAAGCGGGATGGCCTCAGGGGCGGCGCGGTCAAACACACCGTTCAGCAGCGTTTCGCTGACACTGGTACGCTCCAGCCTGTTTGCCGCAGCGAGTGTGCCTGTGCCAATTTCATAATTGTCGCCATCCTCAACGACATAAGCAACTTCGTCCGCCACGGCAAAAGCGTCGGAGAAGCGTACATGCCCCTTGAGCGCTCCGCCCAGGGTAATGTCGCCAGTGCCTTCGGTATTGGTATATTCGCGCACACGGTTTGCCAGCATTGTCAGTCACTCTCGCTTTTGGGAAAAGAAAGGGGCGGCGGGACCTCCGCACCGCCCCGTCGGTTGGTTATGGGCGGTTATGTCGCCGAGAACTTCAGCAGCTTCAGCGCATCATCGTTGACCAGCGCCCCGCCCACGCGCCGCGTGGCATAAAAATGTACATAAGGCTTGTTGGTATATGGATCGCGCAGCACACGGGTTCCCGTACGCTCAATGAGCGTATAGGCACGCTCAAAATTACCGAACGCGATGGCGCAGGCGTCCGAACTCACATCGGGCATGTCCTCCACTTCCACCACAGGATAACCCAGAAGCGTATCCGGCTGGCCTTCACTGAGTCCGGCACGCCAGATGAAATTGCCATCCGTGTCCTTGAACTTACGCACCATCGCCAGCGTTTTGGAATTCATCACAAAACGCGCGCCAGCGCGGTACCGCGCAGAGAGCGTATGCACAAGGTCAATGAGCATATCCGCCGGATCGGTCGCCGGGAAAGCGCCGTCCGCACCGGTGATCACATGCTGGATCTCGCCAAACGTGCGGCTGGCATCCCCGTCGGCAGATGTCGTGTACGTCAGAAAGCCCTTGGGCTTGTTCTCGCCGTCGCCGTTCACGATCGCCGCGCCTTCCTGTGCCGCGAACTCTTCGGCCACTTCTTCATTCAACCAGGCCTCGGCGTCGAACTGCATGTCATCGAGCGCGCGCTGCGTGGCAGCAGCGTTGGCATATATCTCACCCGGGGTGATCGCAACTTCCCGCAGGGACGGTGTCGCCGTAGCGGCACGACCATCCGTCTCGCCTACCCAACCGGAGGACGCGCCGCCCGTGTTCACAAGGCGCTTGTAATTTCCGCTCTCAACCTCTTTGACTTTCACAATCGAGCGCAACGGCGACAGCACGCGCAATTGTTTTTCAATCTCGGCATCAATCACGAGCGGCACGGCAAAACCACCATCACCGCCGGAGGACGTCGAAAGTGCCTTTATCTCAACAGCCTTCAGGCCGTCCGTGTCACCCTTTTGCATGAAGCCAGCAATAAACGCTGACTTGTGCTGATCATCATAGCCAGAACCGCCGTGCGCCAGCGCACCTGGCCTGTGCATGGAGACCTCAAGTGTATCAAGGCGCGACTGCACCTCCATCAGGCTCGTTTCCGCCGCACTTGTATAGTCATCAATAGCGGCTTTCAGATCGGTCATTTCCATGACATCTGTCCTTTCTGTTTCATATTTTCACGATTGGCCGGAACACATGCTCCAGCCACGAAGGCAAAGCCGCCCGCCTGCCTCACGCAGGCGATGGGAGGTGCCGGTTCTGCCGCCGCCCTGCCGGCATCACACAGGCGGGCCACGGCGGGCGAGGGACATTGCCCTCTTTAACTTCAGGTTTCTTCTGCTAGTCTTGTTCGCTCAGGGGTCAGGCAAAGAGGGGCAACCATCATGAAACAGAGCAACTTTTCAGGTATTTTACGCGCAGTCACACTCGCGGGCGTTATCGCGGCGCTTCCCTGCACAGGCGTAAGCGCCGATGACGCGCTCGAAGCACGGCTCAAGGCGCTGGAAGGCGAAGTGCGCGCGCTCAGGGTTCAGGTCGCAGACCTGAGCGCGGAACTGCGCACGCTGAAGGCCACCCCGTCGACTGCAATAATCACCGAGCAGTCAAACTGCGTGGAACGTATCAATGCACTCGACACCAAACGCGCCAAACTCAAGGACATGGGCCTCAGCGACAGGCACCCTGACGTCATCAACATGAGCGTTCGGCTGGACGAGCTGAAGGCAAGCTGCAAAGATAAATAGCCGGCCACATTCCCCGATACTTGCAATTCGTTCACTTTTTGTTCAAGGTGACTTCCTGCAACCTGTGGAAGACAGGCAACACACAACCCGGGGGATATCATGAAAGCATTTTGGGCGGGTCTACTTCTTGGCAGCGCGGCTGCCGGTTTATTTGTCTATGCGTCCATGCGCAGCACCGACCCGGTCGCCGACCTACGGGAAGCGATGCTGGATCTCCCGAACATGCCCTCTGGCGAGGCGATACTTCGGCAACAGTTAAGCATGGAGTTTTACAACACCAGTGTGGGCATGCCTGCCCTCACCCGCGTGCCCCCGTCCGAGGAGGTGACCGATGAAAACACGCTCGGCACCATTTATGCCGTAGAGCCCAAAGCAAAGCTCACGCTGGACATGTTCTCGGTAGCTTGTGTCTATTACGCAGCCAAGCCCAATGGTATCGCAGTCATGCACTTCGCCCTTGTCCTCAAGGATCCTGCGCAGTTCATCGCACAGGTTAAAGACATTGGCGTGGCTGCGGGTAACGACACGGCGCTTGTCCTGACCTCGGTTCCCGGACTTGAATTGAAGCAGTTTGACCGGCTCGACCCCACGCTCGACCCGGAAATCCCGCAAGACGTTATCGTGCTGCGACTGGCTCAAAACGACATCATCGGCATGGCCGATAGCTTGCGCACCATTAACGCCGACGGCGTTATTCCGCTCTGCAACGAGAGAACACGCGACGACGACAAGGCCTTTCTCGAGCTTCGGCACATCCTTGGCGGCAAACTCGCCACAACGGAAGAGCTTGAGCAAAACTGACCTAGGGCCGGTTGAAATGTGCGGGCGTCAGGCTGGGTGAGCATTTGTCTCCCTGATAGGCCCTGATCAGCCGCCAGAAATCGCTATCAAGGCCTACTGCCCGGTTGCGTAGTGTATCCAGCGTGATCAGCTTGGTTGCGAACTCACGCTCAAATTCCGCGGCAAATTCGTCGTTATAAGTGAAGACCCGGCGGATAAGCGTGTAGGCCGAGCCTGCTGCCTGCGCGATGTCCTCGGGCCTACGCCCTGTCACCGCCTTCAGAATATCGACCGCTGACCAGATCGCTTCCACCGCGACCTTCACGTTATAGTTTCGGCTGAAGGCCTGCATGGCCTGCCCAACGGCCCTGACTTCCCGGTCGAGTGCGGCCCACGCATCCCAGCGGTCACGGTTCGCGCCCGGGATATTATCCAACATCGTGCCACAATCGGTCTGGTAATAACCCTTCCGGCAGGGCGCGCAACCGGCGCAGCCATCCGGGCACGGCACAGAAAACCTGCCCTCCAGCCACAACTGTCGCTGTTTCACCTCGGCCACCAGCGCAGCAATCTCTTTTGCGCGCACGTCACCACTCACTAAGGTCTGGCGCATGCCATCCTCCTCTTGCAATTCGTTCACTTTTTGTTCAAGGTGGCTACTTGCAACCTTGGGAAGACAGGCAACACGCAAGACGGGGGTATCATGCGACAATTCATTATCGGCGGGCTATGCGGCATCGCAGCAACTCTGGCCGCTCCATTTACCTACCTCTGGCTCACCGATGGGCCAGAAAGCGCATCTGCGTTATGGCGCGCTTTTGGCGGCCGCATACCGGTGCCCCAAGAAAAGCAGGCTTATATGCAGTCGCCGTTTTATTATCATACCGGCTATGACCTCAAGGCGCCCTTCCTCACGGAATACAGCAAATCCTCTCACGTACGTTCGTTTGCTGTTTACCGTGAAGAGCCTGTCGCCCGGCTCACGAAAGCAGACTATGCCCGCATCTGCGTCAGCGACCTTGGCGACGAGAGTTTTGATGTCTCCGTCCGCCTGAATGCAGCGGCACGAGATACCCTGGCCAAAAGCTTCAACGCTTGGGATGACCGTTTCTCAACCGGCCTGAGCCCGGGGGACGGCACCTTCGCCAAACGGTATTATGTTGAGGCTGGCGGTAATCGCATGGTTTGGTTCTGGGTCAATGAAGAAGGTGCGCAAGCCTATGACGACCTTGCCTCCGACGCCTTTGATTTCACCCTCACTGTACCCTTTTCGCAGCTCTATAATTTCCAGTATTACTTACAGGATGACATGACCGACCGGCCGATTGACGCCTGCAACGCAGACCTGGACCTCAACACCCTGCCCATGTGGCAGGTAAGCGTGGATGAGTCCTGGACGCGTTAGCTGAGGCAACGATGCCGGGCATGGTCAGGCGGGCGTGACCTCGAAACGATATTTCCCTGCTCGCTCTGCCGTGCACCGAAACTCGATCCAGAAATACGACTTTAATATACCGACACCCATGTCTATCAACCCCGGCTTTCCCAGTGTGACCGTATCCGATAATTTGCGGTTCGATAGCTCACGGTACCGCGGGGTTGCGCCGTTCATACCAAACTCGCAATAGTCCACATGACAGGTAAATTTCTCAAGCGGTGAGGGTGGCCGAATGCTGATAACCGCCCTCCCTTGTCCGCTTAACCCACCGCGGTCGTGAAAAATTCGTACCCGCGTCATCTCGTGGGGACGCAAGACCACTTCACGCCAGTTCCAAGATTTTTGCCGTAATCGTTCGGTGCGGTTGTTCAGCGTTTTGACCAGTGCGTTTATCTGTACCGACTGTGTATCATTGGCCAACTCCTTGTGATAGCGCATGCCATCCTCCTCTTGCAACTCGTTCACTTTTTGTTCAAGGTGGCTGCTTGCAACCTTGGGAAGACAGGCAACACGCAAGACGGGGGTATCATGAAAGCATTTCTTGGCGGTCTTATCATTGGCGGCACGGCTGTTGGTGCTGCGGCCTATTTTGTCATGGAGGCGGAACAGAGCAGCCATGAGACCATTCGCACCGAGCTTGAAGCCAGGCTGGCGAGCGCGGAAGCCCCCGTCGTGACAACAATGATTCCAGAACCCAGCATTGCTGTCACAACCCTTGGTGACCGGCCCATACGCAATGTCACCAAGCAAGGCGACGACTATGTAGAGGACGGTGAATTCTCCCACGAAAAACCCACCTTCACAGTCCTGAGCGCCCGTCCCCTGCTGGAGATTGACCAGAACACGGTTGACCATGTGTGTATTTTCCGCGTGCGCAACGTGCCCACGGGTGAAGCACACACGGTCACCAGCTATTTTGATGCCGCCATCTATATGAAAGACGGCTACAAACCGGCCCAGCGCCATGAAGAAGCTGGCACCTTTACCAAAGAGGGCCCAACATACGGCTTTGTCATGCAAGGACGCGACCCGGGCATCATCTGGCAAAGCGGCTGGTTCACCGATCCGGCCAAGGCAGATGGGCAAAAGGGACCCTTCCCCGCCGCCCCGGCTGACATTTATGTCACCCTCACCGGGTCAGTCAGACATGGGCGCAAACTTCAAACGTTTGTTAAGCCTCGTACCAAGCCGGGAGGTCGGCGTGTGTGACGGCACGGATATGAGCACCGAGGGCCTGCCAACCGACTATATGAAATACGACCCCGGCCTGCACGGCAGCTATTGATAGCCGCGCAAGGCCGCCAAATCAGTCAATGGCAACCGAGATGCGCGCCGGGCCGATGTTCAACCTGTCGGCTTCGATTGAGGACACTTCAGAACCAGCTTATGCATCCGCCTGCAAATGAAGGAAAAAGACATGGAACCATGGCACAAACGTTTCAGCCCGTTCACGCGCGGCATGGCAAACGGCATTATCCTGACCATTCTCGTCTATGAGATTTTCATACGGTAGGACGACCTATGTCGCTTTAACGATAAAGCGCTGCCTGACGCGCGCCGCGCCATCCATCGAATGTGTGCGTTCGCCTTGCGAATGATACTTGAACGTGAAGGTTGTACGCTTGTCGAAAACAAGGCGTTCCATTGCGGTGCGCCAGTCAGCAAGGCTTAGGGGATTAAACTGGTCGGCAGGCGTGTCTTTTGTTACCATAGTCAACGCCTGACGCTCCTTCTGCCACAAAGTGACTTCGCGCTGTTCATAGCGTTTGCCAGTCCACGCCCAGTACCGGATTGCGCAGTCGAAATATGCCTCGCGGTGTGGCGGGATCACCTGAAAGGTTGTCCTGCCTTTAGGCAGACCGGGAAAAAGCCAGTTCTCCGGCTGGCCACCCGGTTGGGCGAGTACGCCACTGCTGCTTTCTCCCGGGAAAAGATCAACATTGACCGATGACCGACCTTTGCCCTCCAGCGCGGTTTGCCGCCGTTTCACGTCCGCCACCAGCGCTGCAATCTCATCGGCGCTTGGCTCACTACCAAAACCCTTGGCGATGATGGCGCGGGCGCGGGTGCGGGAGAAACCGTTTTCGCGCAGGAAATGCTCAAACGCGCGCGGGTCATCGGGGATGCCGCCATGCGCTGATTTCACGCTGGTGATGCGGGCGAGTTCATTGGCCGGGAATGTCACGAGGGATATCTCCATCAGGTCTGCTTTTAAAATGGTGCGGGTGCCGGTGGCACTGTCACGCGTGGCTTCACGGGTGACAAAACCGATCGACAGGCCATCAAGCGCCCCCATGCGCAGAAGCTCATACGCCTCCGCCCCGCGGCCAGACATGGAAAGCCTGCCGCGCACGTATAGCCCGCGCTCGTCTTCGCGCACTTCGTCAAACCGGCCAATGGGCGATTTCGTGTCATGCTGCCAGAGAAGCATCGGCAGCCGCGCCTTCAGGCTTTCCGCGAACGCACCACGGGCAACGGTGTCACCGTCACGGTCCACATTGCCGAAGATAGCGCCGTAGCCCTCGAACGTGCCCTCAACCCCGCCTGCCTTCAGCTCAAGCGGCATCGAGGCACGGGCGAGACCCGCATCTTTCACTATTGTCATGAAGCATTTTCCTTGGTTTAACCGTGGTGAAACCCACGGAGAGAATAGAGTGCCGCACGAGCAGGATTTGACGCCGACAGCAGACGCCGCCACCACAGCGAAATACCGCTTCTGGCTCGTGTTCCTGTGCCTCGTGCTGAGCGCGTTCCTCAGCACACTCGCCATCGGCGCGCTCTCCGCAGGCGACGGCATGGCGCAAGACCTCGGTATCGCGCGGGACGATTTCCTCACACGGTATGAGCTGCTGTCATTCGGCTTATGGGCACTCGCCGCCGGCGCGCTTTATCTCGGCTACAAGATCAGACCGGGCGGGGATTAATCCGCGCGGGTATAGCCTTTTACATACCCAATACCAAACAAACCATCCCCCACCACCAGGGTTAATTCGTCGCCCTGCTGAAGGGTTGCTCTGTCAGCCTTAGATATCCTTATTTCAACGAGACTATGAGCTTTTGGCCAACCGCGCACCTCAGCATACTCAAATTTTGTCCTCTTAAGCGTAAACTGCCCGAGCCGTTCCACTCGGACATCTGCTTCGTAAGTGTTCTCTGGGTCGAGCAGGATATTGGACCATGACAAAACAAATAGCGGGTATCCTGAAAGCGCTAATACGATGAATGCATCGCTCACAGCATCACGGAAGGATTGATACCGTCGTTCAGGCTTGATGAGTGCGTTAGGCTCCCAAATGTACAACGACCAGATCAAGGCTGTCAGCGCTAAAGACACGACGAACATTGGCCCCATCCCAGTAGTACCGCCAAGCATGCCAGCACCGGGCATGGCGGCATCCACAAGCAACGCCACACCGATGCAAATAACCGTGATGAATATTGCCAATGAACCGCCCCCTATTCTTGTAAGTAGATGGGCATTTTTTCGGGCTTCGTCAATCCTTCGCGGACTTCCCCATCCCCAGCATTCGCCGTTTCTCGGCGTCCGAGAGGAAGCCTGCGTTTGCGATGCGGTCAAACCTTGCGGTGCGTTTGGCCTCTAGGGCGGGCACGTCGTCGAGGTCGGGCTTGAGGGTCAGGCTGCGGTCACCGAACATGGGGGTTAGCCAGTTGGTGAGCTCGTTCGCGATCTCGATGAGCATCGGGATGACGGTGTCCTCCCACAGGCTTTGCCGGGCTTCGGAATAGTTTGAATATGTTTGCGCGTCGGGGATGCCGAGCATCTGCGGCGGCACGCCGAAGGCCATGGCGATCTCCCGCGCACTCATATTCTTCGCCGCAGTCCAGTCCATATCGCGGGGCGACATGCCCATCTCTTGCCACTTGAGGCCACCCTCGAGCAGCAGCGGGCGACCGGCGTTGCTGCCACCTGTGTACCGCCGCTCCACCTCCGCCTTCAAATGGCTGAACTGTTCGTCCGTCAGCGGAGCATCGCCTGCCTCGGAATACAGCACGCCGGATGGTGCGCCGCCGTTCTGGATAAGGGCGAGGTTCCAGCGGCTGCCTTCATTGAAGGCATCGACGGAAAGTGCAGCGGCCTCAAGGGGTGCCATGCCGTACCAGTCAGAGAGCGGGTTGAAGGTTTTCCAATGCAATACCGAGCGAGCGCCATAGCGCTGGGTCTTGCCCGCCACTTTCTGCTCAAAGCCTGACGGCAGGCCGTCCTGCCCTTCAAGCACATTCACCGTATCGGGCCGCATGAGCCACAGTTCCTTCGGCGCGCGGCCATCCGGCCCCACGGCGAGGGCATAGGCGTTGCCGGCGATCAGGTGATAGCCGACGAGGTTATAAATGAAATTCTCCCCCCGCACGCGTGGGTTGGGCCGCGCGAGCAAGGAGAGGATCGGGTGGTCCGACAGCATGTCGTCACCCCGGTAAAGCCGCATTGGCACACTGGCGCAGGCGCGGGCGACAAGCCCCACCGCGCGGTAGGCAATGACATTCTGGCGGTACCCTTCGTCCGACAGCCGGTCATACCGGTGCGGGGTGGCAACCGCCTGCCCCGGCCCCACGCGGGAGAATACCGGGCGGTTCATAGATTTCGCCGTCACCGGTGCCGGGCGGGTAGGTTTGAATTTATCCCAAAAGGCCATGGTCATAGGGTCCTTATCCGTGGTGGTGTGGCGCGCATGAGCATCAGGTTCGTCAGCGCCCAGACAAGCGCATCCATACGGTCGGGGCTTGCCGCCCCCTCGCCCGTATAGGTCGCCATCTGGTCTTCAAGCGCGGGGTAAGCGCCCGCGTGGTGCACAAGGCCGCGTTCATAAAGTGCGGCCACCGGTTCCGCGCGGGCGTGTTTGCCGCGTGACGCGTGCACCGCCGTGACCGCCACGCTTTCATCCACCTGGGCAATAAGCCCCGGCACCAGCGCGCCGCCCTGGTTCACTTCCACCACGATGCGGTCGGCCTGAAGCCGGTGATAAAGCGTGACGGCCCGCCGGGCCCAGCCAAGGGGGGAAAGCCCCCTCGCGCTTTCGTCCGCGACCACATAGGCGTGGCCGCTGTGATCTGAGGCGAGGCCTGCGGCCACAATGCCGCATTCATCAGCGCCTGCGCCCGCGCTCACCGGCGGGTCAACGCCGATGACGATGCGGCCAAGCTCAGGGGCGGTGCGCACGCGGGTTTCCTCAATGAGCGTGCGGGACCACAAGGCCCCCGGCACGTCTTCCAGAATTTCAGCCAGCAGTTCCTGCCGCCCGAGGCGGGTGCCGTCATAGCGGCTGATCACCTCATCCGCGAAGGCGGGGGCGAGGTTGGCCATATTGTCGTAGGTCGAGCCGCGCGTGACATGGGTGCCGTCCGCCATCATGATGGCCTTGAGGAGGGCTTGCGGCTTTGGCGTGGTGGTAATCACCACACGCGGGTCCGCGCCCAGCCGCAGGCCAAATTGCAGGTTGTCCCACGTGGCTTCGCCTTCGCGCCAGGCGCACAGCTCATCACACCATGCGGCGTCATGCTGGGGTCCCCTGAGCCGCTCCGGCTCCTCGGCGCTATAAAGGTAAGCGCAGGCACCATTGGGCCAGCTCAGTCGTTTTTTACTCGGTTCATAATGCGGGCGGTTCCAGGGCGGTGAGATGGCAAGAAGGCCGCTTTCGCCCTCCACCATCACTGCCCGCGCGTCATGGAGCGTGGGGCCAATGAGCGCGGCACGCCCCGCGCGCCCGGCCTCAACCTCGCCCCTCAGCCACTCAGCGCCCGTGCGGGTTTTACCAAAGCCGCGCCCGGCGAGGATAAGCCAGCGCCGCCAGTCAGTGGTTGGTGCCAGCTGGTTTGCCCGCGCCCAGAAGGCCCAGTCATAGAGGAGCACCGCTACCTCACGGTCCGTGAGGCCTTCAATGAACTCAGCCCGAGTGTGGGGGCCGAGTGAGCGCACAAAGTTTGCTGAATAGTGCATCCCGTGCGCCTTTCAATTTGTCGTCTTCCACGGCTCCGCCCTCCGCCTTGCCGCCATATTTAGCTGGCTGACGCGACTTGAGGAGGAACATGAGAAGGCTGTCTGATTTCTCGGTCACCTCACCCACAAGAGTGCCGCCCCGGTACACGGGCTTTTTCACCCCCATCAGCGCACGGCGGATGGCTTCGGCCTCCACCGGGTCGTCCGGCTGGTTTTCCGCCGCCGACCAGAGGGTTGCGAAATGGGCGTCTGCCTTGCGCCAGTCATAGACCGTGCGGCGCGCCACCGACGCCAGGCGTGCCGCCTCCTGCACAGACACGCCGGAAAACAGCGCACACAGGAAAGTATCCTTGCGGGCGGCGCGGGCGGCCTCCGGGCTTATGGTGGCTTCATCCGTCATGCAGGTTTCCCATACAAAAAACGCCGCAAGCCAGCTGGCCGCAGCGTGTGAATGTCTCAGCTTCAAGGAACAGGAAGGCTTCACCAGCGCCCCTATAAGAGCCACCACAGGGCCTCGCGCCCAATTCCCCATCGAACAGATATAACTATGCCAAAACCCGGGTTTGGGTGCAAGAGAAATTTACGTTTTTTGTAATTTTATTCATACCCGGCGTAAAAACCTTAGTTCTCCGCCGTCTTGTCCAGCTCACCGCGGGCCTTCAGGGCGGCATGGAAGTCATCCACGGCGCGGTCATCAAGCCATTCCTCATAAAAACGGCGGTGCGCAAGCTTGAGGGCGGGCGCGACCCGGTTAACCTCGGCGATCACCCCGGCGCCAAACTCGCTTTTGCTGCAACCGACATTGTTCAACAGCATATCCGGCTCGCCCGCGATGGGCAGCGTGGTGAAGGCATCGGCGCGCCCCAGCATCTGGAAACGGTAGGTAGCTTCAAACGCAAAGGCAAAGCCGTAATTGATGCGGCCATGCAGCATGAGGGCGGCAAAACGCGGGTTCGGCAGCTCCACCTTGCCGTCAGCTTTTGTCTGTTTGTCGATATAGGCGTTGATGCGCGGGCTGTAGACGCGGTTGACCTCAACCCCGTACATCAGGCCATTTGCCGCGAACAGTTTCTCAAGGTCCACTTCCCCCGCCGCGTTGAGATACCGCAGGAAACGTGGCGCCGTCTTTTTCAGCATCAGCAGCCGATTGGGCAGGATTTCGATCACCGGTTCGGAAAAATAGGCGTAAGCCTCGCGCTCGGCCGTTTTGAAAAGCCCCAGATGGCAAGCGTTTTCACGCGCCTTCAACTCGCCGTGCATGCGGCTGAGCGAGGAATAGACCTTCAGGTGATTATAGCCGGGCAACTGGGCGTGCAGATAGGCCAGCGCCTTGTCGGCAAAACCCTGGCCCGCCTGCGGACCGTCGGTGATATGAAGGGGCGGGAAGCTTTGGTAATACCAGCGAATGATCGGCTTCTCGTGGTCTCCCTGCGCAAAAGCCGGGCACGAGACAACAATCAAACCGATGAGGCCAGCAATAAAACGTAGCAAGAGCATTCCATACCCCAAATCGGCCGGGAACGATTAAACAAAACAGCGCCGGCACTGGTTCAGGGTGTAGCGAGACAACTGCACGACCCCGCCGATCTGGCCCAGACCGGCCTGATCAGCAATATCATGATATGACGCACAATCAAGCGCGGCAACATCCGTCTAAACGAAAGTTTGAATAAACACTGCTTCTGCCGGGAAGCGCCGACTTTGTCACGCACCGCGTGCGGGCAGCCATGGGGGCCAGATGAACCCCGGAAAAAAGAAAAGCCCGCCCCAGGTTTTAATGTCCTGGAGACGGGCCTATTCGGTCACTATGGCTTTGGCCATGGTGCAATAGGGCATGGAGCGAAGCAAGTCTTTTTTTATTAATTTTGGCGATGTTTCGCTAAGTCGGTGCAATAGCTGACCTTACGGAAACGACACCCTTCGCCGCGCGGGCACAACTGCTGGCACGCCGTGCCCAAGGTCGATATATTCCGCCCGCTCAATGTGCATTGAACCGGAGCCGTCGCGCGCGTTGTCCCCCGGCAACATCCGGGAACTTTCGGCGTGGTTCAGCACCATGAAACCGGCCCCGAGGACATAGCGCACACCGCCATCTTCATCCGCAAGCGGCACGCCAAGCGTATGCACGTCATAGGTCGTGCTTTGGCTGGTTTTGATTTGCCGCAGCAATCGTCCGGCGCAGGGCTGCGCGCGGTACCCTTCAATGAAATCCTCATAAAAATCCCAGTCGGCGCGGTCGAGCTTGTCAAAATAGTTGCTGCCGGTGAGGCGAAAACTTTCGTTTTCCTCCATTGCGCTCCCAACCAGACGGATATGAAGGTCGTATTTGCCGCGCACCTCAGACAGGAAAAGATGCGGCATGAGGTCAGCCGCTCTTGCGGGCTTGAAACTTCGTTTAAGCGGCACGCCGCCCTGCTCACGCGGCAGCGCCTTCCACAGATCAAGGAAGGTCCGAAACAGCCGCTCCCCTTTTTGCATATGCCCAGAACTCCGCCCGGCCCCCGCCGCACCGCAAAACAGTAGCAGACTTTTTTACCTCTCGCGAAGGCCTATTAACCCTTCGTACGTAAAACCTGTGTAGAATGCCTGAAAACCAAGGGAAATTTATCCTTTTCAGGAAAGTACCATTTCGGTATAGTCCCGCGGTAGGGGCAACTGGGAGCGAAGTAATGAAGAAGAACTGTGCAAACGCGCAGCCCCGGCATGGCGCAATTTGCCTTCTGGGGACGTTTGCTTTTTTTGGCATCATTGGTGCCGCATTTTACTGGAGTATCACCGTCGCCATGTAGGGTGGCGAGGCTGATATCTTCGGGCTAGAGATCACCAGAGGGCCCCACGGGGCCCGATACCGACCAAAACAAAGCCTGACTGAACAAAGACTGACTGAACAAAGACTGACTGAACAAAGACTGACTGAACAAAGACTGACTGAACAAAGACTGACTGAACAAAGACCAAGCGGAAGACGAGAGGGCTGTTCCCATCAAGCCAAACCGGACCGCTGACAAAAAAGACCGCAGGTTTTCGCCGCGCGGTCTTTTTTGCATTCGGGCCTTGCCGCAGACGCCATGCCGCATCACGCGGTACAACGCTTTTAATCCGCCGTCCGGCTGCCCATATAGGGTAAGGTATATATATTCATACTGAATACATGCCTGATCCTGCAACCATGGCCGATAACGCTTTACGCGCGCGCGGCCAGAGCCGCATGATGAAGGCCAACAAGAAGCAGGCAAAGGCCTGCCCTCCTCCCCGCGCCACGACTGACATGACGGATGACAAACCATGCTTGATGCTGCACGCCCCGATTTTGAGACCAAAAGCCGCCTGACCGAGTTGATCGCAAAACACGCCCACACGCCGGGCAAGGTACAGGGTGCCATTGACGGGGTGGAGTTTTACCGCGCCGAGGAACCAACCGAATGCCGGCCCGTGGTTTACCGCCCCTGCATCATCATCGTGGCGCAGGGCAGCAAATGCGGGCTTCTGGGCGACCAGCAATATGAATATAACGCCTATAACTATCTGGTGCTTTCGGTGCCGCTGCCTCTGGTGGCGCAGGTGAAGGAAGCCAGCCGCGAAACCCCTTTCCTGTCCATGTGCATATCGGTTGACCCGGTCATGCTGGGTGACCTGCTGATCGACCTGGACGAAGACGCCGAAGGGTTGGACGACGAAGGGTACGGCGCGTCAAGCGTGGCGATGGAACAGGCCATTCACGCCGCACCGTTGACCGATCACATCGCGGGTGCGGCCGTGCGGCTGATTGAAGCCATGGACCACGAGACCGAGCGCAAGGTGCTGGCGCGCCAGATCGTGCGTGAGATTATCTACCGCGTGCTGGTGGGCGAACGCGGGGCCTGCCTGCGTGCCGCCGCGCGCCGGGGTGGCAAGTTTCACCAGTTGGCGGAGGTGCTGCGCACCCTGCACACAGAGTATAACCACGCCTTTTCCGTGCATGACATGGCCTCCATCGCGGGGATGAGCGCCACGGCCTTCCATGCCAACTTCAAGGCCATCACCTCAATGACACCCTTGCAGTATTTGAAGAACATCCGCCTGCATCAGGCGCGCAACATGATGATCCGTGATGGGTTGAACGCCTCCACCGCCGCGTTCCGCGTGGGGTATGCAAGCCCGTTCCAGTTCAGCCGGGAATACAAGCGCCTGTTTGGCGCGCCACCCAGCCGCGAGATCCGCGATGTGATGCCCGAACACGCGTTTTAGCCCGCGGGGTTGGTCATACCCCCCGCCCCTGGCGTGGGTTTTGGCTATTGCGTGGGTTTTGGCGTGGCCGCTGGTTTGATCTTCGGCATCGGCGGCACGCTTTCCGGCACCCCCGCACCTGTATCCAGATAGAAAAAGTCAGTGATTTTCGAGACATCCATGACCGGCGGGTCATAGCTTGTGAGCCTGAGATCAGCCCGGATCGAGGTCAGCCCGATAAGATAGCGTACGTGGCCCTCACGGTCTTTGAACGGCAGGCATTTGCTTCTCAGGTCCTGCTTTTCCCCGGTGGTCAGCGACAGCTCGCGCCGGAAAAAACCGCCACAGGGCGTATCCACCATCGCGGTAAAGGCATCGCGAAAGAAAGCCCGTTCATCCGGGTGGCACATATCAAGATAGTTGCCGCCGGTGGGGGCCCGGCGCAGAACCTGCTCAATCGCGGTACCGGCAAGCCGCACATAAATATCCTCGGCCGAGCGACGCTCAAGGATGAAGATAAACGGCAACAGGTCCTTTAATTCGGCCGGATTGAAAGCCAGCCGTGAGGGAACGCCGCCCGCATCCGCGGCAAGGCGTCGCCAATATGCGTGAAAGACCTCAAACTGGTCGGCTCTCGGCAGGGCATGATCAACCATGGGTTAACTTTCAGCCGGAGAGTGTTAATAACTGGTGAAAATTTCATAGGATTTTAGCTTAGTTATGCATTTTTTCCCGTGGCCCCATGGCATGATGATCACAGTCTGAAACATACGCCAGCACCATTACCTTCTGGCGTTCGCATGCGGCGACACGGTGCGGGAAACGCCCGCCCGCAGCCGCCAGCGCGGGCATCACGAACACTGCGCCGAACCATTGCCGACAGCCTGCTGCGCACCCCACACTGACCCGAGACGGTTTTTACTTGCCGTGCCCCCCTCCGGCATCTAGCGTACTTCGGTGGGGTGCACTCCCTGCCTGCTGGCATCATAGGCCCATGATGGGGGGACCATATGGCGAATGAAAGCAAAGGCACAGCCGCCTGCCCGACATGCGGGCAAAAGGTACGCTTTCCAATGGACCGGGGGCACATAAAATTTGCCTGCCCGGGATGCAGCGCCGAACTTGAATGGTCGCCCGAGCAAAAAGACATCCCCATTGACGTTGACGTTATGCCAGTTGACACCCCGCCCCCACCAACACCTACATCGGCACTGGCATCATCACAGGCATCATCACCGGGACCGGCATCTGACCCGGCACCTGACCCGGCCCCAGGCACGCGAAACCCGCCCCGGCTTGCAGGCGTTCTCTATCTGGCAGGCAGCCTCAGTGCTGCCTATGCGTCATACTGGCTTGATAAAAACGCAAATGAAAACATGGTCATGATCCTTGGCTTCATGGCCGCATTGGCATTGACCTATTACCTGTTTTTCCGTGCCATCAGGGTGGCAACGCGCTGGGGTGTCGGCGGCTCCATCGCTTTTCTCATCCTGCTGCAGGTTACCCTGCCTTTTGCCATGCCCTACCTGAAGGATATAGACATCGCTGGTTTACGCGGCACTGCCGGCGAGATCACAGACAAAATCACCGGTCCTGACCTTGCCGGCAGCCACTTTGAGGGCGCGAGCCCTGAGAAAACAACCCCGTCCGAGATGGACGACCTGATGGAGGGCTGGTGACATGCGTATGCTTATAATGCTTCTATTTGCCGTCCTTCTCGCTTTGCCTGCCCAGGCGCAAGTGCCCAAGCGCGCCTCCAAGGATTATGCCATCACCCACAGGATGCGAAACGTGGAAGATACCCGCATCCAGCCCTACGCAGGCCTTGAACTCAGCGGCAGCTTCAAGGTGTGGTACCTCTTGGGCGAACCGGTGGTGAACTGCACCGCCCGCTGGACCAACCCCGGCGTGTTGCAGGTGATACTGGACGATGGCACCCGCATCCTCTCCGAACCCGGTGAGGAGGAGATGTGGAACCTGATGCTGATGGCGCAGTTTCCAAACCCCGACAAGCAAGCCCGGCGGCTGACGAACGGCGGCGGCGCGCACCTGAGCGTGTTTTGCGATGCTGGTGTGGTGGCCCAGAATGGCAAGAATGGCTTCAACGTGGCAGGCAGCCCCAACTGGGACAAGTTCATCTGCGCGACACCCAAGAAGGTCGATACCCGCGATATGTTCGACATCGACCGCGAACAGAAAGACCAGTGTGCGTCCGTGGGCGGTGACTGGCTTTCCCCGGCCGACGCCAAGAAGGCCGCCATCGCAGGCCTCAGCATTGACGAGGTTATGGTGCTGAGCGTGGAACTGAGCGCAGGCGAGACCCTGCGCCGGGCCGAGAAGATGTTGTGGCGGCAAAAGTCTTTCGCTTTCAAGCAAAGCCGTGCGAGCGCGATGCTCTCCCGTCTCAGCCAGAAAAACCAACCAGCAGCCATTGGTTTTGCACAACGGCAGTATGACCTTAACAGCAAAGCCAGCAAGCCCAGCCAGCAGGACCTGAAAAACTACGATGCCTTCATCAGCCAGCTTCAAACCGCGCTGGGGGAAACTGGCCCGACACGCGAATGGCGCGACAAGCAGCAGGCGCTTGTGGGTGCCCAGCTTGAGCGCGTGGCAGATATTGACCGCGCCCTGAAGGCCCGCGAGGCCGAACTGGTCGCCTACCGCAACATCCTCACGGAGATGGCGAAAAACGCGCCCGAAGGCCCCACAAACCCGCTTGAGGAATATATCGTGGAAGAGCACACGCTCACGACCTTCACCAAACCCTACAGCGGTGATCACGGCCTCAAGAACAAATCGGGCCATGTGGTGGTTGAGCCCAAGCAAGGGCGATACAAGCCGCTGGTGGGCAAAAGTGGCACCAAATATGATTTTTACATCGGGGACATGGACAATTTCAGCAAAACTTACTGGGTCATAGATAAACATGGCAGAAAGCTGGGGCTGGACCTCTATCGCGGGTACCCGCGCTTTCACGAAGATCTGGGCCTGATTTCCTTTGCAATAGGAGACAGGCACTCACGCCGCGCTTACCTCAGCGTTTATTCGCTTGCGGAAAAACGCGTGCTGTTCCACAGCGAGCAAACGCCGATCAGCGATACCTACCGCAACAAACAGCAAGTTCGTACCCGCGGCGAAAGGGGCGAAGCCAACACCTGGACCCGCGATTATAACATGGACATATCCCGCACCATGATAGAAGGCAGGTTTGTCATCTATGGTTTCACGAACGGCCTGTACCCCTACAGGTTTGAAAACGAATGCACCGCAAAAACCGAAAAGGGCGAGGAACAAGGCGTGATGCCCGCCTTCATGTTTGACCTGGAAGCAAACCGCTTGCTGCGTCCGAGTGAACATCTGTGTGTGCCCAACCCGAGCACGGATTGGCATAATTAACCTCATAGCAACATGCCGGGTATTTTTTGCTTAAGCCTGTAGCCGCTACAAGGTTTAGCATGACACCATGACTCAGGATAAAACGACCATACCCCGCCTGAATAGCAGCGCGAATGCCCGCAGGATGTCGTTAACCGCATTGGCAGGCGGCGGACTGCTTGGCGGCTTTGCCGCGTTTGTTGGCGCCTCCTGCTGTGTGTTGCCGCTGATACTGTTCAACCTTGGTGTCAGCAGCGCGCTGATCGCCCGGCTTGGCGTATTCGCCCGCTTTCAGGACGCCTTCCTGCTTGGTGGCCTGCTTTTTGTTCTGGCCGGCGCACTGATGGCCTTTTGGGGTGGGCGTCGGCCGCGCCGGCGAACACTGGCCATGCTCGCCACAGCGGTCCTTTTCATGAGTGCCGCCTATATCATCCCGTCTTACGAGTTTGATCTGATGCTGCTGTTTGGCCTGCGGGGAGAAGGCTGATGAGCCTGAAACAGCAGATGGACCCGAAACGACAGTCCACCATTACCTGCCCGCAATGCGGCCACAAGGAAACGGAAACCATGCCAACGGATGCCTGCCAGTATTTTTATGACTGCAAAGGCTGCGGCGCCCTGCTCAAGCCCACGCAGGGCGACTGCTGCGTATTCTGCTCCTACGGCACGGTGCCATGCCCACCTGTTCAGCAGGGTTGTGACTGCGGGCCTGCGCTCTGATCACCGGGGGGGGCCGGACAGCACGCGGCAAAAGATTCCGCGTTTCCGCTGATAAACCCCTCAAAAGGCGGCAAAAATTGCCGAACTAGGCAAAAAATTCGATATCAGGTTGAGACTATATCAAACACACCATTGTGGTGTAACCCGCATCACGCCGCCATTTCGGTAAAATTTTAACTAAGTGTAAAAACTGGCCCGCTTCATGCATCTTAGTCGGGTGGTGCAAAACGCACCGTGCCTGAACAGAAGGTCAGGCTTTGGGGAATTAACCGGAGCATCAGAACGATGTTTTCAGTGAATACAAATGCAGGGGCCTTTGCCGCCCTCCAGAACCTGAATGCGACAGGCCGTTCGCTTGAGACGACACAGTCTCGCGTTAACACGGGCCTCAAGGTTGCATCCGCGCGGGACGACGCGGCCACCTATTCCATTGCACAAAACATGCGCGGTGATGTTGCGGGCTTCCGCGCCGTCGGCAATTCGCTTTCACGCGCACAATCCGAACTTGACGTCGCCATCGCGGGCGCCGAAGCCATCTCAGACCTGCTGATCCAGATGAAGGAAAAGGCCGTCGCCGCGAAGGACGATGGCATTGATGACGCCAGCAAGGACGCGCTGAACGCGGACTATCAGCAACTGATGGAGCAGATCACCTCCATCTCGGAGAACGCAACCTTCAACGGCAAGAACCTGCTGACCGGCGACACGCTTTCCGCCATCACCGACAGCACGGGCACATCGGGCGGCACCATCACCTCAAGCGGCAATACGCTTACGACCAGTTCACTTGGGCTTGCAGACACATCCATCGGCGCAGGTGGCGGCAGCTATACGTTTAACTCCGTCGGCTCCAGCATCACCGGCTTCTCGTTCAAGGCCTATATTCAGGGCAATAACTTCCCTGAGGCCTACTCAACCATCTTTAACGAGATTTTTGAAGCGGAAGGCTGGATTTCGTCCGGTCAGGATGTAGTGACGGACCTCATTGATGCGGGCGTCGACCCGGCTTCGGTCGATAGCACGCTACTGCAATGGTTCAACTCGGGTGACACCGGCTGGACCATACAGAACTCCATCAATATCGGCACCATTGCGGAGACCGGCGAGTATGCCATCCAGGGCGGCGACGTTCTGGCTGCGGGCCCCGGCGGCGGGGACCCTGATGCGGCCGTTGACGCCGTGGAAGCTGCCATCAGCACGGTCAATGATGTGCTGTCGAACCTGGGTTCCACGTCCAATCGGCTCGCAATCCAGCAGCAGTTTGCGGGCAGGCTCAGTGATAGCCTTGATGTGGGCATCGGTAACCTGGTCGACGCTGACATGGCCCGCGAAAGCGCGAACCTGCAGGCGTTCCAGACCAAACAACAGCTGGGGCTTCAGGCCCTTGGTATCGCCAACCAGTCGCCGCAAAGCGTGCTGTCGCTATTCCGTTAACCTATGAGGATCTGAACACAGAATTTTGGGGGACGAGTAAACAATCAGGAGAGTTTATTTCGGTAAGGGACCAGCGCAAAAGTGCGATCCTTATCTCTCCGAAAAGGGGCGCTGCACAACTGTGGCGCCCCTTCTTGATTTGCGCGGGCAGGACTGGTTCGCAAGGGACTGGTTCGCAAGGGACTGGCTGAGGAGCGCGACCGGGCACCTTGGCCACGCCAGCGCACTGTGGGGGGAACCCACGGCACACACGGTCGAGGGTCTGCTGTAGCCCACGCGCGGAACCGGTGCTTTTCCAGACTGCAACTGTCTAACCGCTTGTCATGAAACACAGGGTGTAGCACAATGCGCGCCAAGTCAGGGCAACGCGAATTCATTCGCCTTCAACGGCACTTTCTTGGGGAACATTTCTTGGGTACACCATACCAGCAACAGGGGCGCCACCAGTTCTGGCGAACTGCGGCTCGCGGTTGGCCGGACCGACCAGACCTGAAGAAACTTTATCGCAGAAAATTCAAGATCGCCCTCAAGGGCGGTGAACTGGTGGCCACAGCAGGCAGTTGTTTCGCGCAGCATATCAGGCGCGAGTTGATCGCACGTGACTGCGCCTTCCTCGATGTGGAACCGCCCATGCCCTTTATCGATGAGGCGACCCAGCACAAATTTGGCTTCAACCTTTTTTCCGCCCGCTACGGCAATATCTATACCACCGCGCAATTGCGCCAACTGGCCGAACGTGCCTTCGCCGTGCGTCAGTTTACGGACACGGTTTGGGAAGACGGCGGGCGCTTTTACGATGTCTTCCGTCCCACCATAGAGCCCGACGGCTTCAGGAGTCTGGCGGAACTCGAAGACAACCGCGAAAGCCACCTCTGGTCGGTCAGGAACCTTCTCTCAAGGACACAGGTTTTTATCTTTACCCTCGGGCTGACGGAAGCATGGCGCGCCCGTGCAGATGGTCTCGTGTATCCGCTGTGCCCCGGCACCACTGCTGGCAAGTTCGACCCGGAGAGGCACGAATTTGTCAATTATACCTGCGCTGACGTGGTGCGCGACTTTGAGGCCTTCATGGAGATCGTGCAACGCAAAAACCCGGATATCCGGTTTGTGCTTACCGTCTCGCCTGTGCCGCTGGTAGCAACCGCAACGGACGACCATGTGGTGGCCGCCACAAGCCATTCCAAAGCGATCCTGAGGACCGCCGCTGGCGAACTTTATAACCGTCATGCAAATGTCGATTATTTTCCGTCCTACGAAATATTCACCACACCACTGGCCGCGGCCCGGTTTTATGCCGATGACAAACGCAATCCCACCCCGGAGGGAGTATCCCTCGCGATGGAGATGTTCTTCGCGGAACATGGCGAAGTGACCGATGGCACAAGCCCCCTCGCTCCAATGAGCGACCAGGACAAGGCCGCAGCAGATTTCATGGCGGAGGCCGCGAAGACAGAGGCCATCTGCGATGAAATACTGCTTGGTAACGAACAGCGTGGGACATAACACCAGCGCAAAAACAGACACAAAGACGAGCGACCGGAGAATGCGACAGAAAATCCTGTTTCTTGGCGACAGTCACACTGCCGTAGTTATGCACGGCATGCGCAAGCTGCATCCCGAATTCCAGATCCTGGGCAACGGCCTGCCGTTTGGAACCCAGTATCCGATCACCTTTCATAGCGCTGAAAAGCCGCTGGTTTTCACACGTGATGTAGTCAACCAGCAGCTTCAGGCTTATCTTGCGCCGGTCGGCATTGAGGTGAACGACCTGCTGGATATTGAATTCCCGGTGGTTTATTGCTTGTCAGGCGTGACACAGACATCGCCCCGCAAACTTTGGGTACGTCACCGGCCCTACCGGGACGAAACCTACCCCTACCTCCAGCACATCTCCCAAGCCTATCTCGAGGAGGCGTTGGGCGCCTATTACCAGCATCTCTTCCATTTCTTCGAGTTACTGACCAGCGCTGGCCGGACGCCAGTGGTCGTTATCGCACCCGCCCCGCACTTAAATGTCAACAAATCAGGCCTCCTGCACCGATTGGTGCGCGAGTATGCAGTACTCAGGCTTGAGGAAAGGGGCGCAAAAGTGGTGGACATCAACGCAGCAACCACCAACGAGTACGACATACTCCTTGAAGAGTTCCAGGCGGACGCACCTGAAGATTGCGTGCACGCCAACGTGCGATGGGGCGAACTTGCGGCAAGGGAGATATGTACTCTCCTTGCGCTTTAGGCCCGTACCCTGCTCTGTTGCCTTAGCCCTGCCATTGGCCCTGCCACGCCCCTAAAACACGCGTCATAGCGCAGCCTTCGCACTTGAGGCCCCGCGCCGGATAGGTCAGAATATTGACATATAAAATGCGCCGGTGGTTCACGCCACCGGGCGCCAGACCCACAAGGAATTTCCGCAGTGAGTACACTATATAACAATCAGGATATAACAATCAGGGGCTGCACCAGTTCTGGCCAACCGTTGCGACCGGCTGGCCCGACCACCCGAATGTAAACAAGCTTTACCAGAAGAAGGTCGAGATCGACCACAAGGGCGGCGCGCGCATCGCCACCGCGGGAAGCTGTTCGACCTTGGCCATTTTGTTCGACCTTGGCCCCCTTGTTCGACCTTGGCAAAGACCGGACGCCACGCTATGCAAAGAGCGGATAAAACAACGGCTACCCGTAGACGAGAGAAGCGAGCGGTGACAACCAAAGGCGAAAAAAAGCGGGTCGCCCTGTTATCATGGCCTGGCGGGAGAAAGCGCCCTCACCACTCGACATAGCCGCAGAAGTGTTTCTGGTCCGATTTTTTGGCGCGGTAGACAAGCTGTGCGGCGCGGCCGCCTTCCTTGGGGCGCAGCATTTGCTGGACCATGAAAATCAGCCGCTTGCCAACGCTGCCGGTGACGCTGTCAAGCTTGATGGTATATTCGCTGATCGGCTTGGCGGGCGATTTGGGCGTGAAAGTGCCGAACCATGACTGATCCTCCTTGTTATAGGTCATTTTCACGCTTTCAGTGGTGTTGTCGATCGTACAGTTTGTGGCCTCCTCAAGCGAGTGCAGATAAGCCTTGTAATTGGCCATGGTTGGCTCGGCACAGAAGGTGATGGCTGGTGCGGCCTGCATCCGGATGACCTGTTCTTCAAGACCGCTGAGCTTGCCCTGCACCGACAGCACCTTGATGTGGCGGTCGATATCCTTCACCTCGGGCGTGACACACATCGGATGTTCCTGCCATTCTTCGGCGGTACGACTTTTGAACATGCGCAAAAGCATGTCGTTCACCCGGCTGTCACTTTTTCGCGCTGTCACCCTCGACACAAAAAAAGCACAGACCATGTCAAAGCCGCTGCCCGTATAGGAGCAAGATGCAGACAGCGACGCCGGATATTCGCTGCGCTGCAATGACAGCTCATGGAGGACCGGCGGCGGTGCGCGTTTCGCCGCGGGCGCTTGTGCGGCGGCGGCGGTGGTCATCACACATGCCGCCAGAAAAACAATCAAGAATCGCATAAATCATCCTACCCCTTATGACACCATGCCGGAACCATAGCGCACATTCTTTTGCGATGTCATAGCCCATTTGGGTGATAGTTTCCATTAAATCGACAATGTTATCAGGGCCGCCAGCCACCGCAGCGCGGCCTCATAACGGCGCTTGAATGTCCAGCGGGATAGCGAAAGCCCCGTGCTGCGCCTGACCCGCGCCCAAGGAATGCGTCCGCCGGTTTCGCCATCCTGGTGCCAGGCGGCGAAAAAGACAATCCTGCGGTCTTCCTTGTCCGGCAACAACTGCAGCAGATCAAGCGTTGGCTGCATCGCATCCACCTCCTGCGCGGTGATCCGCACCCGCGCCCGCGCCTGAAAGCTGGTCAACCCCTGAGATGCGTAGGTGGCGCTGTCTGCCAGCATCCCGGGCCACATGCTGCCGCGCAGTTGCAGAAAGCCGCGCTCCCGGTCCGGCAGGCGGCGCAGGGTCCAGCTCGCACAGACCAGACGGTCTTCCAGCAGCCGCACCAACGCGTCCTTGTCCGGCCTGCCGCCGCCCTGCGCGCGGATAGCCTTCGCGGTTTCCGCCAGCGCGCGGCGGCCGATACTCAGGGTTTCATCACCGGATTTTTTCCGCAACACTTTGGCCTGCATGCCTGTCCTCTCTTGCTGTGTGTTGTGCCTTACGGGCGTCGCCACCGCCAGCGGGCGGCATAATCGTCCATAATGCTTTTGGGGATACGGTCGTTGATGCTGTGGCGCGGGTCGGGGCCCAGGCCTGCCACCTTAAAATGTGGGTTGTCCGGACCGATGGCCCAGTTCTGGCTCAGGTAATCACCGCGAAACCGGCTGTTGGCGTCACCAAGGAACAGCCGCCAGTCAGCTTCGCTTGCCGGGTTGAAAATACGCTTGCTGGGGGCGGGCGGGTGGTTTTCCGCATGAGCCTTGCCGCTGGCCACGGCCCCAAGCCGCGCGTCGCGGGCCTCCAGCACCGCCGCCGTGTAATAGGCCAGGCTTTTCGGCACCCGGCCGGTGCGCGCCACCTCCCGCGTGGCAATGCGGCGCAGGGTGGGCAGGATGTCGGCCTCCATACAGGCACCTGCCGCCTCCCACTCATGCACCACAGTGCCATCAATATTTATTTCAGAAATGCCCGCAGCAGCAGCAAGCCGGGCAGCAGGGGTGTCCACTGCTGCTGCTTCTGGTTTTGGAGTCTGGATTCTGGTTTTGGCTGGCAGCTTTTCGCCATACCCACCGCCAGTGGTTTTGCTGGCATTTGGTTCCGGGGTTTCACCACGCTCATCAGCCCCGGCATCAACCCCGGCATCACCCCCGGCATCACCCCCGATGTTATGCCCGACGCTACCGCCGGCCGGGCGCCCCTTCGCCGCCTTGGCACGACCACCTTTGGCGCCATTGGCGCGGTTTTTTGCCACCCGCGCCTCAACGCCCTTATAGACATCCGTCAGCTTTTTCTGCCGCCACAAGCCGCCTTCCACGGTGAAAAATTCCATCAGTGTGGGCCGCAACTTCTTCCAGCGCAGCCTGGTCACCCCCACAGTGCGGGCCAGGGTGCGGTCACAGTCCTTCAGCGCGCAGCCGCGCGTGCGCCACGCGCACATCAGCAGCAGCAGGTAAGCCCCATGCTCCTCCGCCGTCAGGTGGCGGGTATCGGCAAGGTAAGCATCGGTGAACAGCGGTAATGCGGGAAACTCAGCCAAGAGGCAGCCCTCCCGCGCACCGGGCGTCGTGGCCAGTTACACAGCGCGCAAGAAACCCTGCCTTTTCACCCTGCCATCTAGCGCCCGGACATCGCCGGGGGCCAGTGCGGCTTACAATAGTATTTGACACGTTCATGGATATATGATTACGTTATTCGTAACTTAATGCAAGATAAATTACGTTAAATGTAAATCATGTGATCTATATACCACGTAATGCAGGAAGCAACATGCCAACACAGGACTGGATGCGGGCTGCCCTGAAGGAAAAGGGCCATAAGCTTAAGGATGTCGCGGCGGCACTGAATGTTCCGCCCCCGCGCATCACTGATATTTTGACCGGCAAACGAGGTGTTCAGTCGGACGAGGTTGAGCGCCTCGCTGATATGATCGGCATTTCGCCGCGATCGCTGCTCAGAAGCCTTGAAGACGGCAAGCTGACCATCGTGCCCGGCGACGAGGGCGCCCCGCGCGTGCCAGTTGTCGGCCAACTGACGGGCGACGGTACGCTCACACCCCTGCCCGAGGATTTTCCTTTCACAACGGTCGCGCCGCCGCCGGACGCCGAAACCAGCGAAGGCCTCTCGTGTTATATTATGGGGGACACCTCGATGGGCAGCCTGGTGGCACAAGGCAGCCTTGTCATCACCGCCGACCCCAAGGTGCATTATGCACCGATCGTGCCGGGGGCACTGTTCGTGCTGAAGCTTTCGGACGGGCGGCAAGTGCTGCGCCAGTATGTCAAAACAGCAGGTGGGCAGGATATGCTGCGCGCCGCCAGCGACGCAGACGAACCGTCAGAAAGTTTCCCGTTTTCCATCCTGCCTGATGCGCTGTCGCCCAAAGCACACAAGGGCCTTGGCGTGGGGGATATTGTGGGCGGCGTGATGTGGGTTCACACGCGGCTGATCAAGCCACATTAAGGTGCAGGCTGTCCGGCAAGGACCGCGTTCACCATGTCAACCAAGGCACGGCCGGACACCGTGCGTTTGCACCTGACGCGCATGTCAACTGTCACAAAGGGCTCATCGTCAAGACGCACAAGGTCTTCCTCAAGGCCGGGTTCATTCGCCAGCGCCAACTCGCCAAGCGGGATGGCCTGCACCCGGCCGGAGCGCAGCATGGCAATCAAGCTTTGGAAATTGGGCGCATAGGTGCGTTCCAGCGCGCCAAAAAGCACCCGCCCGGTGATAACATCCGCGCCATCGATGGTGCCATAACTTGTCAGCTCGTGGTACGAGGTGATGCCGCTTGACTTCAGCACATAGACCCAGAACGGGCTGCTATAAAACACATCCGAGACAATGTCTGGCTCCCCCTCACCATTGCTCGGGGCAATGATACAGGCATTCTGGCTTGAGCCATAAAGACTGAGCGCGCGCTTGAGCGGCACATAGCGCACCTGCACGGGCATATCCACCCGGTCCAGAAGGCTGAACATCGTCTGCTCCGCCGGGGTGGTGCCCGCCTGCTCGCCGCTGAAGCTCCGGTTGTCGTTTCTATAATAGCCGATGGGCCGGTAAAGCGTGATCGCCTCTTTCTCAGGCGCGTCCTCGCTCCGCCCCTGAAAAGCCAAAACCGCGGGCCCGGCGGCCACCATCAAACCCTGCAGCGCAATGAGGCCCGCTACAAAACCCCACCTGGCAACCCTGCTGGCACTTCGCCGTCTTTGCATACCACCTCCGAACCCCGAGTTTTGGTTATACCACCCAAAACCATCGCAAGAAACCAAGCAGAGATTATAAAATCGATTGCATTAATTTCGTTTTTCGTAATTTTATCATTGACTATAAATTACAATATTCGTAATTTTATCTCACCAGCACCGACAGGAGCGGTGGGGAACAGGCAAGACCACGCCCCGGCGTGGCCCGGCTTAAAACCCCCGGGGATTTGGGCAACGGTTGCCCCCAAACCGGCCCAAACGCCACCCCGCGGTTATGCAAGGCGACAAAGCCCCGCATAGCCCCCACTGCCCCATTCGGCAGCTGGTGTTCGCAACAGGCTTCCCCGCCGCGCCCCTGCGTGGGCCGGGCAGGTGGCAAGCGCGAACCTTGGTGCAGCACATGCGGCGCCACGACGGGCGAGGTTTCCTCCCGCCTCGCCCGTCAGGCGTCCGCCAGGAAAAGGACCAGCCATTGCCGCCAACGCAGCCCCCCCATGCAACGATGCAGGCGGCAGCGCGTCTTCTGGGGCGGCAGCATCACTGGCGGCTGGCGAAACAGCTGGCCCCCGGCATCACCCCCGACCTCCTGCGCGGCTGGTTTCAGGAATTTTTCATGGAAGGACAGCGCCTGCCCGCGAGCCCCACGCGGCGCATGCTGTGGCTCGTGGAAGTGCGTGCCGGTTTCCAAATCCGGCGGGACAGCCTATCGGTACTGCTGGTCAGTGCCGCCATCTGGCGCGAGGCCACACGCATCCGCCGCTATAAACGCCTGCACCGCAAACTGCGACTGATTGACAAAACCACCCTCACGCCTATTGTCGGCCCCGCCGATGGTCCCCGCAAGGGGATAACAGGGAATTCGGCGCAGGCGGCCAGGCGTGCCGCCCGCAACAGTCCGAAGCTGCCCCCGCAACTGTAAGCGGTGAAGGCCGAACATGATGCCACTGCCGGTCGACCCGGCGGGAAGGCGTTCGGCCCCTGCCCGCGAGCCAGGAGACCTACCACCGGCTTGGCCCAACTCATGAAACCGTTCGGGGTGAACGGCGAGGACAAACCATGCATCAGCAGCCCCAAACCCACCTGATCGATATCGTCTTTCCCGGCGACACCAACCACCACGGCACACTTTTTGGCGGTACCGCGCTATCGCATATGGACAAAGTGGCCTTTGTCGCCGCCACCCGCCATGGCCGCCGCAGCTTTGTTACTGCCTCATGCGACCGCATTGACTTCAAGGCCCCCGCCGCCCGCGGCCATCTGGTGGATTTCAACGCCCAAGTCAGCGCGGCGGGCACACGCCCATGCCCATGCCCATGCCCATGCCCATGCCCATGCCCACGCAAAGGCTGCCGCACAAAAAATATCGCCGTCATTCCCAAATTCTCCGTGCCGTGCGTCTTAGGGGTCAGACACATGCGAACCAGTTGCAGCTTTTTCCCCTTTTAGCTGCACCCGGGCAGGCGCAAACCGGCTGTTTTTCGGGCCTTTTCTCCCACCCTTTGGACGGGCCCACCGGGAACAGCCAGTGACTTTATCGCGCTGCCGGGCCGAGGGATCGGCTGGTGACCAAGCCGGGGACGACGCCTTGCCCTTGTTGGGCGAAATCCCCGGCTTACCTTCTCCCGCCGCGCCGAGATATTTTCCCAGACATTTATCGCTTTAGTTTAGTGATTTCACTTATTGGTGATCAGGGTCAAACTTCCCTTTCGCCCGGTTATGTCATCAGCGATACTGTGCACCGGGCCAATGTTTATTACCCCATCATCGCAAATATTGGCCCGTAGGCGCTTGCGCGCGCGAAAGCAATGGCGCCGGGGGCTGCGGCCCGGAAAAGCCCAGCCCCCATGCCTTGCCTTTCCCCGCTTTTTCGCCGCGTCGAAAAGCGCCACAGGCGCGTGCTGGCACCCCCTTGATACCCCATATAAAACAAACGGCGCCCGCAGGGGACGCCGTTATCCAAGGAAAGCAGAATTTCTAGTATAACGGGTCTTTTGTACCCGCTTGGTATCCTCGCTCATGCCGCTGCTCGGGCCGTTATGGTCTTTTCGCCGCTGGAGCTGTCATCACTCGGTGCTTGGTATGCTGACCATACGCACCCGGGACTGCGGCGTCTCGGCTCCTGCGACAAAACGCACCGCGCTTGCGGTAAACAGAAGGTTATATCTGTAACCAATTGTCATGCAGGTGGCGGATGGCGCCCCCCCCCCGGCCCCGGCCTCAGGGCTTGGCCTGGTCCCCGCTTTGGCCCCCACCCACAGCAGGCAGAAACCGTGGCGTTACACCCTGTGCTTCAAACAGCGCCTCAAGCGCCTGCCGGTGGTGCCTGTTCGCCAGCACGCCATTAACCGCCCCAACAAAAGCGATGTTTTCCGCCGTCCGGTGGCAGACAATCCCCACGCCAACCTTGATCAGCGCGAGGGTCGGGTTATAAGGCGGCAGGGATTCCCCCATGACATCAAACACAAAAATATTGTCCGGCAACGAGCCGGACATATGATCAACCCGACCGGCAAGCAGCATCCGCGCCTTGGTGGTTTCGTCGGTCGTGGGGACAAATGTCGCGCCATATTGCGCCAGGACATTGGGCAACGCCGACCCGTTTGGAAACGCGACCATCTTACCGGCAAGCTGTTCAAGCCGTTCAAGCGGGGCCTGACCGGGCTGGCTGAAAATATGGCTCTCCACCAGAACCATCGGCATGGTCTCTATATAACCCGCTACATCAAGGATATCATTGCCGCGTTTGAGATGGTCTATATTGCCCGGATAGAGGCAGCTTCTGTCCCGCGCATCAAACTCGACCTTCGCGCGTTTGTACGGCAGCGCCAGATAGGGCTTGCTGTCCGGGATCTGCGTCAGCACATAGGTAACGAGGTCGTTATAAAAACCTGAACCATCAAGCGCGAGCGTCATGCCCCAGCCCGTACCAAAAACGGCATCCTCGGGCTCGTCACTGACGGGCTGCGCAAGGCAACTGCCTGCGCCCACGAGGAACACCACAAAGCTGGCCAGCATGATTTTAGATATTTTCAATCACATTTACCTTCCCCGACCCGTGGGAGAATAGTGCCTGGCAGACAGACCCGAAACAGTTTTTTTGCCGTGTTACGGCGTTGCCCGGCCGTTGCCATGCCCAAGACCGGTGGGCATGGCATGCACATGCGCCACCTTGGCAACCCGCCCAGCACCCCGTCCCGCCGCCGGGGCAATGTCGTTGAGACTGATCTCGTCCCCATTGCTCTCGCCAGCATCATGCCAGATGCCCGCGCGCTCAAGCCGCGTCTGGTAGGCAGGGTTTGCATTCATCTCGGTGATACGTTGATCCATCGCCTTGATGAAGGTTTGTGTCTCCGGTGTGCGGTGGCACACAATGCCGATACCGGTCTCAAGAAAACGCAGTCTTTCATCAAATGTCGGCAGGGGTTCCTGCAGCGCATCAAACACCAGCACGGCATCCGGCAGCATGGCGGTGATATAGTCCACCCGCGCAGTCAGCAGCATGCGGGCCTTGTCTGTCTCATCATGTACTGCAATCAGCTCCGCCCCCGTGCCCGCAAGCACGGCATGCATCACCGAGCCAGACGGCACCGCCACGGTTTTGCCCTTGAGGTCCGCCAGCACGCGCGGCGGCTTTTCGCCCCTGCGCGCAAAAATATGGGTGCGCGTGGTGAAAAGCGGGCGTGTCTCTATAAGGTCTGGCGTACTCTCCACATGCTGGCCCGCGGTCAATATGGCAACTGCACTGGGGTAAAGGCAGGCGCTGTCATGCGCCAGAAAGCGTGATTTCGCCCGCCGGTAGGGCATCAACTGGTAGGACGCTTTCAACGGGAAGTCGTCCATCAGGTCGTGGACCACGTCGTTATAAAAACCGCTACCGTCCTGCGCCAATGTATAGCCCCAGACCGTACCGAAGATTGTCGTCCCGGCTGTGGCCTCGCGTGCCTGGGCCGCCGGGTTTTCCGCCCTCGCTTCAACAAATGTCAAAAACAAAAACACAAGCGCGGTCACCCCCGACCCCGCAGCAAACAATTTACGCAACAATATACACACCCATACCTTTACCAAGGGCTTCATACACGCGCGGCTCCCCTGTCCCCCCGGACAAAAAACTGCGCAGCCCTGCCTAAGCGGCAGAAATTAGGCCAGGGCGCGGGCGGCATGCAATGAAAAAGGCGGAAACTGGGAGATTTTTCCGCCTTTTTGGCCTGGTAGCAACGAAATTTCCCGCGCGGATTTGATATTGCAGCCCCCACGCGCATTTGCGAATGATAGGCCGCTCGCATGACAACGATTGCATAAGCAACATTATGTCGCGCTACGCGAGAGAGAATCAGCCCTCAGGCGTCAAGGCTGGCGTGAAAATGCCCCAACAGCATGCGGTGCAGCGCCTCGCCCTGCGCTGCCTGCTCGCTGTAAACCAGCCGCTCCCGCGCCAGCCAGAAGCTCTCGCGGAAGGCGCTGGCAACGGCGTGCCCTCCCGCTGTACGGAAACGCCCGTCACGCGCACAAAGATAGGCGGCAAGGTCGGCAAGGGCATGGTCGAAGCGCTGCCCGAAGCTGTCGGCACCGGCACCATGATCATCGACGGGCGTGGTCTTGCGGGTGATATCCAGCGCACGGATCACGCCGCGCTTGTCGGTGCACAGCCGCATGAAAAGGCTTATGACAATGCCGGGGGCATCAGTAATAAGGCTTGGCGCATGCTCCAGCTCATCCACCAACGCCCGCAACGCGCGCTCACATTCCTCGCCAATCCGGTCATCCAGACAATGCAGCAAGGCCATCTTGTCAGCAAAACGGTTATAAAATGAACCGACCGAGGCGTCGGCCCGCCGCACGATCTGCTGCACGGAAACCTCGTGCCAGTGTCGTGTTGCCAACAACATTTCCGCCGCGTCGAGAAAACGTACAAAGGACCGCTGGCTGCGTTTTTGCGCGGGCACCGGCACCCAGCGCCCGTAAAGCCACGCACCACCGGGCGCGCTACCTCGTTCCACCGTGCGCCTGCCCTGCGCCGCACCCGCCTTGATATCCCCGGAAACACCTGCCGACAAACCTGCCATGTTCTCTCTCCCGACCGCCGCATCGCCCGGCGGCTCATTTGCCCCAAAATGTGGTGCCAGCGCGCCACGTTGCCGCGCACCCCCGCACCTGTACCCCACGCCCTGCCACCGGCAAAACGCAGCCCCGACGCCCGCAACAGCAGGTACGCCTGGCGAAATCCATCCAAAAACTCCTCACCTGCTGCGCCGCGCCAGACAGACCCAACAGACAGACCCAACAGGCAGACCCAACAGGCAGACCCAACAGGCAGACCCAACAGGCAGACCCAACAGACAGACCCAACAGGCAGACCCATCAGACAGGCCCGCCGCGCAGGAAAGCACCCCGCACATCAACGCCGCCCGCGTCAGGCGCCATGCCAAATGCCAAGCCAGTAGCGCATGGCACAGCAAGCACAACGCGAATGGCAGCGCGACGCCAAAGACTGCACAAGAGGCGAAGAATTTTCACCAATCAACACAAATCACTAACACTTCTATTAGAATCAGAATTCTTGTTCTATTTCAAACAAAAAATATGCCTAGAGCTGCGATTGCCTGTGAATCGGCATGCAAAATTGACCCACTTAGGTGGGTAATCGGCATTTAAAATTGACCCGCCTGATTTTTGTTAATGTCCGCCTATTTGGGGGCGGAGAACGAACAGGTGTTATTGATGGAAAGTGTATCGAAGGTTCGTCGTTGGATATTGCGCGATGGCCGAAGCATCCGGTCGGTGAGCCGGGAGACAGGGTTATCGCGGAACACGATCAGAAAGTATGTGCAAGATGCTTCACCCCCGAGCTATCGGCGTCAGGCAGGGCCGGTTCGCCACAAGCTGTGTGACGGGTATGATGTCCGGCTTCAGGCGCTTTACGAGCAGGATCTGAAGCGCGCGCGGCGGGAACGCCGCACAGCGCTGAAGCTGTATGAGCAGCTTGTTCTGGAAGGTTATACGGGGTCCTACTCTCCGGTACAGCGTTTCATCCGGGATTTGAAGCGGGCGGACACGGCTTCCGGGGATGGCTTTATACCGTTACAGTTTCTGGCCGGTGATGCGCTCCAGTTTGACTGGAGCGAGGAGCATGTAGTTCTGGGTGGCATTGCCCGAAAGGTGCGGGTTGCCCATTTCCGCCTGTGTTACAGCCGCAAACCGTTTGTTGTGGCCTATCCCGGCGAGGCGCAGGAGATGGTCTTGGATGCCTTCGTCCGTGCGCTGGCTTTTTATGGCGGGGTGGTGCGGCGGGTGATCATTGATAATCCCAAAACGATGGTGACCTATGTGTCGCGCTCCAAAGACCGGGTCTTTCATCCGCGATTTCTGGCGTTGATGAACCATTATGCCATGGAGCCGGTCGCCTGCACCCCGGCCTCGGGCTGGGAGAAGGGACAAGTTGAGAACCAGGTCCAGTTCCTGCGGGGTCGGTTGTTTACCCCCGAACTGGCCTTTGAGGATCTGGGCACCCTGAACGACTGGCTGCAGTTGCGCCGTGAAGACCTGGCCTCGCGCCGACACCCCGACCAGCAGGACCGTACCATCGCCGAGGTCTTTGCCGATGAACGGGCAGCGCTGCGCGCGCTTGGCCGGGCCTTTGATGGCTATGTGGAAAAGACTGTGCGGGTCCGTTCCACCTGCCTGGTTCAATATGACAGCAACCGGTACAGCGTGCCGTCCCGGTTTGCCGGACAACCTGTCTCGCTGCGCGCCTATGCCGCGCGGATTGTGCTGATCTCAGGTCGGGAGATCATCGCCGAGCATGATCGCCACTTCACCCGCAATGTCAGTTACTTTGAGCCATGGCATTACGTGCCGTTGCTCTCGCGCAAGCCTGGTGCCCTGCGGGACGGCGCACCCTTTGTGGATTGGCAACTGCCTGATGCCATGCGCCGGATCAGGGATCATTACATGCAAGGCAAAGGCGGAGACCGGGAGTTTGTCGATCTGCTGATGCTGGCCCAGGATCATGGCATGGAGGTGGTCGCCATGGCGTGCGAACAGGCGGTCGAGCAGAACACCTTGCGCCTGTCCGCCATCGTCAATCTGATCAACCGGTTGGTCGAGCCGGTCATCGTACCGCTTGGCCGGCGTTACGATTATCCGCAACTGACCCTGCGTCCTCAAGCCGATTGCAAGCGCTATGAGACGCTCTGCATGAGAGCGCGGGAAGCCGCCGTATGAACGCCCTCATCGAACAACTGGCAACCCTGCGGCTGCATGGCATGGCCATGTGTGCGCAGGAGTTACTGGCCGCACGCACGCCGCCAAACCTGATCACGGCGATCAAGCGTTTGATCGAGGCTGAGACGCTGGAACGCCGGGTGCGCTCTATCGACTATCAAATGCGCATTGCGAAGTTCCCGCATCACAAGGATTTTGCCACCTTTGATTATAGCGCAGCCGCCATCACTCAAAAACAGATCGAGCCCTTCTGCACCGGCCAGTTCACCGAGGACGCCCACAATCTTATCCTCGTGGGCGGCACCGGCACGGGCAAAACCCATATCGCCATTGCGCTCGGAACAACGCTGATCAATCAGGGCAAGAAAGTACGCTTCTTTAACGCTGTCGATCTGATCAACGCGCTGATCAAGGAACAGGCCGATGGCACCACAGGGAAAATCATCCGGCAACTGACAATCATGGACTGCGTTATCATCGATGAATTGGGCTATATCCCATTCCCCAAATCCGGCGGTGCGCTCTTATTCCATCTCGTCAGCAAACTGTATGAGAAAACCAGCGTCGCCATCACCACGAACCTGGAGTTTGGCGAATGGGTCTCGGTCTTCGGCGACGCCAAGATGACAACGGCGCTGCTCGACCGCGTTACCCACCACTCAGCGATCATCGAGACCGGCAACACATCCTATCGCTTTGCCCAGAGCCAGGAAAGCTTTTATCGGCTCACAGTTATCTGCAGGGCGGCTTTAAAGCCGCCCTGCAGATAACTTCCGATGCATCAAAGGCGGGTCAGTTTTAAATGCACATTCCGGGTCAATTTTAAATGCACGTTGACAGCCTGACGCAATGATGAGCAAAACACCTAGCAATTATGGCTAAAAACCGAACATTTCTGTGCTAGCGTCACTCGAGCTGCGCAAAAAACGCCTTTTGTCACATCAGCAGCGCACTTCGACTGACCAGACACCCTGATCACCCTCACTGATGTCGATTTGGACCGGCAGGAAGGCGCGGATGGTCTCCGCGTTTGTGATCATATGCCTGCTGGGGCGCAGGCAGGTGAAGCGGCCGCCCCGGCCAAGCGCCATCGGCAGCAAAAGCTGATCCGCAAGGTGTGGTCCGACAGCCGCCAGCCCCTTGATGAAGCGGAGTGCGGCACGGCCCGTGTTCTTACCGATATTTTCTGCCGAGACACCAAGCTGTCCCACACCGGTGAACACCTCGGTCACATGCTCATACTCCGCAAAAATCTGCGCGATATTGCCGGGGCCCGCGGCATTCTTGTCCTCAAGGGCGCTCAGCACTTCATCCGCGAGCTTCAGGTTGCTGGCAATAACTTTGAGTTCCCTGTTCGCGATAGAAATCGGGAGCTGGGAGACAATCGCCTGTGCAGTAATTTCCTTGAGCTCACCGCGTTCCAGCACCTCGAGCGGGCTTGGTACGCCTGCGGGAGTGATGGTCATTGACCAGTTTCCGCCACCGGCCGGGAAGAAACCGCGACGGATGAAATCCACTTCCACGCCCGCACCGATGCGGCGCACATGGGGCAGGAAAACCCGGTCGAAGAACTCAAAGGACGGGCACTGCATATTATGTGTGCCGCCCTCAAACGTCACGCGGGAGGGACTGCCCGCCATCATCAGCGCAGGCAGCACGGTTTGTGCCACAAGCGTGGTGGCGCCCGCAGTGCCGATGGCGAAGTGATAGTCGCCTGCCTTCACCGTGCCGGGCGTGAAAGTAAGGCGTGCTGATTTAAGCGTCGCGCCTTCCACCTTAGCTCCCGAAATCTCGGCCGCTGCTTTCACACAAGTGAGGTGCTGGCGCATCAGGCCCGGCTTCTCCCGTCCGGCACGGATATTCTCGATGGTGAAGGGCTGCCCCGTCACCACGGAAAGCGAAAGAGCCGTGCGCAGAACCTGTCCGCCCCCTTCACCCTTGCTTCCGTCAATTCGTATCATCTCTGTCGTTTTCATTTTTCTTGTCTTCAAGCCAATAAAAGTGTCGTTGGTGCAATCCTCTTCAGGGTGGGACCACAGTGCTCCATGCATATCGCTGTCAGGCCATCCCATACTGCTCCTGCATCCGCCCTCGCGCCATAATCAAGGTAATAGCCATAATTCAAGCCAGCGATCTGCTTTGCCAGCTCACCTACCGTCCCCTCATACCTCACTGGCAAATATCTTGGCGCCATAACGAACCAAATGACCGAGAAGATGACCCATAGCCAAGGAAGTCCAAGAGCCGCGATCATCACGATTGATGCAAAGAAGCCGGAGAGCCAAATCAGCACCGCCGCCCGGGTCATCGCAAAAGCAGGTATTGTCACTGGCAATTCGCGCTGCAGCGCTGCCCTCACGGCACCATGGCTGGGCAATCCAAAGTCAGAGAGCCGCATGCCCGGCTTGACATCAACAGGCGATAGCATGCCTATCACCCGGCGCACTTCGTTGAATGCCCGATGAGAGGCACACAGATAATCTGTGCGTTCCGTGGCCACCAGATCATACTTCGTCAATAGTAGCTCGTAGAGATCACCCACGGTGCAGCATGCCGCAGCATCTTCATCGGATATCTTGATCCGAAACGCCTTCTCTATGTCCTCAAGAATTTCTACATCGTCACCATCCCCGCCAAGACCTATGGTCTCCAGCTCGTTCGCCACAGCCCTCATTTCACGCTTCGGATTATGCGGCCGACAATATCCGGTACGGGACTGTGAAACGCTTTTGCCCGCAATATCGGTCAGACTTACCTCGCAAACAAAAGGGTCTCCACACCCTGATCGGAACTTTTGGGCACCCTGATCGTCATTGAAGCTGACTGTAATGACCGCCGAACCGAACTCCTCATAAGACACCCCGCGCAACCGGGCATGACGCTTGAGGCGGGTGCGAAACATCTGGGCGATGCTGTCGAACTTATTGCTGGCAAAGTCCACTTCGCCCCTAGAAAGGTCGATAGACACCAGTTGCTTGCCGTCCTTCTTGGCCTGCTTGTAAAGGCAACCAAGCGCCCAGTAGCCGCCAACATCATTGTTGCGGCTGACAAACTGCTCAACCAAACTTGCAGCAATATCTTTCAATTTTCCTTTACGCATCGCCCCCACCCTTAATCCGTGTCCGTTGCCAACAAGACCGTGACTATGTTCCTTCTGCTATCGTGCAAATACCAAGCTCCGTCCCACGCGATATTGCAGAACCAGCTGCTCCACTTCGTCGCCCCGCGCCATATGGTCAGCGGGCTATACTGATAGCCTCCAGCACCGTACAGGGCCTCAAAGAATTCCTTCGCATGGAGCAATGCCTCTTCCCCAGGCACATCGTATCGCGGTAAATAGGCGCCGCCGGCATGCAATGCCGCAGCAAGATCAGCAATCAGGTGAAACGCCGTGATTTTCTCCAACATCAGACCTTCCACGCCCCGAACTTCCGCGGCGACCTCAGATAAATTCTCTCGAAGTTCCGGTCGCCGAAGAAAGTCCAACAGATGGTCGCGAACGCTAAAATGCTTCGACACATTCTGACTTCGCGTGTCGCCTTCCGGACCCGAAATTCTATATTGACGGAAGATCACCTCGCCATTGCCATAAGAGTAGGCGAGCCGTGAGACCAACCGGTCCACAGCATCTGTAGCCAGCGTGACATCAGATAACCGCGCCTTTTGCCAAGCCTCATCCCACATACTGCGGTTTTCCTCTTTACCCAGCCAACGCATCACGCAGCCTGCACTAGTCAGTATCCGTCGCAAAAAACAGGGTAACTGTCTCGTTTGTATTATCCTCGATCACCCAAGCATGATCCCACGCAACACCATAAAACCAACTGCTCCATCTATGGCCCAAGCGATAGAATGTGACGTTCCAATCGCCCAACTCATGTTTCCCCAGCAATTCTTTACAAAAGCCCAGAGCTATAGGAATTGCCGCTTCAGTTTCGACAGGAGCATATGAATAGGCCCCGGCAGAACTGATGGCACCCGCAACATCCGCCAAGAAATGGAGGTGGCTTATTTGCTGAAACCCAAAACGCTCATGGTTCCCCTGTGGCGACCTGACTTCCTCTTCACTAACCCTGTCTGGCGCCGGAACTTTTTCTTTCACATCTGCGTGTGTCAAAAAGTGCCAAAAGCGCTGAGGCATACGGGAGTTTTGCCACGTAGCCACGGCACCCGCACCGCGATATGTATCGACCTTGAATTGCTTAAAGAGCACATTCCAATTGGTCTCCTGCTCTGTAAACAGCCGCAGCACTCGTTCGACAGCCGACCCCACATTAGTAATCTCGTTGATCTCTGCCTCAGACCAACTCTCACACCATTCTTCCAATGTCGGGCCCGGGTCGCGGGCCACTATACGAATCATGAATTCTTCATCAGACATCTCTTCCCCCAATCGGTTGCCATGGCGACGCATCGCCATGGCGGTTCACTTTAGTCATCAGCCTTTCACGCACACAACCTGCTTTAGTGTATGCACCACTTCCACGAGGTCTTTTTGCGCGGCCATCACGGCGTCGATCGGCTTGTAGGCGGCGGGGGTTTCGTCGATCACCCCGGCGTCCTTGCGGCATTCAACACCTGACGTTGCCTCGATATGCTCTTCAAGGCTGACACGTTTTTTTGCCTCCGTCCGGCTCATCACCCGGCCTGCACCGTGGGAGCAGGAGCAGAAGCTCTCCTCGTTCCCGAGCCCACGCACAATGAAGGACCGTGCCCCCATCGAACCCGGGATGATGCCCATGTCGCCACGCCGGGCGCGCACAGCGCCCTTGCGGGTCACGAGCACATTTTCACCGAAGTGGTGTTCGCGGGCGACATAGTTGTGGTGGCAGTTCACCGCCTCCACATCCGCGGTGAAGGGCTTTGCGATCACGCTACGGGCCGCTTCCACCGTATTGGCCATCATCACCTGCCGGTTGCGGAAGGCAAACTGCTGCGCCCATTCAACCGCAAAGACATAATCATCGAAATGATCCGTGCCTTCAGGGAAATAGGCCAGGTCCTGGTCCGGCAGGTTGACCATCCATGTGCGCATGTCTTCCTTCGCCATCTCGATGAAGGTACGGCCAATGGCATTCCCCACCCCGCGTGAGCCGGAGTGCAACATGAACCAGACATGGCCTTCCTCATCGAGGCACACCTCCACAAAGTGGTTGCCCGTCCCGAGGGTCCCGAGCTGGTTGATGTTATTGGTGTTGCGAAAGCGCGGGTATTTGTCCGTCAGGCGGTCAAACCCTGCACTCAGGTCCTGCCAGGCCGCCACAGTGCGCTCAGGGATATCGCCCCAGGAGCCTTTGTCACGGTTTGAGCCTTTCTTGCGCGAGCGTGAGGGCGACATGCCATGCGGCACCGCCTTCTCGATCGCAGTCCGGAGCGCGAACAGGTTGTCCGGCAGATCTGCGGCTGTCAGGCTGGTGCGCGCAGCCATCATACCGCAGCCGATATCCACGCCCACAGCGGCCGGGATAATCGCCTTCCGCGTGGGGATGACGGACCCAACGGTCGCGCCGATACCCACATGCACGTCCGGCATGGCTGCCACATGTTTGTGAATGAAGGGCATGCGGGCGGTTTTCGCCAATTGCTCTTTCGCGCGGTCATCAACGGGCACACCCTGTGTCCACATTTTGACCGGGGCAAAACCCTGCTGGGCGATGACATCAAAACCTTCTGCTGTCCTGTGTTCCATTTTCTTCTTCCTTTAGTAACTGGTCAGAGCGGAAGGACTTGAACCTTCGGTCTCCTCATTCCGAATGAGGCGGATTAGCCAAACTTTCCCACACTCTGTTATTTCAACTTTCATCGGCGGCCGCGGCGACAAGGGTGGTGAAACATTGCAGTTGCGTACCGGATTACCGACCGCCTGACTGCATCCCATGTAGTTCCACCGGCATTCGCCGCGACCTTCAGGGCGACAAGAAATCGCGAGACGGGCCTTAAAGGGAAGCATCACCTTCCCCACCGGTCACCCGGCGCCCAGGTTTGGAGATGTAGTCTCGCGGGCATTCGCCCCAACAATTGCTCACCTCACATACAAACCGGCCAAGCCTTAAAAAGGATGGGCAACAAGTCGTTGCAGGATATTTCCTGAGCTACAAAGGAGGGACTTGAACCCCCGACCTCCCCGCACATGGCGAGGCGCTCTAACCTGTGTAATCCTGCAGGCATTCGCCCGAGTTTTCATCGCCTTTCCAAACTGGCCCATCAATAAAGTCGGGCGGCAAAATTTTGCGAGAGTCACCCCAAAAGGGGCGGCAGGAATTGAACCTGCATTATCCCGATGTACTCCCGCAGGCATCCGCCCTATTGAACCTTGCGGCAACAAGGATTGGTGAAACACGGTGCTATGGTCGCCAGCCGCAGCTCGCCCACACACTGGGCGAAGCCGGCGGGATTCGAACCCGCTGTAGCCGATCGTGACAAGGATTCGGTGTAGTTCCACCAGCATTTGCCGCATCAGTTCAAATTCATATTCCTCTCCGCATCGGCCCGGGCGACGATAAGTAGGGAGACAGTATTCCGCCACATACCTGAAGGCATGGTGGGACTTGAACCCACACGGGAAGGGTTACCCCAACTCCCGACCGGCCAACACCGGCTGCGTCTACGATGTAGTCTCCACGGCATTCGCCCGGGCCGTCGTTGGGCCCCGTGGGGGATCGGAGATCAAACGGCCCCCCGCTCGATCTCCGCTACCCAGTGGTCGGCCCCCACACCGCCACGGGCAAAGTCTGCGATGACATCGAATACCGCATCGGAAAACCCGCCGATATTCAGGACATCTTCCCGGTTTACCGCCTGAGAGGTGCCGTTTGGCACCAGGTCGATACACACGAGTTTCGCATCCGGGTTACGGCTCTTGAGCCGTGCCCATTCTTCCATCACGCCAGTGCGCGCATATTGCTCTGCGCCGAACCAGCTCTCGTTATCCGAGACAAGGATCACAAGGTCCACCAGCGCGCGCTTTTTATTAAGCGCCCGAAGCGGAGCCGCGCAGTCCGTCCCGCCCGGAGGCAGGCTTGCGAGCTTGGCCGCGTTGCTCATCACGCTGTCCCGTGCCGAGAACCGCGCCTTCACCACTTTGGTGTTGAAGGGCAGAACCTCCGCCGTCCGGTTGTGGCGGATGACCGCAGCCGTCACAAGGGCGGCCACGTCAACACAGCATACCGTGCTGCTCGCCCCCTTGCGATAGCCGGTTATCGGCCAGTGCATGGATGCCGAAACATCCGGGCACACAACCACACGGCCTTCAAACGCCGGCACATTGCCAACCGCAATTTCCATCGCGTCCTCAAGCGCCGTTAGGATCACCCGCGGCACACCGCCGGACGCCATCAGATACGCGGTCAGTATCTGGTACGGGAACACCTTCGCTTGCGCAATCGCATCCCTGTCCCGCAACCGGCTTGCGATCTGCCGCACGGTGGTGAACCCTTTCAGCACGCCGTGGCGGGCAAAGGTGTTCAGGTTCATGCGCGTCATATGCCACCCGGCATTCGCAGCGATCTCTCGCCAATGGTCCGTCTTCAACTCAAGCGCCGTCAGCATCTGGAACGGGACGTTCGGTACTGTGTTGGTTTGGTCCTCCTTGAAGGCCTCAAACGCTTGAATATCAGCGGGCAACAAAGCGCGGTCGCACGGTTTTCCGATCAGGTATGCGTAAAGCGCCTCGCGCCGCGCATCCTTCGGCTTCGGGTGCACCATCCTGATCACATCGGCAAGCGACGGGTCATTGCCCACGCTTGCACGGATCAGCATGCTGTCCGTCGCATTGTTCAACCAGCGGCGCACCATACGCTTCGGCGCGGAGCCGAGGGACTTCCGCCCCACGGCGCCCGAGCGCATGATCTGCACAAAGGTCCGCAGCATGCGGCCGTTATCCACCACTCGGTTGAACACACGCTCGGCCACGGCCGGGTCTTTCATCGTCAGCGCCGCCAGAAGGAGCGCCGGCATATCTTTCATGAAGCCCTTTTCCCGCGCATGGATGGCAACCTGCGCCACAAATACGGGGTCCAGCTCTTCCACAAGCGGCAGGATATCTGCCACCTGCTCCCGCGCCTCAGCATAGAAAGTACGGTTCACACATCCCGTTGCTGCAAGCTGGGCCAGCTTCTGCTTCGGTGTCAGCGCATAGGCGGGAGCGCCTTCGCTGTTCACCACATCAGGGCGCGGGAGCAATTTCCCTACCACGGATGCAAACACGGATTTGTTTGCCATTTTTTCTTCCTCTCTTCATTTCACACCCTTCCTATTGCGTATCGCGTGCCAGTTTTTTCAAAACAACTAAAAGAAATTTATAAGATACTGAAATATAATGATTATTTTTCATTTACGCCTGAAGTATCTTTACAAAAACCTTTGACTGTATTTCAATTTTAATATCTAAATTTATCTTGATTTATAAATTTGGATCGTATGCGATGAGTAAACCCACCGTCATGATCGGCTTTCTCGGCACCACCCTGGATGCCGGCAAGGGATACAAACGCTGGCAAAAGTGGCGGCCAACGGTTGCGGTTTGCCAGCATGAAGACCTGATGGTTGACCGCTATGAGCTGATCCATGATCGCCGCCACACCGCGCTGGCCGAGCGTGTGCGCGACGACATCATGCTCGCCTCGCCCGAGACAGAGGTCATGCTCCACGACGCAACGGTGGACGACCCCTGGGATTTTGAGGAGGTGTTCGCCGTCCTGCATGATTTCGCAAAGGGCTATGAGTTCCAGCCCGACCGCGAAGACTATCTCATCAACATCACCACCGGTACTCACGTGGCGCAGATCTGCATGTTCCTGCTGACGGAAAGCCATCATTTCCCCGCCCGCATCATCCAGACCTCGCCGGGGCGCGGCGCTGATCAAGTTGGTACCTACCGCATTATCGACCTCGACCTCTCGCGCTACGACCGGCTTGCTTCCCGCTTCGCCGCCGAGCGCATTGAAGGCACCAGCTTCCTCAAGTCCGGGATCGAGACCAAAAGCGCGGCCTTCAACCATATGATCGACGAGATTGAGCAGGTCACCATCCGCACACGTGCACCCGTCCTCCTGATGGGGCCAACCGGGGCGGGCAAATCGCACCTCGCGGCGCGCATCTATGCGCTCAAGAAAAATCGCCATCAGGTGGATGGTCCCTTTGTCGAGGTGAACTGCGCCACTTTGCGCGGTGACAGCGCCATGTCTGCGCTGTTCGGGCACAAGAAGGGCGCGTTCACCGGCGCGGCGGCGGACCGGGCAGGCCTCCTCAAAAGCGCGGACGGCGGCGTACTGTTTCTTGATGAGATCGGCGAGCTTGGCCTTGACGAGCAGGCAATGATCCTGCGCGCGATTGAGGAAAAACGCTTCCTGCCCGTAGGCTCTGACCGCGAAGTGGCGTCGGACTTCCAGCTGATTGCAGGCACGAACCGCGACCTTGCAGAGGCCGTAGCAGATGGCACGTTCCGGGAGGACCTGTTCGCACGCCTCAACCTCTGGACCTTTCACCTGCCCGGCCTCAAGGACAGGCACGAAGATATCGAGCCCAACCTTGAGTATGAGCTCGCCCGCTTCGCGCGAGAAGCAGGTGACCGCATCACCTTCAACCGGGAAGCCCGCACGGCATTCCTCAAGTTCGCGCACTCGGCTGCGGCGCCGTGGTCGGCCAATTTCCGCGATCTCTCTGCCGCCGTCACCCGCATGGCCACCTTCGCACGCGGCGGGCGCATCGGTGTGGATGAGGTAACCGCGGAGATCGCCCGCCTCAAACGTACATGGCGAGTGGGTAGCGCCGGCACGAACGGTGACGCGCGCCTCACCGCCATCCTCGGCGACCGGCTGGATGACATCGACCTGTTTGACCGCGCCCAGCTCGCCACAGTCATTGAAGTGTGCCAGAAAGCGAAGTCCATGAGCGAGGCCGGCCGCCAGCTTTTCGCGGCCTCCCGGCTCAGGAAGAAACAGGCCAACGACAGCGACCGCCTGCGCAAATATCTGGCAAAGTTCGACCTGAGCTGGGATAAAGTTAAGTCAGATTAGCGTTTTGGGGGACGCCATGGAATACAGACCAATACTATCAGGCCTTGTAGGGGCCGTGATCGCCTTCTTTCTGCTGCGCGCCGTGCTGAACAGCGGCAAGAAGTCGCCCAAAGTTGATGACGCGGGTTGGACCCATGTGAGCAACACCCCCATGCTCATTGCCATGGGCGTAGTTTTCGTCGTTATTGGCACAGCATGTTTTGCGCTGGCGATTGCTGGCACCCTGAATATTGACAGTGACAAACGAGGAGCCATGCTGTTCCTCGGTGCCTCGATGACCTTGCTCATGGCGTTCGGTACCTACGGTGTTTTTGGGGTGGCCGCGAAGTTCAATACGCAAGGCATCCTCTATCGCCGTTTTACGACATGGCACCTCGTACCCTGGTCAGGCGTCAGCGCGGTTGTGGATCATTCGATGTGGGGCACATACCTGCGCAGCACCTCAGGCAGGCTATGGATATGGAAATACCGACGCGGGTTTTCGGAATTGCTCATGGAACTTTGCACGCACAACATAAGCGGGGCCAACGAGCTCGCTACAAGTGATTTTGCCAGCGACCAGATGCATGCGGTCATCCAGCAGTCCCTATTGGAAAGAGTTTGGGAGTATCGCGAAGAGACGCTCTATCCCGCTCTGTTTGGAGACAAAAGCGAAGGCATCTTTGTCCTGACATCCGAGATGTTTGTGTCCCAATTCAAATGCGAGGAAATCGACCCCCGTTGGCTCACCTACGGCGTGCACGTGTACGCACCGACAGACACGAGAGATAGCTGGCTTTATGTCACATCTGGCATGTCCAACCCCTGGGATGGGGAAGTTGGCGCCTATTCTGGCTTGGGATACGAGTTTGTTCTTGAAACCAAAGGTCGCTTCGATTGGGCAATCCGAAGCCTGATGTCCATGCTTGCCTTTAACCTTCTGCTAGCAAAAGGGGTTTATGGCGAAAAGCCGTTGATTGATGTTGGTGACCGCGTCCCCCTTCACCAAGCCATCGATGGCTCCGACACAAGTGAAGTCCGGCATCTTCTGGTGAATGAGACCCAACACTTCCCGGCGACACACCAACTGGAAAGCGGGGAACTTGAATTCGTCCATTTGGTGGGTGCCACCTCCCGTGAGATTGATTGGGCCAAAACGCACGGCTCGGAAGCATTGACCGAAAAGCTGGCCAGCCTAGGGCTGGCGATAGTTACCGATCCAGCCAGGCAATCCATCGTATAGAAGGCAGATATGAACCTAAACCTCATCCCCGCCGAACCGCTTGGCCGCATCAACGACCGCCTCGAGATGATCGAGCGCGAGGAGCGCGTGCACATCCTGTTTGCGATTGAAAGCGGCAGCCGCGCCTGGGGCTTCCCGTCACCCGACAGCGACTTTGACGTGCGCATGGTGTATGTGCGTGAGCGGGACTGGTACCTTAGCATCTTCCCCGGGCGCGATGTGATTGAGCTGCCGCTAGTGGACGACGAGGACATCAACGGCTGGGACCTCAAGAAGGCCCTGCAACTGCTGATCAAGCCGAACCCGGTACTCATGGAATGGCTGGACAGCCCGATCCGTTACCGCTGGAACGCCGACGCCTGCGCGGCGCTCTCGGCCCTTGCCGACGAAACGCTACACAAAAAGCCGTTCCTGCATCACTACCTGCGCCTTGGGCAAAGCCAGTGGCGCAGCAACATCGACGGCAAGGACGCGGTGAAGCTGGAGAAATATTTCTACTGCCTGCGCCCTGCACTTACCTTGCGTTGGCTGCGCATGCAGGACAGTCGCCCGCCGATGAATTTCCAGCACCTGCGAGACGGCACCGATCTACCCGTAGCGGTGAACAGCTTTCTTGATGACCTCCTTGAGAAAAAACGCGTTACCCGCGAGTTGGGCGCTGGCCCAAGGATTGAGATGCTCGACCGCCTCATTCTGGACGAGTTCAAGAAAGGTGCCGAGGAAGCCGCCAAACACGTGCCAAAACAACATGATCTAGGCCGTAAACTCATAAAAGGGATTCCCAAACAGGCGAAGATATGATTCAACGCTTCTCAAATCATTGAGGAGGTTTTGATGCGCCGCCGCCGGTATGAACTGACAGATTATGAATGGTCGATCATAGAGCCTTTGCTGCCGAACAAGCCGCGCGGGGTGCCTAGGGTGGATGACCGCCGGGTGATCAACGGCATCTTGTGGCGCTTTCGGGCGGGAACGCCGTGGGCAGACATTCCCGAAAGATATGGTCCCTACACCACCTGCTACAACCGGTTTGTCCGCTGGCGCAAGGCCGGGGTGTGGGACCGACTGTTCGAGGCGGTGAGCAAAGCCCATGACGGTGACATCATTATGATCGACAGCAGCTGTGTCCGTGTGCATCAACAAGGGGCCACGGCAAAAAGGGGGATCAGGACGATGGCTGCATGGGCCGTTCCCGGGGTGGACTGACCACCAAAATCCACGCCCTCGTCGATGCGGATGGTCTGCCGATCAGGCTTTCGCTGACTGCTGGACAGACCCACGACAGCAAACCGGCCCTTGATCTGATTGAGGACATCAAGGAGGAAGCGATCTTGCTCGCTGACAAAGCCTATGATACCGACGCGCTTCGTGCCTTCACCACAGCGCGCAGAGCTTGGGCCAATATTCCGCCAAAAGCCAACCGCAAGCAGTCCTTTACCTTCAGTAAATGGCTGTACCGACACCGTAATCTCGTCGAGCGTTTCTTCAATAAGCTCAAGCACTATCGGGGCATTGCAACGCGCTATGACAAAAACCCGGAGAATTTCCTCGCCGCTGTAAAACTGGCTTCAGTCTGTATCTGGTTGAAAAATTATGAGTCTACGACCTA
>NZ_JAOBPP010000010.1 GCF_025574465.1 Kordiimonas aestuarii
AAACTCATAAAAGGGATTCCCAAACAGGCGAAGATATGATTCAACGCTTCTCAAATCATTGAGGAGGTTTTGATGCGCCGCCGCCGGTATGAACTGACAGATTATGAATGGTCGATCATAGAGCCTTTGCTGCCGAACAAGCCGCGCGGGGTGCCTAGGGTGGATGACCGCCGGGTGATCAACGGCATCTTGTGGCGCTTTCGGGCGGGAACGCCGTGGGCAGACATTCCCGAAAGATATGGTCCCTACACCACCTGCTACAACCGGTTTGTCCGCTGGCGCAAGGCCGGGGTGTGGGACCGACTGTTCGAGGCGGTGAGCAAAGCCCATGACGGTGACATCATTATGATCGACAGCAGCTGTGTCCGTGTGCATCAACAAGGGGCCACGGCAAAAAGGGGGATCAGGACGATGGCTGCATGGGCCGTTCCCGGGGTGGACTGACCACCAAAATCCACGCCCTCGTCGATGCGGATGGTCTGCCGATCAGGCTTTCGCTGACTGCTGGACAGACCCACGACAGCAAACCGGCCCTTGATCTGATTGAGGACATCAAGGAGGAAGCGATCTTGCTCGCTGACAAAGCCTATGATACCGACGCGCTTCGTGCCTTCACCACAGCGCGCAGAGCTTGGGCCAATATTCCGCCAAAAGCCAACCGCAAGCAGTCCTTTACCTTCAGTAAATGGCTGTACCGACACCGTAATCTCGTCGAGCGTTTCTTCAATAAGCTCAAGCACTATCGGGGCATTGCAACGCGCTATGACAAAAACCCGGAGAATTTCCTCGCCGCTGTAAAACTGGCTTCAGTCTGTATCTGGTTGAAAAATTATGAGTCTACGACCTAGTTCCCCCACACGTATAGCGTGCTCGGTGGCACGGCCTGCTTCCCCCTTTCGCACATAGAGGTGAAACTCCGATTTCGCGATAGGTACAATCCAGTCAAACGTGTCCTCGCGCTCGGGCGTGCGGGCAATTGTAAAGATGAACGCATTGTCTTCGCTCAGGGCCCGCTGCATGGCCCGTGGCCATGGCACCACACGAATTTTGTAATTGAGGCGCGCTTCCCCCAGAACCTGTCGAACCTTGGCCGTTGCAAGTCCAACTGCGTTTCCTTGCTCGCTGTAATTATAGGGGGGAAACTCCTCAGTATACACGGTGACATCATCATCGGCCGCCTCGGCAGGCATGGCTAATAAACAACAAACTGCAACAAAACCCTGTATTTGCCCCCGCAACACCGTCTCCCGCCTATAGCGGATCACCAAAGCTGAAAGATAGCACGTTCTGCGACCTTGCGCGACGGCGGATAGTTAAACGGCGGACAGGAACCGTTTAGACTGCAAAGCCGAGACCACCAATAATAGCCCCCACCGCAAAAAGCGACCACTGCGGCATCTGATGGAACTGTTGTTTTTTCCAGACGATAAGAGCAAGATTCCACACACAGAACGCAACCGACAAGGCAAAGGCCAAAACTGCAAGCTCAATTGCATCCGCGTGCAGGCCCGCCCATAGATAGGCAGCGCTCATCACCGCCAGATTGATCGACACCATATGCCAGCAATAATAATTGGTGAACTTTGGCACCGCATGCAGGTCCCGCGCCTGGAGAAGTGGGGCCGCGACATACCGGCCACCGAACCAGCAATGGATAAAGCAGATAACAGCGGTAACAGCGGCAGCGGAGATAAAGTAAACGTTCATAGGCGTAGCCTTGTGTTCAGGGTTGCGACAAGGCTACGCGGCATATGGGCGGCAGACTATAGGACTCAGTGCCGCAGGCTGATCTCCGTTTCCCTGGCTCTACGCGCCAAGCTTATAAGGCCCACCACGGTCAACCGCCCGCTTGTAGGCCGCGCGTGACTGCATGCGCTCAAGATACGCCTTCAGGTTAGGGAAGTGTGCCAGCACGCCGCCTGTGTTCGCGGCCTCCAACACAAAAACCATCATCACATCGGCTCCCGTCAGGCTCTCCCCCACCAGAAACAGCTTTTCAGCAAGCGCTTTGGCAACATAACTCAGGTGGTTGACAATTTCGCTTTGGATGCGCGGACCAAGAGGGGCACCCGCTTCACCCAACCGGCCGACATAGAGGCTCAACATGAAAGGCAGCATGGCAGAGCCTTCTGCGTAATGCAGCCATTCGACATAAGTGTTATAGTCATCGTCTCCCGCCGCCGGACCAAAGGCGCCCTTGCCGTAGGTCCGCACCAGATAATCCACAATAGCGCCAGACTCGGCAATTTTCACGGGACCGTCCTCCAAAAGCGGGGACTTGCCAAGCGGGTGAACCGCCTTCAGGCTTTCCGGTGCCAAACGCGTTTCCTTATCCCGTTTATAAAAAGCGATTTCATATTCGACGCCCAACTCCTCAAGCAGCCAAAGGATACGTTGTGATCGGGAGTTGTTCAGGTGATGAATTTTAATCATATGATACTCTTGCTGGGTTGGCAGTTAACAGGAATGTGGGCACAAACTGTATCTAGCCCGCAAACATTATTCTGCAAGCTGCCTGGACAAAGCGGTGGCCGATATGTTCCGGCACCCTAAAATCCGTTGGGACACTACGTGTCATATGTTAGGTTGCTGCTTCCCCCGAGCCGATGAAATGCTCGGATTTTTTACCGGCCCAACCGCATAAAGGACCTATCCCGCAATGAGCATCGCTATTGAAGATTTTTATCCCAAGGAAACCTTCGACCGCATCAAGGCCTTCGCCGACACCAAAGAAACGCCATTTCTTGTGGTCGACACAAAGATGATTGATGCAGCATACAACGAACTTACGGGCGCGTTTCCCATCGCGAAAATCTTTTATGCCGTCAAAGCAAACCCCGCACCCGAAATCATCGGGCTTTTGCGGGACAAGGGGTCCAACTTCGACATCGCATCAACTTATGAGCTGGATCGCGTTCTGGGGCTTGGCGTGTCTCCCGATCGCATTAGCTATGGCAACACCATCAAAAAGTCCCGCGATATTCGCTATTTCCATGAGAAAGGTGTGCGCCTGTTCGCGACTGACTCTGAAGACGACTTACGCAATATCGCGAAGGCCGCGCCGGGCTCCCGCGTTTATGCCCGGGTGTTGACGGAAGGCACGCACACAGCTGACTGGCCCTTGTCCCGAAAATTCGGGTGCCAAAACGATATGGCGATGGATCTGATGGTGCTGGCGCGTGAACTTGGTCTCGAGCCTTATGGAATCTCTTTCCATGTGGGTTCACAACAGCGCGATATCGGCGCGTGGGATGCCGCGATTGCCAAAGTCACAAATATTTTTGAACGCCTCCGCGACGAGGACGGCATTGTACTGAAAATGATCAACATGGGCGGCGGCTTCCCAGGCAATTATGTCACCCGCGCCCACGACCTGCAAACCTATGCCGATGAGATAACCCGTTTCCTCAAGGAAGACTTCGGCGACGACATGCCGGAAATTATTCTGGAACCCGGCCGCTCGCTTGTTGCCAATGCGGGTATTCTCGTCAGTGAGGTTGTCCTTATCTCCCGCAAGGCACGCATGTCCTTGCACCGCTGGGTCTTCACCGATGTCGGGAAATTTTCCGGCCTTATCGAGACAATGGATGAAGCCATAAAATATCCGATCTACACAGAAAAATCGGGCGAAATGGAGCATTCGATTATTGCGGGGCCAACCTGCGACAGCGCCGATATCATGTACGAAGACACCAAAGTACCGCTGCCGCTCAACCTCGCGATCGGCGACCGGCTTTATTGGTTCTCGACCGGAGCCTACACGACCAGCTACAGCGCTATCGAATTTAACGGATTTCCACCCCTGCAGGGCTATTACATATAGCTTCCCAATGAGCGGGGACCATTGCCCATTGCGCATTTCGCCTCATAGTGTAAAGAAGTGACACAATGAAGTGGGCGGTGATGGGGCAATCTTCGGAAATGAACGGCAGAATTTCGCCAGCATGGCTGTTTGTCATGCCGGTGTTCCTGGCTATATTCGTTTTTCTGGCAGCCTTCCCGTTTCCCATTGTGAAAGCCCCGCTCAATCTGCTGCCTGAGGCTTGCTATTTCTACACCGACACCCAGGATGAATATCCGGACATGAGGCAGATGGCCGTGCAGCAGCGCTGCGACGGCATGGCTCAACCCTCGCGGGATACGGTCTGGCTTTCCATCAACACTGCATCACTCGAGATCGAAGCTGACACTGAGTACTCACTTGTGCTGTTCCGGCACTGGGTGGAAGGCGCGGCAATACAGTTACATTATGAGGACGGCAGCTACATCAGCTATAATCTCGGCCCCTATGACTTCGACCGCTATTGGTCGGTTGGAAATTTTGTCGTCTTCCCTGCACCAGCGCGCGAAAGCCGTGTCAGCCATATATTTATTGGGCTTGAAAACCCGTCCTCAATCAAGCTGTTCCGGCAGCTCAATTTTGTCAAGGCGGAGGAGTGGGATACGCGGGAAGTCACGGGTCACCTGATTATCAGCCTTATCATCGGCGCGCTTCTGGCGATGCTGCTCTATAATATCTCGCTTGCTGCTACGCTTCAGTTCAACTTCCATCTGCAGTATTGCCTGTTTGTCTTTTCAATCTTTGTCTATACGGCGACAGCTTATGGCACTATTGCCTATTTCCTGCCCGGAGTCCTGACAGTCGGTCAGCAGATGAACATCACCATCCTCGCGCTTGGCCTGAATGGCCTTTCCGGCATGTTGTTCCTGAGTGCGTTCATTGAAAAAGGTATTTTCCCCACGTGGTGGGACCGGGTTATCAAAGTGACCGCTGTGCCTTTTCTGCTTTGCTCGGTGCTTTATATTTCGGCGCGGGGCTGGCACACAGATACCATCGATCTCGCCTTCAACCTTTTAGCTCTCGGCGGCATTCTTGTTGTACTGGTATCGCTTGCCATGGCCATACCGCGTGGTAGCCGCTCCGCCATGTTTTATGCCGCCGGCTGGCTCCTGCCCGTGATCGGCGTTGCCATCCGTGTCCTGCGCGGTCTCGATTTCATTCCCCACAGTGCGCTCGTCGAGTTTGCCATGCCGATCGGCATGGCGCTTGAGACCGTCATTCTATCCATCGGGATTGCCGACCGCATCGTACAGCTCCGGCACGAAAGGGACATCGCCCGTATGGCGAGCGAACAGGCAAAAGCAGCAAACGAAGCCAAATCCGATTTCCTCGCCCGCATGAGCCACGAAATCCGCACGCCGCTTAACGCGATTATCGGGCTCAGCGACCTAACCGCCACAACGGAACTGGACCCCAAACAACGCCGTTATGTCAGCAACATCAAGGCTTCCGGAGATATCCTGCTGGCTCTTATTAACGATATTCTGGATTTCTCAAAAATCGAAGCAGGAAAACTTAACATAGAAAGAACGGCTTTCAGGCCAGTTCTCATTTTTGATGTCGTCAATGCCATCGTGAGCGCCAAAGCGCGGGAAAAAGGCCTGAAACTCATATTTACCGGCCTTGATGCCCTCCCCCCCGTGCTGTGTGGTGACCCAACGCGCCTACAACAGATACTGATAAATCTCGCCAATAATGCTGTGAAATTCACTGAGGAAGGGTCGCTTACGATATCTGCCGTGACAGAGCCAGGAGACGACGGGAAGATCTGGTTCCGCTGCGCTGTCACGGATACTGGCATCGGCATGACGACGGAGGAACAAGGGCGCTTGTTCTGCTCTTTCAGTCAGGCCGATGAGTCGATTACCCGAAGATATGGCGGCACCGGCCTCGGGCTTGCCATCTGCAAACAACTCGTGGAGTTGATGCATGGCTCCATCTCGGTTTCCAGCGCCGCAGGGGAAGGGAGCCGGTTTGAGTTTTCGGCGCTGCTTGACCTGCCCTCACCAGAGGATGCAGCAGGTTTCGAACTGAAAACCGCGACCGAGCAACCGGACCAGAAGATGCCGCGCGCCAAGGTCAATATTCTATTGGCTGAGGATAACCCGGTAAACCAGATAATCGCACTCAAGCTTCTTGATGCGCTGGAGGCAAAAGTCGATGTTGCCCATGATGGCATTGAGGCCTTCAGCAAGGCCTCAAACACGCCATACGACCTTATTCTGATGGATCTGCAAATGCCCGGCATGGACGGCATAGCCGTGACCCGCGAACTTCGAAAGACAGCCATCGCTGGAACCGTGCCGATCATTGCCATGACAGCAAATGTAACCAAAGAGGACCGGCAGATGTGTCTTGACGCAGGTATGAATGACCACATCCCAAAGCCGTTCAAAGCTAGCATGCTTTACGACACCCTGCTGAAATGGTTGGGCTGAACCCGCTTCAGCGCGGTGAATATTGGAAAATGACCGTCGACAGCGGCGGCACGGTGATGAGCGCCGAATAGGGTTGGATGTGCCACGGCACGGACTTGGCTTCAACGCCGCCGCCATTACCCACATCAGACCCACCGTAAAAGTGCGAATCCGTATTCAGTTTTTCCGCCCAGAACCCGCCGTAGGGCATTCCAAGGCGGTAGCCCTCGCGCACCACGGGAGAAAAATTGCACACAACAAGACAAGGGCGGTTAACGCCGCCCCGGCGCACGAAGGAAATGATGTTGTCCTGAGACGCACCACCATCGATCCACTGGAAGCCGTCCGCGTCGCAATCCTTGCGGTGCAGTGCGGGAGTGTCTCGGTATAGCCGGTTCAGGTCCCGCACAAGGGTCTGCACCTTTTTATGGTCGGCGTTTTCGAGAAGGTGCCAGTCAAGGCTACTGTCTGCATCCCACTCGCGTTCCTGTGCGAACTCCCCGCCCATAAACAGAAGCTTCTTGCCGGGATGGGCCCACATGAACCCGTAATAGGCACGCAGGTTGGCAAATTTCTGCCAACGATCCCCCGGCATACGCCCGATCAGGGATCCCTTGCCATGCACGACTTCGTCGTGGCTGAGCGGCAGCACATAATTTTCCGAAAACGCATACTGAATGCCAAAGGTCAACTGGTGATGGTGATGCCGACGATGCACGGGTTCGCGCGACATATAATCAAGCGTGTCATTCATCCAGCCCATGTTCCATTTGAAACCAAAACCAAGACCGCCGTCATATGTGGGGGCTGATACTTTTGGATAGGCCGTTGATTCTTCCGCTACCGTAATGATCCCGCCATTCAGGCCATAGGCACGCTCATTCATCGCCCGCAACATGGCAATCGCTTCGCAATTTTCATTGCCGCCATGCTCGTTGGGTAGCCACTCCCCTTCCTTGCGGCTGTAGTCCAGATACAGCATCGAGGCGACGGCATCAACGCGCAGCCCGTCAAGGTGGTATTCCTCCAGCCAGAAGTGAGCGTTGGAGACCAGATAATTCGCGACTTCCCGGCGGCCAAAATTGAAAATCAGGGTATTCCAGTCAGGGTGGAACCCTTTTCGCGGGTCGGCATGCTCAAAAAGATGTGTGCCGTCAAACTTTACCAAACCGTGGTCATCCGCCGGAAAATGCCCGGGCACCCAGTCAAGCAGGACCCCAATTCCCGCCTGATGACAGGCATCTACAAAAGCCTTGAACTCAGCAGGCGTTCCGAACCGACGGGTGGGGGAATATAACCCGACAGGCTGATACCCCCAGGAGCCATCAAACGGATGTTCTGTAACCGGCATCAGCTCGATATGGGTGAACCCCATATCCTTGACGTAAGGGATCAGCCGTTCCGCCAGTTCTTTGTAACTAAGATAGGGAAAAACATCCTCCCGCGTCCGCATCCACGAACCCAGGTGAACCTCATAAATCGAGATTGGCGCGGCACGGTGCTGGCGGGTGCCACGGTCAGCCATCCAACGGCTGTCCCGCCACGCATAATTCTCGATCGAGCGCACGACTGATGCCGTGTTTGGCCGGTATTCGGTCCCGAATGCAAACGGGTCCGCCTTCAGCGGCAACTGCTGGCCGCTACTGCTGAAAATGCAGTATTTATAGTGTGCCCCATCACCAACGCCCGGCACAAACAGCTCCCACACACCGCTGGCGCCGCGGGAACGCATGACGTGCTGTGCACTGTTCCAGTGGTTGAAGTCCCCAACCAGCGTAACACGCAGCGCGCTGGGTGCCCATACAGCGAAGCGGGTGCCGGGCACACCTTCGTGTTCGCATACGTGTGCGCCCAGACACCTATAAACCCGTTCATGCGACCCTTCCGACAATAGATGCAGGTCGAGGTCCCCGATTGTGGGGCCGTACTGATAGGGATCATCATAGAACCAGCTGTGATCACCCGCGCTGGCCTTCAGCCGGTATCCACTTTTGGCTTTTGAGGGGGCCAGGTACACCTCGAACACGCCAGCAGCGTGGATAAGCTTCATGGTGCACAGTGGTGTGGTGCCCTTCCGCGTGCAAACTTCCACCCTTTCCGCACCGGGGATAAACGTGCGAACAACCGTTGTCCCCTCCGCCGGATGCCGTCCAAGGCAGGCAAACGGATCGCCGTGGCAGCCTTTTGCCAACGCATCCAGTTCTTCGGCCTTCATGCTAGCACCGGCATCAATCGCCACAGCCTCACTTACCATCCGGCATTGCTTTCCAGATATCTGTTGCATAGCCGCGAATGGTGCGGTCGGCCGAGAACCAGCCCATATTGGCAGTGTTCAATATGGCTTTCCGGTGCCAGTTTTCCGTGTCTTTAAACTCGTCGTCGATCCGGCGCTGGGTATCCCAATAGGCATTGAAATCAGGAGTGACCTGGAAATAATCATGCGCAAGGATGTTATCGACAATGCCCGCAAATCGTTCGGTATCGCCATTTGAATAATAGCCAGACGAAATCAGTTTCACCACGTCCTGCAAGCGCGGTGTTTCAGCCACCGTGACCCACGGCTGGCACCCGTCTCGCTGGCGGCAGGCAACCTCCTCCGCTTCCATGCCGAAAATGAAGATGTTGTCGTCACCGACATGTTCCTTGATCTCGACATTGGCGCCATCCAGCGTCCCTATTGTCAGTGCACCGTTGAGGGCAAACTTCATGTTGCCCGTGCCCGAAGCTTCAAAACCAGCGGTCGATATCTGCTCGGACAGGTCCGCGCCCGGGATCAGTTCCTCCGCCGCGGAGACGTTGTAATTGGGCAGGAACACCACTTTCAGCAAATCGCCAACATCCTCGTCATTATTCACCTTCGCTGCAACGTCGTTGATCAGCTTGATAATCAGCTTGGCGAGTGTGTAACTGGGTGCGGCCTTGCCTGCGAATATCTTGACGCGTGGCTGCCACCCAGCTTTGGGGTCTTCCTTTATTGCCTGATAGAGCGCCATGGTCTCCAGTGCATTCAGAAGCTGTCGCTTGTATTCGTGGATACGTTTGATCTGAATATCAAACATGGCTTTGGGATTGACCCTGATGCCTGTTTGGCGCTCGATAAACGCGGCAAGACGCACTTTGTTTTCGGCCTTTACTGCCGCGAACTTTTTGCGGAAGGCCTTGTCATCAGCAAAAGGTGCGAGCTTTGAGATATTCTCCAGATTTTCGATCCACTCATCACCAATTGTCTCGGTGACAAGGTCGGCGAGCAGCGGATTGCATTCCAAAAGCCAACGCCGGGGTGTGATTCCATTCGTCTGGTTGAGAATGCGTTCCGGATAAATCTCATGCAGATCCTTGAACACGGTTTGTTTCATCAGTTCCGTGTGCAACGCGGATACGCCGTTCACATGACTTGAGCCAATAAACGCCAGGTTCCCCATCCGGACCCAACCGCCATGATGAGGGTCGATCACTTTCATCGGATCAAGGTTCTTACCCTCGAACTTTGCCCCCACCTCCGCCGTGAAAAGATTATCAATCTCCCGAATGATCTGCAGGTGGCGTGGCAGGCAGCGTTCAAAAAGCTCAAGCGGCCACTTTTCCAGCGCTTCTGGTAGAAGCGTGTGATTGGTATAATGTAAGGCCGCTCGCGCGATCTCGAATGACTTCACAAACTCAAGCCCGTGCTTATCCACAAGCAGGCGAACAAGCTCCGGCACAGCGATTGCCGGATGGGTGTCATTCATCTGGACGGCCACATGATTAGCCAGATCACCAAGATCATGGTGGTCAAGCAAAAAACGCCGAAGGATATCCTGCAGGCTGGCCGATGTAAAAAACACTTCCTGCTTGAGCCTTAACTCGCGTCCTTCCGCAGTGTGGTCACCGGGGTAGAGGACTTTTGTGATCGATTCCGCAAGCACCTGCTGCTGCGATGCCGCCATAAAGTCACCCTGGTTGAACTGGTGCAGGTTCAATACTTCGGCCGACCGGGCCGACCAAAGCCGAAGTGTGTTTACGTGTTTACCGCCCCAACCCGCGATCGGCGTATCGAAAGCACCGGCAAGGATGCGCTCGGACGGGGTCCACACCATCTTGCCGCTGCTTTCGCGCTGCACGGAACCGCCGAACTCAACAGAGTATTCAACCTCAGGCCGGTGAAATTCCCACGCATTACCAAAAACAAGCCAGTCTTCCGGCTCCTCAAGTTGCCAGCCGTCCTGAAAGCTCTGGCGGAAAATACCGTGCTCATAACGGATGCCGTACCCGATACCCGCCACACCGACGGTGGCCATCGAGTCCATAAAACACGCCGCCAAACGGCCAAGGCCGCCATTACCCAGGGCCGGATCGGGCTCCGAAGTGAGGATATCGTTCAACTTGAAGCCAATGTCGCCAAAAAACTCTTTGGCTTCGGTTGTCAGTCCCATGTTGGCAATCGCATCTTCCAGAAGTCGACCGATCATGAATTCCATCGACAGGTAATAAACACGTTTCTGCTTTGATTTGTAGATGCGGCGAGTGGTGTCCATCCATCCGTCGACCATGCGGTCACGAATCGCAAGTGAAAGAGCCACACACCAGTCGCGCGCTACGGCGTGAGACTGGTCCTTGCCGACGGAATAAACCAGATGGCGTAAAACTGATTGGCCGAGAGGAACCGCCGTTGCCGACGTTTGGGGCATGGTTAAATCTGGGCTTGTCATATTACTTTAGCCTTGTCGCAGTAGAGGGGACACATCAGATCATCGGTGCTCAGCAAGAGAGTAAATCCCAATTTGTGACATCCGATTTACAGGACCGCGTAAGTTTCGCGTGAAACAAATTTCGAAACATTCGACATACTTTACGATTCTTTTATTGCGCAATCGATTGCAGTTTTGCAAGAGTATTACAAGCTCTGAAATGCCTCGCCATAACCGAAAATCGGGGGACATGTCTTGAAAACAACAGTAACCGCACCGTTCGCACGTCACACCATGGCATATGTCCTCGCCGGAGGCAGGGGTAGTCGCCTCAAGGAGCTGACTGACAAACGTGCGAAACCTGCTGTTTATTTTGGTGGCAAAAGCCGCATTATCGATTTCGCTCTCTCTAACGCAATGAATTCCGGTATCCGCCGCATTGGTGTCGCCACCCAATATAAGGCTCACAGTCTGATCAAACACCTGCAACGCGGCTGGAACTTCTATCGCGCCGAACGCAACGAAAGCTTTGACATTCTACCCGCGAGCCAGCGCGTTTCCGAAACACAGTGGTACGAAGGCACTGCCGACGCCGTTTACCAGAATATCGACATCATTGAATCATATGCGCCAAAATTCATGGTCATCCTCGCAGGTGATCATGTCTATAAAATGGACTATGAGATGATGCTTGAGGAACATGTAAACTCAGGCGCCGATGTGACCATCGGCTGCCTTGAAGTCACACCGGAAGAAGCCAAGGGCTTCGGGGTCATGCATGTTGACGATGATGACTATGTGACCGACTTCCTTGAAAAGCCTGAAAATCCGCCGACCATCCCCGGCAAGCCGAGCGTCTGCCTTGCGTCGATGGGTATTTATGTCTTTGAGACCGAATTCCTGTTTGAACAGTTGCGCCGTGACGCGGCAGACCCCAATTCATCGCGCGATTTTGGCAAGGATATTATCCCGTATCTTGTTGAAAATGCCAAAGTCTTCGCTCACCGCTTCACCAAGTCCTGCATCCGCAGTGTGCCAGGCGGTGAAGCCTATTGGCGGGACGTTGGAACGGTTGATAGCTACTGGGAGGCCAACCTTGATCTCGCGACAATCGAACCCGGCCTGAACCTGTATGACCGCGAGTGGCCGATCTGGACTTATGCCGAGATTACGCCGCCAGCAAAATTCATTCATGATCAGGAAGGCAGGCGCGGCGCGTCCATCAGTTCGCTTGTTGCTGGCGGCTGTATCGTTTCTGGTAGCCACATCGAAAGTTCACTGTTGTTTACAGGAGTGCACGCTCACTCCTATAGCCGTTTGCAGAAAGTTGTCGCCCTGCCGTATGTAAACATCAATCGTGGGGCACGACTGTCGAATGTAGTGATTGACCGTGGTGTTGAAATTCCTCGTGGCCTTGTTGTCGGCGAGGATCCGGAGGAAGATGCGCTCCGTTTCCGCCGCACCGACAAAGGTGTATGCCTGATTACCCAAAAGATGATCGATGAGTTGGAGCTTGATTAATGCCCCTGAGGCCCAAGCGTGTATTATTTGTTGCTTCTGAATGTTTTCCGCTTATCAAGACCGGCGGTCTTGCAGATGTAATCGGGGCCTTGCCGCTTGTACTCGCCCGCGACGGGCTTGAGGTACATGTTTTGCTCCCCGCCTTCCCTGCTGTCAAAAAGGCGGCGCAAAAACAGGAAAAACTATCAGCTATCCCCTCGCTTTTTGGCGGGAATGCATCACTTCTCCGCGCAGCATCAGAAAATGGATTAAAGCTTTATCTCCTTGATGCGCCGCATTTATTTGACGTACCCGGCAACCCCTATCAAGGCAGCGACGGCAAAGACCGACCCGACAACTGCCGACGCTTCGCAGCCCTTGCCAAGGTGGCTGCCGACCTTGCAGCTGGCGAACTCATCAATGATTGGCACGCAGATATCCTGCACGCCCATGACTGGCAGGCCGGCCTGAGTGCCGCGTACCTGCGCACAAAAAAGAACTGTACAACCAAGACCATATTCACCATTCACAATCTCGCCTTCCAAGGCCTGTTCCCGAAAACAACTTTCGCCGAACTTGGACTGCCAAAGGAAATGTTTTCGCAGGAAGGGCTTGAGTATTGGGATCAGGTTGGCTTCCTGAAAGCTGGGATCATATACAGCGACTGGGTGACGACAGTCAGCCCGACCTATGCACGCGAGATCCAGACTGACGATAGCGGCATGGGTCTCGGTGGCCTGCTGCGAAGCTGCAGCGGCAAGGTTTCGGGGATCAGAAACGGCATCGACACCGACATCTGGAACCCAGAAACCGACCACACCCTTGCAAAACCATTCTCCCCACGGGCCATAACAGGCAAGGCCGCGAACAAAAAAGCAGTGCAACAGGAAGTCGGCCTTGATCCGCATGCCGCTCGTCCGCTCTTTTGCGTGATCAGTCGCCTGACCGAACAAAAAGGCCTTGATCTTCTTGTCGGGGCCATCCCCCATCTCGTTGGAAATGGCGGGCAACTGGCGGTGCTTGGCACCGGCGACAAGGCGATTGAGCAGGCTTTTATCGCGGCTGCGCGCACCCATCCCGGCCATGTCAGCGTAAAGATAGGCTATGACGAAGCGTTGGCGCATCGCCTGCAAGCTGGCGCGGACGCCATTTTTGTACCGTCCCGTTTTGAACCCTGTGGTCTCACGCAGCTCTGTGCACTGCGCTATGGCACTATTCCTATCGTAGCAAGAGTTGGTGGGCTTGCAGATACCGTTGTAGATGCCAATGAGGCTGCGCTAATGGCTGGCGCAGGTAACGGTGTGCAATTTTCGCCCGTCAACTTCGACAGGCTTGTCAGCGCTACCGACCGTTTTCTCGATCTTTTCCGAAATCCGAAAATCCTTACCACGCTCAGGCGGCGGGCGATGAAGCAGGATGTAAGCTGGGCTTTACCCGCAAAGGCTTACGCCACCATATACAATGGCCTCACGCGCGAGACATAGAGAGGAAACCATGTCGTCATTTGCGCCTCCTTCTCCCGGCACAGCCAAAATACTAGGTGCCACACCACAAGAGGGGGGTACCAATTTCGCGATATTCTCCAATCACGCAACCGGCGTCGACCTGTGCTTTTTTTCACCGAACGGGGAAAAGGAACTGGCACGCGTGGCGTTACGTGAGTTCACCGATGGGATTTGGCATGGTTTTGTGCCGGAAATCGGCGACGGGCAGTTATACGGCTACCGGGTGCATGGCCCCTACGCTCCCGAGCAAGGGCATCGCTTCAACGCCAACAAACTTCTCCTTGATCCTTACGCCAGGCGCCTGGTGGGCAATTTCACGCTAAACCCCGCGCTTTACGGCTTTGATCTCGGCTCTGACGACCAGGACCTTAGTTTTTCGGAAGCTGACAGCGCGGCTTTCATGCCGAAATGCGTGGTCGGATCAACCGGTTTTCGCTGGGGCAAGGATGCGCGTCCCGAGGTTACACCGTCTCAGACGGTTCTCTATGAGACCCATGTGAAAGGAATCAGCAAATTCAACAAAGGTGTTCCCGTAAAAAAACGAGGCACATTTGAGGGCCTGTCCACCCCCAAAATGCTGGATCACCTTTTAAAGCTTGGGGTCACGTCGGTTGAACTCCTGCCTGTGCAAGCGTGTTTCCCGGAACCGCGTCTGACTGAACTGGGGCTCAATAATTACTGGGGTTATAATCCGGTCGGATATTTTGTCCCCGAGCCCTCATACCTTGGGCCTTCTGGCATACATTCGTTCCAACGCATGACCAAAGCGCTGCACAGCGCCGGGATCGAAGTGATCCTGGATGTCGTGTACAACCACACCGCCGAAAGCTGGGAGCTTGGCCCAACCCTCAGTTGGCGCGGCATCGATAATAAAAGCTACTACCGTCTGGATGGCGAGAACCCGCGTCTTTACGTGAATGATACAGGGTGCGGTAATACCCTCAATGTGGCGCATCCTCGCGTCTTGCAGATGGTGCTTGATTCGCTACGGTACTGGGTCACAGAAATGCATGTGGATGGCTTCCGCTTCGACCTTGCGACCACGGTTGCGCGCACAGATGAAAGCTACGCCCGCCATGGTGCGTTCCTGCAAGCGGTGGCCCAAGACCCTGTTTTGTCGGCAGTTAAACTGATAGCAGAACCCTGGGACGTTGGCCCCGGGGGTTACCAGTTGGGCGCCTTCCCACCCGGATGGCAGGAATGGAATGATCGCTTTCGCGATACCAGCCGCGCATTCTGGCGCGGGGATAACGGCTGCGCACCAGACCTCGCCGCCCGGTTACTGGGCTCGGCTGATATCTTTGACCATAGCGGCAGACGGGCAACAACATCGGTTAATTTCATAACAAGTCATGACGGTTATACGCTGAAGGACCTCGCCAGCTATAACGACAAGCACAATGAAGCAAACCTTGAGGGCAACCGCGACGGCCACGGACATAACCTGAGCGACAACTGCGGCATGGAAGGTCCAAGTTCGGACCCGGATGTACTGCTCAGGCGTGCCCGACGTGTGCGAAACCTGTTGGCTACGCTTATGCTGTCGCAAGGCAGTCCAATGCTGCTGGCAGGCGATGAAATTGGTCACAGCCAGAAGGGAAATAACAACGCCTACTGTCAGGATAATGAGATCACATGGTTGAATTGGGCGGGCGCCGATCAGGGGCTTTGCAACTATACCAGCACCCTTATCCGCCTCCGACGTGACCACCCGGCACTCCGGCAAAACAATTTTCTACATGGTGCGGAAACGGCGGAGCATGGCGCCAAGGATGCGGTGTGGCTATCGCCCACAGGCTCGGAGTTGACCCCCGAGGAGTGGCAGGACCCGACACTGAAAACGGTTGCTTTGCTCCTCGCACCAACCAAAGGCGCGTCAGACACGCTGTTGATGGTCTTGAATGCATCGGAAAGTCCCCTGCCATTCCTGCTTCCCAGCTCAGCACCGTGGCGGGTCATACTGAATACCGTAAACCTGGGCACTGAGTTTAGCGCATATGGATGCGAAACTGCCGAGCAGACCATTCCCCCAGAAAGTTTCATCCTCTTTGCCAGCAAAGTCGGAAAGTAGTGGCCATGCGCCTTGATCCCAACCTCCTGCACCAGCTTTGCGAAAGCCTTGGCGTATATCATGGCTATCATGACCTGGGCGGCGCTTATATTCAGGCCAGTGACGAGACAAAACTGGCGCAGCTTGCCGCCATGAATGTTTCCATTGAAAGCAATGAGGATATCAAAAACGCGTTGGCGGAGCAGGAACGTGAGAAACAGCGCCACCTGCCCGCAAGCCTTGTCATACGTCAACACGATGCCTGCGCGTTCGAGCTACAGCAACAAGTATACAGCAGCCTGCCGTGGACGATCAGCTTGGAAGACGGTACCACAATTGAGGGCGCGCTGGAGACCGGCGCGACGGCGCTTGTCATTGAGCACGTATTGCCAAAAGGATATCACGAAATAACGCTGGGTAGGGGTAACTCAGTTGAACATTGTCATCTTATCGTCACCCCACCTCAAACGGTCGCTGTTGCGGAGATTACGGGGCACACAAAAGCCTGGGGCATCACAGCTCCGCTTTATGGCCTGAGATCCTCACGTAACTGGGGGATTGGCGACTATGAGGATCTGGCGGTGCTGGCCGAATGCGCCGCCAGGGCGGGTGCTGACTTTATTGGCATCAATCCGGTGCACGCCCTCTTTCCCAGTGCGCCTGACATCTATAGTCCCTATTCGCCGTCAAGCCGGGAATTCCTCAACATCATGCATATCGCGCCAGACCTGATAGAGGAATTTCAAAGCTGTGCCGCGGCTGAAAAGTTGCTCAGTACCTTTAGGTCGGATCCAGTCTATCGCACTGTGCGGACCTCCGAGCTTGTGGACTACCCGGCGGTCTATCGCTTGAAGACCCGCGCTTTTGAAGCGGCCTTTAGCCTGTTCAAGGAGCAGGCAAGCGACAAAAGGCGGCAAGCCTTTCAAGCTTTTCTCGACAAAAAGGGCACCGCGCTGAAACGCCATGCGCTTTACAATGTCCTGTTCGAGAGGCAGCGCAAAGCCAACCCGGCGGCGTCAGGCTGGACCGACTGGCCACCAGAACTGCGATCACCAGACACCGATGCCAGTGCGGAAGTTGACAAGCAGGAAAAAGACCGTGTCACCTACTATTGTTACCTGCAATGGATTGCCCATGCACAGCTTGATGCGGCGCATGCCCGTGCAATAGCTGCGGGCATGCGCATCGGGCTCTATCTCGATCTCGCCGTTGGTATGGTTCCCGGAGGAGCTGAAGCATGGGCAGAGCCTTCAGCTATCGTGCACGGCATGAGCCTTGGCGCGCCAGGCGACGCCGCGAACCCTGATGGTCAGAAATGGCATCTGGCACCCCTGGACCCGATTGCCCTCAAGGCTACTGGTTACCGCATTTTCCGCCGGACGCTCAGAGAGGCGATGCAATCAGCAGGGCTCATCCGTATTGACCATATTCTCGGTCTGAACAGGGCCTTCTGGTGCCCGCTTGCAAACGAGGCTCCCGGAAATTATCTAAACTACCCCCGAGAAGACATGCTTGGTGTTATCGCACTTGAAAGTGAGCGTAACCGGTGCATCGTTGTTGGCGAGGATCTTGGCACGGTCCCGGAAGGCTTCCGCGAGCGTCTGGCGGACTGGGGGCTGCTTGGCTGTGCCATCCTTTACTTTGAACGCGAGTATGGTGCCTTCAAGGCCCCCGCACGGTTTGAGGAGTCAAAACTCGCTTCACTCAACAATCACGACTTCCCCACGCTCAAAGGGTATTGGGAAGGGGAAGATTTCCGCTGGCGGAAAACGCTGGACATTGGCACCGCGGATAACCGGCTGGAACGCGACAGGAATGAGCGCCTCCATGACAGGTGGCTGATGCTGAAGAGGCTTGAAGAAGAAGGCTTGCTACCGGACGGCGTATCCCCGGATGCCGCCCCTGCAAAGCTCTCGGATGACCTCGCGGTAGCCATCCATACCTATCTCGCACGCACACAGTCGGACATCATCGCTGTCCAGTTGGAGGACCTGCTCGGCCTGCGTGATCAGCCCAATGTGCCAGGCACCACGACTGAGGAGCCCAATTGGCGCCGCAAATTACCTGTAGAGATAGAAAGCGTATTCAATTGCGCGCTTGCCTCGCGTATCGTAGCGGCCATTCGAGAAGAAAGGCCATAGTTTTAAAGGCTTAGACAGAGGGAACACAATGACGATACGAGCAATAGCAACGACGCCGTTTCCCGGCCAGAAACCCGGCACCTCGGGACTGCGCAAGAAAGTCAGGCAGTTTCGGGAAGCACATTATCTGGAGAATTTTGTCCAAAGCATCTTTGACGCTGTGGGGAATATGGAAGGCGCAACGCTGGTGCTTGGTGGCGACGGCCGTTTTTTCAATCGGCAGGCAATCCAGATTATTCTGAAAATGGCAGCGGCGAATAACATTGGTCGCGTGGTTGTGGGTCAAAACGGGCTGCTCAGCACCCCTGCCGCATCATGCCTTATCCGCAAACTTGCGGCCAAGGGCGGCATCATTCTCTCGGCAAGCCATAACCCTGGTGGCCCGGATGAAGATTTTGGCATAAAGTACAATAGCAATAATGGTGGCCCTGCGCCGGAGAGCATCACAGACGCGATCTATACACGCACACAAATCATAGATAGCTACAATATTCTGGACGCGGACGACATCGCTCTTGATGAGCTTGGCGAATTTACCTTGGCCGACATGACGGTTGAAATTGTCGATCCGGTCAAAGAATACCGACGCCTGATGAAGCGCCTGTTTAACTTCAAGAAGATCAAAAAGCTTTTCAGGAATGGCTTCCGGCTGCGATTTGATGCCATGCACGCCATCACCGGCCCCTATGCAAAGGATATTCTTGAGCGCAAGCTGGGCGCGCCCAAGGGCACCGTGGTGAACTACCAGCCACTTGAAGACTTTGGCGGCCACCACCCGGACCCAAACCCGGTGCACGCCCGCGCATTATTTGACCTGATGTTTGGCGAAGACGCCCCAGATATGGGCGCGGCATCTGATGGTGACGGCGACCGCAACATCATTCTTGGCCGGGGCATATATGTGGCGCCAAGTGATAGCCTTGCCGTTCTCGCTGCCAACGCACATCTGGCGCCTGGCTACGAGAATGGCCTTGCGGGTGTCGCACGCTCCATGCCGACAAGCGGGGCTGTTGACCGTGTTGCTGCAGAGGTTGGCATGCCATGCTTCGAAACTCCAACGGGCTGGAAGTATTTCGGCAACCTGCTTGACGCTGGCAAGGTAAGCCTTTGCGGCGAGGAAAGTGCAGGTACGGGCTCAGACCATGTGCGCGAGAAAGATGGGCTGTGGGCGGTACTCTTGTGGCTGAATATTCTTGCAGAACGGCAAGAGAGCATCGCTGAAATCATGAAGGCGCACTGGCGCACCTATGGCCGCAACTTCTATTCACGCCACGATTATGAAGCGGTTGACAGTGCCGTAGCAGACAAACTCATGACAGACCTGCGAACAAAGCTCGAACACCTTCCGGGGCAAGCTTTTTCAGGGGAGACTGCCCGGACCGCCGACGATTTTTCCTATACCGACCCTGTCGATGGATCGGTCGCGAAAAACCAGGGCGTCCGCATCGTCTTCGAGAGTGGTGCCCGTATCGTATATCGGCTGTCCGGCACGGGTACCGAAGGTGCCACCCTGCGGGTCTATCTTGAACGCTATGTTGTCGACCCATCCGAACATCAAGTGGAAACACAGGTGGCGCTGGAACGCATTATCAGCATCGCTGATCAGATTGGCGGGATAGCTGAACGCACAGGGCGCGCTGAACCCGATGTCGTTTCATAAACGACCCCAACAGCCTTGACGTCGGGCTTGGCAACTGTAACCTACTGACTAATTTTGTCAGTAGGTGATGGTACGCTTCCACTATGAGACGCGCAGACAGGCTTTTTCAGATCGTAAGCTACCTTCAGGGGCGGCGTATCGCCATCACGGCACAGGATATCGCGGAAGAGTTTGATATCAGCGTCCGCACTGTTTACCGCGACATTCAGGACCTGATCACCACGGGCGTGCCGATCTCAGGCGAAGCTGGTGTCGGCTATATCCTCGACAAAAGTTATTACCTGCCGCCGATGAGTTTCGATGTAAACGAGCTTGAAACCCTGATGCTGGGGGCAGCGATGGTATCAAGCTGGACGGATGCACATATGGCCGCATCGGCCAAAAGCCTTATCCTCAAGATTAAGAATGTTCTGACGACACAAGACCGCGAGGCTTTTTCTGGCGTCGCGCTCTTCGCGCCGCCCTCTCGCGCCAAATTGCCATGGAATATTGATTTCTCATTCCTCAGGCAGGCCGTACGGCAGAAAGAAAAGCTCGCCCTTGATTATGCCGACGAGGAAGGCCGCACCACCCAACGGATTGTTCGGCCATTGTCACTGGTATTTATCGGTCCCGTGTGGATGATGCTTGGCTGGTGCGAAATGCGGCAGGATTTCCGCCACTTCCGCCTCGACCGTATGCTGGTGGCATCCCCTACAGGGGATATATTTACCGACACACCAGAGACCAGCCTGAAAACCTATCTGGCACGCCTCAATTACCGCGACGGGCTCAAGGACTAGACGGAGCCAAATTCGGCAGCGACAAACCGCTCAAGGCTGTCGAGGCAGCCATTCCAACCCTGATCATGACTCAGACGTACTTCATCGGATGGGAAGCGCGTTTGTGTCAGCACCATTTCAGTCCGGTTCGGCGACAACTCGCGGAAATCGAGCGTGACAAGGCTGTTGTCTATAATATGCGAGCTCCAGCTGAAGGTGATACGGGTGTAGCGGTTAATCTCGATATATTCGCCGCTCATGGTGTAATCACCGGTCTGCAGGTGCATGGTCAGGCTGTAGCTGCCACCCACTGCAAAACTACTCCTGACTGTGCTGTTCTTCAGGGGTGTCTGACTTGCGAAAAACCACCGTCCCATGACAGATGGCTTCGCCCACGCATCAAAAAGCTGCCGCTTGCTGCATGGCATCACACGTTTGATCACCAACGGCTCCATGTTACTCCCCTCCTGCCTCATTTATATATTTCTCAAGCTCGTCAAGCCGTCCCGCCCAGAATTTGGCATGGAGTGCGATATAGCTCGCGACTGTTCGCCAAACATCGAAATTCATATGGCAATAAACCTCACGCCCGCGACGCGACTTGAGGATCAACCCCGCGCCTTCAAGCGCGGCGATGTTTTTGGATGCTGCACTCATCCGCCATCCGCCAATGGCAGCAAGCTCTCCAATGGAGCGTGGCCCTGCCGCAAGCTCAGCCAACATCGCCCTTCGGCGCCGGTCCGCCAACGCCATAAACACCGCATCCAATTGATCATCATTTTCCATATATGGAAAATATATCATAATAATTAGATAGTGAACTTTATTTTTATATTTAATATCAATATCTTAATTATTATTATTTATTTTCTGTATTTTATTTAAACACCGTGCGCCAGCCATAAAATGAATACAGGTTTCGCAAACAGGAAGGAAACAGACGATGGCGAATATCTGTCACACGTTCAGTACATATGCCCCCAAAGAGAAAATCATGGCGGCACTCAACACTCTGGATGGCCTGCAGGGTTGGTGGACGGAAACCACTACCGGCGAGCCAACCAAGGGCGGCACACTCCAATTCCGATTTGGCGATAATGGCGGCTTCGACATGGAGGTCAAAGAGAACCGCGACGGCTTTGTACTTTGGGAAGTCAGGGGAGGACCGGAGGACTGGGTTGGTACCCAGCTTGAATTCAAGGTCATCGATGATGACGGGCAAAACCGGCTGATGTTCCGCCATATTGGCTGGGCGGAGGAAGCGCCATTTTTCCATCACTGTTCAACAAAATGGGCAACCTTCATCCTGAGCATGCGGGACATGGTGGAGAAGGGGAATGGTACACCGTTTCCCAATGACCTGAAGATCGAAGCTGCCGGTATGTAGGCATAAAAAAAGCCCGGCATGACGCCGGGCTTTATCTTTACATCCGTCATATATCAGGAAGTGATTGTCTCACTTACTTCCCAGGTCTGGCCACCATACATGATATCCTTGAGGGTTGTTTTGCCCTTGCGCTCGGCAACCTGCCCAAGAACTGCATCGGTATAGCTGTGTTCCGCCTGACGGGCATATAAAACCCCCATCACCACCGGTTCGTCCGCTTGCCCGCCAAGCTCGCCCAACATGCGGGCCAGTTGCAGGTTGGTCTCATCATGGGTCAGAACATCATCTTCGGTGATGCCACCTTCACCAATGACCACCACCTCAAGCGCAAATTTTTGTGCATTGAAGCGGATGCCCTTGTTGCGTTCGGCACCAAACAGCATCTTTTCGCCGTGTTCCACGAGCAACTGCTTATCAGCCACGACATTCTTCTCGGTGATCCCTTTCCAGGCTGCATCGTTATAAACGATACAGTTCTGCAGGATCTCCACAAAGGAGGCACCCTTGAAAGCATGCGCACGCTTGAACACACCCGGCATGTGCTTCTGCGCAGTGTCCACCGTGCGGGCCACAAAGTGCGCACCAGAACCAAGCGCAAAGCTGATCGGGTTCAGCGCTGGATCAACGGAACCCTGCGGCGTTGACGGAGAGCGCGTACCAAGGTCAGACGTGGGCGAATATTGTCCTTTCGTCAGACCGTAAATCTTGTTGTTGAACAAGAGGATATTGAGGTCGACATCCCGCCGGAGCGCATGCATCAGGTGGTTGCCACCGATCGACAGGCCATCACCGTCCCCGGTGACCACCCAGACGTCCAGTTCGGGGTTCGCCAGCTTCAGGCCCGTTGCTACCGCAGGTGCCCGGCCATGGATGGTATGGAAACCATAGGTGTTCATATAGTAGGGGAAACGGCTTGAGCAGCCGATGCCCGATACAAAAACCGTATTTTCGCGTGTGACACCCATCTCAGGCAACGTGCGTTGCATACATTTGAGGATGGCATAGTCACCACAACCCGGGCACCAGCGCACTTCCTGGTCGCTAGTAAAGTCCTTGATGGTCAGGTTCGCTTTGGGGGCGCTCAGTTCGTTCATGGCACCGTCTCCCTTAACTGCTGGCTTCAGCGTGGATCACATCCAGGATTTCCTGGATCTTGAACGGCTGGCCTGAAACTTTGTTGAGCGGCTTGGCGTCGATCAGGAACTTGTCCCGAAGCACGGTCTTGAGCTGCCCTGTGTTCATTTCCGGCACAATCACCTTGTCGAAGCTGGCAAGAAGTTCCCCAAGGTTGGCCGGGAATGGATTAAGATACCGAATATGTATGTGCGAAACCTTAAGGCCTTCTTCGCGGCCGGCCTTCACAGCCTCAGAGATCGGGCCGTATGTCGAGCCCCAGCCGACCACCGCGAGCGTGCCGCTGTCTTCTCCCTGATCAACACCCTGTGCCGGGATATCGTTCGCGATGCCGTCGATTTTACCCACGCGAGTATCGGTCATCTTCTGGTGATTTTCAGGGTCATACGAAATATGGCCGCTGTCGAAGCTCTTCTCAATACCGCCGATGCGGTGCTCAGTACCCGGCACGCCCGGCTTCGGCCAGTGGCGCGCCAATGTGACCTCATCCCGCTTGAAGGGGTTGAACTCAAGCCCTTCTTCTGGCGCCTCGGCAAATGTCACCTTGAAGGGTTCGATCTTGTCGAGATCCGGCAACTTCCATGGCTCCGCCGCGTTGGCGATAAAACCATCCGTCAGGAGCATCACCGGCGTCATATACTTGACCGCGATACGGCATGCCTCAATCGCGGCTTCAAAACAGTCACCAGGACTGCGGGTCGCGATCACTGGCAGCGGCGCATCACCGTTCCGGCCATAGATAGCCTGATAAAGGTCTGATTGTTCTGTTTTTGTCGGCAAGCCAGTCGACGGGCCACCACGCTGGCTGTTGATCACAACTAGCGGCAGCTCGATTGAGATCGCGAGACCAAGCGCCTCACCCTTGAGGGCAATGCCAGGGCCTGATGAGCTGGTCACACCCAGCGCGCCGCCATAGGCCGCGCCAATAGCAGCACAGATTGCCGCAATCTCGTCTTCCGCCTGAAAGGTTACCACACCCAGCTCTTTCATGTTTGAAAGCGTGTGAAGGATGGGTGACGCCGGGGTGATGGGATACGAGCCCAGCACAATAGGCAAGCCGGAAAGTTCACCGCCCGCCGTGATACCCCATGACAGCGCCTGACTGCCGGTCACCGTTTTATAGATGCCAGGTTCGCTGTGCGTTGCACCAATCTGGTAGCGCTTGAAGTGAACGGACAACTCAGCTGTCTCGCCAAAGGCATGTCCCGCATTGAGCGCCGCAACGTTCGCCCCCGCAATATCGGGAAGCTTGGCAAATTTTTTCTCCAACCACGCAACAACAGGCTCACGCTTGCGACTGAACATCCAGAGCATAAGCCCCAGCGTCCACATGTTTTTACAGCGCAGCGCTTCCTTGTTACCAAGGCCGAAGTCTTTCACGGCTTCGAGCGTCAGTTTGGAGACATCAAGCTCAACCAACTGATAGGCTTCCAGTTCGTGCGTGGACAATGGGTCAACATCATAACCAGCTTTTTGAAGGTTACGCTTGGAGAAGGCGCCAGTATCAACAACCAGCAGGCCACCCGGACGCAGGGTCTTGATATTCACCTTGAGTGCCGCCGGGTTCATTGCCACCAGCACATCCGGGCGGTCACCGACCGTCTTGATCGACTTTGCACCAAAGTTGATCTGGAAGGCGGAGACACCAAAGGTGGTGCCCGCAGGCGCGCGAATTTCTGCCGGAAAGTCCGGGAAGGTGGCAAGATCACTACCGGACAGCGCCGTTGAAGTGGTAAACTGGCTGCCGGTAAGCTGCATGCCGTCGCCGCTGTCGCCCGCGAAACGGACAACCGCCGATTCCAGAACCTGTACGTCAGAAGCCATCTGATTCCATATCCTTAAAGTGCGCAGGCAACTCCTATCGGCGCCCGCTGTCAATGCTCTTTGTCACATGTGCGCTTTTAATAGCGATCTTCAAGCAAAAACACGAAGAACTTTTTCTATCATCCGCATGTAACGTAGCTATTTTGAGAATTTTATTCTAATCAATTACCAAAATAGCCAACTCAACTCGCACGCGGTGTACGCATCAACACAAACTCTTCCGCGCTTGAGGGATGCACCGCAACCGTGGCATCAAACTGGACTTTTGTCAGCCCGGCTTTCACCGCGATGCCAATACCCTGGATAATCTCCGCCGCGTCCGCGCCAATCATGTGCGCACCAACCACTTTGCCAGTGCTTTTGTCAACGATCATTTTGGTGAAAGCCCGCTCATCCGAACCACCCAGCGTATGCTTCATCGGCTTGAAGTCGGAGGTATAGACTTCAATGTCACCATACTTCGCTTTGGCGTCAGATTCAGAAAGACCAACTGTACCAATCGGCGGCTGCGAGAAGACAGCCGTTGGAATGGCGTCATGTTCAGGCGCGGTTGGCGTGTCGGCAAAGACAGTCAACGCAAAAGCGTGGCCCTCCTTGATAGCAACCGGCGTCAATTGCACCCGGTCCGTCACATCACCCACGGCATAGATGCTGTCCACATTGGTCTTGCCGTAGGCATCCACCTTCACAGCGCCCCCTTGTGCCAAATCTACACCAGCATCCTCAAGCCCGAGCCCCCGGGTGTTTGGTACGCGCCCTGTCGCATACATCACTGTGTCAGCTTCCACCTCGCTGCCATCAGTCAGGGTCAGCCGCACATTGCCATCCCGCTTCTCAATGCGGGTAACATTTGTGCCAACGCGGGTCTCGATGCCTTTCCGGCGCATCTCATCCGCCAGACGGTCACGCAGGTCATCGTCAAAACCACGCATAATCTGCTCACCCCGGTAAAGAAGCGTCACATCAGACCCCATACCATGGAAGATGCCGGCGAACTCAACAGCAATATAACCACCGCCAACAATCACAACACGCTTCGGCTGTTCTTCAAGGTGAAAGGCCTCGTTCGAAGTGATCGCGTGTTCAATTCCAGGTACATCCGGCATATGCGGCCAACCGCCAGAAGCCACCAGGATAGTCTTGGCCGTTATCTCCCGGCCATCCACCTTCACACTGTTTGGCCCCGAAACAACCGCGCTGCCGTTGATAAGCTCAACCCCCGCGCCCTCAAGCGTATTGATATAGAGACCGTTCAAGCGATCGATCTCCGCATCCTTGCGGGCGATAAACGCCTTCCAGTCGAACGCTGTTTCACCGACCGACCAGCCAAAACCACGCGCCAACTCAAGATCATCTGCGAAGTGGGAGGCGTAGACCATTAACTTCTTCGGCACGCAACCACGGATCACACAGGTGCCACCCACACGGTATTCCTCGGCCACCGCGACACGCGCACCAAAACTGGCCGCAATCCGGCTGGCTCGTACACCGCCAGAGCCTGCGCCAATGACAAAAAGGTCGTAATCAAATTCCATAACGCATCCGTTCTCACTCATTTATTATTGCATATGCAATAATAAATCGCTGTATGCAATGCCTGTAGCTTGGCTTCAAAATATAAGGGCACTGTGCAAAATACCAAGCCGAATGCGCCGAAGGTCGCCATCACAATTGTATGATGCGGTTTAAAAGTAGACCACCATATAATATGCGGCACGGTGACGCTTGATCACACCCCCACGCTCCACTATGCTGCGGCGCAACATAATTGATTTGGAGCATTTTGATGGACATTAAAGGGAAAACCGCGCTGGTCACCGGCGGCGCATCGGGCCTTGGCCGAGCAACGGTAGAGCATTTCGTAAGCCTTGGCGCCAACGTCGTCATCCTGGACCTCAATGACGAGGCAGGCGCGGCGGTTGCGGCAGCGCAGGGCGGTAAAGTGACCTACGTCAACACCAACGTGACGGACGAAGTGGCTGTCGCCAATGCCGTTGCTGTCGCCAAGGACAAATACGGCAGTGTCGATATTGCGGTAAACTGCGCCGGTATCGGGACACCACAAAAAGTGCTGGACCGCGACGGCAACCGCTACCCGATGGATCACTTTAAAAAAGTCATCTCCATCAACCTGATCGGCAGCTACAATGTGCTGGCGCAAGCGGCCGAAGCCATGCAAACGAATGAGCCAAACGAGGACGGCGAGCGCGGCGTGATTATCAATACGGCGTCCGTCGCAGCGTTCGAGGGCCAGATCGGCCAGGCGGCTTATGCTGCGTCCAAGGGCGGCATCGCGGCGCTGACCCTGCCAACGGCGCGCGAATTCTCCCGCCAGGGAGTGCGCGTGATGACCATCGCGCCAGGCTTTATCCACACACCCCTGTTTGACGGCCTGCCGGAAGCGGCGGTTGACAGCCTCAAGCAACAGGTTGTTTTCCCCAAGCGCCTTGGCAAGCCACACGAATATGCCAAGCTCGCGGCGCACATTATCGATAACGCCTATCTGAACGGCGAAACCATCCGCATGGATGCCGCCGCGCGCATGGCGCCCAAATAAGGCTGATACACCGTCACTCCCGCGAAGGTGGGAGGCCAGACGGGCAAGGCTAGACGGATGCCCGCCTGCTCGGGCATGATGCCGCCAAAGGAAAGCTGGCACCTATCAGGGGTGTCGGCTTTTTTATCCCTCGAAATCCTGTTTTATTGCCCTAGGTGATAGTCATACACAGCAATAACATGGGGACAAGTTATGGGGCCTTTAGACGGCATACGCATCATCGAGCTTGCAGGGATCGGCCCGGGGCCGTTTGCGGGCATGATGCTGGCGGATATGGGCGCCGAAGTCATTGTGGTTGACCGCGCGGGCCCGCCCTCGCCCATGGATATGAAGGTTGATATCAACCGGCGCGGCAAACGCTCCATCGCGCTTGACCTTAAGTCGGACGCAGGGCGCACCACGCTGCTGAAGCTGGTTGAGACAGCCGACGCACTGTTTGAAGGATTCCGCCCCGGCGTGATGGAAAAACTGGGCCTTGGCCCGGATGAGGTGCTTCAGGCCAACCCAAGACTGGTTTATGGCCGCATGACTGGCTGGGGGCAAACAGGCCCGCTTGCCAAGTCCGCCGGGCATGACATCAATTATATTTCGCTTTCGGGTGTGCTGCACGGCATGGGGCCTGCGGATGGCCCGCCCAGCGCGCCACTGAACCTTGTGGGCGACTATGGCGGCGGCGGCATGATGTTGGCGTTCGGCCTGGTGTGCGGCCTGTTGGAGGCCCGCACCTCCGGCAAGGGACAGGCTATTGATGTCAGTATGGTTGAAGGCTCAAGCGCCTTGATGTCCATCTTCCATACCATGCTGGCAAACGGGCGCTGGGCACCGATGCGCGGCGTGAACCTGCTCGATGGTGGCGCGCATTTTTACGGCACGTTCGAGACCAAAGACGGCAAATTTATCTCCCTTGGCGCGATTGAGCCGCAGTTCATGCAGGTGTTCATCCAAAAAACGGGCCTTGACGCCGCATGGATGCAGAAGCACTTGAACCCCTTGGAATGGGCGGGCCTGAAGGAAGAGCTGAGGGCCATCTTCAAGACACGCGACCAGAACGAATGGTGTAACATGCTGGACGGAAGCGATGCCTGCTTCGCGCCGGTGCTGCCGTTTTGGGAGGCCCATACACACCCGCATAACGCGGCGCGAGAAAGCTTTATTGAGGTTGATGGCCTGCGCCAGCCAGCACCTACACCTCGGTTCTCCCGCACCGCGCCGGAGGTCAGTTCTGGCCCCGCCGCCAAAGGGGCCGACACGGAGGCCATCTTGAAAGAACTGGGCCTCGCCTGAGCCGCTTGTCGCAGCACAGGCTCACCTCAACCCAAAATCATTGAGGTAAGCTCCTTCCCTTTGCACTTAAAAACGAAATAACATTACACATCTGAGGGAGAGGTCTATGAAACAGTATCTCGCACTGATGCTAACGTTTGGCATTTCCGCGACAGCCATGGCCGGGGATTTCCCAAAACTTGAAGGCCCGCTGATGGGCCAAACGCCGCCCGGTAAGATGGCGGAAGTGTTTGCCCCCGGCGTCATCTCCACAGACAAGTGGGAGCTTGAAGGCGTTTTTGCGCCCGGCATGGAGGAGTTCTACTTCGTCACGCGAGAGGGCTTTGAAAGGCCCCATATCATCGGCTTCCGGATGACAGACGGCGTGTGGCAAAAATTCACCGAGTTCCGCCGCACCGGCGAGCCCTTCATCACGTCTGACGGCCAGACCATGCATCTGGCTAAAGGCTACCGGGCGCGGGAGGGGGACAGCTGGTCTGAGACCAAAAGCCTCGGCCCCCTGTTTGATCGAGAGGACTGGGGCATCATGCGCCTCACCGCATCGGACGCGGGCACTTATGTTTTTGACGACTATAAAACCGGCGACATGATCCGCATCTCGCGCATGGTGGGCGGCGAACGGCAGCCCGCTGAGGCGATGCCCGTCCAGTTCAACAGCGGCAAGATGACCGCCCACCCCTTCATCGCGGCAGACGAGAGCTACCTGATCTGGGACAGTGAGCGCGAAGACGGTTTCGGCCAGTCCGACCTTTACATCAGCTTCCGTATGCCGGACGGCGAATGGGGGCCGGCGATCAACATGGGGCCGACCGTCAACTCAGACGACGATGACTTCTGGGCCAGCGTAACGCCGGACGGCAAATACCTGATGTTCGACCGCGTCGTAGCGCGGGACGGCGACACTGTGAATGTGGACATCTACTGGATGGACGCTGGCATCATCAATGAGCTGAGGCAGAAAGCCATGAGCGGGGCGGAATAACCGCCCCTATGCCCCCTTGGTGCTTTCAAGGGCTGCGAGCGCGCGTTCCCGCGCTGCTTTGCGGTCGAGCATGGGTTTGGGGTAGTCGCGCCCGAGCGTGATGCCGGCCATTTTCAGCACACCCGCCGGTGCCTCGAACGGTGCATGGATATATGCGTCTGGCAGGTCCTTCAGCTCCGGCACAAATTCACGGATATATTTGCCCTTGGGATCGAACTTCTCGCCCTGCGTGATAGGGTTGAAGATGCGGAAATAGGGTGCGGCATCGGCACCGCAGCCCGCAACCCACTGCCAGCTTGCGGCATTGTTGGCGAGGTCGGCGTCCACAAGTGTATCCCAGAACCAGTTTTCACCGGTGCGCCAGTGCCACAGCATGTCCTTCACCAGAAACGACGCCACGATCATGCGGACCCGGTTATGCATCCAACCGGTTTGCCAAAGCTGGCGCATGCCTGCATCGATGATGGGAAACCCGGTTTGGCCCTTCTGCCACGCTGCAACTTTTTCATCACACCCCTCCCGCCAGGGGAAAGCATCAAACTTGCTTTTTAGCCCGCGTTCCGGGATGTCCGGAAAATGATACAAAAGGTGGCTACTGAACTCACGCCAGCCCAGTTCACGCAGGAACCAGTGTGCACCGCGCTCTATCTCCTTGTTATCGGCAATTGCAATCATTGTGTCATGCCAGATGCGGCGCGGGCTGATTTCACCGTTGGCAAGATAAGGCGATAGCCGCGACGTGGCATCCGTCGCCGGATAGTCCCGCATATCCTTGTAAGCCAGCACCACATCATCAAGGAAGTCATCCAGACGTTCATGAGCCGCGGCTTCTCCCGGCTCCCAGAAGGCTTCAATTGACTCTGCCCAATAAGCGGGTTTTGGCTCCAGCTTCAGCGTGGCGATATCATCGCTTTCGGGCCATTTTTCGGGCGCAAGCACCTGCACAGGGACTCTGGCGGGTTCTGTGTCGTCAATCAACTCCTGCGCGCGCCGCCAAAAGGGTGAAAAAACCTCATAAATGCCGCCAGTTTTGTTGCGAATCTGTTCTGGCTCCAGCAGCAGGTTTCCTGAAAAACGACGGGCAACGACGTCCAGTTCGTTGCACACATCATGCACAGCATCCTGCACAGTGCGCGCTTGCGGATCATAGGCCCGCGTCATATGCACCGCGCTTGCCTCCGTCGCAGAAATCAAGGCTTTCAGGCAATCTATGGTGTCTCCACAGCGAAGAACCAGCCTGCTACCCGCCTTCAGCAAGGTCGCTTGCAGCGACGACAAAGACTTAAGTAACCACCACCTGCGGGCACCGCCAAGCTTCCAGTCCCCGGCGGCGGTATCGTCCAGAATAAAAACCGGGATGACCGGCGCACCGGCACTACAAGCCGTCGCAAACGCCGGGTGATCATCAAGCCGAAGCGCGCCATTCATCAGGACAAGTACAGGTTTCACAAAAAGCCTTTTTGAACAAAAAGTATATAATGATTATTTGTGAAACTGTACGTCAGAGGTCCATGATCCGATCAATATCTTTTGGCAGCGGCTTCGTTTTTTCCAGAAGCGACACGCCGATGAAAAGAATGAGCGACGTCAGCATTGCCAGGAAGCCGGGCGAAATGGCATAGGGAATGCTGACACCAAAAAGCTGAACGCCCAGATTGATGGTCAGGCTGGCGATAATGGCGACAATTGCGGCCCGCGCGCTGGCCTGCTTCCAATTGAGGCCGATAACCACCACCGGCACAAGGGCGGCGGCGAATGTGCCCCAGCCAAAAGCACCAAGGATCGCCACCAGCGCATTGCTGCCGTAGAAACTGTAAAGCGCAAACCCTGCCGACAGCACCGAAAGGCCAATGGTGGCAGTCCGCGCCCAGAACAGCTCGTTATCCAGCGACCGGCCGCGAATGGCCTTCGGGATATCGTGAATAATGGCAGCGGCCCCGATATTGAGGAAGCCATCTGCGGTGGACATGATGGCGGCAAACAGCCCGGCAAACACGATCCCGGCCAGAAGCGGATGGGCGTAGGTGGTGAGAAAAGCTGGCGCAGCCTCGTCCGGCGCGCCCAGCGGCATGGCAACGTCACCCAGCACCAGCGCGCGCATCACCACGCCAACGGATATCCACAGCATGGCTGCCACCACATAACCCAGCACTGCAACCGGCATGATAATGCGGTTGTCGCTCAGTTTGCGGTTCATCATCATTTTCGTCGCTACATGGGGCTGCCCGGCAAGGCCCAGGCCAAAGAGGAAAAACCAACTGAGCGATGCCATGGTGCCCAAGGTGCCGAAAGGCATAATGTCTTCGCCGTCGCGCTGCAGCAGAATCGCGCTGACCTCGCTGAAGCCGCCGTCAAACACGCTGGCCGCTGTGACCACCACCAGCGCGCCGGAGACAATCATCACAATGCCCTGCACCAGATCGGTGTAGACCGAGGCCAGTATGCCGCCGGTCACGCAGTAGAAAATCAGCACGGCTGACGAGACCACCACACAGGCGATCAGGCTGATGTCCGCCAATGCCTCTGTCGCAGACAAAATGGACTGCAGCACCAGCGCCATCGCCAGAATTTGGGTCGCAAGATAACCCAGCACCCCCAAAAGGATGGTACCCGCTGTCAGAAGCCGCGCGGCATTGCTACCGTAGCGCGCGAAAACCACATCCGGCAGCGACATGGTGTCCCGCACTTCCGCCACCATGCGGATACGTTTTGAAATCAGGTAAAAGCCTGTGGCATACCCAAGTGCGGAGCACACAGCCATCCAGATGGAACTGAGGCCCGTGGCATAGACAAGACCTGGGCCGCCTACAAAACCGAAGCCAGACAGGGTGGAGGAAAACACGGCGAGACTGACAACAATGGGCCCAAGGCCACGGCCCGCGACAAAAAAGTCTCCTGCTGATTTGGTGCGCCGCATGGCCCACAGGCCCACCCAGATACACATCACCATGTAAAGGCCCACACAAGTGAGAATAATTGCCTGACGATACTCTTCCATTAGTGTTGCCCCTCATCTGCCTTCAGTTCGGCAACAAGGGCCGCGAATTCTGCCTCGTCTTCCTTGGGAAGGAAATAACGGCGAAAGGCCACCACATAGAACAGGTCAAAAATCGCGAAACTGCCCCAGATACCCCAGAACATCCAGTTCGTTGGCACAGGGAAGCCAAACACCACATCTGTTTCGCCAGTCGCGAGATAGTCCTCATAGCCGCTATAAAGCATGTACCAGATAAAGAGGGCGACAGCGGTCATGGTGAGGATCGCGACCCTGAGTGCGCCATCGCGCCTGCGCTCGGCAACACCCATGTAAAGGAGCGTGGCCGCAAAGCCAATCACCCCAAGCTGGAAGTAAAAAGGCGTCCGGCCAATTGTCGCGAGCCGCGCGGCACCATCACCACCAAGCTTCATTCCCGCAATGGTGTCATGAGCCACACCGGTCGCCCCTGTGGGCGGTTCGCTGATGAGAACGAAAACGGTGATACCAGCTATCGCCAGCAAAAACACAAAGGCTAGATGAATTGCTTTCACAGATGGCCTCCCCTCCACCAGTTGGACGCAGAGCCTAGTGGGCTTTGGCCACGACGGTCAAGGGGCGTTATGGCAATTTTTCAACGATCGTTCAAATTTACGGTAGAATATAGGGTTTCACGAGAAGGAGGCTCATCCCAAGCAGAATCAAAAGCGTGCCAAGCGCAGAGACAAACCGCCCCATGCGTCGCCACGGCACCGGCTTGGCATCAACCTTGAGGCTAACCGCATGCAGGATTCGCACAAGCAGCAGCGACACACCAATAGCATGCAACAGAACGGCACGTGTGTGCGCCAACTCGAGCACCAGAAACAGCACCAGCATCATGGGCACATACTCAGTGAAATTGCCAAAAACCCGTACCTTGGTCTGAAGGCCGGGGTTTCCGCCGTCACCAAATTCCACATCAAGCCGAGCGCGGCTGAACGACACGCGGATGGAAAGGAACACCATCAACAGGCCATATAGTCCCGCGTATAAAATTGTGATTGGAATAACGCCCATTGCTCGCACCCCACTGATTTTCTCGTCACATCAAACAGCGAAGTGAGGCAAAGTGCAATCCCGCGCGGGGTCCTAAACCGTTTCAACCGCTGTGCGGGCCAACTCGCGGACAAGGCCAAGATCGATGGTGCCATCCTTCCCGCGCGGGGTGATCCAGGAACCACCAACGGTCGCCACATTCGGCAACGCACGGTAATCGGGCGCCGTATCAACCGTGATGCCGCCCGTGGGGCAAAACATCAGGTCAGGCAGCACGCTGCCAACCGCCTTCAGGAAGCCCGTACCGCCAGAGATATTGGCCGGGAAAAACTTAAGCGCCCTGAACCCCCACTCGCGCGCCTGCATCGCCTCAGACAGAGAGGCAACGCCGGGAAGGAACGGCCAGTTCAGCTTCTTCACGGCATCGGCGAGCGCAGGCGTAAGTCCAGGACTTACGCCAAATTCTGCGCCTGCTTCAATGGCGGCTTCCGCAAGATCAGCCGTGATAACGGTACCCGCGCCAACGCAGGCATCGGCCGGCAGGTCCGCCTTCACTGCATTAATCGCAGACAATGCACTATCGTGCCGAAGCGTGATCTCAAGCACGCTCAGGCCTTCATCAAAGAGCACACGGCAAACTTCAACCGCTTCTTGTTCGCTTTTGAACGCCAGCACCGGGATAACCGGTGATTTTTTTAAAACATCAACAACGTCAGACATGTTTATCCCTCATTCCCGGTGAAAACCGACGCACCCTTGCCGGCGGGTCCCACAAGCGCGCGCATACCAGCAAAAAGATTGCGGCCAAATGTTTCAGGATTATTAGGGCCGGTTGATGGTGTGCGGCCAGCAAATTCTTTTTCGTCAACCAACAGCACAAGTTCGCCGCACTCGGCATCTACGCGCACCATGTCTCCGTCCTTCACTCGCGCGATCGGTCCGCCGTTCGCAGCTTCCGGCGTGACATGGATTGCGGACGGGACCTTGCCGCTTGCCCCGGACATACGTCCGTCGGTCACCAGCGCGACCTTGAAACCCTTGTCCTGCAGCACCCCAAGGCTTGGCGTCAGCTTATGCAATTCCGGCATGCCATTGGCTTTTGGTCCCTGAAAGCGGATAACCGCGACAAAGTCGCGCTCAAGCTCGCCCGCCTTATAGGCCTTCAGCAAATCGTCCTGATCCTCGAACACCACGGCTGGCGCCTCCACAAGCCTGTGCTCAGGCTTTACCGCTGAGACTTTCATCACTGCCTCACCCAGCGCACCCTTAAGGAGCGCGAGGCCACCGTTGTGCTGAAACGGCTTATCAACCTTGCGCAGGATCATATCGTCCGCAGGTTCGTCCGGCGACAACCGCCATGTCAGGGTGTCGCCCACCAGCGCCGGCATCTCCGCAAAGGGCTTCAAACCGCGGCCCACAATGGTCTCCACGTCTTCGTGCAGCAAGCCACCTGCTAGCAACTCCTTGATCACAAATGGCGTGCCACCAGCTTCGTGGAAAGCGTTTACGTCCGCCGTGCCGTTCGGGTAGACCCGCGCCAAAAGCGGAATAATTTCGGAAAGATCGGCAAAGTCCTGCCAGGTGATCTCAATCCCGGCCGCTGCACCAATTGCCACGATATGCAGGGTGTGATTGGTGGAGCCCCCTGTGGCCAGCAAACCAATCGCGCCATTTACCACGGCCTCGACCGTAACCATCTCCGCAAGGCCAATACCGTTTTTGGCTTCAGAAAGCTGGACAATGCGATCAGCAGCAGCAGCATCAAGCGCGGCGCGGATACCATTTTCCGGGGTAAAGAAGCTGGAACCAGGCAGTTGCAGCCCCATCATCTCAAGCATCATCTGGTTCGAATTGGCAGTGCCGTAAAATGTGCAGGTACCAGGGCTGTGGTAAGCGCGGCTTTCGCTTTGCAGCAGCGCGTCGCGCCCCACTTCTCCGGCGGCGAACTGTTGGCGGACCTTCGCCTTCTCCGAGTTTGAAATGCCGGTCGGCATGGGCCCCGCCGGCACAAACACAAACGGCAGATGGCCAAATGCCAGTGCGCCAATGAGAAGCCCGGGGACAATCTTGTCGCAGATGCCAAAAAGAAGGCCGCCATCAAACACATTGTGGCTCATCGCAATGCCCGTCGCCATTGCAATGACTTCGCGGCTGAAGAGCGACATTTCCATGCCTGGCTGACCTTGCGTGACGCCGTCGCACATAGCTGGCACACCGCCCGCCATCTGTGCAACACCGCCAGCCTTGATCACCGCTTCCTTCACTTCATCAAGCTTTGCGTGATAGGGCTGATGCGCCGACAACATGTCATTGTAGGCACTGACGATGCCGATATTGACCATGCCTTCCTGCATCAGCTTGGATTTCTCGGCTTCCGAACAAGCGGCAATCGCATGGGCGAGGTTACCACACGACAGATGCGGCCGTGCCGGGCCTGCGCCACGCATTGCTTCGATGCGGTCCATATAGGCCGCGCGGCTTTTTTCTGACCGGGCGCGGATACGCTCGGTGATCTTGGTCAGCTTTGGATGGGTCATGTTACGCTCCCGTCATCAAGACGTTGGGGCAGCCCGGGAACTCAGGGCGCCCAATATACAGTTATGTCGGCGACTTCTGCGAGCCGCGCAACCGGCAGGTGCGTATCTTTTTCCAGTGCACGCTCCAGCACGGTTTTTTTCTCTTCCCCCGTGATCATCAACGCGATGTGTGGTGATGCCGCGATAGCAGAGGCACTGAGGCTCATGCGGTCTACCTCATCACCTGTCACTTCACTTTTCTTCGCGGTCAAAGCAACACACAGAGCATCTTTGCGCATATCAAGCGCCGCTTCCAGCCCTTCCGCATCCGGAAAGAAAGAAGCCGTGTGCCCGTCGCTCCCCATACCCAGAAGCACGCTGGCAAACGGTTGGGCAAGACTGCTGTAGCGCTTGTTCACATCAGCGGCGGCTTCCCATGGGTTGTCATGCTTACTTTTCATACCGACAAAGTGCGCTTCGGCGGCAAGGCCTGTTTGCAACGCCCCGCGCATAAAAGCTTCGTTGCTGCGCGGGTGGTTGGTATCCACCCAGCGCTCGTCAACCAAAGCCACCTGAACGTCTTCCCAAGGCAGGGCGACTTGCGCCATTGCCTCAAACAGTGGCTTGGGCGTGGACCCGCCGGAGACCGCCCACGCTGCGCGACCATTTCGCCGGATCGCACGGCTCAAAGCTTCAGAGGTGTCTTCCTCCAGTGCATCAACCATCTGCGCCCGGTCGTCAAAATTGCGCCAGGTAATCAACGCACAGCCTTTCTGTGACTGGTTTCGTGGAACCATTCACGACGGTCGCGAGTCATCAGGTCATGCGCCTCATACGGCCCCCATGTACCAGACTGATAGGTCTCAGGCGGCTCGTCCGACTGGTCCCAATGCTCGATGATACGGTCAACCCAGCGCCAGGCATGCTCAACTTCATCACGGTGAACAAAGAGGCTCTGATCGCCGCGCGCGGCGTCAAGAATAAGGCGCAGGTAAGGCCCAAGGCGCACGGCGTTATCGCCGGTTACGTCCAGGTTCATCTCCACCTCTTTAAGCGTTTCAGCCTTGGCAGAATGATTTTTCACCATCATCCGAAGCGCCAGATGATCTTCCGGCTGCAGGCGAATGATGAAGCGGTTCGGGCTGATGTTATTACCCCAACCCGGATGTGGTGAATGCGGAATCTGCTTGAACTGGATCACGATCTCGGCGAAACGGTCCGGCAGGCGCTTTCCGGTGCGCAGGTAAAACGGCACACCAGCCCAGCGCCAGTTCTCGATATGCGCCTTCAGCGCGACAAAGGTCTCCGTGTTGCTGGGTTGCTCAAGCTCCAGGTCTTCACTGTAACTGCCCACAGCTTCACCGCGCATGGCGCCAGAGGCATACTGGGCACGGACCACGTCACGGTCAATCTCAGGACCTGACAGTTGCTTGAGTGACTTCAGCACTTTGAGCTTTTCATCGCGGATGCTGTCTGCGTCCATCCGGGCCGGTGGTTCCATCGCCACAAGGCACAAAAGCTGCAGCAGATGGTTTTGCACCATGTCACGCATGGCGCCTGTGCCCTCATAAAAGCCAGCGCGGCCTTCCACGCCGAGGTCTTCTGCGATGGTAATCTGGATATGGTCGATGGTACGGCCACTCCACAGCTCTTCAAAAAGGATGTTTGAAAAGCGCAGCGCCAGAAGGTTCTGCACGGCTTCCTTGCCCAAATAATGGTCGATCCGGAAGGTCTGGCTTTCCTCAAACGTGCGGCCAACATCCGCGTTGATTGCCTGGGCCGAGGCAAGGTCGTGTCCCAGCGGCTTTTCAAGCACCACGCGGGCGCGTTTACCGTTCAGCTCATATTTGCCCAGCAGTTCGCATGTACTGGTGAAAAGTCCAGGCGGGATCGCCAGGAAATGCACAAGCGGGCGCGCATCATCGTCACACGCGAGGGACATCTTGAGGCCTTCCCAATCATCGCCGCCTTCGGTCAGACCCAACTCAACCACAGAAACCATGGAAGCAAAGGCCTTAAGGTCGGCATCTTCAACCGGACAGGCAGGGTGTGATTCGTCAAAAACTTCTTTGAGCCAGTCATAGACGGCACCCTTAAGCCCGGAACGCGACGTCAGGTAAATCCGGCTATCCGGCGCAACGCGCCCAGCAACAAAACCAGCATAAAGCGCAGGCAACAGCTTTTTACGCGAGAGGTCGCCACTGCCACCGAAGATGACCAAATCGAAAACATCTACCATCACAATCTTCCCAAAAATTACTCGCGCCGGAACCTACGCCTAACTGACAGCGGTGTCAATTTCACAATGGGCTGCATGGCACAAAGCATTACTAAACCTAGGATAAATTACTTTTGTAAAAATTTCGAGACCAAAACATCCTATTTTGGTATTTAATTGGTATTATATATGTGATAGAGATGTCTTTAATTGAACTTCAGGACACCAGCAAATGGCACTTTCAAACCTCATCGGAACCTTGGACGGCACCAGCCCGCTGCCAAAATATCAGCAACTAGCACGGGCGATTGAGCGCGCGATTGAGCGTGGCGCCCTGCCCAAGGGGGATGCCCTTCCTCCCGAACGCGATATTGCCGCAGACATGAATGTCTCACGCATTACGGTGCGCAAGGCGCTGGACGGCTTGGTGGAAAACGGCCTGCTAGACCGCAAGCAAGGGGCCGGCACCTTTATCTCCGGGCGCGTTGAAAAACCCTTCTCCCGCCTTTCCTCCTTCTCGGAGGACATGGCAGGCCGCGGCTGGGCGGCGCGCAGTGAGTGGGTAACCCGCTCTGAAGGCGTCATCACACCTGAAGAAAGCCTGAATCTCGGCCTTGGCCCCGGCACCAAGGTGTACCGCTTTACCCGCATCCGCTATGCAGACGACACACCGATGGCCATTGAAACTGCCATCATCCCCGCCTTTGCCCTGCCCGGCCTCGATGCGGTCAAGACATCGCTCTACACGGCGCTTGAAGGCACCGGACACCGACCTGTGCGGGCTCTGCAGCGCTTACGTGCGGTTACCTTCACACCCAAGCAGGCCAAACGTCTGAGCGTAAAAGATGGCGACCCAGGCCTTTTTATCGAGCGGCGCGGTTTCCTTGCCAATGGCACCACGGTCGAGGTGACACAATCTTATTATCGCGGCGACGCTTACGACTTTGTCGCCGAACTGCATGCATGAGTAAGGACAGTATGATGACAGCACCCCCCCGCAGATCCCCCGATTCCACGCTGATGTACCGCGAAGCGCAGGAGGCAAGCCATATTGTTGCCAAGCAGCTTGCCTTCAACGAGGCCGCCATGGAGGAACTGGGCGCAAAACTGCGCACTCTCAAGCCGCGCGCGGTTGTCACCTGTGCGCGTGGAAGCTCCGATCACGCCACGATGTTTGCCAAATATGTGATCGAAACCAACCTTGGCCTTCTCGTTTCAAGCGCCGCACCTTCCGTCAGCTCTGTCTATGCAGCGCGTCAAATGCTGGAAGGTACTGTGTTCATTGCCATCTCACAGTCTGGAAAAAGCCCGGATCTTGTGCGCACCGCCGAAGCCGCGAAGGCAGGTGGTGCCTATGTAATCGCGCTCGTCAACGTCACACAGTCGCCGCTGGCCGACCTGGCAGATACAGTTATCCCGCTGCATGCAGGGCCAGAGAAAAGCGTCGCCGCCACCAAAAGTTATATCGGGTCCTTGAGCGCAGTGTTGCAACTTGTCGCCTATTGGGCCAAAGATAACGCGCTTAAAGCCGCAGTTACCTCCCTGCCGGGCAAATTGCGGGAAGCCTGGATGCAGGATTGGAGCGCCGCCACCCACACCCTTCTGGACGCCCGCAACTTTTTTGTCGTTGGCCGGGGCGCGGGCTTTGGTGTGGCGCTTGAAGCAGCGCTCAAGTTCAAGGAAACCTGCGGCCTGCACGCTGAAGCCTATTCCGCCGCTGAGGTCAAACACGGCCCGATGGCGATTGTCGGTGCAGGCTTCCCCGTACTTGTGTTCAGCCAGAATGATGCCAGCCGTGAGGGCGTGGAAGACATCGTAAAAGACTTCGCCGCAAGAGGCGCAAGGGTCATGACCACTGGCTTTGAAACCGATGGCGCCATCGCCCTCCCATACGTCCGGGACGCGGACGCCGTGATTGAGCCGGTCCTCTTTATTCAGAGCTTTTATAAAATGGCAAACGCGTTATCACTCGCGCGCGGTTTTAACCCGGATGAACCGCCTCACCTCAATAAAGTGACGGAGACAGTCTGATGGCCTTCGCGCTGACAGATGCTCGAACAATCACTGGACCACGCTGGACCGATGAGATCGCGCTGGTCATTGAGGGTGATACCATTGCGGAGCTGAAAAAAACCTCAGAGCTGCCCGACGATATTGAAAAGTACTCTTTGGGCGGCAATATCCTCCTGCCCGGTTTCATCGATGTGCAGGTCAATGGCGGTGGCGGCGTCCTGTTCAATGATGAGCCAACAGTTGAGGGCATCAGGAAAATCGCCGAAGCCCACCGCCAGTTCGGCACGACGGGCCTGCTGCCCACCCTTATCAGTGATGACCTTGCCGTTGTCGACCGGTGCATGCGCGCGGTCGAACAGGCAATTGAAGCCGGTGTGCCCGGCGTGCTTGGCATACATATCGAAGGACCGTTTCTCGCGACGGCCAAAAAAGGTGTGCATGACGCAGGCAAGTTTCGCACACTGGATGAGAACGCCTTCAAGCTACTGACTTCGCTCAAGCATGGCGTCACACATATCACGCTCGCGCCGGAAACCACGACGCCAGAAATGATCCGTCGCCTGTCGGATGCAGGCGTCATCCTGTCGGCGGGGCACACCAACGCAACCTATGAAGAAACCCACACAGCCCTGAAGGCGGGACTGCGCGGTTTCACGCACCTTTATAATGCCATGTCAGGGCTTGAAGGCCGGGCGCCGGGTGTTGTGGGCGCGGCACTTGAAAGCCGCACAGCCTTTGCTGGCATCATTGTCGACGGCTTCCATGTGCATAAAGCCAGCCTGAATGTGGCGCTGCACGCCAAGGGTACGGACCACCTGATGCTGGTGACTGACGCCATGCCAGGCGTGGGCGCGGCCGACAAGAACTTCATATTGCAAGGCAGAGAGATCACCGTCACAGGAGGCCGCTGCACCGCGCCGGACGGCACACTCGCGGGCTCGGACCTTGATATGGCATCAGCCGTGCGGAATGCGCACAGGATGCTGGGTATCCCGCTTGAAGGTGCCGCGAAGATGGCCAGCGCAAGCCCGGCCGCCTTTCTACGCGTTGCTGACCGCGTTGGCAGCCTGCGCGCGGGCATGCGGGCCGACCTTGTGCTTTTGAACGATAATATCGAGGTCCAGAAGGTCTGGATCGGGGGAGCCCGCTATGGCGGAAAATAATATGGGAACCGGGGAAAAGGAGATCGGCGTTATGGACGCAGCATTGCCCGTTGAGGAAAAGAAAAACGGCACCGTCATACCGATGACAATCATCGGCCTGCTGTTTTTTATCTTTGGCTTTGTCACATGGCTGAACGGGGCGCTGATCCCCTTCTTGCAGATCATCTGCCACCTGAATGAGTTTCAGGCGTTTTTTGTGACCACCGCCTTCTATTTCGCCTATTTCATCATGGCGTTCCCGATGTCGCTTGTGCTGGGCAAGATCGGCTATAGAGGTGGCATGGCGCTTGGCCTAGCCATCATGGTCATTGGTGCCCTGCTGTTCATCCCTGCGGCGCTTGCTGCCAGTTACCCCATGTTCCTTCTCGGTCTTTTTGTCCTCGGTACCGGGCTGACAATCCTGCAGACGGCCTCCAACCCCTATGTGGTGCTTCTGGGACCAAAAGAGAGTGCAGCGACACGCATCAGCATCATGGGCCTGATCAACAAGGGGGCTGGCGTTATCGTGCCCATGGTATTCGCTGCGCTGATTTTCTCAGACCTTGGCAACACCTCACCGGAAGCGCTGGAGACCCTCACGGCGGCCGAGTTGCAAGCGCTGTCTGAAAAACTGATCCTGCCATACCTCTATATGGCGGGCGCGCTTGCATTCCTGATCGCCCTCGTGCGCTTCTCCCCCCTGCCGCACATTGAGCCGGAAGAGGAACCAGTTGTTGCGTCCGGAGAGAAACAAAGTATCCTCCAATTCCCGCAGGTAGTACTGGGCGCCATTGCCCTGTTTGCCTATGTTGGGGTTGAGGTTATCGCCGGCGACAGTATCGGCCTGTTTGGCAAAAAGCTGGGCTTGGCCAATTTTGCCACACTCACCAGCTACACCATGGTGTGCATGACCATTGGCTACATCATCGGCGTCACCTGTATTCCAAAAATCATCAGCCAACAGCAAGCGCTGTTAGGGTCAGCCGTCGCAGGCACGCTGTGCGTGCTTGGTGTGGTGCTCAGTTCGACCGATAGCCACACACTCTCACAAGTACTGATCGGCTGGTCTGGCATCCCAACGGTTCCAAATGCGGTGATGTTCGTGGCGCTGATGGGCCTTGCCCACGCCCTTGTGTGGCCCGCACTGTGGCCACTCGCGCTTGACGGGCTTGGCAAGTTCACGCCTCAAGGCTCCGCGCTTCTGATCATGGGCATCGCGGGTGGCGCTGTCTTGCCACCGGCCCTGGGCGCGCTGTCTTCCAGCTTCGGCGATATGCAGCCTGCCTACTGGTTGTGCCTGCCATGTTACCTGTTCATCTGGTTCTATGCAGTGAAGGGCTACAAGCGGCGAGCCTGGAAATAAACGCCATAAAGCAAAAAAGGCCGCGACAGACTTCGCGGCCTTTATCTGTTGGGGCTGTATCTCCGTTAGATTTTTTTCACAAACTCCGACTTCAGGCTCATCTGGCCAAAACCGTCGATCTTGCAGTCGATATCATGGTCCCCGTCTGCAAGGCGGATGTTCTTTACCTTGGTGCCCACTTTCACTACATTCGACGAGCCCTTGACCTTCAGGTCCTTGATCACCGTGACCGCATCACCATCCGCCAGCGGATTGCCGTTTGCGTCAGTGATGACCATTTCGCCCGCCACTGAGGCCACGGCCCCCGCAAGCCATTCGTGGGCGCACTCAGGGCATACCAATATGTCACGGTCTTCATAGGCGTAGGGCGAACTGCAATTCGGGCAAGGGGCAAGGTCGCTCATCTATTATCCTTTCAAGCTTTCGCTTTCTATAATCCCTCGAGATTATCTCCACAATCGCTAACTCCCCTCGCCCTCAATCCACCCCTTGATTTTGCCATTTTTATATTATACGTTGATATCAACATAAATATCACGACAGGAAATGCTGACATGACATATGTAGACGGATATCTACTCGCGGTTCCAACCGCCAAAAAGGCTGAATACGAAGAGCTGGCGCAAAAGGCAGCCGTTGTCTTCAAGGATCACGGCGCATTAAGCGTAGTGGAATGCTGGGGTGATGATGTGCCGGACGGCAAGGTCACCTCATTCCCGATGGCCGTCAAAAAAACAGATGACGAAACCGTCGTTTTCTCGTGGATCACATGGCCATCAAAAGAAACGCGTGACACAGGCATGAAAAAAGCCATGGAAGACCCGCGCATGGATATGGACACATCCAAGATGCCGTTCGATGGTCAGCGTATGATCTTCGGTGGCTTTAAAACCATTCTTGAAGCGTAACGACAAACTGGCAACAACAGGATAGACCCATGAAGATCAAAACACCAATCACACCCTGCCTTTGGTTTGATGGCCAGGCCAAGGAAGCCGCGGAATTCTACACGTCGGTTTTTTCAGACTCGAAAATCACCAATGTTTCCCATTATCCGAAAACCGGGCAGGACAAACATGGCCATGAACCCGGCGAGATCATGACTGTCATGTTCGAGCTTGGCGGGCAGCAGTTCATGGGTCTGAATGGTGGCCCGCATTTCAAATTTAGCGAAGCGATTTCCCTTTGCATCATGTGCGAAAACCAGAGAGAGATCGACTATTTCTGGGAGGCATTAACCGCCGATGGCGGTATGGAAGTGGAGTGCGGGTGGCTCAAGGACAAGTTCGGCCTGTCATGGCAGGTCATGCCCGCCAATATCGCAGAGCTTATTGGCGGCGACCCGGAACGGTCGAACCGTGTCATGCAGGTGGTGATGAGCTCACGAAAACTGGATATCGCAGCGATGGAAGCCGCCTAAAACATTATCCCCGCGACAACGAAGACAAAAAGGGTGACAAATGCCACCCTTTTTATTGTCTCAAGCGTACCTATTCGCCGCGTGTCAATTGCACCCAGTCGAGCGCCCACAAGGGTTCATAGTGGCTTGCCGCCACCTGAAAGCACAGCGCCTGCGCGTCTGCCGCACCCTCAAGCGGGGCCTCAAGTGTCGTCACGCCGTAGTGTTTGGTCGCCACTTCCAAGGGCAAGCGCGCCAGTTCCATACCGCTATCACAGCTATCCTTAAAGACGACAATTTCACCTGCCTCGGTTTGCGGCTCCTTCAGTTCAACCTTGTTGATCAGATCCCCGATCTGAAAATTATACGGCAGGTTGCCAACACTGATCCGGACCCCGGTCACCCCCGCCATATCCGGTGCTTCATAGACCCAGCACGGTTTGACGATATCGATCAGGAAGTTGGCGCGTTCACCATCTCGCGGCCAATCATCATCCAGCTTGATGGCAAGGTCTGCGGAACACAGCGCCAGTTCATCCTCGTTACGGAAAGTGCGGGAGGACCAGTCCAGCTTCTGCTCACGCACGTGTGACAAGGCTGTGCCTTGATAGAAACTGGCGGCACGCATCACCGTATCGCCCCCCAGCACCAACGGTGCCTGGTAGACCGGGCTGGCCGCATTTGGCTCACCTCCATCCAGCGTATACCGAATGGTGCCCTGCCCTGACTGGGTATCAAGTGTAACGGTATGCTTGCCACCCGTTGCCGGGCTTACATCAAAACGCACCGCATAAGCGCTGTCAGCAGGGTGCAGTCCGATAGCCTTCAACCGCGCCATATGGGGCATCAGGCGGCGAGCAAAATCATCAAACGGTTTAGCGCCTTCGGGAGACCAGACACGCTCCGCCAGCGCGAGCGCGCGCGGAAACGCCATTTTTTCAACACGCTCTTCGGTGCGCATATGCTCCGTGAACACGGTTACCTGCGCCCCAAGCACGGCCTTTGCCTCCTCGTCTGACAAGCCTTCAAACGGATCAAACTCATAAATGTCCTGCAGGGTTTGCACATGGTCGCGCCCCGGAGGTTCATCCGGCAGGTAACTCTGGCGGTAATCGGTATAATAAATCGGGCTTGGTGCCATCACAACCTGACGGCCCGCCTTCGCCGCTTCCACGCCGCCCTTGATGCCGCGCCATGACATGATTGCGCTGTCGGCGATTGAGCCGCCTTCGAGGATTTCATCCCAGCCGATCAGACGACGGCCACGCTCGGCGAGGTAGTTGGCAAAATGACGGGTGAAATAGGGCTGAACTTCATGCACATTCTCAATACCCAGTTCTTCCATGCGCTCTTTGATACGCGCGGAGTTTTCCCATTGCCTGGTGGCAACTTCATCCCCGCCGATATGCACAAATGTGCTGGGGAACAACGCAAGCACTTCATCCATCACATCTTCAAGGAAGGTGATTGTCGCGGGTTCAAGGTTGAAGGTGCTATAGTAGATGCCCCAGTCTGAACCCACGGCTTCCACTGGCTCTGTCCCGAATTCAGGGTAGGCCGCCACGGCTGCTGATGCGTGGCCAGGCAAGTCAATCTCCGGCATCACAGTGACGAAGCGCTCAGCGGCATAGGCCACCACGTCCTTCACTTGTTCCTGCGTATAAAAACCACCATACAGACGCGGCTCTCCTGTGGCGGGATCTATGTCCGCCTGCGGTGCGTCCCCTGCTGGCACACGCCATGCACCGATGCTTGTCAGCTTGGGGTATTTTTTAATCTCAATCCGCCAGCCCTGATCGTCCGTCAGGTGCCAGTGGAACACATTCATTTTGTGAACGGCCATCCAGTCGATGAAGTTTTTCACAAAGTCCACGCTGCGGAAATGGCGGCTGACATCCAGCATGGCACCGCGCCATTCAAGCCGTGGGCTGTCCGTGATCTCCACGAACGGCATGAAGGTGCCGTCCGCCTGTGGGTCAGCCAGTTGCCAAAGCGACATGGCACCATAGAAAAAGCCTTCGTCCGTGCTGGCCTGAACGATGCCCCCCTTGGCATCAACCGCAAGATTGTAGGCACCAGTTCCCATGGCGCCACTCGCCCGTGCAAACCGGATGCCCGCGCGGTTATCTCCCCCTTCAATAACCGTCAGGGTCAGGCCTGTCGTAGTGCGCAATTTGTCAGCCAGATATGCTGCTGTGCGGGCCAACACCTGGTCACCCGCGGGCACCGAAATGCTGGTATTGGCGGTCAGTTCAAAACTGCCCTCGCGAGTTTCAAGCTGCGCCGGCGCCGGGATAATTGCAGGTGCTTGTACAGTTTGTGCGGTGCCCTCCTCGCGGCAGGCAGTCAGGAACCCCGACAACACAAGTGACACCGCGACCGTTACCAGCAATTTCATTTTCATCGTCTTCCCCCGGCCCAAGGCCCCTAACTCACTATCAGTATAAAAAAATGGGCGGTGCAGTGTCCTACACCGCCCAGTTCCCCAATAATCAGCCGAAATTCGACTGATTGGCTGGAAACAGGCTCCCGTGGGAGGTCATGCCCGGAGCCTGCAACCATCCTGGTGCACCGCGCGGGTGCTAAACTCGCAGTTTCTGCAAATAGGCGTCGTGGGGCATTGTCGCCGCCAGCGCCTGTTTGCTCATATTCCTGACCCCCGCAAACAACCCTTCTACCGCCACGTCACTCATGCAGAAATTCAGCTTCGGATAATGCTGCATGCCGTAAAGGATGTAGCGGTAGTTCTCGTCTGAAAACGTGGTCGAAAAGCTGCCCGCAAGGTCATGAAACTCACAAACCTTGTGCCGCCAGACCTCAAGCTGGGCTTCAAGCCACGGCACCTCTTTCACCGTTGCTGGCGCGGCACGCCAGAAGTCACTATCGTCCCGGTCTGTCAGGCAATAGTGCAATACGATGAACTGCTTGAGATCCTGATAAAAGCCACGCATCAGGCGGTTGAAGCTGTCGCGACTGGCCCGTGTGGGACTATCCGCCAGCAAGTGTGTGCCCATCAACCCTGCCGCCAGATTAATAAGGTGTAGACCGGTGGATTCAAGCGGTTCGATGAAGCCACCCGCAAGGCCAGTGGCAATGCAGTTACCAACCCAGAATTCTTCCCGGCACCCCACCTTCATATTCAGGTGTGTACATTTCAGCACTTGTGACTGCGGGCCCAGGAAATCTCGCAACTCGGCCTCCGCCGCATCGCTTGACAACCTGTTGCCATCATAGACGTAACCTGAGCCCTGCCTGCCGGTGAGGTCAATCTGCCACGCCCAGCCATTCGACAGCGCGGTTGCCGTGGTATAGGGTTTTGGTGTCTCCCCCGCCGCCAACTCGCGCTGGATTGCGACGGCTTTGTTGCATGGCAATGCGTCGGTGAACGAGTTCCAGTTGTCCGCCTTCAGCTTGTCGATCAACAGCCCGCGGAAGCCGGTGCAATCAAGGAAAAAAGCCCCCTCGAAACGCTGTTTCCCCGCGATGACCGCTGCGATATTGTCGCCCTTAACCTGGACATCGGTGATCGTTGCCTCGACATGCTTCACACCCGCCTCAACCGCCTTGCGCCGCAGGAACCGCGCCAGCATGGTGGCGTCGATATGATAGCCGTAGGGCACCACCCCCTGATAGGCAGGGGAATTGGGGCCCTTTGGCCCATGCCCCGCGCGGATGAGGGTGGCGCTCAAGCTCACGCCTTCATCGTAACGCTCCACCGCGTCACGACCCGCGACCATCCAGGCGCTTGAAATGTCAATGCCCCGGCCAAGCCTCTGCTGTTCAAACGGGTGGAAATACTCGTGGGTTTTGCCGCCGCGCGGTTTCATCCAGTTCCGGAAGAATATCCCGGTCTTGAGTGTACCGTTAGTTTCCCGCAGCAGTTCTTCTTCATCCAGCCCCATGGCAGCGAGAAAGAAGCGCACACTGTGCACTGTAGCTTCCCCCACGCCAATGATGCCGATATCCGGGCTTTCAATGACCGTGATGTCAAAGTTCTGCCGCTCGCGGTTGAACAGGCGGTTAAGATAGGCCGCCGTCATCCAGCCTGCCGAGCCCCCACCCACGATCACCAGTGATTTAGGTTTCTGCGTGTCCATAAAGCCCCCTAAACTCGCTGCAACCCATAGTGTTTGATACGTGCGATAAGCTCGCGGTGCGGTAACAGGCCTGATGCCAAATGCTCGGCATAGGACCGCATGCGGCTGAAGTATTCCTGCGACGCCGCGCCCTCCTGATAACGTGATTTGAGCGGCGCCATGTTGGTCTCAAACCCCATGCCGTATAGTACATAGAGATAATTATCGAAGTTGAAGACATCGAGTTTGGACGCAAAGTCATAGCTGCTGGGTGGCTGGTCACGCCAGACGGCGAGGTTTTCAAGCAAGCTGTCCGGAATACTGGCCTTGTCGCGGTTATCCCGCCAGAACTGGCTGTCATCCCGCTTTGACAGGCAATAGTGCAGCTTGATAAAATCGATCACCCGGTCCCACGCATTGCGGACCCGGGTATTAAAACGGGTGGCGAGTGTATCCATCGCCCCCCGGTGCGCCGGGAACTGCTCCGCCAGCATACGCGCAGTTGCGTCATAAATCAGGATGCCCGTGGCTTCCAGCGGTTCCACAAAACCCTGCGAAAGCCCGATTGCCACACAATTTTTGACCCAGTATTTTTCACGGTAGCCAATCCGCATGGGGATGCGACGGCAATCAAGCTTGTCTGCCATGTCACCCACGCTCGTGCGCAGGTAGTTTCGCAAAATCTCTTCCGCTCGGTCATGCTCCGTGTGCCGGGCGCTGTAGACATAGCCCGTACCGCGCCGGGCCGACAGCCCGATATCCCAAATCCATCCGGCTTCCTTGGCCGTTGCAAGGGTATGGCACGGTATTGGCTCATTTTCGCTCAAGTACGGCACCTGCGCGGCCAACGCATGGTCCACAAAAAGCACATCGTCCTTGGGGATGAAACCGACCCCCATGGCCTTTTCAATCAGGAGCGAGGCAAACCCGGTGCAGTCGACAAAGAGATCGGCTTCCAGCGCGCCTTCGCTGTCTGTCATCACTGCGGATATATCGCCATCCCTTGATAGTTTCACATCCGTAACGTTAGTGATCTTGTGGGCGACCCCCAGCCTTTCCGTGGCATGTTTGGTCAGGAAGGCAGCGAACTTGGCGGCATCCAGATGATAAGCGTAATTGACCGCCCCGTCATATTCGGTGTGCGTCATCACCTTCGGGCCAAAGTTACCTTCACACAGATACTCCTGCACCGACACGGCATCCGCAAAGGACGTGTTGCTCGCCTCCCCCATCAGCCAATAGGGTGTGGGGTCCAGTGTGCGGCGGTCAGGATAGTCAAACACATGGTGGTAGGCATGACTTTCGCCCGCTCGCGGCGCGTGAAGCCAATCTACAAATTTGATGCTTTGTTTGAACGTCACATCACAGTCGCGCACAAAGTCTGTCTCGCGAATACCAAGATGCTCGAGCGAGGCACGGATCGCAGGAACCGTGCCTTCACCCACACCAATGGTAGGAATATTGGCACTTTCAATAAGGGTGACCTTCACCCCGTCCGGCGTATCTGCCTTCAGGGAACGGGCAAGGTGGCAAGCGGTCAACCAGCCGGCGGTGCCACCACCAACGACAAGCACATGCTTGATGTTTTTTTGCCCGCTGCCCTCATGTGCCATATCAGCCCAAAACCCCCATCAATCTCGCGCGCGGTCCGCCTTGAGTTGTCCCAAGCGGCGAATCTGGTTCAAAGAGATAAGGTGCGCATAAATCACAGGCAGGAAGCCACGCTTCTTGATATCCATAAACTTTTCGTCGGACAGGCTACCCAGTTTTTCCTCGTCAACGAAGTAAACGCCGGAAAGATTAATCTTCTCGCCATCCACATCGATGTTCAGCGTACGCTCGACGAGCAGCTCCATCTCTGCCAGCAACGCGACAAAGCCCTGCGTGACCTGATTGTGTTCGAAGAATGTCTCCACACCCTTCTGACGCTTTTTGAGATACTCGGTCGGCTCACCATCATCGCCGAACAAAAGCTCCCCCTCGCCGGAAGAAGCGAGCTCGCTTTCCTCGTTGATGGCCAGCATCAACTGATCCTGGTTATGGCTGTTGGGCATCAGGCGGAAAGGTGCCTGGCTCAGGATCGCTGGCACATACATGCCCAGCCACTTGCCGTCATTCACATAAACATTTTCACCCGGTTTCACGCCCAGCATGGCAACGGCCTGAAACTGGCCGGTATCGGAATTTTTGACAAAAACAATCGGCATGTCCGTGGCGGCCGCCACAAATTCATGCACTACGAGCGGGATAATATGCTCGGCTTCGACAAGGTTGAATTCAGCCCCGTCCTTAACTTTCAGTTTGCTGTGCTGATCAGGATGCAAAGGTACAATGCGCGCCACTAGTCGCTCCCATATTAGAATTAAAATTGATCAGCCAACTTATACTGCTTGGGAGAAAAAGGGGAGCATATCTCCCCTTTTTCTTTGGTTTACGCCTAGAGCTTGAAGCTGACGCCCAGTGTCACCCGCCGTGCCATCTCAAACTCATAAAGCGGGAAACCGCCTGTGAAGCCACTGTTCGGTGTCGGCGTCACATTGTTACCGAACTGCTTCGAGCGGTCTTCAAGAAGATTCACAACATCAAGGTTCAGAGAGATCTGGTCCGTGATGAAATAGGACGCGCTCATATCAAGGCTGCCATATGGTTTGTGCAGACGGTTACCGTAAGAGCCGGATTCCCGGAGCATATAGCTGGAACGCCAGTTGTAGGACGTACGCACCTGGAAGTTCTCGCCCTCATAATACCCCGTGACGTTGTAGGAGTGCTTCGAGCTATCGCTAAGATACGGGTTGCCATCAACAAAGGTGTCCGCATCGGTCGAGGTATCCGTGAACGTATAGTTCAGGATCGCACCAAAGCCGTTCTGGAAATCCTGCTGGAACTGGGCTTCAAAGCCTTTGATCGTCGCAGCCTTGCCGTTGATCTTTTCCTGCACGGTCCAGCCGTTAGCGGCCTCTTCCGCTGGCAGGTCAAACGGTATTTGGCCTGCATTTGCATGATATTCCGTGAAGTTCACGAAGTTCTTCACATCTTTCATGAACACACCCACGGAGAAGAGCGAGCCTTCAGCGAAGTACCATTCGACACCCAGATCAAACTGGTTGGCGACAAACGGCTTCAGACCCACGTTGCCAACAATCCAGAACTGGTTGTTCGGCAGGTCATCGTTGGAACCTGTCACGTTCGGGTTCACATACATATCCACATACTGTGGCCGTGCCATCGTGCGCGCCGCCGAACCACGGAGGATCACATCATCAGCCAGGTCAATCGCAATGTTGAAGCTTGGCAGGATTTCCGAATAGCTGGCTTCAGCCTCGGTCTGTACACCATCCAGATAGTATGTAGAGGTCGCATCGGTGTGCGCGTAACGAACACCAAAGTTACCGCGGAAGCCATCACCTTCAAACGCAGCCATGGCATATGCCGAGATGTTGATCTCGTCGATCTCGCTATAGGCACCGAGGTCTTCGTTTTCACCGGTGATGCTCGCCTTTGCCCAATCCTTCAGTGCATCGGCGTCAATCTGCAGCATCTGATAATCACCCGCGCCAATATCCATGGTGCCAAGGATCAATCCATCTGTAGAAATAGTTGGGTTGAAGCCTGCGGCCTGAATATACTCAAAGCGGCGGCTCGTGGAATTATGATCCGCGTATTTCAGGCCGGTCTTGATTGACTTCACCAGTCCAAAGTCCACATCAAACTCAAGGTCTGCCTGCGCGTATGTCTCCTGATCGGTTTTTGGCGTGCGGTTGAAGTTTGGCCCAATGCCCATGGTCAGGCTGCCGGGATCATAGCTTGAAATATCGAAGCCGTTTGTGTCCCACGTCTGTTCACCATTCGTGAAATCATAGGTGCCGCCCGGTACCGGCGCGCCGCCAGAACCGTCATCAACCACCATCTCAAAGTCTGTACCGCCAGTCGATGTCGTGTGACCGCCCTGCAGTTCAAGCTGATAGCCATCACCAGCATAGGTCGCCGTCACGTCATAAACGCTAGAATTCATTGTCGCTTCACGCGGACGCGCTTGATAATACGCAAGTCCGATCGGGCCGCAAACCGGTGTGCCGTTCTGCAGGCAGTTATCAGGCACATCGACACCCGACCAGGACGTATTTCCTTGCGTCAGCCACAGCGCATAGTTGGTGTTATCGGCGCGCATCTTCATGTCCATGTAGTTGGCGACGATATCGAGATTCTCTGTCGGGCGGAATTGAGCTGTCGCTGTAATGGCAGAACGACGGCGATCCTGCTCAAATGCCACAGGGCCTGCGCCCCATTCCCAGAACGCTTCGTTGCCCTGACGCTGCAAGTGACGGCGCTGATATACACCGGAGACCATCAGGCCAAAGTTTTCTTTTTCGTTCTTCCAGCTTACAAGGCCCGAGAACTGCGGATCAATCTTGTCAGAGTCTGTCTGGTGCTGGCCTTCAACGGAACCATAGACGCTGAGCGAATCCATATCGAGCGGCTTGCGGGTGTTGATCACAACCGTACCGCCGACACCGCCTTCAGCGAGATCAGCCTGTGAGCTTTTATAAACTTCGATGTTGCCAACGAGTTCAGATGGCAGCAGTTCATAGTTGAAGCTGCGCTTCGCTGGCTCAAGCACGAACCAGCCCGTTGAGGCCACATTCTGCCCGTTCAGGGTGGTGAGCGTCAGCTCGTTACCCGCACCACGGATCGACACCGCCGCGCCCTCGCCAAATTGTCGCTGGATGGTAACCCCCGGCACGCGCTGAAGCGATTCAGCCACGTTTTTGTCGGGAAATTTACCGATGTCCTCAGACGAGATCGCATCAACGATTGCATTGTTGTTGCGCTTCATAGCCAGGCTCTGCTGGAGCGAGCCCCGAATGCCGGTAACGACAATCTCTTCAAACTCATCCATTGAGCCACTGGAAGCCTGATCCTGAGCAAACGCTGTGGTGGCGCTGCCCAACACGGCCAATGCACTGACCGAGCGGTAGAATATTTTTTTACCTGTTCGCATGTTTTCCTCCTGGTTCCCACTTTATCGGGCAAGCCCGCTCCCATTACCGGTGCCTGCCACAATCGCTTTACTTGTTACCCACTCATCCAAGAGCCCTGAGCACCCCCGTGCATCAGTTGCTACTTAGTGAATCCATGTACCAGCCAGCTGCGCCAATGACGCCCAGCTGGCCGTGCTCAATGAGGTTGACGGGGATCGCCTCAAGAAAGGGACGCATGTCTCCTTTCGCGGTGAAGCGATCCATAAATCGGCTCTCAATGAGGAAATCTCTGATTTTTGGCAGTATACCTCCGGCGAGATACATGCCGCCGCGTGCGCCATATGAAAGCGCAAAGTTGCCTGCCGCACTGCCAAGCATTTCGCAAAAGAGTGAAAGCGCCTCCGCGGCTGCCGCATCACTTTTATCCAACGCTGCTTCCGATATGGCTTCCGGCGATGACAGGGTTGTCGCGCGGTCATTAATCGTTGCCAGTGCGTTATAGATATTCAACAACCCTGGGCCCGACAGCACTTTCTCAACCGGCACAAAGCCATGCTGCGCACGAAGCAGTTTGAAGATTTCGAGTTCAAGGTCTGTCTCGGGGCTCAGGCCCGACTGTCCAGCCTCGGTGTTAAGCGCGACCGGCCCCGATGCGCCTTGCAGCAACACCGATGCACCCAGCCCCGTCCCTGGTCCCAGGACAGCGACAGCGCCCTGCTCAGGCCGGACCGCGCGGCGGTTCAAGACCACAACGTCCGCCGGGTTGAGGTAAAGCGTGCCATACGCCACCGCCACAAAATCATTGATGCCGCAAATGGCATTCAGGCCAAGGCGGGCGCGGATGTCTGCAAGCGATACACGCCATGGCAGGTTCGCAGCGACCAGATCGTCACCAATAAAATACCCGGCGCTCGCAATTGCAGCCGCCCGGATATTTTTACAATCAACACCGGTCAGGAATTCATCAAGAATCTCGATAAGCCCACCATAGTCGGCATTTTTAAACTTGTGATATTTGCGCACATTTAGCGGCTGCGCTGTACGGTCAGCGCGCGAGATAAGGCTAAGCCTGGAGTGGGTTCCTCCAATATCAGCCGCGATGACAGGAGCTGTTTCAGCCATGCCCCACCTCCATGCATCCGCGTCGGATATATTTAAACAGATACTCAAACACATACCCTCCCCAGGCTTTTTTCCGAGTAAAGAAACGCTGCTCTCATGTTTTGTCCCCCTGTCTTGTGTGCCGGATCAAACTTCCACCCCCGGAAGGGCAGGGCGGAAGTTTGGCATCCGGCCCATAGGAAACGCCACAAAGAGCTAGCTTGAGTAAGAGACAAAATGACAACGTTGTCCAACAAAAATTTAAAAAAATGTTCACGTTGTCATTTTTAATGACATCGTTATCATCTTAAGTGCTTGAAAATTAGCTGTTTCCAGAAATCCTGACTTCGGCGTCAACATGACAACGTTGACTAGTTCACCCCCAGGAGCCATAAAGGTTTCACATTATTTTCAAGGGAGAATCGGGCTCCGCCTGCCCGGTGCAAGTTTATCTCAGCGGCCGCTACATTCGGCCCCAGCCATCAGGGGTGCTTCTTGAGCAAAGCCACCATCAAAGACGTTGCACGGGTTGCGGAAGTCTCGCTTAAGACTGTCTCCCGCGTTATCAACAACGAGCCCACCGTCAAGGAAGCAACACGCAAGAAAGTGCTCGAGGCAATTGAGGAGCTTCGCTACCAGCCGGACATGTCCGCCCGCAACCTGCGTGGCAACAAGTCGTATGCGGTTGGTCTCGTCTACGACAACCCTAACCCATATTATGTTGTCGACGTGCAAGAAGGTGTCCTGCAGGCTTGCCGTGAGTTGGGCTACAGCCTGCAAATCCATCCCTGTGACGCGGAAACCGGCGATATTGTTGAAGAACTGTCTGATCTTGTCCGCAATTCTCGTTTGGCCGGGCTTGTCATCGCCCCGCCTATCTCGGAAGATGACCGGGTAACAGACGCCCTTTATGAGCGTGGTATCCATTTTGTCCGTATCGTGTCGGCTTCAAGTGCCCCGGCAGGCGCCTCACCTTGCGTGTACGTCAATGACCGCGCAGCGGCCTTTGCCGTGGCCGACCACCTGATCAACAAGGGCCATAGCAATATTGCGTTCTTGCTGGGGGAAGAAGAACACCACTCAAGCGGCGAACGCTTTAAAGGCTACCGCAAGGCCCTCGAGGAACATGGCGTTCCCGTGCGAGATGATATGGTGCTTGAAGGGTCTTACAGTTTTGATAGCGGCTTCCAACGCGCAACGGCGCTTTTGAGCGGTGATACACGCCCCACCGCAATTTTTGGCTGTAATGATGAGATCGCAGCCGGCGCCCTGGCCGCCGCAAAGTCGTTAGGGCTCAATGTGCCGGGTGATGTCGCCATAGCAGGCTTCGAGAACAGCCCCTTTTCAAAGCAGGCTCAGCCGCCGCTCACCACAGCGGCGCAATCCATTGGCGATATCGCCAAACAGGCGATGATGTTGCTGGTATCTGAATTGCGACCGCAGGCAATGACGGATGGGAACAACGACCGCAAAAGCGAATTTATCCCGGAGCTGATCGCGCGCGCCTCCACCGATGCGGAAGCGCGCTGAGCTTATTTAGCCAAAAGCACCGGCTTTAAGTGCAATCAGGCCACTGATCTCCAGCACCAGCGTATAGGCAAGCTCAAGCTTGTCGAATATCTCCCGGTGTGCGGCCGCGTAGCCCGACGATACCCCGCCTTCGTAGGTCGTCTCCTCACCATAAACTTCGTCATGGCTTTCGAACGGAGCTTCGGGGAAAATCTTGCGCAGTTGTGCCACCGTGTCCGGCACTTCAAGGTGCAGCAGCTCAACAAGCAACTCCTCAAGGGAGAAGTCAAACCGTGTACTGAACCGCGGAATTTCCATCGCCTTGAGATAGATATACTGAATCAGGCCAATCCGTATCTGGTGCAGTTCAAACAGTTCCGCGTCCGGTGCACCTGCATCAAAGGCTGCTGTCATCGCATCGTCCGATATACAGTCCGTCAAGGTACCCGCATCGCGCCGCAGCTTACGAATACAGGCATCCACCTCGTCAGCTTCAAACAGATCTTCCAGAAGTTTCGACAAACGGCGCAACTGTTCGCGGCGCGCGGGTGCAGGCGTCTCGTCGGACCGGTCCAGCCAATAGCCGGGGCTCAAAAGCTTGGCATATGCCTCAATCACACCAACATCGGAACGCGCAAGCGCATTCACGGCAAGGTTCGTGACCATCTGCAAACGATCAGACTTGGCATGCAGCGCCTCAAACATGTCTGGTGAGCGGGCAATTGCAGTGCCAAGGCCGGCACAGCTGTTGGCAAGATACCCAAGTTGTTGAAGCACAGCATTGTGCGGAATGGCTCGGATTTGTGAAATACGCTCCAGCCGCTGATGCACCGCCCCCCCTGCCTGACGGCGCAGCGAACGGGACCCCGTGGGATACAGCAGGCTTCGGCCTATGCCATCAATCAGCCGCACATAACCTTTGTGGTCTGTCAGGTGTTTCTGGTACTCCACAAGGGTCAGGAAAAAGTCCAGCGACCAGCCCTTCTGCTCATAAAATGGATCATCGTCCGCACTATATTTCCCAAAGCGAACCTCCAGAAAATCGGTGAGGGTCGCAAGTGCGGTGTCTTCCGCCAGAAACCATAGGAAGCCCTCTCCGCCCTGGAAGCTGACCTCATGCTTCTCCGGTTGCTCCAGTTCCGCCAGCCACTGGCGCACGCGCGGTGGCTGGGTATAGAGGAAACGCTTCTTCAGGCTTTCCGGGTACGCGCCCCGGCCCATGCTCTCGCCATGCGTGTCAAAGAACAGCAGCTGCACGTCACCAAGGCCGCGCGCCTTCCAAAGCCGGATCACACGTAGCTTGAAGCGCTCAATCGCAAGTGTTGCCGCAGGCTGCCCGATATAACGGCCACTGTCGGAGAAACCGAGCTGCAGGCAGAAACGCCCCTGCTTCTTGATGTATTCAAGGAAATGCGGGTTATCCACCAGTTCGGCAATAACACGGTCACCCCGTTCGAGCCCGATGGCGGTCTCAAAAAGCGGCGAAATTTCCACATGGTCTTCCACGCCAAACAGCTTGGCGTAATATAACGCCGTCAGCAGAGTGAAAGGTGTATCCGATTCCGCCACCAGCATGCGGATGCGCGTCGCGGCATCAAAATGCTTCATGAACTGCGCTGCGGTCATGAACACACGCTTGGCGGTCGTCTGTTCACGTGACAGCGTACCGTAATGGACTGTCTTTGCTTTAACCTTGTCCAGTTTCTCGGAAATCGCCGCGAGGAAATGGCGACGGGTCGCGGACTGGTCCGGCGATTTTGTCATCTGGATTTCGGGGCCAATGGCATTGTGCAATTGGGCTGCATTAAGCCGGAAATGAATGTGCGATAAACCAAGCCCGATGGACCGCCATTCGGTATAGAGCGTCGCCGCCGCACACCAGCTGTCATGTGGAACATCAAGCGCCAGCAATTTCTCAAACGCTTCACCAATACGACCGGCAGCCGCTTCCTTGCGGGAGCGGTTCTCCACCGCCAACTGGTTTAGCTTGCCGAGGCTGGAGCCGGACGCCTGATGTTCCTCGAGCGTGCGTGCACCCATCTCAAAACAAGACCGCAGGTCTTCAAAACCGGAGCGAATGGTCGCCCAACAGTTACCCGCTTCGCCAGTGAATTCCGTGCTGTTGGCAAGAGCAAGACATTCGCCAAGGCCATGCAGTGCAGACCGGTAACGAAACAACAGGCCGAGCGACCAATCAATATCGGTACGGCCATCAAGATCAAAGCCAACCCAACTGGCCACCGTCGCGAGGCGCGGGCGGAGAGATTTATAGTCCTCTGGATAAAGTTTCGCCGCTTCCTTGAACACGATGGTATAAAACCGGCGGATCGCGCGGCGGATGTTGCCGACTGCGATGCGGGCATATTCCAGCTCCTCATGGAGCGTGGGGGACCGGGTTGGATGCACGGTGTCGACATCAAGGTTTTCTGTTGCTGCGGCAACAGCATCCGCGCCGCCAGCGACCGCACCGAGGTATGATCGCGCATAGGTCCAGGCACTGTCCGACAAGGAAAAGGTCGGGTGCGCGGTGATGACCAGGCCCGCCAGCTCATCTTCAAGCAGCGCGCTGAAGTCTTCAAACGGGATCGTGCCGCCGTCACCATCGTCAGCAAACCCTTGCACAAGCGCGGCAAGTCGGCCCTCGTTTTCGCTGCGCGAGATGGTGGTCCACTGGTTTGAAAGAGCACCAAGCCTGCCGTCAAGGCAGCGCTTTCCCCTGGCTGCGAGGTCTTTCGCCAACGTATCCAGGTCGTGTTTTCCATCCATAAGTCCCGCAGCAATATCAAATGCGGCAGCCAGGTGCTGTCGCCGCGCTTCGCTTTTTCCTTGGCCAGGATGGTCAAACATAAGCAGTCCCTCTTTTTGTATTTTAAGCGATGAACTCGTGACATCGCTGTCAATTTGGCGCTGTTTTACCAGAACCAGCAGCATTGTCACCTAATAAAATGTCTCTATACGCCCCAGTTTGGCATATTTTATTACAAACATTGGAATAAATTGCTGTCTGCACAGCTATATTCTACGATTCGTCAATTCTGTGCCCGGAAGAATAACATATAAGTCGCCGGCACAAAAAACAGTGTGAGCACAGAAGCCACTGCAAGCCCGGACATCATGACAACTGCTAGCGGCTCCCAAAGCGGGCCTCCAAAAAGATAAAGCGGCAACAAACCCACCACCGTGGTGATGGAGGTTAACAAAATAGGCCTCATGCGTTGTCCACTCGCGCGTATGATTGCATCCATCAAGCGGCACTCCTGCCGTTCAATGTCAATCTGGTCCACAAGCACGATCGCATTATTGATGATAATACCCGCCAGACTGATGAGCCCAAGCATCGCGAAGAATGACATAGGCTGCCCCGTGATCATAAGCCCAGCCGGGACCCCGACAAGCACCAGCGGGACACTCATGAAAATGATGGCGATGCGGCGGTAGCTGTTGAACTGGTACATTACCACAAGGATCATCAGAAGCAGAGCAAACGGCAGCCCGGCGCCAAGCTTGCCATATATCTCTGCAGAATCTTTCAATTCACCCGCGACAACAATGTCGTAGCCTTCACCGAGCTGCAGCGCGTTGACTTGCGCTTTTACCTGATCATAAAGCTCCGAAGCAGTGAAATCGGTACTTTTGGCAGTGACCGTAATTGTTGGTCGCTGGTTTTTTCGCCATGTTTGCGAATACTCGAGTGACGGTCTTAGCACCGCAGTTTGCTCAAGAGCCACCACATCGTTGTCCCCCGGCAGGATAATATTGAGCAAATCTTCAAGGCTGTCCCGGTCCCGCTCCAGCGCCCGCAACACAATCGGGATAGTGCTGTCTTCATCACGGAAGTTCGATACTTCGAAGCCGTCAAAATAGGCGTTCAGGTTCTGTGCCAGCGTTTGCGACGACATATTGAGACGGCGGGCTTTGTCCTGGTCGACCTCGATCACCATTTTAACGAGTTTCTCACCCCAATCGCTTTCGTTTTGTACGACACTAGGTACATCCGCAAAGATGCGTACAACTTCGCGCCCAGCGAGCAGAAGGGGCTCATGTTCGGGGCCTGAAATTTCGATCTTCACCTGACCAGATTCACTGGCTCCCATCGCAAGGCGCTTGATGGTAAATCGCGCGTCCGGCACCTGTTCATAAAAGTATTTTTTCGCCCGCGACCCAAATGCTTGGGCTTCTTCCGGTGATTTGGCATTGACCAGAATAAACGCCTTTGACGGTGAAGGGTCCACCGGATTGAGGCTGAGGTAAAACCTGGGACCGCCCTCCCCAATATAGATGATGTGGTCTTTGACCTCAGGATTGACCTGCGCATCTGATATCCAGTTGGACACGTCAAGCGCCACCCGCTCGGTTGCTTCAAAATGCGCGCTTTTGGGCATATCCAGATAAATCAGCACTTCATTACGGTCACTGACCGGGAACATCTCTTTGGGCAGGGTCGCAAAAAGCTGGCCGGTAACAATCACAAGCCCATAGGCTCCAATCACAACCAGAGCGGCCGCGCGCAGGCATGGCGCCAGAAGTTCCTGATAACGCCTTACATATCGGGGTGTATGATCCTCGCCGGTTATTTCTTCGCCTTCTTTACCTTCCGTGCGTTTGCGCAACACGCGCGCACAAATGAGCGGCAGGAAAAACATGGCTGTGACCCATGAACCGATAAGAGTCAGCGCAAGTACCGCCCCCAGCGAGAAGGCATATTCCCCCTCGGAACCATCAATCAAAAAGAAGGGAGTGAACGCGAAGATGGTTGTCAGCGACGAAACGAGAAGCGGTACCGCATACTGGCCTCCCGCCGCCAGCGCGGCTGTTCGGCGCTTACTGCCTCGGTCCACGCGGCTCAGGATATCCTCAACAATCACAACGCCATTATCTACCAGCAAGCCAAGCGATATAATCACAGCGGCAATCGACACCTGCTCAAGTGCAATATTGAGCGCTTTCATTCCGATAAGCGCGAACATCACCGCAAAAGGCACAATAGATGCGATTACCATGCCCGACCGCAGACCGAGGAATATCAGCACGACCACCAGAACGACAACAAACGTCTGCCCGACATTTGAGAGCGCGCCCGCAACCGTTTTGGAAACCTCCTCCGGCTGATAGGTCGCATACTCAAGTTCATAACCGATCGGCAAAGTCATCTCAAAGCCCCGCATGGCCTCGGTCATCCGGTCGCCTACATTTTCAATATCATACCCTGGCTGCATCTGTACACCGAGCACCAGTGCAGGCCGGCCATTATAATAGACCCGGCTTTCCGGGGGCGAGACGTAACCTCGTCTGACCTTCAACAGGTCTTTCAGCCGAATAAAATTATCGCTGCCGACCGACCGTGTAAGCATATTTTCAATGTCAGCCACGCTTTTGAAATCGCCCGTCGCTTCCAACAGGATCGACGCCCCCTCCGCATTAATCTCACCTGCCGGCAGCACAATATTCTGGTTCTGCAGGTCGCTGATCAACGTATTGAGCTGGCCGCCGATGGCCTTGAACCGCCGCGCGTCCAGCTCTAGCCAGATACGCTCCTCCTGCACACCAAAGAGTTCAACCTTGGAGATGCCGTCCACAGTATATAGCGAGCGCTGCATATCCTTGGCGCTCTCTTCCATCTCCCGATATGAAAAGCCTTCTGCCGTCATCGCAATACTGGCGATAGTGACCTCGCCAAAATCGGTATTCACAAATGGCCCCATGGCACCGTCAGGCAAATCACGGCTGATCTCCGACATCTTGTCCCTCAAAGACTGCCAGACCGGTTCAAGATCGTTGACGCCGTCCTTGAGTTCGACATAACTCCGCATCCGCCCGGTGGTCAGGATCGTACGGATCTCCTTCACTTCGGCTATCTCGCGTATCTTGCGCTCCACCCTTTCAGTAACAAGGTTTTCAATCCGCTTCGGCGGCATACCTGGATACAGCGCAGAGACGATCGCGGTGCGAATTGTGATTTCAGGGGCTTCCCGTTTTGCGAAGTCCTTGTAGAGAAGCAGCCCGCTCAACACGAGGGCCGCCATCAGAAGAAGGGTAAAGCGGCTACGACCAAGCCCCAGTTTGGTGAGGAAATTCATGGCCTGCCCTTATTTGTTGGATGCTTTCAAACGCCGTACCTTCTGCCCGTCATGAAGGTACGACACACCCGCCGCTGCAATCACATCGCCTGCCTTCAGCCCTTCGGTGACGATAATCATATTATCCCGCACACCCGCTGTGCGCACTGTGCGGGCCTGCACGGTCGAGGACGCTTCGTCAAAGACATAAACCTGTGCATTACCGCCATTTGTATGGCGCACACTCTCTCCGCGCTGCAAGGCTTCGGATTGCTCCAGCGCGAAACAGCGTACCGGTACGAGAAACCCCTCGTCTCCGGTAAGCAAACCCACATCAAGCGCAATTTCGGCGGCCATGCCAGCTTTCACGCCGGGATGCTCCTCTTCAAGAATGACCACCGCAGGGAAGGCCGACACCTGCCCTGCGCGTGACCCCAGTTCCTTGATGCGCCCCTTGAGGCTGACGTCCTCGAGGTCTGTCACTACAACCCGTGCAGAATCGCCCGTCGAAAGTGCGTTGATGACCGTTGCCGGTACGCTGAATTCCACCTCGAAAGCATTCTGGCTATAAAGCATCAACACAGATTGCCCTGGTGACACGTTGGCAAAGGACTTCACGTCCACGCTTGATATAACGCCATCAAAGGGCGCCTTGAGCGTGGATTTCTGCAGTCTTTCATGAGCGATGGCTAACTGCTGACGGGCTTGCTCCACCTGCGCCTTTGCACTTTTCAGATTGCTTTCAGCGGCGTCAAATGCCGCGCGCGTTACGTTGCCAGACTGCATCAACTGCGCTTTGCGCTCATAGTCCTGGCGAGCGCTTGACAGGCTTGCATTGGCCTGTTCGAGCGCGGCTTGCGCCTGCTGCGCCTCAAAGGTCAAGGTCGTTGGGTCAAGCGTCAGCAACACCTGCCCAGCTTGAACCTTCCGCCCCACTTCAAGGGTGACTTCTGTTAGTTGCCCCCCGATCTCAAACGACAACCGACTTTCATCTGCGGGCACAATCACACTGGGATACCGACGCACCATATTGTCGGCAGTTTCGCGCACCTCAAAAACCTTCAGGCCCCGAATGGGCTCTTCTTTATCCGCCTGTTTGCTGTCGCCACACGCCACAAGAAACAGCATGGGAAAGAGTATCGCCGCGAGGCGACCAGGACGGCGGACGGACAGGAAAGTCATGTGGGAAGCCCCTACCTTGGCAGAAAGGAATCGCCAGAATAGCGTATCCTTTCTTTGCCATCAAATATATTTACCATACTAATTAGTCCAGTATTTAGACTGAACCATGGCATCTATTTCCCAACCTCGGTAGGAATAGGCGGCGCTTCATGTCGCTTGATAGGCCGGTATTCATCAAGATCCTTGAGTATCTGGGCAATCGCGCGCTCAAGCTGCGGATCACGGCCCTCATTGATTGCACCTGGCTCCTGCACCACATTGATGTCTGGTGAAACCCCTTCGTTTTCCACACGCCATTCTCCATCCGGCGTATAAAAACGGAAGAACGGCACCACCAGTTGTCCACCATCAATAAAGTCTGGGTTGGCCGAGATACCGATCAAGCCACCCCATGTGCGGGCGCCGATCAGTGTGCCAAGCTTCATGCGCTTGAAGGCGTAGGGCAGAAAGTCGCCGCCTGAGCCCGCGTCCTGGTCGATCAGCATCACTTTTGGACCATAAATTGCCCCCCCGGGCGTGTCAAAGGTCATGCCGTCACGGTCTTTCCAACTGGCAAGATAGGTGCGGCTCAAGACATCGGTAATGTAATTTGCGGCCTGCCCACCGCCATTTGACCGTTCATCAATAACGATGGCTTTCTTGTCTACTTGAGCAAAAAACATGCGGTTGAAATAGGTAAAACCTGCGCCCGCCGTGTTAGGCAGGTAAACATAGGCCACCCGGCCATCCGTTGCTTCCGCCACTTTCTTGCGGTTGCTTTCAACCCAATGCCAGTGCCGCAGGTCATCTTCCCGCCCGATGGGTTCGACGACCACATCGCGGACATCTTTGCCTTTTGCGTCACCTGCAACCCTCAGGGTGACCTGCTTGCCAACCGTGTCCTCGAAATAGGCGAAGATATTACTGTCCGCAGTTACCTCCTGCCCATTCACGGCAAGGATGAAATCCCCTTCCTCAACGCCAATACCAGGGATGGCGAGAGGTGCCTTGAGAAATGGGTTCCAGCGCTCACCGGTATATATTTTCTCAACGCGGTAGCGGCTGTCTTCCACACGCAGGTCCGCGCCCAACAGACCAACGCTAACACCTGTCTCGCGGTGAACATCCCCTCCCCGGACACGGTTATGGCCAACCTGCAGTTCGCCAATCATCTCTACCATCAGCGTGTTCAGGTCCTCCCGGCGTCCGACATGATCAACAAGTGTACGGTAGCGCTTGTATACCGCGTCCCAGTCGAGGCCATGCATATTGGGCGCGTAGAAATAGTCGCGCTCCATGCGCCAGGCTTCATCAAATATCTGTCCCCACTCATGCCGCGGATCGACAAAAGTTTTTACGTCACCAAGGCTAACGCCCTTGCCATGTGGGTTAGCCGATGCGTCCGCCACCATCAGGTGGCTACCTGCCCCCATCACAATCAGCTTTTTACCATCAGCCGAAAGGTCAAAACCGCTCACCCGCTCAAACGCGCTGTTTGCGGTTTTTTCTTCGAAATCAAATCGCATGAGGGTGTCAACCGCACTCCTATCGCTGTCTGGCAGTTCATGGCTGACACCCGGTTGCTGACGCTCCATGAAAAAGAGGCCACCATCCGACGCGACCTTCAGTGTGTCATACGCCCGTTCCGGCACTGGCAGGGCGATGATCCGTGACGGAAGGCCATCGGTATCGATCCGTACCGGTTCCGGCTTGCCAGACGGTTCCTCTTCTTCTTTCTTTTCCGTGTCGTCTCTTTTCTCGTCTGATTTGGCGTCGCCCTTTTTCACTTCTTCATCGCCTGCCTTCGGCAGCAGCGGCGACTTACCATCAGCCTGCAGGATCGCGGCGTACAAACCAAACCGCAGCGGACGTTCCTGTGTGGACATATCAAGCCCAACCTGGCTGGGCCCCGAATTGGTGGAGGCCACGAAATAGAGGTATTTACCGTCGGGGCTGAACGCCGGATAGCTTGCATGGCTCAAGCCGTCTGTCACGGCGAAGGTTTTTCCGTTGTCAAAACCATAGAGCATGACCCGGTCAAAATAGTTTGCGCCCGCGATAGTAAAGGCAAGCCAGCGGCCATCAGACGACTGCGCAACGGCAAAGCTTCCGCGACGGTTGTTTGTCGCAACCTTGAGGCTTTTGCCTGACCGGATGTCAAGCGCATAGAGATTCAAGTGATTGTCCTGATAGATGAGTTGACTACCATCCCCTCCCCAGAACAGCAGGCTATAGTAGGCCGCGTCCTCCAGTTCGAAGCTGTTGGCCGCGCTCATGCCTGTCTGGTCTTCAACCATGATACGGTGAGTGCCACCCTCATCAGATATATAGGCAATGCTGGCACCATTTGGAGACCAGATTGCCGTTCGCTCTCGCACACCGTCAGTCGCGGTGATGTTGCGGGTTGACCCCTCGTCGGTCGGCACTGTGAACACATCACCCCGCGCAGTTACGAGCGCCCGTTTTCCTGTTGGTGAAAGCGAGGCTTCCTCCAGCATGGAAGCCGCATTTTTCCATTGAGGGCGCAACTGCGGCAAGTCCGGGGCGATCGATATTTTGATCTCTCGGGCCTTGCCTGTTTTCACCTTCAGTTCATAAAGGTGGCCACCAGCCTCATAGACGATTGTATCGCCAAAGCCGTTCGCGGACCGAATATCCCAAACGTCATTTTTGGTAAACTGGGTCAGCTTCCGGGATTTGGTCTCATAGCCGAAGAGATTAACCGCACCGTCGGCGCGGTCCGACAGAAAATAGACATTGTCACCAAGCCAGATGGGGTTGGTGTCGCTGGCGTTTACATGTGGAATTTCGACGTGCGACTTTGCATCAAAATCATAAATCCAGACTGGTGGAGTGCTACCTCCCCGGTGTTGGCGCCAACCACTTGAGCCGCGGTAAGCCTGACTGTACGGGCGGTAGGCGAGGCGTTTGCCGTCAGGAGAATAATCCGCCTCCATAACCGGGGCTTCCATCACCTTGCTCGGATAGCCACCAGCTACAGAGATATGATAAAGTTGGTTTGAGCGCCCGCTGGCGACTTCCCTGTCAGATGAAAAAGTGACCCTGTCACCCTTCGAGGTCCAGCCGGTGACATGGTCGTCGCTGGGGTGATATGTCAGCCGAGTTGGCTGGCCACCCGAGGATGAAATTACATAGACATCGGTGTTATTATTATAGTTGGCAGTAAAAGCTATCCAGCGGCCATCTGGGGAAAATCGTGGCAAACTCTCATCGGCGGGGTGAGACGTCAAACGTCGCGGATCACTACCATCTCTCGCGGAAACCCAGATGTCACCCGCGTATACAAACGCCAGATGATCCTTTGAGATATCCGGCGTACGTAGGAGCAGGGTTTGATCGGCAGCAGCGTGCATGGGCGCCGCAAGAGCCAGAGAAAAAGCAAGCGCTGCCAGCGCACCAAGCTGTCGTTTCATGTAGTTAATCCCCTTCATATCTGAACGGGAGCGTACCGGAATAACCCGGGAGCGTCTATGCCCTCGCTGTTGACCCGCGTAACTTCAGCTCAAAGTCAAACTGCGTAAGATCTCTGCGTTCCTTACCTGCATCCTTACCCGCGCTCAGCGTATCAATAAGAACGTCCGCCGCCTGATGGCCCATGGAACGAATAGGCTGACGCACCGTTGTGAGCCCCGGCCATATCTGGCGTGACAGTGGCGTATCATCGAAACCGGCCACAGCGAGGTCCCTGGGAACTTCTATTTTACGGCTGTGTGCCTCAAAAATTACCGCGGCGGCCATATCGTCGTTCGAGGCAAAGATCGCCGTCGGGCGGTCCCTTAGATCAAACAGTTTCGAGGCGGCTTTCTGCCCGGATGCAAAATCGAAAAAACCCTGCTGAACATAGTCCGGCACAACCGCGAGATTTTCTTCCCTCAAGGCCCGGTAGTACCCCTTTTCCCGCAAACCACTGGCGTAGTGGTCAGGGTGCCCTTTGATAAAGGCGATCCTGCTGTGCCCTTCACCAATAAGATGCCGAGTCATCTCATAGGCGGCAGCTTCTTCGTCTATAAGCGCGGCCGGGGCGTCCCCGGTGCCACGGGATGAAATCACCACTGCCGGGATATTCTCCGCATGAAGCGCATTGAGAAGTGGCACGCTGTCAGTCAGGGGCGGCGTGACAACCACACCGTCGATGAAAGACTGCCGCACCCAATGCACGACCGTGTCGATCAAGTCCGGATCATGAAAGGACACCGGGTTAAGGGCAAGACCATAGTCCTTTTCGTGGCAGGCTTCGAGCACGCCGGATTGCAGGTTCGCGAGATAATTTGGACTCGGGTTATCGTAAAGAAGCCCGATCATATAGGAACGGCGTGCAGCAAGTCCGCGCGCCGACTGGTTTGGCCGGTAATTCAATTCCTTGATTGCGAGTTCGACCTTTTCTTTGGTTGCGGCACGTACATTCGGCTCCCGGTTTACGACCCGGGAAACCGTCTTGATTGAAACGCCAGCCTTTTTGGCCACATCGTCGATGGTTACTGAGCGCATGTGGTTCCCTTTACCCATGTTTGTTCCCATCTGGTGATAACCGGGTCATCAGGAAAAATAAATCCACATTACGCCAATAAATACCAGAACACCGATACTGGCCCATTTCGCTTGCGGTGTTGCGCCCACGACTGCGGCGCCACGTGCGGACATTGTAAGGCCAGCGACTTTCTCTTCGTCTGGCTCCTCCGTCAGAAGGCTGACAATAACAAGCACCGCAACACAGATAAGAAACAGGAAAATCGCTACATGCAGGAAGTTGATGGACGCCAGCATAAGCCACACACCGTCAAGACTGCCTTTATTCGCCTCAAGAACCAGCCGCGTGACACCAAGGACCAGCCCCGTCATCAGTGACGCCAAAGCTCCTGTCGCATTGGCTCGTTTCCACAAGATACCGATAAGAAAGACAGCCGCAATTGGCGGAGAAATATAGGCCTGCACACTTTGGATATACGTGTAGAGCTTGTCTGAGATCAGTTCCATCAGCGGAATCCATGCCATGCCAAGGATAACCATGATGATGGTCGCAACCTGCCCAACACGCTTAAGTTCATGGTCTGTTGTCGCAGGTTTGAGTCGCTGATAGATATCCATCGTAAACACAGTCGAACAGCTGTTGAACACGCTTGATAACGAACTCATCAGCGCCGCCAGAAGGCCCGCGACCACCAGCCCTTTTATGCCAACAGGCAGCAAGGCACCCATCAGGGCAGGAAGCGCCTGATCAGGCTCGTCCAATGTGATGATGCCCTTATTGGCCAGCGCCATCGCGATAATGCCCGGCACAACAAAGATAAAGATTGGCAACTGCTTCAGGTAGGCGGCAAAGATGGTACCCTTGCGGGCGTCGTCCTGGCTTTTGGCCGACAATACGCGTTGGACGATATACTGGTCGGTACACCAGTACCAGACACCAAGAATGGGGGCGCCAAAGAGGATGCCTGTCCACGGGAACTCAGGGTCCGTCATCGGGCGCCATAGGCTGAAGGCTTCCTCGCCCACACTCGCTTGCAGTTCACCCCAGCCGCCCACGGCTTCAAGACCAAACCACGTCACCGCGACAGCCCCGCCCAGCAACACAAACATCTGCACCATGTCCGTATACAGGACAGCTCGCAAACCACCCCAAACCGTGTAAATTGCAGTGGCAACCACAACAATGGTTGCCCCGGTCCAGAAGTCGATCCCCATGAGGGTTTCAAATACCAGACCACCCGCCATGACGGTCACCGATATTTTTGTCAGGATGTAGCCAGCGACGGAGATGATGGCAAGATAGGTGCGCGAGCCCTGCGAATAACGCCGCTCAAGAAACTCTGGCATCGTAAATACGCCGGACGCAACGTAAAAGGGTACAAACAGCCAGCCAAGCAACAGCAGCACAAGGCCTGCAATAATTTCAAACTGCGCCACCGGCACACCGGAAGCAGCCCCGGTCCCCGCGAGGCCAATGAGGTGCTCGGAACCGATATTGGAGGCAAAAAGCGAAGCACCGATGACAAACCAGCCGACGTTGCGACCTGCGAGGAAGAAGTCTTCCGACTCACCGCCTTTGCGCTCCTGACGACCCGCCCAAATGGCGACACCAAAAATAATCACGAAATAGACGGCAAGAACGCCCCAGTCGATGGATCCCATCACCAGCTCCCCTAAACTTTTATCGTTTTCAGCGTCCTGCCCTGTTCAACCTGAGCAGGTCTTCCGCACTGAAACTTCCCAACATGACCATATCTTCATGGTGACAGCGCTGTCAATAACCGTGATAGTCGAATGCTGAACATGTCAGACATCAGGCCGACGCGCGCTTACCTGGAACACTCAGTGTTTATTTGAGGAAACGCATACCGATAGCGCCCGATTGCTGTCAGGGTGCTTCGGTAACCGTTGTTTTCTGCTGTTCGGGGGAGGGATCATGAGCCCAAAAGCCTGCTACCGCGCGGCGGCCTACCGACTGCTCTATCTCAAGAACATAACGCACAACCGCCTTATATGGCTCTTCGAGGCCGATAACCTCATTCGGCTCCACGGTCATGCGGACACCTTTACCATGCAGCCGCCAGGCATTGGGCGTGCAGAAAACATAAATCGGCTGTTCGGGTGTGGTGATCACATAATAGGGCGTGTTGGAGACGATCGGAATATGCCGCGAATACCGCACCCCATAAAAACTACAGCTCTGGAAGTCCTGTGGCCCCGCCATGCCCCCGATAATACAATCGGTGAAACTGGTATCGGTCACGCTTGACCCGTCAAAAAGAGTGCAGGTAAGGTTCGACGTGATAAACTCGCAGCCATCAACATCACACGCAGTGAAACGAGCACCCGAGAAATCACACTTGAAGAAGATCGCACCCGAAAGAATGAGCAGATGAAACTGCGCTTCCGAAAAATCGCAGTTAACAAAAATCGTATCGGACCACCGCAGCACACTTTTGACCTTCAGTGCACTAATGTTTTCCTGCGCAAACTGTTCCCCCATAACCAGCTTATGGGAAGGAAACATATTCGTCAGTGTTTTCAGGTCCATACTCACGGTCGCTCCGGCACCACAGATTGTTCTCAATTTTCAACCTTCGAGACCATAATGAAACTTGATGATGAAACCGTAAAGAATTGATTCAACTTTTATCGGACTTTCGAATTTTTTATAGTTTGCCACCGACCAAGCGACCGCCTCACTCCGCCAGCGGATCAATATAATCCCCTTCACCAAGCCCCTCCAGCGAGGCGTGAAAACGCTCTACTGTTTTACCGGCCTTTTCAGTATTGTCGAATTCGGCCACGTGAAAAAGGGCATCCCCCTCATTGACGATTGGCAAATTTGTACGACCGATCACAACACCTTCTTGTGTCGCCCGGATTTCGGATTGTTCATCCCCCAGCAAATCCGAGAGGTAGGCCAGGCGGTCACCGGCCTTGACGCGACTGCCGAGCTTGATTGCCTCACGAATCAAACCTGAGCGTGCGCCCCTGACCCAATGCGAACTTTCGGCTTCAAGGGAAACATGAGGGCGACGCTTTATCTCCCGCTTGATCATACCGACAGCCCCGAGCACGTTTAAAACACCACGCACACCTGCTCGAACGGCCAGCTTGTCAAACCGGAGCGCCTCTCCCGCTTCATAAAGAAGTACCGGGATATTCTTCTCCACCGCATAGCCCCGCAGCGACCCGTCGCGCAAGCTGGCATTCACCGTGACGGCCGTATTAAAAGCGCGCGCCAACCGGGCCGTCTCAGGGTCTGCCATATTGGCTCGTATATGGGGGAAGTTGGTCCGATGGTTTGAGCCTGTATGCAGGTCAATGCCATAATCGGAACGATCAATAATCTGTTTCCTGAACACATAGGCAACCCGGGAAGTGAGTGACCCGTGCTCCGAGCCTGGGAAGCCCCGATTCAGGTCACGCCTGTCAGGCATATAGCGGGTGTGATGCAGAAAACCATACACGTTAACCACCGGCACACACAAAAGCGTGCCCCTCAGCCTGTTCAGGGACTTCTGCTTCAGAAGCTGGCGGATTATCTCAATCCCGTTGATCTCATCTCCGTGAATGGCCGCGCTGACAAACAGCGTTGGTCCCTCCTTGCGACCATGGATCACATGGAGCGGCATGGACAGCGGCGTGTAACGCGACTGGCCAGGCAATGTGAGGGAAATAGAAGCACGGCCACCCGCCGCAATTTTTTGCCCTGCGATCTCAAAACTGGCCCGGCCTGCCATACGACTTAGCCTTTCCCTCTGGTTTTAGTGCGGTGAGGGCGAGCGTTCGCCTCGATAAACTCGATAATCTTGCCCGCTACGTCAATATTGGTGGCCTTTTCGATCCCTTCCAGCCCTGGCGAGGAGTTCACCTCCATAATAACCGGCCCGTGGTTAGATCGCAGCATGTCCACCCCAGCAACATTGAGCCCCATCACCCGTGCGGCGCGCACAGCGGTAGAGCGCTCCTCCGGCGTGATCTTCACCGTCTTGGACGAACCACCTCGGTGGAGATTGGACCGGAATTCGCCTTCAGCACCTTTGCGCATCATGGAAGCAATCACCTTCCCCCCAACCACCAGGCAACGAATATCCTGCGCTTTGGCCTCCTTGATATATTCCTGTACGAGAATATTGGCCTTCAGCTTGCCGAAGGCCTGGATCATGCTGCGCGCTGCATCCTTGGTATCTGCCAGCACAACCCCCACGCCCTGGGTACCTTCGAGCAACTTGATCACCACAGGTGTGCCGCCAACCATGTCAATCACATCGTCTGCCTCGCTGGTGCCATGGGCAAATGCCGTAAGAGGCAAGCCCAAGCCACGGCGCGATAACAGCTGGAAACTGCGCAGCTTGTCGCGAGACCGGGTAATCGCTACCGATTCGTTCACAGGATATACCCCCTGCACCTCAAACTGGCGCAAGACGGCCGTCCCAAAGGAAGTGATAGATGCACCAATCCGGGGAATAACAGCGTCATAGCCTTCGAGAATATCGCCTTTGTACCGCATTTCCGGCCGGTGTGATGCAATATTGATATAAACCTTTAGAGTATCGATGGCGTCAATCTCATGCCCACGTGCCTCAGCCGCCTCGATTAGGCGCTGGTGGGAATACAGATTGGCATTACGTGTCAGCAGCGCGATCCGCATTTCAAATTCCTTGTTGTTAGAGTTGGGCTTCGGGTTCACCGAGTCCATAGGACAGGCCGCTGTCCACCAGATATCGCCTAGTGAGCGCCTGCCGCCCAATCAGGAGACGAAAACCCATTTCGTCCCGGTTTGTCAGTGTCAATTCTATCTTCTGTGCAAACGGCCCCAGTTCCAGTATGGTCGAAACCACAAGTCTGGTCTGTACTATGCCATTCGAACTTTTCACCTCACGTTCACCAACAATCGGTGCCGCGCATTTGACCTCGGGGCGCTTTCGTCGTTGTACAGGATGGACAAAAAATTCGGCCCACGGCACGCCATCCCGCATAATTTTTTTAATGCGATATGCATGAAGTGCAGATGTCTTGGCTCCGGTATCAATCTTAGCCTTGATCTCGGGAACGGCAAAATCAGGCAAGACGGCCCATTCACGCCACCCGATAATCAATTTACTTTTCATAACACGGCCCCCAACGCTGCCCTGCTCTTTTGCCTGTGCACTCCTGACAAGCTATAAGTCGGCGCAGCCTTTATCTGAAATCTTCTAACATTAGAAGCCAAATATTTCCTGCGGCAAGCGCGTAATCAAATCAGGCTGGTGAATGCCAAGCCGGTTTTGCTCAGTAGCCAGACAATCCGCCAAAATATTGGCGAAACCAAAACTTAACTTCACTCGAGAACTTGCTTTTCAGCAGCAAACGCCGGACAGCGTCAACTGCCAACGAATGCGCTTCTACGGATTCCGAGGCGGATTCGAGAATCCGCTCCCTGCCGCCCCAGAGTAGCGAAGGCCACGCTACCATGCAACCAGAGCTCAAGTTGCAGCAGGGCTATTTTGCATATTTTACAAAAAAATAAATACATATAAAACAAATATTTAATAAGAAAATATGAGCATTATACGACGGAACAACACTCAAATTTTGCAAAAAATAATAGATTTGCATTGATATTTGCAAAATAGCCGATAAAGTTCTTTTGTATTGGCTCTCCCGTACCGAGTTCCCTCGGCAGAGCCTGTGCATTTCTATTAGGGGCCTCTTTGAAGATAGCCGACAACCTCCCGATACAGCGCGGCTGTTCCAGATGAGAGCACATCTTCACCCCGACAGAAAATTCTGTCGGGGTGTTTTTTTTGCCTGGGGGGTCAAATTCGTTTTTGCAGATGGCTACTTACAAAACAGCGGAGCCAATCAGCGCTGCATATTTTGCGGTAATAAGGTTGACCGGGATGCGATCGAGATAAGGCTGCATCGGTCCCTTGGCCACAAATCGGCGTAACAGGTCGCTTGAAGAAACCATATTAACGATTTTGGGCAAGATGCCGCCACCAAGGAAAACACCCCCCGTCGCGCCGTGCGCCAGTGCAATATTGCCTGCTGAGCTGCCAACGATCGAGAGGAAAAGCTGCACCGCCCGCGTGCATGATGGCGCACCACCTTCTCCAGCCATCTTGGTAATCTCTGCTGGGCTCAAGCCACGATCACCACTCCCGCCATAATCGACCAGAAAACGGTGAATGCGGGCAATCCCTTCACCACAAAGAAAAGTCTCAACGGAAACATGGCCCATTTCTGCACGCAGATGTTCGGTCAGGTCATGTTCAAGTCGCGTAGACGGGGCAAACGCCATATTACCGCCCTCGGTCGGCACAGTGATCCATTCACTACCGACGGGCACAAGTAGCGCCACCCCAAACCCCGTGCCCGGCCCCATGACAGAAATAGGACCCTTGGAATCTTCAGCGCCTTTTTTCAGAGAAATATAATCAACGCCCTCTTCGAGAAATTGGCAAGCTCCGGCAAGGGCACCAAAGTCATTCAGCAGTTTCACGTTTTTTAGACCGTGGTCGGCCTCAAGCGTTGTCGCGTCTGCCTGCCACCCAAGATTGGTCAGGCGACCGTGCCGATCATTGGTCGGTCCTGCAATGGCGAGGCGGGCAAGGCTGGGGCGATCAGCGCCCAGCTCATTGAGGTAACGCCCGAGCATCTCACTGACACCGGAATTTTCAGCACAGGCAAAAACTGAAACTTTTTCGATATGGGGTTTGTGTTCGCCCGGAAAGAAGCGCGCGAGTCCAAAGCGCCCGTTTGTGCCGCCAACATCGGCCACAACACAAGTTTCAGTGTTTGTCATAACCTTCCCCTTCCCAAACGGCACGGCCATTTTCGGCGTTTCCCGCTTGGTACTTACTCTTCCCAGCAGTGCACTGTCAGACCTTTAGTGCCCAGTGTCTTTAGCGGCAAAAGACAGCGCTGTCAATTGAGCTTGGCCTCCCTTTGGCCAAGAATCAACTATCCAGCTTCACGCCGTTCTGAAGTAATCTTCCCATTCGTCATATTGTGTTTCCACCCTGGTCCTTGTTAAGTAACAGCAAGAGCAAAATGGGATACTGCTATCAGCACGGTCCACTGTGGGGAGAAATTGGTGAAACGCACGTTACTGGCAGGGGTGCTCCTATGCTTGGCTGCTTGCCGTGCGCCATCATCGGTGCTCGATAGCGCGGCCCTGCAGGACCGACTTGCGCCTGTACCCACGGCCATTCCCAAAGGTCAGTGCGCGATTGTGCTGATGCCGAGGGCAGAAAAGGCTGATCCAATCTTTTTCCAGGTTCTGGGGCGCCGAGAAGCCTTTATCGCGCTCGACAAGAAACAGCAACGCTTGACTCTCAAACGCGCCAACAACAAGCTTGAAAATGGCCTCTGGTTGAAGCAGGAGCTGGAAGGTCACCGCCTTTCCATCTCGCTCACCCTTCGCCCTATAAATGCCGCACAGGACACCGCCCCTTATCGCGGTGTCGTCTCACTGACAAGACCAGCAGGTTGGTCGAATGCAATAGCGGTTAAAGGAAGGATTGAATGTCAGAGTCGCAATTGAACCACTTTGACATTTTTGTCGTCGGAGGGGGCATCAACGGGGTCGGAATCGCCCGAGACGCTGCCGGACGGGGCTTAAGCGTCTGCCTGGTTGAACAAAATGACCTCGCCAGCGCCACATCCAGTGCCAGTTCCAAGCTCATCCATGGTGGCCTCCGGTACCTCGAAAACTACGAATTCCATCTGGTGCGGGAAAGCCTGCGGGAGCGTGAAACATTGATGAGCATGGCCCCTCATCTCATTCATCCCATGCGCTTCGTCCTGCCGCATCACAGTGGGCTGCGCCCTGCCTTTATCTTGCGTATTGGCCTTTGGCTTTATGACCACCTTGGTGGCCGTAAACTGTTGCCCGTGACCAAAACCTTGAATCTGGCTGATCCCAGCCAACAGTCCCCCCTTAAGACAGAATTTAAAAAAGGCTTCGAATATTCCGACTGCTGGGTGGACGATAGCCGTCTCGTTATAATAAACGCCATTGCCGCCGCCGAAAAAGGCGCCTCGATATTAACCCGGCACCGCTTCCTGCGCGCGTCAAAAACGGGTGACTGCTGGCGGATTGAATACGAAACACCAACACACAAACGCATCAGCGCCACCGCCCGCGTTATCGTCAATGCCGCCGGGCCGTGGGTTGACATGGTGCAGGAACACCTGCCCGTCATGAGCGGTACGGTAAATAACATGAAGCTCGTCAAGGGCAGCCACATCGTTGTCCCCAAACTCTATGAAGGTTCACGCGCCTATACCTTTCAGGGGAGTGACGGCCGGGTGGTATTCGCCATTCCTTACCGCGGTGACTATACCCTGATAGGCACAACCGATGTGCCATATCACGGCGAGCCCGCGCGGGTGAAAATCGATAAACAAGAAATCGAGTATCTTTGCGACCTCGTCTCCGGTTATTTTGCCAGCCCGGTTACGCCCGAGCAGGTGGTCTGGAGCTTCTCCGGAGTACGCCCCCTATATGATGACGGGGAAAAAAACGCCTCCAAACTTACGCGAGACTACGTGCTGGATCTCGAAGCAGATGAAAAAACTCCGCCACTTCTCAGCATATATGGGGGCAAAGTCACCACCTATCGCCGACTGGCGGAAGACGTGTTGGAAAAGTTATCGCCCTTTATCCCTCATGGTCACAGGCCATGGACACACGGCGCGGTACTGCCTGGAGGGGACATCGAAGCTGGTGATTTCGATGCCTTTTATACTAACATACAAGCCCGGAATGACTGGCTAAGCCCAGCTCTGCTGCGCAGACTTTGCCTTGCATATGGCACGCGGGTCGCGCATCTCCTGGAAGGCGTGGAAGGGACAAAGGACCTTGGCATCCATTTTGGGGCCGGTCTTTATGAACGCGAAGTCACTTATTTGATGGCACATGAATGGGCGCAAACAGCAGAAGACATCCTGTGGCGCCGCAGCAAACTCGGTCTTTGCCTAACCGCGACCGAGCAACATACCCTTTCCAACTGGATGGCTGCGCACGAACAACATTAAGCTGAAAATGCCCGCGCGGCCTTCACTGCACACTGCCATTTCTCAAGTCTTCTCCGCCGATCATCATTGTCTGCTGCGGGTTCAAAACGTCTTTCCACTCGCCAGTTTGCGCTGAGGTCCTCCAGCGATCCATAAAGGCCGAACTGCAACCCGGCGAGATAGGCCGCCCCAAGTGCTGTGGTTTCCATCACCTCGGGCCGGTCGACGGTCAAGGCCAATGTGTCCGAAAGGGTTTGCACCATCCAGTCATTGGCAACCATGCCTCCGTCCACCCGCAATATTGCAGGTTTTATACCGTCGTCCGCCATTACACTGAACAAGTCATGGGTCTGATGACAAACTGCCTCAAGCGTTGCCCGCACCACCTGGGCTCGGCCAGTGGCGCGCGTCATGCCAAAGATAGCCGCACGTACATCCGGGTCCCAGTGCGGTGCACCGAGCCCCGTGAAAGCAGGCACCATATAAACACCGCCACTATCCTTAACCGACATGGCCAGTCGTTCACTCTCTTTTGCGTTTTTTATAATCTGCAGACCATCTCGCAACCACTGCACAGCGGCTCCAGCGATAAAGATAGATCCCTCAAGCGCATAGGTTGTCTTGCCGCCCAAGCGGTATGCCACGGTGGTCAGCAGCCGGTTGCTGGACGGGACAAATTCCGTGCCTGTGTTCATCAGGACAAAGCATCCCGTACCATAGGTGCTTTTGATCGCGCCTTCTTCAAAGCAACATTGCCCGATGGTCGCTGCCTGCTGGTCGCCCGCCACGCCCAATATGGGAATCGCACGACCGAAAAGTTCCGGGTCCGTTTGACCAAAATCCGCAGCACAATCCCGCACATCCGGTAAAATGGTCGCCGGCACGTTAAAAAGCCTCAACAGCTCATCATCCCATTCCTGTTTGCGGATGTTAAAGAGGCTGGTGCGGCTGGCGTTGGTGGCGTCGGTTGCATGTACCTTGCCGCCTGTCAGCTTCATAATCAGATAACTGTCGACGGTGCCCCACGCGAGTTTACCGTCCCCCGCTGCCGCACGGGCGCCGCTCACATTATCCAGCATCCACGCCACTTTGGTCGCCGAGAAATAAGGGTCCAACAGCAAACCTGTCTTGTTCTGAATATCGGCTTCAGCGCCGTCCTGCTTTAGCCTCCGGCACTCATCTGCCGTGCGCCGGTCTTGCCACACAATAGCGCGGTGCAAGGGCTTACCATTCTCTCGCTCCCACAGGACAGAGGTTTCCCGCTGGTTGGTAATGCCAATTGCGACAACGCGGTTATCCTTGCTTTCGGCTTCCCGCAGAGCGGCACGGGCAGTTTGAAGACTGGTGGACCATATCTCTTCCGCGTCATGCTCCACCCAGCCGTCAGCAGGATAGTGCTGCGCAAACTCAGCCTGTTTGAGTGCTATGATTTCGCCCGTCTTGTTGAAGACGATGGCTCGGCTCGACGTCGTGCCCTGGTCCATAGCCAGAATGCAGTCCTGCATAAAAAATCCCCAGAAAACGATGCTGTGCACAGTGACACAATGCTTCTGCGGATAGTCTGGCAGAAGCCGCGCCCACCTTCAACAGGTGGACGCGGCCGCTACTATTTTACCGGTGTAAAGCGGACAGCCATACCTCCGCCCGGTGCAAGCGACAGTGCCATCCTGTCTGATGCAGTCACGGTTTTGCTTTCAATGACCATCGCGTAAGGATTGGTGTCCCAGTCCGCATTCACGCCGTCGCGGTAGATCTCAGCAGTGTACAGGCGATCTGCTTCCAGAAAATCAAGCGTTATCTCAAGCGTCCGCCCTTCCTCATTGGTCAGGCTGCCGAGATACCAATCATCACTATTGCGGTCTTTGCGGACAAAGGTGACATAGTCACCGATCTCACCATTGAGCGCATGGCTTTCGGCCCAATCGGTCGGCACGTCGCGGATGAACTGAAAGGCATCCTGACGCGCCTCGTAGTTCTCCGGCAGGTCCGCCGCCATCTGGATCGGGCTATAGAGCACCACATAGAACGACAGCTGCTTGGCGAGCGTGGTGCGCACCCGGTCATTTGGCTGGGCTTCCTCGAACAACAGATCGAAAATACCCGGCGTGAAGTCCATTGGACCGGAAAGCATGCGTGTATAAGGCAACACCGCCGTATGGCTTGGCGGGTTACCGGGGGAGCCCCAGGCATTATATTCCTGGCCTCGTGCTCCTTCACGGGAGATCCAGTTTGGGTAGGTCCGCCGCAGGCCCGTATCCTTGATTGGCTCATGGCTATTGATAGCGATATGATGCTTTGCTGCCTCCACTAGGACCCGTTCATGATGCTGGCTCATAAACTGGCCATCGTGCCATTCGTAAACCGGCTTCCCATTTTCATCAACGCGCTTGATGTCCCCCGCATGTGCGACATACCCGGTCTTCACTTGCGCGACACCATTCTTGGCCAGTAGGGCAAACGAGCCAGCCATTTGGCTTTCATAGTTGCTGACGCTGCCCGATGTCTCATGGTGTCCGATAATCCGCACACCACGTTCCCGGGCATATTTCCCAAGCTCCTCAAGGTCATAGTCAGGGTAAGGTTTAGTGAAGTTGAACACATCACCGTTGTGGAACCAGTCACCATCCCAGCCCTCATTCCAGCCTTCGACCAGCACACCGTCAAAACCATATTTGGCGGCAAAGTCGATATAACGTTTGGTGTTTTTAGTTGTAGCGCCGTGGGTCGGGCCAGAACCCCAGCTTTCGACGGCCAAATGCATCCCCCACCAAATACCAACGTATTTCCCCGGCTCCACCCATGAAACATCGCCCAGCTTGTTCGGCTCATTAAGGTTGAGGATCAAGCTGGAATCTAGCAGACCTGTCGCATCTTCGGTGATCTGCAAGGTCCGCCAGGGAGTTACAAACGCGCCACCATCAAGCCGCACTTTGATGCCGTCCGGCCCGGGAGCCAGATCAGCCTCGTAGGTCAAACCATGTTTCTTGAGCAGCGACATGCCTGAATAGTTTGTGAGCGCCGCCTCGTGAATGGAGATATGCAGCCCATCCTCACGGCGCATGGTGATCGGTGTGTGCGCGATGGGCACCTGATGCAGCGCGGTCTCGTTATAGATATATTCGTACCGGTTCCACCAGCGCGACGGGATCCACCAGACCCTGGCTTCTTCCGCAAATGCAAATTCTGTAATTTCATCGGTGATGCCGATTTCGCCAAAGCCACTGTCTGCAGGGGCTTCATAACGGAAACCGATACCATCGTCATAGACGCGAAACACAACACTCAAATGGCGCTTAGGTTTCGCTTGCTCGCGAACCTCGACAGTCAGCTCATTATAGTGATTGCGCACAAACTGACGTTCACCCCAAGGCTGCTCCCAGGTCTCATCAAAACCGACGGTACGAGAGCCCGTGATCTGCAGCCCGCGTTCAAAACTTTTGTCTTCATATAACCGGAAGCCCAGTTGCGACGGAGTGAGAACAGCTTTGCCATCTCGTGCAACGGTATAATAGAGCTTACCACTCTCCGTCAGGACAGAGACCATAAGTTTGCCATCCGGCGAACTGACGCTGGCTTCCCCCGCGGCATACGCAGATGCCGGGGAAAAAAACAGGAATAGAATTATTGGTGCAATGCGTTTCAGCATCGAAAGCCCCTCATGTATTGCGGAACATACACCGCGCCTGTGGCGCATTGTGACGCTCAACCTTGTTATACCGACGCTTCGCCCGAGGGGCCCGGGTCTTATTTGTTATTTGAAGCAATGTCAGAAATATCATAGCACACATTGATGTGCACTATCCTTCCCGGCACAAGTTGTATGTAACGCTGACAGCGCTGTCAATACATCCTGCGCCAAATATTGTCATCAGCTATAACACCTCCGCCGCCGAGCCGGCTCGAGTCGGTGCGGGCGCGGAACCGTCAGTCCCGTCATCGCCTCCCTGATCACGGAAGCTAGATAACGCGCAATTTTGTCTTGGCCCAAGCTATCGTGGATCAAATCATTCCGTACAGTGACCATCACATTTAACAAATGGCGCGCCATACCATGAGATTTGAGTATATGGGTGACCCCTTGGTCTGGACCATAAGGCTTGTTTCGGGCAACGCGGTAGGTAGCATCATGGCAAAACACTTCATAGAGCGCGTCAGCCAGCCTCGTGTCTTTGTCACACACGACCCCGATATCCAGGTCATCCGTAGCTGCTTCGCGCGCGAAGGACTGAACTGAAATCAGTGTCGCATATGGACTACGCCGACCAACGGCATTCAGGCTGCTACTAATCAGGGCGTGAAACGGGTCACAAATGGCTTGTTGCCGAAGCGCGCGCTCCTCGCCCGTCACCTCCAGATTACCGGGAATGGGGCATCCTTTATAGGAGTGCGGTATCACATCTGCTGCATCGGGCGGCCTGTTGCAATTGTATGCAAGGCGGGAAAAACGCTGCATAATCGCTGGCGCGTCAAGGAGATCCGACAGGCGCTCAGTCAGTGCCCCAGCACCAATGTCCCAAGCAATATGGCCTTCAAGCACATCCCGCATCAGACCAAGCGTGCCCAGCCGCTCCGGCAACCGGTTCGAGGCATGCTCACAGGTGAGCAGGATTGTAGAGTGGCCCATAAGGTTCAGTCTTTCGGTCGCAGGACCGTCATTTCCACCAAGGAAGGCTCTCATGTCTGCCGTCAGATTATTTCTATTAAGGACTATGACATCTTTGCCCGCAGTATGTGACAGCCCTGTGAAAGTCAGGGCACGTGTGCATCTACGCCGGGCCGGGGCCGGGTCTAAAATTCGCCACTGCCTTGATGAAAGTGGCACCGTATTTTTCGACCTTTCTGGGGCCAACCCCGCTGACCGCAAGCATCTCAGGTTCATTTCCGGGTTTCAGGGCAGAAAATTCCATCAGGACGGCGTCATGAAAAATCACGTAGGCTGGCACATTTTCTTCGCGCGCAAGCTCGAGTCTGACGGCTTTCAGATGCTCAAAAAGTGCTTCGTCGCCCGTGGACAGGTGCTGCTCTCGCACCACTTTTTTGCGCCTGCGAGAGATGGCAGCATTCCCTTTAACGAATTGCACATGCTCTGTACCATGCAGCACAGCGCGCCCAGCCTGCCGAATTTTTAGAGACCCGTATGTGGTATCCACATCGACTAGCCCACACGCAAGCATTTGCCTGAAGATATTTTGCCATTCAGGCCCTGACACGTCTCTCCCGAGCCCGAAAATTTCGAGCCGGTCATGCCCAGAGGCTTTAAGCTTTTGGTTTCCGGCCCCCACCAGCAGGTCGACGATATATGTGCGGCCGTAGATCTCACCTGTCGCATCAATCGCCCCAAGGGCGAGTTTCGCAAGCGGCGTGCCGTCATAAACATCCGGAGGATACAAGCACGTATCACAATGCCCACAAGGCGGTTTTTCGGCATCCCCAAAATACCGCAACAAGACGTTCCTCCGGCATGTTGCCGCTTCACAAAACGCCAGCAATGCATTGAGACGTTGCTGCTCAGAACGCTTTTTCTCCTCCGATGCGCCGGACCCATTTATCATCTCACGCCGCGCGCGGATATTGTCAAAACCATAAAGCATCATGGCGCGCGCCGGCGCACCGTCGCGGCCTGCCCTGCCCATTTCCTGATAGTAGGCCTCCATGCTGCTTGGCAGGTCCATGTGCATGACAAACCGTACATCGGGTTTGTCGATGCCCATGCCAAAGGCAATCGTCGCCACCATAATGATGCCGGACCGGCTCAAAAACAGTTCCTGGTTTTCCTGACGCACATCCGCAGGCAATCCGGCGTGATACGGCAGGGCTTTATACCCCTTCTGATTGAGAAGTTTGGCAGTGGCCTCCACGCGGGCGCGAGACAGGCAATAGACGATCCCTTGTTGACCGTGAAAGTCCTGCAGGAAATCCAGAAGCTGTTTGCTGGCATTGTTTTTCTGCTGGACGTCAATACGAATATTGGGTCGGTCGAAGCCCTGCACCACCACTTCGGCGTTATTGCCCAACAAATTATCCATGATCTCCCGCCGGGTGCGCTCATCCGCCGTTGCGGTAAACGCGCCGATAGGGATGCCCGGGAAAGTTTCGCGCAGCGCGTTGAGCTGCCGGTATTCCGGCCTGAAATCATGGCCCCACTGTGACACACAGTGCGCTTCATCCACGATGAACATGGCGACGTGCTGCCTCGTCAAGGACGAAAGCACACGGCCATTCATCAATTGTTCGGGTGACATATAAAGGAGCTTCAGCTCACCCCCCGTCAGCCGTTTCCATATCGCGATTTTCTCATCGCGGCTTCTTGTGCTGTTGATTGTTTCCGCTGCCACTCCGTTTGCCTTGAGGCTGGCAACCTGATCGTCCATAAGCGCCAGAAGCGGCGAAACCACAACCGTCACCCCTGGTCGAACCAGCGCAGCTATTTGATAACACAGGCTTTTTCCTGCGCCTGTTGGCATGATTGCAAGCATGTTACGCCCTTCCACCAAGGTTTGCGCAACATGCTGTTGCCCACGTCGGAACGCGGAGAATCCAAAGACCTCTCGCAACAGCTCGTTAATTGAGTTTTCAGCACGGGCAGAAGTCATGAAGGCAACCTGCAGCTATAGGGTGAACAACGATACAGGCTGATACATACATGGGCATACGGCCACGACAACCTCAAAAACACCCGAAATAAATATACCTTCCCAACGATATAGGGGAATAGCGACTCTATAGCGCTGCCCTGCGTAGTATTCCGCAAAGCCACACAAGGGTGACAGCAAAAAAGGACCTGAGTGCCCCCAGATCCTTTCCGACTTATCTTTGAGTAATGGCCCTCACAGCGACACTAGCCGGAAACCCCGCCACCTCTGTGCAGCCTCCGGATCAACCTTGATCAGACAATTGCGGATCAGAGGTCGAACCGGTCCAGACGCATTACCTTGGTCCAGGCATCCACGAAATCCTGAACAAACTTTTCGCCTGCATCATCGGTGGCGTAAACTTCCGCGATCGCCCTCAACTCGCTGTTGGAGCCGTAGATAAGATCCACTGGTGTCGCGGTCCATTTCACGTCACCCGTGTTCCGGTCATACCCCTCGTAAACCCCTTCTGTGTCTGTCGCCTTCTTCCAACGTGTCGACATGTCCAGCAGGTTGACAAAGAAGTCGTTGCTCAGGGTGCCTGGGCGGTCGGTAAACACTCCGTGTTTGGACTTGCCCGCATTCGCCTCCAGCGTGCGCATGCCGCCTAGCAGCACCGTCATTTCAGGCACGGACAGATTTAAGAGCGCCGCCTTTTCAACCATCATCTCTGCTGGCGACCTCGGATTATCCACCACAAAATAGTTCCGGAAAGCGTCCGCCGTCGGCATCAACACTTCAAAGGCATCAATGTCGGTCATTTCCTGTGTGGCATCGGTACGCCCAGGCATAAAAGGGACATCAATATCATAACCGGCGTTCATGGCAGCCTGTTCAATAGCAGCAGCCCCGCCCAGAACAATAACGTCTGCAAGAGATACTTTTTTGGTGCCGGATTGGGATTTGTTGAAGTTGTCCTGAACGCCCTCCAGCATCTTCAACACTTTCGCCAGTTCTTGCGGGCTATTGGCTGCCCAGTCCTTCTGTGGTGCCAGGCGCACACGTGCACCATTTGCGCCGCCGCGCATATCTGTTCCACGGAAGCTGGACGCAGATGCCCACGCCGTTCGCACCAACTCAGGTACTGACAGGCCCGTCGCGCGAATATCGGCCTTGAGCGCAGCAACGTCTTCAGGCGTAATAAGGTCGTGATCAACCTCAGGCACCGGGCCCTGCCAGATCAACGCCTCTTTTGGAGCCAGGTCACCAAGATAGCGTGTTCGCGGGCCCATGTCGCGATGTGTCAGCTTGAACCAAGCCTTGGCAAAAGCAAGCTCGAACTCTTCCGGATTCTCAAGAAACCGCTCAGAAATCTTGCGATATGCCGGGTCGAACTTAAGCGCAAGGTCGGTGGTGAACATGATCGGCGCGTGTCGCTTCGACGGGTCATAGGCATCCGGCACAAGTTCAGAAGCGCTTTCATCGGACGGCGTCCATTGGATCGCCCCGGCCGGGCTTTTTGTCTGTACCCAGTCAAACATAAACAGATTTTGAAGGTAATTGTGGGTCCATGAGGCGGGGTCAACGGTCCATGCGCCTTCGAGACCACTTGTGATCGTATCCGCGCCTCTACCGCTAGCGTGCTTGTTTTCCCACCCCAGGCCCTGCTGTTCAAGGCCTCCGCGCTCCGGCTCCACACCGACATTTTTCGCTGCGTCGGCTGCACCGTGCGCCTTACCAAAGGTATGGCCGCCGGCGATGAGAGCAACCGTCTCCTCATCTGTCATCGCCATGCCGCCAAACGTCGCCCGAATATCTCTGGCCGCAGCGAGCGGATCCGGCACACCATTCGGCCCCTCGGGATTAACATAAATCAGCCCCATTCGGGTTGCAGCAAGTGGCTTTTGGAGCTGCCTGTCGTTACTGTGGCGCTCACTGCCTAGCCATTCACCCTCGGGACCCCAATATACCTCTTCCGGCTGCCACGCATCTATACGCCCACCTGCAAAACCGAACGTCTCGAAGCCCATGGATTCCATAGCCACAGTCCCGGCAAGAACCATAAGATCGCCCCAGGAAATTTTCCGGCCATACTTCTGCTTGACGGGCCATAAAAGCCGCCGCGCTTTATCAAGGTTCGCATTGTCTGGCCAGCTATTGAGGGGCGCAAAGCGCTGCATGCCACCGTCCGAACCGCCGCGTCCATCAAAAAGCCTGTAGGTACCTGCACTGTGCCACGCCATCCGGATGAAAAATGGTCCGTAATTGCCATAATCGGCTGGCCACCACGCCTGCGAGGTTGTCATCAGCGTCTCAATGTCCGCCTTCACTGCCTGCAGGTCGAGGCTGTTAAACTCCTTTGCGTAGTCGAAAGCCTGCCCCATGGGGTCTGACACTTCCGAATTCTGGCGAAGTGGGCCCAAGTCCAGCTTATTGGGCCACCAGTATTCATTTGTGACCATCTTATCGTCGGCAAGTGCCGCGTTCGATACAACAACCGACGAGAAGCTAACCGCCGCTATGGCGATCACAGATAAGGTTTGTCTAAGCATTGATCTTTCCTCCAGAAATCAGAATTTTTGATTAATACTTCTTGGGAATTATTGAGTAAAATTGATTATTTTTGTTCTATTAATCTATTTTTTCGATATGTTTAATAGGCGGCCTCAATAAAACAAAAGGGCCCCCGATTGGGGACCCTTTGTTTTATTGCTTGCGGGAGTAGGATTAGCCTCACCGCTTTGCGGTTCGTCAACTTCGCAAAGAACCTTGTAAATCAGTCTGTTATCTTGTTTTACAAGGTGTAAAATCCGTATCTCACAGCGACCAAAAAGCAAAAACCCCAGCCCGATGGGCTGAGGTTTTCTGCTTTGGTTGCGGGAGCACGCAACTTCTTTTGTTATAACTTGGGATCGGTTTTGGGTTTTGCGCCCGGAAACGATGTCAAGAATCCCCATCAGCTCGCCGCGTAAGGTGGCGTTTACCTCGCCACGTTTGTCGCCGGGCATAAGCACCACTTCACCCACAAGCGCGCGGATCGCCTCGGCTGCCTGATTGTGCAGTTCCGGATCGGCCAGCGCATCGCTCAACTGCGTCACCTTGGCTTTGTAGATTTGTGCAATATTCGGATGAATATCCGGCACATCCGAAGGCACGTCCTCCATGCGTGCCAGGATCTCGACCTTCTGCCGCTCCAGATCATCCATCCGCGTCTTCATGCTGGGCTGATACATGCCGTCCTCGATGGCGGACATGATACCTGCAATGCCGCGTTCGATCTTATCGAGCGCCTTGCGGTCAATATCGGTTTGCGCTCGGCATTCGCGGTTCTGTTGGTTCAGTTCCTCGGCGTAGGCGCGCACGGCTTCGGTGACGTTTTCAGCAGAAACCAGCTTTTTGGTGAGGCCCGCAAGAATGCGCTCTTCAATCACATCGCGGCGGATGGTGCGGCCATTATCGCAAGTACCGCGCCGGTTGCGGTTGAGGCAGCCATAGCGATCCTTGGTGATGATGCCATATTGCCCGTCGCAGCAGCCGCATTTCAGCAAGCCGGAGAACAGAAACGCCGGGCGACGCAAGCCATTCAGCTTCTTGGCGCGATAGGCACGCACGCCTTTGGTGACATTCTCGAATTTCACAGAAATTTCCCGCTGCCGCTGGCGCGCCGCCTGCCACAGCTCATCATCGATGATGCGCAATTCGGGCACTTCCGTCCTGATCCATTCAGCTTCCGGGTTGATGCGTGAGACGCGCCTGCCCGTCTCAGGGTTCTTGATATAGCGCAGCCGGTTCCAGACGATAACGCCCACGTAAAGCTCGTTGTGAATGATGCCAGTGCCGCGATTGACATGGCCGCGAATGGTCGTGTCACCCCAATTCTTACCGAAAGGGCCGGGGATATTGTCGCGATTGAGGTCTCTGGCGATGGCCTTGGGGCTGTTGCCATCGGCGAATTCGCGGAAGATGCGGCGGACGATGGTTGCCTCGGCCTTATTGATCTTGCGCTCGCCGCGGATTGGGTCGCCGTTGCCGTCGAGGCGCTTGACCACATCATAACCATAGCAAAGCCCACCGCCTGCCTTGCCCTTCTCCACCCGCCCGCGCAGGCCGCGATGGGTCTTGGCGGCGAGGTCTTTGAGGAACAGCGCATTCATCGTACCCTTGAGGCCGACATGCAGCTCAGAGATTTCGCCCTCGGCCAGCGTGACGATTTTAACACCGGCAAATTTCAGGTGTTTGAACAGGATCGCTACATCGGCCTGATCGCGACTAACGCGATCGAGCGCCTCCGCCAACACGATCTCGAACTTACCGGCGGTCGCATCCTGCAACAGCGCCTGAATGCCCGGACGCAAGGTGACGCTGGCGCCGGAAATGGCGGCGTCCTTATAGGTGCCCGCCACCTTCCATTTCTCCCGCGCCGCCTGATCGCGGCAGATGCGGAACTGATCGTCGATGGAAGACGTGCTTTGCATATCAGAGGAATAACGGGCGTAAAGCGCGGTGCGGGCCATGGGGTTTTTCCTTTCTCTTAAAACCAGGTTTCACCCCTCCGGGGACTGCCCCTCTTCCTCTGACACCACAGGCCGGTTATCATTGGCCGCCCGTTGCCGCCGCCTTTCCCAGGCCCTAAAATGCTCACGGGCAATGTGGCGTCCGACAGCACGGGCAATGCTGCGCAGATGCTGCTCCGCCTCTTCCTTCCCGGCGCCATTGTCATTGGCCGCCACTTTTTCTTTTTGTGTCATGGGCAAACCGCTTCCAGTAAAGTAATCCACTGGAATAGAATCACCCAAAACCGCCAAGACTCTTATACCCCTTATATACGCTCAATTGACGTTTATGTTCTATGATCGGCAGGCGACGCGCAAGATAACGGGGTCACATTGCTGCAAGCTTGGACAGAAACCGATAGATTTCTACCATCGCGAAGGTGTCGAGTTTGCAGTAACTGAGCAAATTGCGGGCCATATGATCGGCCTCATCGCCGTCCGAAGCGATCATCTTCTGCCACGCGTCCATAGCGGTGGCACCATCCTGCACATTGAGCTCCTTGTAGCTGAGCTCGGGACAAATAACGGGGAGCACTTTCTTGATGGAGGTCGAGCCGTCAAAGCGGGCATCAACGTAATTGGCTTTAAAAACACCCTCTAAATCAACCATGCGCTCGTTCAGATCGGCGAGAAATGCAGCATACTCCGGGAACAGCCGTGCCATCTCTTTGTTCTGTGTTTTCTCGAACGAAGCGTGCCACGAAACGATGCTGCCTTCGCTGCCGATATCGGCATTCAATTGTGCAACCAGGCGATCAGGAAGCCGCGCCTCGCGCTCCAGATATTCGTGATGTTCAAGCTCACCATCGGCATGAGGGACGTGCAGCGAATACTGAACCGGAAAATGCTTGTGGGGGCTCGTCCTGTCGAGCAGCGGCACGGCTGACGCATAGGTCTCGTAGTCGAGAAAATAGAGCGGGAAGCTGAGAGCAGAAAAGAAAGCCCTCATCCCTTCGAAATCAATGATAGGCGCACCTGACTTTGCTGCCTGCACAACCCCTTTCTGATTGGCGGTGAGCGCGAAGTCATCAGGAATCGAGAGAAGGTCGAATATGCCGTTCGCGATCAACTCAGCTCTCTTTGTCGAGCTCAGTCTTGGCAGACTGTAGATCGAGGGAGTGGGCACGTCGGGATTAAAGACCGAAAATGTATCACAATGGTGCGCGCGAGACTTGAACAAGCAAGGACAATCGTATGAGGCTTGCCGCGCTCAGCAATCAACCGGTCCAGCTCTCGCGCCATCCTGACGCCCGACAGCGATGTGTCGGCCACCAGCACCAGGCATTCGCGGCTATGATCATCAACGATGCACAGCATGCTGAACCGGCGACCATCGGTGAAGCTGTCGCTGACAAGGTGGCGTAAATGCCCGCTTCGCGAACAAGCGACCAGCGCTCATTGGGTCTGGACCGCGCCACCAGAGGCGCCTGTGTGCCCAAGGCACGCTTGCAACCACCCCGCTTCCTCACCTGCAGTCCTTCTTCCCGGTACAGCCGCCTGAGCTTCTTATGGTTCACGTGAACACTCTCCCGTTCCAGCAGGATATGCAACCGTCTGTAGCCAAAACGCTTGCGCTCATGACTCAACGCCTTAAGCCGATCCTTCAGCGCTTGGTCATCCAGGCGTCTTGATTGGAACCGGATCATGTCCCGATCAGCAGCCACAAGCCGACACGCCCGCCGTCCGCTCACCTGATAGCTCGCCTTCAAGTGAGGGACCGCCTCTCGCTTGACAGCGGGCGTCACCATTTTTTTTGAACTAAAGTCTTTCAGCATGGCGTTATCAAGCATGCCGTCGGCCAACACAGCCGCTTCAGGCGAAGGTTCTCGTCCTCAAGCGCTTTCAGCTTCTTGGCGTCCGACACTTCCATGCCGCCGTACTTGCTCTTCCACTTGTAGAAGGTGCTCTCACCAATACCATGACGCCGACAAACCTCCGCCGTCGGCGGCCCCGCCTCCTGTTCCTTGAGAACCCTGATGATCTGTTCTTCGCTGAACCTGCACTTCTTCATATGTCCGTCTCCTGTCTGACGAACTCTACTTCTAACTAACTGGTTTTAAAGGACGCAGGTCACTGGGCTTGTCTTATTGGGCGGGACGGTCAGCACATAAAAAACACCCCGCTCAACTTTCGCTGAGCGAGGTGTTTTTCTTGTAGGTCTTTGTTATATCTCACATATTATGGAGTTATAACGGAAGTGGTTGCGGGAGTAGGATTTGAACCTACGACCTTCAGGTTATGAGCCTGACGAGCTACCGGACTGCTCCATCCCGCGTCAATTTTTTCTTTGCTCCTGGTATCGCTTGACGCGATCCCATGGAAGGCGCTCAGGGCTGCCTGACGAGCAGGAACCGAGCGGTGTCACACATCTTACCGACGCCCTTAGGGCTGAGGTAAGGCCGGCTGGCCGCCGCGACCGTATTCGCGAGAGCCAAGCGTGAGCGCCGGCGCCTGGGGCAGGCAAAAGCCTTAACTAAAAAACCGGCCTTTGGCCGGTTTTAAGTGTTTGAGTGTAAAGATGTTTTACTCTTTTGTAGATCTGGCGGCGACCTACTCTTCCGCGCCTTAAGACGAAGTACCATCGGCACAAAGGCTTTTCACTTCCGGGTTCGGGATGGGACCGGGTGGGACAACCTTGTTATAACCACCAGATCAACAAAAGAGTAATTGCGTGTTTTACATGCTGCTTTAAAGATCCATCACTTAAGTCTGCAGGTTTTCACCAGCAGCCTTGAGCGCGCTTCATGGGATCGCTACTGCGATACCGGAAGCAGACATAAGAAGAAGAACTTTCCTCTCTGTCTATGGAGGGCTCTCAAGCCTATCGAGCAATTAGTATCAGTTAGCTTCATGTGTTACCACACTTCCACACCTGACCTATCAACGTGGTGGTCTTCCACGGCTCTCAGAGAGACCTAATCTTGAGGGGGGCTTCCCGCTTAGATGCTTTCAGCGGTTATCCCGTCCGGACATAGCTACCCTGCAATGCGGCTGGCGCCACAACAGGTCCACCAGAGGTCCGTCCACCCCGGTCCTCTCGTACTAGGGGCAGCTCCTCTCAAGTCTCTTGCGCCCACGGCAGATAGGGACCGAACTGTCTCACGACGTTCTAAACCCAGCTCACGTACCTCTTTAATTGGCGAACAGCCAAACCCTTGGGACCTGCTCCAGCCCCAGGATGAGATGAGCCGACATCGAGGTGCCAAACACTGCCGTCGATATGAGCTCTTGGGCAGTATCAGCCTGTTATCCCCGGCGTACCTTTTATCCGTTGAGCGATGGCCCTTCCACACAGAACCACCGGATCACTATGACCGACTTTCGTCTCTGTTCGACTTGTCAGTCTCACAGTCAGGCAGGCTTATGCCATTGCACTCAACGATCGATTTCCAACCGATCTGAGCCTACCATCGCGCGCCTCCGTTACCATTTGGGAGGCGACCGCCCCAGTCAAACTACCCGCCACAGAGGGTCCCAGTCCCGGTTTCACGGGACGTGGTTAGATATCAGGAACAACAAGGGTGGTATTTCAAGGGTGGCTCCACCAGGACTGGCGTCCCGGCTTCAAAGCCTCCCACCTATGCTACACATGTTATCCCTAATACCACTCTGAAGCTGTAGTAAAGGTGCACGGGGTCTTTCCGTCTGACCGCGGGTACTCCGCATCTTCACGGAGAATTCAATTTCGCTGAGTCTATGCTGGAGACAGTGGGGAAGTCGTTACGCCATTCGTGCAGGTCGGAACTTACCCGACAAGGAATTTCGCTACCTTAGGACCGTTATAGTTACGGCCGCCGTTTACCGGGGCTTCAATTCGGTGCTTGCACACCTCCTCTTAACCTTCCGGCACCGGGCAGGCGTCAGACCCTATACGTCGTCTTGCGACTTCGCAGAGCCCTGTGTTTTTAGTAAACAGTCGCCACCCCCTCTTTTGTGCCCCCACCGATGAGTTGCCTCAACGGTGGGCCTCCTTCTCCCGAAGTTACGGAGGCAATTTGCCGAGTTCCTTCAGCATAGTTCTCTCAAGCGCCTTGGTATGCTCTACCAACCCACCTGTGTCGGTTTAGGGTACGGTCTATATGATGAGGCTATTTCCTGGAACACCTTTACAGCCCCCCCAATCCAATAAGGAGGAACTATGACCAGTATTCGTCACATCTCATCAGGTACAGGAATATTAACCTGTTTCCCATCGACTACGCCTTTCGGCCTCGCCTTAGGGGCCGACTCACCCTGCGCGGATTAGCCTTGCGCAGGAACCCTTGGGTTTTCGGCGAGAGTGTCTCTCACACTCTTTATCGCTACTCATGTCAGCATTCTCACTTCCGATACCTCCAGCATGGCTCACGCCACACCTTCAACGGCTTACGGAACGCTCCGCTACCACGTGCACATAAGTGCACATCCACAGCTTCGGTACATGTCTTTAGCCCCGGTACATCTTCGCCGCAAGACAGCTTAATTAGACCAGTGAGCTGTTACGCTTTCTTTAAATGATGGCTGCTTCTAAGCCAACATCCTGGTTGTTATGGCCGTCTCACATGCTTTCCCACTTAGACATGATTTAGGGACCTTAGCTGGTGGTCAGGGCTGTTTCCCTCTCGACTATGGACCTTAGCACCCACAGTCTGTCTCCCAGGCTCTACTCTACGGTATTCGGAGTTTGGTTAGAATTGGTAAGGCTCGCGCCCCCCGCATCCATCCAGTGCTCTACCCCCGTAGGTAATACCTGAGGCACTACCTAAATAGTTTTCGCGGAGAACCAGCTATCTCCCGGCTTGATTGGCCTTTCACCCCTAGTCACAGGTCATCCCCGTCTTTTTCAACAGACGTGGGTTCGGTCCTCCAGTGCATGTTACTGCACCTTCAACCTGCCCATAACTAGATCGCCGGGTTTCGGGTCTAATCCACTTAACTCAGGCGCCCTATTCAGACTCGCTTTCGCTACGCTTACACCTAACGGCTTAGGCTTGCTAAGTAGACTAACTCACTGACCCATTATACAAAAGGTACGCCGTCACACCACATGGGTGCTCCGACTGCTTGTAGGCATTCGGTTTCAGGTTCTATTTCACTCCCCTCATCGGGGTGCTTTTCACCTTTCCCTCACGGTACTGGTTCACTATCGGTCGTATGGTAGTATTTAGGCTTGGAAGGTGGTCCTCCCATGTTCAGACAGGATTTCACGTGTCCCGCCCTACTCGAGGCTATCTTCTTTTCTTTCCCGTACAGGACTATCACCTACTATGGTCCAACTTTCCAGATGGTTCCGGTAGATCAAAAGATAACACTGGCCTGGTCCCCGTTCGCTCGCCACTACTAGGGGAATCTCTGTTGATGTCTTTTCCTCCGGCTACTTAGATGTTTCAGTTCGCCGGGTTCGCCTCACATGGCTATGTATTCACCATGCAATACTCCAAAAGGAGTGGGTTTCCCCATTCGGATATCTGTGGGTCAAAGGTTACTGGCACCTCACCACAGCTTTTCGCAGCCTGTCACGTCCTTCATCGCCTCCATACGCCAAGGCATTCACCAAATGCCCTTAAATCACTTGAGAGCTCCTCCATATCCAGAGAGCAAAACTCTCCACCCTGGCTGATTAAGCGAACTTAATCGAAGACTGCAGCACTCGGCGCCGCAACCTCCATACCAAAGCTGATATGTCGGATCTTTTTTCAGCATGTATTTAACCTGTGATCGTCAGACTAGTGACCACAGGTTTGTGTAACTGGAAAAACCAGCTACAACACGCAATTAACATCTTCACAATTTCAAACAGCAAACTCAAAACTTCCTCATACAATGAGGAATCTCGTTTCCCTTTTTGACCAAAATAAGAAGCGCACAGAAAAGCTCTTCATGGCGGGCGCCATCTGCAAAAGCAAATGGTGGGCCGAGGAGGACTTGAACCTCCGACCTCACGCTTATCAGGCGTGCGCTCTAACCACCTGAGCTACCGGCCCCTACCAACCCGAACACTGTCGTGTGAATGGTGGAGCCTAGCGGGATCGAACCGCTGACCTCCTGAATGCAAATCAGGCGCTCTCCCAGCTGAGCTAAGGCCCCGTTACAGAACAAGGTCATTCACTCGCAGTTCAACCGGCGTGCAAATGCTTCCATGAAGCATCTGTTCTTCTTATTTCCTATGGAAGGGACATGTGAACGGCGGCCTGACCGCCTGATTTAGCTTTCTGCCAGAATTTAATCTGATCTGAAAGCAAGGCTCATGACTGGCCTTTTTGCTAAGCTGGTAATGATCAATCCTAAGATATCTCATCGCCATCCTTAGAAAGGAGGTGATCCAGCCGCAGGTTCCCCTACGGCTACCTTGTTACGACTTCACCCCAGTCGCTGACTCTACCGTGGTCGGCTGCCTCCAAAAGGTTAGCCCACCGGCGTCGGGTAAAACCAACTCCCATGGTGTGACGGGCGGTGTGTACAAGGCCCGGGAACGTATTCACCGCAGCATGCTGATCTGCGATTACTAGCGATTCCAACTTCATGCTCTCGAGTTGCAGAGAACAATCCGAACTGAGACGACTTTTAGAGATTGGCTCCACATCGCTGTGTCGCGGCCCTCTGTCATCGCCATTGTAGCACGTGTGTAGCCCAGCCCATAAGGGCCATGAGGACTTGACGTCATCCCCACCTTCCTCCGGCTTATCACCGGCAGTTCCTCTAGAGTGCCCAACTAAATGATGGCAACTAAAGGCGAGGGTTGCGCTCGTTGCGGGACTTAACCCAACATCTCACGACACGAGCTGACGACAGCCATGCAGCACCTGTATCCAATCCAGCCGAACTGAAGGAATCCGTCTCCGGAAACCGCGATTGGTATGTCAAGGGCTGGTAAGGTTCTGCGCGTTGCTTCGAATTAAACCACATGCTCCACCGCTTGTGCGGGCCCCCGTCAATTCCTTTGAGTTTTAATCTTGCGACCGTACTCCCCAGGCGGGGTGCTTAACGCGTTAGCTTCGACACTGAACAGCATGCTGCCCAACATCTAGCACCCATCGTTTACGGCGTGGACTACCAGGGTATCTAATCCTGTTCGCTCCCCACGCTTTCGCACCTCAGCGTCAATACCTGTCCAGTGAGTCGCCTTCGCCACTGGTGTTCTTCCTAATATCTACGAATTTCACCTCTACACTAGGAATTCCACTCACCTCTCCAGGATTCTAGCTCGGCAGTTTAGGAGGCAGTTCCGAGGTTAAGCCCCGGGATTTCACCCTCTACTTGCCAAGCCGCCTACGCGCGCTTTACGCCCAGTAATTCCGAACAACGCTAGCTCCCTCCGTATTACCGCGGCTGCTGGCACGGAGTTAGCCGGAGCTTCTTCTGATGGTACCGTCATTATCTTCCCATCTGAAAGAGTTTTACAACCCTAAGGCCTTCATCACTCACGCGGCATCGCTGGATCAGGGTTGCCCCCATTGTCCAATATTCCCCACTGCTGCCTCCCGTAGGAGTCTGGGCCGTGTCTCAGTCCCAGTGTGGCTGATCATCCTCTCAAACCAGCTATAGATCGTCGCCTTGGTAAGCCATTACCTTACCAACTAGCTAATCTAGCGCGGGCCAATCTCTCGGCGATAAATCTTTCCCCCTAAGGGCGTATAAGGTATTAGCACCCGTTTCCAGGCGTTGTTCCTTACCGAAAGGCATATTCCCACGTGTTACTCACCCGTCCGCCACTGTCCAGTAACCGAAGCTACCTTCTCGTCCGACTTGCATGTGTTAGGCGTGCCGCCAGCGTTCGTTCTGAGCCAGGATCAAACTCTCAAGTTGAACAAGAAACCTAATGGTTTCCGTAAAAACCACCGTTCTTCACACAACCAGAAAATCTTCCTCACGATGATCGCTCACCGTGCTCAAGAATTCACTGACGCTACTTCTCTCGAAGTAGCCGGATACATAAGAGGCTTACTAAACCTCCGGAGTATCCTTGAGATCTAAACAATGGTCACCAGACCACCGTCCACATCTCCCTTCCATCCTACAATGTCAAAGAGCAAA
>NZ_JAOBPP010000009.1 GCF_025574465.1 Kordiimonas aestuarii
TAGGTCGTAGACTCATAATTTTTCAACCAGATACAGACTGAAGCCAGTTTTACAGCGGCGAGGAAATTCTCCGGGTTTTTGTCATAGCGCGTTGCAATGCCCCGATAGTGCTTGAGCTTATTGAAGAAACGCTCGACGAGATTACGGTGTCGGTACAGCCATTTACTGAAGGTAAAGGACTGCTTGCGGTTGGCTTTTGGCGGAATATTGGCCCAAGCTCTGCGCGCTGTGGTGAAGGCACGAAGCGCGTCGGTATCATAGGCTTTGTCAGCGAGCAAGATCGCTTCCTCCTTGATGTCCTCAATCAGATCAAGGGCCGGTTTGCTGTCGTGGGTCTGTCCAGCAGTCAGCGAAAGCCTGATCGGCAGACCATCCGCATCGACGAGGGCGTGGATTTTGGTGGTCAGTCCACCCCGGGAACGGCCCATGCAGCCATCGTCCTGATCCCCCTTTTTGCCGTGGCCCCTTGTTGATGCACACGGACACAGCTGCTGTCGATCATAATGATGTCACCGTCATGGGCTTTGCTCACCGCCTCGAACAGTCGGTCCCACACCCCGGCCTTGCGCCAGCGGACAAACCGGTTGTAGCAGGTGGTGTAGGGACCATATCTTTCGGGAATGTCTGCCCACGGCGTTCCCGCCCGAAAGCGCCACAAGATGCCGTTGATCACCCGGCGGTCATCCACCCTAGGCACCCCGCGCGGCTTGTTCGGCAGCAAAGGCTCTATGATCGACCATTCATAATCTGTCAGTTCATACCGGCGGCGGCGCATCAAAACCTCCTCAATGATTTGAGAAGCGTTGAATCATATCTTCGCCTGTTTGGGAATCCCTTTTATGAGTTTCCGGCCTAAGGCCTGACCGATTGAAGGGATAAATAAGGCGGCACTTTTGCCGCCTTTTTGCTGCTTAGTCCTCTTTCTTTAGTCTCAGGAGCGCTTCCTGCGCTGTGGAGGCCAACAGCCGACCGTTGCGGTCATAAAGGGCGCCCCGGGCGAGGCCGCGACCCTTGCCGGTCCAATAGCCATCCGTCTTATAGAAAACCCAGTCGTCAACGCGGAAACTGTCACGGTGAAACCACATTGCGTGATCCAGGCTTGCCACCATCTTGAGACGCGGATCACGGGGTATCATCGCGTGCGGTCGGAGGTTGGCGGACAGGAAGGCGAAATCTGAGATATAGGCCATCAGGCGGCCATGCAGCGCCTGGTCCCCTTCTATAGGTTCCTTCAATTTGAACCAATATCCTGTTTCCGGGCTTTTGGGTACCGGGTTTTCAAGGTCCATTCTGTCAATGGAGCGCATCTCAAACGGCATATAAGGCTTGTCCTTTGGCTGTTTACCAAAGGCGCGCAGCACTCGCGCATAATAGGCTTCATCATCGTCCAGGTCTTCCGGCATCGGTACGTCAGGCATGTCAATCTGGTGTGCTACACCATCCTCGCCGACATGGAAGGAGACCGAGATCGTGAAGATCGCTTCACCGTTCTGGATGGCGACAACCCGGCGGGTGACAAAGCTGCGTCCGTTCCTGATCGGGTCTACATCATAGATGATGGGCTGGTCCGCGATGCCCGGCCGCAGGAAGTAGCAGTGCAGTGAATGCAGGCGAAACGCTGGCTCTACAGTGGCGTTTGCTGCCTCCATGGCCTGTGCGAGGATATGGCCGCCAAAAACATGTTTGTTGGGCCATTTGTTTGGCTCGCCGCGAAACAGTAGGTTGTCCAGCCGCTCAATGGCGAGTTCATCAATAATCGGTTGTACCGTGTTCATAAAACCTCGTGTTTAGGCCGGATGGCCGGTGCCTTAATCCCTGAAACTGGAATCAAGCCGATCCATCTTACGCAGAATTGCGGGCCATACAAAATTATCTGCACCATTCGCCCCCGCGACGACCCGCACATCCCGTGTCGCATTGTCGATCGATTCCCTGCTTGGTTCATGAAGTGCTGCCCCGCTACTTTGCGTGAGGATCTGTATTTTACAGGCTTTCTCCAGAAAGAACATCATCTCAAAGGCCTTGGCAACACTGCTTGCTGCCGTCAGGGTGCCGTGGTTCCTGAGAATAAGGCAGTTCTTGTCGCCCATGTCCGCCACGAGGCGCTCTTTTTCGCCGTCATTGACCGCAAAGCCCTCATAGTCGTGGTACGCAACTGTCATCCAGGGCGGAATCGCGCTTTGACACATCGGCAATAGGCCATCTTTCTGGTTCGAGACCGCAATGCCGTAGTCAGTATGCAGGTGAAGCACACACATGGCGTTGTCACGCGCTGCATGGATGGCGCTGTGGATCACAAAACCGGCCGCGTTCGGGATGAACGGTGTGTCCATCAGTTGTTTGCCGCTCAGGTCTACTTTCACAAGGCTTGATGCCGTGATTTCCTCGAACATCAGGCCCAGCGGATTAATCAGGAAATGATGGTCGGTGCCGGGAATGCGCGCCGAAATATGAGTGTAGATAAGGTCGTCCCACCCGAGGTGGGCCACCATGCGGTAGGCCGCGGCGAGGTTAACCCGCGTCTCCCATTCAGTTGCGGATACCTTGTCCTTGACTGAGCCGATGTCCAGCATGCCTGGTTTTGCCATGATCCCCTCCAACACGTTTGGCTGTGACAATTATTCACTGCAAGAGATAGCGCGATTTGGCTGCGCGTCCAAAGCGCGGAGATGATTTATTTACCCAGCGGGGGACTATCGTCATTCCGCCTTGAAAAGAAGGACCGTACGGTCCCCCGGCTGACCCCGGCAACGGACTGCAGCGCAAGGGGCGCCTGCGGGTGGGTTTCAAGTTCAAGCCAGTTGATATTGCGGTACCGCAGAATAAGCAGACAGGCCTTGATGGTATAATCGACAATGATAACCGCGTACATAGCCTCAATTGGTCCGCCAAGCGCGCGCACAATCAACCCGATGGTCAGGCGCCCCACAATCATGCCGGCGAAAGTAACAACAAGCGGGAACTTGGTATCGCCAGCGCCGCGAAGCGCGCCACCGATGGCAAACTCTACGGCCATAAGAGGCTGCACAATGGCAAGGATAAGCACAAAATATTGGGTGTGGGCGCGGACGGCTTCATCGGCGGACAGAATAGCCGCGATCGGCCCCCGAAAAAAGAAGGTCAGCACCGCAAGGGCTGACATGCCCACAATGGCAAGCCTCATGGCGGCCCAGCCGCTGGCAACCGCCCCTTCGGCGTCTTTCGCGCCAAGCCGTTGGCCGGCGAGTGTGGCGCTGGCGGTACCAAACCCAAGGCCGACAACAATCGTGACGCTCAATACCGTGATGCCGATCCCGTAGGCGGCAAAGGCGGCAGTGCCGTAGCCCGAGATCAGCATCATAAAGAGGAGAAAACTGACTTGAATAAGGATTTGTTCAAGCGCCGCTGGTGCCCCGATGCTGGCAAGGAGCTTCAGACGCTTCACGTTTAATGCGTCGGCAGGCCGGGGTTTGAGGACATATCTCTGAGAAAACCACCGATACGCAAACCATAGCACAACAAGGGACTGACCACCTGCAGTGCCCCACGGGATACCTGCGACGCCCATTTCCGGTAGCCCAAAAGCCCCATGGACCAGCATGATAGAGCCCGCGATGCTGGAAGCCGCACCGAAGGCGATGAAACGCAGCGGCCTGATGACATCGCCAATCGCCCTGAAGGAGGTTGCCACCGTAAGCATGAGCGAGAACACGATATTCAGCAGGCTCGCCGGGCGGATATAATCAATCGCGAGCATAGCCGTTTTGGGCTCCAACCCAAAAAGGCCGACGATCTGGGGGGCTGCTGCAAATGTTACCAGCCCCAACATAAGGGAAATAAGCACAGACAGGACAAGGGAGCTTGTGGTGGCGGCGGATGCCTCGTCACTATCCTCGGCCCCCCAGGCACGGGCGACAAGCGCCGTTGTGGCTACGGAAAGCGCCATCGATGCCGCCATCAGGAGGAAATGCACCCGCCCACCAGTGACGACAGCGGCACTGGCTTCACGCCCAAAGGGGGCTACAATTGACAGATGCGCAAAGGAGATAGAAACCATCAGCACATTACTGACGATATTTGGTCCCGCAAGGTTCCAGACTGTCCTGTAGGAAAATGCCGCCATAAAGCCTCGCAAGCTGCATATTGTCTCAGCGGAGGGGTTAACGCCGTGAGGTAGGCCGAATTTGTCATACGACCAGCCTCGATGTGATTAGTTTCAACATTTACGCTGATAATGCACAATCTTTCCTGTCCTGCCTTGAAGCCGAGCAAAACCGACTTAATCCTTACCATTAGTTTTTCATGTCCTGACGGGAAAGCAGGGCCTGAATTTTACCGGCCGAGGGAAGGCCGGTTGAGAATTGAGAGGGACAAGGTTCATGAGTGATTTGGAAGCTTTCCGCACTGAAACGCGTGCGTGGCTAGAGGAAAACTGCCCGCAGTCCATGCGGACGCCGATGAAGGGCGAGGCTGATTTCTGTTGGGGTGGTCGCAAGTTCAAGTTCCAGAGCGAAGACCAGAAGAAATGGCTTGAGCGTATGGCCACACGCGGCTGGACCGTGCCGACATGGCCAAAGGAATATGGCGGTGGCGGCCTCTCCAAGGATGAAGCGAAAATCCTGGCAACTGAGATGAAGCGTATTGGTGCCCGTCCGCCGCTTGTATCCTTTGGTATCTGGATGCTTGGCCCAGCCCTTTTGAAGTTTGGCACCGAAGAGCAGAAGAAAGAGTTTATCCCGCCCATTGTGCGAGGTGAAATTCGCTGGTGTCAGGGCTATTCCGAACCCAACGCCGGTTCTGACCTTGCGGCGCTGGCAACCAAAGCGGTGGACCATGGCGACCATTATATTATTAACGGCCAGAAGATCTGGACATCTTATGCAGACAAGGCAGACTGGATATTCTGCCTTATCCGAACAGACGCTACAGTCAAGCACGACGGCATCAGCTTTGTGCTGTTCGATATGGAAACGCCGGGCGTCTCTACCAAACCAATCAAGCTGATCTCCGGCTATTCGCCATTTTGTGAGACCTTCTTTGACGATGCGAAGGTTCTTAAGAAGAACCTGATCGGCGAGGAAAACAAAGGCTGGACCATTGCTAAATATCTGCTGACGCATGAACGAAGCAATATTGGCGACATGGGCACTCCAACACCCTTGAATATGCTGGCGAAAGACAAGCTGGGTACCAAAGATGGTGAATTGCCTGACACCATGTTGCGGCACCAGATTGCGGAGCATGAGATTGACGCCGCCTGTTTCCTGTTCACGCTGGAGCGTGCAAAGGATGCGGCCAAGGCCGGCGGCGACCAGGGCGCGTTCTCATCGCTGCTTAAAGGGTATGGCACCGAACTGAACAAAGATCGTCACGAGTTGATCGTGAAAGTGAACGGTTCCGATGCATTTGAGTGGGAAGGTCAGTTCTCCAACAATGGTGAGGTGGCGCGCTCTTGGCTCAGGACCAAGGGTAACTCGATTGAGGGCGGTACAACCGAGGTACAGCTCAATATCATCTCGAAACGTATTCTTGGGCTACCGAGCTAAGGGGGAGGCGCATCATGGCTTTAGTATTGAATGAAGAACAGCAGCTCCTTAAGGAATCCGCCGAGGGCTTTTTCACCGAGAAGGCGCCAGTCAGCCAACTTCGCAAGTTGCGCGATGACGCCGACGAGACGGGATTTTCAACGGAATTATGGACAGAAATGTCCGAAATGGGCTTTGCTGGCTTGTTGATTGATGAAGACCACGGCGGCACGGCCTTTGGCTGTGTGGGTGCAGGTATTGTGGCGGAAGCATTGGGAAAAACCCTTTCTGCTTCACCCTATCTGGCAAGCGGCGTTGTTGCGGCGTCAGTGGTTAAGGCTGCGGCAAGCGAGGCGCAAAAAAACGAGCTTCTGCCCGCTATTGCGGCGGGCGAGATTATCGCCACGCTCGCGGTCGACGAAGGCAGCCGCCACGCGCCCGAAGGCACGGCCCTAAAGGCAGAGAAGTCAGGCGACGCGTACAAGCTTAGCGGCATGAAGACATTCGTGCCCGAAGGACATGTCGCGGACAAGATCATCGTGCTTGCGCGTACCGGTGGGGAAGCTGGCTCCACCGAGGGCCTCAGCCTCTTTATCGTGGATCGCGGGGCTTCGGGCCTGATCGTTGACCGGACGATCTCGGTTGACAGCCGCAACTGGGCCAAGATCACCTTTGAGGGCGTTACTGTTGGAGCGAATGCTTTGCTGGGGGCAGAAGGCAAGTCTTTTGAAGCTCTGGACAGCGCGCTCGACCGTGCCCGTATCGTTGTGGCCGCTGAGCTTCTTGGTATTGCGCAGCACTGTTTCAATGAAACGGTGGAGTATCTGAAGGAACGTAAGCAGTTTGGTGTGCCCATTGGCTCTTTTCAGGCGCTTCAACACCGTGCCGCGCAGCTTTTCGGCGAAATTGAAGTGACACGGTCGGCGATTCTCAAGGCGCTGCAGGTCGCAGACGCGGGTGGTAATGTGGCTTGGTTTGCCAGCCTTGCCAAAGCCAAGGCCAGCAAAACCGCGGAGCTCGCGACCAATGAAGCTATCCAGATGCATGGTGGCATTGGCATGACGGACGAATTTGATATGGGCTTTTATATAAAGCGCGCGCGTGTGCTGCAGCACCTCTATGGGGACTTCAACTATCACGCGGACCGTTTTGCCCGCTGCTCTGGCTACTGAGGCTATCATGGGTGCATTTGATAACCTTGACCTGCCTGTGGTCGATCCGGCAACACCGATTGATCAGGTGATTGGTCTTTTGACCAAGCCGGGTATGCCGTTCACCACCGATGAAATTGAAATTGACGGTGTGAAACACACCGCCTTTGTCAATCAGCCACCAAGCCTTAGGGACGCCTTCATGATGTTCCTTGGCCACGCGGAGCGCGAGTTCCTCGTCTACGGCGAAGATCGCTACACCTACAGCCAGACAATTGCCATGGCGTCACAGTTTGCACAGGCGCTTGTTGAGGATTTTAGCGTGAAAAAGGGTGACCGCGTTGCCCTGTCGATGCGCAACTATCCTGAATGGCCCATCGCCTATATGGGTATTGTTGCGGCGGGCGGTATTGCGGTGCTGATGAATGCATGGTGGAAAGAGGAGGAAGTGGCCTGGGCGATGGACAACTGTGGCGCCAAAGTTGCCGTGACCGATGCTCCGAGGATGGAAACCATGCGACCGCTGATGGCCGGTGGTGAACTCAAGGTGATTGTAGCCCGCGATGCGTTCGAAGCTGGCGAGAGGCTATATGACTTTGCGTCCACCCTTGGGGACAAGAAGCCCATGGTGTGGCCGCAGGTTGATCTGGGGCCGGAAGACGACGCCATGATGCTTTATACGTCCGGTTCCACAGGTTTTCCCAAAGGGGCTCTCTCCACACACCGTGCAGTGGTTTCAGTGCTGATGAACTGGGTGTGTATCGCGCTGGGCCTCAAGATGCTGGGGCGGCTTAACCCTGACCCGGATTTCCAGCCGGTGATGCTGGCCACTGTACCTTTTTTCCACGTTACAGGGCTTCTGCCGGTGCTACTTGTCTCTGCGACGCTTGGGCGCAAGCTTGTGCTAATGCACAAATGGGATGTGGAAGAAGCGTTCAGGCTGATTGAAGCGGAGGGCGTCACTGGCATGACGGGTGTGCCAACCATGTCATTTGAAATGGCGACGTCGCCGCTGAGGCACAAATATGACCTGTCGAGTCTTCAGGATCTTGGTGGGGGCGGTGCGGCGCGTCCGCCTGAACATGTCAAGCTGATCAAGGAGGTGTTCCCAAATTCGAACCCGGGCATCGGGTACGGTTTGACAGAGACGAACTCCCTGACGGCTGTATTGTCGGCGGATGAATATGTGGAACGCCCGACAAGTACCGGCAAAGCGACACCACCCCTGATCCATGTGAAGATACTGAACCCGGCAACCGGGGAGGAGATGCCGACGGGTAAACCCGGTGAAGTCTGCATTAAAAGTGTGACCAATATCCGCGAATACTGGAAAAATCCGGAAGCGACAGCACGTGCGTTCAAGGACGGCTGGTTTCATTCCGGCGACGTTGGTTACCTTGATGACGAGGGATACCTTTATATCGTTGACCGCCTGAAAGAGATTATCATTCGGGGCGGGGAGAATATTTCGACACTTGAGGTAGAAGCTGTATTGCACGCCATTCCGGGCGTTCAGGATGTGGCTGTATTTAGCCTGCCGTGTGAGCGCATGGGTGAACTCGTAGGTGCAGTTGTCTCGGTTGAGGACGAGACGACTGAAGATGCGCTCAAGGCTGAAGTGGCAAAACATCTGGCAGGTTTCAAGGTGCCGGAGAAAATCTGGATGACAAAAGAGGCGTTACCGATGATTGCCTCAGGCAAGATTGATCGCAATGGTATCAAAACAACATATCGAGGCCTTTGGCGGCCCGAACAGCAGTAAGAAGGGAAACGAGCATGTCCATGGATTTGGGGTTAACAAAACGGGGCCAAGAGCTGCGGGACAGGGTTCGCGCCTTCATCGACGAGCATGTGGTGCCGGTTGAAGACGAGTATCATCACGAAATTGGCGGCACGGGCGAACGTTTTGCTTTCACACCGCGCATGACAGAAATTCTGGAAGACCTGAAGGCAAAAGCAAAGGAAGCGGGGCTGTGGAACTTCTGGCTGACAGGGTCGGATGCCGGGTTTGGCCTGACAACCGTGGAATATGCCTATCTGGCGGAAGAAATGGGCCGTTCTCATCTGGCAGCAGAAAGCTTCAATTGTTCGGCGCCTGACACCGGCAACATGGAAGTGATCGAACGGTACGGTACCGAGGAGCACAAGGAAAAATGGCTTAAGCCTTTGCTGGACGGGAAAATCCGTTCCGCGTACCTGATGACCGAACCGGACGTGGCGTCATCAGACGCGACCAATATTTCCATGAGCGCGGTGCTTGACGGCGACGAATATGTCCTGAACGGCGAAAAATACTGGGCTTCCGGTGCTGGCGATCCGCGCTGTGCGGTGTATGTCACCATGGTCTGCACCGATCCGGACGCGCCACGCAAGAGCCAGCACAGCATGATCCTTGTTGAGGCCGGTACGCCGGGCATTGAAATCCTGCGCCCCATGATGGTGTTTGGTCATGATGATGCGCCGCACGGCCATATGCACATCCGCTTTACCAATGTGCGGGTGCCGAAGGAGAACCTTGTGCTTGGCGTGGGGCGTGGTTTTGAGGTGTCCCAGGGCCGTTTGGGCCCTGGCCGCATCCACCACTGCATGCGCTCCATCGGGTCGGCGGAACGGGCGCTTGAGCTCTTGATCAAACGCTCGCTGGCGAAAGAAGCGTTTGGCAAGACACTGGTGAAGCTGGGCGCCAACTATGACATCATCGCTGAAGCGCGTATCGAGATCGAGATGGCGCGTCTTCTATGCCTTAAGGCCGCACACATGATGGACACAATTGGCACACAAGCCGCACAGCCTTATATCAGCCAGATCAAGGTTGTGGCGCCGCGTATGGCGTTGAAGGTGATCGACGAGGCCATGCAAATGCATGGCGGGCAGGGTATCAGCCAGGACTTCCCGCTTGCAAACATGTGGCATGGCCAGCGTACGCTCAGGTTCGCGGACGGGCCGGACGCGGTGCACCGCATGGTAATCGCGCGTACCGAGCTCAAGAAATACCGCACAAACAGCGTTTAGGCCGCACCATGGACCTTTCAACACTATACCAGATCGGTGGCAAGGTTGCCCTTGTCACCGGCGGTGGTTCCGGTATCGGGACGATGGCAACCGAAGCGCTCGTTCGTGCGGGCTGCAAGGTTTATATTGCTTCCCGCAGGCTTGCGAGCTGTGAGGACGTGGCGGAGGAGCTGAACGCCGTTGGTCCGGGTGAGGTGATTGCGCTGCAGGCTGACCTATCGACACCTGAGGGCACGGAAGGACTGGCGAAGGAGATCGAGGCACGCGAAGGCAAGCTCGATATCCTTGTCAACAATTCCGGCATGACGTGGGGAGCGCCGTTTGAGGACTTCCCGCGTCAGAAGTGGGACGATGTCTTTCGGCTGAATGTGACAGCAGTCGCAGATCTCACACGGCTTGTGCTGCCACTTCTCAAAAAGGCAGGCACGAAGGAAGACCCGGCACGGGTGGTGAACCTTGGCTCGGTTGTGGGAACACGGCCCGTCTCGAACACTGCTTATTCCTACGGCGCATCGAAGGCAGCGGTACACCACCTGACCAAAATTCTTTCAAACGAACTGGCAAAATTTCATATTACGGTGAATGCCATCGCGCCGGGCCCGTTCCCGAGCCGCATGATGGCTTTCGTGACGGAAAATAAGGAACGCCGCCGTGCGCAGGAAGAACGCGTGCCGCTGCATCGCTGTGGCGAGCCGGAAGATGTAGCGGGTGTACTCATCATGTTGTGTTCACGCGCGGGAGGCTATATCACGGGTGGCATTATTCCGCTTGACGGCGGCATTTCCGCGCTACCTTAAGCATTGAACAATTCTTCAGACAGGGAAGCATTATGGCGATCACTGTAAGCAAAGACAAACTCAAAGACTATATTGGCAAGGAAACCGGTGTTTCCGACTGGTTCAAAATTGATCAGGAACGCATCAATGCGTTTGCGGACGTCACGCTTGACCATCAGTTCATTCATATTGACCCCGAAAAAGCTGCGAGAACACCATTCGGCACAACGATTGCGCATGGCTTTCTCACACTTTCAATGGCGCCGTACCTGATGGCGGACGCGGCTATCGGTATTGAAGGTGCTGTTATGGGTATCAACTACGGGTCCGACAAGGTGCGCTTTATGAGCCCGGTGAAGGTGAACAGCGAAATCCGGGCGCGCTCAAAGCTGCTTGACGTTTCCGAGAAGCCGGGGAACCGTTTCCTGTTGAAAACCGAGCTGACGATGGAGATTAAAGGCGAAGAGCGCCCCGCGCTGATCGCCGAATGGCTGACCATGCAGGTACTGAGCAGCTAACCCTATAATCTAATTAAGTAATTGTGGAGAGTGAGATGAGCATTCGCTTTGATGATCAGGTTGCGATCGTAACGGGTGCGGGTGGTGGCCTTGGCCGTACCCACGCGCTGGAACTTGCGCGGCGCGGCGCTAAAGTTGTGGTAAACGACCTGGGTGGAGACGTCCATGGTGTTGGGGGCTCAAGCGCGGCGGCCGAAGCTGTGGTGAAAGAGATCGTTGACGCTGGCGGTGAAGCTTTTGCGCATGGTGCCAACGTCGCCGATGAGGCGCAGGTTGCCGATATGGTCAAAAAAACCATGGAAAAATGGGGCCGGATTGACATCCTTGTGAATAATGCAGGTGTGCTGCGCGACAAAACTTTCGCGAAAATGAGCGTGGAGGACTTTGAGTTTGTCGTGAAAGTGCACCTGATGGGCTCTGTGGTCTGCACCAAGGCCGTGTGGGAGATCATGCGTGAGCAAGCTTATGGCCGCATCGTGATGACCACATCAAGCTCGGGCCTTTACGGCAACTTTGGCCAGTCCAACTATGGCGCGGCCAAAATGGCGGTTGTTGGTTTCATGAACACGCTGTGCCTTGAGGGCGCCAAATATAACATCAAGGTGAACAGCCTTGCGCCAATGGCGGCGACACGCATGACTGAAGGCTTGTTGCCGGAAGAGGCGTTGAAACTGTCGACCCCGGAATCGGTAACTGCAGGCCTTATTACCCTGTGCGACAAGGACGCGCCGAACCGTACGGTGCTTGCCGCCGGCGCTGGTGGTTATGCCCGCGCAGTTGTTTACGAGACAGACGGCATCCACCTGAAGCCTGAGGATCAGACACCTGAGAATGTACGCGCCCAAATGGCGGACCTGAGCAACCCTGACGGCCAGCAGGAGTTGGTGCAGGGTGGTCAGCAATCCATGAAATTTATCGGAAAAGCCGCAGCAGCGCTCGGCATCAAAATGTAAGGAGCAAACGAATGCGGGAAGCAGTCATCGTATCAACAGCACGGACGCCGATCGGCAAGGCCTATCGTGGCGCCCTCAATGCTACGCTTTCACCAACACTTGGTGCCCATTCCATCAAATATGCAGTTGAGCGCGCTGGCCTTGAAGGCGGCGAAATTGAAGACGTGATCATGGGCTGTGCCCTGACGCAAGGTTCCTCTGGTCCCAATATCGGTCGGTTGGCGGCACTTCGCGCTGGCCTTCCTGTGACCGTCTCCGGCATGACGATGGACCGGCAATGTTCAAGCGGCATGATGGCCATTGCAACGGCTGCCAAGCAAGTGATGTATGATGGCATGGATATTGTCGTGGGTGCAGGCCTGGACAGCATTTCCGTGGTTCAAAACGAGCATATGAACCGCTGGCAGGCGATTGACAAAAGCCTTGTTGAGATGCACCCCCACACTTACATGCCGATGCTTCAAACGGCGGAAATTGTGGCAGACCGTTACGGCATCAGCCGTGAAACCATGGATGAATACAGCCTTCAATCACAGCAACGTACAGCTGCCGCGCAAGCCGTTGGCAAGTTCGATGATGAGATCGTTCCCATCTCCACCAAAATGGTGCAGGTGAACAAGGAAACGAAGGAAATGACCTTCCATGACGTCACGCTGGATAAGGATGAGGGTAACCGCCCTGAGACAACGATTGAAGGCCTAAGTGGCCTCAAGGCAGTGATTGAAGGTGGTACCATTACCGCCGGTAATGCGAGCCAGCTTTCGGACGGTTCCTCTGCCTCTGTGGTGATGGATGCGAAAGAAGCCGAGAAGCGCGGCCTGAGCCCGCTTGGTTACTATCGCGGTATCGCTGTTGCGGGCCTTGAACCAGATGAAATGGGTATTGGGCCGGTTTACGCCATTCCGAAACTCCTCAAAGCCAACGGCCTGAAGATGGATGACATCGGTCTGTGGGAACTCAACGAGGCGTTTGCTGTACAGGTGGTTTATTGCCGTGACAAGCTTGGTATCCCGAACGACCTGCTGAACGTCAATGGAGGGGCAATTTCCATCGGCCACCCTTATGGCATGTCGGGCGCACGCATGGTTGGCCATGCATTGATCGAAGGTAAGCGTCGCGGCGCCAAGTATGTCGTTTGCACCATGTGTGTTGGCGGCGGTATGGGGGCGGCTGGCCTCTTTGAAGTTGCGTAAGCAAGCCAATTAAAGTCTTCAGGAGGCGGGCCGCGGGGTATTAACCGATGCCCGCCTCATCTGTTTCAAGGGAGAGAGACGATGAAAGCAGTAAGATGTAGCACACTTGGTGCGCATACTGGCCTGACCGTGGAAGAGATTGACGCGCCAAAACCAGGCAAGGGTGAGGTACTGATCGACGTGAAAGCCGCTGGGCTTAACTTCCCGGACGTGCTGATGGTGGCCGGTAAATACCAGTTCCAGCCGGACCTGCCGTTCACGCCAGGCGGTGAGGGTGCGGGAGTAGTCGAGGCCCTGGGTGAGGGGGTTACCAACGTTAAGGTTGGCGACCGGGTGATTTTCTTCAACCAGACAGGCGCGTTTGCGGAAAAGATCGCGGCACCTGCAAAGACGCTGGTACCAATGCCGGAGAAGATGCCATTTGAAGTGGCCGCGGGCTTCACCATCACCTATGCCACCAGCTATCATGCGCTCAAGCAGCGGGCGAATATCCAGAAAGGTGAGATCCTTCTGGTGTTGGGGGCCGCGGGTGGCGTAGGCCTTGCCACTGTTGAACTGGGTAAAGCCATGGGCGCAGTTGTTATTGCGGCTGCCAGCAGTGACGAAAAGCTTGAGGTATGTAAAAAAGCCGGTGCGGACCACGTCATCAATTATTCAAATGAAGACGTGAAAGCACGGGTGAAGGAAATCACCGAAGGTAAGGGCGTTGACGTTATCTATGACCCTGTTGGCGGCGACTATACTGAAGCGGCGCTTCGCACCATGGCGCCTGGCGGCCGATTGCTGGTGATTGGTTTTGCAGCGGGGGACATTCCGAAGCCACCACTGAACCTGTGTCTGCTCAAACAATGCTCAATCGTCGGTGTGTTCTGGGGCAACTGGGCGCGCGCAAACCCGGGCCTGCAGGTGCAGAACACCATGGAAATGTTCAAGATGTTCGAGGAAGGCATCATTGACCCGTTGGTAAATGATGTGTTCGAACTGGACGATGTCGTCGAAGCCTTTACCTGCCTGACCGAGCGCAGGGCCAAGGGCAAGGTTATTCTAAAGCCCTAAGCCCCGGAAGTTTTGTAAGGTCCGGACCGATTAAATCTTGTGGAGCGCTGCGGCGCTTCATATGCTGGCCGCCAATTATCCTGTTTATGTCGAGACGCGTTTATGGCCAGAGTCACGATTGTCATTGCCACATACAATCGCCCCCATCTGTTGAACCACACCATCCAATCCATACTGCACCAAACAGTCAAGGACTGGCTGTTGCTGGTGATTGGGGACGCGTGTGCCCCGGAAACCGAAAAGATGATGGAGGGCTTTAACGACGAACGGATATTCTACCTGAACCTGCAAACCCGCTGCGGTGAGCAATCCGGCCCCAACACCGCCGGGCTGTACGCCGCAGAAACCGAGTTTGTTGCCTTCGTCAACCATGACGATATCTGGCTGCCGGATCACCTTGAGCGGGCCATTGAGACAATGGATCGCCAAGAAGTTGACTTTTATGCCGCCGGTGCCGCGCTGACGACGCTGAACAATCATGACAACAAGCCAATCTGTTGGGAGCAAACCCCAAGCAGTCGCACGGCCAGAGATGCATTTTTCAACATGCCGGTTTTGTTTGAACCGGTGTCGGCTTGGGTGGTGCGGCGAAGCGCGCTGGAGACAGTCGGTCCGTGGAAGCCCGCGCGCCAAATTTACCGGACCCCTCTTGAGGATTGGGTGCTAAGGGCGTGGCGCAGCGACATCAAATGTCATTTTGACGATCATATGTCGGTTATTTACTGCAACGCAGAAAAAACGGCCTGGTTTCGTAAAAGCCCTGAAGAACAACTCTATGGTCTGAACGATAGCGAGGGCGGCTATTGGCTGGCGCGAATACAGAAGCTGGGCACCGACAAGACCAGAGAGCTTCTGCATCGGGAGGTCGCAACCTGCGAGCCGCATCGGAATTGGTCCTTCTTCAAATATCAATATGCTGCCGAGGAACATTCCTGGGTGTATGAAAGCCTGATAACCGAAGAGACTGCCGAGCTATACAAGACATTTGGTTGGGACGGTCATGCGCAGGCTTCTGCAATGTTGCGGGGCAAGCCTGGCGATGCAATGGCGTCAATGCTTAAAAGGCGCACTGGCGAAGAGCTGCCAACGCACGAAAACTGGCAGCTTGTGGCTCGCGAGGCAAAAGAACGACTTCAAACCAGCCCGCGTTGGCGGAAGATGAATGACCATGCTTGAATGGTTGGCAGAAAGGCGCGTCAACTGCGCGATGCGGTTTGAGGCCATTACGTTCGCGCAGAGCAAGGAATGGCAGATGGGCAACGGGCAGTTGTCTCACATGACAGGTGGCTTTTTCTCTGTTCATGGGGTTATAGCTGGGAGTAATGTTCGTGATCTGGACGGCCTTGTCCAGCCCATCATTAATCAGCCAGAGATAGGCATCCTTGGTTTCATGGTTGCAAAAGGTGACGACGGTTACCAATGGCTTGTGCAGGCGAAGGCCGAGCCGGGCAATATCGCATCTGTGCAACTTGCGCCCAGCGTACAGGCCACACACAGCAACTATATGCGACGGCATGGTGGGGCAGCCACAGCATATCTGGCGTATTTTACCGGCACCAGTGATGCGCTCGTGAGTGACAGTCTGCAATCAGAGCAGGGAACCCGGTTCCTGAAAAAGTTCAACCGGAATGCAATGTGTTTGCTTGAAGAAAAAGCGGAGATCGTGAACGAGCATTATCACTGGCTGTCAGCCGAGGCGATACGGCAGGCGCTTGGAACGGAGTTCGCGATCAATACCGATGCACGCTCCGTGATTGTATCTTCGCCATGGAAGTATGTCGCCGGTGAAGGTGTGCCCTTTTCGGGGGCAGGTCCTTATCAACAGGCTTTATATGCTTCCTATCAGGCTCCCGGCGAGCGGGACATCGTGCCTATCGCTTTGGAAAGGGTTGCTGCGTTACGTCAACACATCGCTTTAAGTGTGGAGGCCGTGGCGCTTGAAGCGCTGCCGGGGTGGGCGGTGCTGGATGACAGGGTCCATGCAGCGGGACAAGGAGGTCCGTCGATTGAGGTGCGTCAGTATCATGTTCACGCGCCTGAGCGGGAAAAAATAGATTGGGACCAGCCGCTTGTTCTTTCAACTTCAAGTGATGAAGTCGTGTTGCTCTGTCAGAAGCGGAATGGTCACTTACAGTTCCTGCTGCGCCCTGCGATAGAGGTAGGCTTGACCGGCGGGGTGGAATTTGGGCCCAGCTTCAAAAAGGAAACTGCGGCGTCACAACCTGACTGGCTGAGCGCGCTGGTTGACGGAAACTCCGCGGAAACACTTATCAGCATTGATCAATCGGACGAGGGCGGGCGTTTCATGCAGGCCTGCTGCCGCTATCAAGTTGCCCTTGTGCCCGAAGGCCATGTGGCGGATGACGACGGCCATAATCTGTGGGTCACTCTTGGTGAGTTGGAACACCTCTGTGCCGCGCCGGGCGTGCTGACAAATGAAGCCCGTTCGGTCGTCTCCTTGCTGCTTCATTTTGCCTAGCTGTTGCAGCAATTAATAAATTTCTGGACTGGTTGGTCTTGAAAAAGGTGGTAACCCGTATATTTTCCTTCTCAACTACCAGGGTAACGATTGGGAACGATATGCAGTCCCTTAGGCTTATTGCCGGGAAAACAGCGCGCAGACGCATCGAAAAGGAGGGGCTCACACCGTCCCTTGTGCGCATGGTTGTGGGCGCGTCTGGTGGTCCGAAGTGGCTGGTTCTCAGGGGGATGGATCAATTTGTCTTTGGCGACTGGCTTGCGACTGCCTCTCAGTCTGTCGACATGGTTGGCTCGTCGATTGGTGCGTGGCGCATGACCATTGCCAGCCATCCTGACCCAAAAGCCATGCTCAAGCGATTTGAGGACGCGTATTTTACCTATCGGAATGAAGACGGTGCCACGCCAAAGGCCGTAAGCTTGGCGTCCTATAAAATTCTTGAAGAAGTCATGGGGCGCGAGGTATGCGAAGTGATCCTGAATAATGAGCGCCGTAACCTTAATATTGTTGCTGTACGTTGCGAAGGTCCGACGGCCAGCGATACCCGTTTCGTGGAAGGCGCTGGGTTACTGGCTGCGGCTTCTGTCAACGCAATTAGCCGGGCCGCCCTTGGCCGTTTTTTCAAGCGGGCGGTATTCTATTCTGGTGAAAAAGTGGCATGTTCGCCGCTCTGGCAGAATTTTGACCGCATTGACGTAAAGCTCAAGCCCACGTCCTTGCATGATGCGTTGATGGCGTCCGGGTCCATCCCTTTTGCGGTTGATCCGGTACGCAATATTGAGGGCGCGCCAAAGGGGGTATACCGCGACGGCGGGGTGATTGACTACCATTTTGATGTGCCATGGTCCTACGAGGATGGCATTGTGCTCTATCCGCATTTCTACGGACACCTGACGCCTGGCTGGTTTGATAAAACCTATAAAAGACGCCGTGTGGGTGCCACTGCACTTGATCAGCAGCTGATTTTGGCACCAAGTGATGACTTTGTCGCTTCGCTGCCACACGGCCGTATACCTGATAGGAAAAACTTTACTGAAATGAATGATACTGAACGTTGGGCCTATTGGCGCAAGGTGGTGGACGAAAGCTACCGCATGGCTGAGGAGTTTGCGGGGCTGCTTGAAAAACCGGATGAACTGATGAACAGGCTTGAAGCAGTGCCGGAATGATGAATATTTAGTTTTGAGGGTGGGAGACATAATGGAAGGTTCAACAATGGGTCAGGTGAAATTCACCGAAGAGGATATGCTTGCGTCGCATCTGGGCGAAATGGTGGATAAATGTGTCGCCGAACATGGGGATAAGCCTTCCGTAAGCTGCATTTTACCGACGGGACATTTCCACACCCTGAGCTTTGCCGACGTAGGTCGCCTCTCGGATGCTGTTGCGGCTTACCTTCGTGAGGATCTGGGCCTGAAATCAGGGGATGTGGTGGCCATTCAGTGCCCTAATACACTTGCTTATCCGGTGTTGGCGTTTGGTATTTTCAAAGCAGGGCTTGTCGCTACCAATGTGAACCCACTTTATACTACTGACGAGACCAACCACCAGCTCAAGGACAGTGGTGCCAAGGTATGGTTTGTCATTGATGTCTTTGGTGACCGGATCAAACAGTCCATTGATGGCACCGCTGTCGAGCGGGTGTATACCCTGTCGCTTGTCGACCTGTTCCCCAAGCTTCCACAGGCGTTACTGGGCTTTGCCCTCAAGTATGTCAAGAAAGCAGTGCCGCCCCTGAATGCGCCAACAGCGGGCACGCTCGCAAATGTTGTGAAGACCGGCCTCAAGCATATGGCGCGGGGAGTGAGTGTCAGCAAATATCGGCAAGGCCAGGGTCATCAGGACATCGCCATCTTCCAGTATACAGGTGGCACGACCGGTCGCAGTAAGGGAGCGGAGCTTACCCACGGGAATGTGGTGGGGAATATCTCGCAGGCCAATAAGCGCGATGATGGCATTGAACGCGAGGAAAACGAAAGTCTGCTCCTCGTATTGCCGCTATATCATGTCTATGCGCTGGCTGTTGGTATGCTGAACAGCATGTATACAGGCATGCATGTGGTGCTGGTACCCGTGCCACGGCCCCTTGCTAACCTCAAGGTGGTGTTTGAGAAGTTTGATATCACGGTCATGCCGGGCGTGAACACGCTGTATCTTGGCCTGCTACAGGAAGACTGGTTCGTTAAAAACCCGCCGACGACGCTACGTTATTGCTTCTCGGGCGCGGCACCGTTGCAGCCTGCGACGGCCCAGCGCTGGGAAGAGCTGACAGGAGCACCCATTTACGAAGGTTATGGTTTGACTGAAGGCACCTGCGTGGTCTCGTCCATGCCGCTTAATCGCCCGCCAAAACGGGGTACTTGCGGCATTCCAATCCCTGGAACAGAAATTCGTATCGTGGACGACGAGGGTAATGAGTTACCCCAAGGTCAGCCTGGCGAGCTTTGGATTCGCGGCCCGCAAATTATGCGTGGCTATCTCAATAACCCGGACGCAACCTCTACCACCATTGTTGATGGTGGTTGGTTGATGACAGGCGATGTGGCCGTAATGGACGATGAAGGTTACCTTTCGATTGTCGATCGGAAAAAGGATATGGTCATTGTCTCTGGCTTTAACGTTTACCCCACGGATATCGAGGACGTGTTAACCCGCTTTGACCGCGTGGCTGAAGCGGCGGTTGTCGGCGCTCCAGACGGCGAGAGCGGCGAAAAGGTTGTAGCCTATGTTGTGCGCCGTGATGAAAACCTGACCGAGGCGGAAGTGATCGCCCATTGCCGTGAACACCTCACTGGGTATAAGGTTCCCAAAACCATATGTTTTATCAAGGAATTGCCCAAATCTCCGGTCGGCAAGGTCTTGCGCCGGGATCTGAGGGATATGGCGCACGCGGACGCCGCCAAAGCTTAACCTTCTGAGGCGGTAGGAGCGGCAGGGCAGGAAGGATTATCCATGGACCTCGGCCTTAAGGGAAAACGTGTTCTTGTGACAGGCGGTACGCGCGGAATAGGCGCGGCTATTGTGGATTGTTTTCTGCGTGAAGGGGCACGTGTTGCCTTTTGTGCGCGTGACGGGGCGCAGGTCAGCGCGCAGGTTAGGTCACTTCAGGAGGGCGGTTATGATGTAAGTGGTGCTGCGCTGGATGTCGCCGATCCCACAGCTTACGGTAACTGGATCAATGAACGCGCCCAAGCTCTTGGAGGTATAGACGTTTTTATTCCCAACGTCAGTGGTGGCTCCTTGGCGGGGGAAGAGGGTTGGAAGCGCGCTTTTGACGTAGACCTGATGGCAACGGTCAGGGGCTGTGATCATGTTTTGCCACATATGGCCACGTCCGGGGATGGTGCTATCGTTGTCATCGCCAGCATCGCTGGGCTTGAGGATTTTGGTAGCCCCGGGGCGTATAACACCATTAAGGCGGGGCTCGTGGCGTACGCCAGCCAGCTTGGTGCCGCTGGGGCGCCGCACGGCATTCGCGTTAATTGTGTTTCGCCCGGTCCGATCCATGTTCCTGACGGCTTTTGGGGCGGCATAGAACGCGAACAGCCGGACGCCTATAGCGCAACAGTGCAGCGTCAGCCGTTTGGCCGCCTGGGTCTGCCGGAAGAAGTTGCCAACGGTGTGGTATTTCTTGCAAGTCCGGCTGCCAAATGGATCACCCGCACGAACCTAATTGTCGATGGCGGCTTCACGAAACGGGTTCAGTTTTAGATGGAGACCGCATCTGTTGGTTGCCTAAAAGCGCGCAACAAAGTACCCTTTTCCTTTGATATTCCAGCCGGGCCATCAAGTTGCTGAGAACATATGCCGAAAGTGCTTAAAGCGTTACCTTGGATTTTGGGGCTTACTGCAGCCGGCGGCGCTGTTGTGCCACTTACGTTGACACCCGGCGCACCTGTCACCTTTTTGCCCATTCTGGCTGCCGGTTTTCTAGGCGGTATAGCGGGCGTGGCCCTTCAGATTACACTTGAGCGGCGCCTAGTGAAGCCTGCGGAAGCTTTTATCGAAAGTGTGCAGTCAGCGGTGCTTACCGGGCAGCCACTGGATGAAGAGGCGGAGCTTGCCCTTGAAGGTCGGGATGATCTCGTCAGCGTGTTGACGCACCTGAGGCGCGCGGCGGACAATACCCGTGCCCGGCTCGCAGAATTTTCCGAGGTTGAATATAACCTTCAGCAGGTTGTTCAAGATAAACGCCGTAACGAGGCGGTGTTGAAGGAACAGCGGGAAGCATTCGCCAAGCTCGCGAATGAACTTTCAAAGGCGCGCGATGCGGCTGAATCGGCGAACGTCGCCAAATCGGAATTTCTTGCAACAATGAGCCACGAGATCAGGACACCGCTCAACGGCGTCATCGGTATGATCGACCTGTTGCTGGATACGGAGCTTGATGAAAACCAGTATCATTTCGCTGTTACGCTGCAGCAATCTGCGCAGACCCTGCTGACGGTGATCAATGACATACTTGACATATCCAAACTGGAAGCCGGCAAGGTCGAACTGGAAAACCAGGGCACAAGGCTTGAAAAAATTATCTCTGACACCGCGCATTTCCTCGAACCTAAAGCGACGGAAAAAGGCCTCAGCGTCACGTGGCAATGTGACAAAAATTTACCAGCTGTCATCTTTTCCGACCCGACACGCTTGCGGCAGATTTTGTTTAACCTTGTCGGTAACGCGCTAAAGTTTACCGAGAACGGTGGCGTTATTATCCGTGCGGAGCAGGAAAGCAAAGAGGGTTCGAACCTTCGGGTCAAGGTGTCTGTTATCGATACAGGCATTGGCATCAGCAAGGAAGCGCAGCGCAAGCTGTTTCAGAAATTTACCCAGGCCGATGCCTCTACGACGCGCCGCTTCGGTGGTACGGGGCTTGGTCTTGCCATTTGTAAACAGCTCTGTGTCCTGCTGGGTGGAGAAATCGGCGTTGATAGCGATGAGGGGGAGGGGGCGACGTTCTGGTTCACCTTTGCATGCACGGAAGGTAACGAGGCCGACTTCGTGGATGAACATGCTTTTGATCCACGGGCCACAGTGATGGATGCAGAGGCCCGTCGCAAACTCAAGATACTGGTGGCGGATGATAATCTGATCAATCAGCGAATTTTGGCTAATATGCTCGGGAAACTCGGGCATGACCTGACCGCGGTTGAGAATGGCGCGCAGGCGTGTAGCTTGGTGGAAGAGCGGGACTTTGATCTGATCCTGATGGATATCCAGATGCCTGTTCTTGGCGGTATTGATGCCACGAAATGGATTCGTGCCATGGACGGTGACATGGCAAATGTGCCCATCGTCGGCTGTACCGCAGATGCGTTCCCGGAGCAGCTTGAGCGTTTCAAGCAGGCGGGTATGGAGGACGTGGTCACGAAGCCGATCAACCGTCGCCAATTGTTGCTTGTTATCAATCAGGTTCTGGCTGAGGAAATACACGGCACCAGCAGCGAAGCGGGGCAGCCCCCGCAGTATCAGCCTGCACATGAAGCAGAAAATATTCGTCCTGTGACCGCTGACGGCCACGCGCCGCAGGAAAAGAGGCCTGCAGACCCCTTGGATGCCTTGCTGCAGGAACTCGGTTAATCGTTCCAACAGAACAATTCGTCGTACATGTGCTTGATGGGTGCTATAGTATAGCGTAGGCAGGTGGTTACCGGGCTGTGGTTTTCATATGCCGATAAAATGGAACTGGGATGACCTTTAGCGCGACATATCAACGAGTGGCTAGCGCAAGGCTTTTGCCTTGGCTGATCGTTGTGTTTGTCGCTGCGCAAATCATGGCAACGGCCCATGCGTCTGCCTATGGCAGCAGCAAACATCTGCATGACGGCCATCCCTGTATCATCTCGACGGCCTGCAAACATTTGTCCGACGCTGATCTGGCCAAGCCGGGGCCTGTGATAGAGCCACCGGTGTGGCATGAATTTCATGAAGCGCTGCTTGGTGCCGCTGCTGTTGTTGCGACAGTCCGCATCGAAGCTATTCGCGGCCCACCCCCCACTCACTAGATACATAGCCCGCTGTTGTGCGGGCTTTATCGACGTCTGCCCGAATTTGTGCGGCAGTCGTCGCAATGTTCATGTGATTGAAGGGGGATATCGTGATCAAGGTCACGCATATTCAAAAACCAATAAGGGTATTTGCAGCGCTTATCTATATCGCGTTGCAGTCGGCCAGTGCTGTCCACGCTACGGGCCATGACGCGGATAGCCCTGTTGATACAAGTTGCATGCTCTGCAAGTTCGCGGACCATGCTCTTGCTGTTGCGCCCGGGGAAGCAGGGGTATCACTTCCGCTGAATGAAGGCAGTACCGAGGTGCCAGCCTATGTGGCAGCATCTTACGCCGTGTCGCGTTCACGGCACGTTATCCGGGGGCCACCTGAATTTTCCTGATTCCAGATAATGCGGCGCCGCATCAGGTGCCTGAGACAAATCTACCCATCAGGGAAACAGGAAACGAAAATCATGTTTGGTAATTATTCTTACGCGGTAAAAAGAAAGATGGCGCTATACACCTCTGCCTCGCTGCTGGTGGTCGCAGCCGCGCCACACGTCGCTCATGCTGAAGCACCGCCTGAAGAAAGGCTCGAAGAAATTGTTGTCTCCGGGGCCTATGAGGGCCGCAAGCTTGGAGAAACCATCCTTGGCGCGACTGTGATGCGCAAGGAAGATATCATGCGCCAGCTCGATGGCTCGCTCGGTGAAACACTCAAGCACCAGCCGGGCATGTCGTCCACCTTCTTTGGCCCGGGTGCCAGTCGCCCGATCATTCGGGGCCTTGGCGGTGACCGCATCAGGGTGCTCGACGCCGGTATCGGCTCAATTGATGCTTCCAGCACCAGCCCCGACCATGCTGTCGCGGTTGAGCCTGCGCTGGCAGAGCGGATCGAGATATTACGCGGCACTGCCATGCTGATGTACGGCAGTTCCGCCGCAGGTGGTGTCGTTAACGTGTTTGACGGCCGTATACCCACGTATGTGCCTGAAGACGACGTGGAGGGTGGTTTCCGCTATAGCCACAGCACGGTTGATGACGGGGACGAAGTGACGGGTGCGGTGAATGCGCGTGTTGCCAGCCTCGGCAGTACAGACCTCGTGGTGCACGGTGATGCCATGTACCGCAAAACGGATGACTATAAAATCCCCGGCTTTTCCGAGTCCGCCGCTTTTCGGGCCCTCGAGGAAGCTGAGCACGAAGGCGAGGATGAAGAGCTGGAGGAAGAACACGAAGAAACCTTTGGTATCGCTGAAAATACCGCGACCGAGACAAAAGGCGGCTCCGTGGGGGCAAGTATGGTGTTCGACAATGGCTTCATCGGCATGAACGTGCGCAAGCTTGACAGCCAGTACGGTGTGCCGGGCCATAGCCATGCGCACGAAGAAGAGGACGGCGCGGCTGGAGAAGAAGGCCATGCGGGTGAAGAGGAGTTTGTGTCCATTGATCTCGATCAGGTTCGTTTTGATCTGAACGGCGAGATAGAGACTGATCTAGGCTGGTTCAGAAAAGCCAAAATGCGCTTTGCCTATGCCGACTATAAGCACACAGAGCTGGAAGGCGAGAAAATCGGTACGGTTTTCAAGAACAAGGGCTGGGAAGGCCGCCTCGACTTGGCGGAAAAGGGTGGTGAGACGTGGAAAGGCTCCACGGGATTCCAGGTCAAGAGGCGCGATTTTTCCGCGATCGGAGATGAAGCTTTTGTACCCGCAACCGTGGGGACTCAGGCAGGCATTTATACGGTGAAGGATTTCACGCTCGGCCGGTGGCAACTGGATGTCGGCGGGCGGTACGAACACACCAAATATGAAGTGGATGCAAACCCTGCCGATGACCGTTCCTTTGACGGTTTCAGCCTTTCGGCGGGGGCTGGTTATGACCTGACAGACAGTGCCTTTGTCGGGGTATCTGTGTTCAGGACAGAGCGTGCACCCTCGACAGAGGAACTGTTTTCCAATGGCCCGCACCTTGCCACCAACGCGTATGAGCTTGGCGACAAGGAACTTGAACTTGAAACCGCGCTTGGCATCGAAGCAACCTATACCTATTCGACCGAGGCTTTCAGTTTTGTGCTGAATGGATATCTGACCAACTATGATGACTTCATTTATGAGCGGGTGACAGGCGAAGAGGAAGATGGCCTTGAGGTCTTCGCTTTCACGGCAAACGATGCGCGACTTTATGGCTTTGAGGCCAAGGCAGAGTATCATGTCGGCACCTACAAGACCGAAACCGTTGGTGAGATTGACCTTCACGTTGACGCGCAGGCGGACATGGTAAGGGCTGAACTCAAGGGCGTTGCAGGTAACGATAACCTGCCGCGTATTCCGCCGTTCTCCGCGCTCTTTGGTATTGAAGCGCGGGCCGACCTCTTTGATATCCGGACCGAGCTTGAGTATGAAGCCGCACAGAACCGGACAACGGCGCATGAGTTGCCCACAGATGACTATCTGTTATGGAATGCATATCTCACGCTTCGGCCTTTTGATAACAAGGACCTGGCGTTTGAGCTTCGCGGCACTAACCTGGGGAACGTTGAGGCACGCCAGCACACAAGTTTCCTCAAGGACCTCGTGCCGCTGCCTGGACGTAACCTGAAGGTGTCTTTCCGGGCGGCTTTCTAAAATTCGAAACTAAAAAAGGGGAGCAATCATAATAGTTTGCTCCCCTTACTTTATGTGATTATTTGGCTGAAATTCAGTCTTCGTAGATCGCGACTTCAGCTTTCAGTTCGCTGGTGACACGGCCACGGAACATGCCCGGTGTATTGAACGGCATAACAGTATTACCGTCCTTATCTACGGCGATGATGCCGCCGTCTCCACCCATTTTAACCAGTTCGTTCTTCACGATACGGTAGGAGGCTTCCTCAAGCGAGAGGCCCGCATATTCCATCAAGGCGCAGATGTTACGGGCGACGGTTGCACGGATGAAATATTCACCGTGCCCGGTCGCTGATACCGCGCAACTTGCATTGTTCGCATATGTGCCTGCACCGATAATCGGGGCATCGCCGACCCGACCGTGGGACTTGTTAGTCATGCCGCCAGTTGACGTGCCTGCAGCAAGGTTGCCGTTCTTGTCGCGCGCGACAGCGCCCACGGTGCCAAATTTGTAATCACCGTTGGTAATGTCTTCGACGGAGGAATGCGTTTTGCCATCATGGTCCAGAAGCGGACCTTTCTGTTTGACTTTGGCGTCCTGTAACTGGCCCCAGCGGTAGTCGGTGAAAAAATAGGCGTCGTCGGCGCGCTCGATGCCTTGCTCATCTGCAAACTGTTCAGCGCCACTACCTTGCAGCATTACGTGCACAGATTTTTCCATCACCGCGCGGGCGAGGGTAATGGGGTTTTTCACATTGCTGACGCCAGAGACAGCGCCGGCGTTCAGGTCGGAACCATTCATGATGGAGCTATCCATCTCATTCTTGCCCTCAGCCGTGAAGACGGCACCTTTGCCTGCATTGAAGTGTGGCGAATTCTCAAGCACCTGAATGGTTGCGGTGATAGCGTCCAGCGCCGACCCGCCATCTGCTAGGATGGCTTTGCCTGTCGCGAGAGCCTCACCGAGCGTTCCGCGGATTTCAGACTCCAATTCGGGGGTCAGCTTATCGCGCGTGATGGTGCCGGCACCGCCGTGGATCACCAGTGCATATTCGGGTTTTGCATCGTCGGCCTGTGTCATTGATGTCCCCCCGGCCACGGCACAAAGAAATGTCGCAGCGGTCATTGTTTTTCTAAGCCACATAAAGTCCTCCCATTTGACTTGCGCGCAATTGTTCCGCATGAAAGAAATACATTCAAGGACGGATATGAACATTTGTCTGAAAATATCGTGAGTGGGTAAAAGGGGAGGATAGTTATGAATGTCCGTGGCTTGAAGAGGGTGCTTGGAGCCCTTGTGGTTGCCACGCTGGCTTTTGGCGGTGTTGCAACCGCTGCGCCCAGCAAGAAAGAGACGAACGCGCTTTATGTTCTGTTCCAGAAGGAGCGCGACAACCACTATGCTGAACACCCTGGTACCGGGCCGCGTGGCAAGCCACGGCCGGTCGCAGACCGCATGACGGGCGTAACACCAGAAGATGAAGCTCGTCGTGAAGCCGCCAATAAGGCTTTCCTGGTTGAACTTCTTGCTATCAAAAGGGATCGGCTGTCGGAAGATGATCAACTGAACTACGACATGTTCCGCTTCATGATCGAGAGCCGCCTGACGGACGCCAAATATCGCACCTGGCGCATGCCACTATATTCCGACAGCGGTTTCCATACATGGCCGACGCGTATGGGGGCTTCCGTCAATTTCCGAAAGGCGGATGACTACAGGGCCTATATCCGCCGTATGGAGGACCTGCCGCGCTATCTTGAAGAAAATATCGTCAACATGCGTGTCGGGATGGATGAAGGTTTCACTATGCCCAAGGTGGTGTTAGATGGCCTTCTGCCGTCGTTTGCGGCTATCGTGAAGGAAAAGGCGGAAGACAGCACATTCTACGACCCCTTCCGTAAAATGGCCGACAGTGTGGGCGAGGCCGAGCAAGAGGCCCTGCGCTCGGAGGCGAAAGCCGCGATCATGGATACGGTGATGCCAGCCTATGCGGCACTTAATCGCTTCATGAAAGATGAATATTATCCCGCAGCGCGGGAGAGTATCGGCGTGAGCGAAACGCCGGGCGGTGCTGAGTATTACGAAGCCATGGTGCGCTACTATACAACCGTCTCGGACCTGACGGCGGAGAAGGTGCATGAAATCGGTCTTCGTGAAGTCGCCCGTATCCGCTCAGAGATGGAAGAGATCATCGAGGAAGTTGAGTTCGAAGGCAGTTTTGCCGACTTTCTTGAGTTTTTGCGCACGGACGAGCCGTTCTACGCCAAGTCGCCAAAAGAACTCCTGATGCACGCCTCCTATATTGCGAAGAAGATCGACGGCCGCCTGCCGCAGCTTTTTAATACCCTGCCGCGTCAGCCATATGGCGTTGAGCCGGTGCCTGACGTACTCGCCCCCAATTACACCACGGGCCGTTATTCCGGTGCGCCGCTCGATGCACCCCGCGGTGGTTATTACTGGGTGAACACCTATGCGCTCGACAAGCGCCCGCTTTATACCCTGCCGGCGCTCACGCTTCATGAAGCTGTGCCGGGCCACCACCTGCAGATCGCGCTTTCAAAGGAACTTGAGGATGTTCCGGAGTTTCGCCTTGGCATCTATCCACACGCCTTTGGTGAAGGCTGGGGGCTGTACAGCGAACGCCTTGGTCTGGAAATGGATATTTACGAGACGCCTTACGAGCGTTTTGGCCGCCTGACCTATGAAATGTGGCGCGCTTGCCGCCTTGTGGTGGATACCGGCATGCACATGAAGGGCTGGACACGGGCCGAGGCCATCAAGCTGATGGAGGAAAACTCCGCACTATCCACGCACAATATCCGCACAGAAGTGGACCGTTATATTTCCTGGCCGGGTCAGGCGCTTGCCTACAAAATGGGTGAACTGAAGATTGTTGAACTGAGGGAAAAGGCAACAAAAGCGTTGGGGGATCGTTTTGACGTGCGGGCTTTCCATGACGCAGTGCTTTCGTCGGGCGGTTTGCCACTTGACCTTCTTGAAGCGAAAATTGATCGTCTGATCAAAGACGGCTTGCAAGATAAGTCCAACTAAGCCACGGAATATGGAATTTCATACAGGCGCTTCGGCGCCTGTTTTTATTTAAAAGAAAAATTTTCTAGTAAACTTCGAAAATCCGCTTGATCTCGCTCTTGAAATGGCGCAAGGCCATGCCACTTAAGAACCTGCTTCTGAAAAGAGCCCGGCTATGCGGGCGAGAGTGGAGAGACAGATGAGCGAGTATACCGGTGCCTTGGCCGCGATCGGCAACACACCCCTGATCAAGCTGAAATATGCGTCCGAGTTGACCGGTTGCACTATCCTTGGCAAGGCGGAATACGCTAATCCCGGCGGTTCGCTCAAGGACCGCCCCGCGCTCAATATCATCGAGGAAGCCGAGAAGCGCGGCGAGTTGGAGCCGGGTGGCCTGATCGTTGAAGGCACTGCGGGCAACACCGGAATCGGCCTGACGGTTGTCGCCAATGCCAAGGGATACCGCACGCTGATCGTGATGCCGGAAACGCAGTCACAGGAAAAGATTGATACTTTGCGCACTATGGGCGCGAGCCTCAAGCTTGTGCCTGCCGCACCATACTCGAACCCCGGCAACTTCAACCATGTGGCCAAGCGCCTTGCTGAAGACTTGGCGTCATCGGAGGAGCATGGTGTGATCTGGGCCAACCAGTTTGACAATGTGGCCAACCGTGAGGCGCACATCAAAACCACGGCCAAGGAAATCTGGCAGCAGACGGACGGCAAGGTGGACGCCTTTATCACTGCCGTCGGCTCAGGCGGGTCGCTTGTCGGCACCGGTATGGGCCTTAAGGACTTCAACAAGAATGTCGTTGTCGCACTCGCCGACCCGATGGGAGCCGCCATCTATAACTATGTCAAGCACGGTGAACTGAAGGCCGAGGGCAGCTCTATCACAGAAGGCATCGGGCAGGGCCGTATTACCAAAAACCTTGAAGATGCACCAATTGATGAAGCCTTCCAGATCCCGGACGACGAGGCACTACCCATCGCTTTTGACCTGCTGAAAAAGGAAGGCCTCTGTGTCGGCTCGTCCACCGGCATCAATGTGGCCGGGGCTATCCGTCTCGCGCGCCAGATGGGGCCGGGGCACACGATTGTCACGCTCCTGTGCGATAGCGGCCTCCGCTACCAGTCCAAGCTCTTTAACCCTGAATTTTTACGCTCGAAGAATCTGCCCGTGCCGGGATGGCTTGATTAAGTCTGACGATTTCCGAGCGGCAGCCGGGTGCGCTTGAGCACCGTGCGGAGCGCGAAGCTTGAATGGATGCGTGCCACGCCTGGCAGGCGGGTGAGTGTGTTGTGAATGCGCTCATAATCCGGCGCGCCGCCCACGACAACACGGATCATATAGTCCACGTCCCCGCTCATCAGGTAACATTCCATTACCTCCGGCACGCTGCGGACCGATTCTTCAAACTTGCGCAGCTTTTCTTCCTGCTGGTCGACAAGCGATACACGTACAAAAACAGAGCCTGGCAACCCAACAGATGCCGCACTCACATTGGCGGTGTAGTGGGTGATGACACCTTTTTCATCAAGGTTTTTAACCCGCCTCAGGCACGCACTTTCAGACAGGCCGACCTTTTTTGCGAGCTCTACGTTTGATTGTCGACCGTCCTGCTGCAAAGCATCAAGGATCGCACGATCAATCTTATCAATGTTAATCATTCGCAGATTCCTGCGTTAAATTTAAAATTATTAGTCAATTCATGCAAGATACTGCGACAAGCCGCATGTCTTTGCAAGGACATTCCAAGCGCTTTGGCGTAGATTGGGCGCCAATTTCGGGGAGGGTGAACACATCTCCTTTCACGCAAGCACCAGTATCTGAGGAGGGCATAATGCTTGTAGGTGTACCTAAGGAAATCAAGAACCGTGAATATCGTGTGGGCCTGTCGCCTGCCTCCGCGCGTGAACTGATTGAAAACGGCCACGACGTGATCGTACAAAACAACGCCGGTTTTGAAATTGGCTTCACCAATGACATGTATGAAGCTGTTGGCGCAAAGATCATCGACACCGCCGCTGAGGTTTTCGCCAAAGCCGAGATGATCGTGAAGGTCAAGGAGCCTCAGGCGGTTGAGTGCGAAATGCTGCGCGAAGGCCAGATCCTTTACACATACCTGCACCTTGCGCCCGATCCCGCACAAACACAGGGTTTGATCAAGTCCGGCGCGATTGCCATTGCCTATGAGACCGTGACAGACCAGTTTGGCGGGCTGCCGCTGCTTGCGCCGATGTCTGAGGTTGCCGGTCGCATGTCCATTCAGGCTGGTGCACATGCGCTGGAGATGAGCCAAGGCGGCCGCGGCATGTTGCTTGGCGGTGTACCGGGCGTGGCGCCTGCTAAAGTAACCGTGATCGGTGGCGGCGTTGTGGGTACAAATGCGGCACGCATGGCCGTTGGCATGGGGGCTGATGTCACCATCCTCGACCGGTCAATCCGCCGTATGCAGCAGCTCGACGATATCTTCAAAGGCCAGGTGAAGACGGTTTTTTCCACCAATGACGCGGTTGAAGAGCATGTCCTGGCATCTGATCTTGTCGTCGGCGCTGTCCTGATCCCAGGTGCCGCGGCACCAAAACTGGTGAACCGTGAGCAGATCGGCAAGATGATGCGCGGCTCGGTACTGGTGGATGTCGCTATCGACCAGGGTGGCTGTTTTGCAACCTCCAAGGCGACGACACATGAAAACCCGACCTATATCGTTGACGAAGTGGTGCACTACTGTGTCGCCAACATGCCAGGCGGTGTTGCGCGTACGTCCACGCTGGCGCTCAATAACGCGACGCTGCGTCATGCACTGGCTATCGCCAACAAAGGCTGGAAAAAAGCGCTGGCGGACGACAAGCACCTTCTGGAAGGCCTTAACGTCATTGAAGGCAAGATCACTTATGAAGCCGTCGCCCGCGACCAGAATTTGAATTACGTTCCGGCGCTGGAAGCTATTGGCGCGTAACGTAAACTAGGCTACAAGGCGGGCATGGAAAAAAAGCCCGTCATTCAGGTTTTCGCCCTCGGCGGAACCATCGCGATGACCCCCGGCGACAGGTCGGGGGTCACACCGACTTTATCAGCCGCCGAGCTTGTCCGCGCCGTGCCGGACCTTGTTGAAATGGCTGAATTTCGCGCTGAAACCCTTGTGCAAAAGGGCAGCGCCAACCTCACCTGTGACTTGATATCTGACCTGTGTAACCGTGCTGAAGCCTCAGACGCGGATGCGGTTATTGTCACCCAGGGGACAGACTCGATGGAAGAAACCTCATTCCTCGCCAGCCTTGTCTACAAGGGGGACCGGCCGCTCATCTTCACCGGTGCCATGCGTACGCCAAACCAGCCGGGGGCCGACGGCCCGGCAAACCTGCTTGATGCGGTGCGCGCCGCGCTCAGTGCACCCGCGGGCAGTGTCAGCCTCGTGATGAACGGTGAAGTGCATGACCCCTGGTGTGTGGCCAAGGAACATACCTCCACACTGCAGGCGTTTTCATCAGAGCAGGGGCCGGTTGCCGTTGTTTCCGAAGGTCATGTTTATTGGCGCCGCGCCGCACGCAAGGGGCATGGCCTGAAGGCGACGTCGCTCGCGCCGGTTGCTCTTGTGGGTGCGGTGCTGGATGACGACGGACGCATGCTCGATATGCTGCCATCCCTTGGGTACAAAGCTGTGGTGATTGAGGCGTATGGCGCAGGCCATCTGTCGGAGTTATGGGCCTGCAAAGCTGAAAAGTTGGCCGCCGAGATGCCTGTTATTCTGGCCAGTCGCACCCGTGGTGGGCGGGTATTTGAGGCTACCTATGGATACAAGGGTGCCGAGATAGACCTCATTGCCCGTGGCCTCGTCCCGGCGGGAGGATTGCGTGGCAGGAAAGCTCGCCTTTTGCTTTCTCTTTTGCTTGTCAGCGATAAGGCGAACTGGAAACAAACCTTTACGGCTGTGGGAAAAAGTGTTTGAGTGCTAAAAAATGGTGCTGAACAATTCAGACAGCTTGAGGGGTCGAGCGTTGCCTGACGAATCTTTATATCCGCATGTAACCGGTATCGGCCATGCGTTTTTCTGGTGTGCAAACGATGATGTTGCCACCAAGGTGCGCACATCCTTGGTTGATGCTGAGATCATCGAGGTGCCGCTTGGCGAGCCTGAGGTCATCTGTTTCCTGTCGGATGACATGGAAAGCCTTCTGCCCATTCTTGAACCCAGATTGTCCGTTGAGGAGCGCCGAGCCGTGCGTGCGCTTCTGTCCGGAAGCGCCCGACCCGGCCTCAGGGAATTTGGCGCCATGCAGTCGCTGCAGGAACTTGGACTCAAGTTGTCGGCGCGCTGGCTGGGCGATATGTTGGCCGACCGGCGCTACAAGTCGCTGCTGCAGCCGATTGTTTCTGCCGAGGACCATGGCGACGTTCTGGGGTATGAGTTCCTGATCCGTGGTCTGCACACGGACGGCGTTGAAATACCGGCGCCGGTGCTCTTTGAGACCGCGGAAGACGCGGGCATGCTCTATGCGCTTGACCTTGCGGCGGGCGAAAGTGCCCTCCGGACAGCCAAGCGCTTCGACCTCAAGGAAAATGTGTTCGTGAACGTGCTGCCGTTCAGTGTGGACAGCGAAGAGGGGCTGAATAACTGGCTGAAAACAGTGCTGGGGGAGACGAACCTCCCGCATGAGCAACTGGTTTTCGAGATTGTTGAAAGCCAGCAGTTCCCGGATTTTGAAACGCTGCAACGGCTGGTTTCCCGTCTCAAGGATCATGGCATCCGCATTGCGCTTGATGATTTTGGTACCGGCTTCAACAACCTTGCCACCATCACCCAAATCCAGCCGGACTTTATCAAGCTTGATAAGTCGCTGACCCGCGACCTGCTTGAAGATGGCCGCAAATGGACTCTGGTGGCGAATATTGTCGATTCAGCCAAGCAGTCGAATATCAAGGTGATTGCGGAAGGGGTGGAAGATAAAAAAACCGCCCGCATGCTCGAGAGCGCGGGCGTGGATTTCCTGCAGGGCTACCTGTTTGGCTATCCGGCCGACAACCCACTTTAAGCCATCAGGTGTGTAGCTGAATGTCCTCAAGCTTGTCGAGGAGGGACATCAGAGCAAGTTTCTCAGGTTCGCTGAGCTTATCTAAAATGCGGCTTTCGTAACCAAGGGCGATCGGGATCACCTCGTGGTAAATCTTGGCACCTTCTTCTGAGAGGGCGAGCACCGAGCGGCGCTTGTCCTCGGGCGAGAAATGACGCTCCAGCCTGCCAGCATCCAATAGCTTGTTCACCGCGCGGGAGACGGCAACCTTATCCATGGCAGTACGCTCGGCTACTTGTGCGGCCGATAGGTCAGGCTCGCCCCCCAGCACCGCCATCACGCGCCATTCGGGCAGGCTAAGCTGGAACTGCTCTTCATAACCATCGGCAATTGCCCGGCTGATGCGGTTTGAGAGAACCGAAAGTCGGTACGGTAGGAATTCGCCCAAATGCAGCGTATCGTCACTTTTTTTCATCATTACCCCGTTTACGCCCCTTGCAATTAGTTACGGATGAAACTAATATGGCGTCAAATATAAATCGGCACCAGTATTCAAGATAAAATACAGCCACGTAAAGGCTAATGGTGCCAACCTCATACTGTATAGAGAATGATGGAGTGATTGAACATGGCCGATCTCTTTGAAAACCCAATGGGCCTGTGTGGTTTTGAGTTTGTCGAATTTACCGCACCCGAAAAGGGCCTTCTTGAGGACACTTTTGAAACACTTGGTTTTACCAAGGTGGCACGCCACCGTTCGAAAGACGTGGAACTGTGGCGTCAGGGCGATATCAATTTCATTACCAACTATGAAAAAAATTGCCCGGCCTTCTACTATGGTGAAGAGCATGGTCCATCGGCGTGTGGCATGGCTTTCCGGGTGAAAGACGCCCAAAAGGCCTATAAGCTGGCGCTGGGGAAGGGTGCACAGCCAATTGACACACAAACCGGCCCGATGGAACTTCGCCTGCCGGCGATCAAGGGTATCGGCGGGGCATCGCTTTACCTCATCGACCGTTTCAAGGACGGTGAAAGCATCTATGATATCGACTTCGAATGGCTTGAAGGTGTCGACCATCGCCCCGAGGGTTGTGGTTTCAACGTTATCGACCACCTGACCCACAATGTGTATCGCGGTCGCATGGATTACTGGGCGAAATTCTATGAGAGCTTCTTCAATTTCCGCGAAATCCGCTATTTCGACATCAAGGGCGAATACACGGGCCTGACATCCCGTGCGATGACCGCGCCGGACGGCTTGATCCGCATCCCGCTTAACGAGGAATCTGCCGGCGGGAGCGGCCAGATTGAAGAATATCTGATGGCCTACAACGGCGAAGGTATCCAGCATATCGCCTTTTCTTGCGATAATCTGCTGGAGTGCTGGGACCGCCTGAAAGAAAAGGGTGTGCCGTTCATGACCGCTCCGCCCGAGACATACTATGAAATGCTGGAAGAGCGTCTGCCGGGCCACGGCGAGCCGGTCGGCGAACTGAAAAAGCGCGGTATTCTGCTTGATGGCTCCACGGAAGAGGGCGATAATCGCCTGCTGTTGCAGATTTTCTCTGAAACCCAGGTTGGTCCGATCTTTTTCGAGTTTATCCAGCGTAAGAAAGATGAAGGCTTCGGCGAAGGCAACTTCAAGGCGCTGTTCGAATCGATGGAACGTGACCAGATCCGTCGTGGCGCCCTCAAGGTTGACGACAACGCTGCATAAGCCTGGACGGGGCTGCACCCGCAGTCCCACCATCGCGCAATCCCCGTGTAACCGGAGGCAATGCCATGAAGTTAGAGCGTATTCACCACGTGGCGTATCGCTGTAAAGACGCCAAAGAGACGATCGAGTTTTACCAGAAGCACCTGAACATGGACTTCCAGCTTGCGATTGCGGAAGACCATGTGCCTTCCACTGGTGCGTTTGACCCTTATATGCACATCTTTCTCGATGCGGGGAATGGCAACGTGCTGGCTTTCTTTGAACTGCCAAACCAGCCTGAGATGGGTCGTGACGGCAACACGCCAGAGTGGGTTCAGCATATCGCCTTTGAAGTGGCTGACATGGACGCGCTCCATGAAGCGAAGGCAAGCCTGGAAGCGGCGGGTGTTGAAGTCCTGGGGCCGACCGACCATACCATCTTCAAGTCGATCTATTTCTTCGACCCGAACGGGCATCGCCTGGAACTTGCAGCCAATACGGCGAAGCCGGGCATGCTTGCGGAACTGAAACGGATCGCACCCGATATGATCGAAGAATGGTCAAAAACCAAAAAAGCACCCAAACATGCGGCATGGCTTCATGGTGAGGGTGAGTTTGAGAGCATTGGCGACTGACGAGCCGCCAGCACCTCACACAATAAACTTAAGAAATTCAGGATAGGTACGTATGAAACTGGCATCCCTAAAACATGGCCGCGACGGCAAGCTTGTTGTAGTCTCGAAAGACCTTAAGCGCATGACGGCGGCGGAGAAAATAGCGCCAACTATGCAGGCGGCACTTGATGACTGGGCATCTGTGCTGCCGCGCTTGCGCGCGCTCTACGAATCGCTCAATTCAGGCGCCGTGAAAGGCGACGCGTTTAACGAGGCCGACTGTGCGTCACCCCTGCCGCGCGCCTACCAGTGGGCTGATGGCTCGGCCTATGTGAACCACGTTGAACTGGTGCGCAAGGCGCGAAACGCTGAAATGCCAGAAACCTTCTGGACCGATCCGCTGATGTATCAGGGCGGCTCTGACGCTTTCCTTGCGCCGCACGAGCCGGTGAAAATGCCACAGGATGACGGCTGGGGCATCGACTTCGAGGCCGAGATTGCGGTTATTACCGATGACGTACCGATGGGCGTGAAAACCGAAGAAGCTGGCAAGCACATCAAGCTGCTGATGCTGGTGAACGATGTATCGCTCCGTGGTCTTATTCCGGGCGAGCTTGGCAAAGGCTTCGGTTTCTTCCAGTCGAAACCGTCAAGCGCTTTCAGCCCTGTGTGCATTACACCGGACGAACTGGGTGGTGCTTGGGAGGGTAGCAAGGTGCACCTGCCGCTGTTGTCCCGCTATAACGGTGACTTGTTCGGCAAGCCCGAGGCCGGTGTGGACATGACGTTCAATTTTGCCAAACTCATTTCGCATGCAGCGAAAAGCCGTCCGCTGGGGGCTGGTGCCATCATTGGTTCGGGCACGGTATCAAACAAACTTGATGGCGGACCGGGTAAGCCCGTGGCCGAAGGCGGTGTTGGGTACAGTTGTATCGCTGAAATCCGCATGATCGAAACCATCGAACACGGCGCACCAAAAACAAGCTTCATGAAATTTGGTGACACTATCCGCATCGAAATGCTCGACAAAGATGGTGCCTCTATCTTTGGTGCCATCGATCAGGTGGTCGAGAAAGCGTAAGGAGCAGGCCGTGCGCACACTTTTTGGTTATTTCCGGTCGTCAGCCGCGTATCGCGTGCGCATTGCCCTTGCGCTCAAGGGGCTTGAGTATAAATACGAGGCTGTCAACCTTGTGCCCGGCGTCAGCGAGCAGAAGTCGGACGCTTACCGCAGGCTCAACCCGCAGGGCAGGGTACCTTACTTTGTCGATGGCGAGGTGAAACTGTCGCAGTCCCCCGCCATCCTTGAATATCTGGATGAAGTCTATCCCGCCACAAAGCTGTTACCGGAAGGTGCCGTGGACCGGGCCTATGTGCGGCAGCTATCCAGCCTGATCGCCTGTGACATCCATCCGCTCAATAACCTGTCTGTGCTACAGAAGCTGAAGGCCGAGTTTGGTGCTGATGATGCGGCCACTAAAAAGTGGTATGGTGACTGGATTGTCGAGGGCTTCACAGCGCTGGAAAAAATTGTCAGTGCAAGCCCCCATACGGGAAAATTCTGCTTCGGTGACAAACCGGGCATGGCTGATATCTATCTTGCGCCACAGATGTGGAATGCCCGGCGCTTTGACGTGGATACAAGCACTTTTCCAACGCTTGTTCGCATTGATGCAGCTTGCAACAAACTTGAACCCTTCATTGCCGCCGCACCGGAAAACCAGCCGGACACCCCCAAAAGCTGAAGCGTGGTTCAAGCTATATGTATCGGAGAGTAAGTCATGAAAATTAAGACGAGACTTGGTCGGGAAGTAGAGGTTAACGAGGATTATACCGTTGACCAGAACTGGGAGCATTTTACCGACGAAGAGCATGACCGCTGGGACCGGCTTTATGCTCGCCAGGCGGAGATGCTTGAGGGCCGCGCATGCGATGAATTCATGGATGGCCTGCATCTGTTGAAACTTTCGGATGGCGGTATACCGAAGTTTGAGGATTTGTCCAAAAAACTGATGGAACGCACTGGCTGGACAGTAGTAGCTGTGCCTGACCTGGTGCCAGATGAGGTGTTCTTTGATCACCTTGCAAACCGCAGGTTCCCGGCGGGCAACTTCATCCGCAGCGAAGCGCAACTCGATTACCTTCAGGAACCGGACGTGTTCCATGATGTGTTTGGCCATGTGCCTATGCTCGCGAACCCGGTGTTCGCAGACTATATGGAGGCGTACGGCAAGGGCGGCCAGCGCGCGATGGGGCGTGGTGTGCTGAAAAACCTGGCCCGGCTTTACTGGTATACGGTTGAGTTTGGCATGATCAACACACCAAAAGGCATGCGCATTTATGGCGCGGGCATCGTCAGCTCAAAATCAGAGAGCATCTTCTGCCTTGAAGACAATAGCCCCAACCGCATTCATTTTGATCTCGTGCGTTTGATGAAGACGGACTACCGCATTGACGACTTCCAGCAGACCTACTGGGTGATTGATAGCTTTGAAGAGCTTCTCGAGGCAACATATCAGGACTTCGGGCCGATTTATGACGAACTGGAAGCAGACAAAAGCATTTATCCTGCGGATACCGTCCTTGAGGAAGATAAAGTTCATAACAATGGTACGCAGGCTTACGCAAAGGCGGGTGGGCGTCTCGCTAAAGCTGCGAGCTAATACAAAAATAATAAATGGGCTGGGCCTGGGGTTGTCGCGTGGTGACAACCCCTTTTTATTGAGAAAAATTTTCTCCCAATAAAGTTTTTTCCTGTCTGAATGCATCTCTCTATGCGCTTTTCTTAGTGAATTGTTTTAAATAGCGTTTTGTCAGCGCTGTCATTGTATTTTCCGTCAAAAACCGTTCCCAAAACATGCCGTTTATTCGTCTCAGCTACGCTGACCGGAAACCAAAGGTACCGGTCGCTTGCGTTGCTAAAAAAAAGCCGACGCAATTTGTTTAAAGTGGGAAGAAACAAACCTAGGGAAGGGTTTAATCATGACAAAAAAATACGCGCGCCCGCGTACGGGTGTGTCCGTGCTTGCGCTTGCGCTTGGCGGGGCTCTCGCAGTTCCGGCAACCGCACAGGATACGGCGCAGGACAGCAAGGATTTCGGGTTTGAGGAAATCGTTGTGACGGCCACCAAACGCGCTTCCTCCATCCAGGACGTACCGTTTTCCATCAATGCACAGACCGAGGCTGACATTCGCCGCTCAGGCGCTAAAAGCCTTGAAGACCTCTCCCGCAACGTTGCGGGGTTGATGATCCAGAACCTCGGGCCGGGCCAAAGCCAGGTTTCCATCCGCGGTGTGTCGGCCGGGCAGGTAGTTCGCGACCAGCCCGGTGTGAAGGAACAGGTTGGGGTGTATCTGGACGAATCTGTGATCTCGCTATCGCTGTTCACGCCTGATCTTGACCTTTATGACCTCAACCGCGTTGAAACACTGCGGGGCCCGCAGGGCACGCTCTTTGGTTCCGGTTCTGTGGGCGGTACTATCCGTTACATCACGAACCAGCCCAATGTGGAAGAATTCGAAGGCAATGTGGAAGGTGACCTGAACACGGTTTCCGGGGGTGGTACAGGCGGCCATATCAAGGCCATGGCAAACCTGCCAATCTCTGACGGCACATCGGCAGTACGCGTTGTTGCGTATCATACTGAATACGCGGGCTTTATCGATGCACACCGCCCCAGCGGAAATATCACGGAGAATGTGAACAGCGGCAGTCGCACGGGCGGCCGGGTTGCCTTTACATTCAAACCAAGCGATACCCTGACCATCACCCCGCGGGTGATCTATCAGGAAATCGATATGGATGGGTTCAACCGGCAAGAGGTTTATAACGTCTACGCCAACCCATATATGGACGAGCCAACCACCTTTGAAGGCCGCGAGCAGTTCCTGAAACTGCGTGAGGGCTTCAAGGATGAAACGCTGATCGCCGACCTTACCGGTGAGATCAGCTTTGACGGTTTTGATGTGACTTCCATCACCAGCTATACTGATCGTGACATTCTCGTGAGCCGCGATGCAAGCGCGCTGACGGGCAGTGTGTCCATCGACCTTGGGTACCCGGCAGCTGCGATCAACCTGCCGTCCAACCTGCGGGATACGACGGCTGTGGAACAGTTCACACAGGAAGTTCGTCTCAGCTCCAATGGTGACGGCGCGCTGCAGTGGATTATCGGTGGTTTCTATGCCAATACCGACCGCTACTATCAGCAATATCTGCCAACGCCGGGGTATGACGCCTACACGGACGCCGTGTTGGGTGCCGGCACCGCAGAAGCAACGCGCGCGGGTGTGGCGCCGGTGGACTCACCGTTTTATTCCGAACTGCCATACACGCTTGAGCAGATCGCAATTTTTGGCGAGTTGACCTATGATGTCACCGACCGGCTGGAGCTGACAGCTGGTGGCCGTTACTATGACTATAAGGAAGAGCGCAGCGTGACCCAGGTTGGCCTCTTTGGTAACGGCGTTGTGGATCAGGTGGACGAGACGGCATCCAACGGCTTTACGCCGCGTTTCCTCGCCAGCTACCGCGCCAGCGACAATGTCACCATCAACGCGCAGGTCTCCAAGGGCTTTCGTCTCGGTGGTGTGAACGACCCGTTGAACACCGCACTCTGTAACGCGGATGACCTCGAAATCTTTGGTGGCTTCCAGGACTATGATGACGAGACGCTTTGGAACTACGAAGCGGGCGTAAAGGTGCAGGGCAGCAAGTTCAGCCTGAACGCGGCTGCTTTCTACACCGACATCTCGAACCTGCAGGTTACGCTTGACGCGGGGTCCTGTTCGTCGCGTATTTCGTTCAACGTGCCCAAGGCTCACACACAGGGTGTCGAACTTGAGTTCAAGGCGCGACCTTTTGAAGGTCTTGACCTCTCCTTTGCTGGTAGCCTGCTTGAATCAGAGTTTGATTCAACGGTGAACGACAGCATCGGCGCGGTTCTTGGTGGCGTGCGTGAGGGCAACCGCCTCGCGTCTGTGCCAAAGGTCAACTTCGGTGCAACCGCGACCTACAGCTTCCCGTTTGACGTGGCTGGCGACGATGCGGAGGCGTATCTGTCCGCAACCTTCCAGCACCGTGGAAGCCTTTATACCCAGCCGTCCGATCAGGAAGCCGGTGCGGGTGACTTTGTCTCTGGCCTGCCGTATCGCGGCGCGACGGGGACCGAGGTGACGTCGCTGGACCTGGAGCTGGACAGCTACCAGACGATGAACCTGAGTTTCGGCATCAATTGGGAAAGTCTTGAGTTCATGGCCTATGTGAACAATGTGTTTGACGAAAACGCCAACCTCTCGTTCGACCGTGAGCGTGGCGGCCGTGCGCGTCTTGGTTTCCGGACCAACACACCGCGGACCTTTGGCATGTTGATCCGCAAGCACTTCTAGGCCTGCCGGCACAAACGAATGAAAGAGGGCGGTGCTTCCGGCGCCGCCCTTTTTATACGCTCAGTTTCCTTTGCCGTCCCATGGGCCGGGGCTGGTGTTTCCGCCATCAAGGATGGCTTTCCATTCGCCATCTCGCTTTTCCCAGATCGTGATGTATTTGCCGTGGCTTTCGCGGCGTTGGCCGTCCCGCACCATGGAAAATACATAGGTGCCCCATGTGTAGGCGAGGTCACCAGACGCTGCGATTTTTCCGTCCTCGGGCTTCCAGTCCAGCGTTGTGTCCGTTGGCAAGCCTTCAAGCTCTGCCACAATCACGTCGTGGCCGAACTTGGCGTGTGATCCGCCGTCCAGTTTCACGGCGTCATTCGCCAGATAGTGCGAGAAGGCGGCGGCAACGCCGTGCGAGGCCGACATTGCGGCGAAGGTCTGGTCAATAGCCATGATCTCGTCATCCGCTGCGAGGCCGGGGACCGTGACAGCAAGCGCCAGTGCCGCGCCAACAAGTGTGTGTTTGATCATTATATTCCTCCCGGTGTCGTGATCTGTTTGGAGTGGGGCTGTTTGGTGTAGGCCTGTGTGACGCAGACCCATGTGATGCGGTCCTGCGTGATGGCGGGAGATTACCACGGCCATGGGCCGCGCGGTAGCTGGCGGAAAGCTTAGTGGTTGAAGCTCGCAAGCAGGGTGCGCACCGCCACGATGAAGAAAAGTATCGTGACGATGATGGTGGGCCACTTGTTGCTTTTCCCCGGCTCTTCCTCTTCAGCGCGTGGGTTTGTGGGCATCAGAACCTGGGGCGGGATGCCCAGCGCACGGGACAGCTGCAAAAGCAAGGGGCCCGAACAATCGCCACCTCGTTCGATCTTGCGCACAAGATCAACTTCAAGGTCCGCCTTGTCCGCAAGCTCTTCCACGCTCCAGCCGAGCGCGTGGCGTGCGTCGCGGATGTTGGAGGCCAGCGTTTCGGTTGTCACGTCTTCCTGCATCATGGTTTTCTTTTACCCATGCGGCACAAAAAGGAAAAGCCCCCATGCTGTCGCATGAGGGCTTATCTTGGAAAGGCTAGGGGCCTCTTTTGTGCGTATCTTATTCTGCGGCGGCGGCGAGCTTGGCCTCATTGGCCTTGCGGATGATGTTTTCGGCCATCTCGTTGGCGATCACACCAGTCGGGCGCTTTTCCTTGTCGCTTGCCTTGAAGATTTTTGTCAGCGTTTCACCGATGCGGAGCACTTTCTCCTCGCGGGCTGCTGCATTCATCTTCTCTTTGTAAACTTCTGATTCGACAGAAATAATACCGCCAGCATTAATCACATAGTCAGGCGCATAGAGGATGCCGCGCTGGCGCAACTGTTCGTCTTCACGGCCTTCGGTCTCAAGCTGGTTATTGGCCGCGCCTGCAATAATCGTGGCCTTGATGTCACCCAGGGTTTTCGGGTTCAATGTGCCGCCAAGCGCACACGGGGCATAAACATCACAATCCACAGCGTGGATGACGTCGGGGCTGACAACTTCAGCTTCACCGCGGCTGAGCACAGCCTGGATGTTCGCGTCCACGATGTCGGTCACGATGACTTTGGCGCCAGCGCCGCGCAAGTGGTCAACAAGGAACTGGCCAACGTGACCAAGGCCTTGCACGGCCACGCGTATGCCGTTCAGGTCGTCTTTGCCAAGGCGATGCTTGACCGAGGCCTGAATGCCGGTGAACACGCCAAGGGCAGTGTGCGGCGACGGGTCGCCGGTGCCGAAGTCGCCGCCGTCAAGACCGCAGACATAGTCGGTCGTCTCGGCTGCTGTTGCCAGCATGTCGGGGCTGGTGCCCACGTCTTCCGCGGCATAATAGCTACCGCCAAGGCGGTTGATCATGCGGCCGAAAGCGCGCATCAGCTCTGGCGTGCCAAGTTCCTTGGGGTTGCCGATGATAACGGACTTGCCGCCGCCGAGGCGCAGGCCGGCCATGGCGTTTTTAAACGACATGCCGCGCGACAGGCGTAGAACGTCGTAGACAGCATCTTGCTCGCCGCGGGTTTCAGCAATATCGATCGGAGCGGAGCGACGGTGAATAGCAGCATAGTCCCAAAAACGGGTACCGCCGGTTGCAGGGCCGAGCGCGGTCGAATGTACCGCGATGATAGCTTTAAGGCCTGATGCTTCGTCAGCACAGAAGACAACGTTTTCGTGGTTTCTGAAGCTGCGTGAATCGAATACGGGCATTTATATGATCCCTTCCAAGTTGATGTCCCGTTCGGGGGCGTCGCCCCCTACGAACGCACCTCAAACTCCCGCCTGCTCCTTCGGTCTTGTCTGCTTATGTATAATAGCAGGTCCGCCGCGTGTTTTCATTGTTCCTCGCGGGATTTGAGTTGCGCGGAGTATGGCACTTCTCTTTTGAAATGAGCTTTCGAAGTTTAGCGATTTTCGCAATCTTCTGTCTGTTTTCAGGGGTGTTTTGAAATTTGTGAATAGGCACAAGAAATATCATGCCAACGCACAATTTTCTCTCATGCATGATGTGCTGTGACGTTACGGAAACCGGGGGTTACAGCAATATGGCAAAAGATAATGCACATGCAAAAAGGGCGCCCCGGAAGGAGCGCCCTTTTGATCAGGATTGATGTAATCAGGCCTAGATATGCAGCGCGTGGCCGAGCGACTTGAGCGCGGCTTCCTGGAAGCCCTCGCTTTGGGTCGGGTGGGCATGGATCGTACCGGCGATATCCTCAAGCCGTGCGCCCATTTCAAGCGCGAGCGAGAAGGCGGCCGACAGTTCAGATACGCCTTTGCCAACCGCCTGAATACCCAGCACCACATGGTTGTCGTTGCGGGCGACGATGCGCACAAAGCCGTCCTCGGCCTCCATGGTCATCGCGCGGCCATTGGCCATGAAGGGGAACTGGTCCACCTTGATGTCATAACCCGCTTCCGTGGCTTGTTCTGGCGACAGGCCTGCGGTGACAATCTCGGGATCGGTGAAACACACCGCGGGGATGGAGACCTTGTCGAACGTGCGGTTTTTACCCGCGATGATCTCCGCGACCATTTCGCCCTGTGCCATGGCACGGTGTGCCAGCATGGGCTCGCCCGTCAGGTCACCAATGGCATAAACACCGGTCATTGAGGTCTGGCACTTGTCGTCTATCGCCACCACACGGCCGTTCATGGTGAGGTCAAGGCCTTCAAGGCCCCAGCCTTCCGTCTTGGCTCGGCGGCCGACGGTGACAAGGATCTTGTCAGACTTGATCTCTTCCTCGTTGCCATTCTTGGTCTCAACCACGAGCGACTTGCCGTCTTTCGACAAGCCCTTGGCCTTGGTTTCCGTCAAAACCTTGACACCAAGCTTCTTGAGGCTTGCGACAACCGGTTTGGTCAGGTCCTTGTCATATTGGGCCAGAACACGTTTCAATGCTTCCACAACCGTGACCTTGGCGCCCATCTTTGCGTAGGCGATGCCGAGCTCAAGCCCGATGTAGCCGCCGCCGATCACCGTCAGTTTGCCTGGCACCTTGTCAAGCGACAGGGCTTCGGTGGAGGAGATAACATTCTCGCCATAGGGCAGGGATGGTATCTCTACCGGCACGGAACCGGTGGCGAGGATGACATGCTCCGCTTTGACGGTCACGGTGCCGTCTTCGGTCGCGACTTCACAGGTTTTGCCGTCAACCATGGTGCCCCAACCGGCGACGTGCCTGACCTTGTTCTTCTTGAACAGGCCGCCAATACCGCCTGTGAGGCGCTTCACAATGCCGTCTTTCCACGCCACGGTTTTCTTGAAATCGAGCTTGGGTTTCTCGAGCGAGATCCCAAGCGCGTTTTCGCCCGTGAAATGCATGACTTTCTCGAACTCGTCCCCGGCGTGAATCATGGCCTTTGACGGGATACAGCCTACATTGAGGCAGGTACCGCCAAGTTCCTGGCCTTCAACACATACGGTGTCGAAGCCAAGCTGGCCGGCACGGATGGCGGCAACATAGCCACCGGGCCCACCACCCAGCACGAGCACTTTACAGTTAATCGTCTCTGACATTTACGCCTCCATGAAGAGAATGGCCGGGTTTTCAAGGAGATTGCGGATCTCCTGAATATATTCGGCCGCGTCCCAACCGTCGACAATACGGTGATCGAAGGAGGACGACAGGTTCATGATCTTGCGCGGTACAAAACCGCCGTCTTTGAACACCGGACGCACGGCAACCTTGTTGACGCCGACAATCGCCACCTCGGGGCTGTTGATAACCGGCGTGGAAACAATGCCTCCCATGCGGCCGAGGCTTGAAAGCGTAATGGTTGAACCCGTTAGCTCTTCCCGCTTGATAGATCCATCGCGCGCGGCACTGGCAAGGCGTTTGGCCTCGTCGGCAAGGCCCCAGATATCAAGGGCTTCCGCGTGTCTGATAACCGGCACCATCAGGCCGCCCGGCGTTTGCGCAGCCATGCCGATATGTGCTGCACCGTAGGTGTAGAGCATATCTTCATCGTCGTCATAGTGGCTGCTTAGCTTCGGCTGAACCTTCAGCGCCCGCACCATTGCCATCATGATAAAGGGCAGGATGGTAAGCTTCGGCTGGTCATCGCGCTTGGCGGCATTCAGGTGTTCGCGCAGGCTTTCAACCTCGGTTACGTCCACCTCCTCCACATAGGTGATGTGGGGGATGCGGCGCTTGGCGTCCTGCATGCGTTCGGCGATCTTGCGCCTGAGACCAATCACGCGGGTTTCCGTAACCCCGGTATTGGGTCTGCGCCCGGAACCAACAACAGCGGGTGCGCTGTCGCCGGAGATATAGGCATCCAGGTCTTCGTGGCTGATGCGGCCTGCGGGGCCGGTACCATGCACATACTGTAGCTTGATGCCTGCATCCAGCGCGCGTTTGCGCACGGCAGGAGAGGCCAGAGGTTTTTCGCCTTCGGCGCGCGGTGCACCGGTATGGGCCTTCATGGCCGACGGCTTTGGAACCGGCGCTTTTTTGGGTTCAGGCTTGGAAGCCTCGGTCTTTTTAGGCGCGGACTCTGGCGCTTTTTCGGCTTTTTCGCTAGCCTTGGGTGCTTCTTCCGCCTTTTCCTCGGCTTTTGGTGTGTCCGGGATGTTGTTCCCTTCCCCTTCCACCTCAAGCGCGATGATCACGGTGCCCACGGGCGTCATTTCGCCGATATCGCCCAGGATTTCCTTAACCGTTCCGTCAACCGGGGACGGGATCTCAACCGTCGCCTTGTCGGTCATCACCGCGGCAAGAACATCGTCTTCCTGAACCGCGTCACCAACCTTGACATTCCATTCGACGATCTCGGCTTCGGTGATGCCTTCGCCGACATCCGGCATGCGTATCTTGTAAACACCCATGATCAAGCCTCCATCATCGCTTTGAGTTCTTTGCCAACCCGCGCCGGTCCGGGGAAATAATCCCATTCCTGAGCGTGGGGGTAGGGGGTATCCCAGCCTGCGACACGCACAACCGGGCTTTCCAGGTGATAGAAACAGCGTTCCTGCACCTGCGCGGCCAGTTCGGCGCCAAAGCCCGAGGTCAGTGTCGCCTCATGCAGCACCATGCAGCGGCCGGTCTTTTCAACCGACTTTACAACGGTGTCGATATCCAGCGGCATCAGGGACCTGAGGTCGATAATCTCGGCGTTGATGCCGGTTTCCTTCACTGCGGCTTCGGCAACATAGACCATGGTGCCATAGGTGAGGATGGTGACATCATCGCCCTCTGCAAATACCTTTGCCTTGCCGATCTCCACCGTGTAGTGGCCTTCCGGCACCTCACCCAGCGGGTGTTTGGACCAGTTGGAGGCCGGGCGGTCATGGTGGCCGTCAAACGGGCCATTATACAGGCGCTTTGGTTCAAGGAAAATGACCGGGTCGTCGTCCTCGATCGAAGCGATCAGCAGGCCCTTGGCGTCATAAGGGTTTGACGGGATCACCGTCTTCACGCCAGAGACGTGGGTGAAAAGCGATTCCGGGCTCTGGCTATGGGTCTGGCCACCAAAAATGCCGCCGCCGCAGGGCGTGCGGATCGTGATGGGGCAGGTGAAATCCTTGTTCGAGCGGTAGCGTATCCGCGCGGCTTCCGAGACGATCTGGTCATAGGCTGGATAGATATAATCAGCGAACTGGATCTCGACACAGGGCCGGATGCCATAGGCGCCCATGCCGATGGCGGTGCCGACAATGCCGCTTTCGTTGATCGGGCTGTCGAAGACACGGTTCGTGCCATATTTTTTTTGCAAGCCCGCCGTGCAGCGGAATACGCCGCCGAAATAGCCCACGTCCTCGCCGTAGACGACCACATTGTCATCCTGGCCAAGTTTCACATCCATCGCATCGCGGATGGCTTCAATCATTGACATGCGCGGCATGGTTATACTCCCATCTTCTGACGCTGTTCACGAAGGTGCTGTGGCATTTCCTTGTAAACATCATCAAACATGTCTTTGGGGCTCGCACCTGAACCCATGACGCCGTAGCTCTCGGCTTCTTTGGTCGCAGCGCGGATTTCATCGTTATACTCGGCCTCAGCCTGAACCTGTTGTTCATCGCTCCAGAGCTTGCGGGCGACAAGATAGTTCTTCAGCCGCAGGATCGGGTCGCCAAGCGGCCAGGCTTCGGATTCTTCCTTGGGCCGGTACTGGCTCGGATCGTCAGACGTGGAGTGCGGAGCAACGCGGTAAGTGACCCATTCAATCAGGGTCGGGCCGAAACCATGGCGGGCCCTGTCAACGGCCCACTTGCTCGCTGCATATACTGCGAGGAAGTCGTTGCCATCCACGCGCAGGGCAGGGATGTCATAGCCAAGCGCGCGCTCGGCAAAGGTGGCGTGGTCGCCGCCCGCGATGCCGCGGAACGAGGAGATCGCCCACTGGTTATTCACCACATTGAGGATAACGGGCGGCTTGTATACCGACGCATTGACGAGCGAGGCATGAAAGTCGGTCGCGGCTGTGGAGCCATCGCCAATCCAACCCGCCGCCACCTTGGTGTCACCTTTGATCGCGCTTGCCATCGCCCAGCCAACGGCCTGAATGAACTGTGTGCCAAGGTTGCCGGAGATTGAGAAAAAGCCATGTTCCTTCGAGGAATACATGATCGGCAACTGGCGGCCTTTGAGCGGGTCGCGCGAATTTGAGAGTATCTGGCAGATCATATCAACCATGGGATAGTCGGTTGACAAGAGCAGGCCTTGCTGGCGATAGGTCGGGAAGTTCATGTCGCCTTTTGACAGTGCGGCCCGAAAACCAACTGCAATCGCTTCCTCGCCGGTACACTTCATGTAGAAGGATGTTTTGCCCTGCCGCTGAAGCGTCATCATGCGCTCGTCATACGCCCGCACGCGGATCATGTTCTTGAGGCCCTTGAGCAGGACATCATCGTCCAGCCCTTCTGCCCATTCACCGACCGCTTCACCATCCGTGTTCAGCACGCGGATCATGGTCGATGCCAATTCCTTCATATCGGCCGCAGGACAGTCGACATCCGGTCGGCGTACTGAGCCGGCTTCAGGAATGACAATGCCGTCAAAGTTTGGCGCATCGCCGGGGCGGCCCGGCGGTTCAGGTACATGAAATTTTAGTGGTCCGTATTCAGACATGACGCTTCACACCCTTATCGTGGTTATCAGCACTGGGTTTTTCACCCTTGAAAAATATGTCAGCAACACTGACTTATTTTTTGAAAAAATCAATCTTTTTCTCTAGCCCCCGGCTTTGCCATCGGGCTGGATTTGTTTGCATACTCGTCTGGCGCGAGCGCCGATTATACCCCCACTGCGCATATGCTGTATAGGCGGGTTGTGGAAACTCCCACAAATCCCCTTGTTTCGGCACCCTCCGTTCGCGTCGATTATGCCAAAGTCAGGGCGCAATGAGCTGTCGAACATCACCGGGATTTGCAATCTTACGTTAGCTTTAAGTCGCAATTTTGTAATTTTATGAAGAGCACGCTGTTATTTCAGCGATTGTTGAGGAAATGTATCATACCGCATTCATAAATAACGGTATTTTACGGTTGAGTGAGTCGGCAGCTGATGGCACGAAAAAGTGGTATCTGCGCCGCACGGTTTTCGCTCACTTTCCGCACAGGTTTCGCACAGTTTCCGCCCGATTCAGGCACACATTTGTGCATGCCGGAACGGCTTTCCGTGGTTAGGCTGTTTCGTTGAACAGTTCACGTCCAATCAGCATACGGCGGATCTCGCTGGTGCCTGCGCCAATCTCGTAAAGCTTGGCATCGCGCCACAGGCGGCCGGTCGGATACTCGTTGATATAGCCGTTACCGCCAAGTGTCTGGATTGCTTCACCCGCCATCCATGTAGCCTTTTCACTGGCGAACAGGATACAGCCAGCGGCGTCCTTGCGCGTGGTTTCTCCCCGATCGCATGCGGCCGCCACGGCATAAACATAGGCGCGGGATGCACCCCAGGTGGAATACATATCGGCAAGCTTACCTTGCATTAGCTGAAAGGTTCCAATGGCTTGGCCGAATTGGCTGCGCTCATGCACATAGGGCACAACCGTATCAAGACAGGCGCGCATAATGCCAAGCGAGCCGCCGGAAAGCACAACGCGTTCATAGTCAAGGCCTGACATCAGGACGTTTACGCCGCGGCCTTCCTCTCCAACGATATTCTCATAGGGCACAAAACAGTCCTCGAACACCAGTTCGCAGGTGTTGGACCCACGCATGCCAAGTTTGTCCAGCTTCTGCGCGGTTGAGAAACCCTTCATACCTTTTTCAACAATGAAAGCCGTAATACCGCGCGGGCCGGCATCCATATCCGTCTTGGCGTAAACCACCAGCACATCGGCGTCCGGGCCATTGGTGATCCACATTTTGTTGCCGTTAAGAACAAAGCCATCATCGGTCTTTTCGGCTCTCAGGCGCATGGAAACCACGTCGGATCCGGCGCCGGGCTCAGACATCGCTAGCGCACCAACATGTTCGCCGGAGATCAGCTTGGGCAGATATTTCGCCTTCTGCACCGCGTTCGCGTTTTTGGTGATCTGGTTGACACACAGGTTTGAATGTGCGCCGTAGCTGAGACCAACGCTGGCTGATGCGCGGCTGATTTCTTCCATAGCCACCACATGCGCGAGATAGCCCATGTCAGCGCCGCCATGTTCTTCAGGGGCGGTCATGCCGAGAATGCCCAGTTCACCCATTTTTTGCCAAAGGTCTGATGGGAAAAGGTTTTTCTCGTCAATTTCTGCGGCACGTGGGGCGATTTCGTCACGGGCAAAACGTGACACGCTTTCGCGCAGCATCTCAATCTCTTCACCGTGGCCAAACTTTAAATGCGGAAACTCAAACATTCTCGGGGGTTCCTTCTGGGGGTGTTTTTTATTCTGTATCTTGGATGTTCAGCAGCACAGCACCGCCGGTGACCTGATCGCCGGCCTTCAGGCCAAGGCCTGTGACTTTGCCGTCGCGCGGTGCGTTGATTGTCTGCTCCATCTTCATGGCTTCCATGACCAGAAGAGGCTGGCCTTTTTCGACGATGTCACCATCGGCAACCTTCACATCAAGGATTTTTCCAGGCATGGGCGCGAGGATGGTGCCGGGGCCGTCGGCTTCGTCATCACCGCCGCCATCACGGGCATGTCGGGCAAGGGTGAGGGTGGCTTCGCCCTTGACAAGGGTGACGTGTTTATCGTCCACCTCGGCAAACAGGCGCTCCCGGCGGCCTTCCATCACATAGGTGAACACGTTGTCCGCAAAACTGACAATATCGGCCGCGAAGCTTGCAGCGCCAATTTCTGCAGTCAGATGTGTGCCATCCTCCCGCATTTTGACAGTCAGGACATCGTTTTCACCCTTATCAAACCATAGCTGTTCGCTGGCGGGCAGGTTCATGCGGAAAGCGTCGAGAATGGCCCATGGATCATCGCCGCCTGCACGCGCCTGTCGGGCCGCCACTATAGCGAAGGATGCAACCGCATAATCCCTGTTTGTCGGGACAGGTTTTTTAAGCAGCGTATCTTTATGCTCCTCAATGAAACCCGTGTGCACGTCGCCGTTGGCAAAGTCCTGTTCTGACAAGGCGGCCAAAAGGAAATCCCTGTTTGTTTTCAAACCCGTTACCGGGGTTTCTTGCACAAGGTTCCGAAGAGCATCGATGGCCTGCTGGCGGTCTTCACCCCACGCGATCAGCTTCGCGATCATCGGGTCATAGTGGATGGAAACCTCATCGCCAGCACGCACACCAGCGTCGATACGGCCCGTGGGACCGGGGTCTGCGAATGGGTCAAACAGCCTGACCCTGCCGGTGGCGGGCAGGAAGTCATTATAGGGGTCTTCCGCGTAAAGGCGCACTTCGACCGCGTGCCCATCGGTAAGCACGTCGATTTCGTCCTGGCTAAGGGGCAACGGGTTGCCCTCCGCAATGCGGATTTGCCATTCAACAAGGTCTTGCCCGGTGATCATCTCGGTCACCGGGTGTTCCACCTGCAGGCGGGTGTTCATTTCCATGAAGAAGAAAGGCGCATCGTCAAGGCCATTGGCGACATCAACGATAAATTCGACCGTGCCTGCACCCTGATAGCCGATGGCCTCTGCGGCACGGACGGCAGCATCCCCCATCGCACCTCGCATCTCAACGCTCATGCCGGGGGCAGGGGCTTCTTCCACCACTTTCTGATGGCGACGCTGAAGGGAACAGTCGCGTTCAAACAGGTGAACGGCTATGCCCTCACTGTCGCCAAAAACCTGAAGCTCAATATGGCGTGGCTTCTGGATATATTTCTCAATCAAGAGCGTTTCGTTACCGAAGGAGTTTTTACCCTCGCGCCTGGCACCTTCAATGGCAGCCGGAAGATCCTTGGCGTCAAACACCTTGCGCATGCCCTTGCCGCCGCCGCCAGCGACAGCCTTGATCAGGACAGGGTAGCCCACGCGTTCTGCCTCGCGGGTGAGGGTCTCCAGCGTTTGGTCTTCACCGTGATAGCCGGGTACGACGGGCACACCTGCGTCTTCCATCAACTGTTTCGCAGCACCCTTGAGCGCCATAGCGCGCATAGAAGCGGCAGAAGGGCCGACAAAGATAATGCCGTTTTCCTCACATGCCTCTGCAAATGCAGGGTTTTCCGACAGGAAACCATAGCCCGGGTGCACGGCGTCCGCGCCGGTAACCTTGCAGGCGTTCAGGATTTTGTCTGCTTTCAGGTAGCTCTCTGTTGCTTGCGCCGGGCCGATATGGACGGCTTCGTCCGCCATTTCGACATGCAGGGCCTTTGCATCAGCGTCAGAATAGACAGCGACGGTTTTAATGCCCATGCGTTGGCAAGTTGAGATAACCCGGCAGGCAATTTCACCCCGGTTGGCGATCAGCAGTTTTTTGATGCGGTTGCTCATGCGTCAACACTCCATACCGGTTTACGTTTCTCCAGAAAGGCTGACAGTCCTTCACGGCCCTCATCGCTGGCGCGGCGCGCTGCGATCCGGTGGGCTGTATTGGTGCGCAGTTCCTCGGTAATCTCTCGCTCTGCAACAGCGGAGATAAGGTCCTTGGCTTCCTGCTGAGCGACAGGGGCGCCAGCGAGGATGTTTTTAAGAAACACGTGCGCGAGACTGAAGGCATCCTGCAGGGATGGCGCCATTTCATGTACAAGGCCTATACGCCGGGCTTCGTCGGCGTCAAAGCGTTCTGCCGTCAGGAAATAACGCCGCGCAGCGCGGGCGCCAATTGCGGCCACTACATAGGGCGAGATCGTCGCAGGGGTCAGCCCAAGGCGTACTTCGGAGAGCGAAAACTTCGCCCCTTCCACAGCAATGGCGATGTCGCAGCAGGAGACCAGACCCACACCGCCGCCAAAAGTGGCGCCATTGACAATCGCGATTGTCGGCTTGGGGCAATTGTTGAGCGTGGACAGCATGCCAGAGAGTGTGAGCGCGTCGCGCATGTTCTGCTCTTCGGAATAGTGCGCGGCTTCCTTCATCCAGTTGAGGTCAGCGCCTGCCGAGAAGCTTTTCCCTGCACCCGTCAGCACTATCGCACGTACATCATCGTTGGCACCAAGCTTGCCGAAGGCGTTGTTGAGTTCCCAGATCAGGTCATCATTGAAAGCATTATGTACATCGGCGCGGTTCAAGGTAACTGTCGCGACGCCGCGTTCATCGATGCTGGTGAGAAGTGTGTCTACCATCATGATACTCCTTACATCCGGAACACGCCGAACTTCGTCGGCTCAATGGGGGCATTCATGCTGGCGGAAAGCGCAAGGCCCAGCACCCGGCGGGTGTCTGCGGGGTCAATTACCCCGTCATCCCAGAGGCGGGCGCTGGCGTAATAGGGATGGCCCTGTTCCTCATACATCTCGCGAATGGGGGCCTTGAAAGCGTCTTCTTCCTTTGCGGACCATGCCTCGCCACGGGCTTCCATGCCGTCACGCTTGACGGTGGCAAGCACGCCTGCCGCTTGTTCACCACCCATCACGGAAATACGGGCATTAGGCCACATCCAAAGGAAACGCGGTTGGTAGGCGCGGCCGCACATGCCGTAGTTACCGGCGCCGAAACTGCCGCCAATCAGGATGGTGAACTTGGGCACATTGGCACAAGCGACGGCTGTGACCATTTTGGCGCCGTCACGGGCGATACCACCGTTCTCATACTTCTGGCCGACCATGAAGCCGGTGATATTCTGCAGAAACACCAGCGGGATACCGCGCTGTGCACACAGTTCAACAAAGTGCGCCCCCTTGAGTGCGCTTTCCGAGAACAGAACGCCGTTGTTGGCAACAATACCCACCGGGAAGCCGTGGATGTGGGCGAAGCCGCACACCAGTGTTTCACCGTAAAGCTTCTTGAACTCGTCAAATTCACTGCCGTCAACCACCCGGGCGATGATCTCCCGCACATCATAGGGCTGGCGCGTGTCCTTCGGGATAACGCCGTAAACCTCTTTGGGGCTATATAGCGGCTCGACGCTTTCGCGTTTCCTGAGCGGCAGTTCCTTGCCATGATTGAGATTGGATACAATTTTTCGGGCGAGCGCCAGCGCGTGATAGTCATCTTTTGCCAGATGATCGACAACGCCGGATGTGCGCGCATGCACATCACCGCCACCGAGGTCCTCGGCTGTTACCACCTCGCCAGTGGCAGCCTTTACCAGCGGCGGGCCGCCGAGGAAAATGGTGCCTTGATTTTGTACGATGATGCTTTCGTCCGCCATGGCAGGCACATAGGCACCGCCTGCGGTACAGCTACCCATCACAACCGCGATCTGTGGGATACCCATGGCCGACATGGTGGCCTGATTATAGAAAATACGGCCAAAATGATCTCGGTCCGGGAATACGTCATCCTGGTTTGGCAGATTGGCGCCGCCGCTGTCGACCAGATAGATACAGGGCAAGCGGTTTTCCCGCGCAATTTCCTGAGCGCGCAGATGCTTTTTCACGGTTACCGGGTAATAGGTGCCGCCTTTTACCGTGGCATCGTTGCAGACGATCATGCATTCGGTGCCCTCGACAACCCCAATGCCGGTGATCACCCCGCCGGAGGCAATATCCGCGTCATACATGCCGTAAGCGGCGAGCTGGGACAGTTCCAGAAACGGGGTGCCCGGGTCAAGCAGTGTGTTCACGCGCTCACGCGGCAGCAGCTTGCCGCGCGATACGTGTTTCTCACGGGCGCGTTCATGCCCACCAAGGCTTATGGTTGCGATCTTGGCACGCAGATCGGCAACTTGCGTTTCCATATGCGCGGCATTGGCTTCAAAGTCCGGTGTACCGGTGTGGATGCCGGAGGTAATCACGGCCATAAACTGTCTCCTGAAATCGCACACTTTTGTCTGCCCGGGACCGGGCATTGCTCTTGCGTTCGGTGGCAATATATGGAAAAGGGTGGTATTGGTAAAATTGATTGATAAAATGGAAACCATAGATAACGTCTATGATGGATTTATACCTTCTTCGCTATTTTCTCGCCGTCGTGGAAACAGGCAGTTTCACCCGTGCTGCCGACCGCACATTCGTGACGCAGCCGACACTGTCGGCAGGCATCAAGAAACTTGAGGCACAGGTTGGCCAGCCTCTGTTTGAACGCTCCAACAGGCGGGTATTCCTGACCGACGCGGGTACCCGATTCCTGCCACGCGCGAAGGCTATTCTTCATGAATGCAATTTGGCCATGCAGGCACTTGAGGAGACAGCAACCGCGCCAGTGCTCAGGCTTGGCGTGCTAACCACTTTATCGAACAGGGCCGTTGGCGAGCTGCTGGCGCGCTACAAGAAAGCTGAACCAAAGGTTACGGTAGAAGTTTATGATGGGACGGAGCAGGAGCTGACCAACCGTCTGGATGATCGCAGCCTTGACTATGCCCTTTCTGTTTACCGCGGTGAGGGTGAAGATAAGGCGTTGCCGCTTTTCGACGAAAAATATGTTTTCATCCTGCCGCCTGAGCACCGGTTGTCTGGCAAACGTTCTGTGGGTGCCGCAGATCTGGCGGAAGATTATATGATTGTGCGCAGCCGGTGCGAGGTCCTTTCTGAGACAAGCCGTTATTTTACAGACCAGAATGTGCGCCCACGCCTTGTGTACCGCACACCAAATGACAGCCGCGCCATCGCCATGGTGGCAGCGGGAATTGGCGGTACGGTCGTGCCTGAAAGTCTGGTGGACGAGCGGGTCACGGCGATAGATTTGAGCGGCTTTGACTACAAGCGCAAATTGGCGCTGTTCAGGCCGCGATATCAACTTGCCGCTGCCACCACTCAACTCGCCGCCGATTTTGAACGGCACGTCGAAAATTGCTGGGGTGTAACCGGTATCATGCAGTAGCCATGGCGGGCTTCGTAAACCAATGTGGTAGACGGGCTTCACGGCGTTGTGATCAACTTTTCTTAATGAAACTGATTATCTCGTTGAATGTTTGGGGCAAACCGGACAAGACGAACTTCGTAAACAGTGGGACATGGCTTTTCCGGAAGCATAATTCCATTGTTTCAGTGTAGTATCCAAGGGGTCGAAATGAACGAGGGTGGTATGAAATCTGGCCGTATAGTGTTGATTGCGATTTTTATCGCTTTGGCGGGAGCCGCAGTCTGGCTTCTTTATAGCGATGGATTGAGCGATGACCGCGGCATGCGTGGTGGTCGTACAGTAACCGTTGTCAGCAAGCCTGTTGAAACACGGGAATTTGCCGATGTTGTAGAGGCACTTGGCACCGCCCGTGCCCGTGAGTCCGTGACATTGACAGCCCGCGTGTCGGACACCGTCCGCAGCGTGCAGTTCGACGACGGCCAGATTGTTGAAAAAGGCGATATTCTGATCAAACTTGAGGATGAGGAAGAGATTGCGCAGCTTCGCGAGGCCGATGCGAACCTGAAGGAAGCGGAGAGCAGCTTTGCCCGTATCAAGAACCTTGTCAATCAGGGCAACGTTTCAACCGCCACACTGGATGCAGAGCAGCGTCGACTTGATGAAGCACGGTTCCGGCAGCAGGCAGCGAAAGCCCGGCTTGAGGACCAGCGCGTCGTGGCACCCTTTGATGGTCTTCTTGGTTTGCGCCGGGTGAGCGAGGGCTCGCTGCTGTCGTCCAACCAGCCGATTACCACAATTGATGCGATTGATACCATCAAGCTCGATTTCTCTGTGCCGGAGCGGTTCATTGCAACGCTCAAGCCGGGGCAGGCCGTTGAAGCAAAAGTTTCCGCCTATCCGGGGCGCATCTTCAAGGGGGTGATCACTACCATAGACAGCCGGGTTGATCCGATTACCCGTTCTGTCATCGTTCGCGCAGAGATCCCCAACGACGAGAATCTTTTGCGCCCAGGCCTGCTGATGACGGTGCAGGTGCTGAGCAAGGCCTGGGATGGGCTTGCGGTGCCGGAACAAGCCATCGTGCCGTCCGGTGGGCGCCAATATCTGTTTGTAATGAATGGTGATGAAGCGGAGCGCCGCGAGGTCAAGCTTGGTTTGCGCCGCCCGGGCTATGTTGAAGTGGTTGAGGGCATTGAGCTCGGTGACCGGGTGGTTGTCGAGGGTACCTTGCGGCTGGGCCGCCAGGGTATGAAGGTCCGTGATATGGCGACGGATGTTGCCAATGGAGCTGCATCATGATTTTGTCTGATGTTTCGGTAAAACGTCCCATTTTTGCCGTTGTGATCAGCTTGTTGCTGATCGCTTTTGGCCTGATTTCATTCCAGCAGATCGCGGTGCGTGAGCTGCCGGATGTTGATCCACCCATTGTTGGTGTGCGCACCAACTACCCCGGCGCGAACGCGGCTGTTGTCGAAACACGCGTGACACAGATTATCGAAAGCGCGATTGCGGGGGTGCCGGGCATCAAAACAATCGAGTCAAACAGCAACGACGGTCGTTCCAGCGTCAATGTGGAGTTCATGCTTAACCGGGATATCGATGCGGCAGCGAATGACGTGCGGGACAGGGTGAGCCGCGTGCTCAACAACCTGCCGGAGGAGGTGGAGCCGCCCGAAATTTCGAAGGCCGACAACGATACACGGCCCGTTTTGTGGTTTAACCTGACCAGCCCGGTGATGGATATTCTTCAACTGACCGACTATGCCGAACGCAACATTGTTGACCGTCTGTCGGTGGTTGATGGCGTGTCAGGCGTGCGCATTGGCGGTCAGAAGCGCTATGCGATCCGCATCAACCTCGACCGGCAGGCCATGGCGGCCCGCGGTATTACGGTGACCGATATCGAGAATGTTCTGAGGTCGGAAAATGTGGAACTGCCTGCAGGGAAAATCGAATCGCTCAACCGCGATACCATTGTACGCCTGAACCGGGAATATGCCGATCCGGCTGACTTCAATACCATGGTTATCAGGAAAGGGGCTGACGGCGGTTTTGTTCGCCTCGCGGATATTGCGTCGGTTGAACTGGGGGCGGAACGTGATGAACGGACCTTCCGGGGTAACGGTATCCCGGTCATCGGGCTTGGTGTTGTCAAACAGTCAAAAGGCAACACCCTTGCTGTCGCCAAAGCGGCAAAAGCCGAGGCCGAGCGAATTCGCGAAGTACTGCCAGAGAGCATGGAGCTAACGGTAGCCTATGACACATCTGTCTTTATCGAGAAGGCCATCGACGAGGTTTATTTCACGCTTGCCGTTGCGATGGGGCTGGTGGTTCTGGTGCTTTACCTGTTTCTTGGCAATATCAAGACGGTGCTGGTGCCCGCGGTCACGGTGCCGGTTTGTATTATTGCAAGCTTCTGGGTGCTCAGCCTTTTTGATGTTTCCATCAACCTGATCACACTTCTGGGTCTCGTGATGGCCATTGGCCTGGTTGTGGACGACGCCATTGTGGTGCTTGAGAATATTTACCGCAGGGTGGAAGAGGGCGAGCCGGGGCTTCTGGCTGCCTATCGTGGTGCCCGGCAGGTAGGCTTTGCTGTTATTGCCACAACCATGGTGCTGATTGGCGTGTTTGTGCCGATCATGTTCCTCACGGGGAATGTTGGCAGGCTGTTTGGTGAGCTGGCCATTACAATGTCCGCCGCGGTTGCCTTCTCAAGCCTGGTGGCGCTGACCCTGACACCCATGATGTGTTCCCTGCTTGTTCGCCGCAGGAATAAAAAACCGGCCTTTGCAAAGTGGCTCGACCGTACCTTCAAACGCCTGCAGGACGGCTATACCCACGTTCTGCGGATATGCCTTGGCAACAAGGTTATTGTGACGATGACTTTCGTGACCTGTTTTGCCTTGATCGCAGGCCTCCAGAGCCGGATACCAAGCGAACTGGCGCCGATTGAGGATCGCGGAAACCTGTTTATGCGGGTGAAGGGACCAGAGGGAGCAAGCCATGAATTCATGGTTGCTCAGGCGCTCAAAATTGAAGAGCAGGTGCTACCTTTTCTCGATACCGGCGAGCTTGAGCGTTTCCTGCTGCGCGTTGATGGCGGTAGCGGGTGGGGCTTTATTATCCTGAAGCCCTGGGACGAGCGTGAGCGAAGCTCCACCGAGATTCTTGAGGAGCTACGCCCCAAGCTCATGAACAACGTGCCGGGCGCGCAGGCGATTCCTATAGAGAGCACAGGCCTGACCCGTGGTGGCGGCTCGGAGAGCTTCCAGTTTGTGATCGGTGGCTCGACCTACGACGAACTTGGCCGCTTCAAACAGATCATCCTCGATGAATTGGCTAACTATCCCGGCCTGGTGAATGTAGATACCGACTATGAGGAAACCCAACCACAATACCGCGTGCGTATCAACCGGGAGCGGGCGTCAGACATGGGTGTTTCCATCCGGGAGATCGGCCGCACGCTTGAAACCATGATGGGGGGACGGAAGGTCACCACCTATGTGGATGATGGCGAAGAGTATGACGTTATCCTGCAGGCGCAGGAACTGGATCGCAGGCAGCCGCTTGATATGGAGAATATCTATGTGGCCTCCGCCCGGACGGGTGACCTGATCCCGCTCACGAACCTTGTGGATGTTGCTGAGGATTCCGGCGCCGGTGACCTGCGCCGCTTCAACCGTGTGCGTGCGTTGACCGTATCGGCCAACGTGGCACCGGGCTATACCATTGGCGAGGTCACGGAATATATGGAAAACCTTGTCCGCGAAGTGATCCCGGATGTGACAACGATCGACTATAAGGGGGCCACCCGCGAATATAAGGAAGCAGGTAGCGACATCTATTTTGTCTTTGCGCTGGCCCTTGTTGTGGTGTTCCTGATCCTTGCAGCACAGTTTGAAAGTTTTGTGCACCCGTTTGTCATCATGCTGACGGTACCGCTGGCGGTGCTTGGTGGCTTGCTCGGCCTTTACCTTGCCGGAAGCACGTTCAATATCTACAGCCAGATCGGCCTGATTATGCTGATCGGCCTTGCTGCGAAAAACGGTATCCTGATTGTCGAGTTTGCGAACCAGTTGAGGGACGAAGGCAAGGATATCCGGGAGGCGCTTCTCGAAGCGTCGGCCCTGCGCTTGCGGCCGATCATGATGACGGGCCTGTCCACCGCCATGGGGGCAGTACCGCTGATGATCGCGTCCGGCGCTGGCGCGGCCAGCCGGCAGACGATCGGTGTGACGGTGTTCGGTGGTGTGATTGTGGCCACCTTCTTCACCCTCTTCATCGTGCCGGTCTTCTACGATATGTTTGCGAAATATACCAAGTCACCAGGCTATGTGGCTGCGAAACTGCGTGAGATCGAAGAAAAGGAAGCCAAGGGCATCCCGGCGGAATAACAATACAGGCACAAAAATACAATAAGGCCGGGAAGGGTAACTTTCCCGGCCTTATTGTTTTCCGGCGGAGCCTGACGCGTTATTACATGCGTCGAAAAAGAGCAGGGCTGTTTTAACGGGTAAGTCGGCTCGATCCACTGAAACAGGATGATCTGTATCCCGTGTGCGGGAGCTCCCGACAGCCAGCAAGTAAACGAGTTGCTGTCTGTCTGTCGGGGTATGCCTTTCGTGCGCTCCTTTGCCAGTGCCGCGAAGGAAAGAAAATAGGCATGATCCTCTATCATTGTGACCTGCCGGTGAGTGACGTCTGTACCGCGGCAACGTTTTTCCCGGTATCTGGATCTCACGCTGGTCTTGAATAAAGGCACCCTCGCGCTCCTTGAGGACGCGGGGGGCTTTGTGCTTGTTCTCAGCCAATCAGCGGGCGGAAAAGCGGTGGTTTATCCGGGCGGCTTTCATATTGGCTTCAACATGGATAGCGAAGCGCACATGAGGGCCATACATGAGCGGCTGACTACATCAGGCGTAGCTATATGCAGGCTGCTGGGTAGCATCAACGGCGCGCTTACTTTCCAGTGCAATGGGCCGGATGGGATGGTGGTGGAGTTTGCGCACCGGTGAAACGCTACGGGTAGAACAATAGATGTGAGCCTCTAGCCATACAGAGCCCACATCTCAAGAAAGGGTAAAAGTACCCAGCGACATCAACGCCTGGAAATGTGCGGGAGGCTATACCGTCTTGGCGAAATCGACCTTGAAACCAACATCTTCCAGCGCGTCGACAAGGCTTTGTGCATGATCGCGGTCCTTCGCTTCAATCACCAGTTCCATTTCCGTCTGCTTCAGGGAGAGGGCGCCAAACTCGCGCTGGTGGCGCATCTCAATAATGTTGGTTCCCACCTTTGCGACGACATCTGTCACTTTCGCAAGTGCGCCGGGCTGGTCCATCATCGTGATCCTCAGACGGGCAAGGCGGCCGTCACGTGCCATGCCGCGCATAATGGCGCTCGCTAGCAGGCGGCTGTCGATATTACCGCCCGAAAGCACGATGCCAACCTTGTGCCCCCTGAACAGTTCCGGGTGGTGCATCACCGCGGCCAGGCCAATGCCACCAGCACCTTCCACGACCACTTTCTCGATCTCCATGATCGTTATGATGGCGGCTTCGATGTGTCGTTCGGGCACAGTGACAATGGTGTCCACGAGTGAACGAACAACGTCCTGTGTCTTCAGGCCGGGTTTGTTTACGGCAATGCCTTCAGCGATCGAGATATTGTCGCCGCGCAGCGATTTACCCTCAATGGTTTCCTTCATGGCCGGGAAGGCTTCGGTTTGCACACCCACAATACGGATTTTTGGATTGATATGCTTGGCGATTGTCGCAATGCCGGAAATGAGACCGCCGCCGCCGATGGGCACAACCAAAGTGTCGAGTTCCGGCACATCTTCCAGCATCTCAAGCCCCACGGTTCCTTGGCCTGCCATCACCAGAGGATCATCAAAAGGGTGAATGAAGGTCAGGTTTTCCTTGTCTGCAAGCGCGTAGGCCGCTTTGGTGGCGTCTTCAAAGTTGGCGCCCGTAAGCACAACACGTGCACCCAGTTCCTCTGTGCGTTTGACTTTGTTAAAGGGCGTTCCTTCGGGCATGACAATGGTGGCCGGAATACCAAGGCGCCCGGCATGATAGCTGATGCCTTGCGCGTGGTTGCCCGCTGACGCCGCTATCACACCCTTTGTGCCGTCCGGCAGCGACAGCAGCTTATTCAGTGCGCCGCGCTCTTTATAAGCAGCTGTAAACTGGAAAATCTCGAACTTGAACCAACATTCGGCGCCGGTAATCTGGGAGAGCGTTTGTGACTTTTCCATTGGCGTGCGTTTAATGCTGCCGCCGATTGCCTTTTCAGCTTCGTAAACATCTTGGGCGCTTATTGGCAATAATTGTTCACTCACGGCTCACTCCACGAAATAAAAATACGGTCCGCAGCATTGCCACAGACCGTATGGTGTGTCCATAAAAAGGTGGAAATTATTACAGAAACCGTGCGATCAGGCCGTCGATTGCAGCCTTGCAAACCGGTTCGCTCATCAACGGGACGTGGCCAAGGCCTGGCACAGTGACCGGCACAAGGTCCGGATGTTCATCGGCCATGCGCGCCAGCGTGTTGGCAGAGAGGATATCCGATAGCTCACCCCGCAAAACCACAACCGGGATGTTATGGAGCGCAGCAAAGGCTGGCCAGAGGTCCGGGGCGCTTTGGTCATTGGCACTTTCGAAATTCTGGCTGATGGCGGGATCATATTGCACCACCGGTTTGCCACCATTGTCTGCATAGAGGTTACGGGTATACCCTTCCCATTCCGTGTCGGTGAAGTTCGGGTACACGCCCGCGTTGGCTGTTTTGACGGCGCGAACTGCTTCCTGCCATGTCTGCGGCGGCGTGCCTTTGCCAACATAACTTTTGATGCGCTCAATGCCTTTTGGGTCCACTTCCGGCCCGATGTCGTTGATTATCGCGGCCTTGAGGGCGCCCGGATACATCGCCTGCATGAGCATGGTCATTAATCCGCCCAGCGATGTACCCAGCGCAATCACCTGAGCAACGCCAAGGTGTTTCAACAGGGTCATGACATCCGCAACATAGGTGATAGGGGTGTAACGGCTGGGCTGAGGATCGTACTCCGACAGGCCACGGCCGCGGTTTGCGATCGCGATAATACGGCAACGGCCTGCAAGGTGGTCTGCGATCGCCTCGAAGTCCTTTGGGTTGCGTGTCAGCCCGGGCATGCAAAGCACAACGGGGGCATCGGCCCCCGCGCTATTATAGTCCCGGTAGTGCTGCTTCAGCCCGTCCGGGTTGGTGAAATAACAATCGGTATATTCCCCCATGTCAGTTTCCCCCATAAATCTTGCGAAGCTCGCGCTTCAGTATCTTGCCGTTTGGGTTACGCGGCAGCGCGTCCGTCAGCGTTACACCGGATATGCGCTGCTGCCTGCCAAGCAGGGCGTTGGCCCAATTGGCGAGCGCGACACTATCCAGGTTTGAACCTGCTTCGGGCACCACAATTGCCAGTGGCGTTTCGCCCCAGCGTTCACTGGGTATGCCGATGACAGCCACGTCATTGACGGCTTCATGTTTGATCAATACCGCTTCAATATCCTGCGGGTAGATGTTTTGTCCGCCCGAGAGGATCATGTCTTTCTTGCGGTCGACAATATAGAGGTAGCCCTGATCGTCCAATTGTCCAATATCCCCGGTTCTGAGCCAGCCTTTACCGGTTTCATCTGTCCATGTCGCCTCGATCGTTGCATCGGGGCGGTTCAGGTAACCGGGCATAACGATACGGCCACAACCAACAATCTCGCCGGACTGGCCCGGGGGTACTTCCCTGTCATCGTCACCGATAATCTTGATGTCGGTACCGATAAGGGGCTTGCCAACGGAGGCCATGCGACCTTCAGCATCCTCCGGGTCAAGGGTGGTGATAACACCCTCGGTCAGGCCGAATAGCTCAATCACAGCTTTGGGGCCAAGACGCTTGAACAAGGTCTCTTTCAGGGTTGCGTGGAGTGGCGAGCCACAACTCATGACGGCCTCGATGGAGGAGAGGTCGAAATCGGCCTGCCCGGGTACCTCCATCAGGCGTTGATACTGGATCGGCACCATCGCAAAATGGGTTATGCCCCGATCCTGTATGGTCTGCAGCACGTCGTGGGCGTCGAACTTTGGTGCGATGACCATGGTGCCGCCGGAAAGCAGTGTGCACAGCATGCCAACCCAACTGATGTTGGAATACAGCCCGATGGTAAACAGGGTTTTCGCCGCTGAATGGTATCTCAGGGCAATTGCCAGATCATATGCCCAGTCTCGCCGGCCTTGATGCACATGAAGGATGCCTTTTGGCATACCCGTGGTGCCAGAACTGTAGATAACATTCAGCGGGTCGTCCCCGGTTAATCCTGGGGCGGGTAGATTTGTATCTGCATCCTTGCTGAAGGCAGCCAGGGCAGTGTCGCTTACCGTAAGGACATCCGGGTGCGACTTAAGGTAAGGCTGAAGCCGGGTTTGCTGGTCTGTTGTGCAAAACAGCGCGCTGATATCTGCATCATTGAGCATGGCTTCAAGCGCTTCGTCGCTGACCGACAGGTTAATCGGTACCGAACAAGCGCCTGATTTCATGATACCCACAAGTACTTCAACCATTGCGATGCCGTTGCTCATGACAACGCCCACCATGGCGCCGCGGGAGATGCCGGTCTCGATCAGCGCGTTCGCGATACGGTTTGTATTGTCTTCAAACTGGTGCCACGACACCACTTGTTCTTCGCATACAAGCGCGGGCTTGCTGTCTTTCCATTTGCCATGCAGTGACAGGATTTCCGGCAACAGCGGAGCACTGGTATCAAATGCAGCCATTTGACGATCCCACATCAAGAGTTGAATGGATTACCGCCTTGGGCGGCGGGCAGGGGCCGGAGTGACCTTTCTCTCCGGCCCCATACCTGGGGTTTAAAACTTCACGCCAAGCGTTGCCGTAATGGTGCGTGGTGGTCCATAGAAGGTGGTGATGTTGTTCTCAAGGCCGAGGGTCGGGAAATTGTAACCCGCGGTCTTGTATTCCTTGTCACCAAGGTTCTTGCCGTGCAGACCAAGTGAATAGTTGCCGTTCTCTGACGTCCAGACGATGCTGGCATTAAAGAGACTGTAGGCATCCTGATCAATCTCCGTGACCGGCGTTTCAAACTGAACGATCGAGCCTTTGTGCGACCAGTTGCCGTTGAAGCTGATGGTGCTGCCGTTTGACATTGGCATCATGTAGGTCATGCCGACATAGGACATGAATTCGGGCGTGTTCTGCACGGCCCGCTGGTCCGCGACGTTTACACCATTCAACAGCCATTCTTTGATCTCGGCATCGAGAAGGTTCAGCGAGGTCTGCAGGGTCAGGTTTTCGGAAAGAAGGAAAGTGCCTTCAAATTCGATACCTTTGATCGTTGCCTTACCAGCGTTGGTCACGGTGCCGACAAAGCCGTCGTTGGTGCCATCACCGTCACTGTCGATCGGTAGGGATCCGGGGATCTGCATGTCTTTATAATCGCTGTAGAAAGCGGCAATATTGGTGCGCGCGCGGCCATCCAACCATGTGGACTTGAGGCCAATCTCGTAGCTATCGAGTGTTTCGGCATCAAAACCGTCTTCTACCTCGGGTGAGGAGAAGTTTGCCCCGCGCGGGTCGAAGCTGCCAGCCTTGAAGCCGCGGCTGAAGGAGGCATAGACAAGAGCATCATCACTGACCTTGTAATCAAGCGCGACACGCGGCGAGAAATCTTTGAAAGTGCGGTCATTTTCAAAGTCGCTTGTTGCAGCAAGGAAGATGCTGTCGTCGAAGCCGAAGAAGGGTGAGCCCTGACCAAGATAGTTGCCGCGGAAAATATCGGCGGAGCGCTTGTCGTTTGTGTACCGACCGCCAACAGAGACGGAAACCGCATCGTTCACCTCATAGGTGAGGTCAGCGAACAGGGACCATGCCTTGGTATCCACCGTGCCGCCCGTGTAGGCAACCAGTTCGTCGCCATAAGCAACGCGGCCAAGCTGGCCGAGCACTACGTCAAAGTCGTTCGATGCACTGGCGTCCAGATAGTAAAACCCAAACACACCGGACAATTTGTTGCCAGTGTAAAGAAGCTGGAATTCCTGGCTGAATTGCTCGTTATCATAAATAACGGGAGCGTCCATGTCATCGACTGCCAGGCTGTCGAAATCGATGACAGACTCGGTATAGTCTTCACGGTAGGCCGTGATGGATTTAAGCGTCACTGTGTCGCTGGCTGTCCATTCAATTGTGCCCTGGATGCCTTTTGCCGTGACTTCGTTATTGCCGTTGATACCGCTGGTGGAACCGTTCTCGGTGGCGCCAGCGTAAGTGTCATAAACACTATCGGTTACCGGTGTGCCGCTGACCGCGCCGGGATAGGGACGATAGCCCGCCACCGCATTCGAATCATCATCTGTGTAGTCGGCGGAAATGCGGACGAACAAACTGTCGCTTGGCAGGAACTCGATGCTGGCGCGTGCGGCAAGGATCTCTTTGTTATAGTGTTCTTCGCCTGTGGTTAGGTTTTCACCGAACCCGTCGCGATTGAGCGATGCGACGGTTGCGCCGACGCGAACCTTCTCACTGACCGGCATGGAAGCCTTGGCGACGGCATCAATCTGGTTATAGCTGCCATAAGAAAGCTTGAGGCCAAACTCGGGCTCGTCCGACAGGCGCTTGGTGACATATTTGATCGCGCCACCGACCGCATTACGGCCATAAAGTGTGCCCTGTGGGCCGCGCAGAATTTCAACCCGTTCAACGTCATAGATGTCGAGGAGGGCGCCTTGAGGGCGCGCCATGTAAACATCATCAAGGTATAGCGCTACCCCTTGCTCAAAACCCGCGAGCGGATCTTGTTGACCTACGCCGCGGATGAACGCTGTAAGGGTGGAACTGGTCGCGCGGGAAGGCTCAAGCGTTACGCTTGGCGCCATTTGTGCCAGTTCTGTGATGTCGGCTGCGCCGCGCAGGGCAAGATCACTTCCGGAAAATGCAGAAACGGCAATTGGAACATCCTGAAGGCTTTCTGTGCGTCTGCGCGCTGTGACCTGGATTTCCTCCAGCGCCATCACGCTTGTATCTGCGCTCTCTTGCGCCAGAGTTGGATTGGCGACCACCATCGCAGCGGAGCCTGCGCAGCCCATCAGGGCAACGCGTAGTGCGTTAGATACTCTCATATTTCCCTCCCCAGGGTTGTGAGTAGATTTATCGACCTTGGTCTTATTAAAATTCAACATCCGTTGAAATGTCAATATAAAAATTCAACGATCATTGAATTTAGTGCTGTTTGGGATTTACGTGCATAGTCGCCTTGGGCTAAGAGTGAAGGAAATGGAGGGGGAAGAGTGGCAAAAACCACACCGAACCGGCGGGTCAAACGTAAAGACAGAATTCTGGACGCGGCTGAAGCTTTGTTTGCAAAGCATGGCTTTGATGGTGTCTCGATGCGTATGGTTGCAGACAGGGCCAAGGTAGACCTTGCGCTGGCAAGCTATCATTTTGGCAGTAAACGCGGCCTTTTTGACGCTGTGCTGCTGCGTCGCGCCGAGGTCTTGAACAAGACACGCCTTGAAGCGCTTGAGAAATGTCAGGCGGACGCAGGCGAGGACGGCCCATCGGTGGAAGATATCATTGATGCTTTCCTCAAGCCGCTTCTGGCCCATGGCTATCAGGAAGATGAAGGCTGGCTGCATTATTTTGAGTTGATCGCACAGATCAACAACTCGCCGGAATGGGGCGGGCAGCTTATGACCAAATATTTCGACCCGCTCGTGCGCCGGTTCATGGATGCGCTGAAAAAGGCGCTGCCGGACGCGGAAGCTGAAAATATCTACTGGAGCTACCATTTCCTTTCCGGGGCTCTGACACTGACCTTCGCTCATACTGGCCGTATTGATCAGTTGTCGGACGGGGTGGCGAAGTCCGAGGATATGGTAAGCGCGTATGAACGCATGGTGCCGTTTGTCGCGGCTGGTTTCCGGCAGCTTTGTGTGCCCAAAGACCGGGAAAACACATAACAGAGAAGGGAAGGGCGGCAGTTTTGCTGCTCTAATCATAAACAGGGTGGACCAATGAAGAAGATGAATATTGCGGCGGCGCTGGTATGTGCCGCATCAATGACGGCGGCAGCAAAAGCGGATGACCTTACAATTGAACGCCTGCTTGGCAGCCCAAGCCTGAGTGGCCCCACTGTGCAAGGGCTTCAGCTGTCGCCAGATGGCAAGCGGGTGACATTCCTGCGTGGCAAGGAAGAGAATCAGGCGCAACTGGACCTGTGGGAATTTGATGTCACGACAGGTGATGCGACGCTTCTTGTGGACTCAAATGTGCTTTTGGGCGGCGAAGCGGAGGAGTTGAGCGAGGAAGAAAAGGCTCGGCGCGAGCGTAACCGCACGCTGACCGGCAAATCTGGCATTCTCAGTTACTTTTGGTCCGGCGATGGCACCAAACTTCTGTTTCCGCTCGGGGGTGATGTATATGTCCTGCCGCTGGAGGGGAAGGTAAAGCGTCTCACTAAAACCCCCGAATATGAAACCGACATCAAGTTTAGCCCGAAAGGGACGTATGTTTCCTTCGTGCGAGATCGGGAGCTGTTTGTTGTGAACGTGGACAGCGGCACTGAAAAGCAGCTCACAACGGGTTCGAGCGATACGATAGCCAATGGCATGGCCGAGTTTATCGCACAGGAAGAGCTGGGGCGGTATACCGGTTACTGGTGGTCACCAGATGAGACCAAGGTTGCTTATGAACAGTTTGATGAAAGCGGGGTGATCGTCAAGGACCGCTATGAAGTACAGCCAGATGGCGGTGTTGTGACCCTCAAGCAGCGTTATCCGGAGGCCGGTAGTGCCAATGTTACAGTGAAACTGGGCGTGGCTGAAGTCGCCTCCGGCGAAAGTCACTGGGTGTCACTGGGTGATGAGGAGGACATCTATCTGGGGCGTGTTGGTTGGACAGCCGACAGCAGCAATGTCATTTTTCAGCGCCTTAACCGCTCCCAGACACTGCTTGATATGATCGCATCCGATTTAAATGGTGGTGTAGAAACTCTGTTGAGCGAAAAGTCAGACATCTGGGTGAACCTTCACAACAACCTGAATTTTCTGGCTGACGGGCGTTTTGTCTGGACGAGCGAGAAAACCGGCTATCGCCACATTTATCTTTATGGGTCGGATGGTAAGGAAATCCGGGCGTTAACCGCAGGCGACTGGGTTGTAAATGAAATTGAGAAGGTCGATGCGGGGGCTGGCCTTGTTTATTTCACGGGCTACAAGGATAGTCCGATCGAACAACACCTGTATTCCGTTGCGCTCAAGGGCGGCGAAGTGGTGCGCATAAGCCGCGAAGCGGGTTGGCATCAGGTGGAAGTGGGTGATGGTATTTTCGTTGATAAGTTTTCAAGCCCGGACCAGCCACCTCAGATAATGGTGCGTTCGCTGGCTGACGGCACCACCAGGTCTGCGGTGCTTGCCAACGAACTGGACAGTGAGCATCCGTTTGCTCCCTATAATGACGGTTCCGTAGAGACAGAATTTGGCACGATCAAAGCCAGCGATGGCACAGACCTGTATTATCGTCTGTACCGCCCGGCCACCCTCGAAGCAGGAAAAAAATATCCCGCGGTAATGGCACCATATGGCGGACCGCATGGCCAGCGTGTGAGGCGGGAGTGGAAGCTTGATTTCAACAACTATCTTGCCCGTAACGGTTATGTAGTGATGGTGCTGGACAACCGCGGCATGTGGAACCGGGGCCTCGCGTTTGAAGGCCATATCAAGAATGCCATGGGAACTGTCGAGATTGATGATCAGGTGTCTGGTGTCAACTATCTGAAAGGCCGCGATTATATCGATGGTGACCGGATTGGCATTTGGGGATGGTCCTACGGCGGTTATATGACCCTGATGGCGCTCTTCAAGGAGCCCGATGTCTTCAAGGCTGGTGTCTCTGTGGCGCCGGTGACCGATTGGCGGTTGTATGACACGGGGTATACGGAACGTTATCTCGGGCACCCTGACGCGCCGGGCGATGTTTATAACAAGTCCAGTGTTTTCCCCTATGTAGACACGTTCAACGGTGATCTGTTGCTGATCCACGGCATGGCAGACGACAATGTGTTCTTCGACAATTCCGTGAAGCTGATGTCGGTGCTGCAGAATAAGAACAAGCCGTTTGAACTGATGACATACCCGGGCAAGAAGCATGGCATCCGGGGGGATGTGCAGGCGCACCTGTATAACAGGGCATTCGATTTTTTTGAGCGTTCACTCAAGTAGAGCGCGTTGCCGGATATCGATTAAATGGAAAAGGCCGGTTATCTCCGGCCTTTTTCATGACTGTTGTGAATTTTTTATTTCAGCCGAAACGGAGCTTGGCAACGATGACCGAGCTTGCCAGCCCAAAGGTGATGACGTTGGCGATGATCACAGGAAGATCACCAATTACAAAGCCGTAAACGATCCACATAAAGATACCAGCGCACAGAATAGTAAACATGCTGAGTGATACGTCCTTCGTTGACTTGGTCCGCCAGGCACGAAGAACCTGCGGTACAAAGGCTATGGTGGTAAGGCTGCCCGCAAGAAGGCCAAGCATGGTTATCGTATTCACGGGAACTCTCCCTCACATTGGGTGGCGGATGGCTGTATACAGCACCGCGATGTTTGCTCACCTAGTGACACCGAACTGGTGCAAAGGCAACGAAATTAAAGCCTGCTGCAATCCGCAGCGCACCGGCATTGGCAGCGCTGTCATTAATTCTATCATGCTGCTTAGGAAAATGACGAAGTTTTTACGAAAACGATCTTTGGGTCTTGCAAAATTTTTTTTCTGGACTATATGGTCCATTAATATCCTTGGCTGGTTTGGGTGCGCCGCTGAAGAGCGCGCCAACAGTGTCGAGACGCGAGTTACGCAGGCCGGATTTCGGGTGAATTTTCCCTCCCCTTTCCCTCATCCCGGAACGGGGCAGGCGTATTAAATGGCGAAAGCCGGGAAGGTGGCTGGCACCACTTCCCGGCTTTTTGTCTTGTTGAAGGTGTCAGCTGTTACGCGGCCTGTTTAACCGGTTCGGCATCGAGGTCACCTCTTACCGCGCCCAATACGATATCAATCATGGTCCGGAATTTCTCGACATGGATCATATGGTCCGCATCAGGCACCGCAATGAAGCGTCCACGCCTGAAACTGTCCGCGACACGCTGATTGGCGGCAACGGGCACAAAATGGTCATGTTCCCCGGTAAAGACCGTGGCATCAACGTCCGGCATCAACGAAAGGTCTGTCTTGCCGTCACGCAGAATGCGTAGCGTGTTGTGGCGGAACTGTTCTTTGATGCCGGTTGTCGCATTAAGTAGTGCGTTTTCAAGTTTGCCAGCGGTGATGCGGCAAAGCTTGTTGCTTTCCCTGAGGTCCAGATTGGTCATCAGGTTGGTGAACCCGGCCGCGAACTCTTCCATGCGGTTCCATTCAAGCTGGAACAGCAGCAGGTTAAATTCATAAACCAGTGCATCGGGAAGTTTCTCCATGGCCGATGCCAGGATGAGTTTTTCCACGCCAAGATACATCTGGGCATAGCGCATTGCGATAATGCTGCCATATGAACAGCCCAGAAGGTTGATGACATCCACACCAAGGCGTTTAAGGCCAAAGTGGATGGCACGACAAATAAACTCGAATGAGAAGGTATGTGGCAGTACGCCGGTATCGCCATTGCCGGGCGTGTCGATGACAATGACCCAGCTTTCTTTGGCGAGGGCCATGCTCAACTTCTCAACCTGGCTAATGTTTTGAAATGCACCGCCGATAAAAACAAGCGGTATATCCGTCAGCCCCTTTGAGTATTCCTTCAGGTGAATTGGGAACCCTTCAAAGGAAAAGCTGTGGAAACAGGTGTCATATGAAAGTGTATGTAAGGTAGTCACGGGCAGCCTCATAGTTAACGTAGTTGATACAAGTTGCCTGATCATTTTTCGCAGAAATCTGCGCCTTACAGATGGTGCCTGCCACCTATATGGTTAATGGACGGGGCAGTACATGAAATCCGCTTAGGTTGCAAGGAGAGCCAAGGGTGTTTCGGAAGATGGCGCTAGAAAATGATCGAGCGTGACATTTTTGCGACAAATTTGATTAAAATTGTCCTTAATTCTCCTTTCATTCAGTGAAAAAAGCGCTAGGGTGCGCGCAGAATTTCAACTGCTCCCGCAGCTCGGGGCTGAATTTTGGACGATTCGTAATGACACTTGGCGGCCCTATCGATCGGCGGCGTACCTTTGCCATCATCTCGCACCCGGATGCGGGTAAAACGACCCTGACCGAAAAATTGCTGCTTTTCGGTGGCGCCATTCAGGCGGCCGGGGAAGTGAAAGCCCGGGGTGAGCGTCGGCGGGCGCGCTCTGACTGGATGAAGGTGGAGCAGGAGCGCGGTATTTCTGTCGCATCGTCTGTGATGACGTTTGACTATGAAGGCCGGACCTTCAATCTTCTCGACACGCCGGGCCACGAAGATTTTTCGGAGGATACCTATCGTACCCTGTCCGCGGTTGACAGCGCAGTGATGGTGCTTGATAGCGCCAAGGGCATCGAGGCTCAAACCCGCAAGCTGTTCGAAGTCTGTCGTCTGCGGGACATGCCGATCACAACGTTCATCAATAAGCTGGACCGTGAAGCCAAGGACCCGTTTGAGCTGTTGGATGAGGTGGAACAGACGCTGGCGCTGGATGTATCGCCAGCCAGTTGGCCCATAGGCATGGGGCGTGAATTCAAGGGCTGTTATGATCTGATTCACGATCAGCTTATTCTGTTTGATCGCGGTAAGGGCGACCTCGTGACCGAAGGCATTGAATGCCGTGGCCTTGACGATCCGAAGCTTGATGAATTGTTGCCTGACTATGCCGTTGAAAAATTGCGCGCTGATGTTGAGATGGTGCGCGCATTGTGCCCGGCCTTTGACCGTGAGGCTTATCTTGAAGGCACATTGACCCCTGTTTTCTTCGGATCGGCTATCAATAACTTTGGTGTGCAGGAATTGCTCAAAGGGCTGGCTGACTTTGCACCAAAACCTCGGGCCGGTAAGGCGCTTGAGCGCAAGGTTGATCCGCTGGAGGAGAAGGTGTCCGCATTTGTCTTCAAAATTCAGGCGAATATGGACCCCAAGCACCGCGACCGTATTGCGTTTGTACGTTTGGTATCCGGTCGGTTCCGCAAGGGCATCAAGATGAAGCATGTCCGCAGCGGAAAGATCCTGGCAATCCATAATGCGCAGCTTTTCCTTGCTCAGGACCGAGAGGTCGCTGAAGAAGCTTATGCTGGCGACATTATCGGAATCCCCAACCACGGCAATCTGCGCATTGGTGACACCTTGACGGAGGGCGAGATCATTCGCTTTACCGGCGTGCCGTCATTTGCGCCGGAAATTCTGCAAAAAGTGCGGGCGGATGATCCGATGAAAGCCAAGCATCTTGGCCGGGCACTTGAGCAACTTGCGGAAGAGGGGGCTGCCCGTGTTTTTAAGCCTAACCTGGGGAGTGACTGGGTGGTGGGCGTTGTTGGCCCGCTGCAGTTTGATGTGCTGGCGGATCGCATCCGCACAGAATATCAGATTCCGTGCCGCTTCGAGCCGACAAGCCTGATGACGGCGGAATGGGTAGAGGGTGACCCGCGCGAACTGAAAAAGTTTGGTGAACAGAACCGGGCGTCGATGGCCGTGGATCATGCTGGTGCACCAGTTTACCTCGCGCGTAACACCTGGCATCTTGACAAGGCTAAAGATGACTTTCCGTCGTTGCGGTTTCTCAAGACCAAGGAAGAGGTCTATTAACCTCGAAGGTCATGCAAATCTGGGGTCGTCAAAAGCGACCCCAGGGGCTAGACTCTCCCGGTAATAAGTTGAGGGAGAAAAACGATGAGCGACAATGACGGTGTCATCACCGGTGTGGGAGGTATCTTTTTCAAGTGTCGTGATCGCGAAGGCCTTGTTGACTGGTACCGCAACAAGCTGGGCTTTCCTTTTGATGGGACCGGGGCCAGCTTTGTGTTTCGCGAGGATGATGATCCCGAGAAAGCGGGCTATTTTGTCTGGGGCCCCTTCAAAAAAGAAACCGAATATTTCCGCCCTTCCGGCCGCGAGTTCATGATCAACCTGCGAGTGCGGGGACTTGAGGCTCTGCTGGACCGGCTAAAAAGGGCCGGTATCGAGCAGATAGGGGAAATGGAAGAGTATGAATACGGTAAATTTGCCTGGATACTTGACCCTGAAGGCACCAAGATCGAGCTGTGGGAGCAGATTGGCGAACCGCCCATCGTCGATGAGGATAAGCCAGACTAATCTCATTGGTATATCACAACTTACGATAATTTAATTAGGTTAACTAATTATCTTGTGTGGTGTTCTTCTATTGGCCGACGCCCGGCGGCGGAGCGGTCCCGAAGCTCTGCACCAGCGAGCCCGCCACCAGGTTCCAGCCGTCCACGAGGACAAAAAATATCAGCTTGAATGGCATGGCAATCATCACGGGTGGCAGCATCATCATACCCATCGACATAAGGATCGAAGCCACCACCATGTCAATCACGACAAAGGGCACGTACAGCAGAAAGCCAATTTCAAATGCACGACGGATCTCGGAAATCATGAACGCCGGCACGAGCGTAGTCATCGGGACCGTTTGCACATTTTCCGTTTCTGGGTCGTTGGCCAGAGTCATGAATAGTTCAAGGTCTTTTTCTCGGACCTGAGACAACATGAAATTGCGCATGGGTACCGACGCCCGGTTATAGGCCTCAACTTCATCAATTTCTTCGTTGATGAGTGGCTGGATGCCCTGATCCCATGCCGCCGTGAATGTGGGCATCATAACATAGCCCGTAAGGAAAAGCGCAAGCGAAACGATCACGATATTTGGCGGTGATTGCTGGGTGCCCATTGCGCTTCTGAGCAGCGAAAATACGATTACCATGCGTGTGAAACTTGTCATCATGACCAGAATACTGGGTGCGAGGCTCAAAACTGTCATCAAGAGAATAAGCTGCACAACTCGTCCGCTGAGGGAGCCGGACTGGCCAAGATCGATATTGACTGACTGCGCAATGGCAGGGGGCGCCATGCCGACAAGCAGGGCGATGGCCAGTGGTGCCAGAATGATCATGCTTCTGGTGATCAGTTTGCGATGTAATGCAAATTTAACCACGGTTTTCCCCTTCTTTCGCATCACCGCCGGCCTCAATCATTTCAGCGAATCCCGGACCTTTACTATCGATGCGGGTGACCCCGTTTGCACCAGTCCCGATAAGATAGTCCCGGTCACGCCAGCGCACAACAATCAGCCGGTTTCTGGCGTCGAGAAGACGGCTTGCAATTATTTCCAGTTCCTTGTCGCCGGGCTTCTGGCGGTGTGTGCCGGGCAGGAGGCCAAACCGCCGTACGAGCCATGCCATCAGCGCAAGCGCGCCCAGCATCATGAACAAAACGGAGAAAACACCAAGATATTCCATATTCAGCGGTCCGTATCTGTCATGGGTTGTGCAACAGGGGCTTCAACCGAGTCCTGTTGCGGCCCGGCTCTTGTGGTTTCAAGTTTGTGGTTCTCGGCGTAGACACGCTCAAGGATCAGCGACACCGCATGCAGTGCCTCAAAAGGCACGGGGCAGTCAACATCAAAGGCATCCAGCAGTTCAACAAGGTCTTTGTCCTGCCGAACCCTAACGCCTTCAGCAAAGGCAATGTCGAGAATTTTTTCAGCGACATACCCATGGCCTTTTGCGGAGATCCGAGGCGCACTATTGTTGTCGGCGCGCGTTACCGCGACGGCTTTTGTGCCGGGAACATGCTTGTTTTCAGCTTCGCTCATCCTGATATTCAGCGTCAGTTCCCTTAAAAATGCAAGGACATAAGGGCTGGGGCTGTCCAAGAAAATTTAGGATTGTTTGCAACTTGTTAACCCGTTTTGGGTCATGTTATGGTGTATATAAGTTTAATTCAGGCGATATGTCCGGAGAGACGATGGATCTGACAAACATACCGATTATGGCTGCGCTCAAACAGCGCCTTAACTGGTTGAATAACAATCAGGCCGTGATTACGGAAAATATTTCACAAGCCGATACCCCTGGGTATCGCGCCAAGGAACTGGAAAAACAGCAGTTTTCCGGCCTTGTGGAAGAGATGTCGGCTGGCACCTCAGGGACTGTTCAGATGAGGGCCAAAAGCGGGCGGCATATGGATATTTCCGGTGGCAGCGCCGACAATTCCCGGATTGTGGAGATCAAGGGACGTGAAGAATCACCGAATGGAAACTCAGTGGTTCTCGAAGAGGAAATGATGACTTTGGCCGATAATCAGATGAAATACGGCATGGTTGTCAACCTCTACAAAAAGAATTTGGGGCTTTTGAAGAAAGCTATTGGCAAGGATGGTGGTCGGTAGAACCTGACCGCCCTTCCTCTGGACCGCGATTGAGAGACAGGCAATGGATTTACAAAAAGCCATGATGGCATCGGCGGCGGGTCTTAGGGCCCAGTCGGTACGTATGCGCGTCATTTCTGAGAATATTGCCAACCAGAACTCTATCGCAATGGAGCCCGGGGCTGATCCATATCGCCGCAAAATTGTTACCTTCGAGACCGAACTTGACCGTGCGAACGGTGTGACGCTCGTCAAGCCTGGCGCTGTTGCGTATGATCAGAAAGAGTTCGGCAAGAAATACGATCCGGGTAATCCGGCGGCTGATGGGGCAGGGTATATCAAGACGTCTAATGTGAATGGTCTGATTGAAATGATGGACATGCGGCAGGCGCAACGGACTTATCAGTCAAACCTCAACGCGCTCGAGGCGACACGTCGTATGGCGACGATGACCCTGGACCTGCTGCGCTAGGAGTAAGTGATGAATATCAAACAGCTTGATGCCGTTAACGCTTATTCGCAAGCGACAAAGCAAATGCAGCCCGGTGGGCTTGGTGCACGCGATGGGGCGGACGGCGTAAAGGCGGACTCGGCGTTTGGCGCACTCGTTGACCAGGCAGTTGGCGACGTGCAGAAAGCCACCACCACGGCAGAGGTGACAAGTGCCAAGGCGCTGGTCGACCAAGCGGATATGGTGGACGTTGTGACTGCTGTGTCTAATGCTGAGATGGTTGTTGATACGGTTATCAGTGTACGGGACAAAGTGATCTCGGCATACAACGATATTCTGAAGATGCCGATCTAGGCATTGATGCACCAAAACTTTGGGGGTAGCAGGTGACCGGTCCTGATGTACTTGAGGTCGCGAGAGATGCTTTGATTGTGCTGCTGCTGACTGCAGGGCCAATTCTGGCGGTTGGCCTGATGGTTGGGGTTGCCATCGCCTTTTTCCAGACCCTTACACAGCTTCAGGAAATGACCCTCACCTTTGTCCCCAAAATCATCGCTGTGTTTACCGTACTTTTAATTGCGCTGCCTTACATGGGGCGAAATTTGTCTGCCTTCATGCTGAGGATATCAGAGCGTATCATATCGGGCGGTTAAGCCCATGTTAGGCAACGTATTACCGGTCGAAGCTTTTGGTTTCTTGCTCGTTACCGTTCGCCTTGCCGCATTGGTGATGGTAATGCCAATTCTGGGTGAAAGCTCGGTGCCGGGCCGTATTCGTGCTGGATTGGCACTGACGATCTCGGTCATTGTATACAGCAGCGTTCGCGACCTGATGCCTCCTATGCCTGAAAGCGTGTTTGGGTTATTTGCTCTCATGTTCCGGGAATTTCTGGTCGGGATCATCATTGGCCTGGCAACCAGAATTCTGATGTCAGCCACGCATGTGGCGGGCACCGTGATTGCCTTCCAGACCGGCCTTGCCGCAGCGCAATCGTTTGACCCCGCGCAGGGGTCACAGAGCGCGCTTGTTGCCGCGTTCATGACCTATATCGCTATTACCCTGATTGTGGTTTTTGACCTGCATCATCTCATGATCTTGGGGATGGCGCACAGTTACCAGAAGTTTCCAGTCGGGGAAGTTTTACCCTATGCCGACTTTGCCACGCTGGTGACCGAGATGGTCTCGGACTCTTTCCTGCTGGGGTTTCATATGGCGTCGCCATTCATCGCGTATGGCCTGATTTTCAACCTCAGTCTCGGGCTTATCTCCCGCATGGTGCAGGGCTTTCAGGTGTTTTTCATCGGTATGCCGGTGAACATTTTTATGGGTTTTTCCATTATGATGCTGCTTATTGGCGGCATGATGCAGCTGTTTCTTGATCGTTTTCGCGATCTCCTGCTGGGTTTTTTGGGGTGAGCGATGGCTGACGAAGACGAAAGTCAGAAAACCGAGGAGCCGACAGCCAAAAAGCTGCAGGATGCCAAAGAGAAGGGCGAGGTTGCCTCGAGCCAGGAACTCAAAACCTGGTTTATGCTTGCTGCGGCTACAGCAGTTGTTGCTGGCCTGGGGCCTTTTATGGCGTCATCCGTGGCGTTGCGCCTGCAGGTATTTATGGGCAACATCCACCTGATGGATACGGAGCAGGTGGGCGCCACAGCGAATATTTTTGCGCTGGTTCGCGAAGTTTTTTTTATCATCATCATCCCCTTCAGCATTTTTGTCGTTATTGCTCTCGCCGCCAGCTATATCCAGCATGGGGCCACCTTTACTTTTGAGAAATTAAAGCCTGACCTCAGCAAATTATCCCCGCTCAAAGGGGCTAAGAAGATTTTCTCCACCCGGATTTTCATCGAATTTGTGAAAATAACCCTGAAACTTATCGGGGTGACATCGGCCGTGTTGATTGTGGTTTTGCCCGAGCGAGAGCTGATCGACACCATCATGTATCTCTCGGTCATTGATTTGATGGGATTGATCTACACCATGGCGGTCCGGCTGATGATCGCGGTGTTGATTTTCCTGACCATCGTCGCAGCGATCGATTATTCCTATCAGAAATACCAATATATCAAGAAGTTGCGTATGACGAAGCAGGAGGTCAAAGACGAACGCAAGCAGTCCGATGGTGACCCGCACGTGAAAGGAAGGCTGCGTTCGATCCGGCGTGAACGCGCCATGCAGCGCATGATGGCGAATATCCCGAAGGCTGATGTCGTTATTACCAACCCGACGCACTATGCGGTTGCTCTGGAATATAAACATGGCACCATGGACGTACCGAAGCTTGTGGCCAAAGGTGTTGATACAGTTGCCCTTAGGATCAGGGAAATGGCGGAAGAGCATGGTGTCCCCATCATCGAAAACCCGCCGCTTGCGCGCGCGCTGCATGCTGGCGTCGATATTGATGAGGAGATTCCGCCCGAGCACTATAAGGCGGTTGCCGGCGTCATCAGCTATATTATGAAGTTGAGGAAGGCTGGCTTTTCAGGACGTAAGCGCTGAGAGGGCTTGAACGTGACCTGAGATCAGGCCTACAGTTTCTGAAATGTCGGGGAGAGATTGATTTATGGAAAGCCGCCTGCCGCTACCGGTAAAGGAAGCCTTGGTTGATAGCGAGGCAAAGTCCGGCATTAAACTCCTGACCATCGCGCTTGCGGCGCTTGTGGGTACAGCGGGTATCGCTTTCCTGATTTGGGTGATCTGGGGCTTTTTTGTCGCTGTTGTTGTGAGCGGCGCGCTCCTGATTGCCACAGCGCTCACTCTTTTACGTGCCCTGGGGCAAGTGGGGCAGTCCGTTGGCAGGCGGGAGGTCGTCGACAAGGATCTGGTTGATGCGCTTGTGGCGCTTGAACGGCGCGCCGTCGTGATAACCAATCTCAGCGGCGAGGTTGTTGCCTCGAACGCTGCATTTGAACGACTGGCGTTCGGTGCGCCTAGAATTATCCAGGACCTTCTGCGCGGAAAGAAAGATCAGGCAGCCCTTGGTAGCCTGCTAGCGACGGTATTGACCACGGGGTCTGGTGACCGGGAATTCATTACACCAGACGACGAACGAAACTCGCTCCTCGTCTCCGGAAAGCGCGTCAAACGGCACATCATGTGGCATGTCGCCTGCGACGGTGACCGGCAGCGCCTGGAGCATGAACGGGCCATTATTGGCAATTGGGATGCGCCTGTCTTTGAACAACTCGGCTGTGCGGTTGTGCTCGAAGACAGTGATGGCAAACTGCATTACATCAACAAAGTGATGCGCGAGTGGCTTGAGCTTGAACCGGGTCAGATGCCGATCAAAATTCAGCTTCGGTCTGGCGACAGCCAGCTACTTGTTGGCAATAATCAGCGCATTGATGTGGACGTGATCGATGTGCCGCTCGCAACGCGTGAGCATGAGCGCCAGATCGGACGCTACCGCTTCCTGCAAAAGTCCAATCGGGCCGGGGTTGGACAGTTTGCGGAAGACCATAAAATCCTGATCGACCCAATCTTCGATAATGCGCCGGTTGCCGTTGCGGTTGTGGACAAGCAGGCTAGGTTGCTGGAGTTTAATCGACCATTGCGGTTACATCCGGCAGGGAAACGGGTTCAGCCGGGTGACAGTGTACTTGATCTGGTGAAGCAGGATGATCGCGATGACCTGAAGGCGCTGATAGAAAACGGATGCGAAGGCCGCCCGGCGTCACTTCCCCTCGACGTGGTTTATAACGCACAGCCGGAGCGCGTTGGCCAGATCGTCTCCTCACCAGTTGTGTCGGGGACAGAGTCCATGGTGATCCTCTATATGATGGACACGACCCAGGAGAAAAGTCTGGAACGCCAGTTTGTCCAGGCGCAGAAAATGCAGGCTGTGGGGCAACTGGCCGGCGGCGTGGCGCATGACTTCAATAACCTGCTGACGGCAATTATCGGTTTTTGTGATCTGCTGCTGGTGCGCCACGATGCGGGCGATCAGTCATTCTCCGACATTATCCAGATCAAACAAAACGCTAACAGGGCCGCCAATCTGGTGCGTCAACTGCTGGCGTTTTCCCGTCAGCAGACGCTGCGGCCGAAAGTTCTGATGATGACGGATGTCCTGGCTGAACTTTCCAACCTGATCCGCCGTCTGATCGGCGAAAATATCGAGCTGAAGGTGATGCATGGCCGCGATTTGCAGCCGGTGAAAGTTGATCAGGGGCAGCTTGAGCAGGTGATTATCAACCTGGCGGTGAATGCGCGCGACGCGATGGCGGGCGGCGGAAAGCTTGAGATTAGAACCAGTATGGTAGGCGCTGACCACAAACTCATCGAGCAATATGATGTGATCGTTCCGGATGATTATGTGCTGGTTGAGGTTATTGATACCGGTTGCGGCATTCCCAAGGATAACCTCGCCAAGATTTTTGAGCCGTTTTTCACAACAAAGGAAGTTGGACAGGGCACGGGACTCGGGCTGGCGACCGTATACGGCATTGTCAAACAAACCGGCGGGTTTGTGTTTGTTGAATCAGAAGAGGGTGTTGGCACTAACTTCCGGCTGTTCTTCAAGGCCCACACAGGGGGAGCCGAGGAAGGCCAGGATGCCAAACGTACCGAGGCGCCCGCGCGAGACCTCACCGGCAAAGGCACCATTTTGATTGTGGAGGACGAAGACCCAGTCCGGATGTTCGCAAGCCGCGCCTTGAGCAACAAAGGCTACCGCGTGCTTGAAGCATCATCGGGCGAGGCAGGACTCGATATCCTGATTGATGGTGACGATACCGTAGACCTCCTTATTTCCGATGTTATCATGCCAAACATGGATGGGCCGACGCTGGTGCGGGAAGCGCGCAAGGTATTCCCTGATCTGCCGGTGATCTTTGTCTCTGGTTATGCCGAGGATATGTTCCGGCAAAATCTTGAGGATGAAGATTTCCTCTTCCTGCCAAAACCTTTTTCCCTCAAAGATTTGGCCGAACAGGTCAAAGGTATACTGGGCTGATTGAACCATGTTCCGGCCTGGCTGTGAGAACAAAATGAGAATACCTGTTGCACAATGAGAACAAAGAAGGTACAAAACGGTCATTGCAAGGGATTAACGCCTGTGGAATAAGGGGACCAATCATGTCAATGCCGGAACTGCAGTTGGTAAAGGGAACATCCATGGATAAGACAAAAGCACTCGAAGCGGCACTGGGCCAGATCGACAGAGCCTTCGGCAAAGGTTCGGTCATGAAGCTCGGGCAACGCGAGAGTGGTATCGAGATTGAAACCATTTCAACAGGCTCGCTAAACCTTGATATCGCACTCGGGATTGGTGGCCTGCCTAAAGGTCGGATCGTTGAGATTTATGGCCCAGAAAGTTCCGGTAAGACAACCTTGGCTCTGCACGCGGTTGCCGAAGCTCAGAAAAAGGGAGGTATCGCTGCATTTGTCGACGCCGAACACGCGCTTGATCCGGTTTATGCGCGCAAACTCGGTGTGGATGTTAACGAGTTGCTCATCAGTCAGCCGGACACTGGCGAACAGGCACTCGAGATCGCCGACACTCTCGTCCGTTCCGGTGCTGTTGACATCCTCGTTGTGGATTCTGTGGCAGCGCTTACCCCGCGGGCGGAACTTGAAGGCGAGATGGGCGATAGTCACGTGGGCTTGCAGGCCCGTTTGATGAGCCAGGCGCTTCGCAAGCTGACGGCGTCAATTTCGAAATCCAATACCATTGTTATTTTCATCAACCAGATTCGGATGAAAATTGGTGTAATGTATGGCAGCCCCGAGACAACGACTGGCGGCAACGCCCTGAAGTTCTATGCATCCGTTCGTCTTGATATTCGCCGGGTCGGCGCGATCAAGGACAAGGACGAGATTGTCGGTAACGCCACGCGGGTCAAGGTTGTGAAAAACAAGCTGGCACCGCCTTTCAAACAGGTGGAATTTGACATCATGTATGGGGAAGGCGTGTCCAAAACAGGTGAAATCCTCGATCTCGGTGTTAAAGCTGGCGTGGTTGAAAAGTCCGGATCCTGGTACAGCTATTCAAGCCAGCGTATCGGACAGGGGCGGGAGAACGCCAAACGCTTCCTTGTTGAGAATGCGGATGTCTCAAACGAGATTGAACGGGCGATCAGGCAAAATGCAGGGCTTGTGAACGAAGCCATGCTCGTTGCGCCAGGGGAAGAGACCGCAGACTAGTTCCTCTCAGGTGTAGTTGGTTAAAAGGCGGCGGTGTGCCGCCTTTTTTATTGGAGTGATGAGGCGGAAAAAGCTGACAACAGGTGTGACATTGGCTGGACAGCGAAACGGCCTGTCGTTACAAGAGCCAGAAGTTTAATTTGCCATCAGCCTGACGCTTGGCTGGCGGTCTGTAACATGAAGTAAAGGTTTATACCTATGGCGGGCGCGAACGACATCCGTAAAACTTTTTTGGACTTCTTTGCATCGAAAGGCCACGAGCGCGTGCCGTCCGCACCCCTGGTGCCGATCAATGATCCAACCCTGATGTTTATCAATGCGGGTATGGTGCCGTTCAAGAACCTGTTTACCGGGGCTGAAACCCGCGACTATGTGCGCGCGACTTCATCGCAAAAATGTGTGCGCGCAGGCGGTAAGCATAATGATCTGGATAACGTAGGCTATACAGCGCGTCACCACACTTTTTTTGAGATGCTTGGTAATTTTTCGTTCGGCGATTATTTCAAGGACGATGCTATCCAGTTTGCCTGGAACCTGATCACCAAGGAATACGGACTGAACAGGGACAAGCTTACGGTGACCGTCTTCCACGAAGACGACGAGGCCTTTGATCTATGGAAAAAGATTGCGGGCTTGCCCGACGAACGCATCATCCGCATCGCGACTGCGGATAATTTCTGGTCTATGGGCGATACGGGGCCCTGTGGTCCCTGTTCTGAGATTTTCTATGATCACGGCGACCATATCTGGGGTGGCCCTCCCGGCAGCCCGGATGAAGATGGTGACCGATTTGTAGAAATCTGGAATCTCGTGTTCATGCAGTTTGAACAGCTTGCGTCCGGTGAACGGATAGACCTGCCAAAACCCAGCATCGATACCGGCATGGGGCTTGAGCGGATTGCTGCCGTCATGCAGGGGACACATGACAATTATGAGATCGATACCTTCCGCCGTCTGATTGAAGCATCGATTGAGGCTACGGGGGCCAGGGAAACGGAAGAGAACAAGGCCTCGCACCGGGTGATTGCGGACCACCTGCGCGCTTGCAGTTTCCTGATTGCAGACGGGGTTCTGCCGTCCAATGAAGGCCGTGGATATGTGCTGCGCCGCATTATGCGCCGTGCCATGCGCCATGCACATTTGCTCGGCGCCAAGGATCTGGTGATGCATCAGCTTGCACCGACGCTGGTCAGTGAAATGGGCCAGGCGTTTCCTGAACTGGGCCGTGCGCAGAAGCTTATTGAAGAGACCATGAAGCTTGAGGAAGCCCGTTTCCGCCAGATGTTGGACAAAGGACTGCGGCTGCTTGAAGACGAACTTGAAAAAATTGCTGACGACAAGGAACTGCCCGGTGAGGTTGCGTTCAAGCTGTATGATACCTACGGCTTTCCGCTTGACCTGACGCAGGACCATCTTCGGGGCCAAAATCGCGGTGTGGACGTGGACGGCTTCAAGGTTGCCATGGAAGAACAGCGCGCTAAAGCCCGGGCGGCATGGGCTGGTTCAGGCGACGCAGCGACGGAAAAGGTCTGGTTTAATATCCAGGACGAAGAAGGCGCGACGGAGTTCGTCGGATACACGACGCAGGTGGCTGAGGGCCAGGTTGTTGCCCTTGTAAAAGACGGTGAACGTGTTGAACGCGCGGAGACTGGCGACGATGTTATGGTGGTGACCAACCAGACACCATTTTATGGCGAAAGCGGCGGCCAGATGGGAGACACGGGAACCATGGAAGCCGCCGGGGTCAAGCTTAAGATAACCGACACGGCAAAAATGGTTGGCGCGCTTCACGTTCATAAAGCCCAGGTTAAGGAAGGGCTTGTCAAGGTCGGCGACGCGCTTGATATGATCGTGGATACAGATCGCCGCAACAGGTTACGGGCCAATCATTCCGCCACCCATGTCCTGCATGAAGTACTACGCCGTGAACTCGGGGAACACGTGACCCAGAAGGGGTCGCTCGTGGCGCCGGACCGTCTTCGTTTTGATATCTCGCATCCGAAAGCGCTGACGGAAGACGAACTGGCGGCAGTTGAGCGTGAAGTGAACCGCATTGTACGCGATAATGCAGCCGTGGAAACACGACTGCTGAGTTATGATGATGCGATTGACGCGGGCGCCATGGCGCTGTTTGGCGAGAAATACGGTGACGAGGTTCGTGTTGTCTCCATGGGGGATAACCCGGACAAAAGCAAACCGCATTATTCGGTTGAGCTGTGTGGCGGTACACACGTTGAACGACTTGGCGATATTGCGCTTTTCACAATTGTCGGGGAAAGCGCGGTTTCCGCAGGTGTACGCCGCATCGAGGCGCTGACAGGTGCTGCCGCGCTTGACCATCTGCTTGGTCAGCAAAAGCTGCTGAAGGAAGCCGCGTCACAGTTGAAAACAAATCCCGTGGAATTGCCTGAGAGGATCGCGGCCCTGCAGGGCGAGCGTAAAACGCTTGAAAAAGAACTGACAGAGGCGCGCAAAAAGGCCGCGCTTGGTGGGAACTCCAGTGGCCCGGCGGTTAAGGAAATTGCAGGGATAAAGTTTATTGGACAGGTGCTTGATGGTGTGCCGCCTCGCGACCTGCGCGGTATGGCGGATGACGCCAAAAAATCCATGGGCAGCGGCATCGTCTGCCTGATTGCGACGAACGATGGCAAGGCTGCCATACTTATTGGGGTTACCGATGACCTGACATCGAAGGCCAGCGCTGTGGATCTTGTGCGCGTAGGCGCGGAAGCGCTGGGCGGCAAGGGCGGCGGCGGCCGTCCCGACATGGCGCAGGCGGGGGGACCTGATGGCGCCAGGGCCACTGACGCGATCAGCGCCATTGAAGCCGCTATTGCAGCGAGCTAGAAAAACAGACCAGATACAAAAAAGGCCGCTCAGTGAGCGGCCTTTTCATTAATTTGTTTCCGATGTCCTGAGTTTAACTAAGCTCTGATTTCAGGTTTTCGTCGATCTTGTCGAAGAACTGGCCTGTGGTCATCCACGACTGGTTCGGGCCGATAAGAAGCGCGAGGTCTTTGGTCATGTTGCCGGTTTCAACGGTGTTGATGCAGACCTTTTCAACGGCCTCGGCAAACTTGATTACCTCAGGTGTGCCATCCATTTTACCACGATACTTCAGACCACGGGTCCAGGCAAAGATGGACGCAATCGGGTTAGTAGACGTTTCCTTGCCTTCCTGATGCTGACGATAGTGGCGCGTTACCGTGCCGTGTGCGGCTTCGGATTCCACCGTTTTTCCGTCCGGCGTCATCAGGACGGAGGTCATCAGCCCCAGTGAACCAAAGCCCTGCGCCACGGTGTCAGATTGCACATCACCGTCATAGTTTTTACAGGCCCAGACAAAACCTCCGGCCCATTTCATCGCACAGGCTACCATGTCGTCAATCAGGCGGTGTTCATAGGTGATGCCAGCGTCTTTGAACTTATCTTTGAATTCGGCCTCGAACACTTCCATGAACAGGTCCTTGAAACGGCCATCATAGGCCTTCAGGATCGTGTTTTTGGTAGAGAGATATACCGGCCACTGGCGGCTCAGGCCATAGTTCATGCACGCACGGGCAAAATCACGGATGCTGGCATCGACATTATACATGCCCATCGCGACACCGGCTTCTTCGAAGTCATAAACTTCGCGTTCAATGGCTTTGCCGCCGTCTGCCGGTTCGAACTTCATCGTCAGCTTGCCGGCGCCGGGCACAAGAAAGTCTGTCGCACGGTACTGGTCACCAAAAGCGTGACGGCCGATAACAATCGGCTTGGTCCAGCCCGGAACCAGACGCGGCACGTTTTTCATGATGATGGGCTCACGGAAAACAGTCCCGCCCAGGATGTTGCGGATCGTGCCGTTCGGGCTGCGCCACATTTTCTTGAGGTCAAATTCTTCAACACGCTGTTCATCAGGTGTTATGGTCGCGCACTTTACACCGACACCGTGTTCCTTGATGGCGTTTGCAGCATCAATGGTAATCTGGTCGTCGGTTTCATCCCGTTTGGTGACAGAGAGATCGTAGTAAAGCAGATCAATGTCCAGATACGGCTGGACAAGGCGTTCCCTGATCCATTGCCAGATGATCCGGGTCATCTCGTCGCCATCGATTTCCACAATAGGATTTTTTACGGTAATTTTGCTCATTGGTCCCTCAAACTAGTTTTTGTCCCATGGGGTAATAGTGCGCCCGGGAGAAGACGGCGCGAAATTGCGCGCACCCTATCATCACAATTCATATAGTTGAAGAGTGAACAGGGGCAAATTTTACTCATTTGCGCCTTTTTTACATCAATTCGCTGTTTGATGCTTCCTTTTGCGGTGAGGCGTTTGCAAGAAGCTTCATCGCTTCGGTCACATTCTCCGCCACCTGAAGCAAAGCGGCATTTTCCCTGGAAGCAAAACCTTCCGTAACCACATGATTGATGAGTTCCAGCAGCGGCGACCAATATCCCTTGTGGTTCAAGAGGATAATTGGTTTTTTGTGAAGGCTGAGTTGGGCCCATGTCATGATTTCCAAGGTCTCATCCAATGTGCCCAGGCCTCCGGGCAGCACGATAAAGGCATCTGACCGGTCGAACATCATTTTTTTCCGTTCGTGCATGTTCCGCGTGACGTGCAGTTCGCTCAGGCCCTCTTGTGTGATCTCCACGGCGTCCAGATGCTCGGGAATAATGCCGATGACGTCCGACCCTGCATCACGCGCCGCCCGCGCCACAACCCCCATCAGGCCCACGCTGCCTGCGCCGTAGACCAGATTCATGCCTTCGCTGGCAATCACGCCGCCGAGTTCGTTAGCCAATGCTTCATATTCAGGCCCTTTTCCCATGCGGGAGCCACAATAAACACACACTGTCTTGATATTACTTTCACGAGAGACTGATACGCTGGACAAGGCTCGCACTTTTTAATCCTTTATATATGTGGGATAAGAGAAAGCGTTTGAGGTCAAAGTTTTGACATGTTTTTAATAAAATCATCTTTCATTATAAAGGCCCGATTGTTAAGGCTTTATTGAAAGACTAGTATGGTGTGATATGGGCCCACTTGAAAGCAAAAGCGACGACATGCGCAGGATGGCGATTGGAGCGGTAACCGCTTTGATCGGTGTTGCTGCCGTGCTGTATGTTATTTTTGGTGGCGAACCAGCGCCAGACACAATTTCACCAGATAGTGCGACCCAGCAAACCGATACCAACCAGAAAGCCGAAGCGGCGAACGAGGTGGTGCCGGAGTTTGACCTCGTACGCATCTCTCGCGGGGGGACCGGCGTTATTGCCGGCCGCATGACCCCGGGCGCACGCGTGGAACTTTATGCAAACGGCAAGAAAATCTCGGAGGTTGTCGCCAATGATGACGGCGAGTGGGTGATGATCCTTCAGGAGCCGCTGGAGGCGGGGTCAGTTGAACTTAACCTCAAAGCCGTGGACAAAAACCATAACCGGATTGCCGAGGCCGACAACGTGGTTGTTGTGTCGGTGCCCGAACGTGACGACAAACGGTTTGTCGAGCGTGAACAAAATGGTGTGGTTGCTGTATTGACGCCAAAAAGCGGCGACGGCGCCAGTACGGTTCTGCAAAAACCGGGCGTGGCTGCCTTCGGTGAAGTGGGCGAAAGTCTGAGTGTCGATACCATCGATTATGGCGACGGCGGCGCTGCGGTGTTTACCGGGCGATCGTTGCCGCGCGTTGATGTCAGGCTTTATCTGGACGATGAGTTTATCGGCAGTGTTCGTGCGACGGACAGTGGCCGCTGGAGCATTCCGCTTAAGGACCGTATGTTGACCGCCGGTAACCACCTTATTCGGGTTGACCAGACAATTGGTGACGGGCAGGTACAGTTGCGGATTGAGCAGCCGTTCCGAACAGGGTCGCCGATTGATCCGCAAGCGGCCGAGGGCGGTGTTTTTGTCAAACCAGGCAATACCTTGTGGCAAATTGCACGCCAGTTATATGGCTCGGGCGTGCGCTACACGGTGATCTTCAAGGAAAACAGCGAACAGATTCGCGATCCAGACCTGATTTATCCGGGGCAGATTTTCCGCCTACCCAACAAGGCGGCGACTAACGGGGCCGAGGGCTAGTCATCCACCGGCTTGAGGTGCGAACGCAGGGCCCTTAGGTGTGTTTCAGATTCCAGAAGGATCAGTGTAAGCGCGCCCATCAGGTCTGTGCCTGCTAAATGGTGGTCGGTTTGTGTAACGCTATTGAAGCTGACGTGGCCGTTTTTTTCGATTTTATAGGCACCATCAATGCCGCGGTTTGTAGCGTAAACACGCTCGATCGCCATTGTGCGCTGTGCGGCGTCTTCAACGGTAAAATAGAGCTGGCCCAGTTTTGCGGATAGCCGGATTTTGCCGCCCTCCGGGTCACTGTCAGCCACGGCGTGAAACTTGATCCCTTCCCACTCAAAGTCGATCTTGTCGAACTGGGGGTCGTCAAGGCTGTCGAGATGCCCTTGTACCTTGTCCAGCGTTTCGTGCAGTTTCATGGAGCCTGATTTCCCTCATCACAAATGTGGTGTGCCATAATGCATAAAATCGCGCGTTCTGTTTAAGCAAGTGTTAATGACACCCTCATTCTGTTTTGGACGAAACACCGGCGACAGCGCAAGGGGAATGTTTTATACAACTTAAAAAGCCAGGCATGGCTACGGCGTGACTTGACGCCGGGCCTGCAAATCGCCAGTGTGTGCGCAATTTCAGTTACCTAAAGGGTTCAAATATGAAGGCAACGGATGTAGTGATGACGCCAATCCATAAGGAAGGGCACACCTTTGTGGTGATATTTTTTGCCGTCTCGGTGGGCCTGTTTTTCCTCGCGGAGCCGCTTGGCTGGATCGGGTTGATTCTTACCGCCTGGTGCCTCTATTTCTTTCGCGACCCTGAGCGTGTCGTACCTGACGAAGAGGGAGTGCTTGTCAGCCCGGCCGATGGTACCGTGTGCGCGGTGAGCGAAGCGGCACCGCCTGCGGAGCTTGGCATGGGCGACGAACCACGGGTGCGGGTATCGATTTTCCTGTCTGTCTTTAACGTGCATGTGAACCGCACACCGGCCGCCGGTGAAATCACGGGCCTGGCGCATGTGCCGGGCAAGTTCCTGAATGCTGCAGCAACAGAGGCCAGCGAGGAGAATGAGCGTCAGCTTATCCGCATGACGACAGTGGACGGCCATGATGTTGCTTTCGCACAGGTGGCGGGCCTTGTGGCACGGCGTATCCTGTGTGATCTCGAGATCGGCCAAAGCGTCGGCCGGGGCGAACTTTTTGGCCTGATCCGCTTTGGCAGTCGTACCGATATCTATCTCGACAAGGGCCTTGAGGCGACCGTCAAGGTTGGTCAGACAATGATTGGCGGCGAAACTGTTATCGCGCGCGCTGCGAAATAACGCAACGGACACCGGACGTTTATGACGCAGGAGGAGGGCGACATGGCAAAAGAGAAGGCGTTGCTTTTCAGGGCATTTTCCATTCGGACCATCTTGCCGAACGCCGTGACGCTTTTTGCCTTCATGGCAGGCCTTACCTCGATCCGGTTTGCGCTCGCAGGGAAGTGGGAACTGGCGGTATTTGCCATTTTGCTTGCTGGTGTGTTCGACGGCCTTGACGGCACGGTGGCGCGGCTTTTGAAGAGCACGAGCCGTTTCGGTGCCGAGCTTGATTCTCTCTCCGATGTTGTGGCTTTCGGCGTGGCGCCGGCCGTTGTTCTCTATCTTTGGGGGTTGCAGTCGCTGGACCGCCTTGGTTGGGCCGTTGCCCTGATATATGCGACAGCGATGGCTTTGCGCCTCGCGCGGTTCAATGCACGCCTTGATGATGAAGAAGAGCCAAGGAAACGGCTTGGCTTCCTGACCGGTGTGCCCGCCCCCATGGGGGCAAATCTGTTGCTGGCCCCCTTGATGGTGGACTTTGCACTTGAGAACACTTTTGTGAAGGACTATGCGCCCGTCGTGGCAGTTTACACCGTTGCGATTGCCATGCTTATTGTTTCAACCATACCCACGGTTTCGCTGAAAGCGCTGCGGATACCGCGTGAGTGGTTTGTGCCGGTGATGCTGCTGATTGGTATCGTGATCGCGGGGCTGTTTGTGCGCACGTGGCTTGTGATGATTATCATCGGCGCGCTTTATGTTGGCAGTATGCCTTGGTCGTACATGGCGTTCGAGAAACGGCGCAAACACAAGCGTATGGACTAGGTCGTAGACTCATAATTTTTCAACCAGATACAGACTGAAGCCAGTTTTACAGCGGCGAGGAAATTCTCCGGGTTTTTGTCATAGCGCGTTGCAATGCCCCGATAGTGCTTGAGCTTATTGAAGAAACGCTCGACGAGATTACGGTGTCGGTACAGCCATTTACTGAAGGTAAAGGACTGCTTGCGGTTGGCTTTTGGCGGAATATTGGCCCAAGCTCTGCGCGCTGTGGTGAAGGCACGAAGCGCGTCGGTATCATAGGCTTTGTCAGCGAGCAAGATCGCTTCCTCCTTGATGTCCTCAATCAGATCAAGGGCCGGTTTGCTGTCGTGGGTCTGTCCAGCAGTCAGCGAAAGCCTGATCGGCAGACCATCCGCATCGACGAGGGCGTGGATTTTGGTGGTCAGTCCACCCCGGGAACGGCCCATGCAGCCATCGTCCTGATCCCCCTTTTTGCCGTGGCCCCTTGTTGATGCACACGGACACAGCTGCTGTCGATCATAATGATGTCACCGTCATGGGCTTTGCTCACCGCCTCGAACAGTCGGTCCCACACCCCGGCCTTGCGCCAGCGGACAAACCGGTTGTAGCAGGTGGTGTAGGGACCATATCTTTCGGGAATGTCTGCCCACGGCGTTCCCGCCCGAAAGCGCCACAAGATGCCGTTGATCACCCGGCGGTCATCCACCCTAGGCACCCCGCGCGGCTTGTTCGGCAGCAAAGGCTCTATGATCGACCATTCATAATCTGTCAGTTCATACCGGCGGCGGCGCATCAAAACCTCCTCAATGATTTGAGAAGCGTTGAATCATATCTTCGCCTGTTTGGGAATCCCTTTTATGAGTTT
>NZ_JAOBPP010000008.1 GCF_025574465.1 Kordiimonas aestuarii
AAACTCATAAAAGGGATTCCCAAACAGGCGAAGATATGATTCAACGCTTCTCAAATCATTGAGGAGGTTTTGATGCGCCGCCGCCGGTATGAACTGACAGATTATGAATGGTCGATCATAGAGCCTTTGCTGCCGAACAAGCCGCGCGGGGTGCCTAGGGTGGATGACCGCCGGGTGATCAACGGCATCTTGTGGCGCTTTCGGGCGGGAACGCCGTGGGCAGACATTCCCGAAAGATATGGTCCCTACACCACCTGCTACAACCGGTTTGTCCGCTGGCGCAAGGCCGGGGTGTGGGACCGACTGTTCGAGGCGGTGAGCAAAGCCCATGACGGTGACATCATTATGATCGACAGCAGCTGTGTCCGTGTGCATCAACAAGGGGCCACGGCAAAAAGGGGGATCAGGACGATGGCTGCATGGGCCGTTCCCGGGGTGGACTGACCACCAAAATCCACGCCCTCGTCGATGCGGATGGTCTGCCGATCAGGCTTTCGCTGACTGCTGGACAGACCCACGACAGCAAACCGGCCCTTGATCTGATTGAGGACATCAAGGAGGAAGCGATCTTGCTCGCTGACAAAGCCTATGATACCGACGCGCTTCGTGCCTTCACCACAGCGCGCAGAGCTTGGGCCAATATTCCGCCAAAAGCCAACCGCAAGCAGTCCTTTACCTTCAGTAAATGGCTGTACCGACACCGTAATCTCGTCGAGCGTTTCTTCAATAAGCTCAAGCACTATCGGGGCATTGCAACGCGCTATGACAAAAACCCGGAGAATTTCCTCGCCGCTGTAAAACTGGCTTCAGTCTGTATCTGGTTGAAAAATTATGAGTCTACGACCTAGTTTAAGGTCTGTCGTTGTTCACCGCTCAGGCTATCCAGACCTACCGAAGGCACCCCCATCAAACCGGGAACGCCCCCTTTTCGGTCAATTTCCAGCAGTCTATGCACATCAAGCGCCTTGATACGGATAGATAGCAAGTCCAGGGCCGCTTGAACGCGAGACGATAACTGCCCCGGCCCCATGACACGCGGCGAGGGTACGACCAGTATTTCGGACAGCTCCTGCCGAAAACCGCCCCAGCGGTCGACAAACCCCATATTCTCAGAGTCAAACGGGCGAACAACACCCACAAGCACAATGCCCCCCATGGCGCGCGCCTCAACAAACGGCAAGGCCAGCACTTCCATCTCGAAGCGCTCATCATCCCTGAACGACAGAGCCCCGGTACGCAACAAACCGCACGACTGTACCAGCGCGACAGCATATAGCTCTTCCATTATAGCTGCCTGCTCATGGTCCGAGAATATTTCGCTATAGGTCTTGCCTGCCATACCGCAGCCTGCCGCCGATTCAAGGGAGGACCCGGCGAGACGGTACCGAAGGCTTCCGTCGCCCCCCATCTCGAGGATAAACATCCATTGCAGAATGCTCGAGAGTTGCCTCAGGTCAAGCGCGGAACGTTCCGGAATGGTCTGACCACCACCGAGCGATACCCAATAACCCAGTAATCGGCATACTTCAGCGCTAAGCAACAACAGTCCCCCCGCAAATTTGCTGCGGGACGTTACCATCTTGCGCCGAAATCATCAATACTTAGGCGAGCAACAAAAAAAGAGAGAGCCTCAACGATTTTCGCAAGCTGGCGATGAACTTAGAAAGTAATGGAGTCTAAATCGCCACCGCCAATAATTGCAACGCTCGTTGAATTTGATGAAACTATTTTAGAGGCAATTTGTGCAACGTCCGCTTTTGCAACCGCTTCAACATTTTCGATCATTTCCTCCACTGGCAGAATGCGGTCGAATACCAGTATTTGCCGTCCCAATTGTTCCATGCGCGATGTAGTGGCTTCCAGCGCCATCATCAGCCCGGACTTGAGCTGCGCGCGCGCTATGGTGAATTCCTCCTCCGTTGGGCCGTTTGCAACAGCTTCCATCTCACCCTTGATGACCGGCATCATGTCTTTTGCCATGTCCGGACCTGTGCCCGCGTATAAGCCAAAAATACCGGTATCCTTATGGCTGCTGGTGAAGCTGTAGACGGAATACGCCAATCCTCGTTCCTCGCGCACTTCCTGAAACAACCGCGAGGACATGCCACCACCAAGAATGGTGGAATAAACCTGCAGGGCATAGTAGTCCGGATGCGCGAAGGAGCAACCCGGCCAGGCAGCCGCAATGTGCACCTGCTCAAGATCACGTTTTTCTACAATACGCCCGCCGGTATAGACCGCCTGTTCTGCGGTCTTTGGGGTACCCGGCTCAAGTGCCGCAAACTTTTCTTCGACCATGCCTACAAGCTTGTCGTGATCGAGATTGCCCACAGCCGAGATAACGATGTTAGCCGCTGTATAATTAGCCTTGAGGTAGCTTTGCAGGTCGCCCCTTGTCAACGCACGTACGGTCTCGGGTTCACCAAGAATGGTGCGCCCAATCGGCTGGTCACGATATGCAGCCACCTGCAGGTGATCAAAAACAATATCGTCGGGCGTATCAACCGCTTGGCCGATTTCCTGCAGGATCACCTCTTTTTCTCGTTTCAGCTCTACATCTGCACAGGTGCTGTTGAGCACAATGTCAGACAGAAGATCAAGCGCGAGTGCCATGTCGTCTTTCATAACACGTGCATAATAGGTGGTGTTGTCACGCGAGGTATAGGCGTTCATATGACCGCCCACGGCCTCAATCTCGAACGCGATATCACGTGATGTACGTTTTTTGGTCCCCTTGAACAGCATATGTTCAAGGCAGTGTGTGATTCCGTTGAGTTGCTTAGGCTCATGCCGTGCGCCAATATCTACCCACACACCAACCGCTACGGTCTGGATCGATTTACGGCTCTCGCTGACAACGCGCAGACCGCTGGGCAGCCGGGTAATCTCCACGCTCAAGACCAGCCCCCTTCACGCACGCGCGCCTGAAGGGCATCAACATCATTTGCAAGGTCGATCATACGTTCTTCCCGGTCCATGAGGTCTGCCATATGGGCAGGCAACGTGGGATCAATACCCGTCGCTTCCTTCACCGCGTGGCCAAATTTGGCCGGATGCGCAGTAGACAGCGTTACCCGCGGTGCACCGTTATCCGGCAAACATACATTCGCCGCCTCAACGCCCACTGCGGTGTGCGGATCAGCAATATATCCTGCCGATGCAGACATTTCCTGCATGACAGACCTCGTTGTTTCATCATTAACACGCTCAGCTGCAAACAGGTCTCGCAGCGCAGCATAGTGGGCACTATCCAGTGTGAACCCACCCGTTGTCGTGAGATCGTTCATATACCGGGTAATCACTGCTGCATCACGCCCAGCGATATCAAACAGCATGCGCTCGAAATTCGACGAAATCTGGATGTCCATGCTGGGAGAGAGCGTAGAATACACCTCACCACGTTCGTATCGGCCCGTCTCAAGCGTGCGAGCGAGGATGTCATTCGAGTTGGTGGCGATTACCAGTTTTTCAATCGGCAGGCCCATTTTCTTGGCGACATAGCCGGCGAAAATATCACCAAAGTTTCCGGTGGGCACACTGTAGGACACAGCGCGGTCCGGTGCACCAAGGGCGACAGCCGAGGTAAAATAATAAACAATCTGCGCCATCACCCGCGCCCAGTTGATCGAGTTCACCGCAGTCAAGCCAACCTCGTCGCGGAAGGAGAGGTCATTGAAACATGCCTTCACCAGTGCCTGACAGTCATCGAAGTTACCGTCAATGGCTATATTCACGACATTGGATTCGATCACACTCGTCATCTGCCGGCGCTGAACATCAGACACCCGGCCTTTGGGATGTAACATGAAGATCGAGACATTGTCCCGTCCGCGGCAGCCCTCTATCGCAGCGGACCCCGTGTCGCCTGATGTTGCGCCAAGGATGGTCAGTTTCTCACCACGCTTCGCGGTGAAATGATCGAAGAAACGACCAAGAAGTTGAAGCGCAAAGTCCTTGAAGGCCAAGGTAGGCCCATGGAACAATTCAAGCAGCCAGTCATTATTGCCCGTCTGCACAAGCGGCGCCACTGCGGGATGGCGAAATTGGCCGCCATAATTTTCGTCATATGTGGCGTCAAGCATGCGCTTGAGCTCGCCTTCGGTCAGACAATCCCCCACAAACGGGCTGATCACCTCAAAGGCAACCTCCGCGTAGGTCTTGCCCCGCATGGCGCGGATTTCATCCGCAGTAAAGGACGGGATTTCCTCCGGCACATAGAGGCCGCCGTCGCGCGCCAGACCAGTGAGGGTTACACCTTCAAAATCAAGGCTTTCCGCTTTCCCACGTGTAGATATATATTTCACGGTTGTCTTACTCAACTTTACGAAAATTGCGAGCGCATAGTCTTATGCGGAGAATGTTTTAGATGCAAGGCTAAGCGCTATTTGGCGAATTACCTTCCGCACCCCGCTTAAACCCGAAAACCAGATATACACCGACGAGTGCCAGTGCGATACCAAACCACGTCATTGCGTACTGGAAATGGTTGTTAGGGATATCAACGCGCACCTGCCCCCCTTTAGGCAAACTGGTAGCGAGCACATCAGCGTCCGCAAACACCCGGAAATGGTAAAATTCCTTGGTGCGCAGACCAAAGGCCTCAGCCATTGCAAAAACGTCCGCCGTGTACCAGTCACCCGCCTGCGGATCATTCGCTGGCGTCATGTCACCCGGTACAGCCGTTGTGCGAAGCACACCGGTCACCTCCAGTGTTGCGCCAACAGGTAGTCCGGGATTTTCCTGCATCTGCACTGGTATCCAGCCAAAATTCACCAACACTGCCATCCCGTGCTGTTTCTTAACCGGCATATAGAGGTGATAACCTGCTTTACCGTCAAGGGACGTTGCAAACACACGGATCGGTTCCGCATCCATCAATTGCCCCCTGAATGTGACGCGGTGGTAATCCAATACGCTTGGGTCATCCAGATGCACAGGCAACGGCATGGCCTCACCCGTCATCCCGGCCTCAATCTTCGCCAGCAGGGCTGTTTTCGGGCCCACCTTACGCGCCTGCCATGTGCCAAGACCAAGCAAGATTGCAAGCCCGATGAATACGGCAATGGTCAACCCAGGGCCGGGCTTAAAAGGTTTACTCATCGCGGTTTCCCTCCCCAGGTGTGCCCTGGCGCGCATCGTGGTGAAACTGAAGGGCGATCAGCAGAGCCTTGAATACCCTGAGCATCCAAATACTACCCAGCATAATGAAGGTAAAAAGCGTGACGGCCACTGCCCAAAGCGGCCACCTGAGCGCGCCCATAACAATGAAGCCGAGAAGCGCCGACAGGGCGCCCATAATCAGGATGACAAAAACCTGCGCGCCGTCTCCGGGATCAGCGCTTGAAAGATCGAACCCGCAAACATCACAAGCATCCCTGACCGCAAGGCCATTGACGAAGAGAGGGCCCTCGCCGCAGTTCGGACAGCGCGCATGCAACCCGGCCTTATAAGGCGAAACCGACCGGGAGTGTTGCTCCCGGTCGGTTTCTGAATTGTTGTTATGTGCCGTTCCGGCCATCGCTTATGCGCCGCCCCAGACATAGACGCAGAAGAAAAGGAAGATCCACACCACGTCGACAAAGTGCCAATACCAAGCTGCCGCTTCGAAACCAAAATGGTGGTCAGGTGTGAAGTGGCCTTTATAAGAGCGCCCCAAACACACGGCGAGGAAAATGGTACCCACAAGCACGTGGAAACCGTGGAAGCCTGTCGCCATGAAGAAAGTGGCCCCGTAGATATTGCCGGAGAATTCAAACGCTGCATGGCCGTACTCGTAAGCCTGCACACAGGAAAACAATGCCCCAAGGATAACCGTGATCCACAGGCCTTTCTTAAGGCCATCCCGGTCACCGTGCTGGATGGCGTGGTGGGCCCAGGTAACGGTGGTACCGGAAAGCAGCAGGATCAGCGTGTTCATCAGTGGCAGGTGCCAAGGGTCAAACGTCTCAATGCCTTCTGGCGGCCAAGGTGCTTCGTTACCAATCACGGACCAGAAATCGCCGAAATTGGCGATTGGCATGTGAGGATACAGCGAAGCGTTGAAAAATGCCCAGAACCACGCCACGAAGAACATAACTTCAGACGCGATAAAGAGGATCATGCCATAGCGCAGACCAATCCGAACCACAGGCGTATGGTCGCCCTGATTCGCTTCTTTAACCACATCTTTCCACCATGCAAACATCGTGTAGACAAGGCCAAGGAAGCCCAGCACAAAGAAGTACTTACCGAAACCTGTCATGCCGAACAGTTCGGCATCCGGTTTCATGGTGAACACTGCACCAACCGTGAGCAGCAGAACCGCTACAGACGCGACCGCTGGCCATGGGCTCGGGTTTACCAGGTGGTAATCGTGTTTCACGTCGCCCGCCATAAATTCTCTCCTAACAAGTGCCGGACATGGTGCCGGCGCCCTTTCCTACCCTAGCTTTAGCGCCCCACCGAACTTTCCACTTTTTCGTCTTCAACTTCCTTGACGAAAAAGGTGTAGGAAAGAGTGACTTCGCTAACTTCATCCAAGTTCGGATCCTCATCAATGAGAGGATCGATAAAATAGACAACCGGCATATCAATCCGTTCGCCTGGCTTGAGTTCCTGCTCTGTAAAGCAGAAACACTCAATTTTTGCAAAATATTCGCCAGCTTTATGCGGCGTCACATTATAGGTTGCTGTACCTACAATGGTCTTATTCGTCGGGTTATACGCCTCAAAATGCGCGAGCTTCTGCTCCCCGACATGCATTTTCTGGCTGATCTGTACCGGCTTGAAATCCCATGGCATATCGCGGTGAACGGATGCGTTGAAGCGCACCTTCATCTCTCGCTTGAGCACAATATCGCTGCCGACATCAACCTGCTGTGTGGTCCCACCGTAGCCAGTGACCTTGCAAAACAGGTTATAGAGCGGCACCGCTGCATAGGCCATGCCCACCATTCCAAAGGCAACCCCCGCAAAAACCAATGCCATGCGGCTATTTTTTTTACTTGTGTCACTCATGGTGCCAATGCCTTGATCTTGAAGAAGCTGATCACAGCAATTAGGATGACAAAAGCCGCGAGCGAAAGGCCCAGCACACGATTGCGTTTTTTCATGCGGACATGCATTTCGGATTCGTCATTCATGCAACCACTCCCGCTATAAGGCGCTCTGCCGCCAGCGTGGCGAATAGCGCAAAGAGATAAAGGATCGAAAAAGCAAAAAGCTTCCGATCCGCCTTCTCGGTACCGCGCCACACCATGAAAGCCAGCATCAGGAACCAGGCGCCCAAAAGGCTTGAGACGATACCATATACCGGCCCCGCAAAACCCATGAAATAGGGCGCGATGCCGCATGGTACGACAAGAAGGCTGTACAGAAGAATCTGGCGGCGCGTTTCCTGCACACCGGCGACAACAGGCAGCATGGGAACGCCAACTTTTTCATAGTCCTTGGAAATGAAAAGCGACAGCGCCCAGAAATGTGGTGGTGTCCAGAGGAAGATGATGCCAAACAGCACCATACTCTCAATCGTGACACTATCGGTTACCGCCGCCCAGCCGATCATGGGAGGGAAAGCCCCCGCAGCACCACCAATAACAATATTCTGTGGCGTGCGGCGTTTCAGCCACATGGAATAAATCACCACATAAAAGAAAATCGTCAGCGCCAGCAGAGCGGCTGAGGTAACGTTTACGATCAACCCCAGCAGTATAACCGAAGCGACAGAAAGCGTCGCACCAAACCCCAGCGCGTCACCCGGCGTTACCTTGCCTGCGGGGATAGGCCGCGACGCCGTACGTTTCATGACGGCATCAATGTCCGCGTCATACCACATGTTCAGTGCGCCACTGGCGCCAGCCCCCACCGCGATCAGGACGACAGCGGCAAACGCGAGAACCGGGTTCATTTCGCCCGGCGCGGCCACAAGGCCAACAAAGGCCGTAAAAATAACAAGCGACATCACTCGCGGCTTGAGAAGCGCGAAGAAGTCACGCGCCTCAGCCTCCCGCGTTGCGGAAGGCTGAGAGCTGTCGTTATAGGATGTCAGGCTGTCTGCCAAAACATTGTTCCTTTATGAACTCGCGGGCTTACTTGATGCGCGGCAGTTCGTTGAACTGGTGGAACGGTGGTGGTGATGACAACGTCCACTCAAGCGTAGTCGCGCCTTCACCCCACTGGTTATCCGGGCAATCTTTCTTCTTCTTGAAAAGGGTCATCGCCATCACAAGAATGAAGAGAACCACACCCGTCAGTGTCACAAGGTAGCCGTAGCTTGAGATCTTGTTGAAGTAGGCAAACGCGTCAGGATAATCCACATAACGGCGCGGCATACCCTGCAGTCCAAGGAAGTGCTGCGGGAAGAAGATCATGTTTACGCCGATAAAGGTTACCCAGAACTGAATCTTCGCCAGGAAGTCCGGATACTGCTTGCCCGACATCTTGCCGACCCAGTAGTAGAGTCCGGCAAAGATACCGAACACCGCACCAAGCGACAATACATAGTGAAAGTGAGCCACCACATAGTATGTGTCGTGAAGCGGTACGTCCGCACCTGCGTTTGAAAGAACCACACCAGTCACACCGCCCATCGTAAAGAGCAGAATGAAGGCAATAGCGTAGAGCATCGGCACATCATAGCGGATGGAGCCGCCCCACATTGTTGCAATCCAGGAGAAGATCTTCACACCGGTCGGTACCGCGATCACCATGGTTGCTGCAACGAAATAGGCTTTCGTATCAACATCCAGGCCAACGGTATACATGTGGTGAGCCCACACTACAAAGCCGATGAAACCAATCGCTGCCATTGCATAGGCCATGCCCAGGTAACCAAAGACCGGCTTCTTCGAGAAGGTCGATACAATGTGGCTGACGATGCCGAAGGCCGGCAGGATCATGATGTATACTTCAGGGTGACCAAAGAACCAGAACAGGTGCTGGTAGAGGATCGGGTCCCCACCGCCTGCCGGGTCAAAGAACGTCGTGCCAAAGTTGCGGTCCGTTAACAGCATGGTAATAGCACCAGCGAGAACCGGCAACGACAACACAAGAAGGAACGCCGTGATCAGGATAGACCAGGCGAAAAGCGGCATCTTGTGGATTGTCATGCCCGGGGCACGCATGTTGAAGATGGTGGTGATGTAGTTGATTGCCCCCATGATCGACGAGGCACCAGCCACGTGCAACGACAGGATCGCAAGATCCATTGACGGGCCTGTGTGCCCATATGTCGACAACGGTGCGTACGCCGTCCAGCCACCGCCAAAGCCGGCCATACCACTCGTCCCTTCCACAAAGGTGGACAAGAGAAGCAGCGTGAATGCCGGAGGCATAAGCCAGAAGGAGATATTGTTCATACGCGGGAACGCCATATCAGGCGCGCCAATCATAAGCGGCACAAAATAGTTACCAAAACCACCAATCAGCGCGGGCATAACCATGAAGAAGACCATGATAAGACCGTGACCGGTGGTGAGCACGTTGAACATGTGACGGGACTGGTCTTCTGTCATACCAAAAAGGTCTGGCAGGAAGTTAACGCCCGGTTCCATCAGTTCCATGCGCATAAGACCGGACATCGTGAAGCCGATCATGCCCGCAATGAATGCGAACCAGAGATACATAACGCCGATATCTTTATGATTGGTCGAATAGACCCAGCGTTTCCAACCAGTCGGGTTTTCGTGAGCCATTGCTCTTCCTTTCCCTACGCTACTAGCGGCCAAAAGCTGTAGTGCCCGCGTCAGCATATTCTGCTTTCGCGTACTCCAGCCACTTGGCGAATTCTTCTTTGGATACCACCTCAACCGCGATCGGCATAAAGGCATGGTCTTTACCGCACAGCTCCGAACACTGGCCGTAGTAGGTGCCAATCTGGTTCGCTTCAAACCATGTTTCGTTCAGGCGGCCCGGTACAGCATCAAGTTTTACGCCGAGGGATGGCACGGTCCAGGAGTGGATCACGTCAGAAGCGGTAACCTGTACCTTCACCCGTGTATCAACAGGCACCACAAGGCGAACATCAGTGTCAAGAAGACGCGCGTTCAGCTTTGCCGGATGGCCGAGGAAAGTGGAAAGCGCCTGTTCAGCCTCGGAGCGTTCTTGAGAGCCCGCAATGTGAGCAGTATCTGGCAGCACAGATGCTGTGAACTCAATGCCCTCATGGTCAGGGTACGCATAGGTCCAGTTCCACTGGTTCCCGGTCACGTTGATCGCGAACTCTGTCTCTGGCACGACATCTTGATAATAAAGGAGCGGGATCGAAACAAAGCCAATGACAACCAGAATGGCGATTGGCACTACCGTCCAGATGAATTCGATCAGCGTATTGTGGCTGGTCTTGGATGGTTCCGGGTTTGCTTTCTCACGGTATCGCCACATCACGTAAAACATGAGGATGAAAACGAAGGCTGTGATGACAAGAATGACCCACAGAAGTAGCTCGTTAAAATCGGCAATCTTGGCTGCCTGTTCAGAGGCGGCTTCCTGAAGCCACAAACCCTTATCCTTGGGCGCCCCTACACGGTCCTGAGCCAACGCGCCAACCGTAGAACCGAAAAATGCCACAAGTGCGGCCATAACTCCGGCGGTAAGCCTTTTGACGTTCATAGTTCTGCTTTCCTTTTGTTCCTACCCTATCCGGGCAACCGGCTGGTTACGCCTATAACCAAACGGTGGTTCGACAGCGCTTTGACCCTCCTGAGCATCAAAGCAGTCGACTTGAATGCGGGCACGTTATACCAGACGTTTTCTCAGGCTCAAGCCCGAGAGATGCCTAACAGCCATTTTTCTGCCGCAAATCGTTAAATTTTCACCCCGCCAGCTTGCGTTTTACGCGAGAGGATATCATGTTAAACGGGATCTTAGGGCAGAAAATGCGGCAATTCGACGCAATTTTCCGCCAAAAACCCAAGTGAGGAGTGCCTCCATGTCCGATGCTGCCGCGTCGCTAAATTTCTTTTTCAAAGAGTCCGATCTGGACGAAACAAAGACAGAAGCCCTTGTGGGCGAAACCCTGACGGGCATGGAAGATGGCGAACTTTACCTTGAGGCAACGCAGTCCGAGTCTTTCTCTTTTGATGACGGACGGCTGAAATCCGCCAGTTTTGATACGAGCCAGGGTTTTGGCCTTCGGGCGGTGCTGGGCGAATCAACCGGTTATGCCCATTCAAACGAATTGTCGGAGGCTGCCATCCGCCGCGCAGGTGAAACTGTACGTGCGATCAAGACAGGCAACGGCGGCAGTATGAACCTTGCCCCTGCCCGTACCAACAAACAGCTTTACACCGACAACAACCCACTTGGCGGGATTGAGTTTGGCCGCAAGGTAAAACTGTTGGAGGAAATAGACGCTTATACCCGCGCTCAGGACGAACGCATTCGGCAGGTCAGCGCAAGCTTGCTGGGCAGTTGGCAGGCGGTTGAAATTATCCGTGCCGACGGCCACCGTGTGCGCGATATCCGTCCCCTCGTCAGGCTGAATGTATCCGTGGTCATGGGCGATGGCGACCGTCAGGAAATGGGCTATGAGGGCATGGGTGGCCGTCAAGCTTATGACTTTCTGTTTGATGAAGCACATTGGCAGTCACAAGTTCAGGAAGCTATTCGCCAAGCCAGAGTGAATCTTGAAAGCGTCGATGCACCTGCTGGCGAAATGACAGTTGTACTGGGGCCGGGCTGGCCAGGTGTACTGCTGCATGAAGCCATCGGCCACGGCCTTGAAGGTGACTTCAATCGCAAGAAAACCTCGGCCTTTGCCGGCCTGATGGGTGAACAGGTCGCCGCCAAAGGCATCACCGTTGTGGATGATGGTACACTTGAAGACAAGCGCGGCAGCCTGACGGTAGATGATGAAGGCACCCCAACAGAACGCACGGTGTTGATCGAAGACGGTATACTCAAGGGCTATATGCAAGACCGCCTGAACGCGCGCTTGATGGGCATGACACCCACCGGCAACGGTCGTCGGCAGAGTTTTGCCCACCAGCCCATGCCGCGCATGACCAACACCTTCATGCTTGCGGGAGACAAGGACCCGGCCGAAATCCTGGCCAGTGTCGATGACGGACTCTATGCCGTCAACTTCGGCGGCGGCCAAGTGGACATCACGTCTGGCAAGTTCGTCTTCTCTTGCACCGAAGCCTATCGCGTGCGCGACGGCAAGGTGATGGAGCCTGTGAAAGGTGCTACGCTCATTGGTAATGGGCCGGACGTGCTCAAGCGTGTCTCCATGATCGGAAACGACCTGAAGCTCGACCGAGGGGTGGGTACATGTGGCAAGGGTGGCCAGAGCGTGCCTGCAGGTGTTGGTCAACCTACCCTGCGTGTCGACGGTCTCACAGTCGGCGGGACGGCGACCTAGGCTTCCAGACGTCTGTCCGGCACTCCCGCGCCGATATCAATGTAACGAAACTGGTCTGAAAACTCGACGTGTTTCTGATTTCGGCGCTGCCGTTCCGCTGCAATGTGGTGATACTCGCGTATTGGCACCAACACTTGCATGATCTTGCGCACCGTGTCCGGTGCGTCTGGAAACAGTGGCACACTTACACCAATAAAGTCCGTCCCGAGAACCGACGGTGTCGTCCACACGGCAACCACAGGCTGAGCGACAACTGACCACAACCGTCTGGAGCGAAGTTCGCGAACCTTGGCCTCGGTAATGTCCAGATAGTTCAGCCCGGTAAAGTCATAGCCATAAATATCCTGATACAAGCTACCGACATAACGAAACATCACGTGATCGGCATCACGAACGTCCATCAACATCATGCCGCGCATCAGGTTTTGCATGTCCTGCAATCTGACTTCGCTGCGTTTGGGTGCCAGCGCCCCGGCACGCCATCGGTTCCATGCGCCAAGAAAATCAAACAAAGCCCCATGATCGGCAAATCCCGGCAGTGCTGGTATAAAGTTTTTTTCGGGCATGCTCATAAGATGTTAACCGGTATTGCCCTATGACTATAGTTGCGTGGCCAGTTAACAATGGTGTAATGGGACCCCTCTCGCAAGGCTTTTGAATTGACGCTTGAACATACGGACAAAATCGTCAAGTGTATGGCCTACTTATCCGTGTGGGGCGGTTGGAAAGACTAGATGAAGTCGTCAGTACTGTTTTTTGGGATGCTTCTGCTGATGAGCGTATCGGGTTTCGCCGATGATCGCCCGGCACTGGCTGTTACCTATTATAACTACCCCCCTCACCTAAGAGTCATTGATGGTAAACCCACCGGGCTGTACGCCGAACATATCGAAAATATCGCTGACCACGCTGGTTTTAGCGTAGCTTGGCAGCCTTCCAGTATCGACGAGGAAGCCCGCATGCTGGACGATGGCAGACGCCTGATCTGCACAACGGGGCGCCTGCGCACACCGGACCGGGCAGCTGTGTGGAGCTTCCTGCCATATATTTTTGATGTCGTGCCTGGCGATGTCGTAATAGCAGCCCCGGATAAGGCAGAGAAGGTTCGCCACCATGGTGATCTCGTCAAACTGGTGCGCGACGACACATTAATCGGCGCGCTTTTGGAAAGTGGCATATACGGCGAGGCCGTTGACGCCGCACTGGCAAACGAGACACCGCGCTGGATTTTACGTACCGGCAAAACCGACCTTCAACTCCTGACCATGGTCCTTGCCGGACGCGCCCACTACGCGATCGTGCCTGAAGACCAATGGCATTTTGCAACAGACGAGAACCCTGAGTTAGCCACTCTGGTGCCGATAAAAAATATCGGCACCATACCGGCCCTACCCATATATATTGCCTGTAGCCGAGGGTTTTCAAAAAGCACATTGCATGCGCTTGGCGATGCGATGGCAGACCTGGGCTTTACCTACCGTCCTCTTGAAAAAGACAAAAACACCGGACACTGACAACATCTGGATGCCCCTCAGGCTTCCCTCACATACCCGTCAATATCGCGTTCCGCTGCCGTTAATGAGACTGCAAGCCGATCACCGCCATATTCATCATATTCCGCCGCCGCACTCCATACATCTGTCAGACCAATGTAAGCGAAGGCCGTTTTTACTTGCGGCTCTACATGGTTGCTGTGTTCAAGCGGTCCACCCTTGTCGTATCCAACATCGCCTCGCGACGACAGCAAGACCAGCCTTTTCCCCTCAGGCAACATTGGCCAATATGACACGTTGTCACCACGCCGTTCGAAGCCAAAAGTACGGCCCACACGAACAACATTATCGATATAGGCCTTGAACGGCGCAGGCACGCCAAAATTATACATGGGCACGCCTGCAACAATCGTGTCGGCGGCGAACAATTCACCCACGAGTGTATCGCTTTCAGCCAATACACCGTGCATCCACGGCACCCTATCCTCAGGTTTGGTGAAAGCGGCATGTACCCAATCCCCCGTCACCACCGCCGGTGGCTGCGCACCAACATCCCGGTAGACAACCTTGTCTTCAGGAAACCGCTCCCGCCAACGACGGATAAAATAGGAACTGAGCCGGCGGGTATGGGAGCCATGTGGGTCTGTACCCGATTGTCCCGGCCGTGCGCTTGCATCAATATGCAATATGGTAGTCATTGATCTCTCCTGGCCATGAATACATCAAATGCATCCATGGCAGTTTTAGGTTTCTCCAAGACTTCCTATATCTTGACCATTGCGCAGCTATTCAAATTCCAATTCCTCAAGCAATAGATGAGTAAAACTCAGTTATGAAAACGCTACCTGCTCTAACAACCATCCGCGCGTTCGAAGCCGCAGCCCGGCACCTCAGCTTCAAGGCGGCCGCCGAAGAAATTGGCGTGACCCCGACGGCCATTAGTCATCAGATACGGCTGTTGGAAGACACGCTGAAGTTAAAGCTTTTTGTCCGGCACCCCCGGCAGGTAAGCCTGAGCATCGCAGGCCAGGGCTTGTTTCAGAAGGCGCAGGAAGCGCTGAGCCTGATCGCCGAAGGCATTGAAGACATCACCGCAAACCGTGCCATCAGGCCGCTCACACTAACCACAACGAGCGCGTTCATGACACTGTGGGTTCTACCGCGGCTTACAGAATTTCAGGCAACAGAAACAGCTGTTCCGCTCAGCCTGCATGCGTCCGAGGACGTGGTGCCGCTTAAAGCTGGTATTGCTGATATGGCAGTCCGTTATGGAAACGGGCATTATGGCGAGCTTGAAGCGAGCCTTCTGTTTAAGGACAGCTTCGCACCGCTATGCAGCCCGCGTCTTGAAATCCGAAGCGTGGCGGATCTAAAAGCCACGATGCTTCTGCGCAGTCGCTGGCGAAATCCTGACAACAAAACTCCCACGTGGGAGGCATGGTTTCAAAAAGCTGATTTGTCTGAAAAGCACTCGCCCCATGAGATGAGCTTCGGTGACGATCTTCATGCTGCACAAGCGGCGATTGCTGGACAAGGCATCGCTATATTAAGCGTGAAGATGATGGCCCGGGAGATTAAAAGCGGTCTTCTTGTGCAGCCATTCACCAAAGTGCTGGACGGTCACGAACACTGTTTCGTGTATGACAAGAACCACCCGGACAGAAAGAGAATAGAACAGGTGCGGTCATGGCTTCTTGCCGCAACCGCACCGCTAAGAAACTGAGGCCTATTCGACGATTGCAGCTTCCGTCGATGCTTTCACATCCTCGAGGCTGACCCCATCTGCGAGTTCGGCAACCTTCAGGCCGCCTTCGGCCACGTCAAACACACCGAGGTTTGTAATGATGCGGTCCACCACCTGGGTGCCGGTAAGCGGCAGTGAGCATTCCTTGAGAAGCTTCGGCGCGCCCGCCTTGTTGGTGTGATCCATGATCACCACCACACGCTTGACGCCTGCGACCAAATCCATTGCACCGCCCATGCCCTTGACCATCTTGCCAGGGATCATCCAGTTCGCCAGATCACCATTTCCCGCCACTTCCATAGCGCCCAGGATCGACAGGTCGATATGGCCACCACGGATCATGCCGAAGCTGTCTGCACTTGAGAAATAACTTGAAGTCGGCAGTTCGGTGATCGTCTGCTTGCCAGCGTTGATCAGGTCTGCGTCAACCTCGTCCTCATAGGGGAATGGGCCCATGCCCAGCATGCCATTTTCACTTTGCAGCGTTACTTCCATACCATCCGGGATATAGTTCGCCACCAGTGTCGGGATGCCGATGCCAAGGTTCACATAAAAGCCATCCTCAAGCTCGCGCGCGGCCCGGGCAGCCATCTGGTTGCGATTCCAACCTTTGATTACGTCAGTCATTATGCGTCTCCCCGGCTACGTACGGTGCGCTGCTCTATGCGTTTCTCGAAGCTGCCTTTGATGATGCGTTGCACGAAGATGCCCGGTGTGTGGATATGATCAGGGTCCAGTGTCCCCGGCTCTACCAGTTCTTCGACCTCAACCACCGTTACCTTGCCAGCTGTCGCCATCATTGGGTTGAAGTTGCGCGCGGTTTTACGGAAGACAAGGTTGCCTTCGGTATCGGCTTTCCAAGCCTTCACAAGGGAAACATCCGCCACCAGCCCGGTTTCCATGATGTAGGTTTCACCGCCAAAATCCTTGTGTTCCTTACCTTCTGCGATCAGGGTGCCCACGCCGGTTTTGGTATAAAAGCCGGGGATGCCCGCGCCACCCGCACGGATGCGCTCGGCCAATGTGCCTTGCGGGTTGAACTCAAGTTCAAGTTCGCCATCAAGATACTGGCGCTCGAACTCCTTGTTCTCACCAACATAGGAAGAAACCATCTTCTTGATCTGTTTGGCGTCCAGCAAAATACCTAAGCCAAAGCCGTCAACACCACAGTTGTTGGAGATCACCGTCAGGTCTTTCGCGCCGGCCTTATGGACAGCCGCGATCAGATTCTCTGGAATGCCGCAAAGGCCAAAGCCTCCCGCCATCATCGTCATGCCGTCAAAAAGCAGGCCATCAAGGGCCGCGTCGGCATTCTTAAAAACTTTTTTCATGCACACCTCCCGAACAGGAAATTGGGGATCAGACAGCTGACTTCAAGTTGAAAAGCCAGTAAAACCGCGAAAAATGTCACCGGCATGTCCTTGGCTAAATCACATAGCGCCAATTAGTTTCATTTGCAACAATATGGATATTGGGTGTTATCTTTCTGGTTCATCTTGATGCTGTTGTTAAGCCACATTATGTGTATGTAATAAATAGACAAGCGCTATAGCGCCTTTGACAGCGAACGGAGACAAAGCATGATACGCATTCTATGCCGCCTGATCGGCAGTGCTTTCTGCTTTATCGGCATAATTGGCATGTTAACGCCAATCCCCTTTGGATTGATCTTTTTCGTGATCGGGCTTTTGTTCCTGATCCCGACCACGCCATCAGTTACCCGCGCTGTGCGGGGCGCCCGTGCACGCAGTAACATGTTTGACCGTGCCATGCATGCTGCCACGCGTGCCGCCCCCGCACCTTATCGCCGCGTGCTGCGCCGCACCGAAATAGGCGGCTTCGACTGGTAAGCCCTGAACAAAGAAAGAGGATAAAGCCCACCGTTTGGTGGGTTTTTTTTATGTCTCTAAAGCATACTGACATTTTTTGTCAGCATAGAGACGCTACAGTCTTGTCATCAAGCCCAGTCACGACAATGAGGAGCAAGACAATGACAAAAACACTGAAACTATATGCCTTTCCAACCGGTGAAGGCATGTTCAACATGAGTCCCTTCTGTTGCAAAGCAGACATCCTCTTCAAAATTGCTGACCTCGAGTATGAGCACGTCATTCCTGAGGACTTCAGGGTTTTTCCAAAAGCCAAGTTGCCTGTCCTTGATGATAATGGTGTGCTTGTTGAAGACAGCGAAATCATTCGTCAGCACCTTGAGCACAAACATGGTGCCAACTTTAATGGCCATCTGAGCGCGAAACAGGAGGCCTTTGGCCACGCACTATGTCGCATGGCCGAAGAACGCACCCGATACGCCCTGCTGTATTTCCGTTGGCATGACGATGCTGGCTGGGCGCAGACAAAAGGTATTTTCTTTGCCGACGCTCCGGACGAGGTTGCTGATATGGTCCGCGACCAAGTTCGGGAAACGCTGCACCTTGATGGTTTCGGCCGTCACAGCGAGGCCGAGATCAAGGCTTTCCTGCATTCCGACCTTGACGCTCTTTCCACGGTTCTTAACGAGGATAACTGGTTTTTCGGTGACATACCCACCTATATAGATGCCTGTATTTTCGGTCTGCTTGCCAATTTCCATGCCTCCCCAATCAGAACATGGACCCATGACCTTGTAGCCGAGTTTCCTAACCTTGAGGCATATGTAAAACGCGGCCTCGAACGCTGGTACCCTGGTTCGCTGCAATTGCTTCGGGCTGCTTAATATATCCTCGAAGGCGGTGCCCTGTTGGGCACCGCTGCTTTTTCACCTTGCACATATTCAACCCTCATCTTATATCAAACTGATATAAATATAAAACCGCGCGGCCTACACGGCGCGGAACCGAGGCGAGGACATGAGCAGATCACTCAAGGACGGACGGAGACCTTCTCCCGGCCTTTTTCGAACCATTGTCATCATTTGCGCAGGTGTCGTATCAAACGTCGCAGCGGCAGCATCCCTCCCCGAAGATATGAGCACGATGCTGGAGCAGGAAGGCCTCGCAGGTGCCGTATGGGCGACAGTGGATCACGGCCAAATTACAACGGATGCCGCTGGCTACGCCAACATGGCAGACCGCACACCCATGGAATCGGGTGCGCGCGTTCATGTTGGTTCCGTCGCAAAAAGCCTGATTGCTACGGGTATTCTGCACTTGGCGAGCAAAGGACGTATTGACCTGGATGCCCCCATCGCAGGCTATATGCCAGGCCTGCCGATCCACAACCCTTGGGCGTCTCAATCGCGCGTTACGGTTCGCCACCTTCTTGACCATACCTCAGGTTTTGATGACGCCCGGCTTTGGCAGATGTTCAGCACGGACATCTCGCCTGATACGCCGTTGCTGCAGGCCTTCAAGCGCAGTCCACAGGTTTTGACAGCCCGCGTGCGGCCTGGCACACGTTTTTCATATTCCAATAGCGGTTATGCCCTGCTCGGGCTGCTTATCGAGACGATAACCGGCGACCGGTATGAAAACTATCTGGATACGCACCTGCTCCGGCCACTTGGCATGACATCAAGTACCTTTCATTTTACCACGCAACTCGGCGCAACTGCCGACATGGCATTGGCATGGGGACATGTTGACGGCGGAAAACCTGTCGCAGCCCAACCCGTAATGCTGCGCCCTGCAGGCCAATTCACGACGACCGCGGCAGATATGGCCCGCTATGCCACGTTCCTGATATCGGATGGTACTGGCCTGATGTCGGAGGGTACTGGCGGTGGCGAGATGATTATTGCGCCGGGGCTCATGGCCGCACGTGGCGTTCCGCACACAACGGAAGCCCGCTGGAACGGGCTTATGGCCGGCTATGGCCTCGGCATGAGCACCTATGACCGTTTTGGTGCTGTGGGCAAATGCCATTCCGGCAACATCCTCGGCTTCGCCAGCATGCTGTGTGTTTACCCGGCAGAACAAAAGGCCTTTTTTGTCAGCCTCAACACCGACAGCGAAACAGCTGACTATTCACGACTCTATGCTCGCGTCGCTGCAGCCCTTGACCTCATGGCCCCCGCCATCCCCGACAGCGATCTTCCCATTGCCAGCGCCAAAAACTGGGAGGGCTATCACATACTGGCGCCCAGCCGCTTCGATAGCTTCCGCTTGCTGGATGTGATGTTCAATTATCAACGTCTTAACTGGAACTCAGGCAAGCTGGTCATGACCCCCGCCAATGGTAAGCCGCGCAGCCTGCGCCCGATTGGCGAAAGGCTGCTTTCTGCTGACGATCGCAATCTTGCTTCTCATGTCCTGATGCTGAGCGAGGACGACAAACCGCTGATCAGCGACGGCTTCCGGACCTATGAGAAAGTCAACCCCGCGCTCATTTTCGGGCTCTGGGCCAGTGCGATGCTGTGTGCCGGCGGAATGGCGTGGCTACTGGCATGCGGCTCCGTCGCCTTTATGAAGCATGGCGCGAATGCAATCAGGCGCACCGAAGGAATGGCCTTCATCGGCATCGCAAGCCTGCTGGTCCCCACCCCTCTATTTCTGGCTCAACCACTTATGGCGCTTGGCGACATGACAGTCGCCAGCATGACTTTGGCGGCGGCCAGTGTTCTGCTGCCTGTTTCCATGCTGGCGGCCCATACCAAGGTGATCCAGACCAAAAACCGGAGCCGCATGGAAACATTCCATGGTCTTGCAACCATTGCTGTTTTCCAGTTCTGTCTTATTCTCTGGTACTGGGACCTGATGCCGCTCACGTTGTGGCGCTAACAGGACGGCTTACCGGTTGAGGATTGCATTCTTCAGTTCAAGGACAGCGCTCATGATGTCATTAACCAGCGGGCGAGCCACGTCAAGCTCCACGAGCGAGCTTTCAAGGTGCGCACTCACAGCGTCAAAGTGCGCTTCCCCCAGGCCATGCTTGCGCACAAGGTCTCGGTGGCTCATCCGCATATAACTATCTGCACCCACACTTTCGCCTTTCAAAAGCGTGATCAGGAACCAGCGCTGTTTACGGTTGAAATCATCTTCGGAAATATTGTCGAAAAAGGGCGACAACAGAGGGTCCGCAAATATCTTCGCGTGAAAAAGTGTAACCGCCTCGTTCACCGCTGGCTCACCACCGATTTTTTCAAAAATGCTCATTACCAAACACCAACTATGAATTTCTGCCTTCGGCGCGGCAACCTACCGTGAGAATATTAATATTTTCTAGCCGCCAGGCTGCTATTTGTCTGCCAGGGTCGCATATTCCCACGTCCACGGTAAACCTGTGTTCCCCAGGACGGCTTCAAAAATCTGCGGGAAAATCAAGTCGCCTTTTGCTGTGTTCGACATCAGGAGCACACAGCGCTTCTTGCCCGGCAGACAGACAAGCAGATTGTCCGTTTTCTCGTTATGCCCCCCTTTGACGAAGCCTCGTCCCTGCGGGCCGTCCCAGTTGACGGTACCCACCCCCGCCGCAAGATTGATGACGCGGTTGGCTGCATAAGGAACGGGGTCCAATGTTGGAAACTGATGGCGGGATTCAATGGGAAATCCTGCCCCAACCAGTTCATTGAATTCATCTTCACCGAGAAGTTTGCCGCTCATAAGGGCCGCCACCCAGCGCGACAGGTCATGCAAAGTTGTATCCATCGAGCCGGCCGCTCGCACATTTGACTGCATGTTGTGGCGCAGATTCTCACCCTGCGCATTATAACCATGGGCAAAATTGGGCTGAAAATCATCCCGCCACACAAGGCTTGTGCGGCTCATGCCAAGTGGGTCAAAAAACCGCGTCTGAAGCGCTGCGCCGGTCTTCAGGCCTGTTGCCTCTTCGACAACCAGTTGGGCGATATAATAACCCTCGCCCGAGTAGCCGTAGCGTTCGTTTGGGTCAAAGAAGAACTTCAGCTTTGCGTCACGCTTGAAGACGCCCTCTGGCGTAAAAAACCTGTAGTTTGGTAACCCCGTGGTGTGCGACAGCAACATGCGAAGTGTCAGCTTTTGCCAGCGCGGGTCACCCTCCAGATCGGAATAGTCTTCAAGGATCGACTCCCCGGCGTATGCCGGTAGCGGCTTCCTCAGATACTGCCCGATCGGCCGGTCAAGGTCCAGCTTCCCCTCACCCACTAACTGCAACACGTAAACAGAGAAGATAAGCTTGGTGAGGGACGCAGCATACATAACCGTATCTTCATTGAGACGCTGACCTTCTTCCACTTTTGCGTAGCCATAGGTCTTGCTTTGCCGCACTTCCCCATTCTCGATGAGCACAAAGGCAAGACCGGGCACCTCGTGCTCTTTCATCAGGCTATTGATAAGGGTATCGGTTTCCTGCGGCACCGGCTCCGCACAAGCCATCGTCGAGAAGCCCATCAATGTGGCGCCGGCAATCAGTGTTTTTATCGTTTTCATAATATCCTCCTGTCGTTTGGCACCCAAAGTCTTGGGAAGTCATGTCAGGCATACAAGGTGAATAATGAAGAATATGGATCGGATAACAAAAAACCCGGCCATCTCGGCCGGGTTTCTCAAACACTGACAGCAACAGAAAACGTTACGCGTTTTTTTCCGCCTCAATACCTTTGGAGATCAGATCGGCAGCCACTTCGGGGCCTTCCCAACCTTTAATCTTCACCCACTTGCCACTTTCGAGGTCTTTATAGTGCTCGAAGAAGTGGGAAATCTGCTTGAGAAAAATCTCAGGCAATTCTTCATAGCTGTTCACGTCCTTGTAAAAAGGGTGCAGTTTGTCGACGGGAACCATGAGAAGTTTTTCATCCATGCCTGCCTCGTCTTCCATGATCAGAACACCAAGCGGACGGCAACGCACAACAGCGCCAGGCATGATTGGTGTACGGTTGGCAAGCAGCACGTCTACCGGATCGCCGTCATCCGCCAATGTGTGCGGAATGAAGCCGTAGTTGCATGGGTACCGCATGCTGGTGTGCATGATACGGTCGACAAACAGTGCGCCCGATTCTTTATCCAGCTCATACTTCACCGGTTCAGTACCGGCAGGTACTTCGATGATGACATTCACGTCCCAAGGGGCGTTTTCGCCAACTGAGATTTTCTTGATATCCATGGATGTTGGTCCTTGGCCTAATGGTTGGGGAGATGCCCTCGCATCATATCCGCCGGGTCAGGCTGTGAGCTGCCCAAGAATGAGCGCCACAAAGACGATCCAGCCGAATGCGATGTTCGAGCGGAAAACTTTCAAACAGAGGCCAGCATCATCAATATTGACCCGAACCACCTGTGCACCGAGGTGAACACCCGCGAGCGCGATGCCGATGTAATAGATAAATCCAAGATTGGCAAGGCTTCCCGCGACAATCAGGCCAATTATAAAAAGACTGTAAAATACCAGAAGCGCCGGCTTGGTTTTTTGCCCCAGTGTAAGGGCGGTTGATTTCACGCCAATCAGCGCGTCGTCTTCCTTGTCCTGATGCGCATAAATGGTGTCATAACCAAGCGTCCAGAACAGCGCGCTGAAGTATAGCACCAGCGGCGCTGCGGACAATTCGCCCCGGATCGTAGCCCAGCCCATCAGCGCGCCCCAGTTGAAGGTCAGGCCAAGCCATGCCTGCGGCCAGCCGGTGATGCGTTTCATAAACGGATAGGCCGCCACCATCACCAGCGAACCGAGCCCCACCATGATCGCAAATGGCCCAAGTTGCAAGAGAACCGCAAGCCCGATCAGGCACTGTAATACAAGAAAAGCCCACGCACCCTTGAGGCTTACTTCACCGGCTGGGATTGGGCGGGTGCGGGTGCGGGCCACCGCTGCATCGAAGTCGCGGTCAACGATATCGTTATATGTACAGCCAGCCCCGCGCATGGCTAACGCGCCAATACCAAAAATCGGCAGCAGATAAAGGTGGTAAAATGTGAAGCCTGCATCGGCCGCCAGCGCCAGTGACCACCAGCACGGCCACAGCAAAAGCCAGGCGCCCACCGGGCGGTCCATACGCGCCAGCTTCAGGTATGGACGCCACGCCGCAGGCGCATGCCGGTACACCCAGCTGCCTTCAACGGCATCCGCGGTGACAACAACATCTTTCCGGGCTTTTTCAGACATGCCAATGGCGTTACGGCGTCCCGCACGGAGTGTCAAGAAAACTAGCACCCTATATCTTGCCTCTGCGGGCAAATCGTGGCTTTAGTGACAGCAAGAACAACCGAGGAGATCATCGTGTTATTCGAACTATGGCTGTCATTTGCTGTCACCAGCGCCGTCCTTGTCGCCATGCCCGGACCGACGGTGATGATGGTGGTCAGCTTTGCCCTGACAAAAGGCAAACGAGCGATTCCGGCGTCTGTCTTGGGTGTGTCGGCAGGTGATTTCACTGCTATGACGGTGTCCCTCATGGGCGCGGGCGCCCTGCTTGCAGCGAGCGCACTTTTATTCTCCGTCGTCAAATATATTGGTGCTGCCTATCTCATTTATCTTGGCGTCAAGATGTGGCGTAGCGCGAGCAAACCAGCGGCGCTTGAATTCGCTGCTGAAGAAATCGGGCAGGACCAGCATGTCTTCTGGCGCTGTTTTATCGTGACTGCGCTCAACCCCAAGGGCATCGTATTTTTCACCGCATTCCTGCCGCAGTTCATCAACCAGCACGAAACCTTGCTGCCGCAGTTCCTGATCCTGGAAGCCACATTTATCACCCTTGCCGGGCTGAACACCGTTATGTGGGCGCTTGCAGCGGGCAGCCTGCGCAGTCGGTTTGCGCGCCCCGCTTTCCGCAAAACTGTGGAGCGCGCGAGCGGCGGTTTCCTCATCAGCGCAGGCTTATTGACGGCGATAAGTCGCCGCGCTGCGAGCTGACGGAGCAAGCCATGCATCAGGACGCCATGCTGATAGAAATCCTTGCCCTTATGGCCGTTGCGGTTATTTCCGCCACGGTCTTCGGTCGACTTGGTTTTGGTGCGATCCTTGGCTACCTGGTGGGCGGTATGTTGATAGGCCCGTGGGGGCTTGGCCTGATCGACAACCCCACACAAATCGCCCATCTCGGCGAATTCGGTGTAGTGTTCCTGCTGTTTCTCATCGGCATTGAGCTGAAACCCGCGCGTCTGTGGGTCATGCGGCGGCAGGTGTTTGGCCTAGGGTCTCTACAGCTTCTCGTCACGGGGGCTGTGCTCTCGTTTCTCGCCTATTATGCGCTACCGCTCGCGCCGGGCGCCGCCGCGCTTGTTGGCCTTGGACTCGCGCTTTCCAGCACGGCCTTTGGCATCCAGTTGCTGGCCGCTAAAAACCAGCTTTCCAGCCAATGGGGCCGTGCGGGCTTTTCAATCCTGTTACTGCAGGATTTGGCGGTCGTACCCCTTCTCGCACTTGTACCGCTGCTCGCCAGGGGCGAAGCCACCGTGGGGGCAAGCTTTGGCCTTGCGATCCTTGAAACCCTTGCAATCCTCGCCAGCGTGATCATCGCTGGCCGCATTGCCATCAACCCGCTGTTTCGCCTTGTCGCAGCCAATAAAACGCCTGAGGTCTTCACGGGCTTTGCCCTGTTGCTGGTCCTTGGCTTCGGCTGGTTCATGGACAGCATCGGGCTTTCCATGGCAATGGGCGCCTTCATCGCTGGCCTGTTGATGGCCGAAAGTGAGTTCCGCCATCAGGTTGAGGTGGATGTCATGCCGTTCCGGGGCTTGCTTCTTGGCCTCTTTTTCATGGCCGTTGGCATGGGCATCAACTTTGGCACGCTTGCAACCCAGACATGGCTCATCCTTGGCATGCTGGCGACCCTGCTTATATTAAAAGCGCTCATCATCACCCTGCTGGTGCGACTGATGGGCTATACGGTGCCCGAGGGCATCAAAGTTGGTGCACTGTTGGCGCAGGCCGGTGAATTTGGCTTTGTTCTATTCACCTACGCCAAACTTGAAGGCGTATTGACCGGGGAACTGGTGGAAACGCTGTCGGCTGTCATCGCGCTTTCGATGGCGGCGACGCCACTTCTGTTTGCTGGTGGCTTAAGGCTTTCACGCCGCCTGACGCACGATATCGCTGCGGCGGCACCAACACCGGAGGGGGCGGAGGGGAGCCGCAGGCAGGTCATCATCGCGGGTTTTGGCCGCGTGGGAGAGACCATCGCACGCATCCTGGCGGACCTTGATATCCCCTTCACTGCTGTAGACCTTGACCCGGTACATGTAAAAAAAGCGCGGGAAGCAGGCTTTAACGCCATTTATGGCGACGCCGCCCGGCCGGAGATCTTACGCGCCGTGGGGGCGAACGAGGCAGCGCTGCTTGTTATCACGCTTGATGACCCGAAGGCGGCAGAACGCATGATTCTGAGCGCCCGGCGCGAATGCTCCACCCTGCCCACATATGTGCGCACCCACAACGCCTCTGCCGCCAAAGCTCTGCGCGCGCTTGGCGCCACTCATACCGTGCCGGAAACGCTGGAGGCCAGCCTCAGCCTGGGCGCCGAGGTCGCCCGCGCCCTCAAGGCGGACGACGATGATATCCGCACCGTTATTAAGGTGCTGCGCTCCGACGACTACCGTGCACTTGTGCCTGGCGTGCCAGAGCAATAGCGCTGGAAATCTTTCGTATGTGCCCTAGTTCACAAGACGTATAAATCCATCCGGGGGACAACATGACCACAGCCTTTGAAACCCATCAGGTGTTCAACCAACCACCCGCCTATGACGGGGTGGACCTTTACCGGAGCGATCTGCCGCTTGTGGCGGCGCTTCTGGGTGAGGGGGCAGACTGGGCAACGTCAGAGCTGTCAGCATTCGGAACAACCTTGGGGACCGAGTATCAATTCCATCAGGGGCATTTGGCGAACAAGTTCCTGCCGGAGCTGAACACATTCGACCAACAGGGTTTCCGCGCTGACCGAGTGGATTTTCACCCCGCGTATCACCATTTTATGGTGCTTTCGAAAGAAGCTGGCATCCACTGCGGCGCGTTTGATCGCCTCGCCACTGATGACCGCCGCAAGCATCACGGTGTTGGCCCGGTGCGCGCGGCCAAACACTATATGATGAGCCAGGTGGAAGCCGGCCACATCTGCCCCATCACCATGACCCACGCCGCCATCCCCGCGCTGATGAACCAGCCCGACCTGTTTGAAAGTCTCAAGGACAAATTGCTGTCGCGCTCCTACGACCGGCGCTTTATTCCCATCGCTGAGAAAACCGGTATCACGGTCGGCATGGGCATGACGGAAAAACAAGGCGGCACCGACGTGCGCGCCAATACCACAACAGCCAAGCCGCTAAAGAGGGGCGGCGCGGGCAAGCGCTACCTGATCACCGGGCACAAATGGTTCATGTCAGCCCCCATGTGTGACGCCTTCCTTGTGCTCGCGCAAACCGATGAACGCCTGTCAGTGTTTTATGTACCACGCTTCCGTGAAGACGGCAGTGTCAACGGGCTGAAATTCCAGCGCCTCAAAAACAAACTTGGCAATAAGTCGAACGCATCCTCCGAGGTGGAATTCCATGAGGCCGAGGGCGTCATGATCGGAGATGAAGGCCGAGGCATCGCGAATATCATGACCATGGCCAACTATACGCGGCTTGACTGCGCGCTAGGCAGCGCCGGGCTCATGCGGCAAGCCCTGAGCCGAGCAGTACACCATGCCCGCCACCGTACCGTGTTCCAGCGTAAGCTGATCGACCAGCCGATGATGACGGCATTGCTGGCCGACATGAGCCTAGAGGTGACAGCCGCCACGCACCTGTCGCTGCGCCTTGCGGGCTCCTACGAGCGTGCAGCCGAGAATGATGAGGACAGCGCCTATGCACGCCTCATGACACCCGTGACCAAATACTGGGTGACAAAACGTGGGCCAACACTTGCCTATGAGGCAATGGAGATCCACGGCGGCAACGGCTATGTGGAAGACGGCGTTCTGGCGCGCATTTACCGCGAACTACCTGTAAACAGCATCTGGGAAGGTTCCGGCAGCGTTATGTGCCTCGACCTGATGCGGGTTGCCGCGCGGGAGCGCGACGCGTTTGAGGCTGGCATCCGCTGGCTTGGCGGTGGCATGGGCCACGCCCCGACGTTCGATAGCGCCTACAAGGAACTCGCAACGCTGCTATCCCGTGGCAGCTTCCCTGAAAGCCAAGGCCGCTGGCTGACCGAACGCATCGCCACTCTTGCTGCCGCCCGTCTGTTGATGGAACGTGCACCGGACCATGTTGCACACGCCTATATCGCCACCCGGCTGGATGGCAATGGACGCCACGGTGCCTATGGCAGCCTGCCCGACTTTGTTGACAGCCGCTTGATTATTGAGGAAACCGTTAGCCTTGATCACTCATAAGGCAAAGGCGGCACATGACAGTATCCATCGAGCAAATGACGGACATTGACCTGCCCGGCATTCTTGCGCTCAATAACCTGCACCAGAAGGAAACATCTTTCCTTGAGCCAGAGGACCTTAACTGGTTGGTGGCTAATGCCTATTATGCGCGCGGGGTGGCACCAGCAAAAGCTTTTCTGATCGGCTTTGACCAGGACGGCGCCTATAAAAGCCCCAACTTTGTGTGGTTCAAAGAGCGGTATGAGCGTTTCGCCTATATCGACCGCATTATCACTGCCGCAGAGGCACGCGGCCAGGGCCTCGCCCGCGCCCTGTACGAAGACCTGTTCGCCACCGCCAAGGCGAACGGCTACAACGTGGTGGGGTGCGAAGTAAACCAGAATCCGCCCAACCCGGGATCTGACGCCTTCCACGCCAAGCTAGGGTTTGAAACTGTAGGCACCGCTACGCTTGCGAACGGCAAGACCGTGCGGTACCTGACAAAGACCCTGTAGTTTTACTGAAGGACCCGGTCATGGCCAAAAAGATCCAGCACCGCCTGTTCATTGAAAATAGCCTGCCCGGCAGTGGCATTATCGCGCTGGGGCAAGAGCAAAGCCACTATCTTGCCAACGTGATGCGCGCGAATGTGGGCACCGCTGTCGCGCTTTTTAACGGTAAGGACGGTGAATGGGCGGCAGAGATCATCGACGTCAAAAAACGGGAAGTCACCCTGAAGGTGAATGACAAGGCCCGTGAGCAAACCGCCGAACCTGACCTGTGGCTGGCCTTCGCCCCCATCAAGAAGGCCCGGCTGGACTTCATGGCCCAGAAGGCAACCGAACTGGGCGTCAGCCACCTGATCCCGGTTTATACCCGCCGCACCATTGTCGACCGGGTAAAAACCGACCGCCTGCGCGCCAATGCCGCTGAAGCCGCCGAGCAGTGCGAGCGCCTGAACGTACCCACATCAGATGAACCTATCAAACTGGAAAAGCTGCTGGCCAACTGGCCGGAAGACCGCATGATCATGTTCTGCGACGAAGACCTGTCAGGGGGCAGTGCCCACACAGCGCTTGCACAGACCGACAGCAAGGAAAACCCCAAGCCATGGGCCATCCTCATCGGCCCCGAAGGTGGTTTTGACGACGACGAACGCCGCATGATCCGCGCACACCAAAACACCGTTGTCGTCTCGCTGGGGCCTCGTGTGTTACGCGCTGACACCGCTGCCATGGCCGCTATCAGCTTGTGGCAATCCGCACTCGGCGACTGGTGATCCACGTTTCCAACAAACAGTAACAACTCAAACAAATTAATTCGCAATAAAATTTCAAAGTAGATTAATATGCTTTTTATAGCGATTATATTAGTTTTGTAATCCTAAAAAACGAACCTGAAAACGCAACTTCGCAAACAATTATCAGCCATATATTGGTATAGTGTTCCTCAATTAAGATCAAACCTGGCACAGAGGAACTGCATCGATGGCAATGGATGGAACAGCTCTCTTTCACGGACCACAAAGCCTGTCGCGCCTGATTAGCGAGACGGACGTGATGACCCGTACCGTGGGCTCAAGCCTTTGCCTGTCAGCGACCGAAAGCCTCATGCGCCTTGCACTGCCCTACATTGACGTTGAAAAGCTGGTTGACGTGGATGCCAATGAGCGCGGTTATGCGCGCAAGCTTCTGTACACACACCCACAAGGGCTTTTCAGCGTGCTGGCGCTGCGCTGGATGCCAGGCGCCTGCACACCTGTGCATGGACACAATGCCTGGGGCTGTGTTGGGGTGGTTGATGGTGAGATCGGCTGCGAAACATATAAGACAGATTGCAACTGTGAAGCGGTTGAAAGCACGGGTGTCATTCGCGCTGGCAAAGGCGCCGTGGCGTCCGTGGACCCCAACCCTTGCGGTATCCATAGATTATTTAACCCGACCGATAGAATTTCTCACACACTGCATATTTACGGCATGGACCTGTCTGAAAACCCTTGCGCCATCAACGTTCCGTACCAGCATTAACCGTCGGCAAGCCACCTTGATGCGCCTCACCATCGCGTGAAGGTGCTTTACATATCTTGATTGCCCCTTATGTACGCCTTACTTGTTGATCATAAGGTTAAGGTTCAGGGACCCATCATTTATGTCCAGCCCCAGCGCAGTATCGGACGTGCGGCTTGTTGAAAACAAAGCACAGCTTGTCGAACATCTGGAAACAGGCAACAAGCCGGATCGCACCACATGGCGCATCGGCTCGGAGCACGAAAAATTCATCTTCCACCGAGAAGGCTATGGGCCGCTGTCGTATGAAGGCGACGCGGAGAAACCCGGTATTCGCGATGTGTTGCAAGCCTTCGTCGATATCGGCTGGAACCCGGTGGAAGAAGGCGGCAACCTGATTGCTGCTACGCGCAACAATGCCTCCATCACCCTGGAACCGGGCGGACAGTTCGAGCTCTCGGGCGCCATGCTGGAAAATATCCACCAGACATGTGACGAGACATCCACCCACCTCAGGGAAGCGCGTGAGATTGGCGAGAAGCTGGACATCGGCTTCCTTGGCCTTGGCTTCCACCCGACGCTCAAACGCGAAGACGTGCCGGTGATGCCCAAGGCGCGCTATGACATCATGCGGTCCTATATGCCAAAGCGTGGCAGCATGGGCCTTGATATGATGCTGCGCACCTGTACCGTACAGGTGAACCTCGACTTCGCCAGCGAAGCCGACATGATCGAGAAATTCCGTATCGCACTGGCGCTGCAACCTTTGGCCACTGCGCTGTTCGCCAACTCGCCCCTGCGGGAAGGTCGTCCGAACGGCTTCAAAAGCCTGCGCAGCCATGTCTGGACAGATACGGACCCTGACCGCTGCGGCACGCTGCCTTTTGTCTTTGACAGCAGCATGGGTTTTGAACGCTGGGTAGACCATGTGCTTGACGTGCCGATGTATTTTGTGCGCCGCGACGGGCGTTATATCGATGCATCGGGGCAAAGCTTCCGTGACTTCATGAATGGCCGCCTGCCTGCCCTGCCGGGCGAGGTGCCAACGCTTGAGGACTGGAAAGATCATATGACCACCCTATTCCCGGAAGTGCGGCTCAAAACATTTCTGGAGATGCGCGGCGCGGACGGCGGACCATGGTCACGGCTTTGTGCCCTGCCCGCCCTTTGGGTCGGCCTCCTTTATGATACGGAGGCGCAGGACGCTGCCCGCCAGCTGACCAAAAGCTGGTCAGCGGATGACGTGGCACAGATGCGCGACGACGTTCCAAAGATGGGCTTGATGACCGAAATTCACGGTCGCGACTTCGCCGCCCTTGCCAAAGAGGTACTGACGATCGCTGACAAAGGCCTCAGGAACCGGGCGCGCCTGTCTTCAAGCGGGGAAACCGAACAGGGCTTCCTCAACTCACTTTGGGAAAGCGCGGAAAGCGGCATGACCCCTGCGGATCAGATTTTGCACAAGCTGAATGGTGTGTGGGGCGGCGACGCAACGCGCGTGTTCGACGCCCTAAGCTATTGATCTAAAAAATGCGGTGAGCTGACATCCCGTTGCGGCAGAACGTCGCGACAAATGTTACATTATCACCTACAATCCCCGCTTATATGCAGTGAACCTTATAGGCGGGGAGGAACCTGTGGCATCCATTTCATTTACCATTAACGGCCAAGCACAACAGTTTGACGGCGATGAGGATATGCCGCTTCTGTGGCACCTGCGCGAGGAAGTGGGCCTCAAGGGCACCAAATTCGGCTGCGGCATCGGCCAGTGCGGCGCCTGTACGGTGCATGTAGACGGCGAGGCCATGCGCAGTTGCTCGCTGCCGATGGCAGCACTTGACGGCGCATCTGTTACCACCATTGAGGGCTTGTCCGGCGGCGACAAACTACACCCTGTGCAGGAAGCATGGCTTGAGGAAGATGTACCGCAATGCGGTTATTGCCAGGCCGGGCAAATCATGGCCACTGCCGCACTTCTGAAAACAAACCCGAATCCGAGTGATGATGACATCAATGACGGCGTAACCAACATATGCCGTTGCGGCACCTATTTCCGCATCCGCAAGGCGATCAAACGCGCCGCCGCCAAAATGCAAGAAGCCTGAGGAGAGAGGCGATGAATACGCATATATCCCGTCGGCGCTTTCTGCAGGCGGCTATGGGTGCCAGCGCTTTTGCGCTGACAGTTTCCCAAACTCCCCACCTGCTTGCCTCGGACACGACAATGACCACGGGCATGCCACCAATTTTACGCTTCACCGCGGATGGCCGCGCGGTGCTGTGTGTGCCGGTCCCTGACATGGGCCAGGGCATGGCCACGACGGCCGCGCAGATAATTGCGGACGAGCTTGATATGGCGCTTGAACATGTCACGGTCGAGTTGATGCCTTTCAGGGGCGTTATTGATGACAACGGCAAGGCAGACTGGGGGCACCTGCCTCAAGGCGCGGGGGGTAGCCAGTCAACCATGACGGCGTGGCTGCCGCTCAGGCAAACTGCCGCTTATGCCCGCTCCCTGCTGATTGACGCGGCCGTGCGTGAGATGAGTGCACCAAAGGTTGACCTGACCACAAGGGGTGCCCGCGTCATCAACAAGAAAACCGGCACACAAATCACCTACGCCAAGCTTGCCAGCAAGGTCCGCGCTGACGCTGATCCAAATTATGCCGGTATGCCCCTGAAGGCGAAGGCCGAGCACACAACCGTCGGGACGGACCAGCGCAATGTCGCAGGACCAGACATCGTTACCGGCAAACCCATCTATGGTATTGACCAGGAAGTGTCGGGCATGGTGCATGCCGCAATCCGTCGCTGCCCGCACCTGCGTGGCGGACTTGTCAGCCACAACGGTGCGCAAGTTGCCGCAATGCCGGGGGTGCTGGATATTGTTGAAATGCCACGCCTGCCTGCTGACCCGGACGAGCGCCGCCTGGCCGCCGCTGGTGTTGCCGTTATCGCAAAAAGTTATTGGACTGCCCGTAAGGCCGCTGATGCGCTGGAGATCGAATGGGATGGTACCTACGGCCAGATGACCGATAGCACCCATTTTAGGACAATCGGCATGGAAGCGCTGGATAGCGCTGAAATGGACGAGACTGTGCGGGAAGGTGACGTGGCCGCAGCCCTCAGAGACGCCGCCCACACCCTTGAGGCAACCTACAGCCACCCGAACTGGGCACACACCTGCATGGAGCCACACAACTGCATCGCTGACGTAAAGGCTGACGGCGTGGAAATTTGGGTTGGCCACCAGTTCATGGATGTCGCGATCAACGCTGCGGCAGAGGCGACCGGTCTGCCCGCGGACAAAGTCAAAGGCCACTTCTACCGCATGGGCACAGCCTTTGGCCGTAAGTATGAGAAGGATTTTGTGCAGGAAGCCTGCTACCTGTCGCAGAAACTGAAAAAGCCGGTCAAGGTAACCTGGTCCCGCGAAGACGAGATAGAGCAGGACTACTACAACCACATGGCTTTCTACCGCGTGCGTGGTGGTGTTAACCCAGATGGCAAACTGGACGCCATGCATGTGCGGGCCGCCGCCGATGGCCGGTTTTCGAGCGCCACGCAGGAGATTCCCTGCGGACTTGTTGAAAATTACCTCGGCGAGTGGACATTGTTGCCGTCCGCCATCTCAACCGGCGCATGGCGCGGCCCCGGCAGCAACGTGCGGGCATGGGTCACCCTCAGCTTTCTTGATGAAATGGCACGCGTCGCGGGGCGAGATCCGCTTGATTTCATGCTCGACCTATTCCGGTCAAAAGCATCGGTTGAGATGAAAAACTGGCCTAATCTGACGCTTGACCTTTCGCGCCATGTGGCGGCGCTTGAAAAAGTGGCAGAAGCATCGGGCTATCGAATGCCGACGCCAGCAGGCCATGGCCGCGGCGTGGCTGTCTTCCAGACCCATCACAGCCTTTGTGCTCATGTGGTTGAGGTTGCTATGACGGGCGAAAAGGACTTCCGTGTTGTAAAAGTCACCAGTGCCATTGACTGCGGCCTGCCGGTTAACCCGCTTGGTATCCGTGCGCAGGTGGAAAGCGGTATTATTGACGGCCTATGCGCCGCCAAATACGGCAATGTGGTTTTTGAAAAGGGTGTGCCTGCCACAAACAATTTTGATACCTACCGCAAGCTGCGCATGGCGGAAGCGCCCTTGGATATCGATGTGCATATCCTTGATTTTGGGGATGACACGCCGCGCGGTACGGGGGAGACCTCCCTGCCACCCTTCATCCCGGCGCTGACGAACGCGCTCTATGTTGCCAGTGGTAAACGTGTGCGGCGGCTGCCGATCAGCGAGGCCCTATGACCACTGTAGCCAGTTGATGACCCAGATAATGAGAAGGGTGATCAGCGCCAGGGTGCCGCCCCACATCACCGCGATCGTCAAGCTGCTGAAGCGCGGCCGCTTTTCGGTATAGTAGCTGCCACATTCAAGGCAGTGATAAAAGGCATCTTTCTGGCTCACTGTCTGGCGCAAAAATGGCACAGAGGACGGTAAGCGACCGACGAACGGGTGCACACGTGACGAGCCACAGCGATGACAGGCGAGTTCTTCCCCGTCAGGGTCCTGCCGAACAGGGAACGCGGACGCAGGCAAAGCCCTGACATTCGAGAGGATATGCTCCGCTTCCTCGCGGTTACCCGCGCGTACCATCAGGTTTGCGAACATGCCCTCGTTCATACCCGCGACATTCTCGCCGCTCAGGAAGGCGTGAATACCGCGTGCATCCAGTAGCGAGCGCATCAAACGTCCGTCCGGCGCATTCAGGTGACTCCGGATAACAACAAGCCTGTTTTCGTCCTCTAGAACTTGTGTCATGACGCGCACTTAATCCATCAGTCCGGCATCGAAGCCATCAATGGATTTGACGTTGTTTTTCTGCTGGTAGGTGTCGATACCATCATCGCCCTTGCCTTCCGCCCATTTCTTGAGGGTCTGCCGCTCGGCCTTCATCTCCATCTCCGGCACACCGTAGCCACAGCTTGTCTGCACACTTTCCACATCGACAAGGATGATCTGGCGCGCACCGGGCAGGGTCGGAAACTCTGGCGCCAGCGCCTTGAATTCAGCGTGGTGAGGGCGCACGACACGCCCCCTGCCATATAGCCGCAGAATCAGCGCATTGCGCGTAAAGCTGTTGAACATGATGGTGATACGGCCATCATTTTTGATATGGGCCGATGTCTCGTTGCCGCTTCCCGTCACATCAAGATAACCGCACAGGTTTGGCCCCAGTACACGGAAACTGTCCATGCCCTTGGGACTCAGGTTTATGCGCCCTTCAGCGCAGGCGGTTGCGATGAAGTACATGGGCTGATCCTTGATGAACGCCGCATGTTTTTCCGTGATATGATCAGTAAAGTCAGCCATCAACCCATCCAAAATCGCATTACAAGCAACAAGAGCATGACAATCACCACAATCACCCCAAGCAGGAAAACGAGAAAGCGGTGCATGACATTGTTATATGTGCAGTGAATGAAGCTGTGCACAACCCGTGTGGCGACAAAAATCCAGGCAAGGGTCACCATCATGGTACCACCGAGCCCGGTGATCAGCGCACAGAAGCTCAACACAAAAAACAGCACCGGCACCTCAAACAGGTTCTTGAGATTTTCCGACGGATATTTGCAGCCCGCCGGCAGTTCATCAAATGTCTTACGGTCCTGCAATTGGGCCGGTGTTGCCCGCATGGCCGAAAGCGCCGGCAACCGGCGGGACGCCATATAAAGAAGCACGATCAAAGTCAGCGCCACCTGAGCCAAAATCGGCCCCATCATTGTCATGTTCACGTTCATTTTTCCCTCCCCAGAATACAAAATCTGTGTGAATTTAGGCACAGCTCGCATCAAAATGCCACCTTAAAGCCCAGCTTCACAAATTTGTGGCATTATACCGGTATTGGCAAAGCCAAAGCCTAATGTATGCGAGTTTGATATGAACAAAAAGCGGTTGAAATTTTTACTGCGCTGGATCGCCCTGCCCCTGAGCATCTTCTTTCTTGTTCTCGGTGCCATCACACTGCCGCTGCCACTGCCAACCGGTGCCCTGCTGATAGGCCTTGGCCTTGCTGTCGCTGCTTTCAACCCGCTGATGCTGCGCTTCATCAAACGAACGCGAAGCCGATACCCCCGTGCCAATGCGCGCATCAGGGCGATCACGCCGCGCCTGCCACTATTCCTGCGCCGCATTCTAACGCGCACGGACAACCATCGCGACAAAAGGGTGCTCTAGCGCCAACCGGCTTGCCCGGGCCTGCAGACGATGGCATCGTTTCCGCTAGCAACGCTTGCGAGAGACCAGCCATGTTTGAAATTCGAGATTACAGACAACCGGACTGGCCCGTGGTGGAAGCCATCTACCGGGAGGGCATCCGCACGGGCAATGCCACATTTGAAACAAAACCCAAATCCGAAGACAAATGGACAGGTGGCAGCATTCCCGAGAGCCAACTCGTCGCAGTTTCAAGGGACGGCACCGTATTGGGCTGGGCCGTTCTTTGGCCGGTATCAGACCGCTGCGTCTATGGCGGTGTCACGGAGGTCAGCATTTATGTTGCGGCCACGGCCCGCGGCAAAGGGATTGGCAAGGGCTTGCTCAACGCCTTGGTCAAGCGCGCTGAAACGCTGGGTATCTGGACCATGCAGGCAGGCATATTTGAAGAGAATATTGCCTCCATACGGTTACACGAAAAATGCGGGTTTCGTATCGTGGGTGTGCGGGAACGGCTGGGTGCCCTCCGCGGTGCATGGAAGAATGTCGTGTTGATGGAAAAACGCAGCGCAGTCTGCGGAATTTAAACCACAAGATGCATCTATGTTGAATAAAGGTATTGCAACCCCGTTTCGTTCCTCATATGTTCCTATACGACACATCAGGGAGGGGAGGCATATGAAGATCATTCTCAGAGCCGTAATCGCAGTAATTTTCATCTGCTTTAGTGCAGAAAGTTATGCCAGTCAGGAGAAGGCTTTTTCAGCCATGACTCTAACCGAGCTGGAGCATGTCAATACGGACGTGCTCAGCAAAGCTGATAAAAAGCTCTACAAAAAAGCGATAAAAGCCGCCAAGAGAGCGGAAAAGCGACGCCTGAAAGCTGAGGAAAAAAGGCTGAAAGCCGAACGTAAGGCACGGGAGAAGGCACGTAAAGCGATGGCCAAACGTGTGGATTTTATCCGCACCATCAGAGACAACACCCGAATTATTCAGGATGATTTTGAAGCCTATACCCTTGTTCGTGGCGGGGGTGGCATCATTCACAATATGGACACCATTTATATGCTGGGTAATGGCGGGGAAATCGTTTATCGCCTGCGCACGCGCTTTTTTCCAGAGACTGGCAACATGGAGATGTATGCCTATCTCGTTTTTGAAAATCGGCAGATAGTTGACCAGGAAACCATGGCCGCGAAGCGGCTGACACCTGTTGAATATGGCCGACGCTACGGCATGTACCCCGGCTACAGTACCGCAAAAATGCACGGCGGTGCGGAGCGGGAAGTGACACGCTACAAGCCGACAGGTGAGGTCAGCTTCGGCATCGGTACCTTCTGGCAAGACTTCAAAGTGCACCTCACACCGGAAGATGTGCTCGGCGGCATTGATACAGGGATCGAGTTCAAGCTTGCTGGTGGCAATATGAATAGTTTCGTCATCCGAATTCCAGCTGATTATCTGATGGGCTATTTCCTTAAATTTTCCGAACTAGGGCCAGAGTTCGCCACTTACATGGAAAAATTGAACGAAAAATTCGCAGCGCTTGAAGCTGCGGCTGGGGAATAAAAACAATTATCAGACGCTGCCGCGTTTCTCGACCACCAGCACCCGCGCCGCGCCTTGCGGATGGGCGACATGAGCATCACCTGCGCCTGCATGGTATATGTCGCCCGGCGCCATCGTCTGCACCTGCTTTCGCCCGTCCGCGTCGCGGTAATGCATGTCCACAACACCGGTCAACACCACAAAAACTTCGTCACCATCGTTGACATGCCACTTGTAGGGCGTATCTGTCCAGTGCAGTCGTACACTCGCCCCTTCTATCTCGGCGATATCAAGTGCATCCCAGGCACGGTCAGCGGTGAAACTGTGTGGTGTAATGAACTGCATAACGGTACTCCTGTTGTGCTGCGCGGGCTTTTAGCACAGGGCTGGCGGCATGCCCTGCCAAAGAATTTGCCATGCCTGCCAATCAGGCGATCAGGCAAGCAGCCCCAACTCGCGCTGCATCTTTTTTGTCAGCTTGGCGCCGATGATGGCATGCGCGTCCGACAGGTAGCTTTTTAGGTCATCCTCCGAAAGCGCACCGTCATAGACCAGCACCCATTTGGCGCGGGCGAGGTAAGGCGCGGGAATCACCCCCTCCAGCTCACACAGGACCTGGTAACTCAGGTCCGAACACTTGAAGGATATGCCTGCCGGTGCCGAAACATCGTCGGTTTCCTTCTCGTCCGCCCCCCAGTTGGAACAGATGGCAAATATCTTGCAGCCCACTTTCCACACACTCGCCCCGCCCCACTGCACAACATGGGTTGTGGCATGCAAGTGGCCGCAGTAGGCATCAAATTCATCGCGGGTCATGGCGCTACCTCAATACATCTTCTTGTGGGATTTGGCTTTTTTCGTGCGCGTGCCGGGGCGGCCGCCAGTGGCGCGGCCTTTGGGCTTGAGGCGCTTGTCATCAATGCCTAGTTCACCCGCTTCCAGTTTGCGAATTTCATCGCGCACGCGTGCGGCTTCCTCAAACTCGAGGTTCTCAGCTGCCTCGCGCATTTTACCCTGCAATACCTCAAGGTGTTTCTTGAGGTTGGAGCCGACGAGATGGTCGGCATCCGCACCGATATCGACAGTAACATAATCGCCCGCCGCCACATGAGCCATGAGGTCGCCCACGTTTTTCTTCACTGTTGTTGGGGTGATGCCGTGCGCCTCATTGTAGGCGACTTGCTTGGCGCGGCGGCGGTTGGTCTCGTCAATGGCTTTTTCCATCGACCCTGTGATCCTGTCGGCATAAAGGATGACACGGCCTTCCGAGTTCCGCGCCGCGCGACCAATGGTCTGGATCAGCGAGCGTTCGGAGCGCAGGAAACCCTCCTTGTCAGCATCAAGAATGGCCACCAGCCCACACTCGGGGATATCAAGGCCCTCACGCAAGAGGTTGATGCCCACAAGCACGTCAAAAGCGCCAAGGCGCAGGTCACGGATGATCTCGATACGCTCAAGCGTGTCGATGTCCGAGTGCATATAACGCACCTTCACACCGTTTTCGTGCAGATATTCCGTCAGGTCCTCAGCCATGCGTTTGGTGAGGGTGGTCACCAGCACGCGCATGCCGCGCTCGGCCATCTTGCGCGCCTCGTGCATCAGGTCATCCACCTGTGTATCCACAGGGCGGATGTCGATCTCGGGGTCAATAAGGCCGGTGGGGCGGATAACCTGTTCGGTGAACACACCGCCGGTTCGCTCCATCTCCCAGTCCCCGGGCGTGGCAGACACATACGTGGTCTGCGGACGCATGGCGTCCCATTCCTCGAACTTGAGCGGACGGTTGTCCTTGCATGACGGCAGCCGGAAGCCATAATCCGCCAGCACGGATTTGCGCTTGGCGTCCCCCCGGCTCATGCCGCCAATCTGGCTCACGCTCACATGGCTTTCGTCCACAAACAGCAGGGCATTTTCAGGGATATATTCAAAAAGCGTCGGGGGCGGGTCGCCTGGGTTGCGGCCGGTCAGATAGCGGCTATAGTTCTCAATACCCGCGCAGGAGCCCGTGGCTTCCATCATCTCGAGGTCAAAGCGCGTGCGCTGCTCAAGTCGCTGGCTTTCGAGAATACGCCCACGTTCCTCATACCATTTCAGCCGGTCTGTCAGTTCCTTCTTGATCGACTTGATGGCCTGATCCAGCGTCGGGCGTGGCGTGACATAGTGACTGTTGGCGTAAATCTTCACCTGCTCAAGTGTGCGGGATTTTTCGCCGGTCAGCGGGTCAAACTCCACGATCTCTTCAATTTCGTCACCAAACATCATCAGGCGCCATGCGCGGTCTTCATAGTGGCTGGGGAAAATGTCAATCACGTCCCCACGCACCCGGAAGGTGCCGCGCTGGAAGGCCGCATCGTTCCTTGTGTATTGCATGGCGACAAGGCGGCGCAGCAGCTCGCGCTGGTCCACCTCCATGCCCTGTTGCAGCATGAAGGTCATCGCCGTATAGGTTTCCACGCTGCCGATACCATAGATGCAGGACACAGACGCCACGATGATCACATCGTCGCGCTCCAGCACCGCACGGGTCGCGGAGTGACGCATACGGTCGATCTGCTCGTTGATCGTGGCTTCCTTCTCCACGAACGTATCCGTGCGCGGCACGTAAGCCTCAGGCTGGTAATAGTCATAATAGGAGACAAAATATTCGACCGAGTTATTGGGGAAGAAGCTTTTAAACTCCCCATACAGCTGGGCGGCGAGTGTCTTGTTGGGTGCCAGGATAAGCGCCGGGCGCTGCGTCGCTTCAATGACCTTCGCCATGGTGTATGTCTTGCCCGAGCCAGTAACCCCCAGAAGCACCTGGTCCTGCTCGTGCGCTTTCACACCTTCGACAAGTTCCTTGATCGCGGTCGGCTGGTCCCCGGACGGCGTGAATTCAGACACGAGTTCAAACGCGATACCGCCTTCCGACTTTTCCGGCCGCGCGGGCCGGTGCGGCACAAAAGGGACATTGGCGTCATCGGGTATCATTGGTAAAGCTCCTCAGCTGTATTTCCGGCCTGCTTTTATATCGCGGCCCGTATAATGGGGAACTTGCCTCGTTCACGGTTTGTTTTCAAGTCTTGATTGATATCTGCACAAAAATTGTGCGCCTATAATTTAATCGCTGTTTATTTTTTAAACACTCGCGCCTACGCCAGATTCGATGAATATTTTTATTATTTATTTAAATCAATACCTTAACTTAATTTCTGAATCTGGCACACAGCTTGCTGATAAGGGGTCAACAACACAAAAATAATCACTTATCTGGAGGAAGACCCATGCCCACTATTCTGTTCTCTAGTTCCAAGTTCAAGTCCGCCTGCACCGCGTCCGCTTTGACAATTGGCCTTGTTGCGCCAGCCATGGCCACCGGCGCTTCGGCGCAGGAAAGCACGAGTCGGTTCACACTATCCGCGAACGCGGCGATCGTGAGCGAATACCGCTTCCGCGGCCTTTCGCTCTCCGATCATGATCCTGCAATCCAGGGCGGCTTCGACGTGAGCCATGAGAGCGGCTTTTATGTCGGCACATGGGGCTCCTCTATCGAGAGTTACGCAGGCTCGGAATTCGAGCTTGATATCTATGGCGGCTACGCGACCGAGATCGGAGGCCTTGCCTTCGATGTCGGCCTCCTAGCCTACACCTACCCCGGCTCGAGCGATACCTACTATCTGGAACTATACAGCTCGATCGGTGGAACTGCAGGGATCGTCGACTGGACCCTGGGCGCGGCCTATGTCTGGGACCAGGATAATGTTGGCGGCACCGACAATATCTACATCTATGCCGACGCAAGCGTCCCGCTGGGAGACACCCCTTTCTCCCTCGCCGGTCACTTGGCTTATGAGGACGGCGCGTTCGGTGATGGTAAATGGGATTGGAACGCAGGAGTTGCCTATGCCTTTGAACAATTCTCTCTCTCAGTAAGCTATGTGGATACCAATGTTTCCGGGATCGGCAAGGGGGCGGTCGTCGGCATGATCTCCGCTAGCTTCTAACGAGAGGGAATCGCGGCTCGCCTGACAGGATACCTTCCCATCCTAAAGGCATCATGAGCCGCCCTTCCCGAACATAAGCAAATGCTGACCTTCATTTGCTTATGTAACGCCCGCCATACTCGCGGGCAAAGGGGTAGCAAGCAACCTTCCCTGCTTCCTATCCCGATGAGATGACACAGGCCTGATGCTGACCTTCATCACCCTGTGTCAGCCATGAAAGTGGCATTTGAGCGCGTATAAGCTACCTTCCCAGCTTGGCGCTCATCCCTCCCCTGGCATACCGGCCAGGCTATTGACGCAAGCCTGGCCGGTATGCCACTTCCCCTTCCCTTCATCTGGTGAGATTTTCTTGCGTCAAGGCACGCAAAAACTTGCATTTGGGACGCAACAAAGCGTTGAAGCTGTGTACGCCAGTGTTATTCTGCCGCCAATTCGCCCTCTTACCCGCTCAGGACAATTCGATGTCATTTCTCTCCAGTGCGCTTGACCGCATCAAACCATCACCGACCATTGCCGTTTCCACCAAAGCCCAAGAACTGAAGGCCGCCGGTAAGGATGTCATTGGTCTTGGCGCCGGTGAGCCTGACTTTGATACACCCGACCATATCAAGGAAGCCGCGATCAAGGCGATCTGGGATGGGCAGACCAAATACACTGCCGTGGACGGCACGCCTGCGTGCAAGGCCGCGATTGTCGAGAAATTCAAACGCGAAAACGGCCTGTCGTTTGAGGCCAGCCAGATCACGGTCAATTCGGGCGGCAAGCACACCATCTATAACGCCATGGTGGCGACCCTGAACCCGGGCGACGAAGTCGTAATCCCGACACCTTACTGGGTCAGCTACCCGGACATCACCCTGCTTGCGGGCGGCGTGCCGGTTTTTGTACCAACCTCGATTGATACGGGCTTCAAGATGACACCCGAAGCGCTCGATGCGGCGATCACGCCAAAAACCAAATGGCTGATCTTCAACTCGCCCTCCAACCCATCCGGCGCGGCTTATAGCGCGGCGGAGATCAAAGCACTGGGCGAAGTGCTTAAGCGTCATGAGCACGTCTGGGTCTTCGCGGACGACATATACGAACATATCACTTATGAAGGTTTCTCTTTCAAGACCATTGCACAGGTTGTGCCCGAGATTGCACACCGCACACTGACCATGAACGGCGTTGCAAAAGCTTATGCCATGACCGGCTGGCGCATCGGATATGCAGGCGGCGACGCCAAGCTCATCAAGGCCATGGCCAAGGTACAAAGCCAGAGTACATCCAACCCTTGTTCCATAAGTCAGGCCGCTACCGTGGCCGCACTTCAAGGCCCGCAAGGCTTTCTGAAAGACCGCACCACGGTATTCCAGACCCGGCGTGACCTTGTGGTAGGTATGCTCAACGAGACTGAAGGCATCACCTGCCCCGTGCCAGAAGGGGCGTTTTATGTTTACCCCTCCATCACTGGTTGCGTGGGCAAGAAGACCCCCGGCGGCAAGGTCATCAACACGGATGAGGACTTTGTAACCTATATTCTGGAGGATTATGGCATCGCCGCAGTCCACGGGGAGGCATTTGGCCTGAGCCCGCATTTCCGCGTATCCTACGCCACGTCAACCGAGGCATTGACCACCGCCTGCACCCGCATTCAGGATGCCTGCGCCAAATTGAAATAAGCACATAAACAGAAAGGTGGCGACGCGTGATGGACCCAAACACCCTTGCCACCTTGCTGATTTTGACCTCTGCCGCGCTGCATGCCAGTTGGAATGCGGTTGTCAAGCGCCAGCCCAACAAGCTGTCGATCATGGTGTTCATATCGGTCTACGGCGGCCTGCTATATATTCCCTTTGCTCCCTTCTTCCCCCTACCCGAACCATGGATGTGGGGATATATCGCGGCCTCTGTCGCCGTGCACTTGTGTTACCAGCTCGCCCTTACCCACGCACTTGAAGTCGGTGAACTGACATTTGTTTACCCCATCGCCCGCGGCCTCGGGCCTCTGCTGGTTGCCCTGTTCAGCCTGCTCTTTCTTGAAGGTTCGCTGGCCCCACTCGAATTCGCTGGGGTACTCATTCTCGTTTGCGGCATCTTCCTGACCGTTAGCGGCCGCATGGATAGCCGTAAGGGCCTGAGCGCCGCACTTATCACCGGCTGCATGATCGCAACCTACACCCTGATCGACGGCTTTGCTGTCAAAAGGGTTGAAAACCCGGTCACTTTCATCATCTGGGGCGCCCTTAGTTTTGCCCCTGTCTTCGCCACCTATATCGGTATCGTGCAAGGCCCCGCTTTCCTCATCAACAGCCTCCGTGTCTGGAAACAGGGCCTGCCGGCAGCCGTCGCAGCGCAAGGCGGATACGCCATCGCACTGACAGCACTTAGCCTTGGCAGCATCGGCGAAGTCGCGGCACTTCGCGAAACCAGCATTATCTTCGCCACCCTGATTGGCGCGCTCTGGCTGAAGGAAAAAGTACACCACCGCCAGATCGTTGCCGTCCTTCTCATTGCCCTTGGCGCGGTTTCCCTCAAACTTACCTGAACTACCCCTTGACAGAATGTCCGGCTATCATTATTTTGGTATTTAGCGAAATAACAAAAAAAGGATCAGACATGGCTGATGTGTTTCACGCTTTGTCGTCGCCTGTGCGGCGGCAGATCCTAAAAATGCTCAAGGCCCGAGATATGACAGCGGGTGAAATTGCTGACCGGCTTTCGGTCACCAAATCAACGCTTTCAGGGCATTTCAATGTCCTGAAAGCCGCCGACCTTGTCGTCACGTCGCGTGACGGCACCACCATTACCTACAGCCTGAACACAAGCGTAGTTGAGGATGTATTGACGCTGATGGTTGGCCTTCTGGGCAACAGCGACGAGAAGGATATGCCCGATGCAGATAAAATTTAAGAGTGCCTGGGTTATCACTGCAATAACGTTTGCGGTTTGCCTGGCGGGGTACCTGCACATTGATGCCAGCACGCAAATCCCGGTGCATTGGAACATCGACGGCGAAGTAGACCGGACAGCCTCCCCTCTTGCCGCACTGTTGCCCGTCCCGCTGATACAGGTGGCGGTGCTTATCACCTTCACCCTGCTGAAATATTTTGAACCCCGCAAAGAGAACCTCAAAAAGTCAGCCAAGGCGATCGGCGCCACCGCCACGGTCACTGTCGTGTTCCTTGCGCTTATTGAGCTGGGCATCCTTCTTGAAGCGCTTGGCTACCGGGTTATTGAAGGCAATTACATTATGGTTGGCGTTGGCCTGCTGCTGGCGGTGCTAGGAAATTATATGTCAAAGATCCGGTCCGGTTTTTTCATTGGAATCCGCACACCGTGGACACTGTCCAACGACAAGGTGTGGCACAAGACTCACCGGGTGGGCAGCCGACTTTTTGTCGCCGCCGGCATTCTGATCACCCTGTGCTCGCTTTTCCTGCCGAATGTTTTAGCACTGCAAGTGACCGTAACCGCTGTCTTTGTCTCAACCCTTGTTCCCGTAGTTTATTCATGGTGGGCGTGGAGGATCGAGAAAACGTCGAACGAAGGTTAAATTAATCGATTTTATCGATTGTAACGGAAGATTTAATCCATTGGCGTAATGAGAATGGCTGCATTAGATTGTTTTCAACACGCCAAAGGAGGACAACATTATGGCTACTGATTTTAATACCGATGCCAAAAGCAAGATCGCTGAAGCACTCAAGCCCGTGCTGGCCGAAAGCGTCCAGCTTTATGTTCTCACGCAGAATGTGCACTGGAACGTTACCGGCCCTATGTTTCAGGCTGTGCATTCCCTGACCGAGGAACAATATCTTGAGCTCGCGCCCGCGATTGATGAAATTGCCGAGCGTATCCGCACTCTGGGTGTCAAGGCACCAGCAAGTCTTGGTGCCTTTGCAAAACTTGGCAGCATCAAGGACGGTGACGAAAACGCATCAACCGATGACATGGTGAGATCACTTGTGGAAGCCCACTCGCAGATCGCAAGTCGCATCCGCCCGATTATCGGTACCGCAGGCGACGCGGGTGACGAGGTAACGGCAGGCCTGTTGACCGACCGCCTGACCGTGCATGAGAAAGCACAATGGATGCTGCGTGCCATGCTTGGCTGATAGCTCCCCGCCTACAGGCGGTCCTTGAGCCAGTAGTAGACAATCGCGCTTGAGACCACCTGCCGGCCCAGACACCGCCCAATTGGCAAGCGCCATTTGGGCACCCCGGCAAAAAGTTCAAACCGGCTCATGTGGCCGCTGATCGCTTCGCCCAATATTGCCCCCATCAGGTTGCCCATGTTCACACCGTGCCCTGTGTAGCCAAAACTGTACCAGACATTCTCACCCACACGCCCAACAAGCGGCACTTCACCCAGCGCAACACCAAGCTTGCCACCCCACTCATGTGTCACCTTCACGCCTTCCAACTCCGGCCAGATACGCAGCAACCGCGGCATCAACTTGTCTCTGATGGATTTGGGCCTGTGGCCAGAAAAGTTCACCCGCCCGCCAAACAGCACCCTGCCATCTCCAGACATACGGAAATAGTCACAGACCTTTTTCGTATCGCAAATCGCATAGCGATGTGGATTCAGGCGGTCCAGCGCGTCTTTTTCCAGCGGCTCGGTGGCGATCAGGTAACTACCGGCGGGGAACGCAAGCCCGCCGAGTTTCATAGGGTATAATTTATGGTGGGCATTGGCCGCCAACACCACATGTTTCGCCCGCACTCTGCCATCGCCTGTGTGCACCGTAACGGTTTCACCCTCCTCAATCCTGATGACCGGACTGTGCTCATGAAACTGCACCCCCAACTTTTTACAAGCTACATACAGCCCAAGGCATAATTTCAGCGGGTGCAGATGCCCGTCAGACATGCTCAGGAGCCCGCCCTGATACGCATCACTGCCCATGGTGTCCGCCAGTTCCCGAGCGCCAACCATATGCCAGCCTCGGTCAGGGTACGCGGTCTCCATTTCGTTATAGCTATGATAAAGCATTGCGAGCTGGCGGGGGGTCGGCGCGACCTCAAGCCAGCCCGGCGTCAACTCGCAGTCGATACTGTAATCGTCCATGCGGCGGCGGATCAGGTCATGTCCGGCCCATGTCAGGGCCTTTACATCTTTCGCCCGCGCGCCCCCCCAGTGTTTGGCCAAACGTTCCTGCCCGACAAACCCCCGGATCAATTGCCCGCCGTTTCGTCCCGAGGCGCCCCAGCCGACCCTCGCGGCCTCCAACACGGTTACAGTTCGTCCTGCCTCCGCCAAAGTGAGGGCGGCAGACAGCCCTGTGAAACCCGCACCTATCACACAGACATCCGTGTCCGCATCACCTGTGAGCGACGGTTCATCGTCACGCACGGGGACGGATGCCGCATACCAACTGTCGGGATAGCGTTTGTGCATAAAATTCCCTTTCACCGGCTCACTGTAGCGTGATCACCGAGCGGCTGGAAGTCATTCCTTCGCGCTTGCCCGCCCCTGCCTTCCATGCTATTACCCGAGCAAGATTGAGAAGCATTCTCAAGTAAAACACGTCGAGTGACCGCGTAAAAACAGGCGAGCCAACCATGAACCACCCTACCCCCATTGAGGACGCCGTCCTTGAAAGCTTAGGCACGATGCGCCCAGGCGCACGCGGCCGTATCGCGCATTTCGAGGTATCGGTGGACGAGGGGCAGGATGAAAGCCTCACAGACCGCCTGCGCGAAGTTGGTTTTGCTGAAAACCTTGAGGTCGAGGTGCTGCATCAGAGCCCGTTCGGTCGTGATCCTATTGCCGTGCGGGTTGGCAAGATGACCATCGCGCTGCGTCGCAAGGAAGCCAACATTGTCAAGGTTCATCTGGTATGAGTGCGTCAACACTGGTCGCTGTCGTCGGCAACCCAAACTGCGGTAAGTCGGCGCTTTTTAATGCGCTGACAGGTCTCAGGCAAAAGGTCGCAAACTATCCCGGGGCGACGGTTGAACGGCGCGCGGGTCCGCTACTTGGCAATGACAAGCTTGAACTGATCGACCTGCCCGGCACCTACAGCCTGACCCCTCGCAGCCCGGATGAAGCCGTCACCCGCGATGTGATCCTTGGCCAATATGAAGCCGAGGACAGGCCCAAAGCCCTTCTGTGCGTGGTGGATGCCACCAACCTTGAACAACACCTGCGCTTTATTATAGAGCTGCGCGGTACCGGTGTGCCGATGGTGCTGGCGTTGAACATGACCGACCTTGCCGCGCGCGAGGAAATCCGCATTGATGCGGACGCTCTTTCTAAACGGCTGGGCGTACCGGTAGTTGAAACCGTAGCCGTGCGCCGCAAAGGCCTGGAGGCGCTGCAGAAGACGCTTGACGGTGTACTGGCTGGTGCCAGGCAATCGGTTGTGGATTTTGGTATCAGCGTCAAGGACCACCAGCGCGCCGCGCGCAAGATTGCCGCCGATGTAACCTTAAGCGAGGGCATTGGCCACAAGACGACACGCATGCTGGACAGCGTGTTGCTGCACAGTGTCATTGGCCCCATTATCCTTTTCAGCATTCTCTTCTTCATGTTTCAGGCGGTTTTCGCGTGGGCCGAAGCGCCCATGGGCTGGATCGAAGACGGCATTGCCCTGTTGCAGGGGGCCTTTGAGGGTATCTTGTCGGACGGTTTGATACTCAGCTTCCTCAACGACGGCATATTGGCCGGCGTCGGGGCGGTTGTCGTTTTCCTGCCGCAGATTCTGATCCTGTTTGCCTTCATTCTTATCCTTGAAAGCTCAGGCTATATGGCGCGTGCTGCCTTCCTGATGGACCGCCTTATGGCCTCAGTTGGCTTGAACGGCCGTGCCTTCATTCCGTTGCTGTCGTCCTTTGCCTGCGCAATTCCCGGCATTATGGCCGCGCGCACCATCTCCGACCCCAAGGACCGCCTGACGACCATCCTGATCGCACCGCTGATGACCTGCTCGGCCCGCCTGCCGGTGTATGCTGTTATCATCGCAGCCTTCATCCCCAACACACCGGTATGGGGTGCCATTGGCCTGCAGGGCCTTGTGATGTTCATCCTCTATCTCGCTGGTATTGTGTTTGCGCTGATCGTGGCTGCCGTGATGAAGCGCACGATCACCAAGGGCGAGGTCCAGACCTTCATGCTGGAGCTGCCAAAGTATCAGCCACCACACTGGCGCTATGTGCTGGTGGGCCTTTACGAACGGGCTCGCATCTTCATGCGCCGGGCAGGCACCATGATCCTGTCTGCCACCATTATCCTGTGGGTATTGTCCTCTTACCCGAACCCGCCTGCGGGCGCGACGGAACCTGCCATCACCTATAGCTTTGTCGGCATCATTGGTGGCTGGCTTGAGGTTATCTTTTCGCCGATCGGTTTCAACTGGGAAATCTCGGCAGCACTTGTGCCGGGCATGGCAGCACGTGAGGTTGCTGTTGCCGCACTTGGCACCGTCTATTCGCTTTCGGGCAATGAAGACATGATCGCCGAAGGTCTCGTCGCAACCCTCAATAACGCGTGGAGCCTGCCGACCGCACTTTCCTTCCTTGCGTGGTTTGTGTTTGCACCCCAGTGCCTGTCCACAATCGCAGTAGCCAAACGTGAGACAGGCGGCTGGAAATGGGCCATATTCATGGTGGGCTATCTGTTTGTGCTGGCCTATCTCGCGTCCTTCGTCACTTACCGGGTTTCGCTCGCACTTCTCGGTTAGGCCGGGGCAGACTGTCTCGGCCCTTGCCGTTCCCGCAAAATTGGGTTAGCCAAAAAGACCATAAAAACTGAATGGCGACATTCAGCATAATGTCACACCCAGGGAGCTAAACCGTGAAAGCCTTATTTGCAGCCGTATCGTTGCTAGCCATCGCCGCCTGTTCGAGCGAGGAAGCAAACGACAGGGCCGGTGACGCGAAACGCATCGCCAGCGAGACTATTATCATCGACACCCACATTGACGTGCCTTACCGCCTTGACCACGAGTGGGAGGATGTTTCAGGCCCGACCGCCAAAGGCGATTTTGACTACCCCCGTGCGGTAGAAGGCGGTCTGAACGCACCGTTCATGTCGGTCTATACACCGGCGCAGTATGACGGCACGCCAAAAGCCAAAAGCCACGCAGAAGAAATGATTGCCATCGTCGAGAAGATGGTGAGCAGTGCACCGGACAAATTCCGTATCGCGACATCGGTTGCGGATGTTGAGAAAGCGTTCCAAGACGGCGTAATCGCGCTGCCCATGGGTATGGAAAACGGTTCGCCTATATCAAGCGACCTTGCCAATCTCGACTATTTCTACGAACGCGGTATCCGCTACATTACACTGGCGCACTCCAAATCCAACAGTATTTCAGATTCGTCATATGACGTAACGCGCCAATGGAACGGTTTGTCGGACTTCGGGCATGAAGTTGTCAAACGCATGAACGAACTGGGCATCCTGGTCGATATCAGCCACGTCTCGGACGATGCCTTTTGGCAGGTGATGGAGATCGCAGCGGTGCCGCCGGTTGCCTCACACTCGTCCGCACGTCATTTCACACCCGGTTTTGAACGCAACATGTCGGATGAAATGATCAAAGCGCTCGCCAACAAAGGCGGGGTGATCATGATCAATTATGGCTCAAGCTTCCTGACCGAAGAAGCCAATAAATATGGCCCAACCCGGGACGAGGCTTACCTCAAGTATGTCGCTGACAATGGGCTGACAGATTCCACCGACCTCAAGGAACAGTTTGAGAAGGGTTACCTTGAAGAGCACCCATTCCCATACGCCACCCTTGATGATGTGCTCGACCACATTGACCATGTCGTGAAACTGACCGGCATCGACTATGTGGGCATCGGTTCGGATTATGATGGCGTTGGCGACAGCCTGCCAATGGGGTTGAAAGACGTGTCCTCTTACCCGGCCTTGATCGCAGGCCTGATGAAACGCGGTTATTCGGAAGAGGATATCAAGAAAATCCTTTCCGGCAACTTCCTGCGGGTATGGCGCACTGCTGAAGCTTACGCAGCATCGCACTAAACAAAAAACCATAAAGGCCGCGTCATTGGACGCGGCCTTTATCTTTCCGGTCTGACCGCTTGGGACTGGACGCCCTTATAAAAATTGCTAAAGTTCACGTCTTAATCAATGAGGGGGAACTCATGAAAAAAACAGTAACGACAGCGATTGTCGTTGGCCTTCTGGCTGGCGTTAGCACATCGGTTTTTGCCGAGGCCAACAGTGAGTGGTTTGGGGAAGCCGCCATTTCACCGGACGCAAAAAGCATTCTGTTCACCTATAAGGGCGACATCTACAAGGTTTCCGCACAGGGCGGCGCGGCCGTTCCGCTCACGGTGAATGCCGCGTGGGAGGGCCACCCGGTCTGGTCGCATGACGGTAAACATATCGCCTTTGCCAGCGACAGGAATGGCAACTTCGATGTTTATGTGATGTCCGTCTCCGGCGGTGAAGCAAAACGCCTGACGTACAGCAGCGCCTATGATGTCCCAACTGACTTCACAGCCGACGACAAAGCAGTAAGCTTTACATCAACCCGGACAGACAGCGCAAAGAGCAGCCTGTTTCCGCGTAGTGCCCTACCTGAATTTTATAACGTCCGTGTGACCGGCGGCACGCCGGAGATGGTGCTTACAACACCGGCCATGCAGGCGCGCTGGAACGACAAGGGCGACAAGCTTGTGTACCGCGAGGAAAAGGCGCTTGAGAGTGACCTCCGGAAACATGACACCTCGGCCTTCGCGCACGACATCTGGCTTTATGACGCGAAAAGCGGCAGACACACCCAGTTGACAGACTATGCGGGCGGCGACCAGAACCCGGTCTGGGGTCGTGAAGATACGGTTTTCTATCTGTCAGACAAAGGCGATAATACCTTCAATGTCTGGCAGCTTGACCCAAAAAACGGTCGCAGCGAGCAACTGACCGACTTTAAAAAACACCCGGTGCGTAGCCTGAGCCGGTCTGAAAACGGTACACTGGCCTTTGTACACCATGGCTCGGTCTATACCGCCAAAGGCAAGAACCGTGTCAAAAAGATTGATATCGACATTGCAACAGACGGCCACGGCCGCAATGGTGAAACCATCAATGTCAGTGGAGATGTCAGTGAGTTTGCTGTCTCGCCAAGCGGCAAGGAAATCGCCTTTGTCGCGCGTGGGGAGGTTTTTGTCACCTCAACCGAGTTCAACACAACCAAGCGCGTCACCAGCACACCAGCCCAGGAGCGCAGCGTAGATTTTGCACCGGACGGCAAGAAGCTTGTATTTGCGGCGGAGCGCAATGGTAAATGGCGCCTTGTAGAAGCCAGCATCAATAGCGAGGACGAAAAATACTTCTTCGCCAGTACGCTGATTGACGAGAAGGTCATCTTTGAAGGCGACCGTGAGGCTTTCCAGCCCAAATATTCTCCAGACGGCAAAAAGGTCGCTTTCCTTTCAAACCGCGATGCCCTCAAGGTCCTGGCCCTTGAGACCGGCGACGTGGTTGAAGTGCTTGGTGATGCGTACAACTATTCTTACGCCGATGGGGACATTCATTTTGACTGGTCACCTGACAGTTCATGGCTGACGGTCGACTTCATCGCCCGTAAGCGCATCTTTATCACCAACATCGCTGTGGTCCCTGCCGATGGTTCCGCACCGCCCCGCGATATCAGCCTGTCCGGCTACCAGGATGGTCTGCCAAAGTGGCATTCAAATGGTGCGGTTATCTGGGCCAGCTCGCGCTTTGGCATGCGCGACCACGGTAGCTGGGGCACCCAGTTCGACGTTATGGCGGCGTTCCTGAACCAGGACGCCTTTGACCGTTTCTCCATGTCCAAGGAAGAATACGAGCTGATGAAGGAGCTCGAAGAAGACAAGAAAAAGGCGGAAGAAAAAGCCAAGAAGGACGACGACCAAAAAGAGGATGAAGGCAAAAAAGGCGACGAGAAGAAGGACTCGAAAGACGAGGTTGCCCCTGTCAAGATTGACTGGGGCGGCATGCAGGATCGCACCGTGCGCCTGACTGCACACTCAAGCGACATTGCCGACATGGTCCTGACCAAAGAAGCAGACAAGCTTTATTATCTGTCCCGTTTTGAAGGGGGTTATGACCTCTGGATGCAGGACCTGCGTGAAGGCAATACCAAGCTTCTTCTCAAGATGGATGCCCGCAATGCGTCAATCGACCTGTCCGAAGACGAAAAGACCGCCTTTGTCCTTGCGGACGGCCACATCTCAAAACTGTCCCTGAATGGCGACAGTGCCAGCAAAAAACCGGTAAGCCTCAACGCCTCAATGGTGTTGGACGGTGACGCCGAGCGCGCGTATTTCTTCGAGCATATCTGGCGCCAGGTTAAGGAGAAATTCTATAACCCGACCATGCACGGCGCGGACTGGGACGACTTGAAGGCCGAATATGCCGTGAAGCTGGCAAGCATCGGCAACAACCGGGACTTCGCCCGCATGATGGAAGAGATGCTGGGTGAACTGAATGCATCACACACGGGCGCTTACTATCGCTTCCGCATGGATGGCGCTGACGACACCGCCGCGCTTGGCGTTATCTTTGACTTGCACGACACCTCAGGCCCGCTGGCCATCAGTGACGTGCTGGACCGCAGTCCGCTTGCGAAGGCGGACAGCGAGATCAAGGCTGGCATGAAACTGGTCGCGGTTGACGGCATCACGCTTGGCAAGGATGTCAACCTTGCGGGCCTTCTCAATCACAAAGCGGGACAACGTGTTCGCCTGACAGTGGCACGCGAGGACGGGAGCATGTTTGAGGAGGTGACAAAACCCATCAGCCGCAGCGCGCAAAATGAACTTCTGTATGATCGTTGGGTCAAGTCCCGCCGCGCCTATGTCGAAGAAGTCTCTGACGGCAAGGTTGGTTATGTACACGTTCGCGGCATGAACGACGCCAGCTACCGCGACGTATACTCAGACCTTCTGGGCCGCAACTTCGACAAGGAAGCCGTGGTGGTGGATACCCGCTGGAACGGTGGTGGCTGGCTGCACAACGACCTTGCCAAGCTGCTATCGGGCAAGCAGTACCTGCATATGAAGGTGCGCGGCGACCGAGTGTACGCTGGCGACCCGCTTGACCAATGGACCAAGCCGTCAGTGGTTGTAATGGGCGAAGGCAATTATTCCGATGCACACGCTTTCCCATACACCTATAAAACCCTGGGCATTGGTGAACTGGTCGGCATGCCGGTACCGGGCACCATGACCGCCGTGTGGTGGGAAACCCTGCATTCAGGCGACATCACCTTCGGCATCCCGCAGGTTGGACAGATTGATGCGGATGGCAACTATCTGGAAAACCAACAGCTTGAGCCTGACTACAAGGTGAAAAACCTGCCGGAAGACAGTGCCGAAGGCCGCGACCCGCAGCTTGAAAAAGCTGTGGAGGTAATGCTGAAAGCTGCTGAAACTGAATGATATTACGGTAACAACCACCAGATTAAGGGCGCCCGCGTAAGCAGGCGCCCTTTTTATTTATCCCGTGCTGCTTGCCGCTACGGACATATGCCCTAAGCTCATATGGGCGCGCGAGGGGAAGCGCGACGCCACATAAGATGGGGAGGGGCGCGTGCCAGAACACCGCCCCCCATAAGGGGAGACAAATGAAAGACACATCCGGGGTACCGCTCGTCAGTGAACTTACACAGAAAACCAAGCTCTATACCCTCCTGGTCCTTACGATCGTCTATGCCTTCAATTTCATCGATAGGCAGATACTGGTAATCCTGCAGCCTCTGCTGAAGGCTGACCTGGGGCTTAGCGACACGCAGCTCGGGCTATTGTCCGGCTTTTCCTTTGCAATATTTTACACCACGCTTGGCCTTCCTATCGCACGACTGGCCGATAAATATAACCGCCGCAACATCATTGCTATTGCCCTGACGGTCTGGAGCGGCATGACAGCCCTCTCGGGGATGGCACAGAATTTCCTGCAGCTACTTGCCGCGCGTATGGGCGTGGGCGTGGGTGAGGCAGGCGGTAGCCCACCAGCGCATTCCATGATCTCAGACATGTTTCAAGCCAAACGTCGGTCAACGGCCCTCGCGGTCTATTCCGCGGGCCTCTATCTTGGCATTCTCATTGGCTATACGTCGGGTGGGTATGTTGGCAATCTCTATGGCTGGCGCACAACTTTCCTCATTGTCGGTATACCCGGCGTGCTGCTTGCGCTGTTACTTCGCTTCACGGTCAAGGAGCCACCGCGCGGTTTGCATGACACAGGGCCGGATGTCGCAGCACCCGCCATCATGGAAACGCTCAAATTTGTCTGGCGGCTGAAATCCTTCCCCTATATCGCCTTCGGTTGTGCCATGTCGGCGTTCGTCAGCTACGGCACCAGCAACTTCATGCCCAGTTTTATGGTGCGCTATCATCAGATTCCACTTGGTGAAATTGGCCTGATCCTTGGCCTTGTCACCGGCGGCGGCGGCATAATCGGCACCTTTCTTGGTGGCGCCCTCACCGACAAGTTTGGTGCTAAAGACCCGCGCTGGTACCTGTGGCTGCCCGGCCTCTCTGCTGTATGTGCCATTCCATTGGCTGTGCTCGCCTACCATACCGACAGCAGGAATGTGATGCTTGGCACCTATTTCATCGTGGTTGTGATGTCCACATTGTATCTGGCACCCGCCATCGCGGTGACGCACCGGCTTGTATCCCCTCGCATGCGTGCCATGTCGTCGGCGATCCTCTTCTTTGTCCTCAACCTTATCGGCATGGGCCTGGGCCCTGTACTAGTGGGTGCGATCAGCGACTTTGAGCTGGCCCGCACAGGTGCGGACGGTCTTCGCACAGCCCTTACAATCGGCACAAGCCTTGCTATCCTCAAAGGATATCTCTTCTGGATGGGCGGGCGGAAGCTGCCGCAAGACATTCAAGCGCAAAAACAGGTATAGCCACTGGCAAATTGGCACAAAACCTGCCAGCATAAGGCCATGATTTAAAAGGCCTTATGCTGCATGAAAGACCTCAAGGTTAGACAGAGCCGGTTTGAGATCGGCATCACACTGCTTCTTTTGGTACTGGCGTTATCCCCAGCGCTGTTCTCAGGTAGCGGTAGCATATTCGCCTTTGGCCACCTCTTTTTCCTTGGCACACTTGCCGCACTATTGCTCGAGGCTTGTCGCCGCCTCCATCGGCTTGCCGGGACATTATTGTTTGCCGTCTTCACCGCCCTTCTTGGCACGGAGGTGGTGACCTACCGGTTGACTGGCCTGCACCTGAACGGTTTCACCTTCGGCCTGTTGTTTGAAGAGGATGCCCTGAACAATATTGGGGTGACTGTCCTGTTGCCACTGGTGCTGGCGGGCGTGATCGTTGTCAGTTTTCTGCTTGCCTTTGGCAGACCGAACCCGGCGCAACGGTTCCGTCTGCGCTGGCTGACACTATTGTGCGCGGCCTTTCTCGCCTTTACGCAGCTTGCATATGCGGTGCTCTACTACCAAGCCGTCCCCGGCGCACTGGAAACCCGGCGTAAACTCCCCTTCTTTTCCGCGCCCCACCGCTATTATATTGTGCGTGCCCTTGACCCCATTCTCGGCCCAAGGTCGAGCAATCCGTTTGCGAACCCGGTCCCGTCGCCAACGGCAGGCACGAGCACACCACCTGCGCTTGAAATACCAGAGAAGCGTAACGTGCTTCTGGTCGTCATGGACAGCGTGCGCGCCAAGGACATGGTGGCTGACCCTGGCCTTGCACCAAACCTCGCGTCCCTTGCCGAAAAAGGGCGTTTAACCCTCAAACATTATGCTGCATCCAACTGCACACATTTCAGCATGTTCAGCATGTTCACCGGCAAGCTGCCATCCGGTTTTGGTGCCGCCCGACAGCGCGGTGAGTCCATTGGCTTTGTACGAACCTTGCAGGCCAACGGATATGAAACCACCAGTGCCGAGGCCCTTTCGCTAGACTGGTATAACCTGTCAAACATGCTTTTCTCAGGGGTCACACGATATGTTGCCGAAGCTAAAAGCTTTGTGGAAAAGGATCGTTTCGTAACCGATACGACTATTCGCCTTTTGAATGCGTCGCATGACCAACCCTATTTCCACCTTGCTTATTATAATGGTGCACATTTTCCCTACGGGAACCTTGATCCAGTGCTCGGTATCGTTGGCGGTACTGTTGAAAGTTATCGAGGCGCCATCAAAGCCATGGATGACGAGATCGGTCGCCTGCTTAAAGCCGTTGGCCCCAAAGCCGCGCACGGCGAACTGGTCATCATGATCACCGCAGACCACGGGGAAAGCGTTTTTGAAGACGGTGTCATCGGGCATTCAAGTGCCCTGACGGATGAGCAATTGATTGTTCCTTTCGCCAGCATGGGAGCCAATGACCTCCCTCCTCCCACAAGCCAGCTTGAGGTAGCAGATTACCTGTTTTCCCAACTGGGGCTCAGCCGCACGGTGGAAACTTCCCCGGTTATCCTTAGCAACTGCAGTGTGGAGGTTCCAACAGGCTTCGCGGTCATCGATGAAGGCACGAGGGCTGATTTTCTATATGAGGACGGTATCTTGAGCCCCGTCGCGCCGCCGGATAAAATTATGCCACCCAAAGCCATACAGCTTCGAGCGGCACATATATTAACCAACCGGATGGCGACGGAAAACTAGGCTGCTATGCTGCTATCGCGCAGGCCAACGCTTTTGAGCACAAGGTCAATAACCGTTTCTTTGGCTTCATTGAACTGAGCGTCCTCAAGAGGGTGGCCCTCGTTCATCACGTCAATCTGTGCCGCAAAATCAGCATAATGCTGGGTTGTTGCCCAGATCATGTAAAACAGATAGCGTGCCTTCACGGGCGCGAGCTTGCCTTCCTTGATCCAGCGTTCCAGCACCCGCTCACGGCTTTCGAGCCACGGCTTTACTGTCCCGACCAGATATTCCTGCAAAAACGGAGCGCCAGAAGCCATTTCTATGGCCCACAACCGAGACCCATATGGGCGCGACCGCGCGAGATCCATCTTTGACGCGACATAAGTTCTGAGCGCCTGCGCAGGATCTTCAGTTTCATCAAATGTATCAGCGGCGTGAAGCCAGATAGAACAGACACCCTCGATGACACGACGATACAGATCTTCCTTGGCGCCAAAGTAATAGTAGACGTTTGGTTTGGGAACACCAGCCCGCTCTGCAATCAGGCCGACACTTGCTCCGTTAAAACCCTTCTCAGCAAAAACCGTTTCAGCCGCCACCAGTATTTTGGCGACATTTTCACGGCGGATACCGGCTTTGTGCCCGGTTTCTTCTGTTTTTTTGTTCGTCATATGTCCCCCTCGAGGCACTCCTTTAATCATACTTATGGCTAAAGGTCTATTGCCAATGGGTTTAAAAAAACGCCCGGGGGAATCCCCCGGGCGTCGTAACTCGGGATCACAAATTCAGATTAGAATTTGTATTTCGCACCGATTTGCAGAACCCATACGGAGCTGGTGTCCTGGAAGCGGTAGAACGGAGCACTGTCAACACCCGTGTAGCCGATCTGACCCGTTGATGCATTCACGACTGTATCAACAAGGGCTTGCTGACCAAACTCTGAGTCATAAGCCTTACCCCAGGCGCTGTTGACGAAGTTCAGAACGTTTTCCATATTCATGAACAGCTCAACCTTGCCGAAACCAACACCCACTTCCTGTCCGATGCGCAGGTCAAGATCGTTGATCCATGGGCCACGTTCGCTTTGCAGGTCAACCGACTGACCACGCGCCAGACCGTAAGTCTTAACGAGTGCGTTAAAGTCGTCACGTACTCCAGCGTCAGCAAAGATAACTTTCGCCGTTGCCGCATTTGGCGAACCAGCAATCGCAGCTTCACCAGGGCCCGGTACATAAAGCAGGTGACCGTCACCGGATTCTACAGAGCGGTTACCACCGAACTGCATGAACTCATCCATGGTGATGGAGAACGGCTTGCCGCTACGACCGCTATAGAACACGCCGATCGTGGTGAAGTTGTCGTCCCAGAACGCTTTCTTGTAGGTCGCGCCAAGTTTAACCTGGTGCTTCACTTCAAAGACAGACGTCCCGCTCTGACGGTCACTACGGTCAAGGTGGGCTGCGAAGTTATAGTTCGAAGACGCTGTAGAGCTTGTGCCTTCGTTGGCAACTTCTGCATCCATGTAGCTATAGGAACCGAAGAGGCTCAGGCCATTATCCCATGACTTGTCGAAGGAGATTGCATAGATGTCTTGCTTCGCTTCTTCGCCGTTTGTGAGCAGAATGTCATAGCCCGACGGTTGGTTGTAGATCGCGGAACCATCAGCAGCGGTGCCGATTTGTTCACGACGAAGCTCTTTCCAGTCGGCCGCATTCTGGGTACGTGCCCAGATAGCTTCGAGGGTTACGTGCCAGTCGTCGCCAAGCGCGCCCAGGTCGAAGTAACGATCGATACCGAGGTTGAATTTCCATGTTGATGGAATTTCAAAGTCCGGATCGATTGCTGCAACGTCACCGCCTTCTGCCGCACCACCAAGGCCATCAAGAGCGGCTTGTGGCACCTGCGTGAAGTCTGGATCGTCGATAACCGAGCTATCGCCAGTCTGGTATGTCAGGATTGTCACACCATCGAGCGAATAGGCGTTCGAAACCCAAACGAGCGGATCACCACCACCGAAGCGACCAAGGCCACCACGGAGTGTGGTTTTGTCGTCGATGTCATAGCTGAAGGCAAAACGCGGCTGGACGATTTTCTTGCCATCAAGCGTTGCGTTATTGGCAAAACCGTTACGGTCAACAAAAGCTTGGTTAAGTGCTGGCGCATCACCGGTTTTCCAGTAATCAACACGAACACCGCCTGTCAGGGTCAACTTGTCAGAAACATCCCAACGGTCCTGCAGGTAAACGGTGTGCGTGGTCAGCTTGAAGGAAGCTGCACCGTCTGCATCATTATTGGTCGCTGCGTTCTGGTATTGGAAGAAGGATGGAGTACCAGCCTCAAAATCATCGATATTATCGAAGTACCAAATACCTTTGGAACGTTGGATGAAGAGGTTGAACACGTCAACCGAGTCATACTCGTAACCGCCGGTGATGGTGTGGTCGCCCACAACATAGTCACCCTTGATTTTGGCTTGCCAGGTTTTGTTGTTCAATTGGTTGGAGTGACGGCTGTCATCGATACCAAGATAAACAGTGGCATCTTCACCATTGCCCGGGTTGACAGTGTCAATCTGGATTTCACCGATGCCCTGTGGCACGGCAAGGCCGTTCTGGCCGGTTACGTTTTTCTTGTAACCAACTTTGACTTCGGTCGAAAAGCGGTCTGTCCAATCGGAGAACACCTGGAAGTTATAGGTTTCCAGTTTCTCGGAGCGATCATACCAGTGAGACAGGTACGCGAAGCGGTTGCCACCATGGTCGGTTGGGCTCAGGGAGTTACCGTTGGTGTACTGATACGAGCCAAATGCACGGTGGTTTTCGTTGATGTTCCAGTCAAGCTTGAAGAAGATCTTCTCATCAGACTCAGCAATGCTGTCGGAACCGCCGTACATGTTGTCGATGCCATACTGGCTGGACGCGATCTGGTTGATCCGTTCGATCTGCGCAACAGATACACCGTCAATCTGGTTTGTATAGCTCGAACCTTGTGCACCAGTAGTGTTAGGGGTCGAACCTTCGAATTTTTCGTAGACGCCGAAGAAGAACAGCTTGTCCTTGATGATCGGACCACCAAGGGAAGCACCCCAGAACTTGTTCGAGAAATCACCGAGGTCAACATCGCGGTCAGTACCGTCCAGGTTCTGGCTCTTGTCTCCAGCAAGGCTATCGTCACGATATTGATAGAAAGCTGTGCCGTGGAATTCGTTGGTGCCGGATTTGGTCACAACGTTGATCTGACCGCCGGTAAACTTCGAGAATTCTACGTTAAACGGCGCCGGAGCCACGCTTACCTGCTCAACCGCGTCGATCGAGATCGGCGAACGCTGCGTCGGGTAACCGTTACCATTGAGGCCAAAGTCATCATCCTGACGGATACCATCAACAGTCAGGCTGTTGAAACGGTTGTTGGAGCCGCCAATCGAAAGCGCATTGCTGCTGCCGCTGTCGATGGACACAAACGGGTTAGCCCGCATGGTGTCCTTAAGGTCACGACCAACGGAAGGCATATTCTCGATGCGTTCCGCGCCGTAAGACGAAGCGCCGCCAGAACGGATAGCTGCGATGCGGTTTGCTACAACCTCAATCTCTTCAAAGCTTGCGTCCGTACCCACTAGCGGAATGGTGAGCGGTAGCGGCTCGGATACATTGAGCATCAGGCCTTCGAAAGACTGGCCCTGATAGTTGCCGGAGGCGGCGACTTCAACATTGTAAGGGCCACCCGGGCGCAGGCCGCGCGCGAAGAATGCACCTGCATTGTTGGTGGTGTAGGTCGAACGGGACCCTGAAGGTACGTGCGTTACAACAACCGCAACACCGGAAAGCGGTGAACCGTTTGCATCAACAACACTACCGCGGATCGAAGACGTAATTTCCTGCGCGATTACAGGCACACTGACCGCCATTGCGGCTAATGCGACGCTACTGCAAAGAGCAGCTCTCATTTGGCGTTTCATTCCCTAAGCTCCATTGGCGTACCGGTGTCTCAGTAGAACAACACCCCAGACCCGATACTTTCACGACTAATTCGCTGTTTAAAAAAAAGTCTCACACACAGAACATGCACTTAAAACCAACCAAATCCTGACCAAAAGGTCAAGACAGGTCACAGGCTGGCACAAACGCTGCGTCGCAAGTCTTTTATGCGTGGTTTTTTTCAGTTTTTTGACGGAAGTGTCAAGATTCGTAGGAGCAGCAATCGTTCACTCGATATTTTGGCGAGGGAAAGTGGCTAAAAGAGCACAGAACCGCCGTGTACCTTGGGAAACCGCGCTTTCGCTTTCGCTTGAAACTGTTGCTAAAAAACAACAAAGAAGGCACCCAAAAGGTGCCTTCATAGCTCTCATTATGCGAATCGTTTAGTCTCAGGCCGGGAATTTATTCCCCCTTGGCAAAGAGCGCATTGAGATATCCAGCAAGCCGAATGCCGCCCTTCGAGAGCTGTGATTTTATCAAGGGGGTGTGCTTGTAAACATAGTCATAGCTGAAGATGGCGTTACCCACATTGTAGATGTCGCCGCGCAGCGCAATCAGCTCGTGCACCCAGTCAATCGGCTTGGCTTTTTGCCAATCCGCGATCTCTTCAGCACCGATTTTCGGATCAAGAAACCGTACCCACTCGGTAAAGGAGAGACCCTTATAGTCGATCAGGTCTTCATCCCAGACCTTATGCAGGTTGCTCATTTCCTCGAACCACACCACGTCGATACGGTTACCACCCCAGTCTTCCGCCCGGCCTGCATGAAGCGGTTGGTGCAGATCGCCAACAATATGAATGATAAAGCGAAGCGCCAGCTGCCGGTCAGCAGGTGAAAGTGACGTGTCCTTGACTTGCGCACTATATTTCTCAAGCGCGGTCAACGCGTCGCCCGCCGGATTTTTGGCACTGTCCTCGTAAGTCACGCCATCGGGCAGGTTGATATAATGGTATGGCAGTGATTCCTTACGCCAGAAGGCATCAGGATCTGAGCGCATCTCGTCCGGCCAGTTGGCGGCTTCTGCCATAAACTCGTTCCCCAGCAGTTCTTTCACCGCCGCAGACGCTTCAGGCGTCAGGTGTTTTGATGCCAGTTCGGCAATCACACGGTGACCGGTTGGTCCATAGGCCGAAGCCGTGAAAGAAAGCCCTGCGATCATCGCCAGCCCACAAATCAGTTTACGCCACATACCCCGTGCTCCCCTCGATCAAATATTAGCGTTGTCTCTTAAATCGCGTTTTCGCCATCGTCCAGTGCAGCGATACCCAGATGACTGGCCACACTCTGTCCGATATCTGCGAAACTTTTACGAACGCCTCGGCTGCCCGCCTTGAGCTTGGGCCCATAGGCAACAAAGGGCACGTGCTCGCGCGTGTGGTCACTTCCCGGCCAGGTCGGGTCACAGCCGTGGTCCGCAGTCAGGATGACAATGTCATCGTTCTGCATGCCGCTCAGGAATTCCGGCAGACGCTCGTCAAAATATTCCAGGGCATTGGCGTACCCCGCAACATTGCGGCGGTGGCCAAAGGACTGGTCAAAGTCTACGAAGTTGACAAAGGTCAACGAGCCTTCAGGCGCCGTTTTGAGTTTATCGAGCGACACTTCGAACAGGCCGTCAAGGCCGTTGGCTTTTACCTTTTGTGTCAAACCTTTGTGCGCAAAGATATCAGCGATCTTGCCAACCGAGATAACCTCGCGCCCGGCGTCCTCAAGCTTCTCAAGGAGTGTGGGTTTGTGGGGCGGTGTGGCCAGGTCGCGCCGGTTGCCGGTGCGTTCAAACGTGCCGTCCTCGCCTACAAATGGCCGCGCGATCACCCGGCCGATATTATAGTCGTCCACTAATTCCCGCGCTACCGCACACACCTCATATAGTCGCTCAAGGCCAAAATGTTCCTCATGCGCGGCGATCTGGAACACGCTGTCGGCTGAGGTGTAAACAATAGGCTTACCGGTGCGGATATGCTCATCACCGAGCTCTTCCAAAATCACTGTGCCCGACGCCGCCTTGTTACCCAACACGCCGGGAAGGTCGCAGCGTTCGATCAGTTTATTCAGAAGGTCTTCTGGGAAGCTCGGATACTGTGGGGAGAAATACCCCCAGTCAAATTCCACTGGCGCACCCGCCATCTCCCAATGCCCTGAAGGTGTATCCTTACCAAAGGAGCGTTCCGCGCAAGCAGCATAAAGGCCGGTGATTTCGCCGTCGTATTCCATGCCTTGGGGCTCCCGCCCCGTTGCCAGTTTCGCGGCCTTGCCAAGCCCCAGCCTCGTCATGTTCGGCAGTTTGATGGGGCCGGCGTTTGGTCGCTCAGCCGCCGTATTGCCCTCAGCGCACCAGTCGGCAATATGGCCAAGCGTATCCGCGCCGACATCGCCGAACTTTTCCGCATCGGGCGCTGCACCAATACCAAAACTGTCGAGCACAAGAATAAAAGCACGTGCCATCTTTACTCTCCAATTGTTAGGGCGACGATGGGTTTGCTCTCTGGCGCAACGGGCTTGAGATCAATGGCGGCCCGCACCGACTTGATCGCAGCCTCCGCCGCCGCGTCATCCCTAGCATACACCATCGCAAGCGGCTCGTCGGCTTCGACGCGGTCACCAACCTGACAAACCTCCGTGAGACCAACACCGTGATCAACCTTGGCGGACGGGTCCGTACGCCCGCCACCAAGCGCCACAACCGCCATGCCAATCGCCCGTGTATCCATGCCAGAGATAAAGCCCGCCTTGCCTGCCAGCACCGGCTTCACGACCGGCGCCAGCTTCAGGTAATCATGTTTTTTCTCATAAAGGTCAGCCGGGCCACCTTGCGCCGCTACCATTTTGGCAAAAACCTCAGCGGCCTTACCTTTCATCAGAGCAACCGCCGCCTTGTCACGCGCGACATCAAAATTTGGCTGCGCACCGGACAGCGCCAGCATATGTGCAGCAAGGTCCAGCGTCACGGTCATCAGGCGTTTATCGGCTTGGCGAGGCTCCAGCAGAAAATCGATGGTCTCAAAAATTTCCACCGCGTTCCCCGCAGTGCGGCCCAGGACCTGGTTCATATCGGTCAGAAGCGCTGTGGTCGGTACATCCGCGGCATTCGCCACCCGCACAATGTTGCGCGCCAGCTCTTCCGCCTTTTTATCGCTGTCCATAAAGGCACCACTGCCAAACTTCACGTCCATCACAAGGGCACGAAGACCCGCCGACAGCTTTTTCGACAGGATGGACGCCGTGATCAGCGGGATGCTTTCCACTGTCGCCGTCACATCACGAATGCCATAGAAGCGCTTGTCGGCGGGCGCGAGGTCCCCTGTCTGCCCAATGATCGAACAGCCAACGGTTTTCACGATCTCGGCAAAACGGTCGATGCTCGGATACGGATCATAACCAGGGATAGATTCCAACTTGTCCAGCGTACCGCCAGTGTGCCCGAGGCCCCGCCCGGAAATCATCGGCACAAAACCGCCGCAGGCCGCGACGATCGGCGCCAGCATCAGGCTGACCTTATCCCCCACACCACCGGTGGAATGTTTATCAACAATCGGGGCGTCAGCGGCGAAGCCGTATTTGGACCAGTCGATCACATCCCCGCTATCGCGCATGGCAAGCGTGAGTGCAGCGCCTTCGTCCGGCGTCATACCGTTAAAGAAAATCGTCATCGCCAAGGCTGCGACCTGCCCGTCGGTCACGCTGCCGTCGGTAATGCCCGCCACAAATTTCTGGATATCAGCCGCCTCAATTGTACCGCCATCCCGTTTGGTGCGGATCATTTCCTGCGGCAAAAACACGCCTGCGTCACTCATCACTTTTCCTTTTTATGCCTGATTTCAGGGCAATTTCTCTTGTTTCAGGACAAGTTCTCTGGGCCAAACGAATGCGGCAATAATTCCGCGGTTGTGGTCTCCAGCAGCACGGTGCCGTCCCGGTCAACAATGGTGACCGGTACACCCGCCTTGCCTGCAAATTCCCTGATCTGTTGGCGGCATCCGCCACACGGGGTACACACGTGCTCACCCGGCCCGGCAATAACAATGTGCCTGATGGCCTTGCCCTGCCCCATCATCATGGTGCCAATGGCGTTAGCCTCGGCGCAGAAGCTCAGCGGATACGCTGCATTTTCAACATTGCAACCCGCATAGATATTACCGTCGTCCGCGAGGATCGCTGCCCCCACCGGGTGATTTGAATATTTTGCATACGCACGCCCTCGCGCCGCCACCGCCGCCTCAATCAGCTGTTTCAACTCAATGGCCATCTAATGATCTTTCTCATACGGAATGCCACTCGCCTTCGGCGCATCCATCTTGCCCGCAAAACCAGCAAGGATGATCACCGTGAGCACATAGGGCAACATGATGGTAAACTGCACAGGTATCTCGCCAATGAGCGGCAGGTTTTCACCCTGCAGCCGTCCCTGCAGCGCGTCGACAAAACCAAACAACAGGCACGCCAGCAACGTTGGTACCGGTTTCCAGCGGCCAAAGATCATCGCCGCCAGCGCCAGATAGCCCTTGCCCGCCGACATATCGCGGATGAACGCAGCGCCCATACCAGTCGATAACACAACACCGGAGAGCCCGCACAGCAGGCCACCAATCAGCACCGCTTGGTAACGAAGCTTTGTGACAGAAATACCGGCCGTATCCACCGCTTCGGGGTTTTCACCCACCGCCCGCAAACGTAAGCCGAAGCTGGTGCGGTACACCATCCATGCAACCGCCGGGATGATCAGGACCGTCAGATAGGTCACTAAATTGTGGCCGGAGATAATCTCGGTATAGAGCTGGCCCAGAACAGGTACATCGCTGAGTCTTTCAGCAAACGGTAGGGTGATGGCACTGAAGCGCGCTTCGTCGCCCAAAAGGGGCGTCTGCCCACCCTGATGAAACCAGAAATTCGCCAGCGTGGGCGCAAGCCCCGCCACGGCGATATTGATCGCCATGCCAGAGACAATCTGGTTCCCGCGCTGCGCGATGGACACATAGCCATGAATGAGAGCGAGAAACATGGACGCGAGCACACCTGCGACCATCCCCACCCAAGGGTTGCCAGACACAGCCGCCGCTGCCGCTGCCGCGAACGCCGCCGCCAGCATCTTGCCTTCAAGCCCAATGTCCACAATGCCCGAGCGTTCCGCCACCAGCCCGGCGAGGCCCGCCAGCACAAGCGGCGTCGCGGTCCGAAAGGTTGAATCGATGAGAAGCGTGAGATCAGCGAAAAACTCCATCACGCGGCCTCCCTCGCCCGGAAGCGCATGAACAAACGTTCGATCGGGTCACGGAACAGATGTTCCATGGCGCCGGCAAACAGGATGACAAGCCCCTGAATCATCACGATCAGGTCGCGGGTGATGTTCGGCATTTCAAAGGCCAGTTCCGCCCCGCCCTGATAAAGTGCGCCAAAGAGGATGGCTGCCAGGACAATACCCACCGGATGATTGCGCCCCATAAAGGCGACCGCAATCCCAACAAAACCATACCCCAGCGTGAAATTACCAATCAGGCGAAGCTGTTCACCCAGAATTTCATTGAGCCCCATCATGCCCGCCAGTGCACCAGATAGCATCATGGCAACAATGGTCATGCGCGCCACAGGAATACCAGCGAAACGCGCGGCAGAATGATTTTTGCCCACCACGCGCAGTTCATAACCGAAACGGGTGCGGGTCAGCATGAACCAGACCGCAAAGGTGCAAGCCAGCGCTATAAGGGCAGAGACATTGAGTGGGCTTTGCTCAAACTCCATCCCCATCATGGCAAGCAAGTCATGTGCGTGCACGAGGCCAACACCAGCCGGGAAGTCAGCGCTTTCCGGCATCTGGCCACCGGGGCGTTGCAGTGGCCCCACCAGCAGGTAAGCGAGCAATGCCGAGGCGATAAAGTTGAACATGATGGTGGTGATGACGATATGGCTGCCACGTTTTGCCTGCAGCCATGCTGGAATAAAAGCCCACGCCGCACCAAATACGGCCGCGCCAAGAATGGCCAGTCCAATCGCGAGGAATGGAGACGTGTCCCCGACAAGAAATACCGCCAAGGTCAGGCCAAGGCCGCCCAGCATCGCCTGCCCTTCACCACCGATATTAAACAGCCCGGCATGATAAGCGACCGAGACCGCAAGCCCTGTGAACACAAAATTGGTGGCGTAATAAAAGGTATAACCAATGGCTTCCTGGAAACCGAAGGCGCCATCAACCAGCAGCGACAGCGCGAGAAAGGGGTCTTCGCCCAAGCCCCATATCACAAGGCCTGACACCAGAAATGCCGCCAGCAGGTTCAGCGTTGGCAACAAGCCCGCCTCGGCCCACAGGGGCAACTTTTTGTTCGCGCCCGCCATCAGCCCGCATTCCTTTTTTCGCCTGCCATCATCAGGCCAAGCGTTTGCTCGTCCGAGTCTTCAACCTTGAGCGTCCCCACAATCTCTCCCTCGCACATCACGGCGATACGGTCAGAGATGGCCAGAAGCTCATCAAGGTCAGCAGAGACTACTAGAATAGCCTTGCCCGCGTTCCTCAGCTCGGTGATCTGGTCATGGATTTTGGTGACCGCCCCAATGTCCACACCGCGGGTCGGCTGGCCGATGATCATAAGCTGCGGCGCACGGGAGATCTCGCGCGCGATGACCAGTTTTTGCTGATTGCCGCCCGAGAAGCTTGAAATGGGCAGGTTCGGGTTGCGTGGCCGCACGTCCTGGCTTTCAAAATAACCCGCCGCACGCTTGGCAATTTCCTTCAGCTTCAACAGGCCGCGTCTGGAAAAATCAGCCTCCCGCTGATAGCCAAGGATAGCGTTTTCCCGCGCCGACATGCTTTCGACCACACCGGTCTTGAGCCGGTCTTCCGCCACATGGGCCACGCCCATACGTCGCAAGGTGATCGGGTCTGTTGTTGTTTTTTCGTCCGCGATAACCGCACCGTCGTACCATATGCGGCCACGGGCAAGCCTCCGCAGGCCGGTAATCACTTCCAGCAATTCTGTCTGGCCGTTACCGGCAACGCCGGCAACACCCAACACCTCGCCGTCATGCACCTCAAGGCTGATATCCGTGAGTGCCGTATGGCCGCGGTCGCCACTTGCATACACACCATTGAGCGACAAGCGTACTTTATGCTCGCCTGTTTCTGCGCGTGCAGCTTCACGGGCCACCTTCGCCCCCACCATCAGCTCAGCGAGTTCAGCCGCCGATGTCTCATTCGTCTTGCGAACAGCCACCACCTTGCCGGCGCGCATTACGGTTACGTCATCCGTAACTGCCATAATTTCATTGAGTTTATGGGTGACAAACAGCACGGTTTTACCTTGTGCCTTCAACTGCCGCACGAGACCAAAAAGCTGTTCGGTCTCCTGTGGGGTCAGCACCGCCGTGGGCTCATCCAGGATCAGCGTTTCCGCACCCCGATATAGTGCCTTGAGTATCTCGGCGCGCTGACGCACCCCAACGGACAATCGCTCAACCGGCTCGTCAAAAGGCAGGTCGAAGCCGAACTTTTCCTCAAGCTCCTTGAGGTCTTCGCGCGCCTTTGCTTTTGCAGCGTTCAGGTCTGCGCCGCCCTCAGAGCCAAGGATGATATTCTCAAGAATGGTAAAAGGTTCCACCAACATGAAGTGCTGATGTACCATGCCGATACCCTTACCCATGGCTTCCATCGGATTCTGGAACCGCACGACCTCACCCCGCACCAGAATATCGCCGCCATCAGGGCGGTAAAACCCGAACAGCATCTTCAGCAGCGTGGATTTACCTGCACCGTTTTCGCCCACGATGCCGTGCACCGTGCCCTTGGGTATAATCAGCGAGAGCTCGTCATTGGCCCGTACATCACCAAAATGCTTGGAGAGGCCCCGGGTCTCTATCGCAAATGGCTGATCCATGGACGTGCCTATACCCGGGCTCTAGTGGCTTGAGTTGCTGCCAGCCACATCGCCGACAACAATCTCGCCGCTGATAATCTTGGCGCGTGCTTGTTCAAGCCTGGCCTTCATTTCGTCGGTAAACATGCCCTTGTTATGCTCATCCACCGCATAGTCGACGCCGCCTTCTTCAAGGCCCATCACCCGGTGTCCGGCCTGCCATGAGCCGTCACTCGCTTCTTTCATCGCCATGTAAACCGCGAGGTCTACCCGCTTGAGCATGCTGGTCAGCACAAAACCGGGGGCAACGTGGTTCTGATTGCTGTCCACACCGATAGACAGGTTGCCAGTATCTTTGGCGGCCTGAATGACACCAAGGCCGGATGGACCAGCCGCGGAGAAAATAATATCCGCGCCACGCGCATACTGGCTGCGGGCCATTTCTGACGCCTTGATCGGGTCGTTCCAAGCGCTGGGCGTCGTGCCAACATAGTTCTCGATCAGGGTGATATCGCCGTTCACATATTCGGCACCCTGCTGATAACCGCGTTCGAACCGGCGAATAAGCGGTATGTCCATACCGCCGATGAAGCCGATCTTGTTCGATTCGGTTTTCATCGCGGCAATCATGCCCACAAGGAACGAACCTTCGTTCTCCCTGAAGGTGATGGATTGCACATTCGGCAGCTCGATGATCGCATCGATCACGGTAAATTTCACGTCTGGATACTGGCTCGCCACGTTACGCACCGCGACCGAGTAGCCTACGCCCACGGCAACAATCAGATCTGCCTTGCGGCGGGCAAAACGCTTGAGCGCCTGCTCATACTGTGTCTCGCTTGAGGGCTCAAAGTCGCGATATGATATCCTGGTTTCTGTGGAAAACTTTTCCGCTCCCACATGGGCGGCCTCGTTGAAGGATTTGTCGAATTTGCCGCCAACGTCGTACAGCAGCACTGGCTGGATGTCGGCGGCCAGACCGGCGCTAGAACCGGCAAAAGCGGCAACGATGGCAAAAGCCAGTTTCTTGAGCACAGATGTCCTCCGCGAGATAGTCATTCTATTGTCACTCCAGGGCAGCATAAAATTCAGACGAAATTTGCGTCTGTATTTATGCCTCGATATTGTGGACGGGCGCAAGGGAACCAGAGCGCGGGGGGCTGGTCAACCATTTTTGACGATTTGGTCAAGATTCGTTCGACATTTGGGATAGCTGCCCCTATGAAATGGATATTTCTCCAAGGCGACGGAGTCACAGAATGACCCAAAATGTAACCGTGGTGGACCACCCGCTGGTACAGCACAAGCTCACGCTGATGCGACGCAAGGAAGCAAGCACGGCGGAGTTTCGGAAGCTTTTGCGCGAGATTGGCCTTTTCCTTGGCTATGAGGCACTGCGCGACCTGCCACTTGGCAAAATTCAGATCGAAACACCTGTCTGCACGACGGAAGCCCCTGTTCTTGCGGGCAAGAAGCTGACGTTTATCTCTGTGCTGCGCGCAGGAGACGGCCTCTTGGGTCCGATGCTTGACCTTGTACCGTCAGCGCGTGTGGGGCAAATTGGTTTGGCGCGGGATGAAGAAACGCTTCAACCGACCAAATATTTCTTTAAAGTACCAAACGACCTGCATGATCGGCTGAATGTGGTGCTTGACCCCATGCTCGCCACTGGGCATTCGGCTGTTCGTGCTGTACAGGAAATCAAGGACGCTGGCGCAATTGATGTGCGTTTTGTCTGTCTGCTGGCGGCCCCTGAAGGTATCAAAACCTTCACGGAGGCACACCCGGACGTCCCTGTTGTCACCGGTGCCATCGACGAAAGGCTGAATGAAAAAGCCTATATCGTCCCGGGCCTTGGCGACGCAGGGGACCGACTGTTTGGAACCAAAGGGGCCTAGAGAGTAATATGAGTGTTACAAAAAAATATGTGACCGCACAGGAACTCTTGGACGATTCGTTCGAGCTTGGCATCAAAATCCTCAAAAGCGGCTTCCGGCCCAAGTTCATTGTCGGTGTCTGGCGCGGCGGCACACCAACCGGCATTGCTGTGCAGGAAATCCTCGACTATTATGGTGTACACACCGACCATATCGCGATCCGCACCTCGTCATACATCGGCATGCAACAGCAGAAAGAGGTCAAGGTCCACGGCCTCGAGTATATCATCAACAACATCAACGCTGAGGACAGCCTGTTGATCGTGGATGACGTATTCGACAGTGGCCGCTCAATCGACGCCATCATCAACCATCTGCGCATCAAATGCCGCCGCAATACGCCTGAGATCATCAAGATCGCGACCTGCTTCTACAAGCCGGCGCGTAACGTCACGAGCCTTGAGCCTGACTTTTATTGCCATGAAACAGACGATTGGCTGGTGTTCCCGCATGAGTTGTCGGACATGTCCCGTGAAGAGATCAAGACCCATAAGGGTCTCGACCTTCCTGACATAAAAATCTAGGCAAGGATCAGATCATGAGCTTTGAAAAGGTTCAGGAATGCGCGGCTTTCATCCGCACACGTGTGGACGGTGAGATGCCAAAACTGGCCATGGTGCTGGGCAGTGGGCTCAACAGCCTCGCCGACGCAATGGAAGATGCTACGGTCTTCTCCTATGCTGACCTGCCGGGCTTCCCGAAGCCCACGGTCGAAGGCCATGCGGGCCGCATGCTCATTGGCAAGCTTGAGGGCAAGCCTGTGATCTGCATGCAGGGGCGCGCACACGCCTATGAAGGACATTCGGAAGAGAAACTGGCGTACTCCACCAGAGTTCTCTGGGCGCTCGGTGTGGAAATACTGTTGCTGACAAATGCTGCCGGCAGCCTGCGCGCAGAAGTTGGCCCCGGTAGCCTGATGGCGATTACCGATCACATCAACTTCTCGGGTCTTAACCCGCTCGTGGGGGTGAATGATGACCGTTTTGGCGTGCGCTTCCCGGACGTGACCGAAGCGTGGGACAAAAAGCTGACGAAAAAAATGCACAAATGTGCTGCCAGCCTGAACATCGAACTGCACGACGGCGTGTACCTGATGGCCAAAGGCCCCAATTTCGAAACACCTGCCGAAATCCGCGCCTTCAAGGTAATGGGGGCAGATGCTGTTGGCATGTCTACCGTGCCTGAATGCCTTGTGGCCAAACACTGCGGCATGAAAGTGATTGGCATCAGTTCCATCACCAACCTCGCCGCCGGCATGCAGGCTGAACTGACACACCATGAGACCATGGAATACGGTGCCATCGCCGCCGTGAACCTTGAAAAACTCCTGCGGGCGTTTGTCGAGGAAGTGCTCTGACGAAGGCCTGGATGCTCTACGCCACCGATGTGCGCTCATTCATGTAAATAATACACATTTGAAGTTGTATTCCCCCTGCTTCTACGGCATTTAGGGGAAATTTATTATCCTACCTGCAACCCGTTCGATTGGGGGCTTCATGGCAAATATCTTTGGTGCCGCTGGCGATGACACCATCACCGGGAACGGGGAAGGCACACTATATGGCCTTGATGGAAACGATCTCATAACCGCTACGTTAGACACATCCTCCAGCTATTCCAATTCACTGGAAGGCGGAGCTGGCGACGATTATTTGTGGGGGAAAGCTGGTGACGACACGCTTGCGGGTGGTGCGGGGGCCGACACGATGGACGGCGGTGCGGGCCGTGACATGCTCGACTACACCGGCGCTTCAAGCGCTGTGATGGCCGACCTTTGGCGCGGGCGCGGGCGCGGCGGTGATGCCGACGGCGACCGCTTCTCGGACGTTGAGGATGTCATGGGCACAAGCCACAACGACACGCTGATTGGCGGCGCGGGTGAAAACCGGCTGTTCGGTGGCGACGGCCATGACCTCTTTGGCGGCAGCGCAGACGCCGACCTGATGAATGGTGGTAGTGGACAGGACCGGGTGGATTATGGTGCATCCTCTGCGGCGGTGAATGTCAACCTCGACAGCGAAAGCGGCAGTGGCGGCGATGCCGACGGGGACGTGATTGTGCGTATCGAGGAAGCCGCTGGCTCGGCCTTCGCGGATACGCTCACCGGCAGCGCCGGCCGCAACAAGCTCTTTGGCGCGGGCGGCGATGACCTTCTTTCCGGCCTTGACGGCAATGATGTGCTGATGGGCGACGCGGGTGACGACACGCTCATTGGTGGCGCGGGGCGTGATGTCCTGATCGGCGGTGCTGGCGTCGACCTTGTCTCCTATGCAACCTCTTCGGCGGCGGTGACGGTCAACCTCGCGACCGGCCACGGTGCGGGTGGTGATGCGGCGCGTGATATGTATGACGGGATAGAGCATGTCATCGGCTCCTCGGCAGGCGATACCCTCACCGGTGACACGGCTGACAACCTCCTTGAGGCGGGAGCGGGCGCTGACCTTGTGGCAGGTGGCCTTGGCGCCGATACCATGGATGGTGGCAATGGCCGTGACATGCTGGACTATACCGCCTCAAATACCGGGGTGATGGTCGACCTTGGCCGAGGCTTGGGACGGCGCGGTCACGCCGACGGTGACCGCTTCACGAATTTCGAGGAAGTGGCGGGTTCAAGCCATAATGACACGCTTATCGGCAGCACGGGCGAAGACCGGCTTTATGGCGGCGACGGCCACGACCTTTTCGGCGGCAGCGCAGGCGCTGATCTGTTCAATGGCGGC
>NZ_JAOBPP010000007.1 GCF_025574465.1 Kordiimonas aestuarii
AAACTCATAAAAGGGATTCCCAAACAGGCGAAGATATGATTCAACGCTTCTCAAATCATTGAGGAGGTTTTGATGCGCCGCCGCCGGTATGAACTGACAGATTATGAATGGTCGATCATAGAGCCTTTGCTGCCGAACAAGCCGCGCGGGGTGCCTAGGGTGGATGACCGCCGGGTGATCAACGGCATCTTGTGGCGCTTTCGGGCGGGAACGCCGTGGGCAGACATTCCCGAAAGATATGGTCCCTACACCACCTGCTACAACCGGTTTGTCCGCTGGCGCAAGGCCGGGGTGTGGGACCGACTGTTCGAGGCGGTGAGCAAAGCCCATGACGGTGACATCATTATGATCGACAGCAGCTGTGTCCGTGTGCATCAACAAGGGGCCACGGCAAAAAGGGGGATCAGGACGATGGCTGCATGGGCCGTTCCCGGGGTGGACTGACCACCAAAATCCACGCCCTCGTCGATGCGGATGGTCTGCCGATCAGGCTTTCGCTGACTGCTGGACAGACCCACGACAGCAAACCGGCCCTTGATCTGATTGAGGACATCAAGGAGGAAGCGATCTTGCTCGCTGACAAAGCCTATGATACCGACGCGCTTCGTGCCTTCACCACAGCGCGCAGAGCTTGGGCCAATATTCCGCCAAAAGCCAACCGCAAGCAGTCCTTTACCTTCAGTAAATGGCTGTACCGACACCGTAATCTCGTCGAGCGTTTCTTCAATAAGCTCAAGCACTATCGGGGCATTGCAACGCGCTATGACAAAAACCCGGAGAATTTCCTCGCCGCTGTAAAACTGGCTTCAGTCTGTATCTGGTTGAAAAATTATGAGTCTACGACCTAACAAAAAAAGGCGCCACATAGGGCGCCTTTTTTGTTTCCCGCTTGTCTCTCACCGCCTTAGCTGGCGTTGGCCATATAAGTGGGCAGCCAGCCTTCGTGCGCTGCCTTGAGGGCGTGCAGGTCAAGGTCTAGCGCGCCGTGGTTGACGGTGATGCGTTCGCCGCCGGTTTCACCCAGCACGGTGACCGGGATACCGGCGTCCTTGGCTTCCTTGCGGATTTCCTCAGCCGTGTCGGCGTCGGTTGCGACAAGGTAACGGGCCTGACTTTCGGAGAACAGGTGTGTGTGCACGGGCAGGTCATCGCCCACCGTCACGTTCACGCCCACGCCGCCAGCCATCGCCATGTCGGCCAGCGCTGCGATCAGGCCGCCGTCAGAAAGGTCATGACAGGTGGCAACCTGGCCGTTTTCAATCAGCGCACGCACGAAGTCACCATTGCGGCGCTCAAGCGTGAGGTCCACATGCGGCGGTGCGCCGGCGTCCTCGCCCATAATTTCGCGCTGGTACAGGCTTGCGCCCAGTTCATCCTTCGTTTCGCCGATCAGCACCACGGTTTGGCCCGCGCCCCCAAAGGCAACGGTGGCCATGCGGGCGCTGTCTTTCATCACACCCACACCGCCGATGGCAGGGGTGGGCAGGATGCCTTTGCCGTTGGTTTCGTTATAGAGCGACACATTGCCTGAGACGATCGGGTAATCAAGCGCGCGGCAGGCTTCGCCCATGCCTTCAAGGCAACCAACAAATTGGCCCATGATGTCCTTGCGCTCAGGGTTGCCGAAGTTCAGGCAGTTGGTGATGGCAAGCGGCAGGGCACCCACGGCGGTGATGTTGCGCCATGTCTCCGCCACGGCCTGACGGCCGCCCTCAACGGGGTCCGCAAAGCAGTAACGCGGGGTAACGTCGGTGCTGATGGCCAGTGCTTTTTCCGTGCCGTGCACGCGCACAACGGCGGCGTCGCCACCGGGGCGCTGGATCGTGTCGCCCATGACCATATGGTCATACTGTTCCCATATCCAGCGGCGCGAACACAGGTTCGGCCCGCCGATAAGGTCCATCGCGGCTTTATTCAGGTCCGCCGGTGCTTTCACACTGATGGCCTGACGCTTTGGCGTATACTCAAACGGGCGTTCATACTCAGGCGCGTCTTCAACAAGGCTGTTGATCGGCATGTCGCCCACCACTTCGCCGCCGAACTTGAGCGTCAGGTTGCCGGTGTCGGTGATGTGGCCGATGACGGCAAAATCAAGCTCCCACTTCTCGAAGATGGCCTTGGCCATGTCTTCGCGGCCGGGTTTGAGCACCATGAGCATACGCTCCTGAGACTCCGAGAGCATCATCTCATAGGGCAGCATGTTGGTTTCGCGCTGCGGCACGGTATCAAGGTCCAGCTCAAAACCCACACCGCCCTTGGAAGCCATCTCAACGCTTGAGGAGGTCAGCCCCGCCGCGCCCATGTCCTGAATGGCGATAATGGCGTCGGTTGCCATCAGCTCAAGGCAGGCTTCAATCAGCAGTTTTTCGGTGAAGGGGTCACCCACTTGCACGGTAGGGCGCTTTTCTTCGCTGTCGTCGGTAAACTCGGCCGATGCCATGGTGGCGCCGTGGATACCGTCGCGGCCGGTTTTGGACCCCACGTATACCACAGGGTTGCCCACACCTGCGGCAGCGCAGTAGAAAATCTTGTCCGCATCGGCAAGGCCAACCGTCATGGCGTTGACGAGGATATTACCGTTATAGGACGGGTCGAAATTGGTTTCGCCGCCCACGGTGGGCACGCCTACGCAGTTGCCGTACCCGCCAATGCCTTCCACCACACCAGCCACAAGGTGGCGGGTTTTTGGATGGCTTGGCTCGCCGAACCGGAGCGCGTTCATGTTGGCCACCGGGCGTGCGCCCATGGTGAAGACATCACGCAGAATGCCACCCACACCCGTTGCTGCGCCCTGATAGGGTTCGATATACGATGGGTGGTTGTGGCTTTCCATTTTGAAGATGGCAGCCTGGCCGTCTCCAATGTCGATCACACCGGCGTTTTCGCCCGGGCCCTGAATAACCCATGGGGCTTTGGTTGGCAGTTTCTTGAGGTGAAAGCGTGAGGATTTGTAGGAGCAATGCTCAGACCACATCACGCTATAGATGCCAAGCTCGGTATAGTTTGGCTCACGCCCCATCGCACTTTTGATGCGCGCGTATTCTTCCTCGTTCAGGCCATGTTCCTTGACGAGTTCCGGGGTGATTTTAATCTCGTTACCGTTTTTCATGTCTTTTCCCCTTAACCCAGCGTGTTCATGACGGATTCGAACATCTTGCGGCCGTCTGAGCCACCAAGTGGGCTCTCGATCATGCGTTCGGGGTGGGGCATCATGCCCAGCACATTGCCGCGGGCGTTCATCACGCCGGCAATGCGGCGCTGGGCACCGTTGATGTCTTGCGCATATTTGAACGCGACCTGGCCTTCACCCTCAAGCCGGTCAAGCGTTTCATCGTCGGCGAAATAGTTGCCGTCGTGGTGCGCGACAGGGATGGTGATCTCTTCCCCTGCCTTGTAGGCGTTGGTGAACATGCTGTCGGCGTTTTCCACCGTCATCTTCACGTCCTTGCACACAAAGTGGAGGTTTGCGTTGCGCATCAGAGCGCCGGGCAGGAGGCCGGTTTCTGTCAGGATCTGGAAGCCATTGCACACTCCGAAGGTGGGCACGCCGTCTTCCGCGCGTTTGACAACTTCTTTCATCACGTGGCTGCGCGCGCTCATGGCGCCGCAACGCAGATAGTCGCCGTACGAAAAACCGCCGGGCAGCGCGATGAAATCGACCTTGTCGAAGTCATAGTCCTGATGCCAGACCATGAGTGGCTTTTGCCCGGTGATTTTCTCAAGGGCGACAGCCATATCCCGGTCACAGTTGGAGCCGGGGAAAACGATAACCGCGGATTTCATCAGCTCTACTCCAGCTCGATGGAGTAATTTTCGATCACCGTGTTCGCAAGCAACTTGCGGCACATCTCGTCGACGTTGGCCTCGGCTTTCGCGCGGTCGGTCTCTGATAGCTCAAGCTCGATAAACTTGCCCTGGCGGGCTTCGTCGACACCTTCAAATCCCATATTGGAAAGGGCATGCTCAATGGCTTTGCCTTGGGGGTCCAGAACGCCGTTTTTAAGGGTGACAAAGATACGGGCTTTCATGGGGCTCACTTTCTTCTCAAGTCAATTTCGCCTGATAGGCATTGGTGATGGGCGATATAAAAACTGAGACCAGAAGCGTTACTTCTGGTCCTTGTTGCGGTGGTCTGCAAATTCGGTGATGTCGGCGGAGGGCAGGATACCAAGACGGCGGGCGACTTCCTGATAAGCTTCCATCTCACCACCGAGGTCACGGCGGAAACGGTCTTTGTCCATTTTTTCGCCGGTTTCCATGTCCCACAGGCGACATCCGTCCGGGCTGATCTCGTCCGCGAGGATGGTGATGCAGTCGTCGCCTTCATAAAGACGGCCGAATTCGAGCTTGAAATCCACCAGTTTGATGCCGATGCCGGCAAAAAGGCCGGATAGGAAATCATTGATGCGGAACGCATAATGGGTCATTTCCTCAAGCTCAAGCTCATTGGCCCAACCGAAGGTGAGGATATGTTCCTCCGCGATCAGCGGATCGCCAAGTTCATCCGACTTGAAACAGAATTCAATCAGTGGGCGGGGCAGGTGAGTGCCTTCCTCGATGCCGAGGCGGCTTGAGATGCTGCCAGCCGCGATATTGCGGACGATGACTTCAACCGGAATGATCTCAACCGCTTTGACCAGCTGTTCCCGCATGGAGAGACGCTCGATAAAATGGTTGGGGATGCCGATGTCATTCAGGGCAGTGAAAATATATTCAGAGATATGGTTGTTCACCACGCCCTTGCCTTGCAGGGTGCCCTTTTTCTGGGCATTGAAGGCCGTAGCGTCATCTTTGAAATATTGAATGATAGTTCCTGGCTCGGGCCCTTCGAAAAGTACTTTGGCCTTGCCTTCATAAAGCTTGTTGCGGCGGGACATATATTGCCTCTTCCTCAGCTTGAGGGATGTCAGTGGGTTGCGCGGGCGCGAACATAACCGAGAAGGTGCGCCGCGACAATCTTTCTGTAATAATTTGCAATAAGTTTTGTTTACGCTATGGAAATGAGCAAGCAAACACCCTTAATAAAGGGAATGCTATTGTGTTTCAGCGAGATCTCACAGTGAGACTCGGACAGGAGGAAGTAAAGCCATGACCACTTTTGACGGTCGCGAGAAAGCGTTTGAAGACAAGTTTGCCCATGATGAGGCGATGATGTTCAAGGCGCGGGCACGCCGGAACCGGCTGCTTGGCGAATGGCTCGCCGGGGAACTTGGCCTCGCGGGTGAGGATGTGAAAGCCTATGCTGCGTCTGTCGTGAAAGCTGACCTTGAAGAAGACGGCGATGAAGATGTGATCCGCAAGGTGATGAAGGATATTCAAGCCAAAGGCGTGGACATCTCCCGCCACCGGGTTGAGAAGCACCTTGACGAGATGCTGGCACAGGCCAAAGTACAGTTGATGAGCGAAGTTTAGTCGCTTCAGCGGCGGGAAAAGGAAAACGGGGCTTTTGGCCCCGTTTTTTTATGCTTGCACGATATTTTCATGCTTACGCGATGGCAGCGTGCCGCTTCCTGCGCTCACGCCGTGCGATGAGGGCAAGGCCCGGCAGCAGCAGGAGTGCACTTAGCGGTTCCGGCACGCTTGAAGGCGGTACGGTTGGTGTTATAGGCCCTTCGGCTACAGTGAAATATCCTGACCAGCTCCAGTCGCTCGAGCCGCCTTGTGCATAACCGCCGCCCGGTAGCGCAATGGTGTCACCGTAGGAAATAACATGCAGGCCAATAAAATAGGTCCCTGCGGTATTGATTACGTTGCTTCCGCCAGTGGCTATGGTTTTTTGCAGGTTCGGTGCTACCTGGCCCTGATGATAGGTGTATTGTGCGAGCCATTCGTCGTAATTGTACTGGGTGTTACGGCGAAGGATGAACCACTCGATCCCAAATTTGTTGGTGCTCGGCAGGTCACAGATAGAATAGCCGGCAAACGAAGAGCCACAAGCGTCGAGGATGATGTTGCTCCCAAGCGATACAGGTGAGTAGGTACCCGCATCGGCAATGGTTTGACCGTTTGGATAGGTCGCGCTTGCGCCGACTGACATCGCAGTCAGCAATCCTAGAGCCAGTCCAACTGAAGCCAATTTTCTGATGAAGAAATTGACCATGATTATATCCTTCAAAAAGCCTGTATCAGGCAGCCATGGTTTTGGCGTTAGCCCGCCGACGGCGCTCACGCCGTGCAATCAGGATAAAGCCGGGTAGTAGCATCAGCGCAGCCATTGGCTCCGGGACAGGAGTATAAACTTCGCTGACTGCAAAAGTGTTGGAAAATCCGCCACTTGTATTTGTGGAGCCATCATAGGCGAGATCCGTATCGTTGCCGGTTGCGCCATAACTGCCGTAAGGCAGTGGAACATAGGTGTCACCGGCAACCGCGACGTATAGGCCGATCAGATAGTTTCCGACGTCACTGAAAAATGTACCGGTACCGGTACTGACAGTCGTCTCAAGCCCGTTGGCGACGTTGCTGCCTTCATACCATGACAGAATTTGATAGCTGTCTTCGCTGTAGGCGACCCATCCCAGCGTAAAGTCCTGCAGATTGCTGAGGTCACAGATCGAATAGCTTTCCGACGACCCGTCCGCTCGGTGGAAAGTGGAGCCGCAGGCGTTCAAGTTGATATCGTCACCAAGCGAAATAGGTCCATACGTACCGGGATCGGCAAGGACGTCGAAGTAATTGTAATTGTAGGTGGCAGCCGCACTGAAGGATATACCCACGCCAAATGCTGACACGAGTCCAACCCTTACAAGTGAACGACAAATCTTCAAGTACTTCTTAACCATCGACCTAACCTTCATTCAACCCAAACAAGCCGCCCCTCGGCTACTTTATGTTTGTATCCACCTGTTTGTATCCGCTATTGCTGAGCGAGAATTCTAGCCAGCATTGAGTTGACAAATATTGCATATAAATCAAAATCGCGAAATATTCGTGTAAAATTTTATTAAAATAGAAGAATTCTGGGCGGGAGGAAAAGCTCAAGGCTTGCCATTGTCGGGTTTGACAAGGCATAGTTGCGACGTATTGCTGCCAAAGCTTGTTGCTGGGGCGCTGTACCTCGCCAGCGGGGGTGACGTTCAGCAAAGGCGAACGCCGCGCGCCGCGATCAGTTACGGGGGAACTCATGAGATTTATTATTAAACCGGCTTTGATTGCATCGTTCGGATTGCTTGCCGCGTGTGGTGGTTCGGAAGAGGAAGAAGCCGAGAAAATCGACTATGCATCATTTGATGACAAGGCGGTGCAGCAGTTGGTTGATGACGGTGAGTATCAGAAGGCACTTGAGGTCATTAAGGCGCAGGACGAGCTTGAAATCTCCGACAAAACCGATTTCCTGACGGCGGCGGACATCTACCTGAACTTGCTTGATGGCGTGGCTGCGGAAGTGGCGATTGAAGACGCGCGCGAGGCCGGTGCCTCGGATGGCGAGATTCTGCTAAAACTCAGCCGGGCGCTGCTGCTGCAGCAAAAATTCAAAAAGGCCGACGAAATTTTGAACGACACTTCATTTGAAGGGGAGGAAAAATTCCAGGCCCTTTTGTTGCGCGGGGACATTGCACAACAAAAGCAGGACATACAGGGCGCGCGGTACTTCTATAGGCTGGCAATTGAAGAGAAGCCTGAGGATTTTCGTGGCTATCTCGGCATGGCGCTCCTGTCTCTGAACCAGGGGCAGTTGACGGAAGCCAATGCGTTTGCCGACGAAGCAGCGTCCCGCGTTGAGGATGATCCTATTGTTCAATACGTAAAAGGGGCGGTGGCCAGATATGAGCGCCGTACCGAGGATGCCGAGAAGCATCTGCTGAAAGCGGTTGACCTTCATAGTGGTAACATGCTCGCCTATTTTGAACTGATCGGCATGTATATAGAAACCGGTCAACTGGAAAAAGCGCAGGAACAACTGGATTCTGTGTATGCGCTGGTGCCCAATAACCCGATGGCACAGTATTTTAACGCCCTCATTCTGGCCGTTGAAGGCAAGACCCAGGAAGCAGAGTATATGCTTTTGCGGACCGGTGACTTCACGCGCACGTTTCCACCTGCGGCACGAACATACGGGCATATTGCCTTTGAACTTGGTAAATATTCCACGGCGCAGCCCTATCTTGAGCGGTTTTTGTCCCAGGCGCCGGCCGATCGTTCCACCCGCCTCAAACTCGCCGAGTGTCTGACACGCCGAGGGCAGTCAGCGCGGGCGTTGCTGTACCTTGAACCTCTCATTGGTGAGGGTAGTGAGGACATAGAAGGGCTTTTGCAAGCCGCAGCGGCAAACGGGGCGCAGGGGAACATTGTAGAGACACGCACCTACATTGAACGGGCCAATGAGATTGCCAAGGCTGCGGAGGATATGGATCAGAACCTGATCGCCCAGCTCGGCCAGCGGCTTGCGCTGACGCGTTTTATCAGCGGGGACGAGGTCGGTGCGATAGCCGAACTTCAAGCGCTCTACTCCAATGCGGAAGGCGACGCGGAAAGCCTGACCTTGCTGGCAAACATGCAGATGGAAAACGGTGACCTTTCAGGAGCAGTGGCTACGGCCAAACGCATTCTTGAGGTTGAGCCGGACAGCGCCGTCGGAAATAATCTGCTGGGGGCGGTGGCCTACCGGCATCGTGAAATTGACGCTGCCATGACCTTTTATAACAAGGCGCTGGAGCAGAACCCCGATTATCAGTCAGCGCTTAAAAATCGCGGGCTGGCCAACCTGACGGCAAACAAGTTCGAGGCCGCAAAAAAAGACTTTGAGGCAGTCCTCAGCAAAGGGGCGGAGGATGCCCAGGTCCATGCCATGTTGGGGCGTGCATATCTGGAACTGGGAAATGGTAAAGACGCAGCAACACACCTGAAGCAGGCGGAGGCGATCATCCCGGAATCCGCGATTATCTCCACTGATCTGGCTGAAGCGCTGACGCTTTCGGGGTTGCGCTCGTCCGGCATCACGCAGGCTCAAAAGGCAAAACGTCTGGCCAAGGCCGATGAAAACCTGATGCAGTATATCGACGACCTCATCGTCAAGTGGCAGAAAGAAGAGCTTCAGGCTCAAAAAGACGCTGAGGCGGAGCGCGAAAAGCGCCGCGAAGAGCTGGCGAAGAAGCGCGAGGAAATGGAAAAGGCACGTCGCGCTCTCATCGAAGACGGCAGTCTTAAAGACAAGGAAACGCCGCCGCCCGAAGGTGCTGACGAGCCAAAGAATGAAGGCGATCCGGATGAGGGTGAAGCAGAAGGTGACGCAGAGGATGGCACGCCAGGTCTGCGATCTTAAGTGCCCCGGTGATCTGGTTTAAGGGGGGAGGCCGGCAGACAGACCTTCCCAATTTTTTCTGACATAGGGTGATTATGCCTATCCTGTTCCTCGTCATTTTTGTGGTCATGGCCAGTTTTGCCCTGTTGCTTCCCTCCATCATGTTTGTATTGCAGAACCTGGGTGCAAGCGAGGCGCTCGCCACGCCCATTTTGGCCAGTTACGGATTTGCACAGTTCCTCTCTGGCCCACTGTGGGGGCGGTTGTCCGACCATGTTGGCCGCAAACCGGTCCTCGTTGGCAGCCTGCTGCTTGCGTCATTGGCCTATGTATTTATTGCTTTTGGTGCTGACACTGTATTGAAGATGCATCTTGGGTTGGTGTTTGCGGGCCTGTGTGCGGGAAATTCAGCGGTTTTGTATGCTGCGGTGACCGACCTGACCGGGCGTGAAGGCCGCGCAAAAGGCATGGGGCTTATTGGCGCTGGGATCGGGTTGGCCTTCACCATAGGCCCGGCAGTTGGTGCCATTTTGGGGGGCGGGTCGGCAGAAACCGCTGATATTTCCGCACCAGCCAAGGTATCGATCGCGGCCTGTTTCCTGGGGGCGGTTGTGGTTATGCTGAGGTTCCGTGAGAGCCTGTCGTCCAGCCATATGCCCGAATTTGGCCGGATGGGCCGGATCGAAGCCATACGGCGCCTGGGGCGGCGGCCACTTATGCTGCAATTGAGCATTGTGATGTGTTTTTTCACGTTTGGCCTTGCCATGATGGAGTCGATCATGTCCTACCTCATGAATGACAAACATGGCTGGGGGCCAAGCGACCTGGGGGTGATGTTCGCTTATTTTGGCTTGATTCTGATTGTTGTGCAGAGCGGGCTTGTCGGCCGGCTCGCCACCCGCTTTGGTGAACGAAGCTTGGCGAAGGCAGGTATCGTATTCATGGCGATCGGCCTTGGGGCAATCGCATTTTCCTCCATGAGTGTCGGGGTGTTTGTTGGCCTGACCTTCGTCAGTGTCGGGACCGCTATCTTTAATACCTCTGTGCTTTCAATAGCATCACACTCAAGTGACGCTGGTGAACGGGGCTTGGTGATGGGGGTATTTCAGTCGATGCAGGCGCTTGGGCGCTCCATTGGGCCAATCCTTACCGGCCTTTTGTATGGTGTCTTTCATGAGCTGCCATTTGTTGTCAGCATCGCTATCATGGTCATGCTGTTCATGTGGTCGTCTTTCCTGTTTCTGCAGATAAAGCGACAAGAGGCTTAATAGTGCCTCAGCTTTTGTGATCACAGTACCATGCTGGGTTCCCAAGCCTTGCTTTGCTGGAATATGGCACTGGTTCTCATTCTGGCGCTTGCAATTTTCTGTAATATCTGACAGCTTTTCTTTCAATGTGATCACATTTGGGAGCAAAATAATGCATAAGTGGCTTTTGTCGGCAACGGCCATGGGCTGTCTGGCGTTGACGGGACCGTTGGCGCACGCAGCTGACGATGCGGACGTGGTGTTAACCGGTGGGCGAATTTATACCATCGATGCCAAGGGCCAGACTGCATCGGCTATGGCGATTGCCGACGGTAAAATCGTTTACGTTGGTGATGACGAAGGCGCGACTGCATTCACCGGGCAGAATACCAGGAAATATGACCTGGCTGGTCGACCGGTATTTCCCGGGTTTACTGATAGCCACGCCCATTTGCCAGACGGGGGTGGTACACTTCTAGGCCTTGGCCTTGGTGGCATGGAGACGCCTGAAAAAGTGCTCGCGGCGATTGGCGCTTATGCTCAAGCTCACCCAGAAATGCCTGTTATCGTGGGCTCGGGCTGGGAGTTGAGCCTGTTTCCTGAAGCGAACCCGAGCAAAGACTTGCTGGATGAAATTCTGCCGGACAGACCTGTCTTTTTGTCCGCCGCGGACGGGCATAACGGTTGGGTAAACAGTGCCATGTTGGCACTTGCAGGCATCACCGCTGAAACCGAGGACCCTCAAAACGGTCGTATCGAACGGGATGCACAGGGTGTGCCCACCGGTACCCTAAGGGAAGCCGCCATGGGGCTGGTGGTTCCCTATCTGCCTGAACCCGATCTTGACGATGTGAGTAAAAACCTCGACGCGGGAATGGGCTACCAGTTGTCCCACGGTATTACCGCCAGTATCGATGCCGCCATCATGGACGATATGTTGGAGGAAGCCTATCTTAAGGCCGCCGAACGGGCAGACCTGCCGCAACGGGTACGGGTCTCGCTTCTTGCGGCAACAGAAATGGTCACCTCCACAGTCACGGTTGACAATGTGGATGACACCGTCGCCAATGTTTCCGCGCGCCGCGAGGCTTACCGTAAGCGCAGCAAGGGGCGTGTGGACGCCGAAGCGGTTAAAATCTTTGTTGACGGCGTTGCTGAAAACCATACGGCGGCAATGCTCAAACCATATGTCGGTGCGCCTATGGGCCCCCACCATCGCGGTGATACCAACCTGAGTGAAGCGGCGATGCAGGCGTATGTCACCAAGCTGGATCAGGCAGGCTTTCAGGTTCATATGCATGCCATTGGCGACCGGGCGGTGCGGGTTGCACTGGACGCGGTTGAAAAATCTCAGCAAGCCAACGGCGAACTGGGCCACCGACACCACATCGCGCACCTGGAAATAGTGCAGCCGGAAGATATCAAGCGGTTTGCCAAACTTGGTGTAACGGCCAACATGCAAACGCTTTGGCACTTTCGTGATGCTTATATCACCGACCTGACAGAACCCTTCCTTGAGAAAGACGTGCAGCGCTGGCTGTATCCCGCCCAGAGTTTTGAGGATGCCGGTGTACGTGTGGTGTGGGGCAGTGACTGGCCTGTTTCGACGAGCGATCCGTTTGATTCGATTGAAGTGGCCGTTCTGCGCCGCGACCCACACGCTGATGAGGGGGAGACATGGAATAAGGCCGAAGTATTGAGTGTGGACGAAATGATCCGCGCGCTAACGATCGACGGCGCCTATATCATGGGGCAGGACAAGACACGTGGCTCGCTTGAAGTGGGCAAGCTGGCTGACTTCATCATTCTCAATGCTGACCCCTATAAGGTCGAGCCACAGGATATCAGCGAAATCTCTGTGCTGGAGACCTATATGGAAGGGAAGCTGGTCTACTCAAGGACTGAATGAACATTGCGCAACATGGGCGTCTGTGGGCACCCATGCTGCCATTAAATGTCATCTGGCCCTGCAGACGAGGCGTCCTCGGTGAAGGCGTTAAGGCCAATGATTGTGTAGGTGTCCTTGACACCCGGAGCAACCTGTACCGTTTTCGTAATGAAGCGCCCGATTTCCTGGTTGGGAGAAAGCTGGAACTGGGCCAGCAGATCATAGTTGCCCGAGGTGGAATACACGCTGCGGACTTCAGGCACATTGTCAGCAAGGTGGGCAGCAACATCATAGGTACGGCCCAATTCACATTTGATCATGACAAAGACGGTTTTCATACGGACGTTTCCCGGTTTTGGGTGTCAGATACCCCAAGAATGAATTTTAGTCGCTTGTATCCAATTGTGGCTGGCTTGTGAAGTGCAGATACGGCAAGGTGCCGAAAAGTCAGGACACTGAACCCGCTGTGGCGGCGCAACTTTCACAGGAAAAGCGTGGCTGGATCGGGCTGTCAGTTATGACATAAAACCTTAAGACTCTGGGGAGGGGACTTCATATGTATGATGTGGTGATTGTTGGCGGTGGGCATAACGGGCTGACCTGCGCTTTTTATCTGGCAAAGGCAGGCCTGAAGACTTTGGTGCTGGAGCGCAGGTCCATTGTAGGAGGCGCGGCAGTCACCGAGGAATTCCACCCCGGGTTCCGCAACTCTACCGCGTCCTATACCGTCAGCCTGCTGAACTCGAAAATCATCAAGGATCTGGACCTGAAACGCCATGGCCTGACTGTCGCAGAGCGTGCGGCGTCCAACTTTTTCCCGCTTGATGAAGAGCGTTACCTGATGTTCCCGGTGGACGGCGAAGCCAAACGCCGCGAATTTGCAAAATTCTCCAGCCGGGATGCCGATGCGCTCGAACGGTATGAGGCTGATATTGATGCGGTCGCCGATGAACTTCGGGCATTGCTTTTGAAATCACCACCTAATGTAAGCGGTGGCCTTCGGGACCTCATTCAGGCGGCGGGGCTCGGCCTCAATACCTTGCGAAAACCAATCGAAGCGCAGCGTCTGCTTCTTGATATGGCGACACAGTCTTGTGCGGATCTTCTTGATCGATACTTTGAAAGCGACGAAGTTAAGGCTGCATATGCCTTTGATGGCATTGTTGGGGCTTTCACCGGGCCTCGGTCACTTGGTACTGCCTATGTGCTGTTGCACCACTGTTTTGGTGAGGTTAATGGCAAGAAAGGCATGTGGGGACATGCGGTGGGGGGCATGGGGGCTATCACAGAAGCTATGCGCAAAGCAGCGGTTGAGGCCGGCGCAGAAGTGCGAACGGACAGCCCGGTTCGGGAGGTAGTGGCATCCGATAAAGGTGCTTCTGGCGTGGTGCTTGAAGACGGTACTGTTATTAACGCGCGGGCGATTGCATCCAATGTCGCGCCAAAACTTTTATTTGGTCAACTGGTTGATCCAGCACTGGTGCCGGATGATTTCAGCCGCCGCATCAAGGGGCTCAAAAGCGGATCTGGTACGTTTCGCATGAATGTGGCGCTAAGCGAGTTGCCTCAGTTCAGTTGTTTGCCGGCGGAAGGTCTCGCGCCGCACCATTCGTCAGGCATTGTGATAGGGCCGTCGATTCAATATCTTGAAGATGCCTATCTCGATGCGAAACGGGACGGCTGGTCAAGAAAGCCGGTGGTTGAAATGCTCATCCCGAGCACGCTTGATGATACATTGGCGCCCGAAGGCCAACATGTCGCCAGCCTTTTCTGCCAGCATTTTGCGCCGCATCTGCCAGGAGGCAAAAGCTGGGATGATTGCAGGGAAGAAGCTGCGGATTGCATTATCGACACGGTCAACAGGTTTGCGCCAAATTTCAGAGACAGCATCATCGCGCGGCAAATCCATTCACCACTTGATCTTGAGCGGAAATTCGGTCTTGTGGACGGAGATATTTTCCATGGACAACTGACACCCAATCAGTTGTTCAGTGCCCGGCCGGTTTTGGGGCATGCGGACCACCGAATGCCCATCAAGGGACTTTATCTTTGCGGGTCTGGCGCCCATCCGGGCGGTGGTGTGACTGGTGTCCCGGGGCACAACGCAGCGGCGATTATCGTCAAAGACATGAAAAAGAGAGTATTTTAGTCTTGGAATTGCCAACCGTGTTAAAAGTCGTTTAACTAAATGGCAGTAGCGTCATCTACAAGATCGCTGGCTATGTAGTCAGAGTTGTTGTTCATTTACCAATGACAGCCGCAATTCTTGTTATGGCTGTAGTTAGCCCAAATCGCATCCTTTATCCGGGACAGGGGAAACCGTATGGAATATCGCATCGACGTCAATGAGGACAACACGGCCAGGGTTGTGTTCAACGGCGACATAACCTTTTCTGAAAATGTGGCCTTCAGGCAGTTGCTTAAGGATCTTTCTGTTAAAGACCTGCAATCTTGTGTCTTTGACCTGTCCAATGTCGATATGGTCGACTCGGCGGGCCTGGGTATGTTCCTTATCGCCAAGGAACAGGCTGACACCGGCGGTTGGAAGCTTAGCGTTACGGGCGCGCAGGGCCACGTAGCCAGCATGCTCAAGCTCACAAAATTGTCTGATCTGCTGCAAGGATAGGGCGGTGTTCGCACGGGGGTAAGGTATGGCTGAAACAGGTTCCGGTTCCGGCTTTATTCCCGGTCGTGTCGCGGAAGTCGCTGAGGAAGTCCGCGCTGCCAATATTTTGGTGGTGGACGATATGCCGCTTATGCGCACCATGATCGGCTCGTGCCTTACCAAAGGTGGTTTTTCCAACATCAGCTACGCTGCCGACGGTGCGGAAGCGCTCGCTATTATCGATCAAAGTATGCCCGACCTTGTTGTTCTGGACCTGAACATGCCCAAGGTTTCCGGGTATGAGGTCTGTCGTACGTTGCGGAGCAAACCAGAGACCGTCGATTTACCTATTCTGGTACAGTCGGCATCCGAGACGGCGCAAGAGCGTGTACAGGTGTTTGCGTCGGGTGCGACGGATTTTGTCTCAAAGCCGATTAATCAGCCCGAGCTTTTGGCAAGGGTTTGCATGCACCTTGAAAACAAATTTCTGATACACAGCCTCAGCGACTTCCAGAGCCGCATCCAGGCGGAGCTGAAAATGGCTCGGGAAATGCAGCATTCGCTTTTGCCCGATCAAAAGGCAGTAATGTCGCTCGAAGAGTTTTGCGGCGGTACCATTGAGGCGTTTTACAAAGCATCGTTTGAGCTTGGCGGTGACCTTTGGGGATGTTGGCCCCTGGGTGATGACCGTGTCGGACTATTTGTGCTCGATATAGCCGGACACGGCGTGGGGGCCGCCCTCAATACCTTTCGGGTTCACGCAACTATGGCCAGGTTTGAGATATTCCGCGACGATCCGGCCGACTTTCTGACGCTTTTGAACACCGCACTGCAGCCAGCTTTCCCGCTGGGGCAGTTTGCTACGATGTTTTATGCCGTCCTCAATTTCAAAAGCGGGGAACTGATTTATGCGGGGGCAGGGGCGCCGCGTCCGATTATTTTGTCGACGGATGGCGATGTCCGTCTTCTCGATAGTGTTGGTACACCGCTCGGTATCATCAAATCTGCGGAATATGAAAACAAATATGACCGTCTGGATGAGGGGGAAAGCCTCTTTTGTTACTCCGACGTGCTGACGGAAGCGCCAGAGCCTGATGGCAAGTTTCTTGGTGAAGAGGGCTTTGTGAGATTTGTATCGGAATGTGAGCTTGAGGGAGCCCGGGTTACCCTTGTCGAACGGTTGCTGGACCAGTTTTATATGCGTGTGCCGGGTGCGTTACCCGACGACCTGACCGCAGTGGCGATACACAGGGCACCGGACTTTGCGGCCTTGAGCCCGGATGCGCGAGAAGGACGCTTTATTTTTCAGTCGCGGCGTGAGGCCAAGAAAGTTGCGTCTCGCCTTGCCGCAGCCAGTACCGAGCCGATTGGCGTCGCTGTTGGTCTTATGGAGTTGTTTGTCAACGCAATCGAACATGGCTGTCTTGGTATTGGCCATGACGAAAAGGGAAAGTTGCTTGAGACCGGCGGAATGAATGCCGAGATTCTTCGCCGCCGCGCGCTGCCGGAATATGCCGACAATTATGTATGTGTTGACTTCAAACGAGATGATGCCGCCCTGCGGATCGCGGTGAAGGATCCTGGGAGAGGCTTCAAGTATCAGGCCTTTGTTGACGACGATGCCGGCCACGACAAGAAACATGGCCGTGGTATTACCATGGCCAAGGGATGTTTCGATGAGATGACTTACCACGGGTGCGGTAACGAAGTGCACGTCGTGCATAAGATAAACGGCTAATAAAGCTTACGGCAGTAATGACGGCCATCCGCGCATATCAAGATCCCGGACGGCACTTTCACATACATCCAGCGCATACTGTAGCTCAGAGGACTGTAAGGACGCGTTGACCGTTAGCCTGAGCAGCATCTTGTTGTCTGGCGTCGCGGGAGGGCAAAAAACCGAACCCATCAGGCCGTGCTGATCCAGATAGCGCCTGAAAGCAACTGTATTCTCCAGCCCCCCAGTGATAATCGAAATTATCTGGCTGTCAGCCGCCCTGACATCATATCCCAATGCCAGCAATCCCGTACGAAGGTACCGGTGGTTGGCATGCAGTTTGGCTTGCCGCCAAGGCTCTGCAGCGATAATATCCAGGGCAGCGTTGAAGCCGGCTATCTCATACCCCAGCACCGATGTACTGAAAATCATCGGTCGGGCTTCATAACGCAAATATTCCATGTTACGAGCCGATCCGACAATAACGCCGCCCCGTGCTGCGATGGCTTTTGACAGGCCCATGGTGCGGAAATGCACGCGGTCGGTCAATCCCAGCGCGGCCGTGATACCGGCACCAGCAAGCCCGTGGCAACCAAATGAATGGGTTTCGTCAACAATGATCGCGCAGCCGCCTTCCTCTGCAACATCAACAAAGTCACCAAGAGGGCAAAGGTTGCCATTGGTACTATATAATGAGTCGACAATAACGAGCCCCGGGCCATAGCGCCTGATCTTTCGTTTCAGATCTTCGGCATTATTGTGCCTGAATGGGCGGGCTTTTGCTCGTGCACAGAGGATACCTTCCCACAGCGAGGCGTGGGCCATGATATCAATGTAAACTGGTGTCGCGGGCCTCGCGAAGGTTTGTACCACACCAGTATTGGCATTGTAGCCGGACATCATGAGGACAGCGTCTTCCGCCCCGGTAAGGTCTGCGATACGGTATTCAAATTGCCGGTGCATATCCTGCTTTGAATGAGCAAAAACACGGGAGATGGCGTCGCCATGCCCTTGTTTTAACAACACATCTGCCTTAGCGCGCGCGATGCGCGTGTCCGCTGCAATTGACAGATAATCATTGGATTGCATGAGCACCGCATTCCGTGGTGCAGGCAAATTGGAGAGTACGGCCCGTCCCCGGTGCGTTTCCCCGCAGGGTTCCATCATGCCGTCCACCATTTCGTCTATGAAGGGTGGACTCTCGTGTTTACATTCATAGGTAATATAACTACTATTTTTAAATGAGCTTAGCATCGTGCGTTCCTTAGCTGAAGAGTCGCGTATAAGGCGGTAATCAGGAAACTATCGCAGAGTAATTTCGCTCAGTATTCTACTAAATAACAACTTTTAGTGGATTTTGTAAAATGAGGCTGTTTTCGAAGTTCGTCACTGATTTTGAGTATATTCGTGCCAAAATGCGGATTGGGCTCTTTTTTTCCATATTGGGCTTTCCGCTATATTATTATTTTTGGGCCCATCTTTTTCCTCAATCTTACGAGAACATTTACCTGCGATTGGCGGGGGTGTTGTTTGCCCTGTTGTGGATTGTTTCGGACTACACCCGAAAGGATCATGAGCGTTTCCATTATTGCCTTTCTGTCGTGGCATTGACCTTTGCTGCACCTTTTTTCTTTACCTATATGTTCTTGCAAAACGGGGCCTCCGGCGTCTGGCTGGGATCGTTGATTTGCGCTGTGCTGTATCTTGCCATCGTCGCAGATGCCGTTTCTTTGCTGTTCATGTTCCTTGTCGGGGTGCCGCTCGCCTATCTGGTTTATCTCATACAACCCCACCAGCCCGTTGCCGCCTACGACGTCCTCGAAGCATTGCCGGTAATATTTTTCGCCCTCTCTGGGGCTTTGGCGATGAAATGGGCTGAAGAATGGACGATCCGCGCCAACAAGCGCAAAGCTGTCGCGCTGGCGGGATCAATTGCGCACGAGCTACGCACGCCCCTGCTCGGGGTTAGGCTTGAACTGGAGCATTTTCATCAATTGTGTGATGAACTGGACGAACGTCTGGGAGCGGACAAGCTGCAATATACCCAGGTTTCAGACAGGCTATCCCGGCATGTGCAAAAAGCGTCGCATATTGTCGATTGCCTGCTTCTGAATGTTCGTGAGGAGAATTTCGACCGCAGCGGGTTTACACATCATTCAATGAAACAAGTGCTTGATGACGTGCTTTCGAGGTATCCTTTGTCTGAAAAAGAACGCAGCCTCATCAACATACACCAGGAATACGACTTTACTTTCTGGGGCGACGATCTTTTGATGGCGCATGTTTTGATGAATTTGCTGAAAAATGCACTCTCGGCGATTGCGGCGGCTGAAAAAGGCAATGTCGAGATATATTTTTCCCGAATTAGTGGAAAAAATGCCATGTGTGTGCGAGATACAGGACGTGGTATCAAAGCTGCCGCACGCAAAAAGGTTTTCGACAGGTTTTATTCGGAAACCAGCGGTGGTGCCGGTCTTGGCCTTGCCTTTTGCAAGAGAGTGGTTGACAGTTTTGGTGGGGAGGTCGAGTGCTATTCTGAGGCGGGTATGTACACCGAGTTTCGTGTGTTATTGCCTGCCGGGGAGAGGTTATGATCGGTTCTTACCATCCAGAAATTCCAGTGTATCACCCATGTACAGCCTTATTGCTGGATGATGATGAAGATTTTCTGGCTTCGCTGAAGGCTGTGCTGGGACGTGACGCAGCGGTTCTGGGCTACTCCTCACCGGGCTGCGCATTAAAATGCCTCTCCCGGGCGCAGGAGATTGCCGATGATACCTTCGACGTTTTTGAGCGTTACAGCAGCCACGCCGAAGGAGCGGGGGCAGAGGTTGGTGATCATTTGCTCCTTCTCAAGTCCTCACGGTTGAGGCAGCTCGCGATGTCGGGCTCCCGTTTTGAGATGATCTCTGTCGTGATTGTGGATCAGGTGATGCCTGCCACGAGCGGGTTGGAGTTTTGCTCAAATATCGCGGATATGGGCGTGAAAACCATTCTGCTGACGGGACAGATGAGCGATGAAGCGACGATTGCCGCCTTTAACGATGGGCTGATCGACCGGTTTGTCTCGAAAAATGATCCGGATGCACTTGGCAAGATCAAGGCCATGATGGGTGAACTGCACCGCGAATATATGGCAGACAAACTCGAACCGCTGACCAAGGCACTGCGTGTCTCAGGCAACCACAGCCTTGACCGCTTTGATACCGTTGAATTGATGCGTAGCATCCACAACCTGTTCCCCTATAGCGAATATTATTATCTGCCCAATTCCCGCGGATTCCTGTTGCGGGATATTGAAGGACAGGAGCAGTTCTGCCTGATCGGTAACATGCGTGAGCAGGCCGAAATGGGCGATATTGTAGAGGATATGGTGGGCACATGTGCTGAAAGTGAAGGGCTGCGTCAGGGTAGGCTGGTGGCCTGGGACTTTTTTGATGACTTTGGTGATGATGAACCGTGGCACAACAGGCTTGGTGACCTGGTCTTTCCCTGTCGTCAAGTCGGAGACCTGGTCTGGAGCCTTATCCCAGCCGAGCGGTTACCGTTCCGCACAAACCTTGTTGACCCGAGCTGGAGCAGTTACCGCGCGCGTATGCAGGCAAAGCCTATCAACTGGGTAGGCGGGGGCTCTGGCGTCAGCTAAGGCTATCCTTATTCTGCTATCTATTCTGCCGCGCGTGCCGGAAGACGGCCAGCGAAGGCATCGTTGTGGCTGGTCAGCATATCGCCCAGATAATCATACATGGCCCGGATACGCGCACTACGCCTGAGTTCTGCGTGGCTGACAAGCCATATATCGGTGCTGAACACGGTCAGATCGTCAAATAGCCGCACGAGGTCAGGCTTGTCGACAGCCATTACACAACTGTAGGCGCCAATGCCAAATCCACTCTCAACTGCTGTGGCCAGCGCCATCATGCTGTTGGATCTGAATGTAGCGGAACGTGACAGCGAATACACCTTGCGCGGGTCGGTTTTTGTTTGAGTGAGTATTTCGTCATGGGGCAGGATGAAATTATGCTCTTTCAGTTCTTTGAGGGCCTGCGGTTTGCCGCGAGTTTCAAGGTATGACTTGCTGGCGTAATAGCCGTAATTCATTGTGACCGTGCGTTTGGCGACCAGGTCGTTTTGTACTGGCCGAAACATTCTCAGAGCAATGTCGGCCTCGCGGCGTAGGAGGTCCGAAACAGCATTGTCCACTTTCACATCAACGGTGATGCCGGGATATTGTTCAATGAAGTTACCCAGTTTCTGCACAAGCCACATTGCGCCAATTGCCTCAATGCAGGAAATCATCACACTACCGGAAAGGCTGCTATCGTGGCCGGTGACCAGACGCTCCATGGCATGAACATCGTCCTGCATGTGTCGTGCGTGGTGGCGCATCTGTTCGCCCAGTAGCGTCATCTCAAGCCCGGCCCGGGTACGGGCAAACAATTCAGCGCCAATATTCTCTTCAAGCGCGGTCAGCCTGCGAGAGAGCGTGGGTTGACTGACATTCAGTTTTCGTGCGGCGGCGGACAGACTGCCGTGTTCTGCCATCGCCAGAAAATATTTGAGGTCTTCCCAATCAAGCATGGCCGTATCCTTCCCGAGTTTATGAAATTTGTCCCTGTGCGGCAATTCAAATATGAATATCAAGCCTGCATTTTTTGTCAATTACTATCCATCTTTGTATCACTATATAGGCTTCATCGGCGGTGAGCGACCCGCTGAATACCGGGGAACAGGTGTTCCCCATGCGAGGAGACAAATAATGTTCAAATTTTCAAAAACTCTGACAATCGCGGCGGGTCTTGCTGCCGCCAGTTTCACCGGCGGTGCCCATGCGCAGTCAGTCAAAACCATCTATGTCGGGCAGGATATGAATATCGAGCGCGGGATGAATGCCTTGCGATCTGGCGATCTTGACGGTGCAGCCAAACATCTGCAACGGGCGGCACGCGCGGACATCGGCAACGAGCGGCTGGTGCCGGTTCTGAGCAATCTCTGTGCGGTTGACTATGCCCGGGGTAACCTTGACGCAGCGGAAAAAGCCTGTGATCGCGCCATTGGTGAGGACAAGCTCTTTTGGCGCGCTTATGTCAACCGCGGCAATATCCACAAAGCTCGTGGAGACTTTGTGGCTGCACAGGCTGATTACAAACGTGCGGTGCGCATCGACGACAATGAGTTGGTGCAACGGGCGCTTGCGAGCCTTGAGGCGCACAAAGACAAACTATTGGCCGAAGCAAAATAACGGCTGATATGTGAAGCAAAAAAACGGGGCGTTTCACCCAGGTGAGACTGCCTCGTTTTTATTGCGGTTTGGGAAACCCACCGGCATGAGCCACCATAGAGGGTGCTGGGCGTCCGAGGATAGCCTCAATCCAGTGTGACAGGTCGATGGCTTTTTCCAGGTCGACGCCTGTCACCACGTCGGAACGGTCCAGCATGTATATCAGGTCTTCTGTCCCTATATTGCCAGTGGCTCGCGGGGCAAACGGGCATCCGCCAAGGCCGGCAATCGAACTGTCCAGCACACTGGCGCCTGCCTCATAAGCCGCCCAAGCGTTGGCTATGCCTGTATTGCGGGTGTTGTGAAAATGCGCACGCCAGGTAATCTGTGGCAATGCATCGGTCAGCCGTGCCATTAACTTGCTGACATGAAAAGGTGTTGCGACACCAATTGTGTCGGCAATGGCAATTTCCCGTGGCTCTGCCTCAGCGAGGGACTGTGCCATTTCAATCACTGTATCCTCATCCACCTCACCCTCAAACGGGCAGCCGAAAGCAGTAGAAATAGTCACCTGAGCCTTGAGCCCTTCGCGGGCTGCGAGCTTGATGATTTCCTTGCAGATATCAACGGATTGCTCGCGGGTTTGACCCTGGTTCTTTTCGCCGAAAGTATTGGACGCTGTGGCGACACAGCCAATTTCGTCCACCCCGCGCTTGTTGCCTTCACGTGTAGCAAGGGCGCGCAAATAACCGCGCTTGTTTAGCACCAACCCAACATATTCCACCTCTTTGAGGTCAGGCAGTGCGGCGATGACTGCTTCGGCATCTGCCATCTGCGGGACCAGTTTAGGGTGTACAAAACTTGCCACTTCCAGACGTTTCAGCCCGGCCTCAATGGCGCGGTTGATCAGATTCACCTTCTGCTCTGTCGAAAAATGTACTTTTTCGTTTTGCAGCCCGTCTCGGGCCCCTACTTCAACAATTTCAACGGCGCGGTTTGTGCTCATGATCTTCCCTCAAGCTTGTCTTGTATCCTAGATAGCCATGTTGCAGTGCAATATCAACTTCTCAGCCGAGGCAAGCATGCCCAGGTTTTCCGACTCGCACGGCCTGTTTGTTGAGATTGAAACCGAAACAGACGATGGCCAGGCTTCATCACAGGTTTTTATATTTCAAAAGGTTAGGGCGCTTCCTTTTAAACCCGGATCAGATTTTTGCAATCTATTGCCTGTCTGGTACGCTGGTGTTTGTCCGCTTGAGAAAAGCAACACATGCCTACGCCCGGTTGAGCGCGGAATCTGATTTCCGCTAATCCAGCAATGTGACCTATGGACGGAGGGATCAATGACTAGCGGCACTCAGGCAAGCCCACGAGTAGTAGCACTCGTGGGCCCATATTCGAGCGGAAAAACAACGCTTCTTGAGAATATTCTTTTTATGACAAACACGACCCGCCGCCGGGCAAATGGTGAGCGGGTTTTTGCTGATGACAGTATTGAAGCCAAGGCCATGACCATGGGGGTGGATATTAACGTGGCAGAAGCTGAATATTTAGGTGATCGATATATATTCGTGGATTGCCCAGGCTCGATAGAACTGTTGCAGGAAATGCGTAACGCGATGCATGCTGTGGACGTGGCCGTCGTGGTGGCGGAACCCGAGCCCGATAAAATACAAGCCCTCAGCCCGCTGCTGCATGAGCTTGAGGCCGAAGGTATTCCGCACCTGTTGTTCATCAACAAAATAGATCACAGCAACGTGCATATCCGGGACCTTGCCGCGGCGCTTGATGAGGTCAGTGCGCTGCCAAGCGTGTTGCGGCACGTGCCGATCCGCGAAAAAGAACAGATCAGCGGCTTTGTGGATCTCGCGTCCCGCCGGGCCTATAGCTATGGGATTGACGGGAGCAGGGAGATTACCAAAACAGCAGCAAGCTATGTCGAGCAAGTTGCCGATGAACGTTTCCAGATGATGGAACGTCTTGCGGATTTTCATGACGAACTGATGGAAGAGTTGCTGGATGACATCGATCCGGCGGCGGAAGAAATTTTCAATGATCTGGCCACCGATCTCCGGGCTGGCAATATCATGCCGGTCCTTATGGGCAGTGCGCTCAATTCCTACGGTCTAAGGCGCTTGATGAAAGCGCTGAGGCATGAAATGCCGGACTTCAGCCTTGCGTCTGAGCGCATGATGCCGACCAGAGCGGGGGATATGGTTGCTTATGTTCTGAAGACAAAATATCTGCCGCATATGGGCAAACTCTCGTTTGCACGTATTGTCAAAGGCAAAATGAAAGATGGCATGCAGCTAGGCGATAGCAAGATCAGCGGCATGTTTGCGGTGCGCGGGCCAGAGCTCAAGAAGACAGCCAAAGCCAGCGCGGGGGACCTGATTGCCATTGCCCGCCTCGACGCAGTTGCCGGGGACACATTGGGGGGGACCGGAGCGCCCAAGCCTGAGCATTTACACGCTGTATACGCGCAGGCCCTTGAAGTGCATGACAGGAAGGATGAGGCCAAGTTATCGGAAGCCCTCACAAAATTGGTGGAGGAAGACCCGTCCTTTGAGGTGGAGCACAGGGAAGACACCGGTCAACTGTTGCTATGGGGGCAGGGGGAAATCCATATGCGAACGGCCAAGGCACGGCTTGTTGACAAATACGGGGTGGGCGTGACCTTCGCTTTTCCCCGTGTACCCTATAAAGAGACGATCCGCCGTGCGCGGGTGCAACATACGCGTTACAAAAAACAGTCCGGGGGGCATGGTCAATTCGGCGATGTGGTAATCGAGGTTAAACCACGGGGAATTGGGCAGGGTTTTGAGTTTGAAGAGAAAATTCATGGCGGGTCCATCCCCAAGCAATATATTCCCAGTGTCGAGGCTGGTGTGAAGGAATATTTGAAACAGGGGCCGCTCGGGTTCCCGGTCGTGGATGTCTCCGTGACCCTGCAAGATGGCCAGCATCACAATGTGGATAGTTCTGATATGGCCTTCAAAACTGCTGGGCGCATGGCCATGGCCGACGCGCTGCCGGGGTGTGAGCCTGTACTTCTCGAGCCAATTGAACATGTGCGGGTGATGGCACCTTCAAGCTATATGGCCAAGATCAACGGCATGATCACCTCGCGCCGGGGACAGATTATGGGTTTCGACGCGCGCGAAGGCTGGCCCGGCTGGGATGTTATCGAAGCCCAGATGCCAGCGTCTGAAATGCAGGATCTGATCATTGAACTGCGGTCTGTAACCCAGGGCACAGGCACCTTTGAGCATAAGTTTGACCACCTGAATGAACTCGGTGGCAAGCTGAAAGACAAGGTGCTGGATAAGCATGTGATTGCGCGGCGTACATAGAGCACGAGCGAATATCTGGAAAAAAGTTGTAAGGTTTCACTTTCTCCCCGGACTGTATGTTCTGAGAACGATGGTTCGAGAGGAGAGCAGATTGAATAATATAACCCGAGCAACGACAGCAGGCTTTGCTCTGTGGTGCACCGCATTGGCAGGCGGCGCCGCCACGGCAGCAGAGCCGGACAACCTGAAACCTTGTTTTCTTTCTGGTGTGAAGCAAAGGGTGCAGTGTGCCAGCTTCGATGTGCCGCTTGACTATAGCGAGCCTGGTAGTGGTACCGTCACACTTCACGCCACCATCGTTCCCGCAAAAGCAAGCACGCCAGCAGAAGACCCATTTCTGGTTTTCGCCGGTGGCCCGGGACAGGCGGCCGGGGACTACGGCATGCTGGTGCATGTGGCCTTCGACAACATCCGGACCAAGCGGGATATCATTCTACTTGACCAGCGCGGGACAGGCCGTTCAGCGGGTGTGCGCTGTGACGGGGACGAAATTCCAGAAAAACTGTCGGATATGACAGCCCTGGCACGACAGTGCCGGGAAAGTGCACCAATTGATGTGCGCCATATCACGATGGAAAATGTTGTACGGGACGCCGAAGAAGTTCGCGCCCGGCTTGGATACGAAACTTTGAATCTCTGGGGCGGCTCCTACGGTACCCGCACGGTTGCACTTTATCTGCGGCGATACCCGGAGCGTGTGCGCAGCATCGTTGTTGATGGCGTGTTGCCTCCCGATGTTTCTCTTTTTGAAACGTCGCCGCAAAGTGCGGAACGCGCCAAACATCTGATCGCTGAAGATTGCGCGGCCAATACCGCCTGTGCGGCAAGGTTTCCGAACTTCGAGGCTGATGTAGATGCTTTGATGGCAAAGGCAAAGGCAGGCGAACTGCACTATAGCGGCCCTGACCCTGTAACGGGTGAGACGATAGAGTTTGACCTGCAACATGGGTTTGCTGTGGAGGCATTGCGGGGGGCCTTTTATACCGCCGATACCACCACCTATGTACCACTGGTGGTGGATGAAGCCGTGAAGGGCAACCTCAATCCCCTGATTGCCTCGCTGCTGGGGGCGACGGCGATCTCGGAATCCATGTATCTGGGCACCACATATTCCATACTGTGTGGTGATGAAATCCCGCGCCTGAGCGAGGCTGAAGCCGTGGCGGCAGGCGAGGGTAGCTTTGCTGAGGACAGTTATTATCGATATTGGAAGGCAGGTTGTGCCGGGTGGGACAGCACCATGCCGGAAAGCGATGCCCTGACGCCGATTGAAGGTGATGTACCTGCTCTGGTGTTGTCGGGCAACCTTGATCCAATCACGCCGCCATCGATGGGCGATCATTTTGTAGGGGGCTTCCCGAACGGGCGGCATATTGTGGTGCCCGGTACAGGCCACAACACAAGTTATGTCGCTTGTATGCCTTCCCTTATGGCCGATTTCATCGAAAATCTTGATGTCTCTGCTCTGGATATATCCTGCTTTGATCACCTCCGGCGCCTCCCTCTCGCGGTTGGCCGTAACGGCAATACGGAATAGGGAGCATTACCATGATAAAGATACAAAAAATTGCGAAAAACTTTGGCGATGTGCAGGCTGTACGCGATGTGAGTTTCACAGCCGAAGATGGGTTGATTACCACACTGCTTGGCGCCAATGGCTCAGGCAAGTCCACAACGCTTCGGTCTGTCGCGGGGTTGCTTCGGCCCACGAGCGGTACAGTTACCGTCGACGGTATTGACGTGCTTGGAAACCCGATCGCGGCCCAGGCCCGGCTGGGGGTGTTTCCTGACCAATTTGGCCTCTACACCCGGCTGACAACGCGCGAACATATCGCCTATTTTGCCGAGTTGCAGGGCATGCGGGGACAGGCGCGTGACCATGCGGTGGAGGAGGTTACTCGCCTTCTGCATATGGAAGATATTCTTGACCGCCGGACCGAGGGTTTTAGTCAGGGCCAGCGGATGAAAGTAGCGCTTGCCGGTGCCATTGTGCACAAGCCCCAGAATATTGTGCTGGATGAACCGACCCGCGGCCTGGATGTGATGAGCATCCGGCTTTTGCGTGAAATATTACTGGCACTGAAGGCAGAGGGGCATTGTGTCCTGCTTTCGTCCCACGTAATGGCGGAAGTCGAGGTATTGTCCGACCATGTGGTTATGATGGCGGAAGGCCTGATTTGCGCTGATGGCAGCCCAAAAGGCATTGTGAGGGACAGTGGCCAGCCCAACCTTGAGGAAGCCTTTGTGGCGCTCACTAACGAAGCGATCAATACAACAAAAAGGAGCGCAGCATGAATCGCGCAATCGGTACCATTTACCGCAAGGAAATGAAAGATATGCTGCGTGACAAGCGCGCGCTGATCGCTATCGTTTCTTATGTTTTTGGCTTTCCGCTGATGTTTGCCTTTCTCTTTTACCTGATGTCTGATGACCGCGCGCCTGACGTGAAGTCTACAATTGCCATCGACGGCATGGCGCAGGCGCCCGGCCTTGTGGCATATCTGGAACGCGCGGGATTTGCCATTACCGGGACAGAGAGTGAACCAGTGCCCACAAGCCTGCCTGAGGGTGCGGATGCGCTTGTGGTATTGCCTGATGATTATGCGGCGCGTTTGCGCGACGGCAAGCAGGCGAGAGTCTGGGTTTATGTGGACGAAACGTCTCGCACCGCGGCGGAGCGCGGCATGAAAGCCAGTGAGGCGCTGCTTGCCTACAACCAGCAGATAGCAACTGTCCGGTTGGTTGCACGGGGTGTGCCTACCGGTTTGATGGCCCCGATGCAGATATCCACAGGGGACGTCTCCAAAGCCAGTTTTATCAACAAGGTCATGGGTAACATGATGATGTTGCTCTTTACCCTCGCGCCTTTTGTCGTGGGCCTGAGCGTGGCGCTTGATGCCCTTGCGGGCGAACGGGAGCGCCAAAGCCTTGCTTCTTTGATGGTGTTGCCTGTCAGCAGCGCGACTATAACTATCGGGAAGTGGGCTATGGTGGCAAGTTTTGGCCTTATCGGAACCATGGCGACGATGACGGTAAACCTGATAGCGCTGTCCCTGTTGCCCGCGGACCTGTTGCCTTTCACGCTAAAGGTTACACCGCCAGGCATGATGCTTGCGCTGCTGCAGCTCGTGACCTTGTGTATGTTTGTGGCGTCGCTGCAATTGGTGGTCAGCATTCACGCCAAAAGCTTCAAGGAAGGCCAGACCTATATGTCGATGATGATGATGGTGCCGGCAATCGTCGGTTATGCAAAGATATACGGTGAAAGCAAGCTGCCTGCGTTCGTGAACTATTTGCCGATTTTCTCCGACATGGAAAGCCTTGGCAGCATCTTTTTCTCGGGTGTTGTGGATATCCAGCTGACAGCTGCGGCAATGACGGCGGGACTTCTGGGCACCGCACTGTGCCTGAGCTTGACGATCAAGCGCTTGTCAAGCGAACATATGCTCGCTGAAGCATGACTTGAAGCCTGAAGGGGGCAGGGGTGGAATTTAACGCGGTACTTGGCGAATACGGGCCGATGCTGAGCCGGATCGTCGCCTCTTACGAGGTTGATCCCGCTCAGCAGCAGGAGGTACTGCAAGATGTGTCCCTTGCCCTTTGGCAGGCCCTGCCCAAGTTTCGCGGGGACGGCAGCCTGAAAGCCTTTGTTGCCCGGGTGGCGCAGAACAGGGCCGTCTCTCACGTCGCGAAAGCGGCGAACCGTCCGCGACAGGCTGAACTCAATGACGAGATTATCTGCAAGGCTGATGGGCCTGAAGTACGGCTCGAGAAAGAGCAGCAACGCGCGCAACTGCTGTATGCGGTGCGCGCACTGCCTTTGAACCTGCGACAAGTGACGACGTTGGCGCTTGAGGGGTTCTCGCACCGGGAAATTGCAGAGACCCTCGGTATTTCAGAAAATAACGCGATGGTACGGTTCAGCCGTGCCAAGGAAGCCCTGAAGCTTCAAATGGCACGCGGCAATACCGTGCAGAGAGGCGTTGAATGAGTGATCGCAAGAATATGTCCCACCAGCCAGAGTGGGATGATCTCAAGACCATGTGGCAGGATAGTACGCCGGTAGATATGGAAAAACTGGCTCGCAACGCCCGTCTGGTCTGGTGGCGTATGCGCCTTATCGCCCTTGTCGAAATATTGTTCTGCATTGTCGGTGCGGCGGTTTTTCTCTATGCGATTGTTGAACAGCAATCACTGGCCCGTGTCGTATTTGGTGTGTTTGGTGTCTGCTTTTGTGTTGGCGGGGGATATGCTTGTTTTTGGTCTCGCCGGGGTGCCTGGGGCCATGCGGAGGACGATGCGTTGTCTCTTGTGCGCTTGCAGATTAAACGGGCACGCGCCGGTATCCGCTACGTGAAACTGAATTGTTGGATGGGTGTGGCCTCTATTGCCATCCTTCCCCTTGCTTTTTGGGTCATGAATGACGGAACACGGAACGTTGGTCCTGACCACATGAAGGAGGTCCATATCACCCTTGCCGTTGCCGGGCTTGCGATAATTGCGTCAGTTGTGGCGCTCTGGCCTTACTACCGGAAAAAGAAGCGGGAACTGCATGAACTGGAGGTGCTTGAACATCAATTGTCAGAAGAGGACTGACCCTTGATGATGTCCCGGATCAGTCTGCGCATTGGGTGTAGAAGCGCGATGTGGTCCGTGGGCATCGGTAGCGGGTCGCCGCACAGGCCGGCTGCCAGGTAATTGCCCAGTATCGGGCCGTACTGAAAACCTTTTGAACCAAGGCCTGTGAGTATGCTGAGCCCCGTCAGGGAAGGCGGAGCGCCAAGGCCGCAAGTTTTGGCATCAATGCCCAGCCGCGCATATACCCGCCGCGCGGCCTCCCCGTCGTAAGCCGGGCCCGCATAGGGCAGATGGTCGGGTGTCGTGGCTCTTAGCCCTACCCAGGACCGCATTATCGCATCACCAGATATCTCATTACCGGTAACTGCCTTGTAGGCTGCCAGAATTTGGCGGCGATCGCTTTCTTTAGGAGCATGGGCACTGAGGGTTGCCTCATCCATGCGGTCGAAGGTTGAGCCAAGCGTGCGTATGCCATTGGTATTGGCTGTCAGGTAACCGCCGAATGACGCCGACCCGTCGGGTGCTGTCACTTGTTGTGAATCCAGCACTTCCACCTGACCGCGGTTTGGCCGCACGGTGGGGCGGGAATGGGTATCCAGAAGGTTGGTCGCGTCCAAACCGCAGGCAAGGACAACGTGAGCGGCTTCAATCATCGTGCCTTCGTCGGTCTCCATTGCCCATCCATTATTGGTGCGCTCGAGCTTTGAGACATGCATTTCATGCACCGACAGGCTAGTCCGCAGAGTGCGCAGCGCCATCGCTGTATCCAGGCTGCCGCCGCGCAGAAGGTTCAATCCTTCGGCTGCTTCCTCCAGCCAGTCCGCCGCCCAACCAAGATGGGATGCGATGGCATTGAGCCGTTCCGCATCTTTCGTATTTTTGGGCAGCATGGTGATGCCGGGGACTTCCGACCACGCACGAGCGAACGGTGCGAAGCTCGACGCATAGGCATAGGCACTGGTGAAAAACTCGGCAGCCGGCTGGTCATCCAATAGGAAACGCGGGGCCAAAATGGCGGAAGGAACATTGCTTGCCTGCTGGGCTGTGGGGCTTGTGATAAGTGTGACCGCTCGCCCTCGCTGTTGCAGCGCGTGTGCAGCGCTGGCCCCGGCTATGCCACCCCCAATCACGGCGATAGGCCCGTCGCTGGCCTCGCCAAGCGTGGCCCATTCGGGGAGCGAGACGTCCTTGCTGTATAAAGATGTGGGCGCGACGGCAGCACCGACAAGTCGTTCCCGTTTTCTGCCATACCCCGACACTTTTGCGGCATCAAAGCCACGCGCGATGAGGCCGCGGCGGACAAATCCCGCCGCAGTGAAGGTCGCGAAACGGGTGCCCGGTAGCGACAATCGGGCGATTTGGTCCAACACATCGTCCGACCACATCGCAGGATTTTTGGCCGGCGCAAAACCATCCAGATACCAAGCGTCCATCTTGGCGCGCAGTCGGCCAAACGATGCTGCGGCTTCGCCAAAAAGCAACAGGAGCGTAACGCGCCCGTCATCGAAGTGACGACAATGGAAGCCGGGGGCTGCGGGTGGCCACGCCGCACGCAATCTGGCCGCGAAGCTGGCGACCTCTGGGAAAGTTGCATGAGCTGCCTCAAGCGCTTTTTCTGTCAGCGGATATCCCTCCGCTGAAATGAAGGTCAGCCTGCCTTTGGCGCCACTTTCCCTGAAGGCTTTCCAGGTGGCGAGAAAGTTCAGCCCGGTACCGAAGCCGGTCTCTCCGATCACGAAGTGATCTTTGTTTCTCCAGCCATCCACCGCGTCGGTGCCTTTGATGAAAACATAATCCGCTTCCGCCAGGCCGTTTTCAGCGGAATAATATACATCACCGAAGTGGGCGGATACGGGCGCATTATCACGCCATTCAAGTTCGTTGTGTTCGATCTTTTTCATCTTGCAGCCATTTTGCGACAGAAGGGGTGTTCATTACCCTATTGCGGGCTATTTGTCGTGACAGAATTAAGCTTAGCATTGGCAAGTTTCGAAATTCATGTGTAAGTTGGAAGAGGAAAGTGTGGGGTTTGTATGCTTTATGAATTAGATGGCGTTCAGCCAGAGATCGAGGACAAGTCTGTCTGGATCGCAGATAATGCTACAGTTATTGGAAACGTTAAGCTTTCAGCAAGGTCAAGTGTCTGGTTTGGCGTTACCATCCGTGGCGATAACGATCCGATAACAATCGGCGAAGGTAGCAATATCCAGGACCAGTCTGTCTTGCATACCGATATGGGCGCGCCGATTGATATTGGTCGTGACGTCACCATCGGCCATAAGGTGATGTTGCACGGTTGTCAGATCGCTGATCGCACCCTTATCGGTATGGGCAGTACGATCCTTAACCATGCAAAAATAGGCGAAGGCTCGATCGTCGGCGCCAACAGCCTGATCACCGAGGGGAAGGAATTTCCCGCGGGTGTTCTTATCGTAGGGTCGCCTGCGCGGGTTGTCCGCAAGTTGACCGATCAGGAGCAGGAAATGATCAATTTGTCTGCTAAAATCTACCAGGACAATGCAGTTCGTTTCGCAAATGGCCTTAAAAAGATCACTTTTCCCTAGGAATTTTTATGCAAACCACGTATTCGCAGCCCCGGCAGTATATCATGACAATCTGCCATAGTGGAATTGGGTGACCTGCATGAGTATTGACGTGTCGCAGATGCAAGAACTTCGGAATATAGACCTTGAGGCCCGGGTAGAGATTGCCCGTAAAGTTGGCAGGATTCTGGCTCGTGAAAATGGAGCGGGCGAAAGCGACGATGCGCTTGAGCTTGCGCAATTGCTGGTGGAGGATGCGGCGATCTCTGTGCGGGAGGCGCTTTCAAAAGAGCTTCGGGCCTGCAGTTTCTTACCCCGTGAGCTTGTAAGCAAGCTCGCTCAGGATATAGATCAGGTCTCCATGCCGTTTTTGATGGCCTCGCAGGCCATCGACGATAGTTTCCTTGAGGATATCGTGCGTAGTTGTGGCTCCGGCCAGCAGGAGGCGATTGCCCAGCGGTCTCATTTATCTGAGGTTGTCAGTTTCGCTATCAGTGATGTCGGGAGTTATGACGCTGTTTCCACGCTGGTGGAGAATGACACTGCGACGCTGTCGGGGCGTAGCCACCACCGTGTGGTGGAGCGTTTCCCGGAAGAACGCAGCCTGATGGAGAAGTTGGCGCAACGTGCCGACTTGCCAGCTGAAGTGGTTGAACGCATCATATTCAAGGTTTCAAAGCGATACGGCGAGTATTTGTCGGAGAAGTTTGGCCTGGCAACAGACTATGCTTCCTATCTGGTATCCATGGCCAACCGGCAGGTGTTTTCCCGGACGCTCGAAATGGCGCCACTGAGTGAGATCCAGAACTATCTGCAGCAGTTGAGCACAATCGGAAGCCTGACATCAGACGTGTTGCTCAATTATCTCCAGAACGGCAACGTTCGGCTGTTTACCATGGCAGTGGCTGTCCGGCTTGACCGTCCCTATGAGGCTGTTGAGGCAAAGTTGTCGCAAGGCGATAAAAAGATCGTTGCACGCCTTCTTGAGGCGGCTGGCTTCTCAAAGTCTGTCATCGGTGTCCTTTTGATCGCCTATGAGCGCCTGATCAGGGGCCACTGATACGCGCCTGTATTGCCTGTCCCGGTGGCTTCTGCGTGATATCTCTCATATTCTTCCAATTACAGATTCTGTGGCGAAGGTGTCTCACTATGGCCAGCACGTTCTTGGGCTGTTGTCAGTCAGCCTGACAGCTTCAGTATTCAACCCCACACGACGGGCCACACCTTTGATGTATCATTTTGATGCGATGTTTTAAAATGATACACTATGTAAGGCAATGGCGTGTCTCATATAGAGACAAAAGAACAGAATATACTGATTTATATACATTTAAAAACTGGCATGTGGCTTGCGAATATCCTCATGCCTTAAAGATTTTGCCTGAGATCTGACGGGTACTCAAAAAGAGTATAATAGCGCGGCCCCATTTTGCCTGAGTGGGGCCGCGCTCTAAACTACGCAGCGGACGGGAAATTCCTTGTCCGCTCGTTTTTTATGAGCTAGGGAAATTCTCCCGCGGGGGGCGATGGGGAATGTATTGTGTCGCGGCTTATATACCAGAACCGTTTTTTGTTTCGCTGCTTGATTATGTTGGGCGGTTCATTTTGCGTGCGGGAAATTGGCGTGTCGTAGGGCAGGTACCTAAGCACACGAAATTTGTTGCCATCGCGGCGCCTCATACCAGCAACTGGGATTTCCCGGTCTTTATGGCGCTGGTGGGCGTATTGCGCCTGAAAGTTCGCTTTCTGGGCAAACACACGTTGTTTCGCGGGCCAATGGGGTGGCTATTCTATTGGCTTGGCGGCATCCCTGTTGACCGGGACAGCAGCGGAGCAGCGGGCGTGGTGGCGCGGGCGGAGAATGCTTTTGCGCGGCATCCCTCGCTCATTCTCGGTCTGGCGCCGGAAGGTACGCGCGCAAAAGTGAGCAAATGGAAAACAGGTTTTTACCGGATAGCGGTTACGGCGGAGGTACCTATTGTCCTTGCTTATCTTGACCGTGATAAGCGGGAGGTGGGCATCGGCCCGACATTTTGGCCGACGGGTAACATGGACGCAGACCTAAGGGAAATACAGGCCTTTTATGCCGACAAGGTTGGAATTAACCCGCGTAACCGATGAGCTGGTTATTCGTTGAAAAGCACGCCCGGGTTCATGATGGTATTGGGGTCCAGTGCGTTCTTGATAGACCGCATGGCTGCGAGAGACGCATCTGATTTCAATCGCGAGAGCTCTCTCTTTTTCAGCGTCCCTATGCCGTGCTCGGCGGAAATGGACCCTCCGAAACCGGTGACGATGTCATGGACAAGCGTTGCGACTTCTTCCCAACGGGCGAGAAACTGAAGCTTGTCAGTCCCCTGCGGCTGCATGAGGTTGAAGTGGATATTACCATCGCCCAGATGGCCAAAAGCCACTAGGCGGGCGTTAGGTATCAGCTCCAAAACAGCATCGCTCGCCTTGGCCAGAAACACCGGTACGCGAGAGACAGGTACGGCAATATCGTGTTTGATGCTGCCGCCTTCAATTTTTTGCGCTTCCGACATGCTTTCCCGCAACCGCCAGAAATCAGCTGCTTGTGACAGCGAGGCGGCAACAGATCCGTCAGCTATAACGCCGTCTTCAATGGATGTTTCAAGCCAGGCACTGATATCGTGTTCGAGCGCTGCGTCGCCCCGGCTGTTGGCGATGTCGGTCAGTACGTACCACGGGTGACTGCCGCCGAGGGGGTCGCTCGTGCCCGGGATGTGTTTGAGGACGAGTTCAATGCCGAAGCGCGGCATCAGTTCAAAAGCTGATACCCGATCGCCGCTGGCTATGCGGGCGGATGCGAGCAGTTTTAGCGCCTTTTGGGGACTGTCGACGGCGAGCAGGCAAGTGTGTTTCTGCACTTCCCTTGGGTATAATTTGAAGGTTGCTCTGGTCACCAGGCCAAGGGTTCCTTCAGCCCCGACAAGCAGTTGGCTCAGGTTATAGCCGGTGTTGTTCTTGCGAAGCGCGGTGAGTTCATCAAGAATATCACCGTTTGGCAAAACAGCCTGCAGGCCAAGTGTCAAGGCGCGCGTTGTACCGTATCTGAGTACATGGATGCCGCCTGCATTGGTGGAGATGACACCGCCGACTGTGCAACTGCCTTCCGATGCAAGCGATAACGGGAACAACAGGTCATGCGCGGCCGCTTGCGTCTGCAACTCGGCGATGGTACATCCGGCGTCTGCCGTGATGGAAAAATTATCTGCGTCAACGACACAATGTTTGTTGAGGCGTTTGGTGCTGAAAAGCACTTCCGTACGGCCCTCAAGGCCGGGCGTGCTGCCACCGACGAGGCCCGTATTTCCCCCTTGAGGAACAAGTTTGATGTTATATTCCTGACAGTAGGCAATGAGCCTTGATGCGGTCTCAACGTCGGCAGGCATCAGCATCAATGGTGTGCTGCCGTGAAATTTATCCCGCCACTCGGTGAGGTGCGGCGTCAAAATATCTGCTTCCGAGGTCGAGCCATCAGGCCCCGCGATCTGACGCAGATTTTCCATATGCGTGTTTTGCGTCATGTGGCCTCCCTTGGTGCGGCCGCTCGCTTTAGCCGGTCGTTAATCGCGATCCCGATACTGTGGTTGGGAATGGGAGCGACGGCAATGGTTTGCGCGCCGGTATTGTCGGCCGCCCGCAGTATTCTGAACAGGTTTTGCGCGGCTTCCCGCAGGTCGCCGCTATGGCTAAGTGTATAGTTCCCGGCTACATCGCCAAAGCCGATCATGATTTCGCTGTCATCTGCGTGGCTGGCGTTCATCCGCACATGTGCGGTCGGGGCATAGTGGCTCGCAAGCTGGCCCGGCGCGGTGATTTCGCTGTTGTCGCGGTCAAAGACAGGCTCACCCATCGCCTGGGAAATGTCATCGGCGGTAACGGTGCCGGGACGCAGCAGATAGAGCTTCCCAGCCCGCACACCAACAATGGTTGATTCAATACCAACGTCTGTATTGCCGCCGTCAATAATCAGCGGGATTTTGCCGCCAAGGCCTGTTTTGACATCTGCCACGGATGTAGGCGACAATTTGCCGGATGGGTTTGCGCTGGGTGCGGCGATCGGGTGGCCAAGGGCGCGAATAATCTGTCGGGTGATCTCGTGGTCAGGGCATCGTACTGCAAGGGTATGTAGCCCGGCGGATACTGGCAGTGCTATTTTTGTTGCCTGCCGCATTTCAAGTACGAGGCTAAGCGGCCCGGGCCAGAATCGCTGCATCATTTTTTCTGCAATCGGTGGCACGACCACATAGGATTTGGCCATCTCGATGTCGGATACATGGCAAATAAGCGGGTTGTTTGAAGGGCGGCCCTTGGCCTCATATATTTGCTGCACCGCACAATGTTCCGTAGCGTCAGCCGCGAGCCCGTACACTGTTTCAGTGGGTATCGCCACAAGGTTTCCTGCGCGTAAAAGCTCGACAGCGCTTGAAATTGCACCATCTTCGTGTTCAGAAACGACTTGAGTTTTGAATATTGCCATGCACAAATTCTGCTCAACGGGACAAAGCTTTACCATCAATATAGCTGATAGGCGACTAAGCTCTGGCTGACAATGCCTATTTGGCGCGCAAACGGGAAATGAATGACTATGAGTGAATATCGCGCACCCCTTGAAGAGATTGGCTTTGCACTGGAGACCGTTGGTGGCATGAAGGCGTGGGCTTCGATCCCGGGCTTTGAAGAAGCAGGTGAAGACCTTGTCGCTGCTGTGCTCGAAGAAGCAGGCAAACTCGCCAGCAGTATTATTGCACCCACCAACCGTGTTGGTGACGAAGTTGGCGCCAGGCTCGAAGGCGACGAGGTTATTACTCCCGACGTATTCAAGCCCATGCATCAGGCTTATGTTGAAGGGGGGTGGTCAACCTTGTCTGCCAAGCCTGAACTGGGCGGGCAGGGCTTGCCGCACACGCTTTCTATCGCTGTGACGGAAATGGTGACCTCGGGCAATATGGCCTATAGCCTGCTGTCCTTGCTGACAGCCGGTGCCATTGAGGCCATTGATGCGCACGGCACCGAGGAGCAGCGGAACAGCTATCTGCCCAAGATGATTTCCGGAGAATGGTCTGGTGCCATGAACCTGACAGAACCGGCGGCGGGCTCTGATGTGGGAGCGCTTCGCTCAAAAGCTGTACCGCAGGCGGATGGCACCTACCGCATTACCGGGCAAAAGATTTTCATCACCTGGGGTGAGCATGATCTGGCTGAAAACGTCATTCACCTTGTGCTCGCGCGCCTGCCGGACGCACCTGCTGGCACCAAGGGCATCTCCATGTTCATTGTACCCAAGTTCTTGCTGAACGATGACGGTACGCCCGGCAAGCGCAACGATGTGCGGTGTGTCAGTATCGAGCATAAGCTCGGCATCCATGCCAGCCCAACCTGCGTGATGTCCTTCGGCGATGATAGGGACTGTGTTGGTTATATCGTGGGTGAAGAAAACCAGGGTATGCGCAACATGTTCACCATGATGAACCATGCTCGTATCGGTGTGGGTCTTGAGGGGGTGGCGGTCGCGGAGCGCGCTTACCAGCATTCCGTTGCCTTTGCGCGCGAGCGTGTGCAGTCCGCGGCGGTTGGTGCTGAAACGCGCGAAAGCGTGACAATCATCAATCACCCTGACGTGCGCCGCATGCTTATGACGATCCGCGCGACGGCCGAGGCCGCGCGAGCGATCATTTACCGCAATGTCTGGGCGCTTGACCGTGCGCATTCGCTTGAGGATGTGGAAGCGCGGGCAAAAGCAAAGGGGGAGGCAGACCTGCTGACGCCGATCTCGAAGGCATATTCCACCGATATCGGTGTTGACGCGTCATCGCTGGCAGTGCAGGTCCACGGCGGCATGGGCTTTGTGGAGGAAACCGGTGTGGCGCAATATTACCGGGACAGCCGCATCGCGCCCATCTATGAAGGCACCAATGGCATCCAGGCGCTTGATCTTGTTGGCCGCAAGTTGATGGCCGATGGCGGTGCGCATTGGCGAACCCTCATTTCAGAGATGAAGGTGGCGGCAGGGGAGATGAGCAGCCTTGCTGATGCTACGCTCTCGGAACTGAAAGCCGGGATTAATGCACTTGAAGCCGCCGCTGAGTATCTGTTTGACAATGGTTTTGACAGGATTGTTGATACGGCGGCCGCCGCGACACCTTACCTGCGCTTGTTTGGTAGCGTCGTGGGTGGGTATCTTTTGGCGGTGCAGGCGGAAGAAGCCGCGTCCCGCATGAAAGCAGGCGCGGGTAACGCAGGTTTTCTCAAGGCGAAGATGACAACTGCGCAGTTTTTTATCGAACAATTGTTGCCTTCTGCTACAGCGCTTCTAGCTCCTATAAAGAGTGGAGCTGAAAGCCTGATGGCAATGGAAGAGGAGAGCTTCGCGCGCAACTGAGCCAGACTTTTGCCGTGAACCAGTATTATGGACAGCACAGAACGTCAGAAGGCCGCGTCGGACCTTGATGGTTCCGATGTGGCGGATCATCGCGCGGAAAAACGTAAGGCAGCCGAAGCTCGCGAATTGGAGCGCGCAAACAAAGAAGGGCTTGCCTTTCCCCTGAATACGAAGCCGGAAGGCGATAAAACGGTTGAGGTTGCGGAGGGCATCCACTGGGCGCGTATTCCGCTGCCGTGGTCGCTGGACCACATTAACGTATATCTGTTCGACGAAGGCGATAGCTGGACGTTGGTTGACACGGGCTCGAACGGCAACCGGGGTAAAGCCGCGTGGGAGGCGTTGGAGCAGGGCTTGCTTGATGGTAGACCCGTCAGCCGTATTGTGGCGACCCATATGCATCCAGACCACCTTGGTCTTGCCGGTTGGTTGGCTGAACGTCATGGTGCTGCATTTTACATTACACAGGCGGAATATCTTCTGGCTTCCACGCTTTGGCTGGGTGGCACGGAAGCGGTGCCCGAGCATGAGGTCAAGTTCCTGTTCAGTAACGGCGTTGATCAATCCTACGAGCCTGCAATCAGGGGTGCACGTTTTGATAATTATCGTCGCGGCGTATCAGCGTTGCCGGCAACCTATCACCGCATAGAGGACGGTTCGCTCATTACCATGGGTGGCCGGCGTTGGCGGGTTGTTGTCGGTCGTGGTCACAGCCCTGAACATGCTTGCCTGTCCTGCCTTGACGAGCCGCTTTTTATTGGTGGCGACCAGATCCTGCCAAGCATCACCTCGAATGTTTCGGTGCACGCACGGGAGCCGATGGGCAATCCGCTAGCGCATTGGATTGTCAGCTTGGACCGCATGCGCGCGGTGCCGGGTAACCCGCTGGTGTTGCCAAGCCATGGCCGCGTGTTTATCGGGCTTCAGCAGAGACTGGATGCACTGATCGGCGGTCATATCGAGAAGCTTGAAGCATTGCACAAATGGTGCACAGAGTGCCGCACACCTGTTCAGACATTTCCAGCCCTCTTCAGGCGTAAGATAACGGGCATGGATTTTTACCTGGCGCTTGGCGAAGCGATCGCGCACTTGCATCTTCTTGAAGCCCTTGGGCTTATGACGCGGGAGCCACGCGAGGGCGTGAACCACTTTACCGCGACCGGCGAATTTGACACCGATACTCTGCTCGCTTCAACAACAAAGCTGCCTGGCATCTCCATGCGTTCGCTCACCGAAGTTTATTGAGAGCTATTTGCAGGAATAACCTTTGCGTCCGTGCTTTAGCGGGCCTATAACTGCCAATCAAATTCAACAGAAATATGCTTTGGAATAACGGGTGAGACGGATGGCAGACGCGAAGACCAGCAACGAAGATTTGAAAACCATGAGTTTCGAGCAGGCGATGGCCGCGCTTGAAGATGTGGTGGCAAAACTTGAATCTGGCAACGCGTCACTTGAACAGTCCATCGACCTTTACACCAAAGGCACCGCGCTCAAGAACCACTGCGAAGCAAAGTTGAAAGACGCGCAGGCGAAAATTGAGAAAATCACGCTTGATGCGTCAGGTAATGCGGCTGGCACGGCCCCGCTAGACGTTGAATAGGCGGGGCCCGAGTGGAAAATAATGGCCCATTGAAGGAAGCGCTTGCGGCGACATCTGCCGCAGTCGAGCGCGTATTGGACCCCATTCTCTCGGTGCCGGATGGCCCGGAAGGCCGTGTGATTGAGGCGATGCGGTATTCGCTTTTCTCTGGTGGCAAACGGTTGCGGCCTTTCCTTGTGCTGGCCAGTGCAGAGCTTTTTGGCGTAGATCGTTCGCAAGCCCTTCGGGTGGCGGCGGCGATCGAATGCATTCATTGTTACTCACTGGTGCATGACGACCTGCCCGCCATGGATGATGATGACATGCGCCGCGGGAAGCCAACCGTGCACAAAGCGTTTGACGAGGCTACTGCTATTCTGGCGGGTGACGCCCTTCAAAGCCTGGCTTTTGAAGTTCTGGCCAGTGATGAGACACACTCAGATCCGTATGTTCGTCTCAATCTGGTCCGGGAAATGGCGCGCGCTTCGGGGCATCACGGCATGGTTGGTGGACAGATGATTGATCTGACCGCCGGTCAGCATGAGATGGACGAAACATTCATACACCGACTTCAGCAGATGAAAACAGGTGCGCTGATCAGTTTCGCCGCCGAAGCCGGTGCCATCATGGGCCACGCCAGCAAAGCAGCACGGGCCAGCATCCACGGATACGCCCGTGATCTGGGCCTCGCGTTCCAGATCGCCGACGACCTACTGGACGTTGAAGGCAGCGAAGATGAGGTTGGCAAGGCCGTGGGTAAGGATGAAGAGGCCGGTAAAGCGACATTGGTGACATTAATGGGGGTGGAACGCGCGCGGAGCCAGGCACGTATGTTGTCGGATCAGGCTATTGAACATTTGGCTACTTTCGACGATAAAGCGTCGCTTTTGCGCGCTGTCGCGCATTTTGCTATAAATCGACGCGCCTGAATACATTCAGCTTAAATGCTGATAAAATATAGAAAATCAGGCGCCGTAGAAGGATGAGAGAGTTGAGCGTACGCCCCGAAACGCCATTGCTGGACACAATTGTGAGCCCAGACGACTTGCGAAAACTGCCTGCTGCGAAGCTCCGGCAACTGGCAGATGAACTGCGCGAGGAAATGATCAGCGCTGTGTCTGTGACGGGCGGGCACTTTGGTGCGGGTTTGGGCGTAGTGGAGCTCACGGTAGCCCTTCACTATGTATTCAATACGCCAAAGGACCGCCTGATCTGGGACGTGGGACACCAGGCTTATCCCCATAAAATCCTGACCGGGCGCCGCGATCGTATTCGTACCATCCGCCAGCCGGAAGGCTTGTCGCCTTTTACGAAGCGGGGCGAGAGTGATTTTGACCCATTCGGGGCCGGACACTCTTCCACATCCATAAGCGCGGCGCTGGGTATGGCGGTCGCCAACAAGATGTCCGGCAACCCGGGTAAAGCCATTGCGGTAATTGGCGACGGAGCCATGAGCGCCGGCATGGCCTATGAAGCCATGAACAATGCTGAACAGGCTGGCAATCGGCTTATCGTTATCCTGAATGACAATGATATGTCTATCGCGCCAGCGGTGGGTGGCTTGAGTGCATACCTTGCCAAGATCGTAAGCTCACATACTTTTCTCAGCCTTCGCGGAATTGGCAAAAAACTGATCGATATGCTGCCGCGCCCATTGGCGGACCGTGCTCGCCAGGCGGAAGAATATGCCCGCGGCATGGCCGCGGGTGGCGGTACCCTGTTTGATGAACTTGGTTTTTATTACGTGGGGCCGATCGACGGGCATAACCTTGACCACCTGTTACCTGTGCTTGAGAACGTACGGGATGCCATTGACGGACCGATCCTCGTGCATGTGGTGACCGAGAAGGGTCGAGGGCACCCGTTTGAGGAACCGAACCAGGAAAAATACCACGCGGTTCCGCAGTTTAATATTGTGACGGGCGAGAAGAAAAAATCACAGCCAAAAGCGCCCACCTACACGAATATCTTTGCGCAAGCCCTTGGTGACATTGCGGAAAAAGATGACAAGGTTGTCGCTATCACCGCTGCGATGCCGTCTGGTACAGGCTTGGATAAATTTGGCAAACGCTTCCCGGACCGTACCTTTGATGTAGGGATCGCCGAACAGCACGCTGTGACATTTGCGGCAGGTATGGCCACAGAGGGGTATCGGCCATTTGTGGCAATCTACTCTACTTTTCTTCAGCGCGCTTACGACCAGATCGTTCATGACGTGGCGGTACAGAAGTTGCCCGTACGTTTCGCGATCGATCGCGCCGGCCTTGTGGGAGCCGATGGTCCGACGCACGCAGGCAGCTTCGACGTAACGTATCTTGCGAGCCTGCCAAACATGGTAGTGATGGCCGCAGCAGATGAAGCTGAGCTGATACACATGGTGGCGACCGCACATTCCATTGACGACCGGCCTTCGGCAATTCGGTATCCGCGCGGGGAAGGTACCGGCGTCGCGCTTCCGGCGAAAGGTGAAGTGCTCGAGATAGGCAAGGGACGGATCGTCAAGAAAGGCACCAAGGTCGCCATTCTGTCGCTGGGGACGCGCCTCGGCGAAGCCGTTAAAGCGGCTGAAGAGCTGGAAACAAGGGGGCTGTCCACCACCGTGGCCGACGCACGCTTTGCCAAGCCGGTGGATGAACAACTGATCCGCGACCTGGCCGCAAGCCATGAGCTTGTGATCACCATTGAGGAAAATTCCATTGGTGGTTTTGGTGCTCATGTAATGGATTTCCTTGCGGAAGAGGGCATTCTGGATGGCAAACTCAAGGTTCGTGCCTTGAAGTTGCCGGACCTGTTTCAGGACCACGGAAAGCCGGAACAGATGTATGAGGATGCTGGCCTCAACGCGTCCGGCATTCTGGCTGCCGTATTGAAAGCCCTGGGCCGAAACGACTTGGGGCAGGCTGCTGACGATCTGGCGGCAAGCACCAAACGGTAACTGGAAGGATAGGATGATGGCCGCAAAAATCCGGGCTGATGTAGCGCTGGTGGATCGCGGCCTTGTCGAGAGCCGCGCCAAGGCACAGGCGCTGATTATGGCTGGCGTCGTGTTCTCTGGCGAAAAAAAAATCCTTAAAGCCGGGCAACAGATCAAGGAAGATCAGCCGCTTGATGTCCGTGGCAAGGACCATCCCTGGGTCAGTCGCGGCGGCCTCAAGCTGGAAAAGGGGCTGGTGGAATTTGGCGTTGCCGCAACAGGTGCCGTCGTCGTTGATGTTGGGGCATCTACCGGCGGGTTTACCGATGTTGCCCTGACCAATGGCGCCAAGCGCGTATATGCAGTTGATGTGGGCTCTGGCCAACTGGCCTGGAAACTCAGAAACGATGAACGCGTTGTCGTGCTTGAGAAAACCAATGCAAGGTACCTGACAGCCGCTGAAATTCCTGAACCGGTTGACCTCGTAGTGTGCGACGCCAGCTTTATTTCACTCAAGACCGTACTACCCGCTGCTCTTGCCCAGGTGAAGATTGGCGGGAAGTTGATTGCGCTGATCAAGCCGCAGTTTGAAGTGGGGCGTGAGAATGTTGGCAAAGGCGGCGTGGTGCGTGATCCGGAGCTGCACAAAGCTGTGTGTGAAGATATCCGCCTATGGCTTGACGGCCTTGAAGGATGGCATGCCGAAGGTATCACGGAGAGCCCGATCAAGGGCCCCGAAGGTAATGTTGAGTTCCTCATTTACGGTGTGAAACATGGCGGCTGATATTCTGGAAGTAACGATCACGTCGATTGGCGCTCAAGGGGATGGCATTGCAAGCCATGATGGTGTTCCTGTATTTGTGCCCTTCGCCATGCCGGGTGATGTGGCGAGGGTGATCGTGAAGGACAAGCGCCGCAACGGTATTTATAGCGAGCTTCTGGAGATTGTTTCCGAGAGCGAGAGCCGCCGCGCGCCCGTATGTGCGTATTTTGGTGCCTGTGGTGGCTGCCAACTGCAGTATATGGATGCAAAAACATACAGTGGCTGGGTGAAAAACCGTGCGGTTTTGGCGCTTAAGCAACACGGTTTTGACGATGTGCCGGTGCTGGACCCGGTGATCACGCCCCCTGCAAGTCGCCGCCGGGTTGCGCTCAAGGCGCTTAAAGTCGCCGCAGGTGTTGTACTTGGTTTTAACGAACGGCAAAGCCACCAGATTGTTGACGTCACGGCGTGCCCAGTCACGCGAGAAGAGCTCACAGCCCTGTTTGAGCCTCTGCGTAGGGTGCTTGATGCTGTCTTTGAGGCCAAAATGGCCGCCACTGTGCATATGACGCTGACAGCGAGCGGTGTTGATATGATGATTGACGCGCCAATGGCGCTAGGGCTTGCGGCGCGTGAACGTCTCGTGGAGTTTGCCCATTCACAAGACGTCGCGTCCTTGCATTGGCGGGACCAAGGCTTCCTGGACCCGGTAGCGATCAGACGCGAACCGGTGATGGATTTTGCAGGGGTTAAAGTACCATTGCCACCTGCCGCATTTATTCAGGCGACGGACGAGGGGGAAGCTGCACTTGTAAAAGCTGTAGTGGATGGATGCCGAGGTTTTGGCCGGGTCGCTGACCTGTTTTCCGGCATTGGCACCTTTACCTTGCCATTGGCGCGAGAGCATCAGGTGATGGCGGCTGAAGGTGCCAGGGATGCGTTGGATGCGTTGAAAGCGGGGGTATTGGTGGCGCCTGACCTCAAGCAGGTCATTACCCGGCACAGGGACCTCTTTCGCCAACCAATCAGCGCCACAGAGCTTGAAAAAGTCGATGCTGTCGTGTTTGACCCGCCTCGTGCGGGCGCGGCGGCGCAAGTGGCCGAGGTTGCCAAGTCAGACGTAAAGCGGGTTGTTGCCGTGTCATGCAACCCCAACACATTCAGCCGGGATGCAAGGACGCTTGCAGACAGTGGATATGTGCTTGAGGGCGTGTTGCCGGTAGACCAGTTCTTGTGGTCGTCGCATCTTGAGCTAGTTGGGACCTTCACCCGGCTCTGAAGCGTCTATTTGAACAGCGTCAAGCCCCGCAAGAAAGCTCCGTACCGCAGTCGCAGAGATCGCGGAGATTTCCTCCATTGGCAGGTGCCCGACGTCAGGGTAAGTGATAAGTTCGCTGTTCACCAGCTTCTCATGCATCAGGGTGCCTGTTTCAACCGGTATAAGGCGGTCATCCTCCCCCCACAGAATGAGTGCCGGGAGAGTGATGGTATCGATCAATAGCGACGAACGGCCTTCCCTGTACCAGGCGAAACGTTTGCCCGTGGCTTCCCGGTTGCCGGGATGGCGGGCCAGTTCCCAATAAAGGTCGATTTTGCGCTCAGTGACATTGGTGTCGTCTGAGAAGCATTTTTTCAGGCCTTCCTCTACCATGCTGCGCGGGGTGATGTTCTTGAGGATCCAGTCACTATACCAGTGGCCTGCCAGCTTGAACGCCATGGGTCGGTCGACTTTAATTTTGGTGTCTTCGGACGGGGCAATGCCTGCGGCATCAACCAGCACAAGGCCATCCAGTTTCTCAGCATACCGAAGCGCATAGGCGAGGGTGACACCGCCGCCCATGGAGTTGCCACCGAGTACAAAATGATGGAGGTTGAGAGTGGAGACAAATTCATCCACAAATGTGACCATGCCATTATAGGTATAGTCTTCATTTGGGGTTTTGCCGGTCAGGCCATGGCCGGGCAAGTCAACGGTGACAATAAAAAAGTCGGTTTCCAGCGCGTCAACCCATGGCTCCCACGTATGCAGGGAAGCGTTCGAGCCATGCAACAAGACCAAGGTTCGCCCTTCGAAGTTGCCGCGCATGCGGAAATGCGCGCGGGCGCCGGAAGGCAAATCCAGAAAATCCGAGGCACCGGTCGCGTATTTTTCAGCTAGTACGTCGTGAGGGATATCTGGGGTCCACACACGGTAAATGGCAGCCATCAATACTATAGCCAGTGCCGCTAAGATATATTTCAGCCATTTTCGCATGAATGTCCCCCTCGTTGGAGCGGGCAGTTTACGTCAGAACGGAGAAATGCGCCAGTATTCGCGACGCTAGTCGCCGCATTGTGCCCGGTGCAGCATCATGTGGTCAGCGAGCACGGCAGCCATCATGGCTTCGGCGATCGGCACGGCGCGGATGCCCACACAGGGATCGTGGCGACCTTTGGTGATCACTTCCGTACTTTCCCCGTCTATCGTTACACTTTTTCGTGGGGTGAGGATTGAGCTCGTTGGTTTAACAGCGAAGCGAGCCACAATGGGCTGTCCCGTCGAAATGCCCCCCAATATGCCCCCGGCTTTGTTCGAGAGGAACTCGGGCTTGCCGTTGTCGCCGGGCACCATTTCGTCAGCATTTTCCTCGCCTGTCAGGCATGCGGCCTCAAAACCCGCACCAATTTCAACGGCCTTGGCGGCGTTGATGCTCATCAGCGCGGTTGCAAGGTCCGCGTCCAGTTTGCCATAAACCGGCGCCCCCCAGCCTGCTGGCACGCCTTCAGCGACAACTTCAATCACCGCGCCTACAGAACTGCCGGATTTGCGAATGGCTTCCAGTTCCGTGGCCCACTGTTCTGCCACCACCGGGTCCGGGCAGAAGAAAGGATTTTTGCCGGTTTCAGCCCAATCGAAGCGGTCATAATCGATCTTGGTCCGGCCCATCTGCACCATGGCGGCGCGAATGGTGATGCCGTCCCCCAGCACCCTGCGCGCAATGGCACCCGCGGCAACGCGTGCTGCGGTTTCCCGCGCGCTTGAGCGACCGCCGCCACGATAGTCGCGAATGCCATATTTGGCCATATAGGTATAATCTGCATGGCCCGGACGGAAGGTTTTGGCGATGTCGCCGTAATCCTTCGAGCGCTGGTCGGTATTCTCGATCATCAACTGCACAGGGGTGCCCGTCGTTTTGCCCTCAAAGACACCCGACAGGATTTTCACAGCGTCAGCTTCCCGGCGCTGTGTCGTATATTTATTTTGTCCGGGTTTGCGTTTATCCAGAAACACCTGAATGTCAGCTTCCGAAATCTCCAGCAACGGCGGGACACCGTCGACCGTCGCCCCAAGGGCGGGGCCGTGGCTTTCACCCCAGGTGGTGAAGCGGAAAAGTCTGCCAAAGGTATTAAAGGACATATATGTTCCCTTATTTGTCCATCAGTTCGATGAGTTTTCTCATCGCGTCATCGTCTGTGGGCATGCAAGTAGTTGAGAAACCGCTATCCACATGATGGGTTTCCCCGGTGACGCCTGACGACAGGTCCGACAGCAGATAGAGCCCGGCGCCCGCGACGTCATCAAGCGTGATATTGCGGCGGAGAGGTGCATTTTTCTCATTGTATTTCAACAGCATGCGAAAATCACCAACGCCAGAAGCCGCCAATGTTTTCATCGGGCCGGCGCTAATGGTATTCACGCGGATGCCTTTTTCGCCAAGGTCGCGTGCCATATAGCGCGTGCTGCACTCTAGCGCGGCTTTCGCGACGCCCATGACATTATAATGCGGTACAACCTTTTCGGAGCCGTAATAAGACAAGGTGACCATGCTGCCGCCGTTGTGCATCATCTTTTCCGCACGCTGTGCGACGGCGACGAAACTATAGGCCGAGATATTCATGGTCATCAGGAAGTTGTCGAGCGACGTATCAATGTAGCGGCCCCGCAGCTCGTTTTTGTCGGAGTAGCCAATGGCGTGGACAAAAAAGTCAAGATTGTCCCACTTTTTGCCGAGCTTCTCGAACATGGCGTCAATTGACGCGCCATCGGAGACGTCACATGGCTCAAGGAAATCCGAACCAATAGACGCCGCCAGCGGTTCTACGCGCTTTTTGAGTGCATCACCCTGATAGGTGAACGCAACTTCAGCACCCTGTTCTGCGCACGCCTTGGCAATGCCCCAAGCCATTGAGCGGTCGTTAGCCACCCCCATGACCAGGCCGCGCTTTCCTTCCATCAATTTTGTCATCGTAGCCCCTCTATTTTATCTGTTAGGCCGAAATTTTGGCGCATCCTACACCAAGAACCTTATCCGTCAATCGCTTAACTGTCTTTGTTCCCAGTGGTTTCTGCGTCTTCTTTATTGTCTTCACTGCTATCAGATTTGATCAATGCTTCCTGGTAGTCCTCCGGCATCTCTACGTCCGGTTCTTCATCAAGGCTGTCGGGTTCCTTCTTCTCCCGCCCCTCGAACGTATAGGCTGCGTTCAGTTCCGCACCAAGCACAAAGCCCAAGCTTACGAAAAAGCAGAACAACTGCATCACAACAACGCCGGCAAGCGAGCCATAAGTGACATCATAGTGCCCGGCATATTTGAGGTAAATGCTCAATCCCCGGGCGGTTGCCATCAGAACCACCAAGCTGAGCAAAGAACCGGGTAGGCGCACGGGCTTTTTGATGCGGCGTGGGGTCAGGGCCACATACATTGTATACAGACCCAGTAGCAAGACTGCAGGGCTTACCAGCAGGCTCAGGTATTTCCAAAGTAAATTGAGGCCGCTTGAGATGACGTCAGGGAACAGGCTGGTGAAGGCGGTGACAAGGGGCGGGCCGAGAACCTGAACGGACATGCCGATGACAATCGTAACAGCGCCAAAAACCACAATAGCAAGGCTTTCCAGGCGCCTGATCCAGATCGCACGGGCATGTTCGCGGCCAAACGCCTTGATCAGCGAGCCGCGCCCGGCTTCAATTCCGTTCGCCGCCGTCCAGATGGTGAAGAGGATCGAACCCGTGAGGATCTCCGCGCCCGTGTTCTCAATAATGCCGCGCACCGGCCCGTCAATCACTTCCTCAACCTCGGGCGGTAAAACCGACAACATGAACTGGATTGCTTCCAGGCCGCTCTCCGTCTGCCCCATGAAACCTGAGACGGCGACGAGGAAGATTAGGGCCGGGAACAGCGACAGCATGGTCAGAAAAGCCATATTTCCTGCCGCATCAAGGCCGTTGTTGGCGAAGAAGTGTACAAAAGCGCGGGTCCAGACCTTTTTGTGACGCTCAAGCGCAGGCGGAAGGCTTTTGATCTCGTTTACCATTAATTGAGGCCTGCCTTGCGCCGAAGTGCGTCACCCCCTTTTGCCCCCCAGTCCTTCACCAGTTTCTCAAGTGCAGGGTCACGTTCTGCAGGCAGCATAAGCTTAAGCGTCACGTACATATTGCCTATTTCCTCGCCGCGCTTCACACCTTTGCCCTTGAGGCGGAGGCGTTTGCCGGTTGAACTGTTTTTGGGAATGCGAATAGTAAGGCGCCCTTTAGGAGTCGGCACCTGTATGTCGCCGCCAAGCACAGCTTCATCCAGCGAGATCGGGAGGTCGAGAAGGATATCAAGGCCGTCGCGCCGGTAATAGGGGTGGGGGGCAACGGTAACTTCAACAAGCGCATCGCCTTTTGGCGCACCACCAACCCCAGGCCCACCTTGTCCGGAAAGGCGAATAATCTGGCCATCCTTGATGCCGGACGGAATTTTGATATCCAGCGAGCGGCCGTCATTAAGTGATATACGCCGCGTGCCGCCGATGATGGATTCTTCGAAGCCGATTGTGATCTTGTAGTTGATGTCCAGGCCCTTGCGGCGCCCCGACGATTGAAATGGATTCTCGCGTGCACTGCTGCCAGTACCGTCAGACGCAGTTCCTCTGCGGCCTGCACGCCCGGCGGCGGAGCGAAAAAAGCTGGAAAAAACGTCGCTGGCTTCTTCAAAATCAAACGGATCATAGCGGCTGTCAGAGCTGTAGCGCCGTCCCTTTGCCTGACCACCACCAAAGCCGTATGATGGGGGGCGTTCGTTACCGTTTTCGTCTATCTCGCCACGGTCGTAACGGGCGCGCTGTTCTTTGTCGCCCAGAACCGAATAAGCGGCAGATACACGCTTGAACTGGTCGGCGATTGCCTTGTCGTCTTTGTTGCGGTCGGGGTGCAGCTTTTTCGCCAGTTCACGATAGGCTTTTTTTACCTCGTCCTGGCTTGCATCCCGGCTAACGCCCATTATTTTATATAGATCGCTCATAGGATTGTTTCAGACCGTAAAACCATATACTAAATCAACTGCTTGGCCATCTTACAGGCAGTCGTTGGGCTCGCGCAATATTGCAGTGCATCTGCATCTGTAAACCATCGTTCGGCGTATGCCTATAGTGAAGCAACTTTGTGCAGAGATAAGGGCAGGATATGAGTGAAAAAACAGCGGAATTCAAGGAGCCGTTCGAGCGGCTTCAATCGTGGCTGGCGGAAGCGGAAAAGAGCGAGCCCAATGACCCGACGGCTGTCGCTCTCGCGACTTGTACCCAAGGTGGGGTGCCAAGTTTACGCATGGTGTTGATGAAAGGTTGCGATGAAAACGGCCTCGTTTTTTTCACCAACCTCGAAAGCAGGAAGGGCCGGGAACTTGCCGAGAACCCAAATGTTGCCATGTTGTTTCATTGGAAATCGTTGCGGCGCCAGGTGCGGATCGAGGGCGCTGTTGAACCGGTGACCACCGAAGAAGCAGACGCTTATTTCGCCTCCCGCCCCCGCGCGAGCCGCATTGGTGCGTGGGCTTCAAAACAGTCCCGCGAGATGGCTGGCCGGTTCGAATTTGAGGCCGCGATTGCGCAATACACAGCAAAATTCGGAGTAGGAGACGTGCCACGCCCGGATTGTTGGTCAGGCTTCCGGTTGAAACCCGCATATTTCGAGTTTTGGCGAGACAGGAAGTTTCGCCTGCATGAACGTGTGACGTTCCGGCTGTATGAGGCTGGTTCATCCTGGGAGATCGCCGAACTCTATCCGTGACGCTTAATTGCAACGGTTTAAAACACTCTCCAAAACGTGATGGTTGGGAAACAAAACTGTCACGCACCGCCTCTAGGCTGCCTCGCAAAATAATCAGGCTTATGTCATTGCTGCGTTTCAGGCGCGCAGGCTGCAGGATAGCGAGGCTTTTGTGATGCGTTTTTCGGTGCGTCTTCGAATTTTACTTGGTTTTGTTGCGGTGATCGTCACCTTGGCGGCAGCAAATCTCATTTCCGCCTTTGGTCTTCGTGGCCTTGATGGCGCGTCTAATCAAATAATTGCCAAGACCGACATTGTTCGCCTAGTGAATGACTACACGGCTGATATCGCGACCCAGACCATGGCCCTTCGTGCTTATTCCTTTTCCGGGCTTGAAGCAGACAAGGAAAAAATGACCGAAGCGCGGACCCGCGCCAACAAAAGCCGCAAGCAGGTCGAAAAGCTGCTCATCGCAAACAACGAAGAAAGGACAGTTGAGGACCTGGCTGCTGTAGCAACGTCCTTTGATGAGGTTTTTACTGCCATGGAGAACCGTCTGGGGAACGAAGGTGACGCGCTTCAGGTGGTGGTCATTGGTGTCGGCAAGCTTGAACAAAGTGCAAAAAACCTTGTTGATTTCCTCGCTAATCGGAGTGATGACGAAAAAGCTTTGGCACAGCAGATTTCGCCACTCGTCACGACGTTTAACCAAGCCAGTATTGCCTATGTGTCCAGTGGCGCGAGTACAGATTTCGACGCAGCCATCACGACGTCGGAAGCGCTCGATGGGATCGTTCAGAAAGTCATGGGCTTCATGCGCGGGGTGCCACGGCGGGAGCAGGCCGCGGTGCGCTACATGCGCAGGGATAGTGACGTTATTCGCCAAAGTTTGCGTCAGAAGCATGCAACGGCCACAGCCGTTCACGCAGCCCTCGATCAGCTTGATGCTGCCGCCCGGCAGGTCGAAGTCGTGACAGAGGCGATCAAGTCCGGCACGCGGGCAGGGCAGACATTGGCTCTCAACCACATGATGAGTGCCGTGGAAGGGTCAACACGGCAGAGTTTTATCGGCCTGTTGATTGGGGCGCTGATTGCAGCAGCCCTAGCTTGGTATATTGGCCGTTCTGTCGCAAATCCTCTGGGCAGAATTACAGAGGCTGTCAGCAAACTTGCCGATGGCGACAAATCTGTCGCGATTCCTCACACCAACCGGGGGGACGAACTGGGGCGTATGGCGCAGGCTGCTGCTGTGTTCAAGGACAAAGCTTTTGAGCTTGAGAGCTTGGCAGAAGAAAAACGCGCATCTGAAGCGTTGGCCGCGGATGCGCGCCGGGCACGAGAGGTAGAGCAGGCGGAACTGATGCAGCGCCGTCAACGGGAGGAAGAACAGGAGCGGGCTGATCGTCGTAAAGCACGTATGCAACAGCGTCTTCAGATGGCGGATGCATTTGAGCGCCGCGTGATGGGTGTTGTTGACGCTGTTAACAAAGCATCACGGCGCATGGCTGATGCCTCTTCATCGCTTGTGCAGAATGCCCAACAAACCAATCTTCAAGTGGAAAATACCCATAATGCGACCACGGAGGCTTCCGGCAACGTAAACGCGGTCGCCGGTGCGACTGAGGAACTTTCGGTTTCATTTCGTTCCGTGAGAAACGAGTTGGGCCATAGCGCGCAGGTGGCACAAAGTGCCGTTGGTGAGGCAACACGTACAACCGAGACTGTGGCGGGACTGGCTAAAGCTGCCGACCAGATTGGTGTCGTGGTGAAAATGATCCGCGACATTGCAGACCAGACGAATCTTCTGGCACTCAATGCCACCATTGAAGCTGCAAGAGCAGGGGATGCAGGGCGTGGTTTTGCGGTTGTTGCCCACGAAGTGAAGGGGCTTGCTGCCCAATCCGGACGTGCCACTGAGGAGATCGCAACCTATGTTGACGAAATTCAACGCGTTTCTGGTGACGCCGGTGGCGCGATCAACCGCATTGGCAGGATCATTGGCGAAATGCACGAGGTTAGCCAATCTGTTGTAGCGGCTGTTGAACAGCAAGCCGCCGCGACAGAGGAAATCGCTAAAAATGTCCAGCATGTTTCGGCGGGCACCTCGCTGGTGCGTGAAAGTGTTTCCATCGTTGGCCAGGCTGCCACTGAAACCGAAGCAATGACGTCCGAGCTTCAGGAACATGCGACCCAGTTGATGGGCGAGGCCGATGCCCTCAAGAATGAGGTGGAGCGTTTCCTTTCCGAGATTCGCGATACGCGGGAGGAGGCGGTTGGCAATGAGGTATCGTCGCCCATTCGGCTATTGAAATCCGCCTGAGGATGCAAGAAAGGCGAAATAGTTTCACTTTTTGGTGTGTTTTCAATTTTGGACTTTGAAGTCCAGAAAATGCGTTCTACCTTATTGAATGAATAAGTTCATCGTCGGAAGGGGAGTGACCATGGACGGGACATATAAGGTTGAAACACCTAAAGAAGAAATCGCAGCCATTTTAGCGGCGCAACGAGCCAGTTATCTGGCTGAAGGTGATGTTTCGGCCGCTGTGCGCAAAGACCGCCTCAAGCGTGCGTTGGCTTGTCTTCTTGATCACAAGGATGAATACATCCGACTGATCTCGGAGGACTTTGGCAACCGGTCGGCGGAAACAACATTGTTTGCCGATGTCGTGGCGTCGGCGGGCGCGCTTAAAGACGCTATCAAACATGTCGATAAATGGATGAAGCCGTCAAAGCGGTCGCTTCAGTTTCCGCTGGGCCTTCTGGGTGCCAAGGCACGGGTTGTGCCGCAGCCAAAAGGTGTTGTTGGTTTGATTACGCCTTGGAATTTCCCGCTGACGATGGTGTTTGTGCCGCTTGCTCAGATGCTGGCGGCCGGCAACCGCGTGACAATCAAACCCAGCGAGCATACACCGCGGACATCTGCCTTTTTCAAGGAAGTTTTTGAACAGCATTTTGCTCGCGAAGAAGTGGCGGTGGTCAATGGCGCTGTGGAGACCAGCCAGGCATTTTCAAGCCAGCCGTGGGACCACTTGATGTTCACAGGCGCACCTATGGTCGGCAAACTGGTCATGCGGGCTGCGAGTGAAAACCTTACACCTGTCACACTTGAACTGGGGGGTAAAAGCCCGGTAATCGTTGGTAAAAGCGCGGACATTGACAAGGTTGTCGAGCGTGTTGCGACATTCAAGCTGATGAACGCGGGGCAGATTTGCCTGGCGCCGGATTATCTTAACATCGACCGCAGCCGTCGGGACGAATTTGTGGACCGCTACACGAAAAAGGTCAGCGCCATGTACCCGACCATGCTGTCGAACGACCAATATACCTCAATCATCAGCACCCGGCATCGGGAGCGGCTTGAAGGCTATATTGCCGACGCAAGCGCGAAGGGTGCCGACATCCGTGTCATAAACCCGGCGAAGGAAGATTTTGCCGGGCAGAATAAAGCCAACAAGCTGCCTCCTGCGCTTGTGCTTGACCCCACTGAAGACATGAAATTAATGCAGGAGGAAATTTTTGGTCCGCTTTTGCCTGTGCGCACCTATGAAGACACCGATGAGGTGATTGATTATGTTAATGCGCATGAACGTCCCCTGGCGCTCTATTACTTTGGTGACGATAGCGCCGAGGAGGCCAAGATGTTGAGCAAGACGACGTCCGGTGGGGTGACTGTTAATGATGTGCTGTGGCATGGCGCGCATGAAAACCTGCCTTTCGGTGGCATCGGAAATTCCGGCATGGGCCGCTATCATGGTTATGATGGCTTTCAGGAATTCAGCCACCTGAAATCTGTCCTTCGCCATCCAAAATTATCGATCGGGGGTGTTCTCGGCATTGTGCCGCCCTATACTGATAAACTCAGGAAAAATGTCGAACGCCAGTTGAAGTAGTTTTGATGCTGGCATGCGGGGTGCCAGATGATTGCTTTCAATTTCAATAGTGTTGCTTCCGTTCTGGTTGAGGACGGCGTCGCAAATCAACTCGGCAGCACACTGCGGGCTCGTTTTGGGGCTGAGCGACCGTTTATCATTACTGACCAGGGGCTTGTGAAGCTGGGCATGGTGGCGAAGGTGCAAGCCTCAATGGACGCTGCCGAGCTTGCCCATGCTCACTTTGATGGCGTGGAGGCCGACCCGTCCGAGGCCGTTGTATTGCAGGCGGTTGAGGCCGCGCGGGCCCACGATGCCGACATTATTGTCGGGTTTGGGGGCGGCAGTTCCATGGATGTTGCCAAGCTTGTTGCCGTGCTCGCACAGGGTAAACAACAGCTCGCCGATATATATGGCATTGACCAGATAAATGGTGGGCGCCTGCCGCTTGTGCAAATACCCACGACCGCGGGAACAGGCTCGGAAGTCACGCCAATCTCCATCATTACGACAGGTGAGACCACGAAAATGGGTGTGGTGGATGCCACCCTGCTTGCAGACCTTGCCGTGCTTGACGCGGCGCTGACCACCGGCCTTCCGGCGCATATTACGGCAGCAACGGGCATTGACGCCATGGTGCATGCCATCGAGTCCTACACATCAAAGCTGAAAAAGAACCCAATCTCCGACGGTTTCGCGCGGCAGGCATTGTTGATGCTGGGCAACAACATTGTCACGGCGTGTGATGACGGAAATAACCTTGATGCGCGCCGGGCTATGCTGATTGGGGCGCTGCTGGCGGGGCAGGCCTTTGCCAATGCCCCGGTCGCTGCCGTGCACGCGCTTGCCTACCCACTAGGCGGGCATTTTCATATCCCGCACGGCCTTTCAAACTCACTGGTGTTACCACATGTGCTGCGTTTTAACGAAGCAGCGGCGGGGACGCTGTATGCAGAACTGGCAATACTTGCCGGACAGGGGACCAGTGCCGCCGACTTTATTCGCTGGATGGACCAGATCGCGATCGAAACCAAGGTGCAGCGCCGCTTGCGTGACGTGGGGATAAGCCATAATGATCTGCCTATGCTGGCGGAAGATGCTATGCTGCAGACCCGGCTTCTTGTGAATAACCCGCGCGCCGTGACGTTGGATGACGCCCGTGCGATTTACGAGGCAGCGTGGTAATCATGGCGGAAAAAACATATGAAACCCGGGCTTTGTCTGCGTACGGGCATGTCGCTCCCATTCAGACCCGCTGGATGGATAATGATCTGTATGGCCATGTAAACAACGTGGTTTACTACAGCTTTTTCGACACAGCAGTGAACCGCTTCCTTATCGAAGGCGGCGTGCTTGATATTCATGATGGTGACGTGATTGGCTTGGTAGTAGAAACCAGCTGCCGTTATTTTTCACCGCTTGAATTTCCCCAGTCTCTCAAGGCGGGTATCGCCGTAAGCCATGTTGGCCGTTCCAGCGTGCGGTACGAGATTGGCCTTTTTGCTGACGGCCGGGCCGCTCCGGCTGCCGAAGGCTATTTTGTCCATGTTTATGTGGACAAGGAGACACGTCGCCCCACTTCATTACCTGAACGGTTCAAAGCGCTGCTGGAGACGATCCGGCTTAAGCCTTGATACCTGTCGGTGTGGAGGGAGCCTTATTTTATGGATGTAAAAAACAAGATCGTTGCAATTACGGGCGCGGCAAGTGGTATTGGCGCGGCTTTGGCAAAAGCATGTGCGGCAGAAGGCGCAAAATTTGTTGCGCTTGCTGATATGGATGAAAAGGGTGCGCAGGCGGTTGCGAGTGAGATTGGCGCAGGCGTGAAAGCCTACAAGCTCGATGTAACGGACGAGGCAGCTGTCAAGACATTTGCCAATGAAGTTGAAGCTGACATGGGACTGATTGATCTCTATTTTTCGAATGCGGGTGTGATTTTCTCTGACGCGCCTGATTGGACCGCGATTAGCCAGACAAATGGCCAGTGGGACAAGATTTGGCAGGTGAATGTTTTCGCACATGTCCTGGCATGCCGTGCAGTACTGCCGGACATGCTGAAACGCGAAGGCTGCGGTTTCATTGTTACCGCAAGTGCGGCCGGTCTTCTCAGTCAGATTGGCGATATCAGCTACTCCACGACCAAACACGCGGCTGTGGGGTTCACCGAAAGCCTTGCAATCAACCATGGTGATGACGGGCTTTACGTGGCGTGCCTGTGTCCGCAGGCGGTTAAATCAAAGATGACCGCTGGTGCGGAAAAAAGTTCTGCGGCCGGTGATGGGGTCATGCCTGCGGACGAATTTGCCAGCCGTGTCCTGGCTGGCATGAAGGAAGGGCAGTTTATGATCCGCCCACATCCGCAGGTGGAGGGCTATTTCCGAAAGAAAGCTGAGGATTATGATCGCTGGGTAGGGGGCATGCGCAAGTTTCGCCGCCGTCAACTCGCGAACACGGGCAAGCCGATTTAAGGGGGGTGTCATGGATTATACAAAACTGATGGATTATAGCGGCAAGGTCGTTTTTGTTTCGGGCTCAAGTCGGGGTATCGGCGAGGCGATTGTGCGTGCGTTTGCTGCCAACGGGGCCAAGGTCATCGTCTCCTCCCGCGATCAGGAAGCCTGTAACAAAGTCGCGGCCAGCATTAACGATGACGGCGGGGACGCCAATGCCAAGGCCGCGCACGCGGGCAAGATGGATGACGTGCACGCGGTGTTCGACTGGATCAAGGCTGAATATGGCCGCCTTGACGTGCTGGTAAACTGTGGTGGCACCAATCCGTTTTACGGCAATATCGGCGATACGCCCGAGGCGGCCTTCGATAAAACGGTTGATGTGAACCTCAAGGGGCCGTTCTATCTGTCCGCAGAGGCCGTGAAGATGATGAAGAAACAGGGCGGCGGCGCGATTGTCAATGTGGCGTCCATCAATGGAATTTCGCCTGGGCACCTGCAAGGCATCTATTCGATGACAAAGTCAGCCATGATCAATATGACCAAGGCATTTGCGCGTGAATATGGCCCTGACGGTATCCGCGTAAATGCAATCTGCCCGGGCCTTGTCGATACTAAAATGACAGCAGTGTTCACATCGAACGAAGACATGCTGTCCAAGTATACCAGTCAGTTCCCGATTCCGCGCGCCGGCAAACCAGAAGATATGGTTGGTGGGGTGCTCTATCTTGCATCTGATGCAGCAGCGTTCACGACTGGCACGACACTGGTGATGGACGGTGGTTGGACCGCATAAGGGGGCAGGTATGTCAGAAGAAGAATTGAACAAAACGGTTCAGGTCCGCGAAGGGGAAGAGCTTGACGTCAAGCTTGTCGACGGTCTGATCAAGGAGCGTATCGGTGGCTTGGAAGGCACACCGACGATCCGTCAATTTGCCAGCGGTCACTCAAACCTGACCTACTCGGTTCAATATGCAAATAAGAACTTTGTCCTGCGCCGTCCGCCATTTGGTACACGGCCAAAATCCGGCCATAGCATGATCCGGGAATACAGAGTAATGAACGCGCTGAAACCGACATTTCCAGCGGTACCGGAGACCTATTTCCATATGCCGAAGGAAGACAGCCCGCTTGGTGCCGAATTTTACGTGATGGAACAAGTGGATGGCCGCAAGCTGGAACGCACAATTCCGGAAAGCTGGGGGTTTGGCGAAGAGGAAGGCCGCAAGCTGTGTCTTTCCTTTTTTCATAAGCTGATTGAGCTCCATAAGGTCGACTACAAAGCCGCGGGTCTTGGTGACTTTGGGAAGCCAGAAGGCTATGTCGAACGACAGGTGCTGGGCTGGAACCGACGGTACGAAAAGGCGATCACCGATGACGTGGAAAGCTTTGAGGATGTGCGCAAATGGCTTGAAGACCATATGCCTTCGGGTGAAGTGGGGCATGCGGTATTGCACGGTGACTACCGGCTGGACAACGTGATTTTGTGCGAGGAAAACCCCTTTGAAATCAAGGCAATACTTGACTGGGAAATCAGTGCGCTCGGTGATCCGCTCATGGATCTGGGCAACACCCTGGCCTACTGGTCGCAAAAGGGTGACCCGGAAGACATGATCCGTATGTGTATGCAGCCGTGCCTCGCGCCCGGTATGCTGACCCGTGAGGAAATCTGCGAGATATATGCCAGGGAAACCGGGTATGACCTGTCAAAATTTGACTACTATCTCGTTTATGGCGTGTTCCGCCTCGCAGTGATCATCCAGCAGATATATTACCGCTACTATCACGGCCAGACAAAGAACAAGGCCTTCGCCATGTTCGGTAAACGCACCAATCAACTAGGGCAGTACGCGCGGTTTTTGATTGAAAAATCAAATATTTAGCGCCGCTAGAGCGTAATGGAGAAAAATACGTCACACGTGACCGTTGTGGTGCATTTTGTTTACCTTTCTATGATCAAATGTTTTTGATTGGGTGTCGACGGGATTTCATTGATCCTTGGCCCTCAACATGTTTAGGTTTTGTTTCACTGAGGCGGGTGGGGCCCGACGAGGGGATATCTATTGTCTGAGAAACTTGCGTTCTCGCTAGCGCTTGATCTTATGTTCAACGGTCAGGACATGGATTATTGCGAGCGACCGATCAGCTTAACAATTCTGGACCAGATGGCTATGTTCAGCGATTTGCCAAAGCGTGCCCATGTTGCCGTTGTTGCAGCAGGTGGTGGCAGGCTGGTGCGCACGCTGGCAGAACGAGGGTATAATGTAGATGCCTTTGAAGGGCGACATGAATGTTTTGACCACCTCGAACGCGTTTTCCTGAATTCACGGTCTGTAAGAGTGATGCCTGCACGTCACCTTGAGGACCCGACAAGGCGTGAAAAGCTGAGCTATGACGCGATGTTCTGCATGGATGATCTGCGGGCGTTTCGCGAGGATCAGGAATGGACCGAACATGTTCAGGGTATGGTCAGGGATGACGGCTATTTTGTCTATTCGCAGATGTCCAACCAGTTGCCGACCAAGAAAAACACGCTGAACCGGTATTTTGACCTGTCAGGCAACTACAATGTATCCGAAGATACATCACAAATGGTACGCGACAGCTATATGGGCCTGGCAGAGTGGGAGCCGGACGAAACCCAGAAGCGGACAGCGCTTGAAGCGTTGGATATGGTCAAGTCCGGTCGTCTATTGCGCCGCAGTATTCGTGATGGTGTTGAGGTCAGGTATGTCGTGTGGCGGAAAAAGCCAAAACCCAAGCGGCAGAAGAAGCAAGGGTCCACAACGTCAAAAATCTGGCCTGCTGACTAGGTCGTAGACTCATAATTTTTCAACCAGATACAGACTGAAGCCAGTTTTACAGCGGCGAGGAAATTCTCCGGGTTTTTGTCATAGCGCGTTGCAATGCCCCGATAGTGCTTGAGCTTATTGAAGAAACGCTCGACGAGATTACGGTGTCGGTACAGCCATTTACTGAAGGTAAAGGACTGCTTGCGGTTGGCTTTTGGCGGAATATTGGCCCAAGCTCTGCGCGCTGTGGTGAAGGCACGAAGCGCGTCGGTATCATAGGCTTTGTCAGCGAGCAAGATCGCTTCCTCCTTGATGTCCTCAATCAGATCAAGGGCCGGTTTGCTGTCGTGGGTCTGTCCAGCAGTCAGCGAAAGCCTGATCGGCAGACCATCCGCATCGACGAGGGCGTGGATTTTGGTGGTCAGTCCACCCCGGGAACGGCCCATGCAGCCATCGTCCTGATCCCCCTTTTTGCCGTGGCCCCTTGTTGATGCACACGGACACAGCTGCTGTCGATCATAATGATGTCACCGTCATGGGCTTTGCTCACCGCCTCGAACAGTCGGTCCCACACCCCGGCCTTGCGCCAGCGGACAAACCGGTTGTAGCAGGTGGTGTAGGGACCATATCTTTCGGGAATGTCTGCCCACGGCGTTCCCGCCCGAAAGCGCCACAAGATGCCGTTGATCACCCGGCGGTCATCCACCCTAGGCACCCCGCGCGGCTTGTTCGGCAGCAAAGGCTCTATGATCGACCATTCATAATCTGTCAGTTCATACCGGCGGCGGCGCATCAAAACCTCCTCAATGATTTGAGAAGCGTTGAATCATATCTTCGCCTGTTTGGGAATCCCTTTTATGAGTTT
>NZ_JAOBPP010000006.1 GCF_025574465.1 Kordiimonas aestuarii
GCTTTTAGGAGGAACACTATGGCTATTTACACACGTTTCGGTACGGAAAGTAACGATTCGATTTTCGGCACGGCGGATGACGATGTCACGTATGGTGCTGAAGGCAACGATCAGCTTTCTGGCGGTACAGGTAATGACTCGCTTTATGGCGAGGCAGGCAACGACACGCTGACAGGCGGCGCGAACGACGATGAACTGTCGGGCGGCGCAGGCGATGACAGCCTCGTTGGTGGCGACGGTAACGACAATGTTTCCGGCGGTGCGAACGATGATAAGGTATCTGGCAACGGCGGCGACGATACAGTCGACGGCGGCGCAGGTAACGACGAAGTTTATGGTGGTCCGGGCGACGACGTTCTGACGGGCGGCACGGGCGACGATACAGTTGACGGCGGTGACGGCGCGGATGACATTTCCGGCGGCAACGGCGACGACAGCCTTATCGGCGGTGAAGGCGATGACACGCTCTCGAGCGGCAATGCCAGCAGCGCTTCCGGCACAGAGACGATGGACGGCGGCAACGGCGATGACGTCTTCAACGATGGCACAGGCCAGGACGTTGTAGACGGCGGCCTTGGCGACGATACGTTTGTCATCGACGGTACTATCGACGAGACGACGGACCTGACGGTATCGGGCGGCACGGTCACGATTGACCTTGACGGCGACGGCAACGCTGACACGGTGACGAACGTTGAAGTGTTCCAGGCAGACAACGTAACGATCGACATGGGCTCGAACGACGACGTTAACTTCTCGATCTCGAACAGCCTCTCTGCAGTGGCTGGCGCTTCGGCGACGGGTTCGAACTACAATGACGACGTTCTGGTTTGGGACGCCTCAGCGGACGCGATTGTCACGACGGCGACCGCGGGTACCGAGTGGGGTATCACGGCGATCAATGGTACGGCAGTTGATTCAAACGGCGACACGGTTGCTGTTGACAACGGCACGATCACCGCGCTTGACACGGACAGCGATGGCAACATCGACAGCATCAGCTTCAAAGCCTCGACCGCGTTTGCGAACGAAAGCTCGAACGTTGATGATGAGTTCACGATCACGCTGACAGACGTTTCGAACGACGACGTTTCCATCTCGATGGACGTTACGACAACGGTTGTTGAAGACTATAACTACGATGCGGCTGAAACCGGTTCGACGATCACAGGCGACGCAGACAGCGAAGACTTTGACGGCGGCAACGGCGACGATCGCTTTGTTGGCAACAACGGCGACGACACCATGGACGGTGGTCTTGGTGACGACACGCTCAACGGCGGCAACGGTGCTGATTCGCTTAGCGGTGACGCAGGTGATGACGTTATCTGGGCTGGCGCAGGCAACGATGTTGTTGCAGGCGGCAACGGCGACGACACCATTGGTGGCGGTGCTGGTGACGACACGATCACCGGTGGTAACGGTTCGAACCTGATCTACGGCGGCACGGGCGATGACAGCATTGCTTCCGGCACGGGCGCGAACACCGATGGTGATTCGACTGTCTGGGCTGGTAACGGTGATGACACTGTTACGGGCGGCTACGGCGATGATGTTATCGGTGCTGGCAACGGCAACGACGACGTTGACGGCGGCGACGGCGACGACACGATCTATGGCGGCGGCGACAGCGGCACGGATGCTCTCCGTGGCGGCGACGGCGACGACCTGATCTTCGGCGGTGCCGGCATCGACACGCTTTCGGGCAACGCTGGTGACGACACTCTCTGGGGTGGCGACGGCAACGACTTTGCTTATGGCGCGGCCGGTGATGATCTTATCTGGGCTGGTGCAGGTGCCGACGTGGTTACCGGTCAGCTTGGTGACGACACCATCTGGGGCGGTGCAGGCAATGACACGCTGAACGGCAACGAAGGCGCGGACGTGATCAACGGCGGCGCTGGTGTTGACAGCGTGATGGGTGACGCAGGCAACGATACGCTTGACGGCGGTGCTGGTGACGACGTTGTGGCCGGTGGTGCCAACAATGACGTTGTTTCCGGTGGTGACGGCAACGATGACCTGTCTGGCGATGCTGGTAACGACACACTGAACGGCGATGCCGGTGACGATACGCTCACGGGTGGCGCAGGTAACGATGTGATGTATGGCGGTGCCGGTGACGACGAGTTCACCAGCGATGCTGGCAGCGACACGCTTGATGGCGGAGCCGGTGCAGATACGTTCATCTTCAGCGCGGGCCATGGCAACGACGTCATCAACGGCTTCAACGTTGATGAGGATACGCTTGACCTGACGGCGATCACCTCGATTACCGAACTGGACGACCTCGAGATGATCGATACGTCGCTCAACGGTACAAGTGGTGTGTTGCTGACCACCAGTGATGACGAATCGATCTTCGTGGCAGGCGTTACCTCCGCTGAGATCGTGGTGGCGATCGATATCGCATAAGCCATCTCGGTAATAAGCACCAAGAAAACTGGGGGAGCCAACCGGCTCCCCCTTTTTGTTTGACGTTGAAGGCCCCATGGTCGCAGGCGTCGTAAACCGTTGAAATCTTTCTGTTTGTATCGCGCCTGACAAGTTGATACTCATGAAACCTCAACCTTGGCGGAGGGAAGTGGGCTGTTTGGTGAATACTCGATACGATCATAAAGCTCTGGATTTCGATCCCCGCGTCGACGTTGCCTGTGCAGCAGCCACTTCGTGCGATGAGGTTGGGTTCGACACTATTTTGCAGGTCTATCACCACGACTGGCATGGCATCGCAAGTGCAAGTGCCGCCCTGCCCGGGCGCAAACTGCGCCTAGATGCCAACCTTCTTGACGAAGCCGCTTTTCAGGTTGTTCTCCGTTTTGTGGAGAGCGAAATGATCCGGGTCGTGTGTTTCCAGGGCTTCTCGGAAGCGGCAGAAGGCTTGTTGCGCTACCTCAAAACACACACCGGCGACGCCGTGCGCTTTTATGCTGTCAGCCATGTCACCTCCACCCAGTTTCAGGCTCCTTTTGAAATCCGGATGTTGGCCGCGCTTCGGCGCTGCCGCACAGAAGGTGTGCTGGCGGCGATCGGAAGCGTGAAACCTCACTTCCATGAGGTGATGCCCGAGACATGGCGGCCCACGCTCATTAACTTTTGCCCAAAGGCGGTTTCTAAGCTTGCGCCTGTGCCAGGCCGGGTTTTCATCCCTCTCGAAAATCATTGGCGCAAAGGGCTTTACACCAACCTCCTCGCGGCGCTGCGGGTAGAAGAAACCAGCGAAATCCGATGTGTCCATGAACCACGGCACCTTGAAGCGCTGGAAGACCTGCAGCGGGTGACGGTCACGGGGTTTCTGCCGCGCGCGGACATCAGGGAGGAAATGGCCAGAGCCGAGGTGGTAATGAATGTGTCGTTGGCGGAATGTCAGCCCATGACGCAATTGGAGGCGTATGCGCTTGGCAGGCCATGTTTGACCGGGCCGCTTGGGATCGGGGAGTTTGCAGATGATGCAATTACGAAGCTCTGCACGGTCGAACATACCGACACGCCCCACGGGATTATTGCGAAGCTGAAGGCGCTTTACGCTATTTGGCGGCGGGACCCGGATGCCATGCTGCAAATGACACAAGAGCATGTCATGCGGCGTAATACGCTGGCAGCGAGCCGGTACAACGAGTTTTTCAGTCTTTAGGGCATGCACATGGTTACGGTTTGTTTTGTCACTAACGAAATTTTCCCCCTCAACAAGGGCGGGATTGGCCGGCTGCTGTATAATATTGCCTGCGAAAATCACGCAAGTGCCTCGCCCGTTCATATTCATTTCCTGATGGTCTGGCAACCGGAGGACATACAGCGCGAAATACGTGCGGTGTTTGAAGGTCTTGCTGAAATCCATTTCTGTCCGCTGTCAGGCTTGAACCACGGTGGCTGGGTTGCGGAATTTGAGCGCAGCAACGAACTGCGCTGGCACTATGGCCACGCCTATCGTCATTCGCTAATGCTTTATGCCGCGCTTCGGCAATTTGAAGACAAGCTTGGCTACGGCTTCGATTATATTGAATTTCCGGATTTTGGCGGATGGGCGCTGGCAACCATGGAAGCCAAGGCAGCGGGGCTTGCGTTCGCTGACGGCCGTATTGCGGTCCGCCTGCACTCCACCGGGGGCATCGTGACGGCTCACCAGCCGTTTTATGAAAAAGTCGGGCACTGGACCGGCTGTATTGAGGACATGGAATATCTGTGCCTTGATAAGGCGGACCTTGTTGTCGGGCATTTGCCCAAAATTGCCGATTTCAACCAACGGCATTACGGCTTTTCTGACGCCTGGCGTTCCGCAGTTCATATTGAGTTACCGCCAATCAACCTGACCCCGGAAGAGGACGGCATTACTTTTGTGCGCCCGCAAGGTGACCGGGATTTTATTTTTTCGTCGCGCCTGCAGCCTTTCAAGCAGCCAGACCTCTTTATCAAGGCAGCGCTCTATTTCCTGCAGGAGACGCCATCATATCAGGGGCGCTTCAGGCTCATTTCCTACGGTTGGGACGATGATTATGTTGACTGGCTGGGAAGCCTTATCCCTGCCCACCGTCGCGACAGGATATTGATTGAAACTGACGTGAGCAGCAGTGATCGCCTTGCCGCTATCAGTGCCGGTATTGTCGTCATTCCGTCCAATTACGAAAGTCTTTGCCTGTTTGCTTTTGAGGCGTCGCAGCTTTCAGGGGCGGTTATTTTGAACGGCGAGTGCCTTGCCTTTACCGAGCGGGATCTATGGCAGGATGGCGTGAATTGTCTGCTGTTTGACGGCGGCGCCAGGGGGCTGGCGCAAACCATGCGCAAGGCGCTTGAGACACAAAGCCTGTCGCCAGTGACCTACGCCGCGACCACGCCCTACTGGCTGCTGCCGCCCAAGACAGGGCCGGAGAAAACGCCTGGTGATGCTACGCTATCCATCCTCGCCTTCGGTGCTGCGGACCTACCTTCGGCAGCGCAGCGGTGCGCCACGCTCGCCACGTTTGTCGGGGCAGGGCACAGGGCAACGATGCTGTTGCCTGATGCGTGGCAGGGGCAACTGACATTGCCGGATGGCGTGTCGGTTTACTGGTGCCCTGGGGACGATGTGTGGCCCGAGGACATGGCGGGTTTGCTGGAGGATATGACAGGGCTGGTTACCATCTGGCCGCAGGATACAGAGGTTGACCCCGCCTATATTGACCGCGCCGTGCGTGCCCTGAACGCCGACCCCGGACTTGTGGCCTATGGTTCGCACGCTGTCGTCCGCACAGGTGAGCGCCAGGCGGTGAGGGTATATAGCGGCGGCGCGGCAGCTGCGGCCGTGTTGTCATCTGATGTCCTGCCGCCGGGGGCCGTGCTGCGCACGGATGCGGTGCAGCGGCTTGTCGCGACGGGCCAGGCCTTGACCTCACCCGAGAAAGACCATTGGTACACGGTGCTGTGCCGACGCCTCGCGCTTGAGAGCGCCAAAATGGTGATAGAGCCAGCCACCTCAATTACCCTCGCTGGCAGCCAGCTTCGCGAGAAGGGTGACCCGGTCGTCGATAATGCTGTAATTGAACGATATATCAACGAGACGCAGGGCCGCAGGCTCCGGTATTTGCCTGGTTTGATGTTAAAGTCCCTGCCTGCCCTTCCGGTGACCAACACCCAGTTGGATCTCAGTCATGCGCTGCGCGGAGCGAAGCAGGTTTGCCCTGACGAGGGTATGCTGGACTGGCAGCCGGTTGCCTACCGCATGAAAGAGCGTGCCCTGCAGATACACCCCCTGGCCGATGCGCGGGTCGTGGCCGCGCTGCCGATATGCGCCGCCGATATGTTTAGCGGGGTGTCAGTGCGCTTGCGTCACTATGGCGAAGGCAACCCGGGGGTCGATTTTCGCCTGTTCTGCGGAGACGAGCCCGACTGGAGCAGCGCGGTCAGCCGCACCGACTGGCTAACTATCATGCCGGGCGAAGGTCGGGAGCTAACCCTTCACAGGGGTGACAACACGCATTTTGAGAGTGTCTTTATCGAAGCAAGACCAACAGACGGTGTCGATGTCAGCTATGCGTGGACATTTGTTGACCGGCTGTGGACCCACTAGCGCCGGACAGCGGCGATGATGTGAGACAGGTTATCGCAGAGCGCCCGCGCGGAATAGTCGCGTGCAGCCCTTTCCGCTGCTTTGGCACCCATCAGAGGCAGAGCCTTTGGCGCGCCTAGATATGGGGCGAGCTTATCGGGCCAGTCCTGCCAGCGCTCACACAGAATGCCGTCAATTCCGTCGTTGATAACCTGCCTGAAGCCCTGCGTATGACTGGCAATCGTGGGGACGCCAAACATGGCAGCTTCCAGCCACTTGATCGCGCTTTTGCAATCATTGAATGGCGACGAAGCTAGCGGTGCCAGGTTGATATCGGCCTCAGAGAGTGCAGCCCAGTAAGCCGTGCGGTCGCGGAAGGCAAGCGTTTCGACGCGGTCATCAAATGGTCGCAGGCAGGCGGGCAGGTCCATATGCCCTGCGAGGGCAAGATGAAGGGTGTCATGGTGCGCCAGAAGCGGGACAAGCGCCTCTTTGGCCATGTGGGCAAAGTCATCTTGGTGGGCTTTCGTGCCGCTGCCGTAAAACAGCACCAGCTTATTACCCTTATTGTGTTGTCGCATTGGAATGGCCTCGATCGCACGCTGGTGAGTGCCATCGAGGCCATTGGGGTGGACGAATACACGGTCATGACCCAGCACGCCTTTCATGGCGGCAGCGAGCGGTGCCGTCGAGGCAATGGCATGATCACAACCGGCCAGTGCTGCGGCGTAGGCCGGCGGCAAAATCTCAAGTTCGGCATATTCCTCGGCAGGGAAGGCGATGCCATAGTCACGGCGCGCGGACGGGAAGGCTTGCGCGTCGAATAGAAGGTCGTCGATCTCATATACCACGGGGATGCCGCGTGCTTTGGTGGCGGTTATCATCTCATGCAGCCGCGGTGTAAGCGGCAGGCGATACACGATCAGGATGTCAAAGTTGTCCATCGCGGCGATAAGGCGAGCATCGTCCGCAAGCTTGAAAAGCGCTACATCCACGCCAATAAGGCGGCATTGTTCCTGCTTCTGTTCAACCCTGTAGTGCAGGCACTGAGGCAATGAAAAGTCACCAACAATCGCAATGCGTCCGCCCGCCTTGCCTGCGGTTGGCGTAGCCGCCGGGGCGGCGTTTCCCACGGGAGGCAAGCTTGAAAGTGCGGCCTGCATGATGGCCAGTCCCTGCCGGCGTTTACCAGCCAGGGCGGCGGCAACCGCTTTTTCCTTTTCCGTGCCAAATCTGAGCCGACACATGTGGCGGTTGAGCATATCCAGCCAGTCGCTCTGGCGTAGCTGTGCAAGGTGCAGATCGACAGCATCAAGGCCGTCGTATAGCAGCGCGAGCTGTGCGATGTCCTCCTGTCCGGCGTCGCTGTAAGCGGACAGGAGTGCCTGTGCCTTGTCATATCCGCCGGGCTGAAAGGCTGCGTCAGGCAGATCAAAGAGGTATGGCTTGTTTTTGTCCGTCCGGGTTAGTCGGCCGCAAAGGTGACCGTCGAGATAAAGTGACACCCAAAGCGGGCCAAAAACTACAACGGCGAAGACGTTTTTGCCCGTCGTCGGGGTTCCTGTATTTAGTGTGATAATACCCTCTTTGGTGGTGAGGGGGTGGTCCAGGTCATAAGGTATTGCCAGCTGTCCATAAAAAACGGGAATTTTCTTTGGAAAAAAGCTATGGAGAGGCATAGAAAGACCCTGATTGAACGTAATGATGGGCGCGACTGTAATTGGTAATCTGATGTAAATCCAATTTTGGGTGATGACCGATGTTATGCCAGGGTCAATTATATGGCCCCATAAGTTTATTTGAGCAAAGATTTGATGCGTGTCGCTGATCGACACTGCCGCAGAAAGTGGGATTTATGACCGCCGTAAAACGCAGGGATGACGAGAAACTCGCGACACGACTTCTTGAAACAGGGCTTATTTGGGAAGAGTGGTATGGCCGGACATATGCGATGGAGAAGACCAAGCCGTTTGACCTTGCATTGCATTTTGTCAGCCATGGCGCACAAGCGGGCAATCGCCCAAACCCTTTGTTTAACCCGGCCCATTATGCCGAACAAACCGGCATCTCGGACCCGGTGGAGGCCGTGCTTCACTTTGCTGAAAAAGGCTGGAAACTGGGTTTTAATCCGTCAAAAAGTTTTCTGGTAGAGCCGTATCTGGAAGCCTATCCAGATATCGCTGAAAGTGGTGTCAATCCCTTGCTGCATTACCTGCGCTATGGTCGTGTGGAGGGACGCCGGTCATTTTCACTGACCGTTGAGAGTGTCTGGCGTTTTACGGCGCTGGAAATGGCATTGCCAGCCGATGAGGAAATCAGTCGCAGCCTGCGGGCAGTAGCATCAAAGATTGAAAAGTCGAAGCTGTTCGACCAATCATTTTACATTGCCGAATACGGTTTGTTACTTGATGCGCGGGCGATCACGCAGCCTGCCCTGCATTATGCGGTCGTTGGCGAACGATTGGGCCTCAGGCCCAACCCGTATTTCGACGTGGATTATTATGCGAAGCACGCCAAGGTGCGAGGACGCAAGAACCTGCTTTTGCATTATCTCGATAAGGGCTGGAAACGTGGGCTGTCTCCGTCGGAAGGCTTCGATGGGAACGCATATTTGAAGGCTTTCTCCTCAGTAATGCCTAACGCCGTTTGCCCCCTGATGCATTATCTGACGACCGGCCACGCACGTGGATATCCGCGTATTCCGGTGAAGCTTAGCGCACCCGCTGGCAGCGCGGCTGAGGAAAAAGCGCTTTTTGACGAGATGATCGCGGTGGCGGCGACCGGCCTTTTTGACTCCGAATGGTACATGAAGGTTTATGAGGATCTCAAAGAGCATTCGATTTCTTCAATTGAACACTTTGTTCGTTATGGTCTGGCAGAAGGGCGGGGCCCTAACGCTCACTTTGATGTAAGCTGGTATCGCACCTGTTATGGCCAGCAAATTGGTGATGAGAATCCGGTCGTATATTATGCTCGTGAGGGATACAAAAACGGCCAGTGGCCTGCCGGTAATTTTTCCCCAGAATTGTACTTCCTGATCAATCGGGATCTTCGCGAAGGCAAAGTGGATGCCTTGCGACATTTTATCCAGCACGCCCGTACGAGGCCGCGCCGCTGGCCCAACCCGGACCAGTTGGATGAGCGCGGCAGAGCCTACCTGGCCCTAAGTGTCGAGGAGCGTAATGAGCAGGTGGAGGCCGTCGCGCGGTCAGGTTTGTTCGATGCCCAGTGGTATGCAAAAGAATATGGCTATGAGTTGACCTATGGTGCCGATTATATCGAGCACTATCTCATTTATGGCGGGGCGTTTGGTTATCGGCCAAACCGGTATTTTGATATCGATTGGTATGTCAGCTTTTATCAGGATGCGATGGACGAGCGGCATCCGCTGGTCTTTTTTGCTGAAACCGGCTGGCGGCTGGACCATTCCCCGGGTGACGAGTTTGATGAAACCGCATACCGGGAATTGCATAAGGACCTTGCGGACCTTCAATCCAGCATGCTTGCGCACTATCTGCACGTAGGCCGGATGGAGGGCCGGGAACTGCCCGAGCCATCCTGGCGCAAGAAACCGCTCGAACGTGGCTTTAAAGCAGCAAATGGCGATAATTATATCGCACCGGTTATGCAGAGCATGACAGCGTTTGATCGTGCAGAACTTGCCCCCCAAATGGCGGTCTTCAACCAGGCCAACATGGACATCCATTGGGTGATGCCTGATTTCTCCGCTGGCGGCGGTGGGCACATGACCATTTTCCGCATGATCAGCTTTCTTGAGCGGCAGGGCCACCGCCTGACCATCTGGATACACGAACCGAGTCAGCACAAGTCGCCGGAACAAGCGCTCGAGACAATTCACAAGCATTTTCAATTTGTGCGGGCCGATGTGCGCTTTATCGACAGCAACTTTTCCGAAAATGCGTCCGGCGATGCTCTGGTGGCGACGGATTGCTGGTCGGTCTGGCCGGTGATGTCAGCGACCAATTTTCTGGCGCGGTTTTATTTTGTACAGGATTTCGAGCCGTCGTTTCACCCCATGGGCGGCAAGCTGCTTGCTGCAGAACTGACCTACAAGCAGGACCTGCACTGTATTTGCGCAAGCCCGTGGCTGGCGAAAAAACTTCACGAGGATTATGGCCGGGATACCAGCTATTTCTATCTCGCCGCGGATCAGCAGATTTACCACCCGGCCGATGATAAGCGCGATGGGCGAGAGGCAACGGAGCGTACACCCCGTATCGCCTTTTATTCGCGCATCGCCACTGACCGGCGCGCGGTAGAGTTGGGCCTTCTGGGGCTTGAGCTGTTGGCGCGACAGGGGGTGGATTTTCATGTCGACTTTTTTGGCAATGACATGCCATTTGCCGACGCGCCATTTTCCTATACAGATCACGGCGTTGCCTCGACAGATGAGCTTGCTGCGCTTTTTCAGGCCACTGATATTGGTGTGGTTTTCTCTGCGACCAACTATTCACTTGTGCCGCAGGAAATGATGGCGTGCGGGTTGCCTATCGTTGAGCTTGATGGCGAGAATACGCGCGCGATCTATCCCGAAGATATTGTGACATGGGCTGAGCCTGATCCCTGGAAGGTTGCTGACGCTGTCAAGGCGTTGCTCAGTGACAGGAAAAGGGCGGCAACTCAAGCCTCCGCGGCGCTGGAATGGGTGTCGGCGTTCTCTTGGGCTCAAGCCGGGGAAGTTGTGGAGCAATCCCTGAAAAAGGTGGCTGCGGCGGCCGCGACGGCGAGGGCAGTGCCCGTTGAGGCCGAGCCTGTCAGTACCGAGGGTTTTAAAGCCTCCGTGGTCATCCCTACCTATAACGCCGGCGCACAGTTTGAACGCGTGCTGGACGCCATTCTTTCGCAACACGCGCCGTGGCCGTTTGAAGTGTTGGTGATCGACAGCGGGTCAACGGATGGCACGCTAGATATTGTCAAGGCGCGCCCTGATGTGCGGTTGCATGAAATTGACAAGCGCGATTTCAATCATGGGGACACCCGAAACCTGGGTGCCAGCCTCACCAGCGGCGATTACATCGCTTTTGTAACCCATGACGCGCTGCCAGCCAACCGCGCGTGGCTTTTCAACCTTGTGGAAGCCATCGAGGCCGAGCCAAAAGCGGCCGGTGCGTTCGGGCGGCATTTTGCCTACCCGGAAGCCTCGCCGTTTACCAAGCGTGACCTTGATGCACATTTTACAAACTTCCAGAACAACCCGCTTCTGGTATCCCGCAAGACCAATGTTGCCCGCTATAAAGCCGGGGACGAGGGATGGCGGCAGTTCTTGCACTTCTATAGCGACAACAACAGTTGTTTCCGGCGTAGTATCTGGGAGAAAATTCCCTATCGGCGGGTGGAGTTCGGTGAGGACCAGCTATGGGCGCACGACATCATCGAAGCAGGCTACGCGAAACTGTATGCCGCGCAGGCGGTGGTCTATCACAGCCATGACTATGATGAAGCCGAAACGGAGGAACGTAGCGCAATTGAAGCCAGTTTTTTCAGGCATTTCTTTGGTTACCAGCTTGTGAGCAGTGAAAATGAGCTGTCGCACCACCTTGAAGGCCTCAACGCCCACGATGAACACTGGGGCGAACAGCATCGTGTGTCAAAGGCCGAGATCGAGGAACGCAAGAAATTGAACGCCGCCCGGCTGCAGGGGTACCTGCGCGGTACAACGGCGGACACCAGCGAAATTTTTGCCGACACCTAAGTGTAGTTTGGTGCATGTCGGGTGAATATCTATTTGCCACGCCTTGTGCGCGCGGGCTATATGGTGTTCGCACGTAAGTTGCGAAATAAGGACCTCTGCAAAAGGGGCGCGTCGTAGGGACCGGAGCGTTAGGTGGCAGTTAAACTATATCTCCATATCGGTTATCCGAAATGTGGCAGTACAACCATACAGGAGGCACTCCATATCAATCGGATGGCACTCCGGAAGTTGGGGTATGGTGTGTGCGACGGTGATCTTGACCTGATGAATGCCAAATCTAGTCATGAGTTCCCCGTGGGCTTTTTTCGTAAACAGTATGACGCGGTGCGGGCGGGTAAAGCGGTCGACCTGGAACCGGCGTTCGCCAAGCTTGCCAAATCCGCGTCCCGCGAAAAGCTGAAAGCCGTTGTTATCTCCGCGGAAAACCTGGGGGCAGCATGGGCACCGTCCGCCCTTGCCTGTGCACAGCAATATTTTGACTGCAAGTTTATCTCCTATTTCCGCAGGCAGGACGACTGGCTGGTGTCAAGCTGGGCCCAGTGGCAGTTTAAAAGCGGCGAAAGTCTGCAAGCTTACCTTACCCGCCGTATGAGGTCTGCGCAAAGAGGTGTCTACAAAAACGCGCTGGCGGCTTATCTTGCTGAATTTCCGCGCGAGAAGATTTCGCTGCGATTTCTTTCGCGGGCGCATCTCAAGGATGGTGACCTCGCAACCGATTTCTGGCGGGAGATAGGGCTGTCTCAGCCGGATCTGCAGCCCGTGCAATCCAAGAATATCTCTTTTAGTGCACCACTTGCCACCGTGCTCAAGGAAAGCCCCTATCTTTTCAGGGACGCCCACGACAATAAGCTGACATCCTTCATCGATGCGCATCACCAATATCGCGGCAAGGTTAAAAAAGACCCGCTGACAGTGGCTCAGCGCCGTGAGATTCTTGAGAAATTTCAAGCGGAAAACCGCTGGATCGAAGAAACGTTTTTTACTGAGGGTGAGCTGGGTAACTGGCGCGCGCTGCCCGAGACTGACGGCGCCCAGGATGCGCCGCAAATTCACAACAAAGATAGTAGCAACCTCCGGGGTTTAAGCGAAGCGCTGAATTTAAATCTGGCGGTGCTCAGGAGTCTTCGGGAAGACGTGGATAAAATCAAGCGGTCTCTGGGGTTGAAGTGAAAGATACCAGGCAGATAATTGCCGGGGGGATATAACAGGTTGGTTTATGAAGATACTTTTTTCACACAATAATTTTCCGGGTCAGTACCGGCGCCTTTCGGGCTATATCGAAGGCATGAAGGACGTGCAGGCGGCCGCCATAACTCTGGAGACCAACCAGAACAAATTTGCCTTGCCGCGTGTACCGTTCAAGCCGCATCGCGAGCCGCGTAAAGACGTTCACCCCGCCGTGGTTGGTATTGAGCGCTCCGTCCTGATGGGGCAGTCGGCCTATAAGGCGCTGCTCGATATGAAGAAAAAAAACGGGGCGCCTGATATTATTCTGGCGCATTCTGGCTGGGGTGCGGGCATGTTCTTTAAAGATGTTTTCCCCGATGCCAAGCTTTTGAACTATTACGAATGGTATTATCACTGCCATGGTGGCGACGGCGAATTTATTGAGCGCAAGCGGTATGACGCCAACGCGGAAATCCGTATCCGGATGAAAAATACGCCGATCCTGCATGACCTAGCGGCACAGGACTGGGGGCAAAGCCCGACACTTTTCCAGAAGTCACGGTTTCCTAGGATGTTTCAAAACCATATCAGTGTCCTGCATGACGGTGTTGATACGGAGTTTTTCTCACCGAAAAAAGGCGTCGGGGTCAAGGTGGGCGACAAGGTTCTGACGGCGAACGACGAAGTTATCACCTATGTTGCCCGCGGCATGGAAGCCTATCGTGGCTTCCCACAGTTCATGGAGGCCGTATCCAAACTGCAGAAGGTGCGGCCTCGGCTGCAGGTGGTTATTCTGGGCGCGGACCGGATCGCCTATGGGTCGCAGTTGCCATCAGGCAAAGGCCTGAAGGAGCCCATGCTGGAGAAGCATGACTTTGACCATGACCGCCTCCACTTTATGGGACTGCAACCGCTTGACGTGCTGCGCGACCTGTTCCGCATTACATCGGCCCACATATATCTGACCGCACCGTTTGTGTTGTCCTGGTCCATGCTGGAGGCCATGAGCACGGGGGTGCTGGTGGTTGGTTCGGATACTGAACCGGTGCGGGAGCTGATCAAAGACGGCGAGAACGGTTTGCTGGTTGACTTCTGGAACACCGAGGCGCTGGTGGACCGCATGGTGAGCGTGCTGGAGAACCCGGCTGAATACGAGCATCTGAAATTGTCGGCGCGAAACCGCATCGTCAATCACTATGCAAAAGACGATTTGTTGCCAAAGTATTGGCAGATGATCACGGACGTTGCGGAAGGACGACAACCTTCGCTGAACCCGTGATAAACTGGTTGAGGCAATGCGCCGCAGGAAGGCAACATGTTCGACACCTGCCACGGCGTGTGCTATCGACAATTTTTGTTTTATGAACGGCCTGTTTCTCTGGAAAAGGGCCGGATTGGTTGGCCCGGTGCCAAAGTTGAATTGGAATTGATGGATGTCGGTTTACGACGAGTTTAAGGCCGAACGGCGGAAATACCTGAAATCGATCCGAATGGTCGGTGTGCTGGCCATTTTCGGAAATGTCGCCATGTTGGCGATGCCCGCATTTATGTTTCAGGTCTATACCCGGGTTCTGCAGGCCCAGAGCGTTGAGACGCTTGTAGCGCTGTTGGTTATCTGCCTCATTATCCTGGTGGCATATGGCTTCCTTGAGGCGGCAAAAAACAACTTGCTTTCCAGGGCAGCAGTCCGCCTTGAAAGCCGGATCGCCGGGCCATTGCTGGCTGGTGAGCTCGCACAGCAGAAAGATGCCAACGGGGAAAGCCTGAAGGACCTTGCCTTCTTGCGGACCACTTTGTCGTCGCCGTCATATGGTGCGATCTTTGACCTGCCGTTCATGCCGTTTTTCCTGTTCATCCTTTATTTCATTCACCCCCTGATCGGGGTGGTCGTCACAATCGGTGCCGGGCTTTTGCTTGCTCTGGCCGTGTGGGGAAACCGTATCAGTACGCCCTTCAACCAGGATACCAGCGAGAGCATGATCAAGGCCTATCGCCGGCTTGATAGTCATATGCGGTCGCAGGAGATTATCCGGGCGCAGGGCAGCTACGTGGAAAGTGTGAATGACTGGGGTCAGCATCAGGGCAAGCATCTGAGCAGCTATCTTGACTCTTTCGACATGACGGCGCGTTTCGGCGCTGCCTCAAAAGCCGCCCGCCAAATCCTTCAAATCCTGATTACCGCTGTTGGCGCGGCGCTTGTATTGGGTGGTGATGCAGATTTTGGTGTTATTTTTGGCGCCGCGATCATTGGTGCACGGGCCTTGCAGCCAATGGAACAGATTGTCGGCGGATGGCGGCAGCTGATCATGGGCCGGGAGGCTTATGACAGGCTGTGCAAGCGAATGGAAGAACTGAAACTGCCGGAAAACCGCACACCGTTGCCACGCCCGCGCGGCGAACTGACGGTTGCGCGGCTTGCGTATATGCCTTCACCCAAGTCCGAACCAATTTTGCGCAACATCAACTGTGTTATCAAGCCGGGTGATTGTGTTGCTGTTATCGGGGGCTCTGGCTCCGGCAAGTCGACCCTCGCGCGGCTTCTTGTGGGCTACCTCGAACCAACAACGGGCCATGTGAAGCTGGACGGAACGCCACTTAATGTCTGGGACCCGGTGGCGAAGGGACTTTATATCGGTTATCTGCCGCAACAACAGCAGCTGTATGAATCAACGGTGGCAGAAAATATCGCCCGCTTGCGGACGGAAGACGAGCCGCACATGGTGATAGAGGCAGCGAAACGCGCGGGTGTGCATGAAATATTGCAAGCCCTGCCGCAAGGCTATGATACCTTGCTGTCGCGCAGCGGTTTCTGGCCTTCCGGTGGGCAGGCGCAGATGATTGCGCTTGCACGCGCCATGTATGCAGACCCGCAGGTGGTTGTTCTGGATGAGCCGGAAACCGGCCTTGATAGCCAGAGTGAGGGTATTTTCCACAAAGTGATGGAAGCAATGCGGGAAGAGGGCAAAACCGTTGTTGTCATTACCCACCGGCCAAGTGCTCTTCGGTATGTGAACAAGGTGATGTTCATGCGCGCCGGCCAGATACAGGACTTTGGCCCCCGCGACGAAGTGTTGAAGAAAAACGGTATCACGACTGTCGCCGCGCAGCGCGCCGCCAAGAAATCTGGCGCAGCACAGGGTGGAGGCGAGAGCAAACAGAACCCGTCGGTCCAATCTAAAATAGAAAATGCAAACTGATGGAACAGAACGAAAATAAAACAACTGCCGGGACCTCGGTTGTACCGAAATCGGAAATTGGGCAGGAACTGGCCAAGCCGATTGAGCTTGACACCACACGGGTATTCAAACGCGAGGCGCTGGAACGCTGGCACGACAAGGTTGATTTTGCCAGTAGCCGTGGTCTCAAAGTGGCAAAGGTCATTCTTTTGCTGGTGTTTGGCCTTGGTGGCATCTGGGCTGCGACGGCCCCCCTTGGCGGGGCGGTGATTGCCACAGGCCGGGTTGCTGCGGAGAATCAGAACCGCGTCGTACAGCATCTTGAAGGCGGTATCCTGACCGAAGTGATGGTCCACGAAGGGGAGCGCGTGGACGCGGGCCAGGTGCTGGCATCGCTGGATACAACCCAAATTCGCCCACAGCTGGCGAACATGCGGTTGCAGCGGGCGGTTCTCCGGGTGCAACTGGCGCGCAGACGTGCTGAAATCGCGGGCGCGGACGAGATCACTTTCCCGGAGATACCGGATGACCTGCTTGACAATGCGCGCTTGCAGGAAACGATTGAGAGCCAGACCAGCGAATTTCATGCCCTCAACGACCTGACAGAATCGCAAATCGGTATTCTGGACAACAAGATCAAGGCGCTACGCGACGATATCCGAGGGCAGGAAGCTGTTATCGATGCGCGCAAAAATCAGGAGCAATTGCTCGCGCTTGAACTGAAAGATTTCAAGGACCTGCTGGAAAAAGGCCTTGTGCAGCGCACCCGCGTTTTTGCCACTGACAGGGAGCTTTCCATCGTCAGGGCAAACCTTGCCATTGCCAAGCTGCAGATCGAGAAATCGAAAAATGAAATCATTTCCACCGAAGCCCAGAAGGGGCAGGTGCGGCTGGAGCGATTGAAGCAGGCCGAGGATCTGTCGATCGAGCTTCAAAAAGAGCTCAATAAATATGACGCGGATATCTCGCGCTATAATGATGTGATCGAACGCATGCTTATTCGGGCGCCCTCAGCTGGCACGGTGTTCCGTATCGCCAAGAAAACCATTGGTGCTGTGGTCGCTCCGGGTGAAGCGCTGATGGAGATTGTGCCTGTTCTTGAGGATTTCCGGGTTGAAGCGCAGGTTGCCGTTCGCGATATCGAAGAGGTATATGTTGGCCAGGAAGTCGAGATGCGACTTCTGTCGGTCAAGAGCCGGTCCGCGCCGCCCCTGATGGGCAAGATCACCTATGTATCTGCCGATGCTGTTGTGACGGAGGCCAGCCCTCAAGGTAACTATATCGCGTATATCTCGGTTGACGATGGGCAGGATACAGGGTCTGTGTTGCCCGGTAACGTGGCGACGGTATTCATTAAAACAGAACCGAAGACATTCTTTGAAATTCTGGTGTTGCCGATCAGTCGATTTACCGAGCGCGCGTTCAAGGGCTAGGTCGAGGGAGCCACATGTTGGAGCTGAAGCTTACATCGGGCGCGTTGAAAACACTGTTTGGCGGCGGGCGTGTTGTCCTGTGTGACGAGGCGTTACTGCCGCTCGTGACCCCACATGTCGGGACGGCGTTCACCGCAGTATGCTGCCTGCCGGACGGGCGGATATTCCTTCCTGACGAGGACGCTTTAAACGCGGTTCTTGATATTTACGGCGTGCCGGCGACACTATGCGCCATCCTCGTGACACCGGCATCGAAACCGGTGTATGCGGAATGGGGCTGTGAACAGTTGCTGGCGAAAACCGCAACGGAGGCTCCTGTCCATGTGGTGTCGCCTGATGCGCAGGATGCAGAATTGCAGGTGCTGCGTTTCCTGATGGAGGTCCAGAACATAGCGGTGCAGGAAAAGGCGCGCGCCGCTGCATCTCTTGAGGCGCAGGTGGTTTATCTCCGCCAGGCGTCGGAACGCATGATGACGTCGCTCGCGCTGTCAGAGCGCATCATGGACAGCATCGGCTATGACAGTATGACCGAGATAGCGGTTCTGTCGCCGGGTGATGATAATGTCGGCCCGAAGGGGCAGGCATTTTATCAGTTCCGGCAGGTGGCGCCCGTGGACGGGCTTGGCCTCGCCGGTGTATCGGTTTTTGTCAGCGAACCGAGCGATGGGGAAGGCCAGCTTGAATTCGCCATCCGCCGTGATTTTGATGACAGGAAACTGGCAAGCCTTGTGATCCCATACGGTGTCTTGAAGGCTGGCTGGTATACATGCATGTTTGAGGATATCGTTACCGACGTGTTCGGTGACATTGTGCTTGAAATTACCTGGCAGGGCCCAGCCGACAATAACGGGCCGAAGCTGGCGCTAACCGCAATGAAAGCTGACCGGTTTGGCACGGCTGATGGGCAGCAGAGCCTGGCGCTGAAGTTCTATAAACGAATTTGTCGCCCGGATCTGAGTAAGGCAGCGCTGAGTGCGATCAATGTGTCATCGGATATAAGTATCCACACGCGGCCGGGTTATTTCCCGTCAAGAACAGGCTTTTATGGCGGTGAGGAACGGCTTGCCCCTGCACGCGGCGAGCATGATTTTGCGCCCTTCCAGCGTTCGGATGCCGAGGGGTGGATCCAGTGTCACCTCGCGACCGATGGTGTAACAGGCATGACCTTTGCCGCCGAAAAACCTCAAGGCGAAGTACGTTATCGGCTGTCCGTTGAACTGCCTGAAACCAGTACGCCTGTCATGGCTGTCCATGCGTTGTTTGTGCGCTCGCTTGACGATATTGAACAGCACGTCAGCGACCTCCTTGCCGGTAATGCGAACCATGATGTCATCTTGGCAGAAACCAGAGCTGTCATGTTGGGTGGTGAAAAACGTTCGCTGCTGCTGCATGTATATGACAAAGCGGCATCAAGTGGTTTTCTCGTCGTCGTCGCCAAATCGCTGGATGGCCGCCGAGACAACGGCTGGTGTCGGCTCAACGATATTGAGACCAGACGTGCGGTGACTGAACTTGTTGATGAGCATCGGGGCTCGAGTTTTGTGAAGGTGCCCGACGGCCGCTGGCTTGTGCGGGCCATACGCCTGCCGGAACTGACCGGTCAGGTGGAGTTTATCGAAGGGACCGAGAAGCGGGAAGAGCTGTCACGGGTCCTTGGGTTTTCACCCATGTTGCTGGATGAAAATGGCGGTTATCTCCAGACACACCCGCTCAAGGACCGCGTTTCTGCGGCAATTGTGCCTGCGATTGCGTCGGCGGGCACCAGGCGGCTGGTGGCGACAGCCGGAACAGGTCACCCCTCCGCGCCCGATTTTATCTATGTGTTCGCTGCCGCGCGGTCTGATCAGCCGGATATCGTTTCCGTAATGGCGATGATCGCGGATGAGGCGCAGACTGAGGCGCGCCGGGACGGCAAGCTGCAGGTTACTGAAGGCGTGTCCTGGGTTGCGGATCGGCTGAAGGCCACAGAGATCAGCCGATTTGAGTTGGATTTCCCGACACCGCTTGATGCGGCGCACGATGTGCTTTTTGCCGCGCTGCCAATCGACGGCGAGAACAGTTACGGCTGGTGTCGCTGGACTTCGCTCGGGTTGATCACCACCGACGGGAAGTACGCATGAGTGCGACATCGGCGTTACAGCACAATGAGGCGACAGCCGAAACTGCTGGACGGCAGTCTCTCCCCATTGGTGTTGTAATTCCGGCCTATGGGCACCCGCGTTTTCTGGGCGAAGCAATCATCAGCGCCTGCACGCAGGAGACCGAGCGCGATATCCGCGTGGTGGTGATTGACGACGGTTGCCGGTTTGAAGAAACCGCCAATATCGTTCACAATCTCGCCGAGGAATATCCTGGCAAGCTGTTTTACCTGCGCCAAAAAAACACTCGGCTACCTGGAGCGCGGAACAAGGGAGTCCGCTTTCTTTTGCAGGCGTTTCCTGAAATGGAGGCCATATTTTTCCTGGATGCCGATAACAGACTATCGCCTTATTCGATTGACGCCTATCGTTTGGCGCTTGGCGACGATGAGACAATTGGGTGGGCCTATCCGGACATATCCTTTTTTGGTCTGTCATGGGGGCGTGGCGGGTTCGATACCCGTGAAACTGCGCCGGACTATTCAGTTCTCAAGCATCTGGCAGGCAATATTTCCGAAGCGGGGTCGCTTGTCCGCGCGTCGATGTTTCACCATGGCGTCTTCTATGATGAAACCATGCGTTCAGGCTTTGAAGACTGGGACTTTTGGCTTGGGGCGCTGGGTGCCGGGTATCGTGGTGTCCGGGTAAAGGACGCCGGGTTCCTGTACCGCAGACGGGCCGAGAGCATGCTGGCAGATTCACGCCGCGAGGAAGAACTTCTTATCGCGCGAATGAAAGCCAAGCATAAAGCGCTTTTTGAGCCAGCCCATCTTATGCAGGTGTTACACGACGAAGCGCCGACCTTTGCTGTTATCAATGAAAATGGAGACAGGGTGCGGCTATTCGCAGACCCTGACAGCGGCCATCATGAAATGACCGGTGCCGCATTCGCGGATCTGCTGGCGCGGGTGAAAGCAAGCCCGAAGGAATATTTTTTCCCGCTTAAGGTTATGGTGTGTCCGGACGTGGTCTGGCAGATGCTAATGGGTCGGTGCCGCCCCTATTTGCGTTGGCTTTTCTGGCATTTGCTGAGGCGACCAGCCGACGCGCTGGCCATCAGCTTTCATGCAGGCGCTGGTGTTGAATGGCTCGGGACCAGCGCGCGTGATACCGCCCATATGCTGGCATTCGATGCAGCCTATTTTGAACGGGTGATGTGGGATGAAAGCCCCTTGGTGCAGTTGACGCCAGGCACCTTCCAGCACGCGGTCATTTCCTGCCCGCTTGAGGCGTGCCCCGCCGTCCGGGCCATCATTGACATCATCGCAGGCCTTGGGCCGATGTACAGCCGACTGCCGCGCGGTGCGAAATATCTGCGCCATACAGACCGCCGCTACGCAGGGCCTAATGCCCGCGCGCTATATAAAAATATTGTTGTGCCTGCTTGTTCGGCTGATGAAGACTATTTCCCGCCAGTTCCCTGGGTGCGGAAGCCGAGCGAAAAATGGTGCGCCTTTGTTATCATGGAAGCGGATACCCCGCGCGAGCGCCTGGTTGGCAGAATGACCCAGATGCGCGAAAAAGGTTACCGGGTTCTTGTTATTATTGAGCGCGAGGAAGGGATCGGCCCCTCGGGCAATACAGCAGATATAACCAATGTTGCAGACATGATTGTGCCAATCGAGTTTGAACGCAGCGAAGGTACCAGCCGATTTTATCTTGGCCGGTCTGTGTATTCGGTCATGACCGTGTTGCGCCAGCTGGAGGTTGAAACGCTGGCTGTGCATTTTGACATGCTGATCGCGGATTATGGGTCAACATGTCTTGAAGCTTTTGGCTCGGTAAAGCACAGGGGCGCGCAGACGCTGCTTATGCTGCCCGCGAGTGCTGTGCCGGGTATGGCCCCGGACGATTATGGCCGCATGCTTGCCTATGAGCATGCTATTGACAGGATTTTGACCGACGATGTCGCCCCGGTTCGGGCCGCGCTTGCTGCACAGGGGATGCCATCGGGGAAGATCAGTCAGGGGGATGGTTTTTATATCGACCTGTCGTCCGCGTGTGCAAAAGCGCCCGGGCCAGCGGTGATGTCCAAACCCCTGAACTGGCAGCCATCCAAAGGGTATGTCTTTATTGTCACTTATGGCCGCAGCGGGTCAACTTTGTTGCAAACGGTGCTGCAATCTATCGACGGCTATTTTATCCGTGGCGAGAATGAAAACGCGCTTTTTTCCGTTTATGAAGCATGGGCCCGCGCACGGATGATGCGCCAGCGTTTCGACACCCGACGCGCCGTGCCGCCGCACGGACCCTGGTATGGTGCCGACGAGGTAGATGCCGATGCTTTTGCCGCGCGAATGATCGATGCATTCATGGCTGAGATCGTGCGCCCGCCTGAAGACGCGCGGGTGGTGGGGTTCAAGGAGATCAGATATGGCGACCTGTCCGCTGAGGACCTGAGCGGGTTTCTTGCCTTCATGCAGCGCTTTTTTCCGCGAGCAAAGTTCGTTTTCAATACCCGGCACTGGGAAGACGTGGCCAAGTCTTCCTGGTGGCAGGATGCCGGTGAGGGCTTTGTCGAAGGCCTGGTGACGCGAAGCGATATGGTGTTTGAACGGTTCTGCCGCGATTATCCGGGCCAGAGTTATCTGATGCGCTATGAAGACTATGCGGACAATACAACGCAGTTCGAGAAATTGTTTGAATTCCTTGATGAACCCCTTGATATGGCCGCCATCAACGAACTTGCCGCCCAGCGGCTGGAGCACTAGTCTCTAGAGCTTGAGGGCGTTTTTGGCCTCTGCACGAAAACGTGCCTCATATTCTTTTTTAACCGCATTATCCTGTTTTCTGAATTTGCTTTTATCGCGCGCTATTTCTTCGAACGGTTCACCGATGAAACGCGAAACACCGCGCAGATGAGGCGTCGGTTTGGCAAGATAATCCTCGTACCACAGACCATGGTATTTTACCCCGAGCAAGCCAAGGGTGAGTTCGGCATCACTGTGATGTTTCAAAATCGATCGCAGAATGAGCTCTATTGAGTGGAAGTCATAGTCTGGCATATCGCCCTTGGGCTCGTGAAATGATGCCCATTGTTTATCGTGATGGGCAATAAAGTGTGAGACCGCCTGCGCGACAATATTCTTGCGTTTCAGCCATACGATATATGTGCCCTCTTCGAAGGCGTCCAGAAGGCCGAAACGGTGCAACATATCCAGCTGCACACAGCCAATTTTGGCGCCCCAGTGGGGTGTCGGGCAGCCTTTGCGCATCAGGCGGACGTATTGTTCGAAGGTTTCCAGTCCGCGTTTGGTGCCCGCGCGCTCTATATTGATGGCGTTGAATATCTCATTTTTCATTGTCAGCGTTGGCAACTGCTTCATCAACTCCACAAGATAGTTTGACCCACAGCGGTTGGTGAAAAGCACAAATACACCTTTGCCCGGAAACGTGCCGGTGATGCGTATTTTGTCGCGGTCGCCTTTAAAATAGGCGCGGATGTCTTTTTCATGCTGGTGTAAAATGCGTTTCATGAACTGCTTCGAATTGTTGAGCTTTCTGTTCTTTTAAGTGCATGCCAGGCTGGGTGCAAGGCTATTGAACTTGACCGTAGCCGATCACTTCCGGTGGCGGGTCGTGGCATAAAATGCGTCGGAGAGCAGGGTTGGTATGCTTTGCTCGCTTATCTGCTTCATTAGTGCGGCGTGTTTTCGTGCGGAGAGTGGTGCGGGCGCCTGCTCCAGAAGATAATCATTGATTTTCTCTGGCTGCGACAGCCATTCGTACGGCAGCACATGACCAAATCCCGCGCGTCGGATGCGCTCGGCCGGGGCGCCGATGTCCAGCACCACAGGCGGGATGTTCAGGCGGAATGCCATTGAGAGTGCATAGCTGTATGTCTCAGGCCAGATGGACAGGAACATCAGGTAATCAGGCTTGTAGCTGCGCAGCATGTCTGCACAGGCCTTGTCATCTTCATATTTTCCCATGACGGTCAGTGTCTCGATCCCACCGGAGCCTGTGTCGGAGTATCCAAAGAGGCGATACGCAACCTTCAGGCCGCGCGCCCAGCCGTCACGCGCGCAGTCTTCCATGACAGCGCGGCCCTTGTGGGGGCCAAGTGCTCCCATAAAGGCCAGCCGAAGATTGCGGCTTTTCCCCGGCGTGCCTGACTTTGAGCTGGCCGCCGGGCCAAGGTCCATGGATTCGGCGTGGGGAATGGCCTCACATTTGTTGGCGCCCAGAAAAGCGTTGGCGCGTTCGGCCGCGGCATCAGAAGGCGCAAAAACCCGCGCGGCACCCGTGATGAACTCGCGGTAGCGGGCTTGATAGTCCATAACCTCGACCCAGCCGTTAACTGGGGGAAATGTGTTTACACATTTGGCACAACCGTCAGGCCCGGGTTCGCCGCAATACACACCAGCGGGGGTCACGAACTGGCCGTGTGCGCAGATGGGCGCATAGTCATGGAAGGTGAAATAATAGGGCACACCACTTTCGCGCACCAGTGACATCACCTGCGATCGCGCGCTTTCGACAAAGGCAACCAAGCTGTGCACATGTACGAGGCGAGGCGCAAGGATGCCGATCAGCTCCCGCAGGAAGTCATAGTCGGCATGGACATGCAGTTCTTTCAGGTTGGGCGTGAAATAACCGTCCCGCGCATCGAAGGTGACATATTCCGTCATATGTTTTACCGAGCGCAGCACAACAACACCGACCCCTTCGGCCGCCAGTTGCGCCTTCAGGTCAATAATGTTTTTCTCAATGCCACCACCCCAGTCATGAGAGACAAAAAGCGCGATATCACCCATCGCACGTTTGAGACGCATGGCGTCCAGCCGCGCTCGTGCCTTGGCGCTGGGATCATGGGCGATATAGTCATGCACACCCCCCAGATACCCAGGATGTTTGGCGAGCAGGGACTTCAGTCCTTCGGCTTGCAGCGCGCCAGCATCCTCGGCGAAGGAAACCTCGCCGCGATGCCTGACATACACGTCTGTTGCCAGCACGTTACGCCAGCCTGCGTTGGCCGCCGCCACACAGAAATCATTCTCCTCGCCGTAGCCTCTTTTGAAGGTTTCTTCGTCGAACAGGCCCACCGCTTCGAGTGCGGCGCGGCGAATATAAAAACAGAAACCAACCCCTGTGGGAACCTCGACAAGATCCCCTTTGTTGGCCGCGTAACTGGCTTCCGCCAGCCCGGCACCACCACATTCCAAGCGGAAGTGATTGTTCTTGAGTGTTTCAGGGTAGCTGCAGATGGTGGCGTTATTGGAAAACGGCGTAATGGTGGCGATGCGTGTGTCGCCACCCGCGTGCGCCAGCAACCGGTCCAGCCAATGATCATAGACCTCGGTATCCGCGTTCAGAAGCACCACATCGCGGGCCGGGTTCAGCGCCATGCCACGGTTGACGGTGCCAACAAAGCCTAGGTTCATGTCATTCCTGAGAAGGGTGAACAGGCCCCTCGCGGCCAGGCGGTCCAGCGCTGCCGAGAGCTCGGGTTCAGGGCTCGCGTCATCAATTACGATCAGGTTTGCGGGTGCATCTGTGATTGCGCGCAGTACCGCCTGTATGGCGGTCAGGGTTTCAGCGACCCCCCGATATGCCGGGATGATAATATCGGTGGCGTCATCACCTTGGCGGGCAACCATGGGCGAAAGCGCGTCCCAGCTGTCGTCGCCAGGTGCCGCAAGGGGTCCCGATATGCTCAAGCCAAAGCGGTTGGGCACCAGCTCTCCTTCCAGCCCCTGATCCAGGAAATCGAGGATCGGGTTTCTAGCCTCTTGCCGTGCATCGCCCATCAGGCGGTCAAAAAGCGCGATGTCAAACCCGTATGACGGGCTGCGCCCATCCCGCCAGCCGCGTTCGCAGAAATGCCGTAGCGGATCAGTGCCAGCCGCCAGCGGTGGTTTGCGCTTCAGGTAATACTCGGCGTCGAAATAACCGGAGGCTGCGACCTGTGCCATTTCGGTGCGTAAGGAATCTTCCGCGCCTGCGTGCCCAAGGCCAAAGTCCGCCGGGTTTGGCAGCGGGCGTTTCTCTTTTTTACCCCGGCTGACATAATGCAGAAAGGGGTTTAGCCCCGCATCCCGGATGTCGGGGTAGGCCGCCAGATAAGCGTTTGTGGAAAACCAGGGCGCCGGATCATAGCCCTTTTTCCAGCCTTCCTTCAGATAATGCGCCAGCGGCGACTTGACGCCCGGTGGCAGGTCTGGATGGTTTCTAAGGTAGAAGGCTGTGTCGAAATTTTCCCGCGCCAGTTTGACCGCTTCGCGATGTGCACGCCATGAGTTGAGATGCTTAAGCATGGATAATGCTTCCACGTGTTGCGGCCGGAGCGGTATAAGGGCTTAGAATATCACCTGATTTCATCGCCCGTTTATCCGCCAGTTTACGCGGCAAAGTCAAGGACCGGCGATGGACGGGTGGCAATGGTCCATAGTCATTGGCATTGTCACAATCAGGCTTTATAAGCGAGGCACAAGAACGGACGCCGCTTTTGCCGTGGCGAGGGGGACATGACCATGGTCAAAAAACAGAATGTGCTGGTATTTCCTTGCGGGTCTGAAATCGGCCTTGAGGTGCACGCGGCGCTGAAATACGAAAAGTCGGTCACCCTGTTTGGCGCTTCCAGCGTTGACGACCACGGCCGCATGGTTTTCCGCCGCTATATCGGCGGCTTGCCCTACTGTAGCGACGACGGCTTTGATGGCGACCTGCAGGCCGTTATCGACAGGCATGATATCGACGTGGTGATCCCCGCGCATGACAGCGTGCTTTTGTATCTTGCTGAAAACCGGGACAAGTTCAGCGCCAAAGTCCTGGCGCCGGACGCTGGTGTATGCCATGTCTGCCGCTCCAAGAAGCGCACCTATGACGCGCTGGGTGGGGCGGGGTTTGTCCCGGCTTATTATGCCAGCCCGGCTGATGTTCCCGCGTTCCCCGTGTTCATGAAACCCGACATCGGGCAGGGGTCGCAGGGTGTGGTTCTGGCCCCCGACAAGGCGGCATGCGAAGCCGCGCTGCAGCACGACGCAGGCCTGCTGCTGTGCGAGTATCTGCCGGGGGCGGAATATACCATCGATTGCTATACTTCAAGGACGGGTGAACTGCTGTTCTGTTCGCCGCGTGAACGCATGCGCACAAAATCCGGCATCAGTGTGCGGTCAAAGAACGTATCGCTTGGCGACAAGGTGCGCGACATTGCCGAGACCATCAGTAGCCGCATAGGCATGCAGGGCGTGTGGTTTTTCCAACTCAAGGAAGCGGCGGACGGCACGCTGAAGCTGCTTGAAGTGGCGCCGCGTGTTGCCGGCTCCATGTCGGTGCACCGGGTTATGGGCGTGAACTTTGTGCTTCTCGGTCTTTTTGAACTGATGGGCTTTGATGTCGCCGTTATCCCGCCAGCAATTGGTGATATCGAAGTCGACCGCGCCCTTTCAAGCCGGTATGTGCACAGCTTCGACTATGACACGGTATATCTTGATCTTGACGATACGCTGATCGTGGATGGTGAACTGAATGAAACCGTTCTGATGTTTGTCTACCAGTGCAAGCGCCTTGGTCGGCGTGTCCGGCTTATCACCCGCCACTTTCAGCAGCCGGATCTTACGCTCGAAGCCCTTGCGGTGCACACCAGCCTTTTCTCGGATGTGATCTGGATCACCGACACTCGCCCCAAAAGCAGCTTCATCGGCGAAGGCGAACGCGCGATTTTTATCGACGATTCATACAAGGAACGGCTGGATGTGGCGCGGACCAAAGGCATCCCGGCCATCGGCCCGGATGCAGTGGAAGCATTGCTGGACTGGCGGCGCTAGGCTTTTTTGGGGCTCGTTTCCGCGGTGACCGGGTTGCCGCTCATGTCAACTCCCGCTTCGGCGAATATTTCTTCATAGTGCCAGCTTTTTTGCTCGGACGCCTGAATAACCTCATGGTTGCGGTACAGATAGTCCATAATCACGTTGAATTCCCACGCGTCCGCATCGTCTTCCACAAAAAAGGCCTTGTCGGGGTCATTCGCGAGAATGTTGTGGCTGATCTGCACTCGCTCACCCGGGTTGTTCACCAGGCGTACCACGGCTTTGACAAAGCCGTCCTCACTGTCAACGGTTAGCCAGTCTGGTTGGGCCAGTTCCTTGACCAGCGAACTGTCGTTCGCGGTATGCACTTCGGGGCCTGTCATGTTGACGATGGGCAGGCCCTGCAGTGCCGCGTCGACAATGCCGTTGGTGGCCCCAAAGGGAAAGGTGCTGAGGAAGATGTCGCACTTGTTCAGGTTGGCAATATAGTCGTTATAATTTGTGCGCGGCAATACCTTGTCATGGGGCATAATCTCGCTATAGCGGCGCATCAACGCCTGCTGCAATGCGCCCGACGAGTTCGGGAAGAACCAGAATTCAACCGGTTTTTTTGCCAGATCCCGGATGCGGCGGCAGGTATTGAGGAAGGTGGGTGTCACCTTGCGTGACCATGCTGGCACAGCAATGCGCACCACCTCCGGGTCCAGGCGGATCTCCGCCGGGATGTTGGCTGCGTCTGACCGGTGGGTGAAAAACGGCTTGGTCGGCCGCAGCATCACTTTCTCTGTCACGGTGGTGTCGCTGCCGATTTGCTCATCCGACAGGATGACATAGTCGATAGCGTCGGATTTGGTTGTCGCAGGATGGCCGAATGTCATGACCTGAATGGGTGCAAGCCTGATCGTCGACAAGGTGATTGTTGAAAACCTCATGCCAATGCTGGGGTAATAGATCACGTCGGGCTTGTAGCTCAGGATCTTGTCGATCAGATCTTTGGGCTTGTTGTGTTTGAACTTGACCGTCTCGACCGTGTGCGCAAGTGCTTTCAGTTCAGCGTTCGCGGGCACATCCGTCAGCAAAAGCGTGGTGTCGAAGTCTTTTTTCAGGGCGCGGATTGACGGGCCATAGCAGCGGTGCATGGCGTGGCTTGAGTTATAAAGCTCAGCAAAAATCACCAGCTTCGGTCGCTTTTTAGCCATCCGTTTCGTCGGCAGTTTGCGGTCGGTAATTTTCTGCTTTGCCAGCCAGTTGCGGATCACATTATTGAAGCAGCGCTTGATATCGTGCTTGTGGGACGCTTCGGCATAGCTGCACCCCATATAGGGCGGGCCCATGGTGTAAATTGTGTAAGGCTGCGGGTTTACATCTTTCCAGTGGTCGGAAAGCTCCAGCAGGCGGCTGCGGATATCTTCGGCCTGCTTGGTGTAAACCATCTGTTCCGACAGGAAGCCAAGCATGGTCGGGAATGACTGTGTTGGGTCCAGCTTGAGAAGCAGCGACAACAGCACATCATTCATTGCATTGATGGAAATGCCCGCAAACATGCGCAGCAGTTCAGTGCGGCGATAGGTGTGTTGCTTGCCTTCGCGTTGTCCGAACATATTAATAAGGTGGTCTGTGCCGCGATACCCGCTGATCTCGAATACCTGCACAAGCGCCCGCTTGAACCTGTTCAGTTCCAGAAGAAGGCCCACTGCCGGGTCAAAGCTTGTGTCTGTTAAAAGCTGCGTGATCGCGCTCGCGAGGCGGGTGGCTTCTTTTTCGCTGATAATCCCGACGCTCAGCGATTGGCCGCCAAAGCCAACCTTACCTGCCTCGACCAGTTCGAAAATTTTGTTAAGCGGCTTTCGCGCGTCAGCATATTTTTTTTCGAGGACGCAGGCCTCAACTTCTTTCAAGAGTTCAATAAACACTGAAAAGTCTTCCGGTAATATAGTCACATCCAGATGGCACCATCGCCCCCAAAAGCGGTTTTATCCCGTCATAGTGTGAAAAGCTACCATTCTAAGACAAAACATTTTGGCAGGTCTTCGCAACGGTCTGGATGTCATCCTCGGACAGGAATGCATGGAAAGGCAGCCCGATCAGGCGTGTCTTCAGGTCATGTATGACCGGAAGGCGGGCACCGTCTCTGCTGTGCAATACGTCTGCGTCCGCATAAGCTGCATGTTCATCAAGCGGTGGGAAATACCATTTCCGCACCTGAATGGCTGCGACTTCAAGTGCGGCAGCCACCTCAAGTGCCTTGCCCGAGGTGTCCAGCAGCAGCGTGCCCGGAATATAGCGATTCGTGGCCGGGTGGAAACGCTCGAGCCCGAACGCCGATATATAGTGGCGAAGGACAGTCTTGCGGCGTTCCTGTACATCGGTAAAGCGGATCAGTTGGGACAGGCCGTAGGCTGCCATGGCTTCGGCCATCTTCGCATTGGTGCCTACCTCGCGGCTGGTGCCATCCACAAAAGCAAAATTTGTCAGCCTGCGGGCGCGCTCGGCCAGGTCGCGTTGGCCGGTGACAAGCAGGCCGCCTTCACCCACACCGAAGGGTTTGGTCGCATGCAGGCTGAAACAAACCGGGATATCAGGATGCACTTCCTGATTGCCAAGCGCTGCCGCGGCGTCGACAAAAACCGGTATGCCGGTCTCGGCCTGGAAGGCGGCCCATGCCGCCATGTCAAGTGGATAGCCGTAGATTGCCACTGGCATGACGGCGTCTATTTTTGTTTGCTCTGCCGCTGCGCGGGCAAGGGCCGGCGTGAGATCCCATGTGGCAGGGTCGACATCCGAAAATACCGGCTGGTGTCCGGTAAGCCTGATAGCACCGGCTGTCGCCGAAAAGGTCAGTGCCGGGGTCAGGATGCGGGCTTTCGCGGGCAGGTCGGACACACGCAGCAAAATTTCAAGCGCAGTGGTGGCGGATGAAAAGGTAACGGTGGTCAACGTTTCCACGGGGCGGGGGGACATTGCGCCGATAAAATGGCACATACCAGCTTCGAATTCCCTCACGAGTGGCCCGAAGTTGGAGTACCATCGTTCATTGTCCATGCGCCGCAGGAAGGGCAGTACGTCCTCCGCACTGGGCAGGTCCGGCACCAGGCATTTGATTTTCCACTGGTCGAGCACGTCAACTCCCGTCTGTCCGTTGGTAGGGCCTTGAAGCGCGTATATCCTGCAAGCACAGCCCATGCAACAGCAATCGCGGAACAAGAAAACTCGCTTTTGTAGCCCGGATGGCATAAATCAATCGCATGACCGACAAACCAAAATTATATCTGCATATCGGGCGCCACAAATGTGGCACGTCATCCCTGCAGCGATTTCTGGCGAAAAATACCGCGGCGCTTGAAGGTGCGGGGTATTATTATCCAGCGCATATGCGCCAGCCGTTCGCTCACCACCCGGTTGCCCATTTTTATGCGGGGCTTTATGCCGGTGAGCCGGAGCGGCCAAGCCAGATAGAGCGTTTCTGGGCGGATGTGGCCGACCACGCCGTATCGGTGGTCAGCAGCGAGGCCTTTCAAAATATTGATCCTGCCCGCCTTGAGGTGGCGCTGGCGCCTTTTGATCTGACCATCATCGCTTATTTCCGCGAGCCGCTGGATTATCTGATTTCGTCCTACGCGCAGAAAGTAAAGGCCGGGAACACCGCGGCGACGCTGGAAGACTATGCCGCTGGCTTTTATGTGCCGTATCATGACTTCCTTTCGGGCTGGCAGGCTGCGTTTCCATCAGCGGGCCTTCGCATCAGGGCGTTCTGCCGGGACACACTGCTCAATGCGGATGTGCGGCATGATTTTCTTGCACAGATCGACTTGCCCCAGGCCGTGCGGGATACACTCACCTTCGTCAAGGAGGACGGCAATCCCAGCATCGGCGGGGATTTGCTCGAGTTCGCCCGGACGCTTGTGCCGCATAAGCAAGAACTTGGCGAGGTCTGGTGGCAACTCTATGAGGCGGTTCAACGTGTGGCGCTGGAGTACCCTATATATAGAGAGAAGCCTGCCATGCCAGAGCAGGTGCAAAAAGCTGTGCGCGACCGTCATGCGGCGCAGATGCGGTTTTTTTTGCGGGACTTTTTACCAGAGTGGCCGACGATGGCTGAAACCCGCGTCCCGGAAGGCGACTTTCGCGATGGCCTGACCATGAGGGCTGTCAACGATGTCTATGGCCGGGTTTTGAAGGCCGACCCGGCCCTGAAGATGTCCCTGGACCCCCTGATCGCGAAGGTGCGTTCCTCATCCCCGTGTGACTGATTTTTGTGTCCGGCTGGGTGTCGATTGTCATGGGGATGTAGGGGGCTGCCCAGCTCCCTGAAGCGGTCTTCTGGTCGAAAGTGCCATAAAGTACGTAATTTCTTGTTTTTTTTGGATTGTGTTCCAAAAATTCTGCCATTAGTATGGCCGCAGTTGAAAGCAATGTGCAGAGGAGTGCGTTGTTGACAACGAGTAATTATTTTAGTTAACGAGGGACTAAGGGCATGCTCAGGTGCCCGGTAAACAGATTCTCTTGGTGCTTTTAGGAGGAACACTATGGCTATTTACACACGTTTCGGTACGGAAAGTAACGATTCGATTTTCGGCACGGCGGATGACGATGTCACGTATGGTGCTGAAGGCAACGATCAGCTTTCTGGCGGTACAGGTAATGACTCGCTTTATGGCGAGGCAGGCAACGACACGCTGACAGGCGGCGCGAACGACGATGAACTGTCGGGCGGCGCAGGCGATGACAGCCTCGTTGGTGGCGACGGTAACGACAATGTTTCCGGCGGTGCGAACGATGATAAGGTATCTGGCAACGGCGGCGACGATACAGTCGACGGCGGCGCAGGTAACGACGAAGTTTATGGTGGTCCGGGCGACGACGTTCTGACGGGCGGCACGGGCGACGATACAGTTGACGGCGGTGACGGCGCGGATGACATTTCCGGCGGCAACGGCGACGACAGCCTTATCGGCGGTGAAGGCGATGACACGCTCTCGAGCGGCAATGCCAGCAGCGCTTCCGGCACAGAGACGATGGACGGCGGCAACGGCGATGACGTCTTCAACGATGGCACAGGCCAGGACGTTGTAGACGGCGGCCTTGGCGACGATACGTTTGTCATCGACGGTACTATCGACGAGACGACGGACCTGACGGTATCGGGCGGCACGGTCACGATTGACCTTGACGGCGACGGCAACGCTGACACGGTGACGAACGTTGAAGTGTTCCAGGCAGACAACGTAACGATCGACATGGGCTCGAACGACGACGTTAACTTCTCGATCTCGAACAGCCTCTCTGCAGTGGCTGGCGCTTCGGCGACGGGTTCGAACTACAATGACGACGTTCTGGTTTGGGACGCCTCAGCGGACGCGATTGTCACGACGGCGACCGCGGGTACCGAGTGGGGTATCACGGCGATCAATGGTACGGCAGTTGATTCAAACGGCGACACGGTTGCTGTTGACAACGGCACGATCACCGCGCTTGACACGGACAGCGATGGCAACATCGACAGCATCAGCTTCAAAGCCTCGACCGCGTTTGCGAACGAAAGCTCGAACGTTGATGATGAGTTCACGATCACGCTGACAGACGTTTCGAACGACGACGTTTCCATCTCGATGGACGTTACGACAACGGTTGTTGAAGACTATAACTACGATGCGGCTGAAACCGGTTCGACGATCACAGGCGACGCAGACAGCGAAGACTTTGACGGCGGCAACGGCGACGATCGCTTTGTTGGCAACAACGGCGACGACACCATGGACGGTGGTCTTGGTGACGACACGCTCAACGGCGGCAACGGTGCTGATTCGCTTAGCGGTGACGCAGGTGATGACGTTATCTGGGCTGGCGCAGGCAACGATGTTGTTGCAGGCGGCAACGGCGACGACACCATTGGTGGCGGTGCTGGTGACGACACGATCACCGGTGGTAACGGTTCGAACCTGATCTACGGCGGCACGGGCGATGACAGCATTGCTTCCGGCACGGGCGCGAACACCGATGGTGATTCGACTGTCTGGGCTGGTAACGGTGATGACACTGTTACGGGCGGCTACGGCGATGATGTTATCGGTGCTGGCAACGGCAACGACGACGTTGACGGCGGCGACGGCGACGACACGATCTATGGCGGCGGCGACAGCGGCACGGATGCTCTCCGTGGCGGCGACGGCGACGACCTGATCTTCGGCGGTGCCGGCATCGACACGCTTTCGGGCAACGCTGGTGACGACACTCTCTGGGGTGGCGACGGCAACGACTTTGCTTATGGCGCGGCCGGTGATGATCTTATCTGGGCTGGTGCAGGTGCCGACGTGGTTACCGGTCAGCTTGGTGACGACACCATCTGGGGCGGTGCAGGCAATGACACGCTGAACGGCAACGAAGGCGCGGACGTGATCAACGGCGGCGCTGGTGTTGACAGCGTGATGGGTGACGCAGGCAACGATACGCTTGACGGCGGTGCTGGTGACGACGTTGTGGCCGGTGGTGCCAACAATGACGTTGTTTCCGGTGGTGACGGCAACGATGACCTGTCTGGCGATGCTGGTAACGACACACTGAACGGCGATGCCGGTGACGATACGCTCACGGGTGGCGCAGGTAACGATGTGATGTATGGCGGTGCCGGTGACGACGAGTTCACCAGCGATGCTGGCAGCGACACGCTTGATGGCGGAGCCGGTGCAGATACGTTCATCTTCAGCGCGGGCCATGGCAACGACGTCATCAACGGCTTCAACGTTGATGAGGATACGCTTGACCTGACGGCGATCACCTCGATTACCGAACTGGACGACCTCGAGATGATCGATACGTCGCTCAACGGTACAAGTGGTGTGTTGCTGACCACCAGTGATGACGAATCGATCTTCGTGGCAGGCGTTACCTCCGCTGAGATCGTGGTGGCGATCGATATCGCATAAGCCATCTCGGTAATAAGCACCAAGAAAACTGGGGGAGCCAACCGGCTCCCCCTTTTTGTT
>NZ_JAOBPP010000005.1 GCF_025574465.1 Kordiimonas aestuarii
TATTAATCGAGGATTTTGGCCACGACGCCAGCGCCGACGGTACGACCGCCTTCGCGGATAGCGAAGCGGAGGCCCTCGTCCATGGCGATCGGTGCGATCAGCTCAACGGTCAGGTTCACGTTATCGCCAGGCATAACCATCTCGGTGCCCTCTGGCAGCTCAACCGTCCCCGTAACGTCGGTCGTACGGAAGTAGAACTGCGGACGATAGTTCGCGAAGAACGGCGTGTGACGGCCACCTTCCTCTTTGGTGAGGATGTAGGTCTCTGCCGTGAACTTCGTGTGCGGCGTGATCGTGCCAACGTGTGCCAGAACCTGGCCACGCTCAACGTCATCACGGCCAACACCACGCAGCAGCGCACCAATGTTGTCGCCTGCCTGGCCCTGGTCCAGAAGCTTGCGGAACATCTCAACGCCCGTAACCGTCGTCTTCGTCGTGTCCTTGATGCCGACGATCGCTACTTCTTCGCCAACCTTAACAACACCGCGCTCAACACGACCGGTAACAACCGTACCACGACCAGAGATCGAGAACACATCCTCAACAGGCATCAGGAACGCACCGTCAATCGCACGCTCAGGCTGCGGGATATACTCGTCAACCGCTTTCATCAGCTCGAGGATCTTCTCTTTGCCAATGGTGTCGTCACGACCTTCAAGAGCTGCAAGCGCAGAACCCGCAACGATCGGAATGTCGTCGCCCGGGAATTCATATTCGCTCAGAAGCTCGCGGATTTCCATCTCAACAAGCTCGAGAAGCTCTTCGTCATCAACCTGGTCAACCTTGTTCATGAAAACAACAAGCGCTGGAACACCAACCTGACGCGCAAGCAGAATGTGCTCGCGGGTCTGAGGCATCGGGCCGTCCGCTGCGTTCACTACCAGAATAGCGCCGTCCATCTGCGCCGCACCCGTGATCATGTTCTTCACATAGTCAGCGTGGCCAGGGCAGTCAACGTGAGCATAGTGACGGGCTTCCGTCTCATACTCTACGTGCGCTGTCGAAATCGTAATACCACGCTCGCGCTCCTCAGGGGCCTTGTCAATGTTCGCGAAGTCTACTGCTTCACCATGACCTGCCTCTGCGAGAACTTTCGTGATCGCCGCCGTCAGCGTCGTCTTACCATGGTCAACGTGACCAATCGTACCAACGTTGCAGTGCGGCTTGTTCCGTTCAAATTTTGCTTTTGCCATTGCCCGTATACCTTTGCAAGCAATCACGCCCGAGCTCTCGGCTATGGGCGAGCTTATCTTTCAACCTCGCAGCAACCCACCCTGGACTGCTACACGACGACATATGCCCGAGAGGGACGTATTGGAGCGGGTGAAGGGAATCGAACCCTCGTCGTAAGCTTGGAAGGCTTCTGCTCTACCATTGAGCTACACCCGCATACTAAACTTACGGGGCCAAGCGGCTCCTCTCGAACACAACAAGCCTTCCAAGGCAAAAACCCCGCAGGGTTTCGGTCGAGGAAGGATAAGTGGTGGAGGGGACAGGATTCGAACCTGTGAAGCCTGAGGCGTCAGATTTACAGTCTGATGGGTTTGACCGCTCCCCAACCCCTCCACATATATCATTTATAGACCGCCAGCCGAGCAAGCCCGATCCAGCGTCGCGGTGAGGCCGCAATATGCGCATATCTGAAGGCATGTCAACATCAAGTTCGGAACATTCCTCATTTTTTTCAAACTGCTTTAAATAGTGACGTCTTTCGCGTATGTGACAGGCAGGTGGCACGCGGTCGTGCGTGTATATCCGGTATAACCGTCATGCATTGAAGGCCCATGAAAAAAGCAGGTAACAACCGCCCGAACCGGCCATCCGGCAAACCGGCACCCAAGAGCGGCAGCCGGTTCCAGGGCGAGCCGCGTGCACAAGTCAACCAGCGCACCCAGGGTAGTCCGCACGCGCAGGGAACCCGCAGCAGTCCGGATCGCAGCCACGGTCGCGGCCATGGCGGACGCGGCGGCGATGCACGCAGCGTCAAGCCGCTCAGCCCGCGCAATCGCGACGGCTTTTTCCTCTTTGGCCGACACGCGGTGGAAGCGGCTCTTAAAAACCCCGCGCGGGAATGCGTGCGTCTGATCGGGTCGACGAAAGCCCTGACAGCCGACCTGACCGGTATCCGGCCTAACCTGCGGAGCGAGCAGATCGATGATGATGCCGTATTGCGTGCCAGCGTGCCCTCTGATTCTCCGCATCAGGGCATTCTTCTTGAAGTACGCCCCCTGCCCGGCCATGACATCAGCGAACTTGCACCCGTGTCGGGACGGAAAAATATCATCCTGATGCTGGATCAGGTGACCGACCCCCACAATGTGGGTGCTTGCATACGCTCGGCCGCCGCACTTGGCGCGCGGGCGCTGATCACGCAGGACCGGAATAGCCCCGGCGAAAGCGGCACCCTTGCCCGTGCGTCCTCCGGTGGGCTTGAGATCCTGCCCTGGCTTCGGGTAGCCAACCTGAGCCAGACGCTGGATGCGCTCAGGGACATCGGCTATTGGCATGTCGGGCTCGACGGTCACACCGAAACATCGATCCGTGACGTGAAACTTGGCGATAACCTTGTGATTGTCATGGGTTCTGAAGGCAAGGGCCTGAGGCCACTTGTCCGCAAACACTGTGATGCGATCGTCAAAATCCCGATGTCGGGCCAGGTCGAGAGCCTGAATGTCTCCAACGCCGCCGCGATCGCCCTGTATGAACTAATGCAGAGCCAGCCATGATCTCTGCCCAGGATATCATTGCGCTTCTCAAGCTGGAACCACACCCGGAAGGCGGCTTCTATCGCCGTACATACCGGCACAAGGCCGGGCCCGGCGAACGCGGCTTCGGTACCGCGATCTATTATCTGATTGAAGGGTCGGACAACGCGCTTTGGCACCGCACCGATGGTGACGAGATATGGCACTGGTATGCCGGGGCGCCGCTGACGCTCAGCATCGCCGACAAGGCCCACACTGTAACCGAATATATGCTCAGCAACGATTTCGGCGCTGGCCACCGCCCGCAGATACTGGTACCTGGCAACCACTGGCAACATGCCGCAAGCGCGGGGGACTGGACGCTATGTGGCTGCACAGTCTCCCCCGGCTTCGAGTTCGCAAGCTATGAACTGGCTGCACCCGACGGGTTCCCGGGCAAGAAATAGCCTGCCCCCGCCAAACGCAGGGCATGCGATAGCCCACCTACAGCAAGCGCACGCTATTTGAAGCCCGTCAGCACCTTTTCGCCAATGCTTGCAGGCGCCAACGCGTCACTTTCATCATAGGTACGGAACAGCTCCCATTTCACGCCAGCCGGATCTTGCGACCATGCCTTTTTTGATTTGGCGTAACAGCAGCTAACGTCACCATCCACCCGCATTGGCGCTTCAATACCGCTCAGACGCGCGCCGAGGGTGGCCAAATCGTCATCTGACTGTACCTCAACCCCAAGATGGCCGACACCGCCACTGCTGCCACAGCCGCAGGATTTGGATACGGCGAAATTAACCGCAAGGTCCTTCGGTGCCCATTTGGCATAATCGTCCCTCACTTTCACCGGCTCGGCGCCAAACATCGCAGAATAATAGATAATTGCGGCGTCAATATCTTTCACGTCAACATGGACATGCAGTCTTTTCACTTTTTCTCTCCTTCGCTGTCGCAGCAGGAACGCCCCGCGTGCTCCTGTTGGGTATGCGGTTGTGCCAATTGCAGTTCGCCGGCGCAGCAGTCCTCCATCAGGAAGGCCATCAGGTCCTGCATCAGGAAGGCCATCAGGTCCTGCATCGCGGCAAAGTTTGGTGCATAGATCACCTGTCGCGCGTCCCGCCGGGACGTGAGCAACCCCACCTGTTCCATCTGCGCCAGATGGCGTGACAGCGTTGTACCGTTCACCGAAAGGGTCTCAGCTATCTTACCGGCGGGAAGCCCGTTACTGCCGAATTTCACCAAGAGGCGAAAAACCCGCATCCGGGTATCCTGTGCCAAGGCACTTAGAACTGATATCGCGTCATTTGTTTTCATATTTGTACATATATACATATATTATTGTATGTCAAGGAACGTGCCATAGTCCCCCGTCACTTCCGTGCTGGCACGGCAACAATTCCGGGCTGGGGCATACTGCCCCCTTTTGTATCGGAAATTTTTCGCATAGGGTGTCGGTTAACCGGGGCACGGATCAGCTGACAGGCGTCCGACGGGAACGAGAAGCAATGCAGGAGCGCGGCGCGTAGGCAGCCGCGACGTACGGAAGGGGACTATTATTATGACAGACAGCGACGCTGGCGCAGCGGTACTTAATCTTTCCGCCGCATTCGAGAAATCCGTAATGGCAGCCATCGACCGCCTTGGTGGCACCGCGGATGACCTTGAGGCAGCATCGGCCATGATGGCCATGGCAGTACAGGAAACCAGCGACGGCATGAAAGAAGCCTCTCACAAGGCGCAGGGTGCCGGCTCAAGCGTGAATGCGGTAGCCAGCGCCACTGAGGAGATCTCTGCGTCTGTCGCCAATGTCAGCGAACATATGGGCCGCGCGGCAGAAGTAACCCAGCAAGCACTCAAGGAAGCGTCGGAAGCGGCAAATCTGATCGCCACGCTGAATGAGTCCGGCAAAAAAATCAGCGATGTGATCAAGCTGATCAACGACATCGCGTCGCAAACCAATTTGCTTGCACTCAACGCAACTATTGAAGCCGCGCGCGCTGGTGAAGCAGGCCGGGGTTTTGCCGTGGTTGCCAGCGAGGTAAAAGCGCTTGCCACACAAACCGCACGCGCAACTGATGAAATCTCCCAGCAGATCGCCGAACTGCAAAACGCCACGAACGACGCCGTTACTGCGTTTGACCGGGTCAGCACCCGCATCACTGAAGTGGATGAAATCGCGTCCGAGGTCTCCTCCACCGTCAGCCAGCAGGCGCAGGCGAGCCAGGAAATCAGCCAGAGTGCCGCCTTGGCGGCGGAAGGCACCAGCGGTGTGATTGGTGATTTCGCCCGCATGCAGGACGCCACGACACGCACAACGGATGCTTCTGAAGAGGTGGCCACCAAGATCAAGGCGCTGCAGGAACAGGGCCTGTCGCTCAGGAACAGTGTTCAGGAATTCCTCAACCAGTTGCGCTAACGCGATACAAACCATAAAAGGGCCGCTTGATGCGGCCCTTTTGCTCACACGCAGCGTCCGGGCCATGCGCTCTTCTCACCCCGCTCATATCCCGCACACATCTGGCACAGTTTTCGCTCACATTTGCACCTCCGCACGCACCCATATATGCTGGCTGTTGGGCCAATAAAAAACGGGCCACCCAAAGGCAGCCCGTCTTGTTTCACAATATGCCGGGGTGTCAGACCGCGCGCTTGCGCAGTTCCACAGCTCCCCACAGGAAACCACCGGCGATAACAATACCAAGCCAGAACTGCGGGTTGGTAAGGCTGTAGCTGACGCTATGCCACTGCATGCCATTCACGATCGCCGTCAACAACTCCCGTGGTCCATTGAAGTCATCGCTTATGTGACGGAAGGCGCCGTCCTGCCAGCCACCGAGATGGGTGCCAACCCAGCGAGCGATTATGCTGCTATCCAGGAAGATTTCCTCAACCACCATGATAATGAAGGGTGGCAGGATCGCCCACAGGAACGGCATCCGCGACGCATAGGCCGAGACGAACAGCACCCAGGCCAGAAGTGGCAGCGCCCAGATCATAGACACCAGATAGTGTGACAGCACGCTGAACCAGCTGGCAATCATCAGCCCGAGCGGCCACAGGTCCATGACCGGCCCGCCCTGAAAAACCATCAGGATGCTCAGGAACAGGGCAATCAGCAACTGTGCGGCAACCGCCACGCCCAGGAAAGCCAGAGGTGCCACCACGAGCGGAGCAAAAAACTTGGCCAGCACTTCCTGCCAATCAGAGACCGGCATGGATTTCCAGAACAGGATCGACCGGTCCCGGCGTTCTTCATAGAGCGCCCCGAGGAGCGAGAAGAAGATCACAAACGGCAGCGCGATCCATGCCAAAACACTCATCGCCCAGTAGCCAATGGTAATGGCTGCCGAAAACTCATCGGGCTCGCGGGCCTTGGCCTGGTTCATGGCATCGGCCAGGTTCTGGATACCCTCATGCTCCATGCCATCGAAATAGAGCATGTTGCCAAAACCGAGACTTGAAAGCACAACCAGCGCAACCGTAAGGCCAGCCAGGATCATCGGCACCCTGAGGTAACCGTTTTTACCGTCCAGAACTTCGCGTTTTACAAGGGCTACAAATGTTTTCATTGCCCCTCTCCTGTCATTGTCGCCACGAAGATGTCAGCAAGCCCCAGACGGCGCGTTTCGCCCAGTTTGGCAAGTGTTTCGCGGTCGATATTTTTATAAACGCACGTTGTTTTCCCGAAGGTCGCTCCCTTCGTGATTGGCCCCAGAGCCATCGCTTCTTCTTCCTTGCCTGGCGCGACCATGACCTCGATAAACTTCTGGGTCAGTTCGTCCATATCGGCCTCAAGCACAATCTCGCCATCCTTGATGAACATCACGTCCGAGAGGATATGCTCGACCTCTTCCACCTGGTGGGTGGTGATGATAACGGTGCGGTCCTCATCGAAATATTCCTCGAGAAGGCTTTGGTAGAACTGCTTGCGGAAAATGATGTCAAGACCAAGCGTCGGCTCATCAAGCACTAGGAGTTTGGCGTCGATCGACATGACAACAGCCAGGTGCAGTTGCACGGTCATGCCCTTGGAGAGCGCACGAACCTTACGCTCCTGCGGCACCTTGGTGCGCGAGAGGAAGTTCATGGCTTTCGCCCGGTCAAACTTGGGGTGCACGGATTCAACAAAATCCAGCACTTCCACCACTTTCATCCACTTCGGCAATGTGGCCACGTCGGAGATGAAGCAGATATCCTGCATCAACGCCGGCCGTTCCTTTGATGGGTCCCTGCCCAGAACGCGGAGCTCACCCTCATAAGAGGAAAGCCCGAGCACTGCGTTGAGCATGGTGGTTTTCCCGGCGCCGTTGGCACCGATCACACCGACAATACGCCCGAGTGGGATGGTGAATGTCGCCCCCTTGAGGGCGGTGAAGTTGCCGAAGTGTTTGGCAAGGCCCTTTGCTTCAACAACGGGAGCATTATTTGTCTGTCCTGTCATGCTGGCCTCCCTTAATGGTTTGTGCCGCTTTTCAGCAGCTCTTCAGCGTTGAGGCCGAGGCGGCGGATCGTTTCCAGCACGCGGGGCCATTCTTCGTTAATGAAACGGTCACGCTCGGCTTCCACGAGCCGGTCGCGCGCACCGTCGACGACGAACATTCCCAGTCCGCGCCGCTTTTCAACCAATCCGTCCATAACCAGCTCCTGATAGGCTTTTGAGGCAGTGATGGGATTTATCTGTAAATCCACAGCAACGTTACGTACCGATGGAAGCGCTTCTCCCTCACGGAGGGAGCCTTCCATGATCGCCGTAACGACCTTGTCCTTCAGTTGCCGGTAGATCGGCTGGTCATCCGTCCAATCCGGCGTCATATGCTCATCCCCTTAGGCAAAAGTTGCAAACGACGCATCACGCTGATCCAGAAACTGCTTCTGGATCGCAGCGACACGACCCGCTTCACGCGCCAGGCGGCGGGTACGGCGGTGGGACCGTTTTGCATGTTGGTAAGAACGCAGTGACATTTTCTTCTCCTCGCTGTTTTTCTTGTTATAACCCGTTTGCCGGGCCTGCTTTGTTATCTGCTGTCGTGTTATCGCCTTGTGGCGTTTGTTTTATTGTGAGAGCCGGAGGGGCCGGTTGGCATCTTTGGCCCTGTCCCGGCCCCTGCTCTCTTCCTCGCTGTCGTGACGGGTCTCTCGCGTTTTATTATTTTCTCGCTCTCGTCACTCGGGCTGGTATTTTTTTACCTTATGCCCAACACCAGCTACTGTTTCCTCGCTGTGCCCTTTTTCTTTTCCGCCGTGCTTGGATTTGGCGTCGTGTCTGTTTGGGCGTTTTATCGTGCCGGTGTATTAGTTATGTATAACACCTAATCGGCATTGGCAAGAGGATTCCGAAAAGAAAATGCCAGTTAATATTTAAGCCATTGATTTAATTAAAAACATTTTTGTCCCGCGTGTCCCGCGACACCAATTTTGTCACTTTGCGACATTAGACTCAAAAGCTTCTCAGTCGCTGTCGCATTACTCAGATGTCGCGTTACTCAGAAAACTGGTGTCGCGTTACTCAGAAAACTGGACTCTTCTGACTCAGTTTAAAGAAATTACCGTCCCGTAAAATTTTCGGAAACGTTGGCCATGCCAAGCCACTTAAATTCCTTACGCAGAAAATTGGACTCTTACTCCTGCTTATCGGCCTTCGCCTCGTTGCTGTTTCGGCGCAATGTCGGAAATGAGCGTCGTGCCATTTCTGCTGCTCGATCCGATACAATGTTAAAGGGACGCTCATATCAGGTGAGTGAACGGCGGGCGCATCGACTTGTGGCTGCAGACCAAGACGTGAACAGTGCTAGCTTACGCGCTCACTTTCAACCCACAGCTGACAATCTCCAGTCGTTCCTGAAGTGATGTACAACGGCTGCCAGACGACAAAGACGACTTCGCAAGGCGAGTTTTATGTATCTGGCTGTCAAGCAGCAGGCGCCAGAACAGGCGCATATGAGCCCAGAAATTAGTTACCAAAATTCAGGTTTGCCACGTGGTCATCTCTATACCGGACGTTTCGCTGCTATGCCCGCAATCAGCACCTCCACCAGAAAGTGAAATGTGTCCGGCCGCTCAGATATGGCCATGACCTCATGAATTTGGGGGAACCGCTCGACCGGTACGAGCTCCGGGTTAAGCTGAGGGACCGCATTGGTCTCCCGCGCCACATCCTCGAGACCCAGACCAAATACGACGACGTTGGCAGCACGCATCGCGCAGAAGGTAGCCTCAATATCAAAGCCGTCCGCTCGGAAAGCGGCGATTGCTGACTCTACGGTTTCCATGGCCTCGTCGCCTTGGGCTAAACCGCGCTGGAATACCTGGAACGCGCCTGGATGCCGGCACGCCATTTTCCGAAAAGCTTCTGCATAGCCTCTGATCCAGTCCTGCCATGTGAAGGACCCGACAGGCATATCAGAGTCCGCAAACATCTTTTTCATCATTTCAATGAAGACAGCGTCCTTGGTGGGGACGTGATTATATAATGAGGTTACGTGCACCTTCAGTCGTTTGGCAATGCCGCGCAGCGTGACAGCTTCATGTCCTTTCTCATCGGCAATTTCTATGGCGGTATCGATTATCTTTTCTTTGCTCAGTTGCGGTTTGGGCACCTTTTCGGGCTCCTTGACTCTTTAAAACATACACTGTAGGTTTCGAAAAAAACATACAGTGTAGGTATAAGCCTATTCGACAGGGAGAGTGAAGTGAAGAAAAGATTCTGGATAGCTATTCCAATAATGGCTTTCGGGCTTGGCTGGCCGTTGCTGGCGCAGGAAAACCCGACTGAGCCACAGCCGCAGGACGCACAGGCGCAGGCACAGCCCGCAGCTTCAGCACCCGACGTGAAGTCGCCCGGCACCCCGCAGCTTGATGCCGCCGACCTTGAAGCCTGGCTTGATGGTTATATGTCCGGTGCGCTTGAGCAAGGTGATGTGGCGGGCGCTGTGGTCAGCGTGGTGAAGGACGGCAGGCCGCTCTTCGCTAAAGGGTATGGTTACAGGGATGTCGCAAGCAAACTGCCCATGGATGCGGCGCAAACCCTTGTCAGGATCGGCTCAACCTCAAAGCTGTTTACATGGACAGCCGTGATGCAACTGGTTGAACAGGGCATGCTGGATCTTGATGCCGATGTGAACACCTATCTCGATTTCACAATCCCCGAACGGGATGGCGGGCCAGTCACCATGAATGACCTGATGACCCACCGGGGCGGTTTTGAGGAGGGGCTTAAAGAGATACTGATCACGGACCCCGCCAAATTCATTACCACAGAAAAATATCTGAAAGACCACATGAGGCCGCGGATATTCCCCGTAGGGAAAGTGCCGGCCTATTCAAACTATGGTACAGCGCTCGCGGGCTACATCGTTGAGCGACTTTCCGGAGAGCCCTTCGACGATTATATCGAGCGGCATATTCTTGGCCCACTTCATATGGAACGCTCTACGTTCCGGCAACCCCTGCCCGAAAAATTCCAGGATAACGTATCGCTTGGTTACATGAGCGCGTCCCAGCCGCCGCAGGCCTTTGAAATGATCACATCTGCGCCGGCCGGCAGCATGAGCGCCACCGCGGACGACATGGCCAATTTCATGATTGCCCACCTGCAACAGGGCCGGTTTGGCGACGCACGCATCCTGAAGGCGGAGACAGCCCGACTGATGTACCAGCCCTCAGCACCACACGAACCCGGCTTCACTACCATGGCGCACGGTTTTTTCAGTGGCCCCATCAACGGCAAACGCCTGATCGGCCACGGGGGCGATACCATCTGGTTTCACACCGACATGAACCTGATCCCGGAAGAAGGTGTTGGCTTTTTTGTAAGCTTCAACAGCCGGGGCAAAAACGAAGCGGTCTATGGCATGCGTGAGCGCTTCGTTGAGGGCTTCATGGATCGCTATTTCCCCGACAAGGGCAATGAGCCGCTCCCACCCGCCATCCAGAGCGCCAAGGCAGACGCCCAGGCGCTTGCAGGGAAATATCGGAGCTCCCGCCGCATCGACACCGCGTTCCTCAAGTTAATATACACGCTGCAGCAAAGCACCGTAATTGCCAACGAGGATGGCACGATCAGCTTCGCCTCCGAGCCTGGCACAAAATACAGGGAGACCGCCCCAGGCATGTGGCGCGATCCCAATAGCGAAGGTGCGCTTCACGTCTCAACCGTTGACGGCCAACTCACTATTACCAACAGCAAGAACCCGGTCTCTGATATGCAGAGGGTTCCTTTGGCAGAGAGTGCAGGCCTGAACAGCTTCATACTCTTTGGGTCCATCGCCGTGATCTTACTGGCCCTTGTCGCCTGGCCGCTTAGTTGGTGGTGCCGCCGGCTTTACGGCCAGACACTCGGCCTCACAGGGAGAGATTTGGTTGCGTACCGGCTTTCCCGTCTGCTGATGGTTGGCGATATGATCTATCTCCTTGGCTGGTATATGGCGCTGCAGCCGCTCTTTCAGATGCAGTTTGACGGTTTTGGCACGGCGCTTGATCCTTTGCTGTTCACGCTTCAGGCTGGCGCTCTTGTGCCCCTCATTGGCGTGGGCGCGGGCCTCTGGAACGCGTGGCTGACCGTCCGGTCCGACCGGCATGTCATGGCCAAGGCCGGTAGCGTGCTGTTTGCTGCTGCCCTGTGCGGTGTGGCCTGGGTTGCCTTTATCGGCGGCCTCATGAGCTTCACTCTGGAATACTAAACCTGCGCCGGGCGTGATCGCCCGGCTGTGACCTCATGCATGTGTCGCCCCGGCCCTGATTGTCAGGCCCGGTGGCGCGCATTGCGCTTACAGGCCCTGTAGTGTACCGGCGCAATACCCATCGGGAAGGGTAGTCAATGTTCAGGAACTACATGAAGATCGCGATCAGAAACCTGATCCGGAACAAATTATACAGTGCAATAAATACCATCGGCCTCGCCACCGGTTTTGCCGCGTGCATCCTTATTATGCTTTATGTGCGGCATGAGCTTTCCTACGATAAATTCTGGGACAAGGCGGAGCGAATTGGCCGGATAAATACAACGGTTCTGTTGCCCGGCCGCGCGCCTTATGAAGCTGCTTCCGCATCCACCCCGATGAAGGAGATTATTGAAACCTACTTCCCCGACAGGATAGTTCGAGCCACCCGGTTCATCCCGGTGCACCCCGTCGTGATCCGTGATGGCGAAGCCTTTGCAGAGGACATCCACCTGACAGACCCCGAGACTGCACAGATGTTTGACATACCTGTGCTTCGCGGGGATATGCAGGCAACGCTGAACGACAAGGCCAGCCTTGCGATCAGCGAAACAATGGCAGAAAAGTATTTCGGGAACACCGATCCAATCGGACAGGTACTACGCATCAAACTGTCGGAAATTGACAAGGACTACCGCATAGGGGCAGTTTTCAGGGACCTGCCGGACAATACAGCGCTCGCCATCAACGGCCTCGCGAAGTTCGACCTGACCGATTTTCCGCAAACCCGAGGCTTCTACGACACGTGGGGAAACCTTGGCGAACATCAGGTATATATCGAGGCGATCAGTGCAAATGATTTTAAAACCATCAGCGACCGCCTGCCAGACCTGGTCAACACCCATGTGGTCGGGCTTGATTCACTGAAGTCGGGACCCGAGGCCGAGGTCTCAGATTTTTATATTCAGAGCGTACAGCCCATCACCGATATCCACTTGAACCCTGTCGGGATCGGCGAGATGAAACCCGCGGGTGATATCGACGCCGTGCGCATACTTGTGGGTATTGCCCTTGCGGTTCTCCTTATAGCCTGCATCAATTTTATCAACCTTGTGACCGCCAAGTCGGCCCAGCGGGCCCGTGAGGTTGTGCTGCGGAAAGTGCTGGGGGCAAACCGTTCACAAGTGGTTACCCAATTCGCGGGTGAGACGATTTTGCTGGCTGGGCTCGGTCTACTGTTCGGCCTCTTGTTCGTGGAGGTTTCCCTGCCCAGCTTCAACCGCTTCCTGAACCTTGACCTCACGCTTGCCTACAGCGACAGCACAACACTTATGCTGATCGCGGGCTTACTGCTCACGACCGGTTTGATCGCCGGCGTGTATCCCGCCCTCATTGTCTCAGGCTTCAAGCCCGCACAGCTACTGCGCGCCAACCGTTCGACCGAGGGAAGCGGGTCGCGCCTGTTGCGCAGCGCGCTTGTTGTCCTTCAATTCACAATATCCACCGCGCTTATCGTGGCAACAGCCACTGTTTATATGCAAACATGGTTTGCCACTAACAAAGACCCAGGATACAGCAAGGACAACGTACTGGTGCTCAACAACACAGGGAACGAAAAGATTGCTGGCAGCCGGGAAGCGCTGAAGCAAGCGGTCCTCAAGGTACCGGGCGTCAGCGCCGCCGGCTATACGGACTATAGCCCGATTGACATCCATGAAAGGCTTAGCCCCTTCCAGCTCATTGGTGCCAAATCCGACCAGACGGTGCTGATCAGTACGCAGTCGGTCGATCATGACTATCTCGACACATACAAGATCCCTATGCTCGCAGGGCGGTTCTACAGCCGGGACTTTCCGTCTGACGGTATGCCGGCAGAGGGGGCCCTAGGGTCCGTTGTCATGAATGAAACAAGTGCACGCAAGCTGGGTTTCGCAGCGCCGCAAGAAGCGATTGGCCAGCGTGTCACTGCCGTAACAGGCGTGAATGCGGAAGGGCCGGTATACGGCGAGCTTGAGATTATTGGCGTCACGCCCGATTTCCATTTCCAATCACCTAAAAGGGCTATCCGGGCTGAGGTCTATTTGCTCGCACCCGCGCGCTACAACACGCTCGCCGTAAAATATGACGGCGCGGCACAAGCCGTTGTCTCGCGGATGGAAACCGTCTGGAGATCCTTCAGTCGGGAAGTGCCATTCCAGTATGAATTTGTCGAGGATACGATTGCGGCAGAGTTCGAGCGGGAAAGCACCATATCCAGGGTGCTGGCAATCTTCTCCCTCATTACAGTGGTTATCGCCTGCCTTGGCTTATATGGCCTTGCTGCCTTTACGGCGGAGCGACGCACAAGGGAGATCGGCATTCGCAAGGTTATGGGCGCGCGGGTGTTCGATATTGTGCGTCTTCTTGTCTGGCAATTTTCTAAACCGGTCCTGATAGCTAACCTGCTTGCATGGCCCCTTGCTGTTTGGGCCATGTCTCGCTGGCTGGAGACCTTTCCCTATCGGATCGAGACCTGGTTCCTATGGCTTTTCTGCCTTGGGGCCGGGGCCCTTTCTCTCGCAATTGCCTGGGCCACAGTGTGCATACAATCCACAAGGGTGGCCCGCACCAATCCGATCAAGGCGTTACGTTATGAATGATGCTGGCAGTTTGCGGGACTATTTTCTCATCAAACGCCTGTGTTATCGGCCTGCCAGTCGCAGCCACCTTGGCTGAGGCAAACAAATGGAAGGCCATGTTTACGCCGGAAAACCTGTATGGTGCATTCGGCTACACCAGTATAAATTTTATCGGACAAAGCAGATATGCTGCGTTCACCCGTTTTCTGCCTAAAGGGAGGCCTATCCATGAAAAAAATTGTCTGTCTGGCACTGGCTATTGCCGCGACGCCCGCCACCACATTTGCTGGTGACTTACCAGAAGGCTTTGATGCCGCTGTCACAACCGCGATGGAGAAATGGCACGCGCCAGGCCTTGGTCTCGCCATCGTCAAGGACGGGGAAGTGTTGCTCAGCCGTGGTTACGGCATCAAATCGGTTCTCACCAATAATCAAGTTGATGAGCACACGCTCTTTCAGGCGGGCTCCACTACCAAAGCTTTTGCCTCCATGGCACTTGCGATGCTGGTGGATGACGGCAAAGTCAAGTGGGATGACCCGGTAATTAAACACGTCCCGGAGCTGGACCTGAATGAAGACTATGTGGAAAATAACATGACGATCCGCGATGTTCTGAGTCACCGCAGCGGCGTCTCCCAGCTCAGCAACATCAACGTGTTCGTCAGCAAGAGCTTGCCTGCATCATGGGAGATGCTGCCAAACAACCCGCAGCAAACCAGTTTTCGCCAAGCGTGGGACTATAACAACACCATTTTTGCCCTCTCGGGCCTTGTGGTTGAAAAGGTCTCAGGCAAACCCTTTCATGAATTCGTCAAGGAGCGCATCCTCGACCCGCTCGGGATGACGGAAACCCTGCTACTGGACGCTGACGTGAAAGCGCGCAAAAACCGCGCAGAAGCCCACCAGTATATTGACGGAAAATTCTACCAGATTGAATACCCTTATATCGAATTCAGCCAGTCTGCCGGCATGATCAATTCAACGCCCTCAGACATGGCTAAATGGGTACGTTTCCTTGCAAACGGCGGCACAATTGGCGATAAGCGACTGGTATCAGAGGCTGCGATGAAAGAGATGTTTGCACCGCAGATATTGATGGACCCAAAGACGATCTATCCTGCCGCGGCAACGCTTGATCATTCCTACTTCTCGTACGGGCTTGCGTGGTTTGTCTACGACTACAAGGGCGAAAAAATTGTGATGCACACTGGCAGTATTGACGGCATGTCCGCTATCAATGCCATCGTTCCTGGCAAAAAGGCTGGCGTGTATGCCTTCATCAACGCGGACCACATCGAGTACCGCCATGCCATGATGTATACGGTGCTGGATATCCTCCTCGACAATCCTGCCGAAGATTGGTCCGAAAAACTTTATGCCGTTTATCATAGCAAGGATAAGCAGCAGGAGAAAGCATGCCTAGCATTCTCTGATGCTGCGCTCACGGACCTGCCCGGCGATTATACGTTGCCAGGTCTCTTTCCGCTGTCGATCGCAAAAGCGGATGGGGGTTTCATGGCTACCCTTGGGGTCAACACATCAAAAATCAGTGTCACCAGCGACGGCTGCCTGAAGGTTCACGATTCGGATAACCCGGAACTGCCAAGCTCGGACTATCTTCAGCCTGTTCTAAGCAGCGATGGCACTTTGACCCAGGTTAAGTTCAGCGGCCTACCTTTTACAAAAAAGGCACCTGCTGAATAACAATACCCACCCTGCAGTCAGCATCACTATTGTGCGTTTGCGAAAGGGATGAAAAGCTGTATCGCATTGGATCTATTCCGGTGTAACGCCCTTCTGAAGTGGCAGCTTTCGGCCCGAGGGCGTCTTCTCAGGGCCGTGAACGAGCTTGGATTCCCGTTTCCAGCCTTGGCTCGCCAGAAAAACTGAAAAGAGAGAAAGCGGCGCTAATTCTGTCCATAAATTTTCAGACATTTTTAGTGCCGTTTTTCGCAACGTAACTGTCGCTCCCAGTGCGTCGAACATACAACCCGTTTGTCGCAGCTACATCATCTACTAGTCAGATCGGACGGTATTAATGGTGCGGAAAAACACGCGGCGGTCGCCTGCCGGCCCCACCTCAGGTGCGCGAAATCAATTCAGGATAACTGGAAGGTTGAGCAATCCAACCAAGGAATGTATGTTTCAGAGGGTGGTGGCGTCATAATTAGGGCGGGCTGCATGGCCCGCATGTCCATCTAGGGGAGCGAGATGGAAAAGCGCACACATATCCTGTTGGTCGACGATGAGGAAAATATCCTTGAACCGCTTGACCACTACCTCAAGTCACAGGGGCTTGAAACCAGCTTGGCGCGAGATGCTAAAAGCGCACTCGAGTTAATCAAGAAGCTCCCCATCGACCTTGCAGTTCTAGACATTATGCTGGGGCAAAGCGATGGTCTGGAACTATGCAGGGATATTCAGCATGTTAAGCCAATGCCTGTCATCTTCCTTTCAGGCAGGGCAGAAGATACGGAACGGATAATCGGGCTTGAACTGGGCGCAGACGACTATCTTGCAAAACCCTTCAACCCCCGGGAGCTGCTGGCACGCATCCGCGCTGTTTTGCGCCGGTACGCTTCACCAGCCACGGCCTCCCATGACGAAAAACTGAAGATCGGCCCTTGGCAGCTCGATGTGTCCAATCAGGAGCTGATGCAAAAAGATGGCAGCCGGCTGGAGCTGAGTACTGGCGAAACCCGCTTGTTATACGTTTTCCTTAGTCACCCTGATATGGTCTTGAGTCGAGACGAGCTTCTGAAGATGACACAGGGTCGGCAGACCAATCCATTTGATCGCAGCATTGACAATTATGTCAGCCGACTGCGCAAGAAGATCGAAAGCGACCCGAGCAACCCAATACACATAAAAACCTACTGGGGTGGCGGGTATGCATTCAACAGTAAGGGCAACCTAGGCTCATGCTAATCCGCTGGCAGCCCCTGACCCGGCACGCTGGATACGTCTATGGGCAACCGGATGCGAATGAGTGTGCCCTCGCCTTTCTCTGAGAAGATGAAAAGTTTGCCCTTCATCAACTTTACAAAGCGGTCAACAATGGGCAGACCAAGGCCTGTTCCACCGCTTGGCCCTATGGTCCCCGAGGTAAGCTGTACAAACATCTGAAGAGCCTGCTCCACCTCTTCTTCTGTCATCCCCTCTCCGGTGTCGGCCACCAGAATATGAACCATCTCCTGCTCAATCTTGACCGAGACGTTCACGCTGCCTCCTGATGGGGTGAATTTACACGCATTTGAAAGCAGGTTGATAAGAACCTGCTTCATCATGCGCTCGTCATTTATTATTTCCACATCGGGGCAACTGATTGAACTCGTGATATGCTTTTCCAGCATCTTCGGCAGCACAAACGCCATCGCTTCTTCAACGCATTGCCGGAGAGAAAACAGCTCTGCGAACAAGCGGTAGCCGCCCTCCTCGAGCTTGGAAAGGTCAAGAATGTCGTTGATAACCGACAGTAGATGCTGACCGCTTGACCTGATAATCTCCAGATATTCCGACTGCTTTTTCGCGTTGCGTGCAAAGCCGTGCTGTAACATTTCAGTATACCCGATGACCGCGTTGAGTGGCGTCCTCAGTTCATGGCTCATGGACGCGAGGAATTTGGATTTTGCCTTATTTGCAGCCAACGCATCCTCTTTCGCGCGAGCTAGTTGCTCTGTACGCTGTGCAACCATTTGTTTCAGCCGCTGTTTTTGCTCCCGCAGGCGGCGGTCATGAACACCGATTTCCTTGACCATTTCCAGAAAGGTCTTCTGAAGAAGACCGAATTCGTCAGCCCCGTCGTATTTCGCCGTCTTGGCAATCGAATATTCCACTTCGTACTCGGCACCTCCGACCGCCCCCTGAAAACCAAAGCGCCGAATCCTTTGCGCGAGGCGGGTGACTACCTGCAGTGGTTCAAGCCACCGGTTCAACATTATTGCTGCAGCGAAAAGACCGAGAAAGGCAACCCCGACCACCAGAAATGTAGCGCGAAACATAACCAGGCCGGTCTGTTTCTCTATTCGGTGTGTCGTAAGGCCGACCTGTACAAACCCAATAAGTTCCACTATCGTTCTGTCGCGCAAGTCTGGTTGTGTGGCTTTTTCGCCTCTCGCGCCCCTGTCTGGTATGGCAACCTGCCGCCATACCGGGACGGCAACGTGATAACCATCAAACGACTTCATACCCTCGGCAAGCGGACCAAATTCAGCAAGGCGCGACACCTTCTCCCGCGCGGCAACGACCTCGGTTAGCATCGCTCCATCAAGGCCTGCAACATCAAGCGTGGAAAGCGCGGGATAGAGCAACTCCGCATTGCGGTTCATGATCCAAATATATTCCACATCTTCCTCGCCCAAAAAACGCGTCACGACATCGATAAGGATTATCCGGTCTGAAAGCAGCACTCCCAGTGCAGAACTCTCGGCAATACTTTCGGCGATAGCATCCCCGCGCCGTCGCAGCTCACCCTTCAACATTTCATCGACCGAGCGGTAGAAAATATAACTGAGCACCCCGCTAAGGGCTGTTACCAGAAGGAAGAGCATGAGGGATACCTTCCTCCACATCGTCATGTAGCCGGTCCGTTCCCGCCCCTCGGATTGGTAGGCATCACTATTCGGATTTTGCTGGAAGGCAGATTTCATCGTGCCTCACTCTCCTCGGCCCCAGGCCATCATTTTTCCCTCCCCTATCGCGTTTCGCAACGGGCCAAGGCAGCCCATTGGCCCCGCGCCTCGTGTTTTAGGGCACTCCATACAGGGGAAACCGGAGGCATGCCTGTTTGAAATTGTCAAAATTTGTCTCAGAATGTATCGGGGTCCTGGAGCGAAACATATGCTAGACCAGCTCATCCTGAAGGGCCATCTCCTCGATCAGTTTAACCACGTCCTCTGGGAGAAATGGTTTACCGAGTGAGGGCCTGTCAGCCGCCTCCAGAAATATTCGGGTATGCTCGGACATATTATTGCCGGTTATAAATGCCACGCGTTTTGCCATCAAAGGAAAGGATTTCTCCATCTTCCTGAACAGAGCCTCACCATCCATCACCGGCATACGCAAATCACTGAAGATGATATCGAATTCGCGGGAATTGAGCGTACTCAACGCCCCTTTGCCTGAATCCACGGCAACGACATCATGGCCTTGAACCCTGAGGATGTCGGCCAAAGCCTCCAGCACGTCCAGGTCGTCATCCACCACCAGAATACGTTTCCCGCCCGCAAGGCTGATCGCGGGGACTGGTGTTGCGGTTTGGCTAACTTTCCCTCCGGTATGCGGGATTGAAATTCTGAAATGGGCGCCGCCCTCTTCATCCAGAAGGTCAATCCGGCCACGGTGAGATTCAACAATCGCTCGCACAAGCGATAGCCCCATGCCGGTACCTTGCCCCACAGCTTTGGTTGTGAAAAATGGTTCAAAAATACGGTCCTTCACCGGCTCCGCCACACCTGGCCCATTATCCTTCACGTGCAGCTCAACATCTTTCCTGGATTTACTAACGTGAACAGCAACATCGATTTCACGCGGTTCGTCCTGGGGAAGCAACGCCTGTTTTGCATTGATGATAAGGTTGAGGACAACCTGGGCAAATTGATCTGGATCACCGCTTATGGCAGGTAAACCGCGATCAAGGTCACCGCGGATAGTAATGCGATGCTCCCGCAGCCCAAAGCTTGATATCTCGAGGGCGTGTTCAACACATTCAGCCATGTCAAACAGAATTGTTTTACTTGGGTTCTTCCGCGCCATATTCAGAAAAGATCGGATAATTTTTGAACAGGCGTCTGCCGCATCGGTAATCTTATCAAGTCGGCTTTGCATGTCAGGGTCGTCAACAGTCAGGCCAAGAACATGGGCATTCGCGACGACAACTGTGAGCGGATTATTCAGTTCGTGCGCGACACCGGCAAGCAGGGTGCCAAGCGCGTTCAGTTTCTCGCTTTGAAACAAAGCCTCTCGCTGGTTTTCAAGCTCGACCTGCAGTTCCTTGATATTGGAAATATCAATAAAGCTCATCACTTGTGCGGCCGCGCCGGCAAAAGTGATTGTATGGTGAGAAAACAGTGCCGGAAAATTCGTTCCGTCAGCCCGGCGAAGATACACTTCTTCCAATGCAATGCTGTCACCCTGCCCCCCCTTCGCATTGTCGTCCGCGAAGTCACGCCAGTTCAACGTTGCGCTTCCGGTGACCGCTGCCGCCCCTGTCAGCCCGAGCGCGTCCATCGCGGCCTTGCTGGCAAAGAGAATATTTCCTCTTGGCTGTTCCGTCATGACCACCGGGAAAGGCTGAGCGCTCAGAATTTCGCGAAGCTGGGCTTCATTTTTCTCCAGGTCCAACTCCAGAAGCCTGCGCTCCGTCACATCGTTTGCAATTGTGACAAACCCACCATCCGGCACGGGTTGAATGGTGATGTCATACCAGCAGTTGTTGTCCAGCAGGAAAACGTCACCAATTTTCTCCCTGCATTCAATCGAATCAAGGGTATTGCTCAACCACTGTCCACGCATAACCAGGGTTTCATCCCTGAAACGTTTCATTCGCCGCATGAAGCTTGTAAGCGTTTTTTCAATCGGTTGAGAGGCAATCCAGGAGAAATCTTTCCCGATCATGTCTTCATAGCTTTTATTGCAGGCAACAAGCTTGTCGTTCTTGTCAAACAGGGAAAAGCCGATGGGCATTGAATTTATTGCCGTCTCAAGACGCGCCCGGGCACGATGAAGCTGCGTTACATCCCGGGCAACCATAATCTGGCCACCTGAACTCAGATAGCCGCAGTCCACAATGTAGCTTTCATCATTGCTGGTGAGTATATCAAGCCGCTCTCCCGTGGTAAGTGCATGCCAGAACTTTTGGGCAATCTCCTCGCCTGAGCCAACAGGCTCTCCATTGATGGCTTGAAAACGTTCTTGGTAGAGTTCCATCATCTCCGTTGTACGCTTGCCGGAAAATTCCTCTCGCGAGATATTCAGGAACCGGGCAAAGGCATCGTTGCATGTAAGCATGTTCCCTCGGCCATCATCGATAGCGACCAGGTCGGAAATCGCCTCGATGGCATCCTGTAAGGTGCCCCAACTGCGTTCAGACTCTTCCTGCCTTTTCTTCTTTTGGTAATTCGCCAATTCCTGGGCACGCTTCGCAAGATCGGAAGCAACGATAGAAAGCGCGAGAAGCCCAAGAAGGGTAAAAAACGTCGGCAGGGTCAGGAACAGGACTAAACTGTATAAATCGATGATCTCTTCATTGCGAACAGCCCCCTGACTCAGGGCAATCGATCCGGTGACGGTGGACGCCACCGCGAATAACGCATACGCGACGATGCCATACCATTCGAGCAGGTGCTTCTGCCGTTTGGGGCTATAGAGAATCCAGACGATCCACAGGGATGACAAAGCAGTAGAATACGGCAGAAGGGAAACCGTCAGACCGACATGCGGCTGCACAAAAGCAAACCACATACAGCCCCCCCAGGTAAGCCCCACCACCCCGGCAATAAAAGGGACGTAAACCAAACGCCCCGCCCGCTGCAAATAGCCTGCAACCCCAAGATAGGGGACAATGGCGCCAACGAGGCTCGCAGAAACCCAATAAACTGGATAATTGCTCAACACACCAAAGATGAAGGCAAGGTTCAGAGCCCATTGCACGGCAGAAATACCAAAGGCAAGCGCCCAAGTGAGGATATGTCGTTGGCGTCCAAAAGCCTGCCACGCCAGCAAAAATACGATACTGAGCGCTATTGCGATGAAAAACAACGCCAAGATAACAAAGGGCATTTGCTCCATTGCTACATCCTCATGTGAGTACACCGGCGGTGCACGCGCGTTTGATCAGTTCACTTGAAACCGTAGATTTACAGGAAATACTATCACAGCTATGTGGGTTCCCGGCTTCATGGCTGAAATTTCCCCCACTCGACCGCAAACTCAGGGCCCGTCTCCCTAGAACAACCCGTCACGGCAAATAAATATAGCACCCCAAAGCGTGTGAACTTTCCCAAATTCGTGGAATTTTGTATCAATATGTAACACTGGATTGCACTGATATGAGTAAAGCGATCTAATATGTAAGGTTTGGCAGACATGGTTCTGTCAGCCAGCGCAGCATTCTTTTGCGAAATCTCTTACATGTTGTCACGGAGCTCTCGTTGTCCGATAAACCACACATCATGATCGTAGAAGACGACCGGGATATAGCAGAACCCTTCGGGAAATATCTCGAGATGAACGGCTTTACCGTGTGTTACGCAGAAGGCGAACCGGAAGCACTTCATCTCGCCGCTGAAGAGCGGCCTGACCTTGCTTTACTCGATATTACCCTTCGGACGGGTGACGGTTTTTCTGTTTGCCGGCAATTACAAAAAACAAACCATGTGCCGGTCATCTTCATGACGGGAAATTCGCAAGACACCGACAGGATCGTTGGCCTGGAAATCGGCGCGGACGACTATGTCGTCAAGCCCTTCAACCCACGCGAATTGATCGCCCGCGTCAAAGCCGTCCTGAGGCGCGCCAACCCGGAACCCCGTCGCGTGACCACAAACGATTACACCCGCGTATCATTCGGCTCCTGCACTCTCGACACGGCACAACAAACACTGACCAATGCGAGGGGCGAAACAGTACCACTCAGCACCGGAGAAATGCGGCTCCTGCAGGTGTTTTTGCAAAACCCTCACATCGTGCTATCCCGTGAAGCGCTGCTAGATGCCACCAAGGGGCGACATTTCGATGTATTTGACCGTAGCATTGATAATTGTGTCGCACGCCTGCGTAAGAAGGTAGAGGAAAACCCGCGATCACCACGCCTGATCAAGACCTACTGGGGCGGCGGTTACATGTTGAGCTGTGAGGTTGACCACCTGCACTAAACCACGCGCATACTGGCGTTATTATGTGAAAATCAGTAGATTACTCGCCAAACATCTTTTCTATGCAGACCGACAGACTCGCTCAAAAACCCAAGCCTTCATGGCATCCGTGCTTAGGCGTATATATGAGAAATTCAATTTTTAGTACATTTTACGACAAAATTTGACAACTTTGACGAAATTTGTACAGTTAGACGTGGTACCTCAGGTTGCAGGAGCAGCGACTGGGGTGTGCCAAAATCTGGATACCATGCCCGAATTGAATGCCAGCCTGTCTCATGCTCGAGAGGGGGTGGATGTTGCGCTCGATCATATTCAAATGATTGGTGTTGCACATGTGGGGGTTACTCAGGGAAATTATATCCCGCTGCGTTGAAGCGGGGGCTCGTTATGTTCGCGAGCGATTTTATTATGAACAAAAGAAACGGAAACGGCCAAGGCCGAGAGCCGACAGGATGCTTGCGCACCCTGCGCTGTTGGTCTGCTTATATATTTGTACCACTCATCTTTTATCCTCAGGGCAATCCGCCTTGGCGCAGGAAACACCGCCCGACATCCCCGACCCTTCTAAACTTGAAGAACAGTTTGAGGAACGGGAAGTTCCTGAGTCCAGCATCGTTATTCGTGAACCTGCGGATGCGCGCCAGCAAACAGTTCCCAAAACCAATGTCCGTTTTGTTCTAACGAAGCTCAAGGTATCAGGAAACACTACGGTCTCCATAAGTGAACTAACCCGCTTCTATCAGTCCCATCTGGGGGAAGAAATCTCCCTGACCCGGATATATGACATTGCGGCGCAAATGACAGCCTATTACCGGAACAAGGGTTTCATCCTTACCCGCGTCGTGGTGCCTGCGCAGGAAATTGAGGATGGCTTCGTTACTCTTCAGGTCGTCGAAGGTTATATCGACCAGGTAACAATTGACGGAGAATTTAGCCACGGGCGCAGGCTGCTCACCCGTCTCGGCGCCCGCATCAAGGCGTCCGTCCCCCTCCGGGCTGTGGACCTCGAACGGTATATGCTCCTTGCAAATGACCTGCCGGGCCTCCGTGCACAGGCAGTGCTGCAATCATCCAGCAAACCAGGAGCGACGGACCTTACAATACTTGTCACAGAAGACCGGGCATATGCTTATGCGACAGTGAATAACCGCGGCTCCAAGTTCAACGGGCCTGTCCAGGTACAGGTCGGGGCTACCTTCAATTCGGTCCTCGGCTCGATGTCAAAAACCAGCCTTAGACTCATTGGCGCTTCGCAGCTGTCAGAGTTCAGAAGCGGTGAAATCCGTCACGAGCAAGTATTGGGCGCTGAGGGCACAGTAATGACACTTGTCGCACGTCATACCCGCTCCGAGCCGGGTGCCTCCCTTGCCGAACTTGAAATTGAAAGCCGCTCTACGTCCGGTAGCTTTACCTTGGCCCACCCAGTTATCCGCTCCCGGGCCAAAAGCCTTTATATTCATGCGGGCCTTGATATCCGAAACACCCGCACAACCATTCTGGAAGAAGAATTTACCACGGATCGGGTGCGTAAGGCCGTTGCTGGAGCAAGCTATGATTTTGTCGACAACCTCAATGGGATCAACCTGATCTCGACAGAGGTGAGTAAGGGCCTGAATATCCTGAACGGCAAAGAAACCGGCGAACCCGGCATGTCTCGCGCTGACGCGGAATCAGACTTCATCAAGTTTAACATGTCCCTGATGCGGCTTCAAAAAATTGCATCGCGTGTGAGCCTGCTCCTTGACGTGACCGCGCAATACACCAACGACGCACTTGTCGCATCCGAGGAGATGGTCATCGGCGGTAGCCAATACGGCCGCGCCTTCGACCCGTCCGAGATCAGTGGTGAACGCGGTATCGCCGGACGTGCTGAACTGCGCTACGACGGCACCACAACTCTGAAGTGGCTGCAGCGCTATCAAGTATATGGTTTCACTGACTATGGAGCCGTTTGGGACCACCGTGACACCGGTTATGTCTCAACCGACCTCGGTTCTGCGGGTGGCGGCGTGCGCCTGACCCTGAACCGCAATCTTTCCGCCAACTTTGAACTGGCAACACCAATCAAGAAAACCGACGACTATGATGAACGTTGGAGCGGGGCCGTTCGCGGCTTCTTCAGCCTCAGCCTGCGGTTTTGAGGAGGACTATTATGCTGCTCGACCAGACCAAATGTCCGAATACCCCAACCCTGGGCTATTCCGATCTACGTACGCGACTTCTCGCAGGCACCTCCCTTACCGGTAGGTGCCTCGCAGCTGTCTTGATGGCTACTATCCCCGCAACCAACGTCATGGCAGGCGGGCCCGTGCTGGATGGTGTCGTTGCCGGCGACGTGAGCATCACTCGCCCAAACGATTTCGATACCAATATTGACCAGCGAACAGATAAGGCCATCATCAACTGGACCGATTTCTCAATAGGGGAAGCCGATACCGTCACATTCAACCAGCCAAGTGCCAACTCGCTCGTGCTGAACCGGGTGACCGGCGATTATAGTTCGGATATCCTTGGTCGCATGACCGCCAACGGGAATGTGTTCCTTATCAACCCGAACGGCATCCTGTTCGGCGCAAGCGCCAGGATTGATGTGGGCGGGCTTGTTGCAACCACATCGGATATCAGCGACGCCGATTTCCTTGCGGGTCGTCACGACTTCAAGGCCATAAGTGGCAATGGCCAGATCATCAATGACGGCACTATCACTGCCCGCGAGAGCGGACTCGTCGCGCTCGTCGCCCCGCGCGTTGAAAACAACGGTATCCTCACCGCGCATTTCGGCCGCGTTGAACTCACTTCAGGCAGTCGTTTCACGGTCGACCTCTATGGCGACCGGCTGATTCAACTCGCCGCTGACGACACCACAAGCGCCCTGCTCGCAAATGCTGGCGCCATTCTGTCCGATGGTGGAACGGTAGTCATGCAGGCCAGCACCGCAAAAGGTCTGGTTGATTCCGTGGTTAATATGTCGGGCGTGGTCGAAGCCCGTTCGGTTGCGGAACGTGGCGGAAAGATCATCCTTTCGGGCGCGAATATTGATGTGACCGGGATGGCAGATACGTCACAGGCAGACGAAAGTGGCGATGGCGGCGATATCGTCATGATCGCGAGTGGACGCCTCACCTTTAACGGCACAGCAGATGCTTCGGCCGGGCTTTATGGCGGCAATGGCGGTTTCGTTGAGACATCGGGCAAGAATCTCAATGTCGGAACAGATGCGCACGTGGATACAAGAGCACAGGCCGGCAGCTACGGCACCTGGTCACTCGACCCCGAAACACTGACAGTGGTTGAAACAGCAACCGGCGACAATGAAGTTGAGGTTGGTACCATCACCAGCCAGCTTGCAACCACAAATATGGAACTGGCAGCAAGCGAAAGCATCTCCATCAATGCCGAGATCAATACCAGTTCACAAAGCGCGTCCACGACGCTCAGCCTGGTTGATGAAAATGCGGATGGCGTCCTGACCGTCAATCTCAATGCTGGTATCACACTCGGCTCGAACCAGACACTGACAGGCAACGCGAATGTCGTGAATGTCTATGACGCAGGCCAAGTACAGGATGCGGTTCACGTGATTGCAAGCGGCGCGTCCTTATCGAACCAGAATATCATCAACGTCTATCCGGGCTCCTATACGGAAGGGAATGCAGGCGTCACTCAGGCAGGCGCCACGGGCGGTGGCCAGAATTTCGGCCTTCACGTCTACAAGGACAATATTCTCATTCAGGGGGTAACAGACAGTGGTAGCGCCATTTCTGACCCGAATGCGACGCAAGCCACGATCACGGCCCAGTACCAGGCAGGATTCGGGGCGCAACATTTTATCTTCGGAGACGGGGTTGCCTTGCAGGGACTGACGTTCCGTCCGGTCTCGGGCGGCAATAACAAGACCCTGGAAGTCGTCGGCAATAATTTTGCGTTGCGCAACTCTGTTGTCAACAATGCCGGCAACGGCACAGGTGTAGCGCTCTATTTTTCCGAATTTGGCTCGGTCGAAGGGCATGCGAAAGATACCGAGAACTTCGTGGTTGAAAACAATCGCTTTATCGGCGGCGGCGGCAGCTATTACCTGCTAACCCTCGCAAGTGGTGCTGGCAACGGCAGCGATGCGGGCAACCGTATCATTGCCAACAACGAGTTTAGCGGCGGCGGCAATGCCGGTGAAAGCGGCATTCGTTTCAATGGCATTGTGGACGGCGTTGCGTGGCTCCTCAAGGATGTAGGCAGCGCCACTATCACTGGCAACAGCTTCAGCGGCCTTGAGGACCCTGTCAGTGCACGAGGCGACGGGCTGCCTGATTTCGGCTGGAACACGATATTCAACGCCAACAGCTTCACGGACGGCGCCATCCTCACCTACGCAGGGGATACCGACGAAGCACGCTCGGCCAGCATAGAATATTCTGGCCAGACCACCTCCTACTATTCGATCACGACCGACCTTGATAGCGCGGTAAGCACCGCACACGCCGGCGATCGTGTTGCCATGCAGGACGGCACCTACAGCCTTGATGACCAACTATTGATTGATACCAACAGCATCTCGCTTGTTGGCGACAGCCAAGCCGGCACGGTGATCGACGCCAGCGGGGTCTCCGCGTCCACTGGCGCCGGCATCCTCGTGCATTCGGACGGTGTGAGTTTTGAAAACCTGAGCGTTCAAGGACCAAGCGGCAACACATATGGCCTCAAATTACGCCCACTTGTCGATGACCCTGACCTTAGCTTTACTCTTACGAATGTGACTGTTTCGGGTTCTGGCCGTACCGAGATTGACCTGCTTGGCGTTACAGGCGCGAGCCTCACCAATGTATCGGCACACGGCAGTGACACCGGCGGCGTCGGTATCGCCATCACGGATTCGCACGATATCAGCCTCACCAATATCACCACGAGCGGCAACCAGTGGGGTGGTATTGGTATTTATTCTGCTGGCCGATATGCTGATGGTGGCACAAGTGGTATCAGCCTCACCGGCGTGAACAGCCTGTCGGAAGCCAACGCAATTTATGCAGAGAATGACCAAGGCTCCGACGACAGCTATTACACAATCACGGATCTCGATCTTGAGGGGTATGAATACATCGTCCAGAACGCAACCTCGCGCAGCGACGGTGCCGAATATACGTATTTCCAATCGAGTGCAGACAAAGCTGTTGCCTTTGCGCTGGCGCTTGCGACGCCGGAGGATTCTGTCGTGCGGCACAATGATGCCGGCAGTATCTATATCGATACGGACGGCGACCTGAATGTGGACGCGAGCGGCGATCTCTATGTCGGTTCAGACGACAGCATATCCATGTCGGTGCAGACAGCGCTGGATGCGGCCGCCGACGGCGACACCATTTATGTGGCGCCCGGCACATATGAGGAACTCACAAGTTACAACGGTACGAGCCTCGGCCTTGTCATCAACAAACCCGTATCCCTTCAGGGCGTTGATAGCAACTGGGCTGATATCAGCGCTTGGTCGGATGCGCAGGCGACAGTCGTCTCCGGCGCTGAATCAAATTGGGGAACCAATTTCTTTGTCTCCGGCACGGGCGTCAGCATTAATGGACTTGGCTTTGCCGCCGCAGCTGGTTCTTATGATGCGGAATCCGACACAAACTCAGTCAATAAGGCATTTGAAATCACCGCCGACGGCTTCAGCTTCACCAATTCGGTCGTTGCTGCAGCAAGCGGGTATAATTTCGACGGCAAGACAAGCGCCAGTCTGTATTTCGGCGACGGCGACATCGATGATATGGCCAGTTTCACTGTCGCAGGCAACCGTCTTCATGGTGGCATCACAATCACCAATGGGGCTGGTGACAGTGGCGATGTGAATTTCACCATCACGAACAACACCGTGAGTGGTAGCCACTTCCTGCGTATACGCGGCATCGTTGACGGCGTCGCGTGGTTGAATGCAGCGGCACACATGCCGACGACCTTGACCGGCAACGACGTCTCCGGCGTGAGCGATTATATCATCCAGTATTGGGGCACCAATGCCGGCGACGCGCCAGACGCCAACTTCATCTCTGAGTTCATGGCGAATAACGCTGTTGGAACATCGGTCTACGCCATCACATCAGACGCTAGCTTGCGCTATAGCAATTACACCGAATATGGCGGCACCAGTGAAGCTTTTTTCCTTGAAAAATCGTCCATCCAGAATGTGGTAGATATCGCTGAAGCAGGTGACACCGTCACGATCGCTGCAGGCGATTACGCAGGTAACGTAACCCTGAATGAAGGTATTAGCCTTGCCGGCGCACAAGTTGGTGTCGATGCCCGCGGACGTAGTGGTGCCGAAAGTGTGCTGACGGGCGCAATCGCAATCAATGGCGGCGCGGACGGTACAGTGATCGACGGTCTCACCATCGCAGATGGGGCAAACGTTCAGGGCTCCAAGGCCGGTATTTACCTAGCGTCCGGGTCCACCGACGTTACCATCCAAAACACTGCCTTCACACGCTCCGGCGACGTGGACGGTGACGGCTATCGCGGCATCCTCACTGTGGCGAACGGTGGGCACACCGGCCTCCTCATCACGCAGAACAACTTCACCGGCTGGCACACCGGCGTCTATCTGAACCCAGGTGCGACAGATGCAGTCGTGAGCGATAATACCTTCGGCAGCAATTTTGTCGGCATGTCCATTGACGGGCCGGACGGCACGACGGTGAGCGGCAATAATTTTACCGGCAACCTGTTTGAAGCGCTGGGCATTGGCGCCGGTGCAGCCACACCATCCATCAGCCTCGACAATAACAGCTTTGCAGCCAATGAGATGCACCTGGGGCTCTATACCAACATGGAAGTTGGCCTGAGCGCCAACAGCTTTGGCGGCGTGCAAGCATCAGCCATGAGTACGAGCGAACTTCTTGAGGTCGCCGCTTCTTTAGGTGACGGTATCGATAGCGGTTATTCCGGTCGTGCTGTGCTGCGTGACGGTTATATATTTGTCAATGATCACAACACTATCAATTCCGGCTTGGGATTGGCATCTGACGGAGACACCGTCCTTGTCGAGGCTGGTGAATACCGTGAAAATGTCGTCATCAATACGGCAGGCATCATCCTTTCCGGCACGGAAGGCGTTTCTCTACTTGTTGACGAAGGTAAAACCGGCATCAACATCAAGGCTAACGACGTAACGGTGACCGGCTTTACCATCACCGGCCCCTTCAGTGACGTGTTTCCGAATATCGATTGGGATACAGTCTCAAGCACATTCGGCATTGTTGCACAACTCGGCACTACCGGCGTCACAGTCAGCAACAACACAATCAGCAATGTGCGCACAGGAATCGCGTTCCACGGCAGCAACTCAGGGACCATCAGCGGTAACACAATCGACAATACCAAGGGTTCGATTCTTCTTCGCACCGACGACCTGACCATTACCGGAAATGCCGTTGGCGCGCACGGCAACGAGTGGGATATTGTCTTCCTCAATAATGTGTCCGACGGTGCCTACACCATATCACCGGTTGACGACGAAGCGGCGTACGGCGCTGATATCATGGCACTCTCAGCCGATAATGGCGACATGCATGTGCTTGACCGGCGATATGGTTCAAACGGGTTCCTTGGCATCGCAGAAGGTGTTGGCAACCGCTCGCATGTCTATGCCTCCGCTGAGTCTACCTATACCGCCGACGATGATTTCGATCTCGGGAATGGGCTCGGCAATGCACGGCAACCACTTGCTTCGATCACGGATGCTTCGAACGCGGCAGTTCTTGGTGGTGTGATTGACGTGGCTGACGGCACTTATGTAGAAGACGCGGTCATCCGTGGTAGCCAGCACATCACTTTTGGTGATGTTGCCGTTACCAGTCTCACCGCGGCGGATGGCGCATCCCCATATATTACCGGCGTTCTGACGCTCGACAGCCTGACGTTTGCAGACGGGATAACCCTTGAGAGCGACTTCAGCGCAACAGCGATCGGCAATATTACCATTGGTGATATCGAGGGTGCTTATGCGCTCACCCTGGAGGGCGCGGCCATTACCATGGGCACAACCGGCGCTGTAGCAGCACCAACAAGCATCTCGATTATCGGTGATACGATTACACTCGCAAACGTGACAACAAGCGGCGCCCAGAGTTATGAGGGGAATGTCATCCTTGCCGGCAGCGACTATACCGCTAGCGGCTGGTCCGTTAGCGGCACCGCCACACTTGAAACCGATGTGACTATAGACACCAGCGAAGTCGACGGAGACATCAGCTTCGGCGGCGCAATCGATGGTACCACGGACAGTGAGGAGGACCTGACACTTGATGCTGGCGCTGGTGCGATCACCCATGTAAATGCCGGGCAGAATGTACGGCTTGGCGACGTGACTGTTACCTCAGGCAACTATGACTCGTCAGCTGGCACGACCAATCTCGTAAACCTGTCGGTCACCGGAAACGATATCAGTGTGGGCGAGCATACGGTCAACGCGACCGGCCATGTCCTGCTGGCTGGCGATAACGTTGTGGGTTCCATCAATGCGCGCGATGTAAGCGTAACCGCAGGCCAGACCGCGGCCCTGAATGTTGCTGCGACCAACACCGTTTCCTTGACTGCAAAGCGCGTATCGACGTCGACGATTGCAGCAGACAGCGTTACTGTCGCTGCTGATGAAGATGTGGAGATAACCGTCAACGCTAGCACGAGCGGCAGCGGCGGCAGCGTTTCCGTGCAGGGAGCCAATGTGACCGGTAATATCACCGGTAACAGCGTCAACGTCTCCGCATCAGCAACCGCCACCCTTAACGTCACCGCCCAGAACCAGGTGACAGTCTCCGCCAATGACGTTGCCTCCTCGTCGCTTTCGGGCTCGAACGTGAACGTGGCCGCAACCCGCAATGTAAGCGCTACTGTGAACGCGAGCAGCACAGCCAACGTTCGAGGGAGTAACGTCAACGGTAGCGTAACTGCGCCCACCACTGAAATTGATGCGGACGAAGAGGCTGACGTGGATGTGACGGCTACTTCTCTTACGATCTCAGCCGGCACTGGAGCGACGGTAACAGGGACCGTACAGACGGTCACTGTGCCATCTGGCAGTACCAGTGTGAGTGTAAACGGTTCGGTAGTCGAACCTGAGCCAGAGCCAGAACCCGAGCCTGAGCCTGAGCCAGAGCCGGAACCCGAGCCAGAGCCGGAACCTGAGCCAGAACCCGAGCCAGAGCCGGAACCTGAGCCAGAACCCGAGCCTGAGCCTGAGCCGGAACCTGAGCCAGAACCCGAGCCCGAGCCAGAGCCCGAGCCTGAGCCGGAACCCGAGCCTGAGCCTGAGCCCGAGCCGGAACCCGAGCCTGAGCCCGAGCCTGAGCCAGAACCCGAGCCTGAGCCGGAGCCCGAGCCAGAGCCCGAGCCAGAGCCCGAGCCTGAGCCGGAACCCGAGCCTGAGCCTGAGCCCGAGCCGGAACCCGAGCCTGAGCCCGAGCCTGAGCCCGAGCCTGAGCCGGAACCCGAGCCGGAACCCGAGCCTGAGCCGGAACCCGAGCCCGAGCCCGAGCCGGAACCCGAGCCGGAACCTGAGCCCGAGCCTGAGCCAGGACCTGAGGAACTCGACAACTCAGTTACCGCACCAGAAAATAGTATTTCCGGTGATCAGAAAGTGATTGTCAGTTCCGGCACACCGGGTGACCGCGCTTTTGGCAACAGCGCCGGTGACATCTTTGAGATGGAATTTTCGCTAGGCATCGCACCAGATGAAATGTCTCCAGCCGGAAGCGGCGACGAAGCCGACGAAGAGGAAGAAAACGAACTTCTGAAATTCCTTCGCGGAACGTGGGCCAACCTTACCGGTCGCACGAAGAGGCCCACGACCGGGGAATCGGGGAACTAAAACTATCAAGGCCCGGCATATACCGGGCCTTTCCACTTGTACCACCGGACGCAAACACCAAGGCTTTCAGGACCACGCCTCAGGCCTTAATACGCATAATCAGGCACCTTCGCTGTTATTGAGAGCGGGATCCTAACCATAACACAAGCCGATATACTGTATGGCTTTGCTAGGTCGTAGACTCATAATTTTTCAACCAGATACAGACTGAAGCCAGTTTTACAGCGGCGAGGAAATTCTCCGGGTTTTTGTCATAGCGCGTTGCAATGCCCCGATAGTGCTTGAGCTTATTGAAGAAACGCTCGACGAGATTACGGTGTCGGTACAGCCATTTACTGAAGGTAAAGGACTGCTTGCGGTTGGCTTTTGGCGGAATATTGGCCCAAGCTCTGCGCGCTGTGGTGAAGGCACGAAGCGCGTCGGTATCATAGGCTTTGTCAGCGAGCAAGATCGCTTCCTCCTTGATGTCCTCAATCAGATCAAGGGCCGGTTTGCTGTCGTGGGTCTGTCCAGCAGTCAGCGAAAGCCTGATCGGCAGACCATCCGCATCGACGAGGGCGTGGATTTTGGTGGTCAGTCCACCCCGGGAACGGCCCATGCAGCCATCGTCCTGATCCCCCTTTTTGCCGTGGCCCCTTGTTGATGCACACGGACACAGCTGCTGTCGATCATAATGATGTCACCGTCATGGGCTTTGCTCACCGCCTCGAACAGTCGGTCCCACACCCCGGCCTTGCGCCAGCGGACAAACCGGTTGTAGCAGGTGGTGTAGGGACCATATCTTTCGGGAATGTCTGCCCACGGCGTTCCCGCCCGAAAGCGCCACAAGATGCCGTTGATCACCCGGCGGTCATCCACCCTAGGCACCCCGCGCGGCTTGTTCGGCAGCAAAGGCTCTATGATCGACCATTCATAATCTGTCAGTTCATACCGGCGGCGGCGCATCAAAACCTCCTCAATGATTTGAGAAGCGTTGAATCATATCTTCGCCTGTTTGGGAATCCCTTTTATGAGTTT
>NZ_JAOBPP010000004.1 GCF_025574465.1 Kordiimonas aestuarii
TATTAATCGAGGATTTTGGCCACGACGCCAGCGCCGACGGTACGACCGCCTTCGCGGATAGCGAAGCGGAGGCCCTCGTCCATGGCGATCGGTGCGATCAGCTCAACGGTCAGGTTCACGTTATCGCCAGGCATAACCATCTCGGTGCCCTCTGGCAGCTCAACCGTCCCCGTAACGTCGGTCGTACGGAAGTAGAACTGCGGACGATAGTTCGCGAAGAACGGCGTGTGACGGCCACCTTCCTCTTTGGTGAGGATGTAGGTCTCTGCCGTGAACTTCGTGTGCGGCGTGATCGTGCCAACGTGTGCCAGAACCTGGCCACGCTCAACGTCATCACGGCCAACACCACGCAGCAGCGCACCAATGTTGTCGCCTGCCTGGCCCTGGTCCAGAAGCTTGCGGAACATCTCAACGCCCGTAACCGTCGTCTTCGTCGTGTCCTTGATGCCGACGATCGCTACTTCTTCGCCAACCTTAACAACACCGCGCTCAACACGACCGGTAACAACCGTACCACGACCAGAGATCGAGAACACATCCTCAACAGGCATCAGGAACGCACCGTCAATCGCACGCTCAGGCTGCGGGATATACTCGTCAACCGCTTTCATCAGCTCGAGGATCTTCTCTTTGCCAATGGTGTCGTCACGACCTTCAAGAGCTGCAAGCGCAGAACCCGCAACGATCGGAATGTCGTCGCCCGGGAATTCATATTCGCTCAGAAGCTCGCGGATTTCCATCTCAACAAGCTCGAGAAGCTCTTCGTCATCAACCTGGTCAACCTTGTTCATGAAAACAACAAGCGCTGGAACACCAACCTGACGCGCAAGCAGAATGTGCTCGCGGGTCTGAGGCATCGGGCCGTCCGCTGCGTTCACTACCAGAATAGCGCCGTCCATCTGCGCCGCACCCGTGATCATGTTCTTCACATAGTCAGCGTGGCCAGGGCAGTCAACGTGAGCATAGTGACGGGCTTCCGTCTCATACTCTACGTGCGCTGTCGAAATCGTAATACCACGCTCGCGCTCCTCAGGGGCCTTGTCAATGTTCGCGAAGTCTACTGCTTCACCATGACCTGCCTCTGCGAGAACTTTCGTGATCGCCGCCGTCAGCGTCGTCTTACCATGGTCAACGTGACCAATCGTACCAACGTTGCAGTGCGGCTTGTTCCGTTCAAATTTTGCTTTTGCCATTGTACTACCTTTCTATCGGCCCTTGTTTACCAAGGGATCCATAGCATTGGTTTTTCTTGTTTATGTTTTAACCAGCGAGCTTGGTCTTGATTTCCTCAGCCACGTTCGCAGGCACTTCAGCGTAATGATCAAACTGCATGGAGAATTGCGCACGACCTTGCGAGAAAGAGCGGAGCTCGTTCACGTAGCCGAACATATTCGCCAGCGGCACCATTGCGTTGATAACCGTTGCCGGACCACGGGTCTCGGACCCCTGGATCTGACCACGGCGCTTGTTAAGGTCACCGATTACGTCACCCATATACTCTTCTGGCGTCACAACTTCGACTTTCATCACAGGCTCGAGGAGCTTGATGCCAGCCTTGGAAGCTGCTTCGCGCAGTGCACCACGACCTGCGATCTCGAACGCAAGCACGCTCGAGTCAACGTCGTGGTACGCACCATCAATCAGGCGTACGGAGAAATCGATGATCGGGAAGCCGATGAGAGCGCCGCTCTCAGCCACATCCTTGATCCCTTTTTCAACACCTGGGATGTATTCACGAGGGATGTTACCGCCCTTGATCTCGTCCTTGAACTCGATACCGGTACCGCGCTCACCAGGGGTAACAACCATCTTCACGCGACCGAACTGACCGGAACCACCGGACTGTTTCTTGTGCGTGTAGTCAATTTCAACTTCGCGAGCAAAGCTCTCGCGGTACGCAACCTGAGGCGCGCCCACGTTACACTCAACCTTGAACTCACGCTTCATGCGGTCAACGAGAATGTCGAGGTGAAGTTCACCCATGCCGGCAATCACAGTCTGGCCGGATTCTTCATCAGAAGAGACGCGGAAAGATGGATCTTCAGCAGCCAGGCGATTGAGGGCGATGCCCATCTTTTCCTGATCGGCCTTCGTTTTCGGCTCAACAGCCACTTCGATCACCGGATCAGGGAATTCCATGCGCTCCAGGATAACCTGGCTGTTGTTGGCACAGAGCGTATCGCCTGTTGTGGTGTTCTTGAGGCCCGCGAGAGCGACGATGTCGCCAGCGCGTGCTTCTTTGAGGTCTTCACGGCTGTTGGCGTGCATTTCCAGCATCCGACCAACTTTCTCTTTACGCTGCTTCACAGAGTTCATGACCTGTGTACCAGTCTCGAGAACGCCGGAGTAGATGCGGCAGAATGTCAGCGTACCAACAAACGGGTCATTCATGATCTTGAACGCAAGCGCAGAGAAAGGCTCTTCGTCCGAAGACTTGCGAAGGATTTCTTTCTCGGGGTCGTTCGCGTCAACACCGCGGATCGCTTCCACGTCTGTCGGCGCCGGCATGAAGTCCACTACTGCGTCAAGGAGTGGCTGAACGCCTTTGTTCTTGAACGCAGTACCGTTAAGCACAGGAACGAAGAGGCCCTTGGTCGTACCCTTGCGGATAGCGCCCTTGAGCTCAGCTGAGGTCAACTCCTCGCCTTCGAGGTATTTTTCCATCAGCGCTTCATCAGCTTCCACAGCCGTCTCGATCATCTCGAGACGTGCAGCGTCCGCAGCGTCCTTGAGGTCGTCGCGGATGTCGACGTACTCGTAAGAAGCGCCAAGGTCTTCACCTTTCCAGAGCACTTCCTTGAACTCGATCAGGTCGATCAGGCCCTCATACTCGCTCTCAGCGCCGATTGGCAGTTGGAGAACAAGTGCGTTGGCACCAAGACGATTGCGGATCATGTCGACACAACGCTCAAAGTTCGCGCCCATGCGGTCCATCTTGTTGACGAAACACATGCGTGGAACTTTGTATTTGTCAGCCTGACGCCATACAGTCTCGGACTGCGGCTCAACACCAGCAACCGAGTCGAATACAGCCACAGCACCATCAAGCACACGGAGCGAACGCTCAACTTCAATGGTGAAGTCAACGTGGCCCGGGGTATCGATGATGTTGATCCGATGATCCTTCCAGAAGCAAGTCGTTGCAGCGGAAGTAATCGTGATACCACGCTCCTGCTCTTGCTCCATCCAGTCCATGGTAGCGCCGCCATCGTGTACTTCACCGATCTTGTGGCTACGGCCTGTGTAATAAAGGATACGTTCGGTCGTGGTCGTTTTACCAGCATCAATGTGTGCCATGATGCCGATGTTACGGTAACGATTAAGTGGCGTTCTGCGTGCCATGGAACTGGTTCCTCAACTTAGATACTGATTACCAACGATAGTGCGAGAAGGCTTTGTTAGCCTCAGCCATCTTGTGCGTGTCTTCACGCTTCTTGACGGCAGCACCGCGGTTGTTCGCCGCATCCAGCAGTTCGCCGGAGAGACGGTCAACCATCGTTGTTTCGTTGCGTTTACGGGCGGCAGTGATCAACCAACGGATCGCAAGTGCCTGCGCGCGCTCGTTACGTACCTCAACCGGCACCTGGTATGTTGCACCACCAACACGGCGGGAACGAACCTCAATGGCGGGCTTTACGTTGTCGAGCGCTTCATGGAAAAGACCGAGAGCTTCGGTTTTTGCGCGCTCAGCCATCTTGTCGAGGGCACCATATACAATGCGTTCAGCGACGGATTTTTTACCGTCGAACATCAGGCTGTTCATGAACTTCGTCAGTACCACGTCACCGAACTTCGGATCAGGCAGGACGTCGCGTTTTTCTGCTCTATGACGACGAGACATAGCGGTATTCCTTCTCTAATCTTACTTCGGACGCTTCGTGCCGTATTTCGAACGGCTCTGGCGACGATCTGCAACGCCTTGTGTGTCAAGCACACCGCGCAGCGTGTGATAACGAACACCCGGCAAATCTTTTACCCGGCCGCCGCGGATAAGCACCACAGAGTGCTCCTGCAGGTTGTGGCCTTCACCAGGAATGTAGCTTGTAACTTCAAAGCCGTTCGAGAGGCGCACACGGGCAACCTTACGAAGAGCCGAGTTAGGTTTCTTTGGAGTCGTTGTATAAACACGGGTACATACACCGCGTTTTTGCGGACATGCTTCAAGCGCCGGCACTTTATTGTGGATCGGCTTCGCTTTGCGCGGCTTCCGCACTAGCTGGTTAATGGTAGGCATCTTTGTTCCTTGCCGTTTTTCTCTGTCACCATCACTCGGACGACCCACTACACATGCAGCAAAACCGCCTGCATCGGGGCTGTTAGGCTCCGACGAGGCCATCCGGGAAATTTTCAATGTCTTCTCTTAGCCAGAAAACCCCAGCGTCTGGCCTGTTTGGGCCACCACCTGAGCTCCGGCGAGGTGCGCTTACTATACCGAAACAGGCTCTGCGTCAATGAAAAAAGGGGAAGATAGCCAATTTGGCCCGCGCGCCTGATTTCCGGCCACGGACCATATGGGAAAGACGTCAATCATAGCAACTACACTCCTCTACTCGTGCCAGGTCTAATCGCCTGAGTCTGTTGATGATGTGCCGATCAGCGTACTTGCTCAGGCGCGGCGGACTGGTATAGGCTGGCGCCATCTTGCGGATGAGGGGCTATATGAAACTGATTATCCAAATTCCCTGTTTCAATGAGGAGGAAACCCTCGCAGAGACCTTGGCCGACCTACCCACGTCAATTGAGGGAATCGATACCATAGAAGTTCTCATCGTTGATGATGGCAGTGTGGACCGTACTCAGGAGGTGGCGCGAGCGGCCGGTGTCCATCACATCATCGTCCACAGCCATAACAAAGGCCTTGCCCGCGCCTTTGCCACTGGCATCGAGGCGTCCCTGCGTCTGGGTGCGGATATCATAGTCAACACCGACGCCGACAACCAGTATAACGGCGGCGACATCCCCGCCCTGGTTCGCCCCATCCTTGATGAGCGCGCGGACATTGTGGTCGGTGACAGGCAAACAGCAAACATCGCGCATTTCTCCCCGTTCAAGAAATTGCTGCAGCGACTTGGCAGCCGGGTCGTCAGGGCGCTTTCCGGCACCGACATTCCTGACGCTGTGAGCGGCTTTCGCGCCTTCCGCCGCAAGGCGGCCATGCGGCTTAATATTGTCTCAAGCTACAGCTACACGGTTGAGACACTTATTCAAGCAGGCATGAAGAAGATGAAAGTGTGCTCCGTTCCCGTGCGCACCAAAAAGGTAGAACGTCCATCCCGGCTGTTCACATCCATGCGAGGCTTCATTCAAGCACAACTTACCACCATGATGCGCATGTATGCGATGTTCAAACCGCTGCGCTTTTTCTTCTTCCTTGGTGCGCTCTTCTCCCTCATCGGTATCCTGCCCATTCTTAGATTTCTTTATTATTACGTTGCTGATGGCGGCGCGGGGCATATCCAGTCGCTCGTCCTGGGGGTGGCTTTCCTGATTATTGGTATGTTTACCTTGCTCATCGCGCTACTGGCCGACCTGATCGGGCGCAACAGGCAACTGATCGAACAAACCCTCGAACGGGTCCGCCGGCTTGAGCTGGATAAATATGACAAATAACACCGCCGCAAAGTTTAGGATTGTCCTGTTCGGCACCGCCGACCTGAACAACCCACGTACCCGCATTCTGCTGGACGGGCTAAAGCGAGCAGGCAATACCGTCACCCTTTGCCATGAAGACATCTGGCAAAACAACCAAGACCGCAGCCAGTTTGCCGGCATCCTCAAAACAGCCACACTATTCCTGCGCTGGCTATGGGCGATGGCCAGGCTATGTGCGCGTTATGTCACCCTGCCAGACCACGACATCGTCGTCGTTTGTTACCCCGGGCATGTCGATATCTGGTTTGCCAAGCTCTTTGCCTCCCTCCGCCGCAAGCCGCTGGTATGGGACGCTTTTATCTCCGCGTATGACACAGTCGTCGGCGACCGCAAGTTGGCGGCACCCGGCAGTCTCACGGGCAAGGCATGCTTCTATCTCGACAAGACAGCATGCGGACTGGCGGATATGACCCTTCTCGACACAGAGGCCCATGCAGCGTTTTTTTCGAAATGCTTCGATATCCCCGCCGCCCGCTTTGCTGTTGTGCCTGTTGGTGCAGAGCAACAATTTATCGATTGGTCGCCCGCCGACGGTTCCCCTCGCAACGGTCAGCAATTTACTGCCGTGTTTTACGGAAAGTTCATACCACTTCACGGCATCCCCACCATTCTGGAGGCCGTCCGCATTTTGAAGGCGGAAGACATTCATTTCACTCTCGTGGGCGGCGGACAAACAGCGGATGATACCCGCTTGTGGCTAGAAGCCCACCCCTTGCCCAACCTTGTATGGTTACCGTGGGTCAATTATGAAGATTTGCCCGCCTTCCTATCCGGCCATGCCCTGGGACTGGGTATCTTCTCGGACGGAGACAAAGCGGGCCGTGTGGTGCCCAATAAAATATTTCAGATGCTGGCCATTGGGTTGCCCGTTTTAACCCGACAATCCGACGCTATTCACCCGTATGAGGGTAAATCAGCAGGTGCTATTTCAACCGTGCCCGCCGCATGCCCGCGGGCGTTGGCCGACGCCATTCGCGCGGCGAAGGCAGAATGGACAAAAGGCACCCTTGACCCTGTGCCCCCTGAACTGGTCACAGGCCCATCTGAGGTCGGTCTTATCGCCCATCAAGCATTGATACAATTGTTGGCTAATCGTTCGAAGGCGTGATCAGCGCGAAGACCAGCGCCAGAGGCATCAGCACCAAAAGGAATGCCAGCCGCAGCAGCGAAGGCACCAAAAAGGCCGATGCTGCCGACAACCCGGCCATAACTCCAAGGCCGGATGACGCTAGCTCCCGAACGCCAAGACCGCCTGGCACCACAGCGACCGCGGCCCCGAGCGGTGCACTGGCTGCCAGCATCCCGGTCTGCAGCACGCTGGCGGCAACACCGATCACCTGAAACAGTATATAAAGTGCAAGCGCATCCAGAAGCCCTGTTACGAACTTGATCACCACGAGAACAGAAAGCGCCTTCCCCTCGACCCCCGTCCGTACAGCCATGATGGCAACCAGCACCGCGACACCAGCACCAAGCAGCAAAAGTGCAGATGCGGCCTTATGCGCACCGACGCCGTACCCTGCAGCAGCTGAGATCAGCAACCCGATGGCAAGCCAGACAAAAGCGGGCAACAGGACCGACAAGCTACCCCGTGCCAGCGATGCCCCCCGTGTCATTACGGCCCCTACCCTGAGCATGGGGCCCGCAGGAAGCGGCAGCATATTCGCAGCACTTGCCTGAACGCTGATGCCAAGGGCACGCCAAAAACCGATGGATACGCCCACCATGGCGGCGGCCAATTTCATTTCCGCACCATTCAACAGGATAAGCGCAGGCACAATGACAAGGCACACAAGCGCAAGTGCAGGCCAGGAGTGCACAGCCACGTCACCATTGATCTCTTGCGCGGAAATGTAAAAACCACCAAGGAACAATACTGACGCCAGGACCATGGCCACACGGCGCACCCATGGGACGCGCGTCAGGGCAAAGATGCGCGTGACTGCAGCTTCAATCTTGTCCTTCACCTTTGTCCTCCGCTTCTTTGACAACCGTTTTGCCGACAACCGGCAGGCGCAGCCGAATGTCTCCTGTAATCTCGTTATGGGCCTGCTTGTAGCGATAAAGTTCAAGCGTGATATCGCTGAAACGGGGGGTGCCGGGGGCGGAACTCATGGTGCGGTTGCTCTCTATCGGGACGGAACGGATATGCTCGAACCGTGTGCTGTCCAGCAGGAGCCTGCGTAGCTTGGCATGAATCTCCAGCCCCGTGTAATTGCGCGATTCCACGACGACAGCCTTGACCGCCAGATCATCAAATATCTTCAGGATATCGTCTTCTGTCTCGGCATGTACTTCCTGCCAGTGGCTGCTGACAATTGATGAAGACGAGAGCAGCTTGTCCCCGCGCAGGATATAACTCTGCCGCGCCTTGTCGGCCTGCCGCGCAAAATAAGTAAAATATCCATTGTGGTAGGCGTCAATAAAGACGGAGGCATCGTCCGCCACCCTGATTGCCTCTTGGGCGGCAACATCGTAACCCGTCGCGTAAAGAGGTTCCTCGCGAAAAACCATTACCCCTTGGAACACTACAACCAGCGAAACAAGGCCAGCATAAAGCCTGCCACGCGCCGTATTCAGCCCCCACACGGAAAGCGGCAACGCCGCGATCAGCATCCAGAACGGAATCCAGAAAATGGGATAGCGCGGGTTTTTGCCAACCATCAAGCTGAAGAAGATATAGACGGATACGATCACGATCGCAGGCAACCACAGGGCTTTCCTGTTGTAATAAAAACTGATGACAAGGCCGATGGCAACAAGAGCAAGTGCCGGCGGCGAAAGATGCACCCGCACAAGGGTTTTCAGGTGCACAAGCCAGTTCTCCAGGCTAAGTCGAGACAGAGCCTTGCCCGAGCCATCACCGAGCGATTGATGGATATTCTGGTCTCCAAACACCACCGTCATAACGCCTAGTGGCACGATTATAGCCACAAGCAACAGCGCAGCACCATAATGCGTCGGCTGCCTGATGGCCCAGTGAAACCGGCCGCGCGCCACAAGCACGAGAAGAGTGGTCAGCACAAGAAACGCGGCGGTCTGCTTGGTCCACGCGGCGATGCCTATGGCAAACGCGAGGGAAACAGCATCACGCGGGTAGCCATCCTCAAGCCAGCGCACCAGATAATAGATGGCGCAAAGCACAACAGAAAGCACGGCGAGCTCAGCCATTGTGTACCAGCCCCACTGCGCAACGAAAGGCGTACTGAGCCAAAGCGCTGCTGAGCCGACCGCCGCCGGCGCACCCGTCATTCGCCGCACCATTTTGTACCAACACAACAGGCCCACAAGCACAAAGCCGAACAGCGCCAGCCGACTGGACCACATATTCACGCCGAACAGGAGGTTGAATATTCCTTCCACAAATGGGAAAAACGGGGGCCGATAGCCGATGCTAAGCGCCGGGTATTGCGCGAAATAGGCTTGGGCATAAGTCCATGGGTTCCCAAACGGCATATCCGTCATGGTATCGCGCAAGAACACCCCGTCCATCAGGATACGGTCCGCATCCGGGTAGCCAAGGCTGTTGTTCCCAAGCCCCCGCAACAGAAGGGTAGCGGCAAGCGTGGCGAGTAAGGCCAAATGGCTGAACTGGCTCTGCAAAATACGCGACATAGGCCCCCCTTTTCAAACCACTATGCATAAGTGCCGGGTGTTGCCAAGCAGGAACCGCGCTCTGGCCGTCAACAAAAAAGGGCCCGCCATCTGGCGAGCCCTCTTTATTCGTTTGTCTGATCAGTTTAAGCTTCGCCGCCCTCTTGTGGGGCTTCTGAGCCGGTCGCTGCTGCGAACTCGGCCTCGGCGGCTGCCATCGGATCATCCAATTCGGCTTGAGCTTCGGCAGCCAGCTTGTCACGTTGCTGCGCTTCAAAGCGCAGGCGGTTCACAACCGAGCCCGTACCCGCCGGGATCAGGCGACCAACAATCACGTTTTCCTTCAGGCCAACGAGCTTGTCTTTCTTGCCTGCGACAGAAGCCTCAGTCAGCACGCGTGTTGTCTCTTGGAACGACGCCGCAGAGATGAAGCTGCGGGTCTGCAAGCTTGCCTTCGTGATCCCAAGTAGGATCGGATGGCCTTTGGCTGGCAGTTTGCCCTGTGCTTCAAGTTTCGCGTTGTTTTCCTCGAACTCTTCGCGGTCAACCTGCTCACCCAGAAGCATAGTGCTGTCGCCCGAAGACGTGATCTCGATTTTCTGCAGCATCTGGCGAACAATCACCTCAATGTGCTTATCGTTGATCTTCACACCCTGCAGGCGGTAAACGTCCTGCACTTCTTTTACCAGATAGTTGGCAAGCGCTTCAACGCCCATCACCTGCAGAATATCGTGCGGTGCCGGGTTGCCATCAATCAGGTATTCACCCTTCTGGATGAAGTCGCCTTCCTGAACGGCAATGTGCTTGCCCTTCGGTACCAGATATTCGACCGGTTCGCCTTCATCATCGCGTGGACGGATGGTGATGCGACGCTTGTTTTTATAGTCGCGGCCAAACTCAACAATACCGTCAATGTCCGCGATGACGGCATGGTCTTTCGGACGGCGGGCTTCGAAAAGCTCGGCCACACGCGGCAGACCACCGGTAATGTCTTTGGTTTTGGCGGCTTCGCGCGGGATACGGGCGATCACGTCACCAGCCGATACACGCTTGCCGTCCTCAACCGAGAGAATGGCGTCGACAGAGAGGAAGTAACGTGCTTCCGTCCCGTTGGCGAGTTCAACAACTTCGTCGCTTTCGTCGCGCAATGTGATGCGTGGACGCAGGTCAGCCCCTTTTGGTGCACTACGCCAGTCGGTCACGACCTTCGACGCGATACCCGTGCCTTCATCCACAACCTCTTTCATGGAAGTGCCTTCCACGAGGTCGACAAGACGTACAATACCGGATTGCTCGGTGATGATCGGAATGGTGTACGCATCCCACTCAGCGATTTTCTCGCCTTTCACCACTTCGTCACCTTCGTCCTTGAAGAGGTGCGAACCATAGGCAAGGCGGTGTTTGGCACGCTCACGGCCCTCATCATCAACGATGATGATTTCCATGTTCCGGCTCATCACAACCTTACGGCCACGGCTGTCTTCGATCACGTTGCGGTTTTCGACCTTCACTTTACCGTCTGCCGAGGATTCCACAGCCGATTCCGCGTTAACCGTTGCCGCACCACCGATGTGGAAGGTGCGCATCGTCAGCTGGGTACCCGGCTCACCGATGGACTGTGCGGCAATAACACCAACCGCTTCACCCATGTTCACCGGCGTACCACGGGCGAGATCACGACCGTAACACTTGCCACAGGTGCCACCCTTGGTTTCACATGTCAGAACGGAACGGATTTTCACTTCGGCAATGCCTGCGGTCTCGATCGCGTCAGACTTCACCTCGTCCAACAATTCACCAGCCGGGAACAGTAGATCGCCCGTGACCGGGTGCTTCACATCCAGAGAGAGGCACCGGCCCAGAATACGCTCAGACAAAGGCACAAGAACGTCGCCGCCCTCAGACACTTCCGTGATGGTGATACCGTTTTCGGTGCCACAATCCTCTTCCACGACCACGCAGTCCTGGCTGACGTCGACAAGACGACGTGTCAGGTAACCGGAGTTCGCTGTCTTAAGCGCTGTATCAGCAAGACCTTTACGCGCGCCGTGCGATGAGTTGAAGTACTCAAGAACCGACAAACCCTCTTTAAAGTTGGAGATGATCGGTGTCTCAATGATCTCGCCCGACGGCTTGGCCATCAGGCCCCGCATACCGGCAAGCTGCTTCATCTGCGCCGCACTACCACGCGCGCCGGAGTGCGCCATCATGAATACCGAGTTGATGTTGCTCTCGCGACCATTTTCGTCGGTCGTGGTGCGCTCCATCTCTTTCATCATGGCGTCAGCCACTTTGTCGGTACACTGCGCCCAAGCGTCGACAACCTTGTTGTATTTCTCGCCCTGCGTAATGAGACCGTCCTGATACTGCTCTTCGTATTCTTTCACGAGTGAGCGGGTATCCTCGACAAGCTTCTCTTTTGCGTCCGGGATGATCATGTCGTCTTTACCGAAGGAGATACCGGCGGCACAAGCACGACGGAAACCTTCGCCCATGATACCGTCAGCAAAGAGAACCGTGGTTTTCTGCCCGCAGTGGCGATACACCACGTCGATAACCTCGGAGATTTCTTTCTTCGTCAGTCGGCGGTTGATCAGGCTGAACGGCACCTTCGGGTGCTTCGGCAGATGCTGCGCAAGGATCATGCGACCAGGGGTCGTCTCGACGCGCTTGACCTCAAGTTCACCCTTGTCGTTGATCAACTCGAAACGAGCATTGATCTTGGTGTGCAACGTGATCGACTTGCCATCGAGCGCGAACTGGATTTCATCCATGCAGGAGAAAGCCTTGCCCTCGCCCACGTCACCTTCACGCATGGAGGTCATGTAGTAAAGGCCCAGCACGATATCCTGTGACGGCACGATGATCGGCTTGCCGTTCGCCGGGCTGAGGATGTTGTTTGTGGACATCATCAACACGCGAGCTTCAAGCTGCGCTTCAATCGAGAGCGGTACGTGAACCGCCATCTGGTCACCGTCGAAGTCGGCGTTGAACGCCGCACAAACGAGCGGGTGAAGCTGGATAGCCTTGCCTTCAATAAGCACAGGTTCAAACGCCTGAATGCCAAGGCGGTGAAGCGTGGGCGCACGGTTGAGCATGACCGGGTGTTCGCGAATTACCTCGTCGAGGATATCCCAAACCTCACGGCGTTCTTTTTCAACCAGCTTCTTCGCGGCCTTGATCGTGGTCGCGATGCCTTTTTTGTCGAGGCGCGAATAAATGAATGGCTTGAACAGCTCAAGCGCCATCTTCTTCGGCAGGCCACACTGGTGCAGTTTAAGTTCAGGACCAACAACGATCACCGAACGGCCGGAATAGTCAACACGCTTACCAAGAAGGTTCTGACGGAAACGGCCCTGCTTACCCTTGAGCATGTCAGAGAGCGATTTGAGCGGACGCTTGTTCGCGCCGGTGATGGTACGGCCACGGCGACCGTTATCAAACAGCGCATCAACAGCTTCCTGCAGCATACGCTTCTCGTTCCGGATAATGATATCCGGCGCGCGCAGTTCAATCAGACGTTTCAGGCGGTTGTTACGGTTGATCACACGACGATAAAGGTCGTTGAGGTCAGACGTCGCAAAACGGCCACCGTCGAGCGGCACCAGCGGGCGCAGCTCTGGCGGGATAACCGGCACAACAGTCAGGATCATCCACTCAGGGCGGTTACCGCTCTCGAGGAATGCCTCAATCACCTTGAGGCGCTTGACGATTTTCTTCGGTTTCAGCTCAGACTTGGTCTCAGCCAGCTCTTTCAGAAGCTTTTCCTGCTCGCCTTCAAGGTCGATACTTTCCAGCAGCTTGCGGATCGCTTCGGCGCCAATGCCAGCCGTGAAGCTGTCTTCGCCATATTCGTCCTGCGCGCGGTAGAAATCATCCTCGCTCAGCAGTTGAAACTGCTTCAGCGGGGTCAGGCCAGGCTCAATCACCACATAGTATTCAAAATACAGAACGCGCTCGAGATCCTTCAGCGTCATGTCAAGCAGCAGACCAATCCGGCTTGGCAGTGATTTCAGGAACCAGATGTGCGCAACGGGCGCCGCGAGGTCGATGTGCCCCATGCGCTCCCGGCGTACCTTGGAAAGCGTGACTTCAACGCCGCATTTCTCACAAATAATGCCGCGATATTTCATCCGCTTGTATTTGCCGCAAAGGCATTCGTAGTCCTTTACAGGACCGAAGATACGGGCACAGAAAAGACCATCCTTCTCGGGCTTGAAAGTCCGATAGTTGATCGTTTCCGGCTTCTTGATCTCACCAAAAGACCAGGACCGAATCCGCTCGGGTGACGCAATCGAGATCTGAATCTGATCAAACGTCTCCGGCTTCTGGTTCGGGTTGAAGTATTTCATCACATCTTGGTTCATGTCCGGCGTCTCTCTTAATTCGCTGTCGGGGCAATTCTTTACTCAAAGGGGCCCCGGTTCGCCTTCCAAACTCAGCCCGCCCCTTTTAACTATAACAGAGCAGGCGCGGCCGAGGGCAAGCCCCCGGCCTCTAATGGCTTATTCCGTACCTGTGATCAGCTCGACATTGAGGCCAAGGGACCGCATTTCCTTCACAAGAACATTGAAGGATTCCGGGATACCCGCTTCAAATGTGTCGTCACCACGCACGATCGCTTCATAGACCTTGGTCCGGCCCTGAACGTCATCCGATTTGACGGTGAGCATTTCCTGAAGCGTATAGGCAGCGCCGTACGCCTGCAGTGCCCACACTTCCATCTCACCGAAGCGCTGACCACCGAACTGTGCCTTACCACCAAGCGGCTGCTGGGTAACGAGGCTGTATGGGCCGATCGAACGAGCGTGAATCTTGTCATCCACAAGGTGGTGCAGCTTGAGCATATAGATATAGCCCACTGTTACCTTGCGGTCGAAACGTTCACCGGTCCGACCATCATACAGATACACCTGACCTGAGCTGTCGAGGCCCGCTTTTTCAAGCATGGTCACGATATCAGCTTCCACGGCACCGTCAAACACCGGCGTACCCATCGGAACACCGCTTGTCAGGTTACCGGCAAGCTCAAGGATCTGCTCATCGGAGAGCTCGGCAACATCAGTCTCATACTGAGCGTCACCATAGATATCCTTGAACTTGGCACGGAAATCGTCAACTGCGCCATTACCATGACGATACGCTTCGATCATGCCATCAATTTGACGGCCCAGACCGCGCGATGCCCAGCCAAGGTGCGTCTCAAGAATCTGACCAACGTTCATCCGCGATGGTACACCCAGCGGGTTGAGAACAACGTCAACCGGCGTACCGTCCTCAAGGTGAGGCATATCTTCCTGCGGCAGGATGCGGGAAATCACACCCTTGTTGCCGTGACGGCCGGCCATCTTGTCGCCCGGCTGAAGCTTGCGCTTCACAGCAACAAAGACTTTTACCATCTTGAGAACGCCCGGCGGCAGTTCATCACCACGCTGGAGTTTCTCGATCTTCTCGTCGAAACGGCGCTGAAGTTGCCCCTTGCTTTCATCGAACTGCTTCCTGAGCGCTTCGATGTCGGCCATGGCTGCATCATCGTCAACCGCAAGGTCCCACCACTGGATTCGCTTGATCTCGGCAAGGCCTTCCTCGGTGATTTTCGTACCTTTTTTCATATCCTTCGTGCCGGCGGTAACTGTGCGGCCTTCCAGAAGCGGACGAAGACGACCATAGATGTTACGCTCAAGAATGACGCGCTCATCCTCACGGTCTTTCGTCAGGCGTTCAATTTCCTCACGCTCGATCGTCAGCGCACGTTCATCCTTGTCCACACCGTGGCGGTTGAACACACGTACTTCAACGATCGTACCAGCAACGCCCGGCGGCAGGCGCAGGGACGTGTCACGGACGTCAGAAGCTTTCTCACCGAAGATAGCGCGCAGAAGTTTTTCTTCCGGCGTCATCGGGCTTTCGCCCTTCGGTGTGATCTTGCCCACGAGGATGTCACCCGGGTGAACCTCTGCGCCGATATAAACGATACCAGCCTCATCAAGGTTCTTCAGACCTTCTTCACCCACGTTTGGAATATCGCGTGTGATCTCTTCCGGACCCAGCTTCGTGTCGCGAGCCATCACTTCGAATTCCTCGATATGAATCGACGTGAAGACATCTTCCTTCACGATGCGTTCGGAAATCAGGATCGAATCCTCGAAGTTGTAACCGTTCCAGGGCATAAACGCCACGAGAGCATTACGGCCGAGTGCCAGTTCGCCAAGCTCCGTCGACGGACCATCACAGATGATGTCGCCCTTGCGGATCTCGTCGCCCACTTTAACCAGTGGACGCTGGTTGATGCAGGTATTCTGGTTCGAGCGCTGGAACTTCTGCAGTGTGTAGATATCAACGCCGGAACGGCCCGGATCAACATCTTCAGTTGCGCGGATAACGATACGCGTCGCATCCACCTGCTCAACCACGCCTGTACGGCGGGCAGCGATGGCAGCACCACTATCGGACGCCACAACTTTTTCCATGCCCGTACCCACGAACGGCGCTTCCGCCCGTACGAGCGGCACGGCCTGACGTTGCATGTTCGAGCCCATAAGCGCACGGTTCGCATCATCGTTCTCAAGGAACGGGATGAGCGATGCGGCCACAGACACAAGCTGCTTGGGCGATACGTCCATCAGCGTAATGTGCTCAGGCGTCGACATGATGAACTCGCCCGCCTGACGACAGGACACGAGGTCATTGGCGAAACGTCCATCTTCCGTCAGTTCGGCATTCGCCTGGGCTACGGTGTACTTCTGCTCTTCCATTGCCGACAGATAGATCACTTCGCTCGATACAACGCCGTCCTTCACGCGGCGGTATGGGCTTTCGATGAAGCCATACTTGTTCACCTGTGCGTACGTTGCGAGCGAGTTGATCAGACCAATGTTCGGGCCTTCCGGCGTTTCGATCGGGCAAATCCGACCATAGTGGGTCGGGTGTACGTCACGGACTTCAAAGCCAGCGCGCTCACGGGTCAGACCACCTGGTCCAAGCGCCGACATACGGCGTTTATGGGTAATCTCGGAGAGCGGATTGGTCTGGTCCATAAACTGGCTGAGCTGGGATGAGCCAAAGAACTCACGTACAGCAGCCACAGCCGGTTTCGCATTGATCAGGTCATGCGGCATCACGGTATCGATGTCGACAGACGACATACGCTCACGGATGGCACGCTCCATACGCAGCAGGCCAATGCGGTACTGGTTTTCCATCAGTTCGCCAACGGAACGAACACGACGGTTGCCAAGGTGGTCAATATCATCGACTTCACCGCGGCCGTCCTTGAGCTCAACAAGCGTCTTGACGGTGGAGAGAATGTCTTCACGGCGCAGCACACCAACGGTATCGTCACACTCAACACCCAGGCGCATGTTCATCTTAACACGGCCAACGTCGGAGAGGTCGTAACGCTCTGAGTCAAAGAAGAGACCATAGAACAGCGCTTCGGCTGTTTCCTTGGTTGGCGGCTCGCCCGGACGCATCACTTTGTAGATTTCTGCAAGCGCGCTATCGAGGCACTCAACCTTATCGGCCTTCAGGGTGTTGCGAAGGTATGGGCCTACGGACACTTCGTCGATGTCGAGCACAGCGATCTCGTCAAAGCCAGCGGCAGACAGCGCTTCAACGGTTTCTTCCGACAGTTCGTCGCCAGCTTCCACATAAATGGCGCCGGTCTTTTCGTTGATCATGTCTTCAGCGGCATATTTGCCCATGATCAACTCTTCAGGGACCAGAACACCTTCAACGCCAGCCTTCTCGAGGCTTTTCGCGAGGCGTGGTGTAATTTTCTTGCCCGCTTCCGAGATCACTTCGCCGGTGTCAGCATTGACAAGATCAAACTCTGGCTTCTGGCCGCGCCACGCTTCAGCAACAAACGGCATGCGCCAGCCGCCATCTGCACGGCGGAAGCTTACAACCTTGTAGAAATACTGAAGGATGTTCTCGGCAGACATGCCGAGCGCATAAAGGAGCGTCGTTGCCGGCAGCTTGCGGCGACGGTCGATCCGTACGTTCACGATATCCTTGGCGTCAAACTCGAAGTCGAGCCAGGAGCCGCGATAAGGGATCACGCGGGCAGCAAACAGGAACTTACCCGACGAATGGGTTTTACCTTTGTCGTGGTCGAAGAACACACCTGGCGAACGGTGCATCTGGGATACGATCACCCGCTCGGTACCGTTGATCACGAACGTACCGTTATCGGTCATCAGCGGCAGGTCGCCCATGTAGACGTCCTGCTCCTTGATGTCGAGTACGGACTTGGCTTCCGTTTCGGGGTCAACTTCAAATACGATCAGACGCAGGGTTACCCGCAGCGGCGCGGCATAGGTCATGTCGCGCTGCTGGCACTCTTCCACGTCATACTTGGGCTCTTCAAGCTCGTATTTTACATATTCCAGCGATGAAGTCGCAGAAAAATCTTGGATCGGGAATACCGATTTCAGGACTTTCTCGAGGCCGGATGACAGCCTCTCTTCTTCGTTTGCGCCAGGCTTGAAGAACTGGTCATAGGACCGCCGCTGCACCTCAATGAGGTTTGGCATTTGCGTCACTTCGGAAATGTGTCCAAAGTCCTTACGCACGCGCTTACGACCGGTAAATGAAGTCGCCATGCTTCGCCCTCGTTCCTTAAGTTGTGCCGGAGAGGTCCACGCTACACAGGGACCGTCTCGGCTGCCAAAATAGAGCCTAGGGTTCAGACCTTACCCTAAACTCCTGAAAATCCAAAACATTTGGGCGTCTCACCCAAACCAGACCGGTAATTACTGTCCTCCGGTCCCTTAGGACGCCGAAAGGCCGGGAGCGAATTTCGCTCCCGACCCCGGGATACTTGGGCTCAAGTAATTACTTGAGCTCAACTTTCGCGCCAGCTTCTTCGAGCTTTTTCTTGAGCTCTTCAGCTTCTGCTTTCGCAACGCCTTCTTTAACAGGCTTAGGAGCACCCTCAACGAGGTCCTTAGCTTCTTTAAGACCGAGGCCCGTGATCGCACGAACTTCTTTAATGACGTTGATTTTCTTATCGCCAGCGGCAGTAAGAATCACGTCGAATTCGTCTTTTTCTTCTTCAGCGGCAGCAGCTGGGCCAGCAGCGGCAGCAGCAGCTACTGGTGCAGCGGCAGATACGCCCCACTCTTCTTCCAGCAGTTTGGAAAGCTCAGCAGCTTCCATAACAGTCAGACCGGAAAGTTCTTCAACAAGCTTCTTGAGGTCAGCCATTTTCAATTCACTCCAAATTAGCGGTCCATCTCAAAAAAGGATCCGCATGTATCATTGCGTTAGTGTGTCAGGCGGCCGCCAAAGGCATAGCCACCCGGGATGTCGTTAAGCTGCGTCTTTGTTGCCGTAAGCACCGAAGACACGGGCCAGTTGACCCGCAGGAGCCTGCGTAACGGCCGCAAGTTTCTGGGCAGGAGCTTGCAGGAGACCCACAAGTTTGCCACGAAGCTCGTCGAGCGACGGCAGGTCAGCAAGTGCTTTGACACCATCTTGGTCCAGAACCGTAGAACCCATGCCACCACCAAGAAGACGAAGTTTTTCGTTTTTCTTGGCGAATTCAGCAAGGGCCTTTGGTGCTGCGACCGGGTCGTCAGCAAAGCCGATAGCCGTCGGACCGGTAAACAGATCCGAAATGCCTTCGTATTCAGTGCCTTTAAGCGCAAGACGAGTCAGCCGGTTTTTCGTAACCTTAAGCGAGGCACCCACTTCGCGCATTTGCGAACGCAATGCCGTGATCTCAGCAACTGACAGGCCGTCGTAGTGAACTACAACGACGGAGGCAGCGCCAGCGAACACGTCATGCAGGGATGCAATCAGTTCCTGCTTCTCGGCTCTTTCCACTATCTCGTCTCCGACTTTGAAGGTTCGTACTTCAAACTATGAACCCTCGTCATTTGAGCTATGCACCGGCGGCAAATGCCGACCGGTACTCTCCTCTGTCCGGAGGTGCGGGTTTTACCTAAGTCTTCGCAGGACGGATTACATCCAGTCCTTCGAGGAAACCGCGGTATCCTGATGGATAAATCCGTCAGGAGAAATTCCCTTAACCCCGTCTCATGCAGGCCGTGGATCCGCGACGACCACTCCTTTAAACCCTGAAGGTCAACTACTAGAAACCCACTTCAAGGCACCTGCAATCTCGGACAGTTACTCCCGCGCAGACAAAACAACCGCCTGAGCGCCTGCGCCGAGCCGAGACCCGGCGCAAATTCGCGTATTATTCGCCGCTGACCGATGCGACGTCGATTTTCAGGCCCGGGCCCATCGACGACGTTATACCGATCTTCTTGACGTAGGTGCCCTTGGCACCGGTTGGCTTGGCTTTGATCACCGCACCAATGAACGCTTTGGCGTTCTCGATGATTTGGGCTTCGTCGAAGCTGGCCTTGCCAACGCCGCCGTGCACGATACCGGCTTTCTCAACGCGGTATTCAACCTGGCCGGCCTTGGCGGCTTCAACAGCGCCCTTGACGTCCATGGTTACGGTACCAAGCTTCGGGTTCGGCATCAGGCCTTTCGGGCCAAGCACCTTACCGAGACGGCCAACAACTGCCATCATATCCGGTGTCGCGATGCAACGCTCGAAGTTGATCTCGCCCTTCTGGATGGCTTCCATAAGGTCTTCTGCACCAACAACGTCTGCGCCTGCTTTTTCTGCTTCTTCAGCCTTGGGGCCGCGCGCAAAAACAGCAACACGTACAGATTTACCTGTACCGTGCGGCAGTGCAACAACACCGCGAACCATCTGGTCAGCGTGACGTGGGTCAACACCGAGGTTCATGGCGATTTCGATTGTCTCGTCGAACTTGGTAGCCGAACGGCCCTTCAGTTCTTTCACAGCCTCTTCAACGGTGTAGAGCTTTTCGCGGTCAAGACCGTCCCAGGCTTTTTGCATACGCTTTGCAGTTTTAGCCATTGGATTAACCCTCCACCTTGTAGCCCATCGAGCGCGCGGAACCTTCGATGATCAGCATGGCTGCATCGATGTCATTGGCACTCAGATCGACCATTTTCGCTTCCGCGATTTCACGCACCTGATCGCGGGTCACGGTCGCAGCAACTTCGCGGCCGGGCGTCGCACCACCGGATTTTTTACCGGCAGCTTTTTTCAGGTAATAACTTGCAGGCGGGGTCTTCGTCACAAAAGTGAACGACTTGTCTGCATAAATAGTCAGGATCGTCGGGATAGGCATACCCGCGTCCATTTTCTGTGTCTGCGCGTTGAACGCTTTACAGAATTCCATGATATTCACACCACGCTGACCAAGAGCCGGGCCGATTGGCGGCGACGGATTAGCTTGACCAGCAGGCACCTGAAGCTTCAGATAGCCAGCAATTTTTTTTGCCATCGTCTTTCCCTTTCAAATGACAACTACGGCCGGTTTCCCAGCCAAGGGTGCGTGGTACGGCTAATGGCGAGCCTCCCACGCGGCTTTCGGGGCACTGGCCCCAAAACTTTATGTAACTTTTTCGACCTGGGTATATTCCAGCTCGACCGGTGTCGCACGACCAAAAATCGATACTGACACCTTAAGGCGTGCCTTGTCCTCATCCACGTCTTCAACAAAGCCGTTGAAGCTGGTGAACGGGCCATCGGTCACGCGGACCTCTTCACCGATCTCGAACACGATGTTTGGACGTGGGCGCTCGACACCTTCCTCAACCTGGTTGAGGATGCGAGCGGCCTCCGCATCGGAAATCGGTGATGGGCGGCCTTGCGGCCCCAGGAAACCTGTTACCTTCGCATGACCATTGGCGAGGTGATAGGTGTCATCGGTCAGCACCATCTTGATCAGCACATAGCCGGGGAAGAATTTCTTCTCGGCTTTGATTTTCTTGCCCTTGCGGACTTCAATCACCTCTTCGGTCGGCACGATGACTTCATCAACAAGTGCATCGAGCCCTTGCTGCAAAGCCTGTTCCTTGATTGCCTCAGCAACCTTCTTTTCAAAGCCCGAATAGGCGTGAATGATATACCAGCGAGACTTGCTCACATTAATCTCCGAGACCCAAGAGGAACTGCACGCCGGCATTCAACAAAAAGTCGACGCCCAGGAAAAATACGGCCATGATCACCACCATGATAAATACCATTACGGAGGTGATTCCCGCCTCTCGCGGTGTCGGCCAGGTTACTTTAGAACCTTCCTGCCGCACCTGGCGTACAAATTCACCCGGGGTGGTCTTCGCCATCATGCATCCCTTTTTTTTGCTCTACAAGCCCGCGCTCATTTGATGAAAAGCGCAGGCTTTACAAAACTTTAACTACAAACCGCCGTCACGGTCAAACTTGCTGCCGGCTTGGCAGGGGCGGAGGGACTCGAACCCACGGCACCCGGTTTTGGAGACCGGTGCTCTACCAACTGAGCTACGCCCCTAAAGCCGTTTTTGCATTCATGAGGGGTGGGGTGTAGCGCCCGAAGCCCTGCCATGCAAGTACTTTTTTTGCCTTCGCGAAAAAGGCGTTACGTGGGTCGCTGAACTGCCGCAGGGCCCACGCAGCAAAATGGGCCGGACAAGCCGACCCATCTTTGTTTTACCCGATATTAATCGAGGATTTTGGCCACGACGCCAGCGCCGACGGTACGACCGCCTTCGCGGATAGCGAAGCGGAGGCCCTCGTCCATGGCGATCGGTGCGATCAGCTCAACGGTCAGGTTCACGTTATCGCCAGGCATAACCATCTCGGTGCCCTCTGGCAGCTCAACCGTCCCCGTAACGTCGGTCGTACGGAAGTAGAACTGCGGACGATAGTTCGCGAAGAACGGCGTGTGACGGCCACCTTCCTCTTTGGTGAGGATGTAGGTCTCTGCCGTGAACTTCGTGTGCGGCGTGATCGTGCCAACGTGTGCCAGAACCTGGCCACGCTCAACGTCATCACGGCCAACACCACGCAGCAGCGCACCAATGTTGTCGCCTGCCTGGCCCTGGTCCAGAAGCTTGCGGAACATCTCAACGCCCGTAACCGTCGTCTTCGTCGTGTCCTTGATGCCGACGATCGCTACTTCTTCGCCAACCTTAACAACACCGCGCTCAACACGACCGGTAACAACCGTACCACGACCAGAGATCGAGAACACATCCTCAACAGGCATCAGGAACGCACCGTCAATCGCACGCTCAGGCTGCGGGATATACTCGTCAACCGCTTTCATCAGCTCGAGGATCTTCTCTTTGCCAATGGTGTCGTCACGACCTTCAAGAGCTGCAAGCGCAGAACCCGCAACGATCGGAATGTCGTCGCCCGGGAATTCATATTCGCTCAGAAGCTCGCGGATTTCCATCTCAACAAGCTCGAGAAGCTCTTCGTCATCAACCTGGTCAACCTTGTTCATGAAAACAACAAGCGCTGGAACACCAACCTGACGCGCAAGCAGAATGTGCTCGCGGGTCTGAGGCATCGGGCCGTCCGCTGCGTTCACTACCAGAATAGCGCCGTCCATCTGCGCCGCACCCGTGATCATGTTCTTCACATAGTCAGCGTGGCCAGGGCAGTCAACGTGAGCATAGTGACGGGCTTCCGTCTCATACTCTACGTGCGCTGTCGAAATCGTAATACCACGCTCGCGCTCCTCAGGGGCCTTGTCAATGTTCGCGAAGTCTACTGCTTCACCATGACCTGCCTCTGCGAGAACTTTCGTGATCGCCGCCGTCAGCGTCGTCTTACCATGGTCAACGTGACCAATCGTACCAACGTTGCAGTGCGGCTTGTTCCGTTCAAATTTTGCTTTTGCCATTG
>NZ_JAOBPP010000003.1 GCF_025574465.1 Kordiimonas aestuarii
TAGGTCGTAGACTCATAATTTTTCAACCAGATACAGACTGAAGCCAGTTTTACAGCGGCGAGGAAATTCTCCGGGTTTTTGTCATAGCGCGTTGCAATGCCCCGATAGTGCTTGAGCTTATTGAAGAAACGCTCGACGAGATTACGGTGTCGGTACAGCCATTTACTGAAGGTAAAGGACTGCTTGCGGTTGGCTTTTGGCGGAATATTGGCCCAAGCTCTGCGCGCTGTGGTGAAGGCACGAAGCGCGTCGGTATCATAGGCTTTGTCAGCGAGCAAGATCGCTTCCTCCTTGATGTCCTCAATCAGATCAAGGGCCGGTTTGCTGTCGTGGGTCTGTCCAGCAGTCAGCGAAAGCCTGATCGGCAGACCATCCGCATCGACGAGGGCGTGGATTTTGGTGGTCAGTCCACCCCGGGAACGGCCCATGCAGCCATCGTCCTGATCCCCCTTTTTGCCGTGGCCCCTTGTTGATGCACACGGACACAGCTGCTGTCGATCATAATGATGTCACCGTCATGGGCTTTGCTCACCGCCTCGAACAGTCGGTCCCACACCCCGGCCTTGCGCCAGCGGACAAACCGGTTGTAGCAGGTGGTGTAGGGACCATATCTTTCGGGAATGTCTGCCCACGGCGTTCCCGCCCGAAAGCGCCACAAGATGCCGTTGATCACCCGGCGGTCATCCACCCTAGGCACCCCGCGCGGCTTGTTCGGCAGCAAAGGCTCTATGATCGACCATTCATAATCTGTCAGTTCATACCGGCGGCGGCGCATCAAAACCTCCTCAATGATTTGAGAAGCGTTGAATCATATCTTCGCCTGTTTGGGAATCCCTTTTATGAGTTTACGGCCTAGTATCGTACATCGCAATACAGAAAGTGAGAAAAAGTGCCCTCGTACACGCCATTCGACAAAGAGCTTTCCGCTATAGAAGCATCCGACCTCGCCGTTCTCAGGAGTGTTTCGGAAGGCTGGTACGTTGAATACAAGCGCGTCTTTACCAATACTAAATCAATAGCAAAATCAGTGTCCGCAATGGCGAATACTAGCGGTGGATGGATATTTGTTGGTATAGACGAAAAATCGAAAGATGAGAACGTCGCAGGTGGTTTTCCGGGTATCCAAACTGAGGATTTGCAAACCCTTACGCAAAGAATCAGGCAAGGCGTTCATGAGCACCTAAATCCAAGCTGTCATTATGAAATAAAAATTGTTAGAGGGCCAAACGACGATATTGGCCTAGATGCAAATAAAGCCATCGTTTGTTTATATGTGCCGGAAAGCTATGACACGCCACATATACATTCATCGGGCTGCATTTTTAGGCGCGCAGGGGATAGCTCCGAGCCGATAGCCGAGACAGATCGTCACTCACTGGAAAGGCTCCTAGGGAAGCGAGAGACTGTTGCAAAGAATCTCAAAAAGTGGATTCAAAGCACGCCAAAGCTAGAGTCATTTGAAGAAGATCAACCTTATGCCAGGTTGTTATTCCTCGCCGATTCAATAGGCAATAAATCTGAAATAAAAACACCTATATTTGCAGAGTTTCGGGATGTGATGTGCAACCCCGGAGGGGGCTATACATCCCTGCTATTTGATGCTTGCTACAGTTCGGCATCGGGTTTGATTGCTCGTATGACAAAAAACAATGACCCAGAGAGACTTACATTAACCTGCATTCTCCGGCGCAACTACAACTGCGAGTTCATAATTCCCTTCTCGTATGGAGGATACGCTTTGCTGGAAGCGCATACCCCATACCAATCCGCACCAAAGTTTGTAGAGCAGCTGAAAACAGCGAGATTCCAAAACCCACGGATAACTGATCTAAACAGACTGTGGATACTGTTGGCTGGCATTGTAAATATATACGAGCGGCTACTACGGATAAGCGGTGTTTCAGTAAATTATTCTTTCAAGGTACAATTAAACAACATATGGCGAACAATCCCTTACTTGGACTCAGCAACTTATATTTCCCATATAAAAGAAATAGGTGTCCCGCTCGCACTTGAGCAATCCCAACTTTTTCCTCCATCGTATGATCGGGATTCGTTTCAAGAGCTTATCGAGCTTGAGGCGGATACTGAAATCGACATTAGAAATGCTGATGCCAAAGCGGGCCAGGAAATTAAGAACTCGGTCCGGTCTGCGCAAATCTTTATTGGAATACTTCATGCATATGGGATTCCAGCACACGTAACAGCCGAGGGTCCAGAATTCATGCAAGAGCTAATTGCACTTGACAGAAGATTTGTAACCCAATCCGCGGGAGAAGAAACTATCCGTCCCCAATAATCGAATACGCCTTGAGTATCCTTTACCGCTTCCCGAACACAACAACACTGCCGACAAGCATCAACAGCATGCCGATAAGCAGGGCGAAGCCGCCCCATTCGAGGTCGAGCACGTTGGTGAACAGCTTTTCGGTCATTTCCTCGGCCATTTTGCGCGCGGGGTCTGAGACGATGTCCTTGATTTCGCCGATTACACCGCCATCATCACCGCCCAAATTCTTGAGGATGGGCCACAATAGCACGAGCCATGCGCCAAAGGCGGCGGGCAGTGCGAGTTTGGCTTTGTTCAAAAACAGCACGACCACTGCGATGGCCGCAAGGGCCGTGATGATATAAGCGTCTGTCTCAGCGACATCTGCATAAGCCACCGTGCCCATGCCGCCGATATCAAGCATGGGCGAGAAAAGCCCCACGATGGCGAGAATGGCACCAATGGCGGTGCAAAGGCCCGCGCCTGAAAGTGATTTGTTCATGGGGTGTCCCTCCCTGATCTTCCCTGATAGTCCCGCTCTGAAAAGCTTAGGCAGATAAATGCCCGTGGTCAAAATGATAATCAGCCAGCCAGCACCGCCTTTGCCATAATTATGCTACAAGATGGGTGCAGTATCTGCCCGCAGTGAGACAACTGTTTGGGGTTTAAACCTAGGGAGACGGTACAATGAACACACTGATCAAAATCACGGCCATAAGCGCGGCACTCGCGCTGGCGGCGTGCGGTGACAACAAGGATGAAAAAAAGGCGGATGACATGCCACCGCCTGAAGCCCCCGCCACCGGCGAGATGAGCCCGGCTGACACCATGGAACAGGTGGCCGAGGCCTTGACACTTGACACCTCCTCGCTTGAGGCCTTCAAGGAAAGCATCGCCAATATGAAAGCTTCGCTGTCGAGCGAAGACCGCGCGCGGCTGACCGCCGCCCTTGGTGACCTTGCTACCAAAGCCACCGGCGGGCAGGATATGGACAGCATGGACAAGGGCAAAAACCTGATGAAAAACATGGGCGACGGCAAATCCGTCACCGAAGTGCTCTATGAAAACATGGCCGACGAGCTGGACGGCAGAACCTTCGACGACATCCTTGAAATGGCCGACGAGTAGGTAACGGACACATGACTGGCGGAAAAGGCGCCCGCTCGGCGCCTTTTTTTCTGACGGGCTTGTGATTTATCAAGCCCGCCACGCCGTGGCAGTCTCCGCGCATGGAAAGCGAGGAGAAAGCCATGAAAACACTGATCATTGCGATGGTCGCCGCCCTGATGGGCGCGCTATTTGCCCTGTCCTTCAATGCCACTGCCAGGGGTGGCACACCGTCAGGCTGGCGACTTGTCTACGCGCACGACGATGCGGGCAACGCCACCGAAGGCGCCAAACAGGCGCTTGTTGATGCTGTTCTGGGTGGCAAACCGGTGCGGGTTTACTGGGCTGGCACTCAGGTACAGCATGTGGTGAACGGCGGCATGCTGACAGTGCTGCAGGGCGAAGTATTTGCCCAGATGCCTATGATTACCGCGCAAAAACCGTCGGTAGATCCGGCAACGGTTGAGCTGCGGGACGGCAATTGGCAAACGATATTCGCTACCAACGGGGACCGCGCCCTGAAATGGTTCGTGCAGGACTAAGGAGCCGCCAGGAACAGCCGGACAAGCCCGGCGACAAGGCGCCCACGCGGCGCCTTTTCTTATACATTATGGCCATAAGTGGCCCTTATGCGCTTTTTATACCCAGCCCTCACAAGCCGTATTTTTTCCTGACCCACGCTCCGCTTTAATCATACCTACAGACGACGTCTGGTGCGCGGTGCGGGGCCCCTCCCCCTCCCGCATCGCCCCAGACACCCCTCTCACTAAAGGGAGACGAGAGATGAACGGTTTGATGAAGATAACAGCGATCAGTGCAGCAGCCATGCTGGCAGCCTGTGACGGTGAAGCAACCACGCAAGACCCAAACGGTGCTGGTGATGTCATGGCGGAAAGCACACTTGAGAAAGACACGATGGAAAGCACACAGCAAGTGGTGCTGGAAACCGCAACGCTCAAGGAATTTAAAACCAGCCTTGCTTTTATGCGTGCGTCCCTTTCTGAAGACGACCGCGCTGAACTGACGGACGCCTTGGCGAAACTGTCTGGTGAGGTGATGGAAAATGCCGAAGCTGCGGTAACACCAGGTACGGAAGTCACGGTTGATCCGGAACTCGCCGAGGCAGTTTACAACAAATATGGTGACAAACTCGACGGCAAGACGTTCGACGACGTTATCACCATGGCCGGGTAAGCTTCCCCCCAAGCTTTCCCAGTTCTGAGTAATGGTAGTGAGTAAAGGGTATTCTGTTACCCCTCCCCTTTTCTTTCCTCGCACTTATGGGCGCCCTAGCGGCGCCCATTTTTTTTGGCGCACGGTTTTTCGTGGTGGGCAAAATGCCTTAGCCAAATTCGCCGCTGCCGCCCAGTTCTTCACAACGGATAAGGCGACTGTCGAGCACGGCGGCCTGCCGGTGTTTCACGGCTTTCCGGTACTCGGGATCGGTAACCATCTCCATGAAGGCCGCGGCGTTCGGATAGCGGGCAATGAAGGCAAGGTCCCACGCTTCGTCTTTGGGGCCGATCAGCACCAGCTTCGGTTCACCCCGCCAGATGATCGTGCCCCCTACACGCTTGAATATAGGCCCGCTTGTCTTGCCGTAGGTCGCATAGGCCTTGGCGCCCGTGGCTTCGGTGCCGTCTTCATATTCGGCCTTGTCGCGCAGGCGGATAAGGTTGATCATATTGATTGGCGTATCGCGCGGCAGGCCCTTGAAGGCTTCAAACTGCTCGCGTTCGGGGTCGATATGGCTCATGGCAGATGGCTCCCTTTCCTCTTCATCCCTCGTGACTTAGGGGAAAGTCGCCTTGCGGCAAGTCTATCTGCCCGAAGCCATCCAATTCGTGATCGCGGCAACCGCCCCCACCGGGTTTCGGGCCCAGTCAAAATGGCCAAGGTGTTTACCCTGCTCTGCCTCACCCAGCTTCATGGTGGTGACGGTAGCGTTCTTGAGCCGCGAGTGGCTGTATTCAACCGCAAGGTCGCTGGCGAAAAAGTCTTTCTCGAAACTGATGGAAAGCACACGGCCCTTATAGCGCGCGATGTCTTCTTCCACGCCTGTTACATCACCATAGTCATAGGTGCCGTGCAGCGCCCAGTCGCGCCAATCCAGCATCAGCCGGGTATATTCACGCCCGCCAAACCCAACCCTGTTGCCAGGGAAATAACCAAAAAACAGGCAAAGCGGCGGAATAAGCCAACACAATGTCCTGATCTTTTTGGCCGCGCTGCGGGTATAAAGCCCGGTATAGGGAAAACCACACGCGATGTGGACGACACCATCAATACCCTCGCTGTCTCTCCCCGCAGCGATAGAGCTCAGATGCCCGCCAAGGCTGTGTCCGCCAAGGAAAAACAGGCTTCCCGCAGCCTGTTCCTGGGCCCATTCCCGCGCGGCGGCGATATCCACGTCGAGGAAATCGGAATAGCCGAATTTTGATCCGCGCACGGGCTTGTGCGGGCTTTCCCCATGGCCGCGCTGCTCCAGAAGGATGGTGCTGACCCCCTCGCTTGCCAACCCTTCAGCGAGACGACGATAAAAGCGAGCGGGGATACCAAGGGCCGGTAACAGCAAAAAATACGCCTTGGGGCTATCTGTTGCTTCAACAACCCTGACCGGCACTTCCGTGCCGTCTGAGGCTGCCAGTTTGTGCCACTCCCCCGTCATAAAGATTTTGCCTCGTCTGTGTTTTTCTTTTCCGAGCCAAGCAATTGGTCCAGATAAACCACTAGGTCTTCAGCCTTGTCTGCCCAGCCCTGGCTCATCGCATAGTCTCGCGCGGCATCCGCCATGCCAAGCCGCTTGACTTCATCCGTCAATAGCTCCGTCAGTGCAAATGCGATGGCGCTTGTATCTTCCCCATCCACCAACAGGCCTGTCGTACCATCCCTGATCGCATCGACCGCGCCACCGGCACGGCCACCGACCGAGGGAATACCAGCCGCAGCCGCTTCCAGAAACACAAGGCCAAAACCTTCGGTGTCCCCATCCGGCATCGTGCGGTTGGGCATCGCGAAAATATCTGCCGACGCATAGAGGGACGGCAACGTACCATCCGGCACGTGGCCCAGCATATGCACGGAACCGTTCATGCCCTCCGCTTGCGCGCTTGCCGTTAACTCCGCCTCCAGCGGGCCCTTGCCTACGATGGCAAGCTGTGCCTCAGGGACAGCTGCGAGGACCTTGGGCCACGCCTCCAGCAGCCGGTCAAAACCTTTGCGGGCCACCAGTCGCCCAACGGCTAATACCAGCGGCCCCGCTCCAAGCCCGAGCGGTACCCGCACGTTTTCCGACGGGCGCTCCCGGAAGCGTTCGATATCCACGCCGTTACCAAGACATTTAATCCGCTCAGGTGGCACCTGGTATTTTTCCGCGATCAGGCTGGCGGTAAACCCCGAGACGGCGATCACCGCGTCAGCAGCCCGAAGCGCCTGGCCACGAGCGTCTTCCGCCTTGCCGCTATAGGCTTTTTGGGAAATTTCCTCGCCGTGGGTGTAGACGACCACTCGGATGTCGGGGTGTTCCCTCAGTTCACCCACAAGCCAGCCCAGCGCGTCAAGTGCACCAATGCAGACAATGTTGGCTCCTGTGCGTGCAATCGTGTCCTTGGTGGCTTTCAGAACCTCCCGCGTGATCCGCCGCGCGGCGATATGGCTACCGACGCGGGTGACAGGCCCCGGGCTGGGGCCAAGAAGGTCCGGCCTCATGCGGGGAATTCGAATAATGTCATAAAGCGCTGAATCATCGAACGCCTTGCATCCTGCCACCGCCGTACCCCGGGCATAATCCCGGCGCGCGGTCAGCACGCAAAATCGTGCTGGCAACTTACTCGCCAGCGCGTCGTAAACCGACTGCGCCCCGCCAACCAGCGGTTTGTAATGGGTGGTGATAATCAGGCATTTTGCTTCGGGCATGCAATGGTGTCCTTCCATAACCAGAAGAGCAATAGCAGTGGCTCGTCGTCAACAGGAAATGCGCCGGAACCCAAAACGAATTGGGCCGGTGAAAAATCACCAGCCCAGATCGTAAAAATAAAGGAATAAAGCTGGAATATCGTCAGCTGCTCCCTTGAAATTTCGGTCAGGCAACCAGCGAATAAAGCTGGCCGTCACGCCTCAAACCGACCCCCGCAGCCATACTGGCCACCTTAAATGTCTTCGGTACACTTATAATTCATATAGAATAGTGTCAACCCATCAGGCACACACCTAGAAAAAATTTAGGCTGTGATCAACGCGGACATTGCCAGCAAATTGTGACGCCGGTATGAAAGAGCGACGCAAAAGGATGACGCAGCTGACATAACGCTGTTATAGTGCACGCGAAATAACGCGGCAGCGGCTGCAACTCAGTATCGAGGGGACCACATATGGCCATGATCGCAGAAGAAATTGAACGACTTATCAAGGAAGACCTGCCGGGTGCCGAGGTGCGGATCGAGGATTTACGTGGCGATGGCGACCATTATGCCGCCCATGTTGTGTTCGAGGGCTTTCGTGGTCTCTCGCGCGTGCAGCAGCACCAGATGGTCTATAAAAGCCTGAAGGGCCGCATGGGCGGTGAACTGCACGCCCTTGCCCTTCAAACGAGTGTTCCGGAATAGGGCGATTGCTTCAAACCGGACTAAAAACATCATAATTTGACGCCTCCCCTTGGCATCTGGCCAAAAGCGTCTTATTTCTAGCGCAAATGCGCAATGTAAAAGGATATCCGTGATGAGTGATCAATCGGTTCATGACCGTATCGGCGAATATGTAAACAAAGACGATGTGGTGCTGTTCATGAAAGGCACCCCCATTTTCCCACAGTGTGGCTTCTCCAGCGTTGTCGCCCAGGTGCTCAACCATGTTGGTGTGAAGTATGAAAGCTATAATGTGCTTGAGGACTTCGACCTTCGCGAAGGCATCAAGGCCTATTCCGACTGGCCGACCATTCCCCAGCTTTATGTAAAGGGCGACTTTGTCGGTGGCTGCGACATCATTCGCGAAATGTTCGAAAGTGGTGAACTGCAGCAGCTTTTCGCAGACAAAGGCGTAAAAGCCGCATAATTTCAACCTCTTCCGCCAGAAGGATGAAACCCGATGCGCTATCGTGAATTGGGCACAACCGGTATTCGTGTCTCGGAAATATGCCTGGGCTCCATGACGTGGGGTGAACAGAATACCGAGGCCGAGGGCCACGCCCAGATCGACCGCGCGCTGGCGGCGGGTGTCAATTTCATTGATACGGCGGAGATGTATGCGGTCCCCGCCCGCGCCGAAACATACGGTCGGACGGAAGAAATTATCGGCTCGTGGATTGAAGCCTCTGGCAAGCGCGATGACATTGTGCTCGCGACCAAGGTGGCCAGCGCGGGCCGTAACTTCAGCTATATGCGGCCCGACATCCATGACGGCGTCACCAAGCTCGACCGCGTGTCGGTCCACGCCGCATGCGATGCCAGCCTGAAACGGCTCAGAACCGACTATATAGACCTCTATCAGCTACACTGGCCAGAGCGACCAACCAACTGTTTTGGTCACCTGCGGTACCGGCATCTGGACGATGGCACTTCAACATCGCTTGAGGAAACCCTCAGCGCGCTCAAGGAGTTGGTTGACGCTGGCAAGGTGCGCGCGGTTGGTGTATCGAACGAAACCGCATGGGGCGTCACGCATTGCCTGTCGCTCGCCGATAAACTTGGCCTGCCGCGCATTGCCTCAACCCAGAACCCCTACAGCCTTTTGAACCGCACCTATGAGGTGGCCCTGGCTGAGATCGGCATCCGCGAACAGGTCGGCCTTCTGGCACACTCGCCGCTGGCCTTTGGTGTTCTGACCGGCAAATACATGGGCGGCAAACGGCCGCCGGGCGCGCGCATGACGCTCTGGAACGACAAGTTCCCGCGCTACTGGACCGAAAAAACCGTCGAGGCAACAGAACGTTACGTTGAGGTCGCCCGCGAGTATGGCCTCTCAGGCGCGCAGATGGCGATTGCCTTTGTGCTCAGCCAGCCTTTTGTCACGTCGGCTGTCATCGGCGCGACGACGGTGAAGCAGCTGGACGAGTTGTTGGCCGCAACCGAGATCACGCTCGACAAGGACCTGCTGAAGGCACTTGACCATATCGACAACGATCTGACATTCCCCTGCCCTTAAGCAATTGAAATTACGAGAAAAAGCCATGCAGTGGCGCAAAATGACAGACACTGACATGCCGCAGGTGATCGCCCTTGCCGCCGTCATTCATGTAGACCACCCCGAAGACGATGATGTCATTATCGAACGCCGGACCTTCTTCCCTGAAGGCTGCCTGGTGCTTGAAGGGGCCCGCGGCCTGTTCGGCTATACCCTTGTACATCCTGCGGAATTTGAAATGCCGCCAGCACTTAACAAACTGATCGGCACCGCGCCTGAACACACGGATACCCTGCATATCCATGATATCGCGCTGGCGGCTGAAGCACGCGGCACCGGCGCATCGCAAAAGGCGCTCAAGGACATAGAAAAACAGGCAAAACTGGCGGGTTATCAGCGGCTCAGCATCGTGGCGGTCAACGGTACGGAGCCCTTCTGGCAGAAGCAGGGTTTCAGTCACCACAGCAGTGAGGTGCTGGCGAGGCAACTGGCATCCTATGACGGCACATCAAGCTATATGATCCGCCGGCTCTAAGCAAAAAAAGCGCCCACCCAGAGCGATTTTTTCTTTGTTTTCAGAAACTTAAACGACGTTTATGGTTTCACGTAAAGGTGCATAAAGCGGTCCGTCATACCGCGCATATCCTTACGGAACGGGCTTTCGGTCGGGCCGTCCTCGGGGTTGGCAAGCAGGTCACTTTCCGCGTCGAGTTCAAACCCGGCGGCGGCCATTTCGTCGAACACCCTGTCGGGGTCGATACGGTGCAGCTTGTTGATCGTCGCGGCGTCCGCACCCCTTGGTCCAACATGATCAATGATCAGGATTCTCCCCCCTTGTTTCAGTGCTTTATAGTATGATGCTAAAGCAGATTCTACATCGGCCTGTGGCTCAGCGCGGGCTTTATGCACGAAATAAAAATCATGATATGCCAGCACCATGATCGCCACATCGACGCTGCCTTCGGGCAGGTCCACGGCTTCGGTTTCCGGTGAGAGAAGCTCAACATTCCCGAGCCGCCCCTCATAGCGTTTGCTTACGCTGTCCTTGACAAAATCCCAGTAAACCGGGCCATTGTGGGCATAAACCTTGCCGTTTGGCCCGACAGCGTGGGAGAGAATCTCGGTATAATAGCCACCGGCGGAATTGATATCGAGCACGGTCATGCCTGGCTCAATACCCGCAAATTCAAGCACTTCGACCGGATGCCGGTTGGCGTCACGGGCCTTTTCTTCCGCTGTACGATCAGCATGCGCGACCGCAGCCTCGATCGCCGCTTTACCGTGGTGCTCCGCCACCACACCACCGGTAAAAGTGATAAAACAAGAGCTTACAGCAATTATTGAAGTCATCAATTTAAGTGATTTTTTCATCTATCCCCACTCCTCTTCATCCATGGATGGTATGTATGAGACAGCCTAATCACGCCGGGCCTCACGGGAAAATCATTTTGCCGTGATGAAAATCAGGCTGCCAAACCCGGCCATACCTGCCCGGAATGGCGCGGAATCAGAGCGACATTGGCGCGGAATATGGGCACAAAATCTGGGCACAAAATCCGGGCACAAAATCTGGGCGGAAAATGCCGAAATCTGTACGAAACCTGTGCGGGATGTGTGCGATATCTGTGCGGCGTGCCGGGCGGCGCGATACAGCCAGCAAAAAGGGGCCGCCAGAGCCCCTATTCTATCACAGGCGCACACCCGTTTCACCCTTTTGCTGTCAGGCTTTCGCCATGGCCGCCGCCGCTGGCAATGGCTCGCCGTCCCAGTCAAAGGCCCGCTTGAAGGTGAAGGCCATCGGCGTCGGGCCATGGTCCCGCAGATAGGTCAGGCGTTCCTCGGCTTCCTCAAGCGTCGGCTCATGCCCCGCAGGCACCCACCACAGCACCATGTGGCCTTCCGTCGGCATATGGAACCACTCTTTCCGCCGCGCCAGATAATGCGTGTGGGCGGACCGGTAGACATATTCAAAAAGGCTTTCGCGGGTTTCCCACACGCTCATGTTCACGAGCGTCTCATCATCGATGACGGTATAGTCCATGGCGTTACCTGCGTCGCTCTTGAGCCGCCAGACAAAACCGGGCGAGGCTTCGGCGAGAGCATTGATTTCATCGAGCGCATTCACGAACCCTGACATTTCTTCACTGTTCTGGGCATAAAGTATTTTGCCCACATTCAACTGGGCCAGATGATAGCCATCCCCGGTTACTGCTTCCCCGCGCGACATGGTCGCCTCCTCTTCCTCGCATGATCATGACGAACCCCATGTTTTTCCACATGGGCACGCCGCGCGCGGAATTAAACGCAGGATTTCTAAGTCCAGGCTTAAGATTATGCTTGCCAAAACGGCATACCGGCCATATTAGTCAAATCAAACTAGTTTAATTAAACTATACACATCACGAAACGAGGAGAACCATGAAAGCCGAAATCCTGATTCTGGGGCTTTTGCACCGGGGCGACATGCACCCTTATGAGATCAAACGCCGGTTGAAGAACGCCCATGCGGAAGCCTACATCGATTTTGACGTCGGCACGCTGTATTACGCGGTGCGCAAGCTGGCGAAAGACGGGTTGATCGAGGAACGCGGGCGCGAAAGTGTCGGCGGCCGGGCCGAGCGCACTATCTATGGCCTGACGGATGACGGCCGCGCCCGTTTCCTTGACCTGATGGGAGAAACGCTTGCGGGCAACAAGAAGTTCTATCACCCGTTGTTCCCCGCCCTTCTGTTCCTGCCGCTTTCAGACCAGAGCGACGCCGCAGACACGGTCACGGACCGCGCGGCTGAAATCAGCCAGAACCTCGCCGCGACAGAGGCCTTCCTCAAGGCCGCTGGCCCGCACCTGAGCCTTGGCATGCGCCTTGGCCTTGAAAACGCCGCCGCGCACCAGCGCGTGGAGCTTGACTGGCTTGAAAAGCTGGCTGAACACTTGTCGGCGGGTGATTTCAAGGAAACCGACCCCGACACCACCACCAGAACCATAAAATCCGCCGTGCAGGACTTTGTCGGCACCTTGAAGGAAACAGGACATGACCGCTGAGGAAACACTCAAGCCCGGGCCACCCCCCGGCACCGCCCAAACCCGCTACACACAGCCCAGGAATAAAAACTTTTTCTGGCTGATGCTGTCGGGCTTCATCTCCATGGTGGGGGACCAGTTCACGCTCATCGGCCTGCCGTGGCTTACGCTCAAGCTGACGGGCGACCCAATGGCGCTTGGCTTCGTGCTGGCGGTTGTCGGCATCCCGCGCGCGGCCTTCATCCTCTTGGGCGGCGCAATTGTTGACCGGTATTCGCCCAAATCCGTGCTGGTGCTGTCGAAATATATAAACACCGCGCTTCTGGGCGTGCTGGCGGGCCTTGTCTATACCGGCGGGCTGACCCTGCCGTTGCTTTATATCCTCGCCGCCGCCATCGGGCTGGCGAGCGCCTTTGCCATCCCGGCGGGCACGTCGATCCTGCCCTTTGTGGTCCCGCGCGAGAAACTGCCACAGGCCAACGGCCTGATGATGGGCATGCGGCAGGTGACCTTTTTCATCGGCCCACTGATCGCCGGTTTTGTTATCGCACTTTTTGGCACCGACGGCCTTGGTGCCCCTGCCCTCGGCGGCAACCCCGCGCCCGCGAGCAACCTGGCGGCGGAGGCCACCGGCCTTGCCATTGTGTTTGCCGCCGATGCGCTCAGCTTCCTCATCTCCGGCCTTACCCTCATCGCGGTCAGGGTACGCGGGCGTGATGAGGGTGGGGACGCCCCCGCCCCTTCCAGTGTGCTCAAACTGCTGTTCGAAGGCATCAGGGGCCTGCTCAAAGACAAAGACCTGCGCCTGCTGTTCAGCTATATGGCGCTGATACAGGTTTTTGTGGTCGGGCCAATGCAGGTGGGCCTGCCCGTGTTTGCGGAGGGCAACCTTGATGGCGGCGCCGCTTCCTTCGGCACCATCATGGCGGCGCACGGCGCGGGTGTGCTGATTGGCGTGATCATCGCGGGCGCGGGGCTGAAGCTTGGTTTCCGCACGCTGGGGCAAACCTTCCTGTCGATCGATATCGTCATCGGCCTGCTGGTCGCTGCCTTTGGCCTTGTGCACAGCACCTTTGCGGGCGGTGCGCTGATGCTGGTCGCCGGCATGCTGGGCGGCATCGTGCAGGTGCGCATCTTCTCATGGTTGCAGGCGCGCACACCGCCCGCGCAAATGGGCCGGGTGATGAGCTTTTTCATGTTCATTGTCATGGGCATGGCGCCGGTTTCGGCCTCCGCCGCGGGTTGGGTGTTGAGCCAGATGGACATCGTCACCTTCTTCATCGCCTGCGGGATACTGCTCAGCCTTACGGCCCTTGTCTCGCTGGCGGTCAAACCCATGCGGGAGGTCGGTGCCGACACATAGGCCCCGCCCCCACGACCCGGCCCCCCCGTGGCCCACGCCGGAGATGCTAGGCGCGGCGGTATTTTGGGTGCATACTGTGGCCATGGCCCATGCACCCGTCATGACAGACGATACCCGCCGCGCCCGCTGGTGCGAAGCCTTTGGCGCGCATGAGAACAGCATCATGGTCTATAACGACCTGTGCACAAGGATGAGCGAGCCACAGCGCTTCTACCACACGCTTGAGCATGTGGACGAACTGCTGACCCTCGCCACAGACGCGGGGATCGACAGCCCATGGCTGGACGCCGCCATCTGGTTTCATGATGCTGTCTATACCCCCGGGGACGGCGATAACGAGGCCGCCAGTGCACGGCTGGCAACAAGGACCATGGCGCGCCTCAGCCTGACAGATGACGCCCAGGCCCACGTCATCACCGCCATTCACGCCAGCAAGGACCACAAATCCACAGACCCGGATGTTATGGCCTTCCTTGACCTGGACATGGCCATCCTCGGCAGCCCGCCGGGCCGCTACATCCGCTACGCCGCCGATGTAAGGCGCGAGTTTGGCCACATCAGTGACTGGCGCTTCGGCATGGGCCGCAAACAGTTCCTCAAGGGCTGCCTGAAGCGCAAGCATATCTACCTGACACCATGGTTTCACGAACGGTTCGAGGCACAAGCCAGAGCGAACATGCAGGCGGAGCTAAAGGGGTTTAGTTAAATAACAAGATCAAAAAGATCGAAATTTATATTTAAAATCAATTGTTTGATTTTTTTAACCTTAAATTTTCCAAAAAAAAGTTGACCACAAACTTCCATTTAACTAAAATTGCAACAAATGGAGAAGTACATGGCCGACAGAACGAAAAATCCTAGGACACCAGTATTCCCTCTGCAGCAAGCGATGGAATACGGAATGCAAATATATACTGAAGCCCGCTGCAGCACCGTCGATGTCGATGTTGCAGCGGTCGCTTTAGGATATAAAGATTCTCGTAACGGTGCAGCCCAGACCAAAATCGGCACGTTACGATATTACGGAATAGTTGAAGGAAAAGGTAAGGGGAAAATCGCGGTAACTGAGGCACTGCAAGATTTCACGTTCGCTCCGGATGAATTTGTAAAGTGGGAGGTAGCCAAGGCATTTCTTGAGGCTCCTATGGTCTTTAAATCAATTCTGGATCAATTCGACGGCAATGTGCCTGCGGACGCTGTCGTAAAGATGTTCTTGTTGAAAGAGGTGGGGTTCGTTGATCCCCAAAAAGCTGATTTAGTTATTAAAGTGTTTCGGGAATCTCTTAGCTTTCTTGACAGCCTTACACCTAACAATTTGGACAAAGAAGATAAGGCCGAGACAACTCCACCCCCAGCTTCAGACGACCTGACCTCCGAAGACATAAAACAAAAACCAGCTAATGGCTCCCCAGAGGTTCCTGTGGCTCTTGATTCAATACCAATACGCTTACCAAAAGGTCGAAAAGCTTGGCTAACTATCCCCGAGGACTTTTCTGACGCAGATAAGGAGGTTATCAAAACTCAGATTGACGCAATTTGGGTGGAATAAAAAGGCTCAACAGCTGACACTGTTGAGCCTCAATATTTCTCACGGGCACACGGGCCACTATGTGAGAAGCCGATTTGGTAATCGACTAGTTTCGCACGCTAAGAATCGCATTTACCAAGTCAGGTGTCAAGGGGCCTGCAATATTGGAGACAAGAGATGCTCACGGATAAATTCCCTCCAGCACCTCCGGGCTTCAAGCGCGTATTCGCACGTAGCGTGTGGAACAAGCGACTTGGTAAGCGGATTTACCCCCGCAACGCCCAATTCTTTTCGTTTTTGGTTAAGGACGAGTAAGAAACGCCCCCAGAGTTGAGGCTCTGGGGGTTTTCCACATGACGGCGGGTGCAGGCGTGTGCCAAGATGCGGCGACTGTTCGTGATCATGAGTTCAGAGCCCGTCAATGCACACACCCCTGCCTGAAACTGCCCTTGAGACCAACAACACACCGCGCCGGATGTGGGGTGTTATCGGCCTTGGTGCACTGGCGCTGGCCGGGGCTTACGGCCTTGTGCTGGCAGCCGGGCTTGCCGGGGCGGCAGAGGGCATCACCGCCTTCCTGCTGTTCCTTGTTGGCCTTGGCGCGGCGACCATCGCCAGCGCCACCGGCGTGGGCGGCGGGGTGGTGTTCCTGCCCGCGTTTGAATATCTGGGCGAAGCCGGGCTTGTCGCCATTGCCGCCAGCCAGATTGTCGGCATGAGTTTCATCATCCAGTCGTTTGGCATGTCCACCGGGTCCCTGAGCTGGCTGTTGCGCATTTATGACCACAAAAATCCCGATACCGGCGTGCCGCCGCGCGCATTTTTCTCCATGCTGGCGCTGGTGCTTGCCCCCGCCCTGCCCGCGCTTGCGCTGACGCAAGCCATATTTGATGCCCCGCCCGACGCGGTGCTTTATTGGTTCAAGGCGCTGTCGATCGGCCTTGGCCTTACGCTCCTTCTCACCACGCTGGTGGGGCCACGGCATGTGGCGGTGCGGCTTGTGCCCACACGCGGCGACTATGCGGTGCTGGCTGTCCTTGGTGGTATTGGTGGAATGGCGACGGCATTTTTCTCCGTCGGTGTGGGGGAACTGGTGGCGCTTTACCTGTTTATCCGCAACTTCCCGCTGGTGACAGCGGCGGCCGCTGCGGTGATGGTCAGCGCGCTGTCGGTGCTCGCCGGGGTGTCGCACCATATCATGACCGACCCACAGCCATGGGGGCTGCTGATGTTCCTCATCGCCGGCGCGGTGCTGGGTGGTGCCATCGCGAAATATTTTGCGCTTTATCTGGGGGCACGGCGGCTGAAGCTGTTCGCCGCCGCGTGGATCACGCTTTCAAGCGCTTACCTGATGTGGGTGGCGTGAGGGGTCAGCCCTGCTCGCCGTCCTTTTCCCTGGCCCCGGCCGTTTTAGACATGGCGATGCCAAGCCCCGCCCCGATAGAGACGCCAAGCGCAATGCCAAGGCCGATATTATCGAGCGCGATACCGAAGGTCGTGCCGAGGGCGACGCCAATGCCGATAAAAAGCGCGAACATAGTCTCGCCCGCGCTTTCGGCTTTGCCGCGCTCGGCTGGTGGCACATAGCGTGGGCCTTTCGGGAAGGCCGGTTTGTCGTTGTCTTCATCCATCGTGCTGTCCTCCTCCCGCGCATCGCTGGGCTACGCACCATTCATGCGGAACCGGCGCGGCTGAGCGCCTAACCCTCGCGCGGGTCGTTGTCTGTGCCCGGCGCTTTGTCGCTGGTCTTGTTACGGGCATTGCGGGTGGCGGTCCACCCCACGCCAGCGCCGACAGCGAGGCCGATACAAATACCCAGACCGACGTTTCCCATGGCCACACCCAGTGCAACGCCAATGGCAACGCCGACGCCAACACCGGTTTCGGTGTGCGAACGGGCGGGTTTGGGTGGTGTCGTGCTGCTATTTTGCTCAGTCATAGAGGCCCCTTTCCTGATAATAGATAGGGAATAACGCCTCACTTTACCAGAGGGAAGGGATCAGCCCTTGAGCTGATCCCGCAGTTTCATCAGTTGCTCGGCCGCGTCCTTGAACTCACGGGTGATACCGGCATAAGCCGCCATATCCTTGCCGTTCGGGGCGTCCAGCACATCCAGCCCGGCCTTGAGTTGCGTCATGCGGCCCTCGAAGTCATCGGGCTTGGTGACGCTGATTTCCTCAACCGCATGCGCAAGGGCGGCCTGCACCAGCGCGCTGCGGCGCTGGCGTTCGGTCACCGCGTCATGGAAGGCGAGCGAAAGCGCATGGCTGTAGCTTTGGCACAGCGCGCCAAGGGCCACGTCAACCGCGTTTTCTTCCCGCAGCAGCGGTGTATCGCCGCCATCACCGCCAGAGGTGGCTTGCGAAGGATTATCCGCCGCCTCCAGCGCTTCTTCTTCCGCTTCCTTCAACAGGTCTGCCGCACGGGAGGCGGCTTCCTCGGCCTCCATCGCGGCGACATCCGCCCTCCTGGCCGCCTGGTCCACGCGTGGGTCAGGCTCGGGCGCCGGGGGTGGGGCGGCAGGCGCGCTGGTTTGCCTGGCCGCATCCTTTTGGGGCGATGCTTTACTAGCTGCGGCTGGGCTGGCTGCGGCTGGGCTGGCTGTGGTTGTGCCGGTTTTGGCTTTTTTGGCCGGTGCTTTTTTGGGCGCCGCTTTTTTAGCCGTTGATTTGGGTTTGCTTGCCATCAGCGCGGCCTCACTTCGGGTCCGCGCCGGTCAGCGCTGTCACCGCACGGGCTGTGGCCGCTTGCGCCACCACGCTCATATTCTGCTGCGCGCTGACGGCGTTGGCATAAAGAATGCTCAGCGAATGGCTAAGCGACTGGCTCAGCACCCCGACCGACACGCTGGGTGTCTGGCCAAGCGTGGTGAGGTTGGCCTGGGTGATGGCATCGGTGATCTGTCCGTTAACGGCTGTTGGCAGCGCCATGGGACTATCCTTTCAAATGAATGTCGGTCGGGATTAAGTGTTTGTCTTGAGAAGTGTGGACACGGCAAGCGTCGTCGCCGCTTCGGCCGCCACGTTCATCTGCTGCTGCGCGCTGACGGCGTTTTCAAACATCACACCGGTTGCATGCGACATCGCCTGATAAAGCGAGCCCATGGCCATCGCAGGCGCTTCGCCCACCACTTTCACGTTTGACTGGGTGACACTGTCGGTAATCTGGTCGTTAACGGACGTAGGATACGCCATAATAGCCCCCTTGGATTGCTGAAATACTATTAATGGTAATAATCAGAACAGCCAATGGGAGCATACGGCGAATAATTTCTATTATAAAGGGTAAAAACACACTTTCTGTGCTTTTTCGCGGCGGCTGGTGCCCCTTAAAGTCGGCCCCCTAAAGTCTGCCCGTGCGGCGCGCCTTGAGGATGGGTCCGCCCACCACGCCAACCAGCCCAACCGCCATCAGCCCCACGGCGAGGAAGGTGACTGGCGTATAACTTTCACCCAGGAAAATCGCGCCCATGGGCAGACCAAAGGCAAGTGCGAGCTGGCCGATCAGGCTGAAGATCACCGGCGGCGCCACGCGCTGCAAGGCGAAGTAGGCGAGGAACTGCCCGGCGGAGACAAAAGCCTGCACCAGCACAAAGGGCCACACACCTTCCACCGCAAACATATTGAGGTCCGCGCCAAAAGGTGCACTGGCAACACCGAAGAACGCCACCGAGATCGCCACACAGCCCGCCGCCAGCACACTGGGGCGCGCGCCCTCGGGCCACGCCACCGCCCGGTAGATGTTGCCTGAGGCGAGGATCAGCGGCACCAAAAGCGCGAGCGCCATCCACGGCAGTACGTCAAGCGGCAAGCCGCCGTCTGTGGGCATAAGCAGCAGCGTCGCGCCAAGGGTGCCAACAATCGCACCGGTCATGCGCACGCCGTCCCGGCCCTCAAGCCCCAGCGCGCGGGCGAACAGGTAGGTCAGCAAAACCGGCAAAGCATACACAATGCTGGCCAGCCCCGCGCCAATATGCGTGAGCACGGTAAACATCAGAAGCTGCGGCGCCGCCAGCGACAGCAGGCCCGACAAGCCCGCGTACCGCGCCATCTTCGGCTGGCGCAAATCGGCAAGGTGCCGCCCGGCATGCAGCGAAAGCAGCAAAGCCGCGCCCACGCTCATCCAGAAACCATAGGTCACGGGGGAAAGCCCCATGCCTTGCGCCGTGCGCGACAGGATAAGCGTGAGCGCAAGCAGGAAACCATTCGCCGCCAGCAAAAGCGCAATCAGCACCGGTCGCGGCAACAGGGACTGTGCCGCAGCGCCCGGATCAGGGGCCGGGTTGGGGGGAGAGGCCGCCGGTTTGATCGTGCTCGTGTGGCTGCTCATGGTCAGGCTCGCTGTCTTATGGTTGGGTTCTGTGTGCCGCCGGGGTGTTACCCGGTGGCATGTATCAGCTAAGCCTTTGCGCTTATAATTTAAACATGCATAATCGTGTTATCACTATTAACCAAACGTGAATAATGGGACGACACATCATGGACAAGCTGACCGCCATCACCATCTTTCGCCATGTGGCGGAGCTGGGCAGCTTTGCCGCCGCTGCGCGGCGCCTGAAGCTCTCCCCCGCCGCGATCAGCAAAAACATCCGCGCGCTTGAGGAACACCTGGGCGCGCAGCTGATCAACCGCACCACCCGCCGCATGAGCCTGACGGAAGCGGGCACGGCCTACCACAAAAGCGTGGTGCGCGTGCTGGACCGCCTTGCCGTGGCCGACCAGTCGGTCAGCGAAATGAAAGCCCGGCCCAGCGGGCATCTGCGCGTGTCTGCGCCGCTGACCTTCTCATTGACGCAACTGACCGACCGCATCCCCGAATTCCTGGCCGCCTACCCCGATGTCACGCTTGACCTCGCCCTTGAGGACCGCATCGTCAACATCGTTGAAGAAGGCTATGACGTCGCCATCCGTGCCAGCGCCCGGCTTGAGGACAGCTCGCTGATGGCCAAAAAACTGATGAGCATGAACCATGTGGTGTGCGCCGCGCCCGCGTATCTGGCAAAACACGGCACGCCGGAAAGCCCGGAAGCACTGGCCCGGCACGACATGGTGGCCTTCTCACTTTCCACCCATAGTGCCGAATGGCCGTTCATACGCGGGCGCGAGACGGCACATGTGCCCGTGCAGGGGCGCTACAAGGTGTCATCGTCCATCGCCATCAAACACGCACTGACCGCCGGTTTTGGCGTTGGCATGATCCCGGAAATGTATGTGCGCGATGAACTGCGGGATGGCACCCTCACCTGCCTCCTGCCCGCATGGCAGGGGCCGGAACACCCGGTTTATGCCATATACCCCGAGCGGCGGTTCGAGACGGCGAAATTAAGGGCGTTTCTGGATTGGCTGGCGGATGTGCTGCGGGAGGGTTGAGTAAAATACCCACCATCAGTTCACTATTGAACAACTGAGGTACCCCCTCAAGCATCTAGTTCTGGATTACAGGCAGTGATAGTATTAGTCGCCTTTCACGGTTTTTTTTGGGGGAAACATTTTGGCCGAGGACAAACATAGAACCAAATACTACGAAAATTTTCAAAGGAAACACATCGACGGATTACAGCATGTGAAAGCTACAGAAGCACTGAAGTACGCACTTGACATTCGTAAATTTGAAATCGAGCTCTACTGGAAGCGGACCACGTATTTTTGGGCCATCATTGCAGCGATATTTACCGGTTTTGGAGTGAGCTCCAATGCCGATATGCATTTTTTGCAAACGTTGTTAGGTGGTCTGGGCCTTGTATTCTCGCTTGGTTGGTATCTAGCTAATCGAGGCTCAAAACACTGGCAGCAGAACTGGGAACAGCATGTCGATATGCTGGAGGACCCAGTTATAGGTCCTCTTTATAAAACCGTATTTAGCGAGATACCCCGTAAGGACAAAGAGGTATTAGACTTCCTGACAACCTCGGCGCCCTACTCTGTCTCAAAAATCAATCAACTGATAAGCGTTTATGTGACCCTCATATGGCTAATTATTTTAGGCCGTAAACTCATAAAAGGGATTCCCAAACAGGCGAAGATATGATTCAACGCTTCTCAAATCATTGAGGAGGTTTTGATGCGCCGCCGCCGGTATGAACTGACAGATTATGAATGGTCGATCATAGAGCCTTTGCTGCCGAACAAGCCGCGCGGGGTGCCTAGGGTGGATGACCGCCGGGTGATCAACGGCATCTTGTGGCGCTTTCGGGCGGGAACGCCGTGGGCAGACATTCCCGAAAGATATGGTCCCTACACCACCTGCTACAACCGGTTTGTCCGCTGGCGCAAGGCCGGGGTGTGGGACCGACTGTTCGAGGCGGTGAGCAAAGCCCATGACGGTGACATCATTATGATCGACAGCAGCTGTGTCCGTGTGCATCAACAAGGGGCCACGGCAAAAAGGGGGATCAGGACGATGGCTGCATGGGCCGTTCCCGGGGTGGACTGACCACCAAAATCCACGCCCTCGTCGATGCGGATGGTCTGCCGATCAGGCTTTCGCTGACTGCTGGACAGACCCACGACAGCAAACCGGCCCTTGATCTGATTGAGGACATCAAGGAGGAAGCGATCTTGCTCGCTGACAAAGCCTATGATACCGACGCGCTTCGTGCCTTCACCACAGCGCGCAGAGCTTGGGCCAATATTCCGCCAAAAGCCAACCGCAAGCAGTCCTTTACCTTCAGTAAATGGCTGTACCGACACCGTAATCTCGTCGAGCGTTTCTTCAATAAGCTCAAGCACTATCGGGGCATTGCAACGCGCTATGACAAAAACCCGGAGAATTTCCTCGCCGCTGTAAAACTGGCTTCAGTCTGTATCTGGTTGAAAAATTATGAGTCTACGACCTA
>NZ_JAOBPP010000021.1:0-1317500 GCF_025574465.1 Kordiimonas aestuarii
AAACTCATAAAAGGGATTCCCAAACAGGCGAAGATATGATTCAACGCTTCTCAAATCATTGAGGAGGTTTTGATGCGCCGCCGCCGGTATGAACTGACAGATTATGAATGGTCGATCATAGAGCCTTTGCTGCCGAACAAGCCGCGCGGGGTGCCTAGGGTGGATGACCGCCGGGTGATCAACGGCATCTTGTGGCGCTTTCGGGCGGGAACGCCGTGGGCAGACATTCCCGAAAGATATGGTCCCTACACCACCTGCTACAACCGGTTTGTCCGCTGGCGCAAGGCCGGGGTGTGGGACCGACTGTTCGAGGCGGTGAGCAAAGCCCATGACGGTGACATCATTATGATCGACAGCAGCTGTGTCCGTGTGCATCAACAAGGGGCCACGGCAAAAAGGGGGATCAGGACGATGGCTGCATGGGCCGTTCCCGGGGTGGACTGACCACCAAAATCCACGCCCTCGTCGATGCGGATGGTCTGCCGATCAGGCTTTCGCTGACTGCTGGACAGACCCACGACAGCAAACCGGCCCTTGATCTGATTGAGGACATCAAGGAGGAAGCGATCTTGCTCGCTGACAAAGCCTATGATACCGACGCGCTTCGTGCCTTCACCACAGCGCGCAGAGCTTGGGCCAATATTCCGCCAAAAGCCAACCGCAAGCAGTCCTTTACCTTCAGTAAATGGCTGTACCGACACCGTAATCTCGTCGAGCGTTTCTTCAATAAGCTCAAGCACTATCGGGGCATTGCAACGCGCTATGACAAAAACCCGGAGAATTTCCTCGCCGCTGTAAAACTGGCTTCAGTCTGTATCTGGTTGAAAAATTATGAGTCTACGACCTAATTCGGGCAGGCATCAAAATGCAACTGGGCAAAGCTGCACGGCTTTGGTGCATCCTCCTGCATTGCCAAAGCTCCCACAAGGCAAAGCACACCGGCAACCCACAATGCCGCCAGCAACCGGAACGAAAACTCTATGGATATGTCAGTGTCGGTGGTCATGCCCCTAGGGAACGATATCCCGGGAAGGCTGGCGATTGCTTTGCGGTAAAATGCCATCAGGGTGCGACTATCCGATAAGCTTTTGCTAAAAACAGCCGGTGAGACCACTGCCGACGTTAAGAGGCAGCAACCACCACTGAACCGCCAGGCGGTGCACGCCCTCCCTCCGGCAGAAGGGGAACGGTCGTGTCACCGCCGTGCAACAATACACAGGCACAAGATTAGGCATACCGCCGCCTTTACACTTGCCGGATGGGGCAAACGCGCGTATAAGGCGCGCAAAGTTTGAAGCACAAAAGCCCGCGGCCTCCCCCGCAGGGGCTTTTTTTATATGACGCAAGCCTCAATACCCCGATGTGGGTCAGGGCTGCCCCAGGACACCAGACATGACAAAAGACATTCGCAACATCGCGATCATCGCGCACGTTGACCACGGCAAAACCACACTGGTTGACAACCTTTTCCGGCAATCCGGCACATTGCGTGACAACCAGCGCGTGGAAGAACGCGCCATGGACAGCGGCGACCTTGAAAAAGAGCGCGGCATCACCATTCTGGCGAAATGCACCAGCGTGATGTGGAAAAATACCCGTGTGAACATCGTCGACACCCCCGGCCACGCCGACTTTGGCGGCGAGGTTGAGCGTATTCTGTCGATGGTGGACGGCGTTGTATTGCTGGTTGACGCCGCCGAAGGCCCGATGCCACAAACCAAGTTTGTGACCATGAAGGCGCTGGCCCTTGGCCTGAAGCCGATTGTGGTGGTGAACAAGGTTGACAAACCTGACGGCGACCCGGACGCCGCAACAGACGCATGTTTTGACCTGTTCGTGAACCTTGACGCCAACGACGAACAACTGGACTTCCCTGTGATGTACGCCTCCGGCCGTGACGGCTGGTGCGATAACGAGCTGGACGGCCCGCGCGAAAACCTGCACCCGCTTTTCGAGAAAATCGTTGAGCATGTGCCCGCGCCGAAAGTGGTGACCGACAAGAACATCGACAAACCGTTCTCGATGCTGATCAGCCTGCTGGACCGTGACAACTTTGTTGGCCGTATCCTCACGGGCCGTGTTGAAACGGGCCGTGTGAAAGTAGGTGATGCCATCCACGCCCTCAGCCGCGACAGCAAGGTCATTGAGACCGGCCGCATTTCCAAGCTGCTGGCCTTCCGCGGCCTTGAGCGTGTGCCGGTTGAAGAAGCCGAAGCGGGTGACATTGTCGCCATCGCGGGCCTCACCACAGCCACCGTGGCCAACACCATCGCGGTGCCTGAAGTCACCAAAGCCTTGCACGCCATCCCGGTTGACCCACCAACCCTTGCCATGACCTTCATGGTCAATGACAGCCCGCTGGCGGGCCGCGAGGGCAAGCATGTCACCAGCCGTGTCATTCGTGACCGTCTGATGCGCGAGTCTGAGGGCAACGTGGCGATCGAGATCACCGAAGCGGAAAGCAAGGACGCGTTTGAAGTGGCTGGCCGCGGTGAGCTGCAGCTTGGCGTTCTCATTGAGACCATGCGCCGTGAGGGTTTTGAGCTGGCGATCAGCCGCCCGCGCGTGCTGTTCAAGCAGGATGAAAACTGCAAACGCCTTGAGCCGTATGAGACCGTCCAGATCGACGTGGACGAAGAATATCAGGGCGCGGTTGTTGAGAAAATGTCGCTCCGTAAGGCTGAGCTGACGGGCATGGTGCCATCGGGCGCCGGCAAGGTCCGCCTGACGTTCGACGCCCCGGCCCGCGGCCTTATCGGCTATCACGGCGAATTCCTCACCGACACGCGCGGCACCGGCATCATGGCCCGCGCCTATGACCGCTATGACGCCTACAAGGGCCCGATCCGCGCCCGCCAGCGCGGCGTGCTGGTGGCAACAGCGGGCGGCAAGGCCGTGCAATATGCGCTGTTTTACCTGCAGGAACGCGGCACCATCATGATCAACCATGGTGTGGAGGTGTATGAAGGCATGATCATCGGCGAACACAGCCGTGACAACGACCTTGACGTGAATGTGCAAAAAGCCAAGCAGCTCACCAACATGCGCGCATCCGGCAAGGATGATGCCATCAAGATGAGCACGCCCAAGATCCTGCCGCTTGAAGAAGCGCTGGCCTATATCAACGATGACGAACTGGTGGAAGTCACGCCGGAGAGCATCCGCCTCAGGAAACGCTTCCTGCTGCCACACGAGCGCAAACGCGCCGCCAAGGCCGCCGAATAAGCGCCTGCGGGAGCGTATCAGAGAGAAACACCAAAGCCCCGGCCGCCGCGCCGGGGCTTTTTGTATGCCGCAACCCTTTTATACCGTAGCACTGGCCGCTACTGCACCGCTGGTCGCGCGGGCGGCACGGCTCGCAGCACAGCGGTTTACACTGGCTATCTTTTTTTTATAGGAAAGAGGTGTTATAGTCTTGTAATACACCTAAGGCTCACAATATGTGAGAAACCGGCAACGACCGGAAATCAGAAAACAGACCAGCACATGCTGGCACGACAAAAGCGAGATAGAAAATGCAACAGCAAGCACCCCTCCCTGCCTATGGCATCACCAAAGTCGAATATGCGCGTATGGTGCGCGAGATGGAAGCACGCCAGGCGTACCGCCCCGGCGAAGGCCTCTTTGCCCGCCTGCGCAAACGCTTCAGCTAAGCCCTTCTTGAGCCGCCCTTCTAGCTAGGCCCGCAGCGTGAACCCCTCGCGCTGCGTGATTTCCTGCGCCCTCACCCCAATTTGAAATAATTGCGGATGGCCAGCAACAGCCGCGCCTTGCGCATGTCAAAATCCATGATACCCGGATAGTCCATCCTCACCCCGGCCTGAGATAATTACAGCTTATCAAGTCCCCACCATGCCGCTCATGGTCGCGTGTCTGCAACTATTTGTGCGCATGGACAAACCCTTGGCGCACCTCAAACATTGACGCGGGCGCGTTTGCGTGCACACTGGTGAGCAAGACAGAGACTAGGGGAAAGTGTATGGCAGACCGCAAACTGCAGGTCTTTTTCTACGGCGGTTACATGAATATGAAGGTGCTGGAAGATGCCGGCATCAAAAAGCGTGCCTTCGCGCCCGCAAGCATTCATGGCTATGAACTGGTGATCCAGCCGCACGCCAACATCATCGAGGCCGGTGACGGTGTCGTCTATGGTATCCTCGCCAACATGACCCATGCCGAGCTGGAAATCCTCTATGGCGACAATATCAACAAACTGACCGGCACCCCGTACCTGCCGGAGGCCATGCTTGTCTTCACCCGCGGTGGCAAGATCGCCCCCGCGATCGTATATGTGGGCGACGGCATGAAACCCGGCAAAGCCGACAATGATTATGTGGACAGCATCCTCAAGCCGGCCGAGGCATATGGCTTCCCTGGCTGGTACCGCGAGAAGATTGCCTCCTTCAAGTCCTGATCAGGGCGGGCGTTCTAGCCCCGCATGCGGTCAAGGAAACGGTTCACGGCAGCTTCAAGCACGCTGGCCTGCTCCGTCAGCTCACCCGAGTTTTCGTTGACCACCTGGGCGGCCCCCGCGCTCTTGCCCGTCATTTCCTGCACGCGGCCGACGTTCTGGCCAAGGTTTGCAGTGCCCTGGCTTGCGTTCTGTACGCTGCGGCCGATCTCACCCGTTGAAGCTTCCTGCTCCACCACGGCGGCGGCAATCATGCCCGATATTTCACTGACCTGATTGATGGTCTTGTGGATCTTGTTCACCGCGTCCACGGTTTCACGGGTGGCAAGCTGCATGGCGCCCACCTGCTCCTCGATCTCCTGCGTGGCGCGGGCTGTCTGGTTGGCGAGGCTCTTGACCTCGGATGCCACCACGGCAAAACCCTTGCCCGCCTCGCCCGCACGGGCTGCCTCAATGGTGGCATTGAGCGCGAGCAGATTGGTCTGCTCAGCGATATCGTTGATCAGGTGAATGACCTCCGCGATACGTTCCGACGCGCTGGAGAGCGAACTGACGCGCCCCTCGGCGTCTTTGGCCACCGTCATGGCGTCGGTGGTGATGGAATTTGCCTGCTCCACCTGCGTGCGGATTTCGCCAATCGCCCCTGTCAGGCCCTCGGCGGCTTCCGCCACGGTGATCATGTCCTGGCTGGTGGCGTCGGTGGCGCTGGCGGCCGCATTGACCTCAAGCGAGGTTTGTTCAATGGCGTCGGTCATGGTGTCAGCGGCCATCTGCAGTTCCACCACCGCGCCTGAAAGCGACTGGATCACCGACGACACTTCTTCCTCGAAGCTATTGGCAAGGTCCAGCTGCAGGCGGCGGCGTTCGTCCGCCATTTCGCGGTCGCGGGCGAGCTCTGCGTCGCGCTGGCGCACTTCCTCGGCGCGCTGTTGTTCCTCAAACGCCCGCTCTTCAGCGTCCCGCTGCTTGCGGGCTTCCTCAGCCTCCTCGCGCAGGCGGGCGGCTTCAATTGCGCGCTGGCGCATCACCTCTGCCGCCTTGCCCATGGCGGCAATGCCGTCTTCATGGTCAAGGTCAGAGATCGCCGCGTCATACTTGCCGTCCGACAGGGACATCAGCTCCGCCTGCAAAATACGCAGTGGTTTCATGATGCTGGATGTAATGGAGATGGCCAGGAACAACAGCAACACAACCATGATCGCGGTTAAAATCCAGACAATCTGCTGGTCGCTGGCGAATTGCGCGTCGCTGACGTTGCCAGCCTTCAGCTCCCGCACCAGTGAGGAATATTCAACAATAATCAGCGCCATGCCAATGAACGCCAACACAGTCAACGCCCAGATACGCGCGCTGACTTTAAACTTACGCAGGAAGTTCGTCATACTGACCTAATGCCCCATCACTTAACAAAAAAGTGGCCCTGTTTCGCTCATTAGCACAGCAAGCTTCAAGCGCGGAACAAAAAAATTGCCGCAGGACAACTTGTCCCATACCGCTTTCTTCTTGAAACAGGCTGCGAGCGCTCCCACATATTGAAGACAAAACAAATAAAGATACGATAACGCGAGGAAATAGGAGGAGCAGATGCGCCTGATACTGGCCATTATCTTTCCGCCACTGGTATTTTTCACTATCAACCGCCCCTTTCAGGGCCTGATGAACCTGTTTCTCTGGTTGACCTTCATCGGCTGGCCGGTAGCTGCCATCTGGGCTGTTTATGCCCTTAGTCAATACCGCAATGATGAACTGCGGCGCGAGTTTGATGGTGACCGCCGCTATGGCCGATATAGCCGTTATTAAGGGGGCAGCATCATGATCAGCACTATCATCTTAGGGGCACTTGTCGGTTTTCTGGCGGGCCACATTATGCGCGGCGAAGGCTTTGGCGCCATCGGCAACATTATCCTTGGCGTCTTCGGCGGCATTATCGGACGGTTCCTGTTCGGGCTTGCCGGGCTTGGGCCAACCGGGCTGGTCGGCGATATCATCGCCGGGGTTGTGGGCGCTTTGATCCTTGTCTATGTCTTTGGCGAAACACGGCGCAGGCGCTACCGCTAGGCGCTCAGGCGGGCTCTGTCACGAGGCGCGCCGGACTATAGGTAGCCTGATCAACACCCGCGCCTTCAAGGTAAGCCGGGACCTTCCGGCCAAGCACCAGCGTGGCCAGCAGGTCTGACCACGCTGGGGATGTCTGGATGCCATATCCGCCCTGCCCCACATTCCAGAAGAAAGCAGGGGCGTCGCTTGCGAAACCGATCACCGGTGTGCGGTCCGGGCCAAAGGTCCTCAGACCCGCCCATTTAGCGTCGATTTTTTCCACCTTACGGCCAACCGCCTGCTCAAAACAGTTGACGGCGCGGGCGACATCTTCAAGCTCCGGCTGGGCATCGCAGGCAACACTCACGCTCTCATCCGCCGGGGTGACCAGATAACCATCGCCCTCCGGCTTGAAATAAAATTCTTCCTCGATATCCAGCACCACGGGGCCATGGCGGTCAAACGGCAAGTCCGCCGGGCGCGGCAAGGTCACGATGGTGCGCCTGAGCGGCATGAGCCCCAGGGGCTCCACCCCCGCGCGGCGGGCAACCTCATCGCCCCATGCCCCGGCGGAGTTGATGACCACCTTCGCCCGGATTGGTCCCTTGCGGGTTTTCACATGCCAGCTCGTGCCGTCATGCGCAGCGGTTTCAAACAGAGCATCCAGCATGAGTGTGGCCCCCATGGCCTTGGCGGCGCGCAGGTAGCCCTGATGCAGCGCTGCGACATCAAGATCGCCACAGTCAGGGTCATCAATCGCGCCAGCAAGCGCGTCGGTATCCACATGGGGGGCGCGGGCTTTCACCTCAGCCGCGTTCAGGCGTTTCACACCGGGAAGCGTGGCGCTCAACTCGGTAAACAGGCGGTCAGCGGCGTGGCGTTGGTCCGCGCGGTATATATGAAGGGCGCCAAGGGTTTTCAGCAACGGCACATCGGTAAAACCCGCAGGCGGCGTGCGGAAGAACGCCTTGGACGCTGTCGTCAGCGGCTGCACCTTGGGCCCGCCGTAGGTTTCCGCATAAAAAGCCGCAGACCGACCTGTGGTGTGATAGCCAGCCTGCTCTTCCATATCCAGCATCACCGTGGGGCCGTGTGGCGCGAGGCGATAAGCGGCGCCCGCACCGGCGATCCCTGCGCCGATGATCAAAAAATCACACTCTATCATGCTGGTTCCCGTTGCTCATGACAGCGCAATATGTGATCTAAAGTGGCCGCGCTTGCAAGGCGTTGGCGCATGAAAATTATAAGCCGGGCACAAAAGCCAGACTTGATGAGTGTAAAGGGGACAGACCGTGACATCAGCCATCAGCGATCAAGAGATCAAAACCCTCAAGGCTTTCGCCCTTGAGCTTGCGGATGCAGCGGCCGAAGTAACGCTTGGCTATTTCAAGACGCCGATCTCGATTGACGACAAGGACAAGGGCGCTGGCTTTGACCCCGTCACCAAGGCTGATCAGGGGGCGGAGAAAGCCATCCGGGCGCTGATTGAGGCACGCTTCCCCGACCACGGCATTTTTGGCGAGGAGTTTGGCATCAAGCCTGCCAACGGCCCATTTGAGTGGGTGCTGGACCCGGTTGACGGAACCCGCGCCTTTATCTCGGGCCTGCCCACTTGGGGCACCTTGATTGCGTTGCGCCACAACGGCGTGCCCATCATTGGCGTGATTGACCAGCCCTACATTCGCGAGCGTTACGTGGGCTGGCCCGGCGGTGCGACCCTGAATGGCGAGCCAATCAAGACACGCCCCTGCCCGGTGCTTGAGGACGCCACGATTTCCACCACGGATTTCGCGCTGTTCAAAGACCATGAACGCGGTGCATTCGAGACACTGCTCAAGCGGTCAAAACTCATTCGCTATGGGCTGGACTGTTATGCCTATGCCGTGATGTCGGCGGGGCATATGGACCTTGTGATCGAAAGCGGGCTGAAACCCTATGACATGATGGCGTTGATCCCGGTTATCCGTGGTGCGGGCGGCAGCGTCACCAACTGGGAAGGCGATGCGCCGGGCGACTGCGGACGCCTGCTGGCGCTGGGTGACCCGGCGATGCTGGACGATATCCTGAAGGTGCTGGAAGGCACCGTTCCCGACCTTGACCGCGCGCCCTAGTCCGGCGTCACAAAGGGGCCAAAATCGGGGCCGTTTTCAAGGTCGATAAACTCCCCGATGGCTTCCCAAAGCTCGGCCCGAATATCGTCGGTTTCCTTGAGTATCTCGTGCATCGCGCCCTTAACCACCACAAGCCGACCATGGGGCAGACGGGCGGCAAAGGCGGCCTGCGCGTTGTTATCGACGATGCGGTCCATCTCGGCCTGCAACATCAGAACGGGGGTTTTGATGGCTTCCGGATAGCCCGGCGCATTCAGCTTCTCGCACGATTTCAGCGCTTCGTGAAGCCAGCGATATGTCGCCCCACCGACAGCCAGACGGCGATCTTTTTCCTGAATGAAAAAGTCTTCATCCCTGAAGCGTTCTTCATCATGGGTCAGTTTCCTGCGCCAGCCCCAGCGCCCTTCCTTGAAGGCCGTATGACCCGGGATATAGGCCGCGCCGCGGCCCAGCATACGCATCAGCATGGGCAACCCGTTCACAAAAGCTTTTGGCATCGGGCCGGTAAAAATCTTGACCATCGGCGCCACCGTGATGGCGGCATCCGCATAGCCCGGATGGTCATGCAGGAAACGCAAGATGACATGGCTGCCCGCCGAGTGCCCCATCAGGATGAAAGGCTTTGGCATTTTGTCGATCAGCTTCTGGTCAAACAGCGCGCGCACATCGTCGACATGCGTATCGAACGTTTTAACAAAATGTTTTTCACGGTTTGGATGCGGACGATAGGACATGCCCTGCCCGCGCAGGTCCATCGCGGCGCAGGCAAAACCCATCTGGTTGAAGATATGCACGTCCTCAAGGAATTTTTCGATAAATTCGGTGCGGCCAGGCATGAAAATAACGGTACCCTTGGGCTCAATCACCTTACTGGCCGGAAAGCGGGCAAACCTGATCGGCATCTCGTCATCCGCCAGGAACTGGCCAAACACAGCATCCTCCGGCACTTCGCGGCGATGCTGTTTGGCATAGGCCATAATTGCCGGGCCAGGTGCTACCGAATTGGGGTCCGCTGCAGGCGCCACCACTTCCTTGGTCGCTGTCATCGCCTCGTCGCTCATCTTGTCGTGCCCTCCACACTCTTTGGGTCAACCCTAGACAGCATTAAGCCAATGAGACAAGGCGAAATTTTGACAGCTGGGTGGTTTCTCGTATTCCCGCCAGGCGGACCTCCGCTGGCGACGCACTCAGTTTTGCTAAAATTGCCGCCAAACCTTTACGGAATTTCAAACTGTTGACGAGATGATACGGCAGGCAAAAAATCAGGCAACCGACCCATGAAACAGTATCACCACTCACTCGTCCGCAGGGGACGGGGCTTTATCACCTCCTTCTCGCGGGACGAACGCGGCAGTCTTCTGCCCATGGTAGCCGGAAGCATGTTGATGCTGACCGGTGCGGCAGGTGTCGCGATCGACGGCGCCCGCATGTTCTATGTAAAGGACGTCCTGCAAAAATCGCTCGACAGCGCCGGGCTGGCGGCAGGCCACGCCATGTCGGTCAACGACATGGAAAGTGACGCCCGCGAATTTTTTAACGCCAACGTCGGCTCCATGGCGGGGGTGGTCAGCAGCAGCAACATGGTCGTAGACATCAGCGATGACAATGAACTGATCACGCTCACCGCCAGCGCCAGCGTTGACGCAACCTTCATGCGGCTTTTTGGCTATGAGGCGATTACCGTCAGTGCCAGTACAGAGGTAAGCCGAGAAACCCGCGGCATGGAGCTTGTGCTGGTGATGGACAATACCGGTTCCATGGCATGGGACGACAAGATCGGCACAATGAAGACCGCCGCCACAAATCTGGTAAATATCGTCTTCGGTGACGATGAGACCAATACCAACCTTTGGGCTGGTGTTGTGCCCTATATCACCCATGTCAATGTTGGCAACGGCAACTACAACTGGCTGTCAGAGAGCGGCAAAGACAAGGTCGACAACGAATATTACAGCACGGAATGGAAGGGCTGCCTTGAGGCCCGGGCTGACGGCGAAGACGAAACCGACACCCCACCGACCGAAATTCCGTTTGAGCCTTTCTACTGGAACGACACCGACCCTTACTGGCAATATCATAAGAAGAAGGGCTGGTATCAGGTCGATGAAGATAACAACTGGATTGATGACGATAGCGGTGACGTAACCATCAACGAGGTCAACAACCGCTCAAGCGCGCGCGGCCCCAACCGTGGCTGCGCGAGCGAGATCACCCCACTTGTCGCTGAGAAAAGCAAATTGATCGCCGCCATCGACGTGATGGAGCCCTGGAGTTTCGGTGGCACCGCCGCCAATTACGGCCTTGTATGGGGCTGGCGGGTCATCAGCCCGCGCTGGCGTGGCCTTTGGTCCGGCAGCCCGGCAAACCTGCCCCTTGACCACGATACCCCTTATATGGACAAGGTCATCGTGATGCTGACGGACGGTGTGAACGAGTTGATCAGCGCCGACAGCGAACTTGGCGGGTCCGACTATACCGCCTTTGGCCGTCTGGACGAGTTTGGCTACGCCAATATCTATGATGCGCGGGACGAGTTTGACGACCGCTTCGACCGTATTTGCCAGAACATCAAAAATGATGATGTCCTCATCTATACCATCACATTTGGCTCCACCCCTGATGAAGATACACAGAGCGCTTATGCCGCCTGCGCTTCCAATCCCGCTTTCTACTTCCACGCGCCGACGGCATCGTCCCTGACCGACGCTTTTGAGGAAATCGGGCGGCAGCTTTCAAACCTGAGGCTATCGAAATAATGGGCGTGCGGACAACCATACGGCGCCTGATAGGCGATCAGAGTGGGGCAAACGCCATTGAGGCCGCCCTCGGCCTGCCTATCCTGCTGGTACTCATTATCGGCGTCCTTGAGGTGTCCAACCTGTTTTTCCTGTCGGCCACCATTGAGAATGCCGTGCTCCGGGCTTCGCGTTTTGGTGTCACAGGCAGCAACGAAGACGGGGTAACCCGCGAGGATCAGGTACGCGCCATCATTGCGGAGCAAACCTTCGGCCGGGTGGACATGGACGCAGTTGAAATTGAAACACTGGTCTATCAACAGTTCGGCGACATCGGCGAAGCGGAACCTTTCACGGACGAAAACGGCAACGGCAGTTACGAGGCCGGCGAACCCTACTCGGACGTAAACGGAAACGGCCAGTGGGACGATGACATGGCGGTCGCCGGGCTTGGTGATGCGGGTGATATTGTTCTTTACCGCGTGACCTATTCGGCGCCGAGCCTGAGCGGCTTTATGGACTGGGCCACCAGTAACGTGAATATTTCAGCAACCGTGGCGGTGCGTAATGAGCCTTATTGAGAAATTGCGGTCATCAACACTGCTGGCCCGGCTGCGCCGGGACCAAGGCGGTGCGATCCTTACCGAGCTGGCCTTGTCGGTGCCGATATTCCTCACCCTGCTGACAGGGGTGACGGAGGTGGGCAACTATATGCTGATGAACCTGAAACTACAGCATACCGTTGTGTCCATCGCCGACCTTGTCACCCGAGACGAAACCATCTCTGAGGATGTAATCGACGACATCTTCAAAGCCGTGCCCCAAATCCTCAACCCTTTCCCGACAGGCGACAAGTCCCTGACGATCGTATCATCGATCAGCCAGACCGAAGATGTCGTCGCGTCTGTCTTCTGGCAGCGATCAGGGGGCGGCAGCCTTGATGCCGACAGCGCCCTGGGGGCCGAAGGCGACCCGGTGAACCTGCCCGCGGGGCTTACGCTCCGGGATAATGAGACCATCCTCGCCACCGAGGTGTATTATCGCTATGAGCCACTGGTGTTTGACTTCATACCGACAAAGACCATCAGGAAAGTATCCTACTTTCGTCCCCGCATTGGCGCGCTGCAGGAAATTGAGCCCTGACAGCCACCACCTGGACAACCGGCCAACCCGCATCTGAATAAAAAAAGGGGGTGTCCAGCGCGGCACCGCAGGCGCGCGGTGCCGGGCCGTTGACATGATCCGGCCTTCCCTTCCTGCCACACAGCATGCTCAGTCTCGCAATTGAATGCTTCCCTCCCCGAGAATCACCTCCATGTCGCCCAAAAGAATCGCGTGTGCCGGCTTCCAAAACCAAAAGAATCGGCTCTGTCCCCGCTCCACAGAACGTAAATCAGCGCAAAATTATTAAGTTTCGGCATGCCATCCCCCGTTGTCTGGGGTCGCCGCGACGCCCTGAAACCGTCCCTGGGCGCAATTTGTTAACCATGAATCGCCCGTGCCCGCTTTTCCCCCAACAGGAATCTACGTGCTGTTTCAGCGCTTTAAAAATAAGTGTAAAATTTGATGTAATATTTTGGAACATTTTACATTAACCAGTTGTAATTAAATGATTTTTCTTCTTGTCGTTAACTTTTTATTTAGGCCCATGGCGCTATAACGAGGACATCCAAACTTGGCAGCTGGAGAAAAGCTATGTTGAAAATTCTGAATAAAATCCGTCGTGACGAAGAAGGCGCTACCGCCATTGAATACGGCCTGATCGCCGCCCTCGTTGCAATCGCTCTCATCACCGCGCTCGGCGACCTCGGTACCGCGCTCGACACCAAATTTGGTGAGATCGAAACCGCAGTAGATACGGCTGGTGACCCGGCAGGTTGAGCCCTGGCTTAACCAACCACACTAGCGGAAGCTCAAAAAAAGCCGTCGGGGGACGATTTTTCCGGCGGCTTTTTTACTGAAACACGGATCTTGAACCAGATCTCAGGCAACAAAATGCAGGCAGCATTAATGATAGAGACAAGCGCCTATGTCGCGCTTGCGGGCATCCTGATCACCGCCGCGATAAGCGACCTTCGCTTTCGGCTGATCGCAAACCGGCTCCCGCTTCTCATTGTATCCCTGTTCGTGGTGGCAGCCGCGGCGAGGGTGATGGTGGGAGTACCGGTACCAACCGCCCTTCTATGGCCGCTTGCGACAGGCGTTATCATCTTCCTCGTTGGCCTTGCGGGTTTTGCTGCTGGCATGATGGGAGGGGGTGACGTCAAGCTCCTTGCCGCAACGGCCCTGATGGCCGGACCGGCACTCGCCATGCCGCTTGTATTTTATACGGCGCTGACGGGCGGGCTTGTCGCCCTGGTACTGCTGATATGGCAACGTGCCTCAAAAAGCACATCGCCCTTCGCGCTGAAAGTACCATATGGGGTTGCTATCATGGCCGGTGGCCTGTGGGTCTGTTTTCATAAGGTTTCCGCGGTTTCAGTCTGAAAAGTTTACAGTTTTTCCGGGTCTCGCGCCAAACGCGCCACCGGACAGGCAACTTGGAAGCCGGGAGGGGCCAAATGAACCCCAAGAGTTTGATCTTAATCGTCCTCGCCGCCGTCGGTGTTTTTGCGGTTGTCATGCTGACACGCAGCTACCTGAGCGGCATTGAAAACACCCAGACAGCTCAGGTGGCTGTCAAGCAGATTGACGCCAGCAAGGTTATGGTCGCCGCACGCGACCTTCGCGTTGGCACCATCGTCAAGCCGGAAGATCTGACATGGCAGGCCTGGCCCGAAAGCGGGGTGAATGAGGCCTATTACACGTCGCGCAAACGTGGTGACGAAGACCCGGCCACCCCCAAGGGTCTCTCAGGCCAGGTGGTGCGCAGCCCGCTCTCGGCCGGTGACCCTGTCACACGCTCCTCCCTCGTCAGCCAGGGTGAACGGGGCTTTCTGGCCGCAATCCTCACCCCCGGTATGCGTGCGATCACGGTGCAACTTTCCCCGACATCCGGCATCGGTGGCTTTGTTTTTCCCGGCGACCGCGTGGATGTGATCCTGACCCACGCGGTGGAAAAATCGCGCACCGAGCGCTTCAACATCGCAGAAACCGTGTTTCAGAACGTGCGGGTACTGGGCGTTGACCAGCGCAGTGCTGCCGTGGGTGATGAGGTACGCGTTGCCAAAACCGCGACCCTAGAGGTGACGCCAAAAATGGCTGAAAAAGTGGCGATGCTGGAAAGTATCGGCGCCTTGTCCCTGAGCCTCAGGAGCCTTGCCTCGGGCGGGGATACCCTGCTTGCAAACCCTGACAGCCCGCCGGTTGGCAACACACTGAGCCACACCATGGGCAATGAGATCAGCAAATTCCTGCCATCCCTTGAGGTTGAAGACAAGGACGGTACTTCCGTGCGTGTCACCCGGGGCGGCAACAGCACCTTCGTGGCGCTTGAGGACGTGAAAGAGGACGGGAACAAATGATGTTCAATGTATCGTATATCGTCAAAGCCGTCTTGTTTGGCCTTGCCCTGGGCATGACCCCGCTGGCCAGTGCGTCCGGGCTGAATACCGTCTCGGGTGCCCACGTCATGAATGCGGAGGGCAAAAGCCTCACCGTTGAAGTCGGCAAGGGCACTCTCATTCGCCTCGACCGCCCGGCCACGGAAATCTTCATCGCCAACCCCGAGGTTGCCGATGTACAGGTCAAGTCCTCCCGCGTGGTCTATATCTTCGGGAAAGGTCAGGGCGAAACGACCTTTTACGCGCTGGATGAAAATGACCGCACGGTCTATGGCGCCACAGTTCATGTCACCCGCAACCTGGGCGCGCTGCGGTCCGCCTACGACCGTATGCTGCCCGGCGTGCCCATCGAGGTAACCACCGTTGGTCAGTTGATCGTGCTGCAAGGCAGCGTGGGCGGCCCCGATGAGGCTGCCCTGGCGGAACGGCTTGCCCACACCGTGCTCGGCACGCAGGACGTGCTCAACAGCATCAATGTAACCCAGCCCACACAAGTAAACCTGCGGGTACGCATTGCCGAGGTTTCGCGCACTGTGCTCAAGCAACTGGGCGTATCGTGGGAGGGTTTTGCCTCCAGCGGCAGCTCGGTTTTTGGCCTGCTGCAAACCCGCAACGTGGCGGATGTCATTCTTCATGAAGCAACCAACCTGCCGACGCGGGTGTTTAATTCAGTCACAGATGCCTCCAGCCTTGTTGGCAATATCGGCGGCAGCGGCCTTGATATCAACTGGGCGATCGATGCGATGGATCGTGAAGGTTTCCTGCGGGTACTGGCAGAGCCAAACCTGACAGCCCTCACCGGCCAGACGGCAAATTTCCTGGCGGGTGGTGAATTCCCGATCCCCGTGCCCACCCGCGACGGTATCGGTATCGAATACCGCGAATTTGGCGTGAAGCTTGATTTCACCCCAACGGTCATGAATACCGGCCGCATCTCCATGCACGTAAAACCGGAAGTAAGCGATCTGTCCAGCGCGGGCGCCATCCGTGTCGAGGGTATCAGTATCCCGTCCATCAGCACCCGCCGCGCAGAGACAACCATCGAGCTGGGCTCGGGCCAGTCTTTCGCCATCGCGGGGCTGTTGCAGAACAATGTGGTGCAGGACGCCGACAAATTCCCCGGGCTTGGTGATATCCCGATCCTGGGCGCGCTGTTCCGTTCCGAGAAGTTCCGCCGTGAGGAAACCGAACTGCTTATCGTTGTCACGCCTTACATCGTGCAGCCGGTGTCAGACCGCAAAATGGTCCTGCCCACAGACCGCTACGTCGCGCCGGGGGATATGGACCGGTTCCTGAACGGAAAACGCTGGGTGCCCACCGAGGCCGAGGCCGCCGCCACGCTTGATACCGCTGAAGGCGCTTCCCTGAAGAAACGCGCCGGCTTCCAGCTGGACTAAGGAAAGGCAAGAACCATGATGCACCTGTCACAATATATTGTCGCAAAAGCGTTCAAACCTGCCCTGTTGGGTCTGACGCTGATGTCCACCGCCGCCTGCATGCACGACAGCATCGCCAACCCGGTGGTGGGCGAGACAGTGACGCGCAACACCGTTACGCTTGTGCGCCTAGCCTATACGATTGAAGCAGAAGACGACGGCACAGACACCCTGTCCGCTGGCACTGCGGCATCGCTGCAGGCGTTCCTGCAAAGCGTGGGTGCGGGCCACGGCGATATCATTATGCTGGATAGTGCCAGCACGGCGGGGCGCCGCGATGCCATTGCCCAGACGCTACGCAAGCGCGGCCTTGTGTATGGGGGCGAAGCGCCGCTTGGTGAAACACCGGAAGGCGGCAACATCGCCCTTTATGTCGAACGCTACCTCGTCACCCCGCCCGCGTGTGGTCAGTGGCCCAATGAACCAACGAACAATACGCGCAACAATGCGAGCGCCTATTTTGGCTGTAGCAACACAGCCAACCTCGGCCTGATGGTCGCTGACCCCCGCGACCTGATCGCAGGTCAACATCGCGGCAATTCGACCGCCGCTGCGGTCGGCGCGATCTACACACCGGTTGTTAAACCCGCAGGCCCCAGCATGACCCTGTCCATTGACGGCATGCCTGGCGCCACACAGCAGGTTCCGCTCGGGCGCAATACGCCGCCTGCGGGCAGCAACAAATAGGAGCGTGGCATGATCGCAACATCCAACATTACCGCAACCGGCACCCGTGAAACCTATGCCGCCTTTGTCTGTGATGAAATCTCCTCACAGATCCTCCTGCCGGTGATAAGCGAGCGGGACTGGAACCCGGATATGATCTTCTCTGGGGGCGTGGCGTCCGCCGTACGCGCTCTTGGCGGCATGCCCTGCCCTGAATTCCTGATCGTTGACCTGTCCGAAAGCGAAGATCCCCGCGCCGACATGCAGTCCCTTGCCGATGTATGCGAACCCGGCACTGTTGTGCTGGCGCTGGGCACACTCAATGACGTAACCCTGTACCGCGACCTGCTGCACGCCGGTGTGCATGACTATCTTGTCAAGCCGTTGACCGCTGACGTCCTGCGCGACGCCATCCGCACTGCGGAAGAAGCAATGTTTGCGGATGAGGAAGTCGACGACACCGCGCCCAAAGGCGACACCCGCCAACTTGTGTGTGTTGGGGTGCGTGGCGGTATTGGCACCAGCACCATGGTGGCGAACCTGTCGTGGCTCTTTGCCGATCAGGGCAAAAAGACAGCGCTTCTGGACCTTGATCTGTTTTTCGGCACATCGGCCATGCAATTTGACCTTGAACCCGGACGCGGGCTTTCAGACGCGCTGGATAACCCACGCCGGGTTGATGGCCTGTTCCTGGAACGCGCGGTGGTCAAACCGCATGAAAACCTCTCCATCCTCGGCTGCGAAGCCCCCATTGGCGGCATGAGCGACCCGGCGGAAGGCGCGCTGGAACAACTTGTCGACGCCCTGGGCGAAAACTTCGACTGTGTAGTGGTAGACGTACCGCGCCAGCTTCTTGGCACTCATGTGGATGTGCTGCGCTCCGCCACCGATATCGTTGTGGTGACAGATTTTTCGCTGACCGCCGCGCGGGATTGCATCCGGCTGCTCGCGCACATCAAACAGATCGCCCCCGAGGCAGACATCTACGTGGCAGCGAACAAGGTGGGCATGGTCCCCAGTGAAGTGGACGAAAAGGACTTCGAAAACTCCATCGAGCATGCGGTTGATGTCAAGATACCGTTCGATGTGAAAGCCATGATGACCGCCACCCAAAGGGGTACGGTCATCGCTGATGACGCCCCGTCCGCCCGGGTTTCGCTGTCTTATCTCGACCTTCTGCGGGCAGTGACCTCCGATGACAGCATCGGCAAGGCGACAAAATCTTGGTTCGGTAAGCTTTTCAGCCGGTAAGGATGATCTGAGGAATGAAAGCGTCAGGCTTTGGCAAACGCAAACAGGGTTTAAAACGCCAGACGGGTGGTTTCGGCGGTGGTTTTGGCCGCGGTAACGCGGTACCCGCGCTTGACCCTGCAACAAGCCCCCTCGCGTCAGCGGCCAACGAGCAGGCTGACAGCCCGGCGCCAGAGCTGGTGGACCGCCTTGCCGAGTTGGGGGAAGAAGCACTCAAAAGCCACTTCACCGCCGATGAGTTGCGCATGGCCACCAAAGGTGAGGTGATCAGGAAAATTGAAACCCTTATCGACGAGATGTTGGTAAACGAGGGCGAGAGCCTGAACCCACAAGAGAAGAAAGACCTAGCGACCTATCTTCTCAATGAGGCGGAAGACGCCATTGGCCCCATCGGGGACAGCGCCGACAGCGCACCAGCCAAAAAAGACCAGAATAAACAGACCCTCTTTGAAGCGCGGGACCGTATTCAGGTATTGCTGATGGAACACATCGACCCGACGGCTGCATCCGAGTTGCCGCGCGCCGAGCTGGCCGATCAGGTGGGCGAAGTGGTGGGTGAGTTGCTGGTGCAGGAAAAGATCAACCTGAACCTGACAGAGCAGCGTGACCTTGTCTCCCTGCTGCTGGACGACATGCTGGGCCTTGGGCCCCTTGAGCCCCTTCTCGCCGATGACGCCATCTCCGACATCATGGTCAATGGCCCCAAGCAGGTCTATGTGGAGAAAAAGGGCAAGCTGATCCTGACCGACGTGCACTTTCGCGACAATCAGCACCTGATGAATGTGGCGCAGCGTATCGTGACCGCAGTTGGCCGGCGGGTTGACGAAAGTTCGCCCATCTGTGACGCCCGGCTGGCCGACGGCAGCCGCGTGAACGTGATCGCACCGCCGCTGGCGATTGACGGCGCGTCCATTTCCATCCGGAAATTCACCCAGGACAAAATCACACTCGACAAGATGCTTGAGTTTGGCTCAATCACGCCGCCCCTGGCCAAGCTGCTTAAAATCGCGGGTGCCTGCCGCCTGAACATCCTGATTTCGGGCGGTACAGGCTCGGGTAAAACCACCATGCTGAATGCACTCAGCCGCATGATCGACAAGGGCGAGCGTGTCGTCACCATCGAGGACGCGGCGGAGCTGCAATTGCAACAGCCGCATGTTGTGCGCCTTGAAACCCGCCCGGCCAACCTTGAGGGCCAGGGCGAGATTGACATGCGCGACCTTGTGAAGAACGCCCTGCGCATGCGCCCTGACCGCATTATCCTTGGAGAGATCAGGGGTGGTGAGGCCATCGACATGCTGCAGGCCATGAACACCGGCCATGACGGTTCCATGGGCACTGTGCACGCCAACCGTCCGCGCGAGGCGCTGACCCGGCTTGAAAATATGGTCAATATGGCAGGCCTGCACCTCCCCGCGAAAGCCATCCGCGAACAGATATCCTCCTCGCTCGACCTTATTGTACAAGTTCAGCGCATGCGCGATGGTGGCCGCCGCACCACCCATGTGACCGAGGTTGTGGGCATGGAAGGCGACGTGATCACCACGCAGGACCTGTTCAAATATGAATTCACCGGCGAAGACGAAAGCGGCCGCCTTGTCGGCAGCTTCAACTCCACCGGGGTACGGCCGCACTTTCTTACCAAGGCAGAATATTTTGGGCTGGAACGCGCGCTGATGGAGGCGATGAATGGCTAGTGCAAACCTCGATGTTATTCTGCTGGCCGGTGGCTTTGGTCTGTTTCTGGTGCTACTGGCGCTGATCGTGCTCTCGAGCGCACTCAGCAAGGGCCGCAAGGAGACCCGCCAAAAGCTTGACCGCTTCAAGGCGCGGTTTGACCGGAAAACCGCCCTCAAAGGTGAAGGCGCGCGTTCCATCCGGGTCAACCAGCAACAATCCGGGCTGGCAGCCAGTTTGTCTGAACTGTTGCCGCGCCGCGACCAGGTAAAAAAACGCCTGTCGCAGGCCGGGTTCGAGGTAGACCTCTCGCGTTATACCACCATCGCGCTGGGGATTGCCCTGTTCACTGCCGTCACCATGTTCCTCTTGGGGGCAAGCTTTGTCATGGCACTGGCGCTGGGTGTGATTGTCGGCATTGGCCTGCCGCATATGTGGGTCTCTAACCGCATTACCGCGCGTAAAAACAAGTTCACCAAACAATTCCCTGAAGCCATGGACCTGATGGTCCGTGGCCTAAAATCCGGCCTGCCGGTAAACGAATGTATCGCCAATGTGGGCAAGGAGCTGCCCGCCCCCACAGGGCTTGAATTCCGCAAGATCACCGACGCCATGCGCCTTGGCAAACAACTTGAAGAAGCGCTGTGGGAAACCGCCGACCGGCTTGACACGCCTGACTTCAAGTTTTTTGTCATCTCGCTTGTCGTGCAGCGCGAAACCGGTGGCAACCTTGGCGAAACTCTTGGCAACCTGGCCAATATCCTGAGGCAACGGCAGGCGATGAAGCTGAAGATCAAAGCCATGTCGTCCGAAGCCAAGGCCAGCGCATGGATTGTGGGATCGCTGCCGTTCATCATGCTCGGCGTCATCATGATCATGAACTACGACTATGGCATCATCCTCTTTACCGAACCCAAGGCCATGATGGCGGGCACGGTCGCGCTTGTCTGGATGATGCTTGGCGTTTTCATCATGTCCCGCATGATCAAGTTTGAGGTGTAGCCATGCAGGCTATTGAAGACATGATTGGCATAGCGGTTATTGACCTTTTGTCCTTCGCGGCCGGGCTGGTGGCGCTGCTTGTGATGGTTGCCGTGTACCAGACGGCGCTGGTGCGGGACCCGATGAAAGGGCGGGTGAAAAACCTGCAGAACCGCCGCGACGCGCTGAAGGCGGGCCTGATGACCACCTCCAAGCGCCGGTCGCCGGTCAAACGTGTTGACGGTGTCAGCGCCATGCGCTCGCTGGCCGAGCGATTCCAGCTTCTGCAAAAGGAACAAACGGCCAAGGTTTCACAAAAACTGATGCAGGCCGGGCTCCGGTCCTCCGACGCGGTGGTGATTTATCAGGTGGCGCGGCTGACGCTCCCGCTTCTGATGGGGCTTGTCGCCGTCATTATGTTCTATGGCCTGAATTTCCTGCCAGAGCATGAGCGCATGCATCCGATCTATTCTGCCGTCGCGGTTTTCCTCGGCCTCAAGCTGCCGGATATATATATTGCTAACATCAAGCAAAAACGCACGGACGCGCTCAGGAAGGGCCTGCCCGATGCGCTCGACCTCTTGGTTGTGTGCGCCGAAGCGGGCCTGACGCTTGATGCCGCGCTCAACCGTGTCGCCAAGGAGCTGGGCCGCGCCTACCCGGAGCTCGCGGACGAATTTTCGCTGACCGCGATCGAGCTTGGCTTCCTGCCGGAACGTCGCCAAGCGCTGATCAACCTGTCGGAACGGGTGGACCTGCCGGCGCTCAGGGGTGTCGTCACCACCCTGATCCAGAGCGAGCGGTACGGGACACCACTCGCCTCATCCCTCCGTGTTTTATCGGCCGAGTTCAGGAACGAACGCCTGATGAAAGCCGAGGAAAAAGCCGCGCGCCTGCCCGCGACCCTGACCGTGCCGCTGATCCTTTTTATCCTGCCTTCGCTCTTCGTTGTACTGATCGGCCCGGCCGCCTGCAAGGTGGCTGATGATTTCATCGGCAAAGGCTGACCCCAGTGTCACTGCGGGGATCCGGTGTCACTGCGGGAATTCGATGGGAATCACTGCGGTGTCATCAAAACGTAGCGAATCACCCCGCGCGCAACATGAATGTGTGTTCAAAGAACGCTAAACCTAGTGTGCATGACGCCGGAAAATCGCGCATTTTGTTGCGCTGCAGCGGCATTTTTTGGCTATTTTTCAGGGATTTGGTGGAATGTGATCAGACAGGCATTGACCGCGAGGCCGATATTTGGTTTCTTAGAGGTGCGAGAGGGCACAACTCGTTTGTGCTCACTCCTATTGCGGTGTGCGTGACTGCCGCCGCACTATCCTCGCTGTCGTGACTCGGGCCGGGTATTTACCCGGCCATTTTTTTGCCTGGCCCCCGCACACATTCGGCACATATCTCGCACACATATGCGCAGCCTTGGCACAGAACATGCCCCCAAAACACGACACTAAAAACACGGGAACAAAAGGAAAGGCGGCCCGACCTTGATCAGAACCGCCTCTACCAGACCGCTGAATTGTGACGAGAATCAGGCAGCGGCCTGAATTTTTTATCGGAATACAATCCATCCGTTTTAGCGCCTGCCCAGCCTGGCATCGGCCCCGCCTGGATTCGTCTTCCTCTGGCATCGCCTTCCTCTGGCATCGGCAGGTCACCCCCGACCGGGCATACCAAGGGGGATTGGATTGCCGGGGGCGACCGCCGTATGCCGCACAAGGTCGGGCCTTGTGCAGCGGGGTTGCGTCATATTCTGCATAGGGGCAACGCCCGTCGTATTTTCTGTTGCCCCGACTATGCCGCTTGCCTTAGCATCGATCCAACAAATAGAACTGCATTTTGTAATCGGATAATTCGATGAGCTTCCCCCCCACCCTGAAACAGCTGCGTTATCTTGTGGCCCTGCATCGCACCAACCATTTCGGCAAGGCGGCAGATGCCTGTCATGTCACGCAATCGACCCTGTCGGCAGGCCTGCAGGAGCTGGAAAACCTGTTGGGTACACAGCTTGTGGAACGCACCAAACGCAGTGTGATGTTCACCGCCCTCGGCGAGGAAATGGTGCGGCGCGCGACGGTTATCCTCAATGACGTGGACGACCTGACAGATATGGCATCGTCGGCGAAGGACCCGCTCAAGGGCATCGTGCGGCTTGGCATTATTCCAACCATAGCCCCCTTCCTGCTGCCCAAGATCATGCCGCGTATCCGGGAAAAGTTGCCGGACCTTGAACTGCACCTGCGAGAAGACAAATCGGCCGAACTGTGCGAGCTCGTACGCTCTGGCGAGTTGGACCTTGTCTTGTTTGCCCTGCCTTTCGCGTGCGGGGACGTGGCGGAAATGCCGCTGTTTCATGACCGCTTCATGGTGGCTTATCCCGCAGGTGAAGCGCCCGAGGACGGTATCGATACAACGGAGCTGGATGAAAGCCGCCTGATGCTGCTGGAAGAAGGGCACTGCCTGCGGGACCACGCGCTGGCAGCCTGCCAGCTTTTGGGGCGCGGGGCACGACGCGAGCTTGCGGGCACCAGCCTCAACACCATCGTGCAGATGGTTGCGGCTGGCCACGGCATCACGCTACTGCCGGGCATGGCCGTTGACGCAGGGTTGGCAGATGGCGCCGGTGTGCAGGTGGTACCGTTCAAGGACATGATCCCCACGCGTACCATCGGGCTTATCTGGCGCAAAACCAACCCGCGCGCCAAAACGTTTGAAGCCCTTGGCAATGTCATCAAGGATGTCATGCATCCGCATTAACGGAGAGCAAAAAAATGAAACCGCTGTTTCTTGCGCTGATCATCGGCTTTATATCCTTGCCGGGCGCGGCGCAGGCAGACAAAGAACTACATGACCGGTCCGCCATCATGGCGCAATCCCGGTCGTTTTCAGCCGCCTATGTCGCCATCTATACCCCAGACGCCCGCATAGTCCCCACCAACCAGGCCATCAAGGCGGGCGAACCGCTAATCCGTCAATACTGGACACCGCGCAGCGGCGCCAAACGCAAACCGGTGCGCCATGAGATCACCTCGCAGGAACTGATCATCGACGGCACCATCGCAGCAGATATCGGTTATTTTGAAGGAGCGAGCGCCGACGCCGATGGCAAGGAATATCCCTTCAGGGGCGCCTATCTCATTACATGGCGCAAGACCGGAGGTGTCTGGCGTATCCAGCACGACATGTGGAACAGCCTGAAAGTGGAAGAATAATCAGTGCCCAGCGATTTTGGGGTCTGTATCTATACGCCGGGCATGACCCCCGGCACGCTTGAGGCATCGTGGTTTGAAGCCGGCATGGATACGGCCTGCAAAGGGTTGGCCACCGGCGGCCCGGCAAGCGGTTTTGACGGCAGCTACAACGTGACATATTTCGGGGCGGATGGCGCCCCTCTCGCCACGTTCGATCTCACCATAAAGCATCACGGCGAGATTTTTGCGCTGACATGGCAATCTGAGGGGCGCACAGCCTGTACCGGTGTGGGCCTGCCCACTGCAGATGGCGGTATCGCACTGGCATATCGAACCTCGGACTAGCGTCCAGCGGACCGACCGACAAGCCGCCAGAACTTGAGCATTTCCTCCACCCGGTCGCCGGAGAAATACTCCTCCCGCGCAATCATATCGCCCTGCCAGTAAAGCACATGCACGCCGTTGACCTTGCCGCTGCCATAGTCGGCATGCTCATAACTGCTGCGATTATAAAAAACCGTGATGCCGCGCCCAAGGTCGGTGTGAACCAGTTCGATATTGCCCGTGAACTGATCGCAGGTTTCGATAAAGTTGGCCTGGCGTTCCCGCGCTTCCCCCGCACTTTCGGCAAACAGGAACTCGTTTTCGTAAAAACGGGCGTTGTGACGGTAAAATTCATCAAAGACCGGCATGAACTCCCCGGCATTCAGCATCGCGAGCATCCGCTGAATACGGCCGCTTAGGTTACCTCCGGTCATGTTTGCTCCCTGTACAAAATGACGCGCTCACCGCCCCCAGCCCCAAGACGATGGCACCCTTCATTTATGCACCCCCGCTTTCAGGACAAGCGAGAAAGCAGCAGCCCTCAAGAAAACATACAAAAACCCGCCGCCACCGTGAGTTAGGAGGACACGGCGTGGCGGCGGGCAGGCGTCCCGAAGGACAGCGAGGAAGGAAATGGGAAGCGATCCCGCTTTTTCTACGCAACTCATAGCACCCTGGATTTCACTGGAACGGCAGCAGAGGGTTAGCCAAGATGCAGCGTATCGTTCCCTAAACGCGATAAGGAAAAGATGGCACGCCGGAGCGTATCAATCCAATTGATTGACATTCTGATTGTGATCGAAATTACCGATCATGGGTGGAGCGGTAGATCCATTCCCCAACATCTTCGCCGCGATGCGGGGAATGATAGGTGTCCTCGCCCATGCGCTCGAACTCACATTTCTCAAGCACACGCACCGATGCCGCGTGGTCCTTCGCCACCCGGGCATATAACCCGCCCTCAAACGGGGGCGCATCCATGAGCCATGCGCTGAGCGCTCGTTCAGCCAGCCCCTTACCGCGAAAGTCTGGCCCAAGCCAGTAGCTGACCTCCCATTTTCCGTCACGGGCATAGGCCCCTAGATAACCGGCTACCGCACCTTCATACTGGATAACGTTAAAAAGCGCGCCCTTGTCGATATAGCCCTCGATGCGCTTTTGCATGGCTCCGGCGCTCTCGTCACGCGCGCCGCCTCCCGCCTGATACAAGGCGTCATCATCGACGAAACCGTGCAGTATTTCAAAATCTTCCGCCTTATGCGGACGCAGGCGAATGTCGTCGCGGTAGATGGTTTTGTAGAGCGGCATATCACCGCCGCGGCCCATGGAAGTGCCCATGCCCTCGCCAGTGTGAATGAAGCCAACCTTCTCCAATACCCGGCCCGAGGCCGGATTATCCTGCGCATATCCCGCATGGATGGGGCCGACAAGGCCATGGTCGCGCACCAGTTCAACCCCCAACCGGGCGGCGATGGTCGCCAACCCCTGCCCCCGATGCGCCTTGCCGATGGCATAGCCGATCTCGATATCCCCGTCGCGGAAGAAATAGCTGACGTCGCCCACAAGCTCGCCGTCGCGGAACAGGCCGCGCTGGGCCAATGCGCCCTCTTCTTCCTGTTTGCGGCGGGTGACAATACGCTCGCGCGCCCACTCAAGCGTGACGGGGTGCGGCACCGTGCCCGCCATGATCGCGACGCTCTCGTCATTCATCAGGTGGAAATAGGCTTCGATGTCCTCGTCCGCGATTGGCCGCAATTCTATCGTCATTGTCTCGCTCTCAATTTATTTTGACGCACCGGAATTTTGTGAAACTATTCCAGTGTTTACGGGTGAAGGCAATCGCAGAAAGGGGCTGTCGGTGACAAAATGGATTGAAGGGAAACGACTTTTCATTCCCGTAGCCCTGATCCTGTTTGGCTATATCTATAGCCAGATTGAGGCTGCCGGCAGTTATGTCGCAGCACTCCCCTACATCATGAGCCCAACAGCGCAGATGGGTTTTGTGCTGTTTTTCTTTGCTTTCACTGCGTCTGCCCTTGCCCGGCTGGCACCGGGGCCGGGGCCCAAATTCCTGATGCGCAACCGGCGCTATATCGGGCTTTCCTTCGCGCTGGTGCATTTTGTCCACGGCGGCATTGTGCTATCGAACCTCGCGCTCACGGAGGCCTCACGCGGCATACCGGAACTGATGGTCGGCGGCCTTGCCTACCTGTTCCTTGGCTTGATGGCGCTGACCAGTAACAACGCCTCCGTGCGCAAGCTGGGCGCCAAACGCTGGAAGCGCCTGCACAAGGTGGGCAGCTATTATATCTGGTTGATCTTTGTGGTCACGTCACTGGGGCGCGTGGCAAGCTTCGGGCCGGAACCCGGACATACGTGGGTACCCATACTGGGGTTGGTTGCCCTTGGCCTGCGCATCGCGGCTCACCAAAAAGGAAAGCGTAAAAAGGCAGCATGACGGATGGCGTTGCTGAGATAAGCCTTGCGGCCCTTGCGCTGGCTTTCCTGCCTGCCGCTGTGGTGATTGCTGTCCTTTACCGGTGGTCAACTGTCGGGCGGGAAACGCTCTATGCCTTTGGCCGTATGTTGCTGCAGCTCACCGTTATCGGGTATGTGCTGGTTTATATTTTTGACGCCTCGCACCCCGGCATTGTGCTTGCGGTACTTGCCTTCATGATGCTGGTTGCCAGTTGGATTGCGCTGCGGACCAGCAACCTGCCGCGCGCGCAGCTTTACCCCCGTGCGCTGGCCGCCATCCTTGTTGGCGGCGGCAGCGTGCTCCTGCTTGTCACCCAGGGCGTGTTGTCGCTTGAGCCGGCGTTTGAGCCACGGTACGTCATCCCGCTCGCGGGGATGATCTTCGCGTCGTCCATGAACAGCATCAGCCTGGCGGCGGAGCGTTTTGAGGCGGAGGCCAGGCGCGGCGGCGACTACCAGGCCGCACGCGGCACCGCGCTCAGGGCCTCGCTGATCCCCATTACCAACTCACTTTTCGCTGTCGGCCTGGTGTCCCTGCCCGGCATGATGACGGGGCAGATACTCTCCGGCGTTTCGCCACTGGTCGCCGCGCGCTATCAGATCATGGTGATGTGCATGATGTTTGCGTCCGCGGGGCTTTCCGCCAGCCTGTTCCTCTTGCTGATGAAGTCAAGGCTTGGCCTGCTTAAACCCGCGGCTGAGGAACAAAGGCCCGGCGACGCCGGACCCCCTGCCTAGTTTTGTAGCGCGGCCAAAAGCGCGGCGCGCATCGCAGGGAAATGGGTCTTGTCCGTCACAGAACCCGAAAGAGCCACCCCGGTCGCCGGGTTATAGATGGCGAGCGTGCCCCAGAAGCCAGAGTGCTCGTAATAGGTGGTTCCATCATGTTCCTTGACGAAGACACCAAGGCGGTAAGGGCTGCCAGATGGCAGGCCTTGGGGAGACAGCATCACCTCGAGCGTACCGGGCTTTTTAAACACCTTGCCTGAGAACAGCGCCTGAAAGAAACGCGCCATATCACGCGGGGAACTGACGATACCGCCACCACCATAAAGGTCGAGCGACGCGCTCCAGCCGAAGGTATCCAAGCCATTGAGCATCTGGTGCGCGCGGCGGTTGGCGATGCCCTCCCCCTTTTCCATGATTTCCCAATAGGTGTCCGGCAAGCCGATGGCATCAAGGCCAAGATGCTGCCGCACCGCTGCGGCCAGCGTCATACCGGTCTGGCGCTCAATGATATGGCCAAGCAGGATATAACCGGTATCTGAGTAGGAAAAACGCTCCCCCGGTTTACCCTTGGGTTCCGTCCAGTCCACAAGGCCGCGCAGGTCTTCTTCCCGTGTCCATGCATGGGTAGGGTCTTTGATGATGGTATCGAAGAAGGTTTGTGTTTGCGCATGGTCCGCCATGCCGGATGTGTGCGACATCAGATGCCTGACGGTAATCTCGTCCGCATCATAGCCGTCTTCGGCTATTATCGTGGCGAAAGCCGGGTCGATATAACACGCGATGGGGACGCCCAACTCCAGCTTGTCCTCTTCCCATAGCCTGAGCGCAGTGGCCGCCACATAAGTTTTTGTTACGCTTGCAATACGAAGCGGCGTGGTGGATTTAAGCGCTCCCTGGCCAAAACTTTCCTCCTTGCCCAAGGCACCGACTTTGTAGAGCGCGACATCCGCCTGTCCCAGTTCGGCCTGTGCTTCCTTACTGGTTGGTGTCCAGTCGGATGCGCGCAGCGCTGACGGGCCGAGCAAGGTTATTCCCATGACAACTGAAATAATGATGGAGCGCATGGCGCGACCTCCCTGTCTATTTGTCGTGATGATTATTGTTATGAAAAAGCCGGGACACAAGGCCCCGGCTTCCAGTCATTCAATAACGCACAGCATACGTCCCTGTTACTTCACGTAAGCAGGGGAACGCGGCAGGTCGATATAGCGGTCGCGCAGCTTGGTCTGGCGGCTGACAAGCGGTACTTCCTCGCCGCGGATGAAGACCGCGTCGGGGCTTGTCATCAATTCAAGCGGGTCACCGTTCCACACCACGACATCGGCGTCCTTGCCCGCTTCAAGCGTGCCGTAGCTGTCGGCAATGCCGAAGATTTCAGCCGGGTTGACGGTCATGGCGTCAACAGCGGCCTCCCACGGCATGCCCATGGCAACGGCGTTGCCCGCGTTTTGCACCACAAGGCGGGTGTTGTTGGTGTCAGGTGGCAGGAACGCCACTTTCACCCCAGCCGCATGAAGACGCGCGGCCGCCGCACCTGTTGTGCCAAGGCTGTCGAAGTCTTCCGGCAGGTTGCGGGTCGGGTTCATCACAACCGGGATACCGGCTGCGGCAAGCTCGTCCGCGACCATCCACGCTTCAGCGGCAGATGTCAGCACCACATCAATGCCAAAGCGTTCCTTCAGCTTGATGACATTCAGGATGTCTGCTTTGCGCTCAACTTCCACAAGCAGCGGCATTTCGCCTGCAAAAAGCCGGTCAAGCGCTGCTTTGGCGCTGTCATACTTGGGCTTTTTGTCTTTCTTGGCGTCGTCCTTGTTGTCGTCATCGGCACCGGGGCGAGATTCCTCAAGCTTGGTAATCACCATGTCCCAAAGGGCGGCACGGCTGTCGCCGTTCTTCTCGGCCGAACCCTCGTCCATGTCGATGCTGAGCACGGCATGTTCCTTGACGATCATATTGTCACCGGCCAGCGCGATAACCGCACTTTGGCCACGCCACATGTCCTTCGAGGCACTGAAGCCTGTCACCGCGCGGGTCACCCCTTCGATCCGCGTATTCGGGATGAAGGTCGTCGCCGGGTTGAAGGCATAGCTGACTTCAAGGCCGATGCTGTTTTTGGCGTCGGACGCGCGGGCATCATTGATGCCGCCCGAAAGCCCCACTTCCATCAGGCCAAGGTTGGTGCCCGATGCCATGAAGCCCGTGGTCACCCACTTGCCGCTGGCATCTACCGTGCGGTAACCCGCTGGTACCTCACCGCCGGATGTAACCGACTGTACCTTGCCATCATGGATCAGCACGGTGGCGTTTTCCACCTTGCCCTTGCCGCCCATCGTGAAGGCTGTACCGCCAGTGATGGCAACATCTTCAGCGCTTGCGCCCACTGCTGTGATCGCGAGGAGGGAAGCGCCCATAAGCGTTTTCATGATGCTCATTTCACGTCTCCTTCACCGGGTTGGCCAAGCTCGAAGTCCATCACACCCTGACGCGCGGGATCATTGCGGTCAAAGGTTACAGCCCCATCCACAAAGGTCATGTCCGCCTTGGTGTAAACGCTGAATGGATCGCCGGACCACAGTACGATGTCTGCGTCCTTGCCCACGTCAAGCGAGCCGGTCTTGTCAGCAATGCCGAGCGATTTTGCAGGGTTCAGCGACAGCCACTGCCACGCTTCGGCCTTGGAGATATCCACGCCTGCCTTGCGGCCATCAGCAAGCGCCTTGGCAGCTTCCTGATTGAGGCGCTGGATGCCGTAGGGGTCATCCGAGTGCACGATGGCACAGGCCCCTGCCTTGTGCACAAACGGGATATTTTCGCGGATACCGTCATACGCTTCCATCTTGAAGCCGTACCAGTCGGCCCACATGGCGCTGCACACGTTGTTCTCAGCCAGCTTGTCAGCGATTTTATAGCTTTCAACCGCATGCTGGAACGAGGTGATCTGATACCCGAACTCTTTCATGACGTCGAGCATGGTGCCCATGTCATCGGCACGGTAGCAGTGCATGTGCACGAGGATTTCCCCGTTGAGCACGCCGGCAAGCGTTTCAAGGTTCAGGTCGCGGGCTGGTGGCTTGGCGTCAAGCCCGGCCTTATAGTCCCGTTCATACTTCTGCCATGCGCGGTTATAAGCCTGAGCGTCTGCCCATGCCTGACGGTAACCAGCCACGTTGCCCATGCGGGTGTGCGGGCGATACTCAATGCTGTTTTTGCCGCTGCCGTAAACCCGTTTCGGGTTTTCGCCACACGCCATTTTCATGCCGTAAGGCGCGCCGGGAAACTTCATGTCCTGCGCCACGCGGCCAGGCACGTTCTTGAGTGTAACCGAGCGGCCACCAACAAGGTTGGCAGACCCCGGCAGAAGCTGAAGCGACGTGATGCCGCCCGCTGCCGCGCGCAGGAAGCCGGAGTCCTGTGGCCAGTTTGAGTGTTCAACCCACGCGTCGGCCGTTACAGGTTCGCCCACTTCGTTACCGTCGGAAAGCGACTGCACGCCCGGGCTTGGATAAACACCCAAGTGGCTGTGCACATCGATGATGCCAGGGGTAACCCAACGCCCACCCGCGTCAATTACCTTGGCGCCGTCCGGTGCTGCGATATCCTTGCCAACAGCGGTGATTTTACCATCCTGAACCAGCACGGAACCGCCATCGATGCGGCCCCCCTTGCCGTCGAGCACAGTTGCGTTGGTGATGAATGTGGTGCCGCTTTCAAGCGGTGTGTAGCTGGATGGAAACGGATCTTTGTTGAGTTCAACAAAGTCGCCCTGTTCCTCTCCACCGGGTTGACAGGCAGCAAGCGAAAGCCCCATTGCTGCCACGGCCAACCCGCGCTGGACCAAACTGGTCCGCGAGCGTTTCGTCCTCATTGATTATTCTCCCTTTTTCGCCCCCTAAAGGCGTTTAGCGCGGCGAGCCTAACAGCCGATCTAATTCGAGTCATCAAAAAGCCTCACCCCCGCCACCGGCTGCGACGAGCCGTGCATAAACTGCGACAAAAGGATTATTGCGCTTGCTTTCCTTCGCCGCCTGAAAGGATATACTAGGGAACAGGCATGAATCTTGGCGGGGAAAAACAATGAGAAACCGGGCTTTTGCATATCTACTGATGCTGTTTTCAGGAGTCTTTGCCACAAGTTCGGCCGTAAGCGCACAACCTGCGGACCTGCCAACACCAGAGGCACTTTTCGCGGCGGCAGCGCAGGCGCATGGCTGGGACAAGCTCAAGCCGGACCTGGGCACAATCGAGGCCCACGCCGATGTGACCGTGGGAGACGTGGCGTATGAAACCATCGTGCGCGGCGCCGTCACCGAGGCGGGCCTCGGTAATGCCACCTTCACGCTGATCCGCGAGGGCGGCACCTCGGTCTATTCGGAAACAAACGGCGACATTCATTACACAAGCCCGGACGGCACGGTTAAACAGCTTGCACCCGTCATGGCGGCCTATGTGCGCGGGCACCAGTTTCACCGGCGGGTGTTATATCCAACCCTTGAGCTGGCAACCTACAGCCCCAATGTGGAAGAGGTGGAGTTTGAAGGCCGCCCGGCCTTCAAGGTGTCTGGGCAGACCCACGCTGGCGCGACGCTTGAGTATTATTTTGATGAAAGGCTCAAGACCATGTTGGGTTTCCACCTCACAGTGCAGGAGCCCGACGGCCCGCACCCCATGTCCTTTGTCCTGAAGGATTGGCGGGACGTGGATGGCAGCGATATCTTTTACCAGATCGAGATCGTCGACCGGGGCGACTTATACGTCTATCGCTTCAGCAAGATCCTGCTGCTGCCCTAGCAACCGAGAGGGTCCGTGGCTCGCCTTCACGCACCACCTTCTGCCCTATCACGGGCACGACATCCTCATACACACACATGTGCGTGCCTGCCCCGCACGCGCCAAAGGTAACGGTGACCGTTGAAATGGAAACCAGCCTGCCCGCCACATAGGTATCGCAGCGATAAGCGATATATTCTGCCTCAATAATCCTGTTGTAGGTCAGCTCAAGAAGAAAGGCCCGGCCGTTCTCAAGGCAGATCAGCGTTTCCTGCCCACCTTCCCTGAAACCGGTGCCGCCAATACCGACACGGGCATCCTTTGCAAACCATGCTGCCTTGGCGCGCGGGTCGACCCACGCCGCAAAAACCTGTGCGGGCGTTGCACCGAAGTACCTCTCCATCCCGAGACTCAAGTCGTTTTGCTGTTGCATATCCCCTCCCCCAAGAAAGGCTGCCGACACACCGCCAGCAGCCTTGCCTCGTCAGGCTGCTTTGCGGCCCTCGAAGTTCACCATCCAGGGGATGCCGAATTTGTCCTTGAACATGCCGAATGCCTCGGCCCAGGATGTTGGACCAAAAGGCATGAACACCTGCCCGCCTTGCGAGAGCGCATCAAAAATGCGTTGGGCTTCTTCCATGCTGTCCGCCTGGAGCGCGCATGTGGTGCCTGCCGCCTGTTCATAAGCGCCGGGCGGGCAGTCGGATGCCATGATGACCACATCGCCAACTTCAAGCCGCATATGTGCGATCAGGCTGCCCATTTTTTCCATATCGAATTCAGCGCCAGCGCATCCTTCCTCCGGCGGGCCGTCTTCACCCGGCGGCATGTCGGCATAGGTGACGATGAAGGCAATCTCGCCACCAAGGCAGCTATGGTAAAACACCATGGCCTCACGGCAATTGCCGTCAAAATTCAGATAAGGATTCAGTTTCATGTGCTTGTCCTCTGGTCCTTCGCTTTGTCATAAACTCGGGCGTTACCCGTACGTGAATATGTCGCATATCCACATCACGATGTTTCATATATGTTGATATCAACCTACTTGACAAAAAGCTTGATATCAACATAATCAGCTCATGTCAAAAGAAGATTTTTTACCGCTTGAGATTACCCATTTGGTCCGCGACAGTTGCCTTTGCATGCATTTGCAGCGCGCAGCGCGCGCCATGGCCCGCCATTTTGATGACGCGCTCAGGCCTCACGGGCTGACCAGCGGCCAGTTCTCGCTTCTTATGTCGCTCAACCGGCCGGATGCCCCGTCCATCGGCTCGGTCGCCCAGCTTCTGGCCATGGACCGCACCACGCTCACCGCCAACATCAAGCCGCTTGAACGGCGCGGGCTGATGAAAGTATCTCCTCATCCGAAGGACAAGCGCAGCCGCTGCCTCTCTCTCACAGACGAAGGGCGGCGCCTCCTGAAGGAAGCTTTCCCTACATGGCAGTCCGCGCATGAGCGTGCGGAAGACCTCATCGGCACACCGGATGCCGAACGCCTGCGCTGCAATCTGGTGCAATTGTCATAATCTCTCATTCCCCGTCGCACCAACCGGCCTGACGCAGGCGTTGATGATGTCGTTGTTGCCAACCTGCGGAGAAACCGGCTTTTTAGCTCGTGGAAACCGGAGAGCTGTGGCACACTTCCGTTCTGTGTGAGGTGATATAGTGGCGTCTACGGCCCTCAAAATTATAGCATTGTCAGGCATTTTTGCCTTTGGTTCATATGCTCCCTTGCTGGCATGCGATGCGGTTTTGAATGTCGTTTATTTCAACTCCGCCCCCTATCATTATGAGAAAGATGACGGAACGCTCACTGGCCTAGATGTGGAAATTCTGGAAAATGTGCTAACCACGGCAGGGTGCCAGTGGCGCTACACAAAAATGCCGCTCAAACGCTCCCTGTCCGCTCTCAGGGCTGGCCTTGCGGATGCTGCCATGGGCGCATCCATCACGCCGGAACGGGAAAGATACGCCTATTTCAGCCAGGCGTACCGGCGTGAAATGATTGTCATGTTCATGCGGAAGGAAAATGAGGCCGCCAGGAGGCTGAAACGTATCTCCGACGTCCCGACATCAAACCTGCGTGTGGGTGCACACCTTGGCAGTTGGTATGGTTATGAATATGCCCGCCTGTTTGAGCAAAGCAAAGATTTTCGCAACCGGGTTTTACAATCAGTTGACTATGAAAACCTTTACCGGGCCTTGCTTGCCGACCGGGTTGACGTCGTCATTGATGACATATTCAACGGTCATGCCCTGCTGCTGAAGCTGGGTGTCATTGACCAGGTCGATGCCCACGTCAATCCGGTGAACGATAGCCTCACCCATTTTATGCTGAGCCGGAAATCCGTCAGCACCGCCACAATTGAGAGTATCGACCATGCCATCAGGGCGTTTCAGCACAGCCCCGTCTATAAAAGCATTATTGCCCACTACGTGCCCGAGGAATACATATTGCGCTACCCCCTTCTCAGCACGTCGCCGGCGATCGACGATGTAAGCAGCAAGCCTGACGCCCCCACCGCGCACGCTCGCTAAAACCGCCAAGCTAAAACCCCCGGCGCGAACCGGGGGTTTCCAATTTTTTAGCCGAAGCAATCAGCGTTTAGTGCACGCCGTGCATGCCCTTGCGCAGAAGCGGGGTCAACAGCAGGATGAAGATACCGACGCCACCGCTGAGATAACCGATGGTCGTGTACACATCCATTGTTGCCGCCATATTGAGCATGCCGGAGTCCGCACCGTGACCGCCACTTCCGGTCAGCGAGCTGATCCAGCCTGCGACATAGTTGCCAAGAGCGGTAAACAGGAACCATGTCCCCATCAACATGCCAACAATCTTGGTCACCGAAAGCTTGGTGACCATGGACAGCCCGACCGGGCTCAGGCACAGCTCCGCCAAAGTTAGCGACAGATAGATGAATACCAGCCAGATGAAGCTCTTGTTGGTGCTGTCATCCAGTGCCATGCCCCAGGAAAAGACGATATACCCAAGGCCGATAAGCAGCATGGCAATACCAAATTTCGCCGGTGTCGAAGGCTCGACCTTTTTATTGGCCAAGGCAACCCACAGCCACGCCATCACCGGTGCCAGCAGCACGATGAAAAGCGGGTTCATCAGCTGTACCTGGCTGGCCAGCACATTCATGCCCAACACATCAAGGTTGAACTGTTGGTCGGCAAGCAAGGTCAGGCTTGCGGCCTGCTGCTCAAACAGTGCCCAGAACACGCTTTGGATGGCAATCAGGAAGCACGCAACCATCAGGCGGTCACGCTCCACTTTGGTACATTTGGTAAAGGCGTAGAAAAGGATCAGGCCAATCATGACAAAACCCGAGAAACCAAGAAGCTGGCCAACAAATTCCTGATACTGCATCAGGGCCCAGCTCACGATTACCATCAGGATACCACCAAGATAGATGGCGTGTTCCTTGCTGATGCCTGCGAAGGCCTTTTCTTTCAGTTCAGGTGGGTTTGGTGGCTCGGCGCGGCCGTCCAACAGGCGCTGGCCCCAAAGGAAAACCATAAGGCCGAACAACATGCCGATACCAGCAAGGCCAAAGCCGTAGTTCCAACCGTAGGTCTCGCCCACATAGCCGACAAGGCCGGTTGCGATAAGCGAACCAACGTTGATGCCCATGTAGAAAATGGAGAAACCCCCATCGCGACGGGGATCATTCGGGCCATAAAGTGCGCCCACGATCGTGGAGATGTTGGCTTTCAGGAAGCCAACACCCGCGATGATCAAGGCGAGCGCGAGGAAAAACAGGTTCAGGTAAAATTCGCTCCTGACCACGGTTTCGCCGTCCATGAAGGCAGCGGGGCCATGGAAGCCCATCAGACCATGCCCCAGCACCAGAAGGATGGCACCATAGGTCACGGCTTTACGGCTGCCGAGATACCGGTCAGCCATGTATCCGCCAATGATCGGCATCATGTAAACAAGACCGGCGTAAGCGCCGTAAATCATGCTGGCTTTTTCAGCACTGAAAAGGTGATATTTCACCAGATAAAGCACAAGGATCGTGCGCATGCCATAGTAGGAGAAACGCTCCCACATTTCGGTCAGAAAGCATACGGCCAATCCAATCGGGTGGCCCAGAAGCTCACGCTCCTGCGACCCCTCGGTCGAAACGACTGTGTCGGACATCTTCACCCCTTAATATTATAGTCTGGGCTGCCCGATTATTTTTTTGTGCAGACAGCCTCTCCCCGTGCGCCCTTATGGCGGGCTCACCTGTCTTTAAAACCACAAAACGGGGGTTGGAGAAAGGAAAATTGGCGCAGCAGCACCACTTTCACCATATGTTCTCAGCCGGTCTTCAGCGGTTGCGCCCGATGTGAGCATCAAGGAAGTTAAGCGCACTTTGGTAATAAATACGCTTGTCCGCTGTGCGCACAAGTTGGTGCTCAGCCCCCTCGAGCACAATGAAATTATGCTCTTTTTCCAGCTGCGTCAGCGACCTGTGCATGAGTTGGGAATGAAGGAAGGGCACATTGTTGTCCTTCGTGGCATGCAACAGCAAAACCGGCACCCGCACAAGGTCCGCGCGGTTGAGCGGTGACCGCCGCCGCAATGAATAGTCAGACAAGCGGCCCCTGATACGCGGGACCGAGAGATCGTGAAACCGCAACGTCTCGAGAAAATCCACCAGAAGCGGCAGGGATGTCACGCCGTTGAGGCTGATGGCACAGGCGATGAGATCATCATCCTTGATGGCCGACAGCAGGGAAGCATAACCGCCGTATGACCCCCCCATCGCACACATCCGGCCCGCTTCCGCCACCCCCTTGTCTACCATCCAGTCAAGGGCTGTGCGCACATCCTCCTGCATATCGCGGCCCCATTCGTTATATCCTGCCCGGCGCCAGCGCTCGCCAAAGCCACTCGACCCGCGGAAGTTGGGTTGCAGCACGCTATATCCGTTTGCGGTTAGCCAACTGACCAGCGGGTTGTAGCTGTCGGTGACCCGTTTTACAGGACCACCGTGAACAAGCACCACCGCACGGCCTGTCACGCCTCCGGGTGGCACGCTCAGAAGTGCATGCATCGCGCCGTCGCCCCGCTTCGGCAAGGGTATCCACACACCCCGGGTTTCAGGTTTGGGCAAGCTGTCGTCTTCCGCATCATGAGGCAGGGTGATCAGCGTCTCGCTCTCCGCGTCATACAGATGATAGCGTGGCGGCGCGGACTTGAGATATTGCCGGTACAGCAGGCGCCTGCCATCATAACTTGCCGTGGCCAGGGTAAGCCCCTCTGCCCCGGTCTGCGATGATACGTCCGCCAGCCGCGCGCGGTAGGCATCCTGCCAGATCACTTCCTGAACATCGTCTGCCACATAGGACGCGCCCACCGCCATTGCCGTCACCGGGTCCAGAATCGCCGACGCGATATCAAACTTTTTGTGGCTGGCGAGCTTGCGCATGAAACGGCCGCTTTTGATATCATATCGCCACAAGGCGCGCGTGTCGCTGTCATGCGCGGCCAGCACCAACGCGGTCGCACCACCCGTTTCCACCGCGAGGACCGACCGCACCGCGCCTTTGAAAAAATCCTCATCACTGATTTTGCGCCATGCGCCATCTGCTGTGCTGCTGAACAAAAGCTGATCACGACCATTGAAGCCTTCCCCCAGCTTTACCTTACCCTCAGGGGAAGCCCACCAGCGGATGACCGGCGCCCAGCCACCAACGATCTTTTCACTTTCGCCGGTGACAGCATCCACCCGGTACACAGCCGGATATCCCGGTACACCCGGGTCTTCCCATTGCAGCAGGATTTTGGTCGGGTCATCAGGCAGCGCGCTCAGCAAGATGGGGGGCAACTCATCGGGGCGCGGTCCGGCCCCTTCGATCAACGGCCTGAGGCGCCTGATATGGGCATCATACAGCACAAGGCCATGCTCCTTGAGGGAGATCAGCAACCGGCCATTGCCCACCCATGAAATCCAGCTAAGATCCTTGTAAAGATACGGCAGCGCATCCGCTGTATCGGCCCCGGCATCCACGTTCCAGACGACCAGTTCGGCGTCATCGCCCTTGCGGTGAAGGGCGGACAGAAAGTGACCATCCGTCGACAACGCCACCGCCGCATATTTCGGCACCCGCACCAGTTGCTCCAGAAGCGCGGCGTCCCCCGTGGCAAAGGCGCGCCCGTCCGGCATGGCCGACAGCAACATAACAAGACACATCAAACGGGCGAAAATCGAAATCATGGTCCTATTCTATCAAGCCTGGTAACCAGTTCAAACGATACAGCGGTCGCTCGCTGACATTTGATCACGCGGACGCGGGTTTGAAAACTGGTGAATACAGGCTATTCTCTTTTTTAGACTCGCGGTTCCAGTATTCATGCGGCAAAATCCTTAAGGAAGGTTTTAGGCCGCGCGGGGCGGCGATCTTTTTGGGGGAAGAGGGAAGTGACATGTCCACGCAGTGGCAAAGCATCAAACCGTCTGACATTCTGACGAAGGAACAATCCCATCGGCTCAGACAACGGTCTGACCTCATGGGCGCGTGGCTTCTTGTCCACTGCTGGGGTGTCATTGCGGTCGCCATCGCGCTTTATGCGCTTTTCCCCAATGTGCTGACCTTCCTGGTCTGCGCCGTGCTTGTTGGCAGCCGCCAGTTGGGCCTTGCCATCATCATGCATGAGGGCAGCCACGGCATGCTGTTCAAAACCCGCTGGATAAACGAACGCTTCACCGCATGGTGCGCGGCGTGGCCCATGGTCCTGCGTATGCAGAACTACCGCATCCGTCACATGGCCCATCACCGCTTCACCCGCACGGAAGACGACCCTGAAAACTTCCTCTATACCCCCTTCCCTGTCTCAAGGGAAAGCATGCTGCGCAAGGTCGCGCGCGACCTGACCGGGATTGTTTTCCTGCGCACGCAGCTTGGCATCTTCCGCTTTATCTGGGGTGGGAGAGAAGGCCGCATAGAACGACTGAAGGCTTTTTACACCGGGCCTATCCTCTTTTATACGCTGTTCATCGCAGGCTTTGCGCTTGCCGGGCGGCTGGACCTTTTTGTCCTGTGCTGGCTTATCCCCTTGATGACCACGCAGCAGCTTTTCCTGCGCGTCCGCAACATCGCCGAACATTCCACCATGCCGGACCTTGCACACCCGCTCAAAAACAGCCGCACAACTCTTGTCAGCATATGGGAGCGCATGACCTTCGCGCCTTATTATGTGAATTATCACATTGAGCATCACATGCTGCCCTTTGTGCCCTGCTGGCGTTTGCCCGAAGTGCACCGCATCATGCTTGAGCGAGGGTTCGGCGGCGAGATGGAAATCAGACGCGGCTATTGGGATGTGCTCAAGCTGAACGCCGCAGCCTAAATATTTTAGAGGCGGCATCGCCCTCCTGCGCAGTGTACAAATTATCAAAAGGATAGTCCAAAGCGCATGGGCGCGCACGAGACGGGGATTAAAATGTCAAAAACCACAAAACGGGTGGCACTCGCTGCCCTCATACTGGTTCTGCTGCCTTTGGGATATTATGGCTACACCTACGGCACGGCCTTTGCCCGCATGGCGTCCTATTACGATCTCGAACACATCACCGAAAATTACCGTCGCACCAGAGAGTTTTTTGACACCACAACCGTACACGCAGGTGATGATCCGTGGCAGTTCACATATGCCAGACAGCCGCTGCCGGACACTTATGTCTATGGCGGCGAAGAACGCTCCATCAGGGACCTGATGGTCGAGACAGGCACCACCGGCCTGATTGTAGTGCGCGACGACACCGTTTTGTTTGAGGAATATTACCAGGGCGAAAGAGCGGACGACCGGCACATCCAGTTTTCGGTCACCAAAAGTTTTGTCTCCGCCCTGTTCGGCATCGCGCTTGAGAAGGGGCAGATCGAAAGCATCGAAGACGACGTGACCAAATACCTGCCGGAACTCAAGGGCTCAGGGTATGACATGGTCAGCCTGCGTGACATCCTGACCATGTCGTCCGGCATTCGCTTCACCGAGGACTATGGCGACCTGACATCCGACGTGAACCGCATGTCCATGGTGATCGGCACCGGCGCCAGCCTTGACGGTTATGCCGCCAGCCTTAAGCGGGAGCGTGACCCCGGCACCTTCAACGACTATGTCAGCGTCAACACCCATGTGCTGGGCATGGTGCTGGTGCGGGTAACCGGCAAATCATTGACCACGCTGCTTGAGGAGCAGATCTGGCAACCCATCGGCATGGAACACGACGCCTATTTCCTGATCGACGGCCACGGCATGGAAGTGGCCATGGGCGGCCTGCAGGCCAGCCTGCGCGACATGGCGCGCATGGGTCGCCTTTACCTGCATAAGGGCAATTGGGAAGGCGAGCAGATTGTACCCGCTGACTGGGTCGAAGCCTCGATCACACCGTCCGCGCCGCACCTCGCCGCGGGCTTTGACAATGCAAATTCGGATACACCATACGGCTATGGTTTCCAGTGGTGGACCCCCTCAAACCCGCATGGGGACTTCATGGCCGCCGGTATTTACAGCCAGTATATCTATGTGGACCCCACAACCCGCACCATCATCGCCAAAACCAGCGCCAACAAAGGCTATAACGACCCTGCAAACAAGCTGCATATGGACATGATCATCACCGCCTTCCAAGCCATCAGCTCGGCCGTGGGCGAGATGGACGGCCGGCGTGAATTTGCCGCGAGCGGGGAATAAGGCCCCAGGCGTATTTTCCTCTTGAGCCTGTAGCGGCTACAGGCTTTACGGTTGGGCGAATCGCCGTACAATTGGCTGATAGGAGAAGCCGCCGATGTCCAACTATGACCTGATCACCTATTACGGGCCACTGGTACTCATCGCCCTTGCGCTTGCCTGGGGTTTTGCCCGCATCATGTACCTGAGCTGCGCAGAGGACATCACCGTGCTTGCTGTTGTTGGCCGCAAGCGCACGGGGCCAGAGGCTGTGCTGGCGCTTGTCGCCATCGTGCTTGACCTTTACCTCGTGGCGCGCCCCTTTGTGCCGGGGCTGGACCGGCTCGTGATGACGGCGCCCAATGCCTACGCCCATTATGGTGTCGCCGTTATGGCGCTTGGCATCGGTATCGCCGTGCTTTCGCAGGTGGACATGGGCAAGGCGTGGCGCATTGGCATCCCCTCCGGTATTGAGGCAAGCCAAAGCCTTGTCACCGGAGGGCTGTACCGCTTTTCCCGCAACCCGATCTATGTTGGCATTATGCTGTTTATCGTGGGCGCTGTCATTGTAGCCCCCGGCCCTCTCACCATCCTGTCGCTCCTGCTGACAGGGGTGTTCACCACCAAAATCATCGAAGCGGAAGAAGCCTTCCTGCACGGCGCGTTTGGCGCGGAGTTTGACGCCTATCGCCAGTGCACGCGGCGCTGGCTTTAACGGCCGCAGCCCATAAAAAAGCCGGAGGCAAGCGCGCTCCGGCTTCAGGCATAGGTGCAATAGGCTGGTTAGTCGATATCAATCTCGACATTCGCGCCACCACCGGTGCGGCAGCCGTAAACCAGTTCCCCACCCTTGTCGGTGCGGTCGCGCACAAAAAGCGACGTGCCATCAGGGCAACCGAACTTCACGCGTTGGCCGTCGGGCAATTTCACGGTTGCCTGACCGCCGTCCCAGTCATAATGACGAGGGCCATAACCACGGTCTTCACCCTCGACCGAAATCGAACAGGCGCCAAGGCCAACACTTAAAATGGATAGAATCAGAGCGTCTTTTGCTCGCATGGGGTATCTCCTCAACTGTCGTTAGCTATCGTTTGTATATTTTTATATATCGAAGTGATACAGGGGCGGGCGGCGCTGTGCAAGCCAAAATAATCAGAAATTCGCCCGCAAACCCACACGCCAGAAGCGGCGCTGTGCGAGCGTTTCCACCCCGTCCTCCGTAAGAGCCGAGACTACCTTGGCATCAAACAGGTTACGGATATCGGCAAACAGGCTTACCCCGCTGCCCAGCGCGTAATCAGCGCGAGCGTCAAAGGTGACGATACCCTCCAGTCTGCGGATATTCAGGTCATCATCATACTGGCCCGAAGCGTAGCGCATCAGGCCCAACAAGGTAAGCGGCCCACCCGCATCATAGGCAAGTGAGAGGTTCATCCCGTGCTTCGGGGTCTGCACCGGGCGGTTGCCCACAAGCTCGGGCCTTGCATCAAACGCTGTGATACGAGCGCGGGCATATTGATACCGTGCCCCCAGAGTCCAGCCGGGTTGCAACTTCAACTGGCCCTCAAGCTCAATGCCATCGGTGATGCTGGCGTCGATATTCGCCCGCTGCCTGAGCACTCCGCCCTCGGGCACAAAACCGCCAAGCGGGAAAAAGCCGGGGCCAAGGCCAATGGTCACATTACCCACACCGTCTCGCAGCCAGTTGCGGAAATAGGTGATGGACGCCTTGAAGGTGTTCAGCGGTTCATAGTCCGCCCCGATCTCTAAGCCATACAGTTTTTCGGGCACCAGGCCAGGGTTGGCCTCGGTGATGTCATTCACCACGCGGAACGGGCGGTAATATTCATTAAGCGTGGGCAGGCGCCAGCTGCGGTAGGCTGCCGCACGCAGGTCGATCGCCCCCGTGACCGGCACCACGGCACCCAGCCGTGCTGACGGTTGCCAGCCACTTCTGTCGGGCACCTCATCATCGCGCAGCACTGCGCCGGTTGTCATATCGCTTTCGGTGCGGGAGCCATTATAGCTGCGCCAGCGGTCCAGCCGAAGCGTGGCGGAAACCACAGCCGCGCCCACCTCCATCTTACCTTCACCGTAAGCACCCATCGTCCACTGGTCACCGCCAGCTGTGCGTTCGCGGGTGAAGCCGTCGCCCAGGTTGCGAAAACGTTCATTGGTTTCCCCGCTCATCCGGCGGCCATCAAGGCCAAGTTCAAAACCTTCAAATTGCATGCGCGCCAGCAGGCCCGCGCCCCATGCGGGCACATCATATTGGTCCAGCACTGCAAGTTCGGTGGTACGGCCATCACGGGCGGCAGAAAATACATTGGCAAAATCGCGCGTGCGGTAGTAGCTGACAACCTCCCACCGGCCGTCGCCCGCGTCACCTGAAAGCGTGAGCGAGGCATCGGCCGCTTCTGTCTCATTGGTTGCGAGGGCAAGACCGTTCACCCGGTCCTCGCAGAAGTAGCGCAGGGCGCCGCGGGCTTCAACGCCGCCGACATCATGCTCAACCTTCATGCTGGCAAAGGAGGCCTCATTAGCCGCCCGCGTGTCAACCGCGCCACGGTCAGCGGACCCAAGCAGATAATCGCCATCCGTCTGGAAATGCCCTCCAGCCAGGGCAAGGCCCATATCACCGAGGTAAAAACCCGCGCGGCCCCTGACGCTGAAGCTGTTGTCAGATCCATACCAGCCCTCAACACCAGGGCGCATGCCACGGATGGTGCGGCTGCGGATATCCACTACGCCCGCCAGCGCCTGCGCGCCATATGCGCCTGCGCTGCCACCGGGTTTCACGCGCATGTCCGCCAGCTCAAACGCATCAAGCGCGGACCAGTAGATCCAGCCGCCAAACGGGTCGCCCATGGGTACACCGTCAAGTGTCACCAACACCCGCCCTGCCGCGCTGGCGCCCACGCCGCGCATGGAAAGGCCTTGTGTGGTGGGATGGCCCGTCAGGCTGTCAGCGCGGCGGAAAAGCGTGACGCCGGGCACCGCGGCAAGCGCGGTATCCAGCCGAAAGCCGGGAGCAGCGCCTGCATCAAGGTCCAGCGCCTTCTGGCCAACAGCGTCAGCGGGCAAGCGTTTTTCCACAACGGAAATTTCCTGCCAGTTGGTCGTGCCGCCGGGCTTACTGTCCTGCGTGGCTCGCGCGGCGGGCGCGCACGTCATCAGCAGTGACAGCGCCGCCACTATTTTCAAAATGGGTTCGGACATAAGATGCAATCAGCGCAATATCTTCATCAGAGAGATAATCAAAAGGCGGCATTTCGTTGGAGTAGCCGCTGGTGCCCGCGGGCACGGCGGCACTGCCGAGCAGAATCATGTCAATCACCCCGCCAATGTCACCGTTTGCCTTCTCACTCAGGATCAACTCAGGCTGCATCATCGGTACACCGCCCCCGTCATACTGGTGGCATGCCGCGCAGTTGGCCTCGTATAGCGCCTGTCCGGTGCCACCGTCGGCTTCCTCATCCTGCGCATACGCCGCGCCTGTGAGGGAAGCGGCGACAAGCGCCGCCGCAAATTTATTGGCCTTCATAAACCACCTTCCAGACGCGACCGCCTGACATCAGGCTTGAAATATAAATCGCACCATCCGCACCTTCGGCAAGGCCCGTCGGACGGTGCTTGGCGTTCCGTGGGCTCATGATCGGGCCCTCGCCGGCAAAGCCGTCCGCGAAGGTGACCCAGTCACCTGAAACGGCGCCGGCTTCATCCATTGGCACAAATACAACGCGGTAACCGGCCTGTGGTTTTGGCGCCCGGTTCCACGACCCATGGAAGGCAATGAAGGCCCCGGTGCGCATCTCTGCTGGCAATACCTCACTGCGCGGGAACAACAGGTCATTAGGTGCCCAGTGGCCAGGGAAGGCAATCAGCGGTTCCTGGCCGCGGTCGGTTGTCGCCTTGCCATCACCGCCATATTCCGGCATCAGAACACGGCCCTCGATATCTGGGTCCACATAGCCGTAGGGCCAGCCTATGTCAGCTCCCTCTTCCACGCGGTGGAATTCCTCGGCGGGCAGTTCAGCACTTTGCTGTTCCGTGTACATATCTGGGAAAAAGCTGTTCAACTGGTCGCGGCCATGCTGCGCGATGTAAAGCGCGCCCGCATGCGGGTTCCAGTCAATCGCCATGGCGTTACGGATGCCGGTGGCGTAGCGCATACCGTCTACCTGGGTTTGCCCGGCCTTGTCGGCGTCAAAACGCCACACGCCACCGAATTCCTCAAGAATGGGGCATGGGTCCATGCCCGGGGAGCCTTTGGTGCGCATCTTTTCCATACAGGCGTTCGACGGCGCGCCAATGTTCACATACAGGTGGCCATCACTGTCAAAAGTGAAGGGCTTGGCTGAATGCTGGCGCTTGTTGGGGAAACCTTCGACGATCATCTCTGCCTCGCCTTCGGGTGCGCCACCTTCCGGCAACGGCCAGCGCATAATGCGTTCGTCTTCTGCAAAATACAGATGCCCATCGTTGATGCCCATGCCGGTGCCGGACATGCCCCTGGCAAACGGGACCCGCTCATCAGCCTTGCCGTCGCCGTCGCTGTCATAAAGCGCCACGGCACCAAAACCTTCCTCTGGTTTCATCAGCGCAACGTAGACCCAGCCATTGTCACTGACGGCCATGTGCCGCGCAGCGCCAATGCCGTCAGCAAATACCGTGGCCCGGAAACCGGGCGCAAGCTTGATGCCTGTGTCCGCCGGAATGGGGGCATCCTCTGCCACACCCGTAATGTCAGCCTGCGCAGGCACAGCCATCGCCGCACTCATCATCAAAATTGCCAGCAACTGTCGTTTCATCGACCATCTCCCAAATTTTGCCCTCAGGTATAAACTATGCGTGGCGCCATGCAAACAAACAAGAAAGTGATAAAAGCACACATATGTGATTAGCTAAGCTTTTGTAAAAACATGCAAATTTTCTATGGCCTTTTCTACGCACTGCCCATACTCTCGGATTAAAGTGGCTTCAGGCAGCCACCCGAGAGAGTGAAAACGGACGTTTGGCCATATTAGCCGCTCTCTGATTATATTTTATGGAAACTTGGATTTTTCAGGCGAATGCAAGTTGAACAGATAGAAGACCTTTCGCCCTATCTGGCGGATTTGACCGATATTCTTGTCGCCTCTGTGGCGGCTGGAGCGTCTATTGGTTTCCTGCCCCAGCTCGCGCGCGAAGAGGCCGAAAATTACTGGCTTGATGTGCAGAAAGCGGTCAATAAAGACCGCATCGTATTATTACTCGCAATCGAGAACGGCAAGGCGTACGGCACTGTACAGCTTGTACCTTGTCTTAAAGGCAACGCTGAGCACCGCGCCGAGGTGCATAAATTGATGGTGGGCCCACGCTCACGGCGGCACGGTATTGGCCACCGGCTGATGGCAGCACTTGAACACACAGCATGGGAAATTGGCCGCACGCTCCTTATTCTCGACACACGCAGGGGCGATGTTGCAGATGGCCTTTATGGTCGCATGGGCTATACCCGCTTTGGTATCGTGCCCGCCTTCACAATTGACAGTGATGGCACAAGCCATGATACCTGTTTCTTCTACAAACATCTGACCCCTGCCAAGTGAGAATTTGATGCCTTTCAATACCCCAAGCGCCGAGACCTATGAGCTTTTGATCAACCGCCGCAGTGTAAAAGCGCGCGATATGGTCGGTCCGGGCCCTGACAAGGCTGACATGGAAAAAATCCTCGCCGCCGCGCTGAGGGTCCCTGACCACGGCAAGCTGTTTCCGTGGCGCTATCTGGTGCTTGAGGGTGCAGCGCGCGAGAAGTTGGGCGACCTGATTGCACATGCGCTTGTCAAAGAAAATGAAAGCAGCCCCAAGGTTGCAGAGAAAATGAAGGGCTACGCCACGCAAGGCCCCGTGCTGGTGGTAGCCATCTCCAGCACCAACCCGAACAGCTCCATCCCCGTGTGGGAGCAGGAGCTATCGTCCGGCGCCGCATGCCAAAACATGATTATCGCCGCCACCGCGCTGGGGTACGCAAGCTGCTGGCTTACCGGCTGGGCGTCCTACAGCCCTGCAGTCAAGGGCGGACTGGGCCTTTCAGAAAACGAGAATATTGCGGGCTTTATTTTCTTTGGCACACAGGCCGACGAGCCAAGCGAACGCCCACGGCCCGATTTTGACAGCCATGTGACTTGGGGTTTCCCGTCCTGACCTGTTAGGCTAAGCGCCCACACACTGGTCAGAGGAATTTATGCCCCTATCCAAAAACTATAAGGCAGACCCGGCCTTTGCCACGCTTGGCGATGGGTTTGGTGATGCGGTGGAAGCCGCCGACTTCCCCAAACATATCCTCAGGTACCGCAATGATCGGGCGGCAGGCGACGTGGGCCTCAATACCCTCACCGATGAAGAGTGGATTGCACACTGTGCGAAGTTTGTGCGACTTCCGGGCAATCTCGAAAGCCCCATCGCACAGCGGTATCACGGGCACCAGTTCCAGGTTTACAATCCCGACATCGGCGATGGTCGCGGCTTTCTGTATGCCCAGATGCGCAACACACGCGGGCGCCTGATGGACCTTGGCACCAAGGGCTCCGGTCGCACACCTTATAGCCGGTCAGGGGACGGCAAGCTGACATTGAAGGGGGGCGTGCGCGAGATCATGGCAACCGAGATGTTGGAGGCGCTTGGTGCCTGCACGAGCCGCACCTTTTCTATCGTTGAAACCGGCGAGAGCCTGATGCGCGGCGACGAACCCTCGCCCACCCGCTCTGCGGTCATGGTGCGCCTGACCCACGGCAATATCCGTATCGGCACCTTCCAGCGCCATGCTTATTATACAGATACCAACCGGCTGAATACACTGGTGGACTATTGCCTGAAATATTATTTCGATACCGAAATGAAATCCAGCGACGCTGACAAGGCCCTGCATTTCCTTGGCCTTGTGATGGAACGCGTGGCGATGCAGGCGGCTGACCTGATGGCCGCAGGCTTCGTGCACGGCGTGCTTAATACCGACAATATCAACATTACCGGCGAGATATTCGACTTTGGCCCGTGGCGCTTCCTGCCGCGCATGGAGCTGGGTTTCACGGCTGCCTATTTTGATGAGCGGGGACTTTATGCCTTTGGCCGCCAGCCGGACGCGTTGCACTGGAATATCTACCAGCTTGGCGGGGCGCTGGCAGACATCTGCGAGGAACAGGCACTCAAGGACGTGCTGGAACCCTTCCCCAAGGTTTATCTTGCTGCCTTGCGGTCAAAACTGCTGGCCCGCATGGGGGTGAAGCCGAAGGGAGACAAGGATGACGACGCGCTGTTGAGCGCCGTCAATAATTTCATGCTGCGGGAGACCTTCTCCTACGAGCGTTTTTTCTTTGACTGGTACGGCGGCAGCCAAAGCGAAAAGCGCGCTGCCAAAAGCCCAGAGGCCGCGCGCTACGACGCCGACGCGGCGCTGAAAGCCGCGATCACCAGCTACGCCCCCGCCCGACCGGACGCATTGAACCATGCCTATTTTGGAGGCGATGGACCCTGCACCATGCTGATCGAGGAAGTGGAGGATATCTGGTCTCATATTGCCGAGCACGACGACTGGCAGCCCCTTTATGACAAGATAGACGCCATCCGACAGATGGGTGATGCGCTGACAAAGTGATGTTCGGCAGCTCGCGACACCAGGTTGCGAACAGGCCGCCTAGCGCCGACAGGCACAAAGCGTATCTTTGAGTAGCTGACAAGGAGGATGAGATGCCCGCACAGAAAATCATGTTTAGAGGCGCGCTAGGCGCCGAACTTGCCGCCAAGCTGGATACGCCTGAGGGCACACCCCGTGCCTACGCACTGTTTGCCCATTGTTTTACCTGCGGGAAAGACCTGAATGCCATCAACCGCATCGCCAGGGCGCTGAATGATGACGGCATTGCCTTGTTCCGGTTTGACTTCACCGGGCTTGGCCGGTCAAACGGCGATTTTGCCAACACCAATTTCTCCTCCAATGTTGCCGACCTTCTGGCTGCCGCAAATTACATGCGCGAGAAACTTGAGGCCCCGGCCATCATGATGGGTCACAGCCTTGGCGGTGCCGCCACATTGGTCGCTGCCGGACAGGTGCCCGAAGTGAAAGCCGTCGCCACCATCGCCGCCCCCTTTGACAGTGAAAATGTGCTCAAGCAGTTCAGCGAGGATCTTGACCGCATCGCCGAACAGGGTGAAGCCACCGTGGCTCTGGCTGGCCGCCCCTTCAAGATCAAACACCAGTTTGTTGAGGACGCCCGAGCGCAAAATGTGGAAGGCGCGATACGTAACCTGCGCAAGCCGCTTCTTGTGATGCACAGCCCCGTGGATAAAACCGTCTCGGTCGACCATGCCCGGCGCATTTTTGACGCGGCCAAACACCCTAAAAGCTATGTCTCGCTTGACTTGGCCGACCATCTGTTGATGGAGCGCCCGCATGACGGCGTGTATGTGGCACGGGTCTTGTCGGCATGGGCCAGCCAATACCTTGACCCAGCCCCTTGACAGCCGCCCAAGCGGATTGAAAATTAGCGCATTTCTTGTATAATGCTGCCAATTGCGGGTAAGCGTGGCTTGCGCGGCTGTGTCCTGAGTAAATTGCCAGACAAACCGCCCTGCCCTTGCTCTGATGGGGGCTTTCATCATGAAAACCATTCGTACGGCAGCCGTTGTGTTTGCCTGCTCATACAGCGCAGCCGTCTGCGCGCAACAAGGCCCACCAGCCTCGGCTGATCTGGACCAGTTGGCACGCCAGCTTCAGCACCTCAACGCAGCAGACCTGCAGGCCTTGCAAAACAAACTGCAAAGCAGCCAAACCCCTGCCGATATTTCTGCCCTCCTGCGTGCCGCACAGAACCCGGCCTCTGGCTATCAGTTGCCCGGCGGCCTGCAAGGCCTGTTGGACGGCAAAAAGGTGGAACAGCTTCTCAGGGAAGCGGCCAAGCCCAAGGGAAATCCGATGTCCTTGCAGCTGAACCGCCCGGAATATGAGTATAAAATCCCCACAGTCGGCACGCCGGTTTTACCCTCGCAGCCAACCCAGCCGGGCGTCACCCTGCCCACCCTCGGCACGCCGAAGCCAAAATGCGAGCTGCCGCCTTATTGCAAACATGTCACCAAGCCGGGACCACTTTGCCAATGCCCGGAGGAGGACGAGGGGGGCGATAGCCAATGACACATGCCATGAAAATCCTTGGCGCGATGCTGGCCGCCCTCGTGATATCGTCAGTTGCTGGCGCTTATGAAACAAACCCCTACGCCGCCAAAAGCCAGGAAGAACTGGCCATGATTGCCAAGGCGCAGGAGGATATCCTGAATGATCTTTCAGCCCAGTTGGACGAGCTCAAGGCGCAGCAGGTCACGGACCCTGCCACCCTCGCCGCGATGAAGGATGTTGAATTGACCTACTATGAGGCGCAGACCCAGCAGAACAGAACCATTGCCGCCCTGCTGCGAAAACAGGAGGATATCTTCCTCTATCAGGATGTGGCGTCCTACACGCTTCTGGTGATGGTGGTTGTCATTACCATGGCGGGCATCATTTTTTCCGCGAAGGAACTGAACCGCTCCGTGGCTGTCGCCCCGCCAGTGGCGGACCCTGGCAAAAAGGAACCCGACCCAACCGCGCGGGAAGGGGAAGGGGCGGCACCACAGCCCGCGCCGCAACCAATCCCCAACAATATCAAGATCGGTTTTTCCGGCATCCAGATCACCTCCGCCCTGACTGGCATCACCGTACTGACCTTGTCGCTGGCGTTCCTCTATCTGTTCCTGAAAGAAGTCTACCAGATCGAGGCTATACGCGTGCCGCACATCGAAGACCAGACGCAGGCAGCGAGCGGCGGAAAATGATCAGCGGCCAATATGCACCGCGCCGTGCTCATAAGCGGGCAGGATATAGCGTTCGATAATGTCGGTCGACTGGTCATGCATGCCGGGCGTGTTATAGGCCGTTGCCGTGATCACCGCCACAAGCTTCAGGCCCGGCACCACAACCACCTTGTTGCCGCCATTGCCTGACATGTAATAGGCCGGGTGCTTCTTGCCAGTGGTGGCGCTTTTGAAGTCCTGCAGCCACCAGAGATAGCCGTATGATCTCAGCTCATTCACCACACGCTGCGGCTTGGTGGATTTCGCCATCCACCCCTTGGGCAGGATGCGTCTGCCGTTCCAAACACCATCGGCGCGCGCCAATTCCGCCAGTTTCCAGAGATCACGGCTTTTCATCCGCAGGCCGCCGCCGGTTTGCTCCTCCCCCGTGGGGGACCGGTACCATTTGTATTCCTCAATTGTCAGCGGCCGGAAGATGGCACCGCGAACGAAATCGTCCACACTCAGGCCAGTTGCGCGCTCGAGCGCCTGCCCCAGCAGAAACACACCAGCCGTGCAGTAGCGGAACGAACCAAGGCCGTCGGCGTCACGGCTATAGTTTTCCTCAACCGGCAGGCCAAGCACAAAGCTGGTCCAGTCGTCACGCTCGTGCATCTTGTCCTCATAGCCCGCGCTCGCGCTGTCGCTGTCGTCGCAGTCCAGCGCGGAACTCATGGTCAGGAGGTCCCGCACCGTGATCGACCGTTTGAGCGGGTCCATATTGCCGTGCGGGGCGCGGTCGCCAAAAAGCTGGAAAACCGCTTCGTCCTCCCCCTCAAGCGCGCCCTGATAAACAGCAGCCCCCACGGCCATACTTGTCAGCGTTTTGGTCACAGAACGGGTATCGTTCAACATCTGCGGACCACCGTCCCCAAAATAATATTCTTCGACAATCTTGCCGTCCTTGGCGACCAGCACGCTGGTGATGTCCTTGAAGGTGCCTTCGCCAATCGCCCGCACCAGTTCCTCGGTGGTGCCATTGGCGGCATGGGCGGCGGGGGCAAACACGACGGCAAGACCGGTCAGCAGAGGTATCAAATGGCTTTTCAGATGGCGGCTCAGGCGCATATCGTTCCTCTCGGGCTGGAAGCGCAGAGTTGCTCTGTGCCACATGAAATGGGGCTAAACTATGGTATGGCCCTGAAACCCAGACCCTACTCTGCTTTCTCCGCTGCGGCAAATATACCTTCAAGTACCTCAAAGGGCAGCATGACGGACCCATGCCGGCCCGGGTGGTCCTGCACCGGGGCAAGGAGGGCAAGCGCCTCCCATTTTGACGGGAAATCCGCCTCACCGGTTTTCACCATATGGCGAAAGCGCCCGGCGATGTCTTCAAGCTCTGGCTCCGCAAGGCCGATGACATGCTGGCCGACAATGGCAGAGGTTGCCTGCCCAAGCGCACAGGCTTTCACTTCCCAGCCGAATGTCTTGATGCGGCCAAGCACAAGATGAGCGTCCGCACCAATACGGCTGCCGCAGATACGGCTGGTTTTTGTCACTGTCACATCTGCGGCCACCAACCGTTCCTGATGCGGAATGCGGGTGGTCCAGCGCAGAATGTCAGTGTTGTAGAGCTCGGTCATGTGGTGGCCTGTTTACTTGATCCGGTTAATTCTTTCGTTCGTAAAACCCTCAGGTCTGATTGCCAAGGGACAATATTGTGATCGCGTTCGAATCTTGCCTTTACCTTGAAATCGCTGTAATCCTGACCATATTAATGACAGTTTGTGCGTGGGTCTTCCACGCCAGTTTACATACTGCCCCGGCGTACTCTCGCCATGAAGGGGCCTCATCCACAGAAAGGAATTCTTGATGGATGCCGTACTTGAAAGGGCCGAAACCGGCTCTGAACTGAAGGTCATCCCGGATGGTGCTCGCGCGAGCGCCGGTGGCCGTCCATCGCGCGCTGAAGCCGAAGCTGCCGTCCGTACTCTCATTCGCTGGGCAGGGGACGACCCAAGCCGCGAAGGCCTGCTCGACACGCCAAAGCGTGTTGCCAAGGCGTATGAAGAGTTTTTCGCCGGCTATAAAGCCGACCCGGAGGAAATCCTCGCGCGCACCTTTGATGAAGTCGCAGGCTATGACGACATGGTCGTGCTGCGCGGCATTCGTGTGGAGAGCCACTGCGAACACCATATGGTGCCGGTGCAAGGCACAGCGCACGTGGCCTATATGCCAAACGGCAGCGTTGTGGGCATCTCCAAGCTCGCGCGTATCGTGGAAGCCTATGCCCGCCGCCTGCAAACGCAGGAAACCATGACGGCGCAGATTGCGGACGCGATTGAGAAATACCTTGAGCCTAAAGGCGTGGCCGTGGTGGTGGACGCCACACACCAGTGCATGACCTGTCGCGGCGTGAAGCATCACGGTGTTTACACCATTACCCGCCAGTTCCGCGGTGTGTTCCGTGAAGCCGACCAGGAACGCCGTTTCTGGGACCTCATCCGCGGCTAAAGGTTGCGACAAGAAACTGTGACTTGATGAAGCGGCACGATCATAAGAGACTGCCGCTTCATTCGCTTTAAGGACTGCCCGGAATGTCATTCGCCGAAAGAGAGAGCAAGGATGCCGTTGAAAACGGCCTTGAGTTTGCGCCCAAATTTGATGAGCGCGGGCTCATCCCCGTTGTCACGACATGCGCCACCACAGGCCGCGTGCTGATGCAGGCGTGGATGAACGGTGAGGCGATTGAGAGGACGATCGAGACCGGCGAGGCGCATTATTTCTCCCGCTCGCGCCAGTCACTGTGGCACAAGGGCGCAACCTCGGGCGAGTTTCAAGTGGTGCGGGATTTCCGGACCGACTGCGACCAGGACAGCCTGTGGCTGGTGGTGGAGCAAAAGGGCGGCAAGTGCTGCCACGTGGGGCATGAGAGCTGTTTCTACCGCTCCATCCCGCTTGCGCAAAACCTCGCGCCCGGCAGCACGGTGAAACTGGCACCCCATGAAGATTAAAGCCTTCCTTTGCGCACTTCTACTCGTCTCAACCTCCTTCGCCGCATACGCGCAGGACGACGCGACCCTGAGCGCGCAGGAAAGGCTCAAGCGCATGCGCGAAGCGGGCACCTTGCCCGATAATGTGGTAACGAGCTTTGGCCGCCCCACTGTCGACAGCCGGGAAGCGCCGTGGCGCTCCATCGGGCGGGTCAACATTGGCGGGCGGGCGCACTGCACCGGCAGCCTTGTGGGCGAAAGGCTGGTGCTGACCGCCGCACATTGCCTGTACTCCAAAGCGCAGGGCCACATGGTGGTGCCGTCCATTGTGCATTTTGTTGCCGGATACCACTCCGGCGGCTACGCTGGTCATTCGAAGGTTGCGTCCTATAAGGTCAGCCCCGATTTTGACGGCACGCTTGGCGCTTCTCACAAAACGCTGGCCTATGACTGGGCCCTGCTCACGCTTGAGGAAGCGCTGGGTAAGGAGCTTGGCCACCTCCCGTTCCCGAACGACCTGACTGTCGACGAAAACGGCAACGCTCACACCACGCTCTATAGCCCCATCATCACCGTGGCGGGTTATCCCGGGGACCGGGCCCACCTGCTGTCGCTTGAGGGGAATTGCAAAATTCAGGCGCTGGCGCAAAAGGGCCATGTGATCATGACCGACTGCGTCTCCATCAAGGGCGACAGCGGCGGCCCCATGTTGCAAAAAACCGAGGCGGGCTGGCATATCTTCGGTATCCAGACAGCCAATAGCCGCATCAACAACCGTGTCGTGAGCATGGGGGTGTCGGTGCTTGCCTTCTGGCCGACCTACCGCGACTTGCTGCAATCGCAACAATAAATGATATAAAGTAACATTTCACCGCAAGCACCACACCGTCCGTCGCAGTGTGATTGCCGCAGCATGCCCAAACCGCAAAAGTTCAATGGCACCAAGCGACCGGCCTGTCGGGCCCCCGGAAATGAGTTTCGAGCGCGACAGCGACGCGTTAAACGAGGTCAACAAAAGGCGCTCCGGTTGACTGTCCTCTCCGGAGTTCCTCCTGTCAAGGCCACTGCCCCGCTCCCCCCCGGGCGGGGCATTTTTTTGGGAACGACCAGCCCTGTCACCACATTCGCGAGGCCGCGTCAGGCGCTCTGGCTCACCGGTGTCGCAATAGTGCCCGTCTTCCGCGCGTCGGTCAGCGCTTCATAGTGGCTGATGGGCTTGGGCATGCCGGTATAAAAACCCTGCACCTCGTCGCCGTGTTCCAGCCTGAGCATGGCCAGTTGGGCTTCATTTTCGACGCCTTCAGCCAGCACAGGTATATTCAACCCGTGCGCAAGGCCGATCATGCCCTTGACGATACCCAGCGACTGCTGGTCGTCCTTCAGGTCGGTTATAAAGCTTTTATCAATCTTGAGTTTGTCAAACGGGAACTGACGCAGGTAGCTGAGCGACGAATAGCCAGTGCCAAAGTCATCCATCGCCAGTTGGATGCCCTTGTCTTTCAGCCGTCTGAGCATGCCAAGCGCGCGTATTTCATCTTCAATCAACACGCCTTCGGTTATCTCAAGCTCCAGCCTGCGCGGGTCAAGCCCGCATTCCGCCAGCACGCTGTCGATCTTTTCCGGCAATTCATTGTCGTCAAATTGAACGGGGGACAGATTGACCGCAATCCTCAATGGGCTTGCCCAACCTGCTGCCTCCCTGCATGCCTCGCGGAAAATCCAGCTACCTATTTCAACAATCAACCCACTCTCTTCCGCCAGCGGGATAAACTCGACCGGGGAGACCACACCGCGCTTTGGGTGTCGCCAGCGTGCAAGCGCCTCAAACCCGGTCACCGCGCCGCTGTCGATATCGAACTGCGGCTGATACAGCAGGAATATCTGGTCTTCGGCCAGCGCATCCGCCAGCTCAAGCTTCAATTTACGCCGGTCTTCCAGCGCCTTGTCTGCCGCGAGTTCGTAAAACGAAAAGGTGCCGCGCCCGGCGGCCTTGGCTTTTTTCATCGCGATCTCGGCACGCGCCAACAGATGTCCGGGCGTATCGGCATCATCGGGCGCGATTGCCGTGCCGATGCACGCGGTGAGACGGATTTCCTTGCCTGCGACAGTGAAGGGTTGCTCCAGCTTGCGGCGCAGGCGTTCCAGCAGCAATTCCGCATTCTCGGACAGCTTCACCCCTTCCTGTACAACGCAGAACTGGTCAGCGCCAATGCGCGCCAGGGTCACCATGCCGCGCAAACTGCTTTGCAGGCGCCCGGCAACATATTTCAACAGCTGGTCCGCTGCCGCCTGCCCGATCGCCGTGTTCATTTCCTTGAAACTGTCCAGATCAAGATAGTGCAGCACCACCTTGTGGTCCGCCTCTGCCGCCGCGTGCATGGCGTGTTGCAGCCTGTCCATCATCAATTGCCGGTTGGCAAGCCCGGTGAGGGCGTCATAATTGGCGAGATAATTGATCCGGCGTTCCGCTGCGCGCTGCTCCCGCAGGTCCCGCACCACGGCCACGTTATGGGCTTCGCCGCTGACGATAGCGCTTTTGAAATATAGTTCGGTCGGGATTTCTTCCGCCGCGGCGCTGACCAGCGTAGCTTCTTCAAGCTTGGCCCCCGCCTCCGCCAGCCGTGTCACATTCTGCCCGATGGGGAAATCACGGAAGTAACGGGTGAAAGCCTCACCCCTTATGCCGCGAATGGACTTGCCCACAAGGCGCAGGAAGCTTTCGTTCGCGTTCACGATATGCCCACCATGGTCGATCATCACGATGCCTTCGATGGCCGCGTCAGCAAGGCTTCGCAGACGATCCACCTCCACCGCGCCCTGCCGGGTGAGGCGAAAATCGGTCAATGCCATTGCAAGGCTCGCGCTCAACAGCGCAATCGCCGAGATCGATACCGCGAAGCTCATCACCGTGTCAGAGACCAGCTTTTCCGGCACCGGCGCATTGGCCACAAATGTCACGCTAACACCGGCAACCGATATCTGATGCAACGCGATCATGGCCCCCGCCAGCAACAGTGCCGCGAGGATCTGTCGGACCGCGTCTTCCATCTTGTTCATCACCACCATCGCCGCGCCTGAAAGGGTAAGCGCCACCAGCGTTGCCACCGCGCTATAGCGCGGGTCAAAATTCATCGTGCCCTGAACGGTGATCGCCAGCATCTCGACAAAATGGATAACCGCGATGCCGGCCCCCACAATCAGCCCGGCCAGAAGCCGCGCGCTTCGCGTTCTGTTGTAGGTTGAAAGGGCAAAGCCGACCCCGACAATTGCAATGCTCAGCACACCGGCGATGCCGCTCATGATCACGCTGTGCTTGACCGGCATGTGCAAATCCCACCCCAGCGACGCCATCATATGTGTGGCCCAAATACCGCTGCCCACCGCGAGGGCAGAGGTCACGAGCCAGCTCTTGCGGTCCCGTTCCGCGCACACCCGGGTGCGCTGCAGCAGGAAAAGACAGGTAACCGCACAGAAAAGCGCCAGAAAGGCTGCGAGCGCCAGCACACCGAGGTCATGCTCGTAGATAAAACTCGTGACAATTTTCTCAATCATAAAACGGTGTCCTGCGCCCCCATGGACATGATGTCAGTTACCCTAAAAGGGATTCATTTGAGAAACTATTAATTCATGACAAATAAGCGGGCAGACAATTTAATGGGTGGCGCGTAGTATGGTCTGACGCTGCCGCTGCACGGGGGAAACATGACGTACGCGAACGCCATTTCAATACTGAAGAACCGGTTTGGGGAGCAGCTCTCCACCCGCATGGCGGACCGTGAAGGCCACGGTAAGGATGAAGGCGGCCATGCCCCTATGCTGCCAGATGCCGTCCTGCGTGCCAGCACCAAAAACGAGGTTGCAGACGCCGTCAGGCTGTGCGCCAGATACCGCATGCCGGTGATACCCTTCGGGGCAGGCACATCGCTGGAAGGGCACATATGCGCCGTTCATGGCGGCCTCTCCATAGACCTCTCGGGCATGAACCGCATTCTTGCGCTGAACGAAACTGACCAGGACGTAAGGGTGGAAGCCGGTGTCACCCGGCAAACGCTCAACACCCACCTGCGCGACAAGGGCCTCTTTTTCCCGGTTGATCCGGGGTCAGAGTGCACCCTTGGCGGCATGGCGGCCACGCGGGCGTCCGGCACCAATGCGGTGCGCTACGGCACCATGCGCGAGCAGGTGCTGTCGCTTGAGGTTGTCACTGCAGACGGCGAGCTTATCGAGACCGGCTCCCGGGCCCGAAAATCGGCGGCAGGGCTTGACCTCACGCACCTGTATATTGGCTCGGAAGGCACGCTGGGCATTATTACGGAACTGAGCCTGAAGCTGCACGGGATTCCTGAAAAACTGGCGGCGGGCGTCTGCCGCTTCCCCAACCTTGGCGCCGCGACGGACACCGTGATGGCGACCATCCAGATGGGCATCCCCGTCTCGCGCATTGAGCTATTGGACGAACTGTCGATCCGCGCCGTCAACCAGCACGCAGGCACCAGCCACCTTGAGGCACCAACCCTGTTTCTGGAGTTTGGCGGCACGGCGGCTGGCGTGGACGAACAAATCGCCACCTTTACCGACCTCGCGCTTGCCTGCGGCGGGTCCCACATTGCTTTTGCGGACAATCAGGAAGACATCAACCGCATGTGGCATGCCCGGCACCAACTCTATTATGCCACCCGCGCCATGGCACCGGGCAAACAGGTAGTGACCACCGATGTGTGCGTACCCATTTCGCGGCTTGGTGACTGTATGGCCGAGACCCGCGCTGATTTTGAAAAAAGTCCGGTCATGGCCACAATGCTGGGGCACGTGGGCGATGGTAACTTTCACACCATCATGCTGGCCGACCCCGAGAGCGCCACCGAAATTTCGGCCATGGAATGGCTGAACGAACGCATGGTACGACGCGCGATTGACATGGGGGGCACCTGCACGGGCGAACATGGCATCGGCCTTGGCAAGCGCACGTTCCTTGCCTGGGAGAAGGGCCCCGCGCTTACGCTGATGCGGCAAGTGAAGACGGCGCTTGACCCGCATGGTATCATGAACCCCGGCAAGATGTTGCCTGACCGATAACCGGGAGCCATGCCCTGCTACAGGAACTATATATCGCGCTGACATCCAAAGCCGCGCCCGGTGCGCGGCAGGCCGGGCTGGTGCGCGAGTTGGCCGGCATCGCCGGTCGCCATCGACGGCAGAAAAAAGCCTGGGCCCAACATTTGCAGCACACAAAGGAATGTATCAGCGCCCACCTGCATGAAGCCGACGCAAACGAACCGGTACTTGTGCTTGGCGCCGGGCTTTGCCTTGACCTGCCGCTGGATGCCCTGAACGCCCATCCTGCTGGCACCTTGCTGGTTGACGCCGTGCTGCCGCGCCGCAGTAAACGCCTGCTGGCCAGTTACGGTAACATCGAGACCGAATGCGCGGACCTGACCGGCTTTCTTGACGCCTTCACGGCAGCCGAGGACCCGTTTGGCCTGACGCCGCCGGAAATCGCGCCCATGCCGCTGGCGGGATACGGCATGGCGGTCAGTTGCAATATCCTAAGCCAATTGCCGCTTGCCTTTGCGGCCAGCCCGCCCCTGAACGACGCGGAACAGGAACTGACAACCCGGGTGCAAAAGGCCCATGTGCGCGCCCTGATGGCCATGAGCTGCCCGGCGCTTCTCATTACCGATTACCAGCGCATTGAGACACACAGCGACCACAACCATGTTTTCACCAGCGTTGACAGAAACCTGCTGCCCGGTGACCCGCTTGAGACATGGCAGTGGCATATCGCCCCGATGGGCGAAACGGGGCGCGGGCGCGACATCACCCTGAACGTTGGTGCGTGGCTTCTGGGGAAATAACATCAAGCCACCGAACGATATGCACCGGCATTGTTTTTCTCCATGGCGGGGCCATATCAGGACCGTTATAGTAGGCACCAAAATGCGGGCCATCAGCATGCCCGCAAGACCAGATGATTGAGGCACCATGTTAGAAATCGTGCAAATTCCCGTCCTGTCGGACAATTATGTTTACCTGATCCATGAGCCCAAATCGGGCGAGGTGGCGATTGTCGACCCGGCCGTGGAGGCTGAAGTGGTTGAAGAACTGGAAGCCCGCGGCTGGACACCGGACTATATCCTTAACACCCACCACCATTATGACCATGTGGGTGCCAACCTCGCGCTCAAGCAGCGCTATGAGCTGAAGATCATCGGCCCGGCGGCAGAACGTGAGCGCATCCCGGGCCTTGATGTCGCTGTCGCCGAAGGTGACCACGCCTACCTCGGCGACATCGCCGCTGACGTTTACGACGTGCCCGGCCATACCAGCGGCCATATCGCCTATCACTTTGCCGAGACCCAGGCGCTTTTCTGTGGGGATACCATGTTTGCCATGGGCTGCGGGCGGCTGTTTGAAGGCACGCCCGAGCAGATGTGGCAGTCGCTTTCAAAGCTGATGCGCCTGCCGGACAAAACCCGCATTTACTGCGCGCATGAATATACACTGGCGAACGGCAAGTTCGCCCTGTCGGTGGAGCCAGACAACCCCGCCCTTCAGGCGCGGATGGAGAAGGTGCAGGCCCTGCGCCGTGACGGCAGGCCGACCGTGCCCAGCGAACTGGGCACCGAGCGGGAGACAAACCCGTTCCTCAGGCCCATGAGCGACGAGATACAGGACAGGGTTGGGCTGATTGGCGCGCCCTGGCCCAAGGTTTTTGCCGAAGTGCGGCGCCGCAAGGATAACTTTTAGGCAAGGATAATTTTTAGGTCGGGGACCACCCGCCACACCATCCATAAGGGGGATAAAGACAATGAAATACCTGACAGTAGGAGCAATGATGGCTGCTTTAGTTGGCACCGCCGTGTCCGCAGACGACGACCCATACCTTTGGCTTGAAGATGTCGAAGGCGAAAAAGCGCTTGAGTGGGTGCGGGAACGCAACGCGCATTCACTTGAAGTGCTGAAGGAAGACCCGCGCTTTGACGCGCTGATGGAACGGTCGCTGAAAGACTATAACGCGCAGGACAAAATCGCCTACGGGCGTTTGCTCGGTGGGTCGGTTCACAATTTCTGGCAGGATGACAAAAACGTGCGCGGCGTGTGGCGCCGCACCAGCCTGAAGTCCTACAAGGCGGGTGAGTCCAAATGGATCACCATCCTTGATGTTGACGCCCTGGCCGAAAAGGAAGGCGAAAACTGGGTTTATAAGGCACGCAAATGCCTCGCGCCCGATTTTGGCCGCTGCCTGATTGAGCTGTCGCGGGGCGGCGGTGACGCCGTTGTGGTACGCGAATTTGACGCCGTGACCAAACGATTTGTCGATGGTGGGTTCAAGACAGAAGAGGCCAAGCAGGAAGTTGTCTGGATTGATGCCGACACTGTGCTGATCGGCACCGACTTTGGCCCCGGCACCATGACCGACAGCGGGTACGCCAATCAGGTAAAAATCTGGAAGCGGAACGAGCCGCTTGCAGTCGCAAAGCTGATGCACGAAGGCGATACCAAGGATGTGGGCAGTTTCCCCTTTGCCAGCCACCGGCCTGACGGCAACTATGTGGGTATTGTGCAGGCTCCCGATTTCTTTACCGAGGTCGTCTACGTGCTCGACGGCGAGGAAAAGGCCTGGGACCAGAAGGAAATGCGCAAGCTGGCTCTGCCGGAAACCATAAGCTTCAAGGGCTTTTTTGGTGACATGGTCATTGTGCAGATGCGCAAGGACTGGAAATTGGGCAACAAGACCGTCAAAGCGGGAACCCTTGTTTCCATCAAAGTCGCCGACGCTCTCTCCGGGCGCGCCGAATATAGTGTCAGCACGATATTTGTGCCCACAGAGCGCAGTTCCATCGACGCGGTTGAGGTCGGCAAGGACCGTATTTTCCTTTCCGTTCTCGATGAGGTTACCGGCCAGCTTGTTTCCGCAAAACCGGGGCCAAACGGTTGGCAGACCAGCAATCTTGGCATGCCGCAAAATGGCGCGCTGAACGTTGTCAGCGCGGATGAATGGACCGACACGGCCTTCATCAATTTCGAAAGCTTCCTCCAGCCCGATACGCTTTATACCGTGGAGCTCGGCGGCAAGCCGGAACAGATCGCGGCCCTGCCCGCACGGTTCGACGCCAGTGACATGGTGACCGAACAGAAGTTCGCCACATCGAAGGACGGCACCAAGGTGCCCTATTTTGTCATTCGTCACAAAGACGTGGAAATGGACGGCACGACCCCCACCATCCTCTATGGTTATGGCGGGTTCGAGATCGCCATTGCGCCAACCTATCTTTCCGGCAGCGGCAAGCTGTGGCTTGAGGAAGGCGGCGCCTATGTGCTGGCCAACATCCGGGGCGGCGGCGAGTTTGGACCCAAGTGGCACCAGGCCGCACTCAAGGAAAACCGCCAACGCGCCTATGACGACTTTATTGCCGTGGGCGAAGACCTGATCGAGACCGGCTTCACCACCCCGCGCCATCTGGGTATCCGGGGCGGCTCCAACGGCGGCTTGCTTATGGGGGTGATGACCACGCAGCGCCCGGACCTTTGGAACGCGGTGATCTGTGCCGTACCGCTGCTTGACATGATGCGCTTCAACAAGCTTCTGGCTGGCGCAAGCTGGATGGGCGAATACGGCAACCCGGATGTGCCGGAAGAACGTGACTATATCCTCAAATATTCCCCGTACCAGAACCTGAACGCGGACAAGGACTATCCGGAAGTGTTCTTCTATACCTCCACCAAGGATGACCGCGTGCACCCCGGCCACGCCCGTAAAATGGCGGCGAAGATGCTCGGCATGGACAAGCCTGTCCTCTATTATGAGAACATCGAGGGCGGGCACTCGGCGGCGGCCAACCTGAAGCAGCGCGCCTTCACCGACGCCCTTCAGGTGGTCTACGCACTCAAAAAACTGAAGGACTAGTTTCCAGACAACCAAGGTTAAAAGGCGGGGCTTCCCCGCCTTTTTTCATGCAAGCTTTTCTATGTACCATTTCAATAAAATGTGATGTGCCAAAGCGGCAAACCCGCACTACCGTCGGCAGCACATAAAAACGTTCGAGGAAATACGCCCATGTTGAAATCTCTTTCCCTGCTTGCGCTTGCCGCAGGCCTAACCCTGCCCACGCCCATGGCGGTCCGTGCCGATGAAAAAGTCCCCTTCTCCGACAAAGCCATGGAGATCCTGCGCACGGCGGTATCGCTACGCACAGCGGAAGGCCACGGCAAGGTGCCGGAGCTAGCGGCCTATCTGGCGGAAGAGTTCAGGAAAGGCGGTTTCCCGGAAGAGGATATCCACCTGCTGCCGGTGGGGGACACGGCTGCACTTGTGGTGCGCTACCGCGGTGACGGTTCTTCAGGCAAAAAGCCTGTATCGCTGTCGGCGCACATGGATGTGGTTGACGCCCTGCCAAAAGACTGGGAGCGCGACCCATTCACGCTGATTGAGGAAGATGGTTATCTCTTTGGCCGCGGCGTGCTGGATAACAAGATGGGCATGACATCCCTGACCACCACCTTCCTGCGCCTGAAGGCCGAAGGCTATGTGCCCACGCGTGATCTGATCATCGCCTTCTCGGGTGACGAGGAAACCGGCATGGTCTCAACCCGGGCGCTGGTGAACGATTATATCGAACTGACGGACAGCGAATTTGTGCTTAATGCGGATGCCGGCGGCGGCGCGCTGGCGGCCGATGGCTCGGTCATCAGCTATAATGTGCAGGCGGCGGAGAAAACCTATATCTCATTTGACATGACCGTCACCAACCCCGGCGGCCACAGCTCCCGCCCGCGCGAAGATAACGCGATCTACGATCTCGCCACCGCGCTCAAAAAAATTCAGGCTTACAAATTCCCGGCCCGGTCAAGCGAACTGACAAGTGCCTTCTTCCGCGAAACGTCTGAGCTTGTGGACGGCGACCTCCAAAAAGCCATGGCGACTTTCGCCAAAAACCCCCAGGATGAATGGGCGGTCAAGACCTTGCGTTCGCACCCTGAATATGTGGGCACAACCGGCACAACCTGTGTTGCCACGATGCTGGATGCGGGCCACGCTGAAAACGCGTTGCCACAGTCCGCCACCGCCACCATCAACTGTCGTATTTTCCCCGGCGTTGGTGCGGATGCGACCCTTGCCAAGCTGAAGGAAGTGGTGGGCAACGACGCCATTACGTGGAAGCCGCTGAAGGAGCCGGTGGAAACCGCCGCCTCACCACTGAGGGATGATGTGATGGGGGTGGTCACCCGCGCGGTGCATGCACGCTTCCCAGATGCCAAGATCATCCCTTATATGGAATCCGGTGGCACCGACGGCATGCACTTCCGCTCCGCCGGGATTGAAAGCTACGGTATCTCAGGCATTTTCCTCAAGGGCTCCGACATGTTTGCCCACGGGCTCAACGAACGCCTGCCGCTCAAAAGCTTCTATGGCGACCTTGAGCATTGGTACATGGTACTGAAGGATATTTCAGACGACTAAACCAAGCTGGCAAAGGCAACAAGAGGGCGGGGTTTCCCGCCTTTTTTTATATCAAGCCCAGTTGGTCGTCCGGCGCCGCCACCGGGGCAAGCTGCCAATTGATTGGTGCTTTGCCCTGACTTTCCAGATACTCATTGGCCGTTGAAAACGGCTTTGAACCAAAAAAGCCGCGATAGGCGGAGAGGGGCGAAGGGTGCGGGCCTTCAAGCACCAGATGGCGGTCACGGTCAATGCCGGCGCCTTTTTTCTGTGCGTGACTGCCCCACAGGATGAAAACAAGCCCGTCATGATGACGGTTCAGTTCGTCAATGATGCGGTCGGTGAACTGCTCCCAGCCCTTTTTCTGATGCGACCCTGCCTTGTGTGCCTCCACACTCAACACCGCATTCAGCATCAGCACGCCCTGTTTGGCCCAACCTTCCAGGAAACCGTGACCCGGGTGCGTGACACCAAGATCATCTTCCAGTTCCTTGTATATGTTCTTCAGCGATCGCGGCACATCCACCCCGGGCTGGACAGAGAAACTGAGGCCATGCGCCTGCCCGTCGTCGTGGTAAGGGTCCTGCCCGATGATAACAACTTTCACCTCTTCCAGCGGCGTAAGATTCAAGGCGTGGAAAAAATTTCCACGGGGCGGGAAAATACGCTTTCCCGATTTTGTTTCATCTTCAAGGAAGGCAGCCAGCTTTTGCATATAGTTGGCGTCAAACTCGCTGGCGAGCACCTTGTACCAGCTATCATCCAGTGCTACGCCGTTCATTACATCTGCCATAATCGTCTTCCCAAAGCTTGCTCCCGCCTGTTTACACGGCAAACTGTGGCGCGAAAACCACTTTATCCCGGCGTGCCACGCAATTGTGATAATGGCGTTCCCGCACCACACCACCAGATAAGCCCAGCTAATCGGCGATACGTTTCAGGGCAGATGTTTCAACACCAGCGGAAACACATACAGCCAGTTCTACGACACCCTATATCATGAGAATAGCGTGCCTATTTTCTCTATTAATTAGATTATTATTCCTTAATTTGCTGTTATATATTTTATATAGGGTAAAATTTTCTACTACAGGGATTCAATTCTTCTCGTTTGTTCCTCTCGTCACCGCGCCTTATCTCAGGAAGCATCGAACAGTTTCATTTGCCTGTATGAGGACGTGGTCCTGAGGCACGAGGGCCAAGACCCCGCGAGGAGTTAAATATCATGAGCAGCATTCCGGTTTTCCTGACCGCTGAAAAACACCACATCCTGATCGTGGGTGCTACGGCAGCTGCGATGGCAAAGGTTGGGCTGTTCATGCCAACAGGCGCACGCATCAGCGTCACGGGTAGCGGCGCGCAGGCCGCGCTCAGGGACGCCGGCCTGCTACCGGAAGACACCGGCGCCAAGAATATCGTGGTGCATGACCGCGCCTTCACCGAAGATGACCTCACCGGCAAGACCCTTGTTTACATCGCGCTTGAAGATGACCTCGCGGAAGAACGGGTACTGCGCCTTGCGAACGCTCGCAAACTGCCGGTCAACGTTGTCGACAAACCAGCAAAATCAAATTTCACGACGCCTGCACAGTTTGCGCGCGGGCCCCTGCAAGTAGCCTTTTCCTCGGGCGGCATGGCACCGGTTTTTGTACGCCGCCTTCGTAGCAGCCTTGAGAGACTTCTGCCCCCTTCTCTTGGCGTGCTTGCCTCTGCGGCGGGGTCCGTCCGGTCTCACGTCAAAACCCTTATTCCAGACGGGACCCGTCGCAGGCTTTTTTGGGATAGACTTTATGATAACGCCGGTTCTTACGCCGACCTTGGCCAAGATGAAGTTGAGCGCCTGATTGTGGATGCCGCGCGCAATCACCGCGTGGGTGCCACAAGCGGGCAGGTCCAGCTTGTGGGCGCTGGCCCCGGCGATCCGGACCTCCTGACCATCAAGGCGCACCGCGCACTGCAACAGGCCGACCTGATTGTTTATGACCGGCTGGTGAGCCGTGATGTGCTGGCGCTGGCGCGCCGCGACGCGGAACTAGTGTTTGTCGGCAAGCGGGAAGGCGACCACGGCATCGGCCAGGATGGCATCAACAAGCTGATCGTGGATGAGGCGCTGAAGGGCCGCCGCGTGGTACGGCTCAAGGGCGGTGACCCGCTGCTGTTCGCCCGTGCAGGGGAAGAACTTGCAGCGCTCAGGCAGCATGACATTCATGTGGAGGTGGTGCCCGGCATCAGTGCCTTTCAAGGCATCGCTGCCACCACCCAGATCCCGCTGACAGACCGTGAATATTCAAGCTCTATCACGCTTGTCACCGGCCACCTCAAGGACGGGGCCTACAAGGACTGGGCGCGTCTTGCGGGAGACGGTCAGACGCTGGCGGTTTACATGGGCGTGCGCGGCGCGGGCAAGATCTCCGCAGGCCTCACCGGCGAGGGCGTGAAGCCTTCCACGCCGGTGGCAGTGGTTGAAAACGGCACCCGCGCCAACGAACGCCGCTTCTACGGCACACTTGCCGGCCTTGAAGAGCTGGTACAGCGCAACGCGGTGAAAAGCCCCGCGCTTCTCCTCATCGGTGACGTGGTCAATAACGCGCGTGAGCTGGCGCAGACAGAATTTGAAGCTGAGCGCCAGCGCGCGACAGCCTGAGTTTAAGGAGTACCGAGATATGGCTAAAAAAATTACCGGGCCACAGATGATTGTAGCCAACCGCCTGCTGGACGGGCGCGTGGTGTTCATGCGCGCGGATGGCAGTTGGTCCACAGTCGCCGGTGATGCGGGCACCGCTGAAGACGAAGGGGGTGTCGCAGCCCTTGAAACACTGGCGCAGAAATCGGCACATGCCAACGAGGTGCTGAGTATTGAGGTAATTGAAGCCACAATTCGCGACGGCAAGCCGTTCCCAGCCCACATGAAATTCGCCATGCAGGCCACAGGCCCCAGCGTGCGCACCGACCTTGGCTATCAGGTTTCCCCGAACTGGGAACGATAAGAAACACGACCAGAAGGCATCCAGACCCAAAAGGTATCCAGACCATGTACGCTTACGACAAATATGATCACGCGATCACCAACGCCCGTGTTGCGGAATTCCGCGATCAGGTGGAACGCCGCGTGAAAGGCGAACTGACGGAAGAGGAATTCCGCCCGCTTCGCCTGATGAACGGCCTTTATCTGCAATTGCATGCCTATATGCTGCGGGTGGCCATCCCGTATGGCACCCTGTCGGCAAACCAGATGCGCCGCCTTGCACATATTGCGCGCAAGTATGACAAGGGTTATGGCCATTTCACCACACGGCAGAACATCCAGTATAACTGGCCGAAACTGAGTGAAACACCGGACATACTGCAGGAACTGGCCGAAGTTGAGATGCACGCCATCCAGACCTCCGGCAACTGCATCCGCAATACGACGACGGACCAGTTTGCCGGTGCCACAGCGGACGAAGTAGCCGACCCACGCCCCTATGCGGAGCTGATCCGTCAGTGGTCGACCTTCCATCCGGAGTTCTCCTTCCTGCCGCGTAAATTCAAGATCGCCATCACCGGTGCCGCGCTCGACCGCGCTGCGGTGAAGTGGCACGATATCGGCCTTATTTTGAAGAAAAACGATGCGGGCGAGATCGGCTTTGAAGTTCTGGTCGGCGGCGGCATGGGCCGCACGCCCGTGATTGGTAAAACCATCAATGAGTTTGTACACGAACGCGACCTGCTCAGTTATCTTGAGGCCATCCTGCGCGTCTATAATGAGCAGGGACGACGTGACAATAAATACAAGGCGCGCATCAAGATTTTGGCGGAAGATCTGGGCGCTGAGGAATACGCCCGCCAAACCAATGAGGAATGGGCCCGCATCAAAGACCAGCCGCTGGATGTGCCTGCAGAAGAAGCCGCGCGCATCAAAAGCTTTTTCCGTGCACCGCCACTGCCTGTGCTGCCAGACGATGTGCCCGCCGTTGACGAGCTGGAAAAAAAGAACTTCCTTTTTAAAGCCTGGGTCAAAAACAACACCAATCCGCACAAGGTGCCGGGTCATGTGAACCTGACCATCAGCCTCAAGCCACACGGCGGCATTCCCGGTGATGCGACGGCGGAGCAGATGGACCTTGTGGCAGCCCTCGCTGACGAATACAGCCAGTCTGAAATTCGGGTCAGCCATGAGCAGAACCTCATTCTGCCGCATGTGGCGAAAAAAGACCTGCCCGCCATTTGGGCCGACCTTGACGAAGTGGGCCTTGGCACTGCCAACGTCGGGCTTCTGACCGATATCATCGCCTGTCCGGGACTTGATTATTGCTCGCTCGCCAACGCGCGCTCGATCCCGCTCGCGCAGGCAATCACGGAACGCTTTGACGACATCAAGCGCCTGCAGGATATCGGACCGCTGAAGATAAAAATCTCCGGCTGTATCAACTCGTGCGGTCACCACCACGCGGGCCATATCGGCATCCTCGGCGTCGACCGCAAGGGCGAAGAAAACTACCAGCTGCTGCTGGGCGGCTCCGGCGCGGAAGACGCGTCCAAGGCCGCCATTCTCGGCCCAGGTTTTGACGAACACGGCATCATCGATGCCGTGGAAAAAGTTGTCGCGGTTTACCTTGGCGAACGGGAAGACGGAGAAGAATTTCTTGCCGCCTACCGCCGCCTCGGCCCCGCAGTATTCAAGGAGGCGGTTTATGGCGCTCGTTAATCTTACAGGCGTCACACCCGGCACATGGGACGTGATCGACACAGACAGCGCCCCCAGGGAAGGGGCGGCGGTCGCCGTACCGCTCGCGCGTTTGGCGGACGAGGATGAAACCTTTTTCAAGGCTGTGGGCAGCGTTGGGGCAATTGTACCCACGGACGCAGCCTACACTGACCTCGCGCCGCTGGCGAACAAGCTTGCCTTTGTCGTGATCGACTTCCCCGCTTTTGGCGACGGGCGCGGTTTCTCTCTTGCCGTGCGCCTGCGCAAGGACCTTGGTTTCAAGGGTGAAATCCGCGCGACCGGCCCGGTGATCCCGGACCAGGCTTTATTCCTCAAGCGGGCGGGATTTGACACCATCGACGTCGCGGACGACCGCGAAGCGGCCTTTAAAGCAGCGCTGGAGCGCTTCGGCGCCTTTTACCAGACCGACTTTGTCGGCCAGTTGTCCGTTGCACACCTGCGGCACAGTAAAACCGACAGTTCGGACAAAGACGCAGATGGGGAACGTAAAGCATCATGACCGCAATGCCCGCCCTGAAGACTGCCGATTATTTTGATCCGCTCCATGCCGTGGATTATCTCGACGCGCGCTACGCACAAGTTGCGCCCGAGGAGGTGATCGACGGCGCGCTCAAATATTTCGGCCGCCGCTTTGCGCTGGTGTCGTCTTTCGGGTCGGAATCCGCGGTTCTGCTGCACATCGCCTCGCAGGTTTCCAAGGACATCCCGGTGCTGTTTCTGGACACCGGTAAACTGTTTGGCGAGACCAAACGCTACCGCGACCAATTGATCGAACTGCTGGGCCTGACCGATGTGCGCTCGATCTCGCCCGACACGAACGACCTACAGGCGCAGGACCCGAAAGGTGCCCTATGGGCCACAGATACCAATAAATGCTGCTTCATCCGCAAGGTTGCACCCATGGCGCGCGTGCTGGAAGGTTTTGAGGGCTGGGGGTCGGGGCGCAAGCGCTATCAGGGCGGTGTGCGTAGCCTGCTGCCGCACTTCGAGGCGTCGGACGGCCGCGTGAAAGTGAACCCACTCGCCTTCTGGAGCAAGGAAGACGTGCTTGACTACAAGGAACGCGTGAACCTGCCGGATCACCCGCTGGTAGCCGAAGGTTTTGCGTCCATCGGCTGCATGCCATGCACAGACCGGGTGATGGAAGGTGAGAGCGAACGGGCGGGCCGCTGGCGTGGACAAGCCAAAACAGAATGCGGCATCCACCTGAGCCTCGGGGAGAACCGTCGCATTCTTTCCAAATCTTAGATCACACGAGCATGATGGGGCTTGTGGGTGCCCATCACATTTCCCATTTAAGATTTTCTTGGCTGACGGCTCACAAGTGCCTATGATCAGCGTGATAAGTTTTTCTAACGCAGGATAGTTTATGAAACGCTCCCTGTTGCCACTGAATGCCCTGCGCGCGTTTGACGCGGCAGCGCGTCATATGAGCTTCAAACTGGCTGCCGATGACCTGTCGGTAACGCCCGCTGCCATCAGCCAGCAAATTCGTTCGCTCGAGGAATTCCTCGGTATTGAGCTTTTCCGTCGCACCAACCGATCGCTGGTACTGACGGAGGCCGCGCAGCTTTCGCTCGCACCGCTCAAGGAAGCGTTTGAGAAGATGGAAGAGGCGGTCGATATCCTGACGGAATCAAAAACCTCGAACGTGCTCAAAGTCAGTGTGTCGCCGTCGTTTGCCAGCAAGTGGCTGGTACCGCGCCTTGCGTCCTTCTATGAGCGCAGACCCGATGCGATTGTGAAAATCTCCGCGACCATGCATCTCACCGACTTCAAGGCCGAGGATGTAGATATTGCCATCCGGTATGGCCTTGGCGGCTATAACGGCATGTTTGAAGAAGAAATCCTGAGGGAGACCGTGTTCCCTGTATGCGCGCCCGGTATCATCAATGAGGACAACCTGACAGACAGCGCCTGCGCGGTTCTGAAGCACACGCTGATCCATGATGACAGTACGGTCGAAGATGACAGTGTACCCACATGGGCCATGTGGCTGAAAGCGGCGGGCGTTGAAATGCCAGACGGCATGCCCGCCATGCATTTCAATAACCACGCACTGGCGATTGAGGCCGCTGTTGCTGGGCGCGGCGTGGCACTGGCCCGCTCCGCCATCGCGGAGGAAGACTTGAAAGCAGGCAGGCTGATCAAGCCGTTTGGCGAGGCCGTGCCGATCAATTTCGCGCACTATATTGTCTGCCCGCAAGAAAAACTTAAGAATGAACGTGTACAAGAGTTCATTGAATGGCTTCGCACCGAAACCGGAAACGTGTGAGGCCTGCGATGTAACAGGCAAACGGGGGAGCCTGTCCGGGGTGGAGGATGGACGTGCTTAAACGCGCCCTTGTATGTTTTCTGCTGTATTTTATTCCTGCTGCATACGCGGCTGAGAATGACAAAACCGCTGATTGCCTGAAACTGGGTGCCGATGAAAGCCTTGGCCCCAGTTACACGACTTTCGAGACGTTTTTCACCGCGCTTTACGAGCGCGCGGGCCTTTGCGCGACCTCGGTTGCCATGGCGCCCAAGCGCATTGAGCAGCTTCTGGTACGCGGGGAACTGGACGGTGACTGGTTCAGGCCCAGCGACTATGCCACCGAATTTTCTGATCGTTTGATTGCCTTGCCACAACCGGTTTTTGGGCTGGAAGCGCGGCTTTTGTGGCTTGATAAAGCGGTGTTTTCCGGTAAACCGGAAGACCTTAAAGGGCTGACTGTTGGTCATCAGGCCGGTTTCCGCTGGCTGGAAACACACCTGCCCCAGATGGGCGCAAAAACCTTTGCCGTGTCCAGCACAACACACACATGGGATCTTCTGGATCGCGGACGCATTGACGTGTTTGCCACAAGCGGCGTGCATGAGGCCGCCCTGCTCGCCCACTTGCAGGAACGAACTGGAAGTGTTCATCGGGCGCTATGGACAACCGTGTCCTTTTACCACCTCTTGCACCCCAAACATGCGGACAAGGTTGACCGACTAAACACCGCACTCAGGGAAATGATCACGACCCACGATAGCGCGGCAGACCTGCAAATCCCCGGCATTCAAGCGGCGAAACTGGCTGATTAATGCAGTACCTCAACGTGTACGAGCACGAGGCGGTCGTCAGCGCAGTGGTTTCCGCGCACCGGCAGTTCCAGCACACCGATGGTGACAGACGGACGGCCAGCCCGGTCAAGCTTTCTGACATGATAGCGCACACTATCATGCCGGTAGAGTGACTGCCGCAAGGCCTCATGCAGGCTTCCGGAGAAATTGGAAAAATTGCCCACAGGGGAACCCGCTATCCGACGGCCAAAAATACGCTCCACCTCTGCACCCGCAAGATGTACGCGCGCCTCGTCATCTGTGTCACAGTCTATGAGCGCCACATGCGGCAGGAAACGCGCCATCACCCGGATGTTGAGGTCGCGCTTTTCAGGCGGGAGGCCGTCTTTGATCAGGCCATGCCAACAATCCAGCAAGGCAGGCGCCCTGCCCCGGCGAAGACAAGACCTGAAACGATCAAGTTCCTGTTCACTGATAGCCCGCCCTTCATAGGCAGGTCCGATATGAAGTTCCATTATTTCAGGGGGAGTGCAATCCTCTGAACGTCCCCCAGGCTGAAGATGCAGCATAAAAGCTCCTTGGCACCCCAAGACGTGCCTCTTAACCATAACACACATGATATGAAATACATTGATTAAGAAAATTTTACTTATTTTTTAAGTAGTTGTAAAAAAAATCAACCGATGACCAGACAAATTTTACTTATACTGTTCTTAACGAATCGGCCTAAAAACTGTACCCGACACCAAAACCAAGCGTCAGGTCGTACTTTTTAGTAATGCCCGGGTTCGCCCAGACTTTGTCGTCAAGATAGGTGCTGCTACCAAAAGCAATCACCGACCAGCGGTCACCGACACGGTACAGCGCCGTCAGTTCCGCCGAATAATTGATCACGTCATCGCTCAACTGATAGACTGGCAAAATTGCATCCTTGCCGTCCTCGATCATCTTCGCTCGCTGTTTGACCGTCACCCCCCACATATGGTTTGCAAGTTTCCGGCTCTGCCATGAGGCACTGATCCCGGGCGTGACGGTCAGCCTGCCCGACCGGAAGCTATAGCTGTAGCCGACGGAGACTTCCTGCCCATTATGGGTGTCAGTGACATCCTGCAGGAAACTTGCCGTCAATGAACCAAATCCGCCGTGTAGCCCAAGGCGGACGCCCGCATCAGCGGTGATTTTATCCCTGCTTGAGCCCGCCAGGGTTCGCGCAGATGCGATGATGTCAAACGACACATGCACATCGTTCGGGTTACCGCGTGGCGGCAGCAAGCGGTATCCGGCCTCAAGCCCCTGAAGGTAGAAACGCTCGCCCCGGTAGCTGACATAAGGGAAGGCATTGAAGCTTGTACCCTCCGCACCAAACGGGCTTTCATACAACAGGCCAATACCGCCCGCGGTCCATTTTGGCGGACCATCCTGCCCATAGACCGCACCACCGATTAAAAGACAGCAGAATACGCCAATGATCCCTGTCCGGTTCCTCGCCAGATTTTTCATTTCCGCTCCTTGCCCAGGTCGCTTTGGGTCATGCTGCATTTGAAACCATTGTTGTTACGTTTAAACGCATAAAACAGTTCAATTACGCCAATTGCCCCCAAGCCAACCTGTTTGTTAAAGTTTGGTAAACACTTTCCTGGCTATGCTGCCTGGTAAATTGCCGTTGGGGGCATCATGATCAAGTCGCTGATACATATAAGCCTGATCGCTTCCGCAGTTGTGGCCACTGCCACGATTGAGGCAGTGCTGCCGCTCGTGATCGACGGGCGCGATGTTCCGCAATATGGCTATATTACCAACTCCCGCGAATACGGTACACTTGAGGGGTGGCAGCAATGCGTTACAAAAACGCAGGTAGCGCCGCCAGCTGACACGCCATACAGCGCGTATGAAAGCTGTATGGCCTATACGGCACGCATCATCGAAAACCCTGCGGTCAGTGTTGCTGTCAGCGGCTTCGCAGCCGGGAATACATGCGGCAAAAAGGACGTAGCCCGTTGGTCTCGCGCGGTTGAGGCAACAGTGACAAACACGTCGGGTGACACGCATTTTTTCGCTGTTGAGCTACAGGCTGAAAACCCGGGCGCCCATAGCGCGGCACGGCAACAGCGGGTCAATGTGGAGTTGCCACCACGAACCAGCAAGGAAGTTTGCTTTATTGCGTTTGCCTTTGAAACGGCTGCGGAACTGGAAGCCTTCCAGCGTATTGAGGCACAATCCAGCGTTCGGCTTGTTCGCGGCACCGGGGTCGCCATCAATGGCGACAAGCATACCGTCTTCGCGCAACAGCCCCTTTCCAACTGAAAGCCGTAATATCGGGAAAACCGGGCCACGCTGATGCGCGGCCCGGGTCGTTGCTCACTCTTCTGTCGCCTGCGCTTCCGCCTCATTATCAGCGTAGGAAGGATCAAATGCCTTGGAGAGGAACAGCGCGTTCAGGAACAGGCGTTCCGAGCCCAGGTATGTCGCGCGGAAGTTCGGGTCATCCGCGAACAGGATGACAGATCCCTCTCCCACCCGTTCAGCCGTCATCATGGGAGTGCCCTTGATCTCATTCAGGCGGCGGTCGGATGAATAACCGCTGATCAGCGGGCTGTCGGTATAAACCGCAACCTGCGCATACGGGTCTTCCGGCACCGGCAGGGTGAAGGTGGAGTTTTTGTTGGTGGCCACAGTGCGACGCACCAGGCCAAAACCAAGCGGATGGGTGATATCGAGGTCGCTTTCAAACACCGCGCCACCGATTACGTCTTCCGCATCTTTCTGGCCTTTCTGGGCATAGGACAAACGTTCCACCATCTTCTCAGGCTTCTTCTCGTCTTTCTTCTTGTCCTTGTCGGCGGCAGTCAGGTTTTTCGCGGCCCATTCCGCTCCCTGACGGCTGGCCACAACCGTGCCCCCCGCTTTTACCCACGCCTTGAGGTCATCCACCATGTCTTTCGGGAAGCCAGACCGACCACCCACCAGAATAATGTGGGTATAACGGTTCAGGTCAATACGGGAGAGACGGTCCTGCCGCACCAGGGTCACCGGCATCTGCATGCGGTGGTCCAGCACGTGCCATACCTCACCCGCGTCATAAGGCGACACACGGCCCCCCACCACCAGAAGCGGCTTGACCGGCTTGAGGTCAGCAACGGAGTTGCGGCCTCCAAGGTCCGCGCCCACGTTCAGGGTGTGGCCGCTGGTGGCGGCATGCACCTGAATATCGTCCTCATCGGCGATCTGCTGCATCATGGCATGGATGCTGGCGCTCCCCACGGTTTGCAGGTCATTGGCAACAATCACCGCGCCCCGGTCAAAATTGATCACACCGCGTGTGGTCTGCACCTCGATCGGTTCCTTGGCGATACGGGCCATCACCCCGGCTTCAAGCAGGCGGCCAACGGCGCGCGGCGCATAATAGTCAGACCAACGGAACACATAGGCGTAAGGTGCACGATCCACAGGCTTGGCCACCCCCGGCGCATCGCCTGTTGCCTTGTCCCCCAGCTTGCCGCGCAGGCCAGATGTTACGGCTGCGTAATCAAGCCCGTATGCTGCGGGAAGCGTCCAGCCCGACACATCGTAAAACACCTTGTCCGGGAATTCGGTGATACGACCAAAAAGCGCTTTTGCCATGCGGTACTGGGTCTGGTCCATTGGCACGATGTAGGCGCCTTCGCCAAACGTGCGGCCGTCCGTTTTCACTTCACCCTTCAGGGCATAGGCGTCAACCCGGTGCCGCTCAAGGAACTGCAGGAACATGCTCAGGCGTGTCGGGTCTTCCGGCGCGCGGAACACATAGCCTTTCACGTTATCGTCTTTCACGAGGTCAGCCACCTGGGCATAGAAGTCCCGCTGATAGGCATGCAGCTTGGTGCGCATTGCCGCCGCGCCCTTGATGGTCGAAAGGCTGGTGCGGAAATGCTTCAGGATATTGTCGGCATAGGTCTTGATGCCCTGATCACTTTCGCGCGCGATACCCATCTGGGCACCCGCTTCATAAAGAATACCAAGCGAGCCGTTGATCTGAGGGTATGTGGAGCCCTTGCCGACATAATAGTTGTCGAAGCCTTCTTCGGAGAAATAGAGCGTGCCGGCTTTATCCAGCGCTTCGCGGTGATAGCCTGCAATCTCAACCAGCAGTTCACGGCCACGTGCCGGAATAAGCGGGTGTTTGCGCGTTGGTACACCAGGGTGGAAATAATAGGTGCTGTTGCCGCCCATCTCGTGGAAATCGCCGGAGACTTCAGGCTTCCACTTGTGCCACTCGCGGAGCCACGCCTGGCTTTCAGGCTGCGTCTGCAAAAGCCATTGGCGATTGAGGTCAAACCAATAATGGTTGGTGCGCGCGCCAGGCCAAACCTGATTGTGCACCTCATGTGCGGGATCAAGCGCCCGGACCTCTGAGCCATATTGCGTGACCCATGCCGCGCGGCGGGCGTGGCCATCCGGGTTGAAAATGGCCGTGATCAGGATCACGCTGTTCTTGAGCGTTTCGTCAATCTGCGCGCCCTTGGCAGCAGCAAGGTGATAGAGCGTCGGGATCGCGGCGTCCATGCCGCTTGATTCCGCACCGTGCACACCATAGTTCAGCCAGGTGATAACCGGCAGGTCGTCAGACGCCTGATCCGCGGTTTCAGGGTTGGAACGTTTGACATGATTCTCGCGGATTTCCTCAAGCCGTGCGAGGTTTTCAGGGCTTGAGACCGTGATGAACAGGATCGGGCGATGCTCGTGCGTGTAACCGATAGTGCGTATCTGCATCCGCGGGCTTTGCTCCACCACCTCACGGATATAAGAGACCATCAGGTCATGGCGCACCGGCTGGTCGCCAACATCATGGCCGAACACTTCAGCCGGTTTTACGATGCCTTGGTCATATTCAAGGCCCGGCACCAGATAATAATCAAGCGGTTCAGCCTGCGCGGCGCCGAGCGCAAAGCCTGCGCCCGCGACAAGCGCTGTCGCCCATTTCAAGAATCTCTGTCGCATTAATGTCCCCTATTTTTTCAAATCGTCGTAATTGATCGGCTCATGACGGTTCAGGCTTTTTGCCATCTCGGGCATGTCATACTTCAGCCCGTTCCCGCAGTTGAACAGCACCACCCGGTCGCCCGCTCCCACACGGCCGTCCTTCAGCGCTTCCTTATATGCAGCGTAGGTCGCTGCGCCCTCAGGGCAAACCAGGACGCCTTCCCGCGCACCGATTTCGCACCGGGCATCCTCAATTTTCTCATCATCGACCGCGATGGCAAAACCACCGCTTTCGCGCACGGCGTCAAGGATCAGGAAATCCCCCACCGCCACCGGCACGCGGATGCCGCTGGCAAACGTATGCGCACCCTGCCACAGCGTCGCGTGACGCTCTCCGTCCTCATAAGCTTTCACAATGGGCGCGCACCCCGTAGCCTGCACCGCCACCATGCGCGGACGCTTGGAGCCAATCCAGCCCAGCGCTTCCATTTCGGCGAAGGCTTTCCACATGCCGATAAGGCCCGTGCCGCCGCCTGTGGGATAGAAAATAACATCCGGCACCTGCCAGCCAAGCTGGGCCGCAAGCTCCAGCCCCATGGTTTTCTTCCCCTCGATGCGGTAAGGCTCCTTCAGCGTGGAAAGGTCAAACCAGCCCATGGCGTCCTTGCCTTCGCCTACAATCTTGCCGCAGTCGTTGATCAATCCGTTCACGCGCCAGACCTTGCCGCCCTCAAGCGCAATTTCGCGCACATTGGCGTCCGGCGTATCATCGGGGCAGAAGATGTAACTTTCCATGCCTGCCCGCGTAGCGTAAGCCGCCATGGCCGCACCCGCGTTGCCGTTTGTTGGCATGGCCAGCCGCATTAGTCCAAATTCCTTCGCCATGGAAACCGCAAGCGCAAGCCCGCGCGCCTTGAAACTGCCGGTTGGCAGGCGGCCCTCATCCTTGATGACAATCTCACCCGAGATGTGCAGATCCTGTGCGAGGGTTGGGCAGGATATGAGCGGCGTATCGTCCTCGCCCAGCGCAATGACATTTTCAGTTTTTGTCACCGGCAGCAGCTCGCGCCATTTCCAGAAGCCGCCCCCTCGGGCCCATATCTCGTCGCGGCTGATGCTTTGGCGGATACCTTCAAGGTCATAACGCACCAGAAGCGGACGGCTGGCGCGCGACAAACCATGCACCTCGCCCGCTTTATAATCGCTCTCGCCCGTCAGCCCGCACTCAAGATGGCTGACAAATGTGGAAAATTCTATCATAGCTCCCCTCTTTCATAGGCTGCACAGCCTAGGACCTTGCCTTATTCGAGACAAGGGCTTGACGTGCACGCCTCCCATATAAATTTTGAGGGCCATGGAAAAGAAAATCACATGTGCGTTATGTGGTCGGAAATTCGGGAAACATGTGGAGATGCATCATCTTATCCCGAAGTCGCAAGGGGGGAGGGACACAATTCCGCTACATCCTATTTGCCACCGCAAGATTCACGCCCTATTTAACGAGAAGGAACTGGCGAAACGTTTCGCCACCATCGCCGCGTTGCGGGAAAACGAGGATATCAAGCGCTTTGTCGCATGGCTTAGGGGTAAGCCGCCCGATTTCCATCGCCGCACCGCGCCAAAAGGGGGACGCCGGCGCTGAACTGGCAAAAACGCGCAGGATGCACATGGGTATTTTATGATCAGCAGGCCACCGATTACCTACGAAAAATGGGGCCAATGCGGCAAATACTTCGAATGGCAGGATCACCACGTCTTTTACCAGCGTGGCGGTAATGGCGAAGCTTTGCTGACGATCCACGGTTTCCCGACCTGTGGCTGGGACTGGGCCTGGGTCTCCCGGGCGCTGGTCGGCCAGTTCCACATGATCGTGCCTGACCTGCTGGATTATGGCCGCACGCTCAACAGCCTCAAGAAAACCTGCACCATCATGGACCAGGCCGACATGCTGGATGCGCTGATGGCGCACCGGGGCATTGACGAAGTGCATATCCTTGCCCACGACGTGGGCGACACAGTCGCGCAGGAGCTGATCGCCCGGCACAATGAAAGCTCGCTTTCCTTCCGGGTCCGTAGCGCACTGTTCCTCAATGGCGGCATGCTGCCAGCCCACCACCGCCCGCGCAAGGTGCAGACCCTGCTGGCAGGGCCGCTGGGCCCGATGATCTCGCACGTGGCGGGCAAGGGCAAAATGCTCAGGGGCCTTGCCGACGTGTTTGGCCCGCACACAAAACCCACCGACGTGTCCCTGGACGAATTCTGGCCTGCCATGGTCGGCGTGAACGGCCGCGGCGCGTTTGCCCGCCGCATCCGCTATATGGCGGAACGCATTGTGCACGCCGAGCGCTGGAAAAGCGCCCTGAGGGACGCGCAACTGCCCATGATGCTGGTCAACGGTGTTGATGACCCTGTCTCGGGCGGGCATGCGGCAGACGCCATAGAAAAGGAACTGCCCAATATCAAGGTGGTGCGCCTGCCCGGCATTGGCCACTTCCCGCAGATCGAGGCGCCGGAAGCCGTGGCCGAGCTTGTGGACCAGTTCCACAAATGTATCGTGCGCAACGGCTATATCAGGCCGTCAGAGCTGAAGGCGGCGCAGGGCTTTTCGCTTTAACCTTTGCACCCGCATATGAGCGGGCAACTTTCTTTTGTTTCCGCTTGACCCTCTCGGCAAATTCATCAAATTTGGGCGCCATAAAACAAAGGCCCCACGATGAGCGAGCAACATACACTCCATCATAAGACCGAAGGTCCGGAAACCGGCGGCTCGCAAGCAATTGTCGCCTTCCTGACCATTGTCGCGGGCACCGTTCTGGGCCTCGCGGGCATTGACCTCGTGCTGCCCTCCGTCCCCGCCATGCCGCAGATATTTGCCACCGATACCGCCACAGCCCAACTGGTGCTGGCGACCTATGTGGCGGGCATGAGCCTTGGCCTTCTAATGTTCGGCGCGCTGGCGTCTCACTTCGGACGGCGGCGGCTTTTCATCGGATCGCTCGCGGTCTTTGGTGTTCTGTCGCTGCTGGCTGTCATGACAGATGATATCCACACCCTGAACGTCATCCGCTTCTTCCAGGGCGCGGCGGCCAGCGGTGGTGCCGTGCTGGCGCCGGGCCTTATTCGCGCGCTGTTCTCCGACCTGGGGGCCATCCGCGCCGTCAGTGCCATGGGCAGCATCGAATCGCTGGTGCCGGGCCTTGCGCCCATCGCAGGCGCGTGGCTGTTTGACGCCTACGGCTGGGAAGCCAGCTTCAAGATCACAGGCGTGCTGGTGCTGGCCATTTGTGCGCTTGTGCTCATCAAACCGTCGCTGTTACCCCACATCGGCCAGAAGCGCAGCGGTACCCCGTCAAGCTATTGGCGGGTGATGAAAAACAGGGCCTTCATCCGCTATGGGTTAAGCCACGCGCTAATCCTTGGCGGGCTACTGGTGTTTGTCTTCTCCACCCCCGCCGTGGTGATCGAGACCATGGACGGCGTGATCGAAGACTTCATCCGCATGCAGTTTGTCGGCGTATGCCTGTTTATCGTCTCGGCCAATATCAACGGCAGCCTCGTCAAACGTTTTGGCAACGAACCCGTTATCATGGCGGGTACCGTACTGTCGCTCGTGGGCTGTGTGGGTCTTTTTGCCTATGGCCTGTTTGGTCCCAACGACCCCTATAACCTTGTATATCTGTTCTGGGTTCTCAACCTTGGCCACGGCATCAGAAGCGGGCCGGGTTTTGTACGCGCGCTGCAAACCACCCACGGTGAGGACGACCGCGCTTCCGCGCTGATCATCCTCGCCACCATGCTGATCGCGGCCGTGGGCACCGCCGTCGTAGCCCCTTTCATCAAGTTCGGGCTTGCCGCGCTGACATTTGCACTGGTGCTGATTGTATTGCCTGCGCTGGTCCTCATGGTCGTATTCCCACCTTTCACCGAAGGCGGCCAGCCCGCGCAAAAGAATTAAGGAGCTGCCATGTCCCGCATTTCTTATGTCAATGGTGCTTATGTCCCCCATAGGGACGCTGCGGTTCATATCGATGACCGGGGCTATCAGTTCGCCGACGCGGTATATGAGGGCGTGACGGTTCGCCATGGCCGCATGGTCGACCTTGAACCCCACCTCGAACGCTTGTGGCGCTCCATGGGGGAACTGAGGATTGCGCCCCCCATGGAGCGCGGGCCAATGCGTTTTGTCTTCCGCGAGGTGATCCGCCGCAACCGCATTGAAAATGGTTTCCTGTATATCCAGATCAGCCGCGGTGTGGCCCGGCGCGACCATGCCTTCCCCACCACACCCACGCATCCCAGCCTCATTGTCACCCTGAAGCGCCTTGATGTGGACGGCGTTATCAAACGGGCGGAAAAGGGCGTGAAAGCCTTCGCTGAGCCCGATATCCGCTGGGGCCGGTGTGACGTAAAATCAACGTCGCTCCTGCCCAACATCCTTGCCAAACAGGCAGCCAAGGAAAAGGGCGGCTTTGAGGCCGTGCTGGTGGACAGGGACGGCTTTGTCACCGAAGGCAGCAGCACCAATATGTGGATTGTGAAAGAGGACGGCACGGTACAAACCCGCGCGACCACTGACAACATCCTGCCCGGCATCACGCGGGCGACGCTGTTGAAGCTGGCCGGTGAGTTGCAGATCAGGGTGGTGGAAGAAGCCTTCACCCTCGAGGACGCCCGAGGTGCGGCTGAGATGTTCCTCTCAAGCTCCACCGGTTGCGCGACGCCGATCGTGGAGCTGGACGGCCATAAGATAGGCGACGGAACCGTGGGCCCCGTCGCCAAACGTCTGGTAGAAGCTTACCGCCTCTATATGGAGGCCTGATTACGCCTCAGACGCTGCGGCGCGTGCGCCCCAGCCCTTGCCGGCCATAAAGGCCAGCACGGCACCAACAATCGCACCATTTACCAGATGCATGATCATCAGCGGCATGCGGGTCGCCTGCGGGAAACTTGCGAGCGAGCTGTACCAAATGCTGTCTGTCGCCAGAAGGTAAAGCCCGATCATCAAACCGAAGACAACACCGGCTTTAATATCCCCCGTCCCAACAGCTTTGGTAAACAGCCAGACCACAACAATGGTCTGCACCAGATGGTAGATCATGACGCCTATCATGGTCTCTTCCATCGGTTTCATGGCGGCAGCCGCCTCAACCCATGCTTCCGGCATCAGGAACATGGGCTCAACGGTATAGAGCACGCCATACACAATAAACGCGACAACAATATTCAGGATAAATTTACCAACATTCATAGGTCCCTCCCCTTACGTTGGTGTTGAAAACCTCGCTGTCCTGAGTGTTATTCCCTACGCGCCATCCCCTTGAGGCTTGTAGAGTTTGGCCAGCACCATGCCGACAACCGCCCCGATAAAGAGGTGGATGACAATGGCGTATGGTAGCGGCGAGATATCGACGTCTAGCCCTGTGTACACAGATAGGTGAGTGGCTGCCAGAAAACACCCAATCAACAGGCCGAAGCGCGCGCCGACTTTGATGCTCGAAGAAGCAACAAATAAGTTGAACAGCAACACTACGACGCTGGTTTGTAGCAGGTGTCCCAGCATCTGGAATGGCATCAACCGGTCTCCGGGTGAGCGGATTATATCAGCGTTCGCCGTGAAGATATCGGCAAAGATGACGCCCATCGACATCACGTAAAGCGCCAAATATATAATAAATAAAACACTCACACTCAGGACAAACCGTCCGATGCTCATTCAAGCCTCCCCCTAGAAGCAATTGGATGCCGACTAGTCTTTGTTACCGCCCCCATCTTCAGCTTTTTCTTCGGCCTTGGCCTCTTCTGCTTCCGCAAGGATGGCCTCATCCGTCTCAACCTCCCCTTCATCCACGTCGCCATCCGCTGTTACCAGTTCAAGCTTGGGTGTGGGGCCGTCGGTCTTCAAATGTACCACACGTTGCGGATACGGGAACTCAATTCCTTCAGCGTGGAATTTGTCCCAGATATGCAACATCACTTCACTGGCGATATTGGAGACCCCGTTTTGCGGGTCTTCTATCCACATCCTCAGTTCAAGATCCACCCCGTCGGCACCAAATTCTTTCAGCAGCGTGCGCGGCTCCGGGCTTGACAGCACGCGGCTTTCCTCGCTCGCGGCTTCCACCATCAATTCCATCGCGCGGCGGATATCGCTTTCGTAGCTTACCTGCACCGGGATGCGGCGACGCACCAGCCGATGGCTGTGCGACCAGTTGACCACCGGCTGGGTGATCATATCCTCATTCGGGATCAGGAACTCGGTGCCGTCACGCGTGATCACGCTGGTGTATCGGGCGGCAAGCCGGTTGATGGTGCCGTAGGTGCCCTGTGTTTCGATCACGTCACCGGGTTTGATCGACCTGTCCATCAACAGGATAATGCCGGAGATAAAATTCCCCACCACCTTCTGCAAACCAAAACCGATACCAACACCCAGTGCACCACCGAAGACCGCAAGGGCGGTGAGGTCAATGCCCGTGGCGTTGAGCGCAGTGAGAAAGGCAACCGATACCAGGATGATCTTGCCCGATTTGGTAACCAGCACCCGCGCGCTGGGGGGCAGCGTGGAGAAATTGACGATCTGTTTTTCCATCAGGCCCGAGAGCGCAAGCGCCGCCCACAAAAGCGCGCCAAAAGTCACGATACCCTGGAAAACATCCAGCACGCTGACAGACGAATCGCCAAGCGGCAGATGCGCGCCTTCAAGCACGATCAGGATAGGATCAAGAAGTCCGATGATGTTAAGGGCTGCCAGCGTCCAGGCGATACCCGCGATCAGCCGCGCCAATTCCCGGTTGGCAATGATACTGACCGCCAGCCGGATAACCAGCCATGCGGAGAACAGGCTTGTCGCGATCGAGAGGATATAAGGTCGGCCAAGAAGCGGCTCTACGAGCAGCATGGCGGTCCATATCAGGAGGATCGTCATCGCGGTCGACATGACCGACAGCAGGAAACGGTCGCTGAATTTTCGGATGATAGGCTTGTCGCCAAAGGCCTTCAGCAGTCCCTTGAGCATTTTGGAGCAGGCAAAGCGCGACGCCGCGTACACCACAATGACAATGGCGAGTTCAATAAGTCTCAGCGGCGCAAGCAGGTTGGCCTGGAGCCATATCCAGACATCGTTCCCAAATTTCAGCAGATCCGCCGTAAGTTCCTCTTCCATATGGGGAGTTTAGCGGCGCTCGCGGAAAAAGTCTCTAAGCAATTGCGCTGCTTCCGCTTCCAGGATACCGCCATAGACTTCCGGTCTGTGATGCGTGGTGCGTTGGCTGAAGATGCGGGCACCGACGGTCACGCCCCCGCCCTTCACATCATCAGCGCCATAGTAAAGACGCCGGATGCGGGCAAAGGCAATGGCCTGTGCGCACATGGCGCAGGGTTCAAGCGTCACATAAATGTCGCAGCCTTCCAGCCGCTCCGAACCGAACCGGCGCGCCGCCTCGCGAATGGCGATCAGCTCCGCGTGGCCCGTGGGGTCGTGTGGGCCGACCACATCGTTGCCTGCCGCCGCCAGCACGTCGCCGTCCGGCCCCACGACCACGGCCCCGATGGGCACCTCACCGCGACGGGCGGCGGCGCGGGCCTCATCAAGAGCCAGATGCATATGCGGAAAGTGATCAATCATGCGCCAGTGTTAGCGCGAAACGTCCTCGCCGCCAAGGCACCCGTTGCCGGACACACGGTTAAATGTACCGCCTTCCCATGTGAAGCTGACCGCGCCGCCCTCACCACCGCGAGAGACCGTGAGCTTCGATGGTTCGCCATACGCCCGCTCGAGCAGATATGCGGTCCCCTCAGGGCCCGCCAGAATTTCGGCGGAGAAGTTACCAATCTCCAGCGTCAGGCGACCATCCACATCACACAATGTGGCAGCGCCATAGGCAGGGGAAGCATAGCTTCCCACAAGCGCCGAACGCAGCGTGGCGGCCTCGGGACTCGTGGCCTTGCGCAAGGCCTCTTCCCTGATGCGAACGCGGAAATTGGCATAGCCCGCCTGGCTTTCGACCCGGCCCTCAAGCCGTCTCGCGGCATTGCTGTCTGCCGCCTCCAGTCCCAGCGCGTAATCCGTCGCCTGCTGCAGGGCATTCCAGCCAAAGGTCCAGCCATAGGCGCGGGCCCCATTGATAGAGGAGATGACAAGGTCATCATCGGGCAGGAAGACCATGAAGATCATCATGCCGTCATAGGTGCCGCCATGATAAAATACCCGGTGGCCAGCATAGTCACAGGTTTGCCAGCCAAGGGCATATCCGTCGCATGACATGTCGGCATATTTTTTCGCGGGTTCACGCTTGGCATAGGCTGTCTGCGCCACGCCATAAACCGATGGCTCAAACACCGCCCTGTTCAGGTTCGCCTGAAGCCACTTCACGGCGTCCTTGGTGGAGATAAAATGACCGCCCGCCGGATGCATCATGTCATCCTTCTTGGCAACGGCAACCGACCAGCCGGTTTTTGAAATCGGGTTGAAATGATTGCCAAGGCCAAGCTCGGCTTGAGGAAGTTCGCTTGGCGTATTGCTGGCACTTGTCAGTCCAAGCGGGCCATGGATATCGCTTTTCAACCAGTCCGTCCAGCTGCGGCCGGTCTTGCGTTCCAGCACGGCAGCGTAAATCAGGTACCCAAGGTTATCGTAGGAAAAACCGGGTTCGATCGGCACCGAATGCTGTTCCAGTATTGCTTCAAAATCCGCAACCGGTGTGCCGCCGACATAAGCGGTGCGGATAACAAGCGGGTCATTCTCAAAACCAAAATTGTGCGACAGCAGCTTGCGCATGGTGATCCCGGCCGGGTTAATCGGCTCGGGCAGTTCAAGCCCCGGCCACTCATCTGCAAGCGTGGTATCAAGCGACAGGACACCCTCGGCGTCCAGTTTGGCAGCCAAAAGCCCCATAAAACTTTTGCTGACCGACGCGATATAAAGCCGCGTATTCATATCAAGCGGCGCATCCGCACCCGCGACCTTCTTGCCGTGCAGGCGGCTATAGAGAAGCGTGTCGCCGCTTGCCACCGCCAAGCTATAGCTGGGCGGCGCATAGGGGCTTTGCTCCATCTCGGCCATGAAACCATCCAGCTTGTCGGCAAGGCTATCAGCGTTGGCCGCGCAGGAAAACGCCAGCAGGACGCCAGCACCCAGCACGCGACGGGGCATGTTCGTTGGTTTTCGGTTCATTTTCTGTCCTCATTGTCGTCGTGTATATTTATAATACCCTCACTTGATGTGAGCTCCTACTACAGTTGTAGTTATTAATAGTGAGGTCAAGCAAAAAGTCCGTCCCGTTGATTGCGGCGCGGATTCAGTTGCACCCGCCCGGGCACGGCCCTATTGTGCGCGCAAACAGACAAGGCACGAATGATATGAGCGACAACACTGAACAAAAAGGCGAACGCATCGCCAAGGCGCTGGCACGCGCTGGCGTGGGTTCCCGCCGCGATGTAGAGCGTATGATCGCGGACGGCCGCGTGTCGCTTGATGGCAAGAAGCTCGAGACGCCTGCCGTGCTTGTTGAAAGCCTGGCGGGCATCATGGTGGACGGGGAAGCCATTGGCGAGGTGGCCGACACCAAACTGTGGCGCATGAACAAGCGCCGCGGCACCCTGACCACCCACAAAGACCCGGAAGGCCGCCGCACGGTCTTTGACCAACTGCCGGGCCATGTGGGCCGCGTGATTGCCGTAGGCCGTCTTGATATGAACACTGAGGGCCTGCTGCTGCTGACCAACGATGGCGAACTGGCGCGCTATCTTGAACTGCCGGCAAATGAGCTGATCCGCCGCTATCGCGTGCGCGTGCATGGCCGCGTAGACGAAGACGCGCTGAAGAAACTTTCTGACGGCCTGACCATCGACGGTACGCATTATGGCAGCATCGACGCCAAGCTTGAACGCGTGCAAGGCACCAATGCGTGGCTGACGGTGGCGATCCGCGAGGGTAAAAACCGTGAAGTGCGCCGGGTGATGGAACATCTGGGCCTTGTGGTGAACCGCCTCATTCGCACGCACTATGGCCCCTTCACGCTTGGCAGCCTGAATGACGGCGCCGTCGCTATTGTGCCAGAAAAACAATTGTACGATGTGCTGTCCGACTTTTTCAAAGAAGCACCGCGCTCCGTCGCCACGCCCGAAAAAAAGCGCGACCCCAGCAAATGGGCCAAAGCCAAGGCACCCAAAAAAGTGAAGCTGGGCGGCAAGCGCAAACCCCGTATCCGCGACGGTGAAGACGACCGCCGCACCAACGCCAAACCCGGTGAAAAACCATTACGCCGGGGCGGTCGCAAATCGGAAAGCAGACTGAAGGCCGAGCGCACAGGCTCTGCAAAATCGGCACACCCGGAAGGTCGCCCCGAAGGGCACCCACAAGGCGAGAACAAGCGGCAAGGTGAGGGGCGGCCCGCGTCTCGCCCAGCTTCCCGGCCAGCTTCCCGCTCGGCGGCGGCCAAGCGGGTCGCTGGACAGGGGCGCCCGCAAAAACGAGGCCCTAAAAAATGACCCGCATCATTGCCGGGCGGTTCAAAGGGCGGCGTCTCGCGGTGCCGAAGGGGCGCGACATCCGCCCCACGACAGACCGCATGCGCGAGCGGCTTTTCTCCATGCTGACACACGCCCGCTACCCGGACATGATGGGCGCCAACGTGGCTGACCTTTTTGCCGGCACGGGGGCACTGGGACTTGAAGCCCTGTCGCGCGGCGCGGCACATGTTACCTTTGCCGAGAAAGCGCGTGGCTCACTGGACTGCCTCCGGGGCAATATCACGAGCCTTGGCGTGCGCGAGGAGGTTGCCGTGCTGCCATCCGACGCCAGCAAGCTGCCGCCCGCCAGAAGCCGTTTTGATATCATCTTCATGGACCCGCCCTACCGTATGGGCCTTGTGCGTCCCACCCTTGATGCCATTATCATCGGCGGCTGGCTGGCCGAAGACGGCGTAATTATATGCGAACTGGCAAGCGATGACGCCACCGAACCGCCGGACGCGCTGGAGGTGGTGGATGACCGCAGCCAGGGCCAGCAGCGTATATTGTTCCTGAAGCAATCCTGACCCCTGCCCCAACTCTGTCGACGTGATCAACCCGCAGCGTGGCGTGCGCTATTGCGTCGCCACGGATGGACGGGTCCCATTGCGGCCGGACGCGGAAGAATAATCTTTCCAGCCCACGGCGAAGGGTCGGGCCCCGAGCGTACGTATATTGGGCATGACACGGCCTCGGGCCAATCGCCGGAGGTGTGTCTATGTCAGGGCGCCTCATTACCTGTCGAGTCCATTTCCGGCCGGAGGGCCCTGGCGCACATTCTCGTTCACACGCCTGCTCTGTGGGAAACCCCGTGGGCAGGTTTGAACAACCTCACCCTCGGGCATGTACCAAAAGTGCATGCCCGTTTTTTATATACCTCAACGTGATACGCACGCTGTGGTTTACACCTTTAGGCTTGGGAAGTTTAAGCCTCGGAGGAAAAAAGAAAACCCCGACGCACGTGTCGGGGCTCTCAGAGAGAGGGGACAGCCCGCAGGGCCATCCCAATAGTCGCTATCGTGCGATTAGAACTTCACGCGCGCACCGACAAAGAAGCGGCGACCCAATACGTCATAGACGTCAGCAGCCGTATCCGTGCCGGTTACGTTGAATGTTGTACCCGACAGGAGGTTCGGTGCCTTGTTATCGAGCAGGTTGTCGATACCACCAAAAAGCTCAACACTTTCCCCAACACGGTAGGTCGCGTTCAGGTCAAGGTACACTTCGGCACCAACCGAGATATCGTCCGGCTCAAGACCGAAAGCTGCCAGGAACTGGTCATCTTCGTAGGACTTGCCGAGGTAAGTACCCGTCAGGCCGATATCAAACTTCTCGTGGCTATAGGTCATGTTCGCCGTGAAACGATGTTTCGGGTCGCCAATTTCGCCCACGAACGGATCACGGTCTGCGCCGGGAACCGGAACGGTGTAGCCCTTGAAGTAGTTGGTATAGGTGATGCGGGAGTTCAGCGTACCGTTGATGCCGATCCCCTCAAGACCTGTAGCGTGACGTACCGTGATGTCGAGACCTTCGGTCTTCAGCGCACCACCGTTCACAAGCGGCGCATTGATGAACTCGATCGAGCCCGTGCTGTTGGTTGCCGTCGCCGTTGGACGGCGGGTGATCAGGTCACAGAAGGCCGCGTCGCCCTGGGCATAGCACTGGTCCAGAATGAACTGGCGTGGTGGTGCAACGATCGCGTCCTTCACCTCAATGCTGAAATAGTCAGCCGTGATGGTGAAGTTGCGCAGCACGTCGACATTCGACGGCGTGAGCACAACACCGATGGTGTAACTGTCGGATGTCTCTTCAAAGAGATCCTCGTTACCGCTGTTGAAACCACTGATACCCTGAAGGTCAGACTGGTTGATCGTAAAGGTGCCGTTTGCTGCGATATTTGCGGCAACACCAGCGTTCGAACGACAGTTGTCGCCGGTTGCCCCGCCACCTGTTGCACCAACACCCGCACACGGGTCGGTCAGGCCGGACGGGAATGTCTGCGATGGGCCGGTAAACAGTTCACCAATGTTTGGTGCACGCACGGAACGAGCGTATGTTGCACGGAACTTGATGTCCTCGATTGGCGACCAGTCCAGACCAACGGAATAGGTATAAACCGTGCCCACTGTCGAATAGTCGGAGATACGGCCAGCGCCGCGCAGGTTCATGCTTTCAGCCAAAGCCATGTCTGCGAGGATTGGAATGTTCAGCTCTGCATACAGTTCTTTCACGTTGAACGAACCAGCCGTATCCGGCAATGCGTTGCCCGCATTCAGACCCGCGTTTGTCAGCGCATCATTGTTTGCGGAGCTTGATTCCTTGCGGTATTCACCACCGATAGCAACCCCAAGCGGACCGGCAGGCATCTCAAAGAGCGAGCCGGAGATATTGGCGTTGATCACCTGCTGGGTGATGCGTGTTTCAAGGGTCTGATCAGCTGCGATATAGTTGATTGCATCCTGGCTGATGGAGCCGTTGCCGAAGATGTTGATCGGCACACAACCTTGCGCACGGGCGTCCGCGTTTGCACAAATAACGTCGGTGGTTGAACCGTTGTTGTTGGCGTCGTTCACATCCTGGATACCGGCAAGTGCAGAAGCGAAGTTCAGCACGTTCACCTGACCGTTGGACTGTTGTGATTCCGTTGTGCGGCCATAAACATAGCTGACATCCCAGTTGAACTTGTCGTCAAGGATGCTGCCTTCGAAGCCCGCAGCGAAGCGGAAGAAATCGCGGTTTACTGAACCGGTACGCGAGCCAAATTCCAGCAAGCGGCGGGCAAAGCTGATATCGCGCAGGCCGTCGCCGTCGCTGTCAACAGCGTCAGCCACAATTGCATCTGGCACCAGTGGGTTTACCATGGTTACGCCGTTGACAACCGTCTCGATATTCATCAGGCCACCGGACGCGGGGTAGATGTTGTCGGAACCAAGCGCAAACGGCTCGATCTCACGGGAAGAACGGGTGTTGGCGTATGTACCCTCTGCAAAGAAGTTCAGGTTTTCAGCTACTTCATAGTGACCGCGCGCCGCGAAGAGGTACCGCTGAACCGGCACAGCAATGGTGCGGTAGTTCTGGCGGTTAAAGCCGTCCGGGCCGATCTGTTCGCCAGCGTAATCACCACAATTTGCCGGTGCTGTGCCGCCGTTGGTGCTGAAGCACGGGCGCAACTCGCCGTCCTGGCCATAGGTCCAGGTGCGGCCGGAACCGGTGTCGAAACGACCCTGTGTCGGGAAGCTGGAGAGGAAAGGCTCCGACGGGGTGCCGAAATCGTCCGGGTTGCCGGTCAGGCGGAACAGATCGATATCGTCAAGCATGGTATTGTCACGCTCACGCGACAGCACACCCTGCTGGTCGGAGTAACCGATATGCAGCATCATGTTACCCTTGCCATCAGCAAAGTTGCCGCCAGCTGTTACGCTCGCCTGATACTGTTCGTCATCGCCTTCTTCGGTGATGCCGTATTGTGCAGTCGCCTCAACGCCTTCAAAATCTTTCTTGAAAACAAAGTTCACAACGCCGGCGACAGCGTCGGAACCGTAAAGCGAGGATGCACCGCCCGTCAGCACGTCAACGCGCTCAATAAACTGGGTTGGGATCACGTTGAGGTCAACCGTCGCCGTGCCCGGACGACCGGCAACAACGCGGCGGCCATCGAACAGAACAAGCGTACGGTCAGAGCCGAGGTCACGAAGGTCGACCGTCGCGGCGCCGGTCCCGGATGTCAGGAACGCGGAATTGGAACGGCTAAGGCCTGGAACACCAAATTGCGGGCTCTCAAGCAGAATTTCCTGGATGTTGGTCGCACCCGACTGACGAATGAATTCGCCGCCAATCACATGAACCGGGGAGACGGACGAGATGTCCGGAGATACGATGCGGGAACCCGTTACGACCACTTCTTCAAGGGTTTCGTCAACAGCTGCGTCTTGCGCTGCCGCGGCGCCCGTCAGTGCCAGCGCGAGAGCGGCCGCGGTGCCGCCCAGAAGCTGTGCCCGAAGAGCATTTTTGGACAAGTTTTTCACTTTCTTTCCTCCTGAATAGTTACCCCCGAACAGGGAGCCGGATCAGAAGTACTCGGCGGAAAGTTTTTTAAAAACTGCAATTTCCAATAAGTAATTGTATATTTTTTATGTAATTATTACGTGTGTCATTAATAACACATGAAACTAACCTAGTAATTAATACTTTTAGTTTATACTATTACTAAGGTTTATCACTTTTTATTATAAACCTACGGCAAGTCGAGCAACCGACGTCCTATGCCGTTTATGACTCAGGTACTAATCTGGCGGGTGATTCAAAATTGCGACGAGGACAGCTGGGAAGGTCAGGCCGGGATGATATCAAAAGGCGCCGTTATGCGCGGCGCATCATCTGCAAACGGCTCGGTACCGTGCCACATATAGGATGGAAACAGCACCACAAGACCGGGGGCGGGGCAGATGCGCCGCGCCACGGTTTCCAGCTCGGGTGCGAGCCCTGCACCACTCTCGCCAAACTTGATCCAGCCCTTGTGGTCCGCATCGCCTTCGGAGACGGAGGGCGGTACAGCCACATAAAACGAAGAACTGATCCAGCCCTTCGGATGGACATGGTTCACATGAAACCCACCCGGCTTCAGCCGCACAGACCATGACCCGTTAAAGCGGAAACCCGCCGCCTTGCGGGACAGGAAGGGATGCCCGGGGCCGGCCGGCAACCGGGCAATAAAAGCCGCGACCACCTTTTCAATCTCGCGTCTGAGCGCACGGATAACCGGGTCAGGCCGGGTCAGAAGCGCACCATTGCTTTGCGTCCCGCCCTTGAGCGTCTGGTCCAGCGGCTGGCTTTTGCTGGTGTGTAGCGGCGCAAGCACCCCGCCAAGGGCCTTCAGAAATACCCCAAGGCTGTCGTAGCCATCAGGCACGCCAATGATGTCGGCACCGATGAAAGTGTCATAATCATTCAGCCACGCGGCACGACTGTCACCCATCAGCCGCCAGCACAGGCCACGATAGGCCCACATTTCCTGATCATGCGGCATAACATCTTCCGCCCGCTCAAGCGCCGCCAGCGCTTCATCATAGCGCGCAAGCCGCGTCAGGAATTTTGCCTTGTCCAGCCAGATGGGGGCCGCGGCGAAGGCGGCGGATTTTTTCACCGCCCCATTATAACTGGCAAGGGCCTCCTCCATCTGCCCCGCACTCGCCAGCAAGCGCGCCTGGCGGTGCAGCAGCGCGGGGCTTGTGCCAACAATGCGCAAGGCGTCCTCGACTGCGGCAAGCGCCTCGGTGTGCCGTCCGGCCAGCTCAAGCGCGCGCACCTGCGCCTCCCGCATCGGGGCCGACATCGGTACGGCTTTCAGGCATACGCTGTAGGACTTGCCGAAAAGCGCCTGCTTGCCGTTCTGCCAGTACAGGCGGTTGAGCGCGTCATGCGCTTCTATATAGTCCGGCTTGAGGGCGATCGCGGTTCTGAATTCAAGGTCCGCACCATCCACATCACCGGTGTCATAAAGCGCCGTGGCATAAGCATAGCGCAGCTCCGGCACCTTGGGGCCAATGGTCAGAGCCTGCTCATAGACGCTCACTGCCTCAGGGGCGCGGCCCAATAGGCTGAGCACACCACCAAGGTTATGCAGCGCGCGGAAATACCGCGGATTGACAGCAAGCGCCTGACGGTAGGCGGCTTCTGCCTTCGCAAGATGGCCCAGCTCCTTCAGGGACAACCCCCGGGCTGTCAGCACCTGCGCGTCAGTTGGCAATGCCTCAAGACGGGCCAGCGCGTCGTCGTGACGCCCCAGCTTTTGCAGCACAATGGCAGCGTTCAGCATCGCCGTGGTCAGGTCGGGCTGGTGGCTGAGCGCCGCCTCAAAGGCAGCAAGCGCCGCTTCGTGTTCGCCCATCTGGTTCAGGAGGTTGCCAAGGCTGTTGTGAACGCCTGCATCCTCGGGGGTCGCGGCCAGGGCGTCGCGGAAATATCGCTCCGCTTCTGCCGTGCGGCCTTCAAGTTGCCGGACAGCCCCCATGAAATGCAGCGCGTTGGCCGCGCCAGGCTGTATGCGCAAAACATCCTGAAATATGGCTTCCGCACGCTTCAGGTCTTTTACCCTCAGCGCTTCAAGGCCTTTTGCTATTGTCGCTTTTACGTCCACCACAGCTTACCCCCAGGGGACAAGCTTACGCGCTGGTGGCCCTGAGGCCTAGTCCATCATCGGTTTAGGCACGCTGGGCCACGACGCCGCGCCCAAATGCCCCATTGGCTTTTGGCCAAAAACCTGCAAACTATAAAAGCGTAAGTTCTACAGGCGCTTACCTGCGGGAAGCTTTCAGGGAAAGGCATAATGCGCGAAAAGGAACTCAGGCTGGCGCTCGTCTGTTATGGCGGCGCGTCCCTTGCGATTTATATGAACGGGATCTCCGCCGAGATCCTCAAACTCGTGCGCGCGTCCCGCGCGTATCACGGCGTGGCCAACCGTGCGGCGCGCCAGGCCAGCAGCTTCGAGGACGCAGCCCCCACGCGGCCATATGTTACCGACACGGAAAAACTGTATTTTGAACTGCTGCAGGCGGTTGGTCACAAGATTGACCTGCGGGTGATTGTGGACGTGGTTTCAGGTGCCAGCGCAGGTGGCATCAACGGCATTTTCCTCGCCCGCGCGCTGGCGCATGACCTGGATTTCGACCCCTTGCGCACCATGTGGCTCAACCTTGGCGACGTTGAGGAACTGATGGAAGATGACACCCTCGCCGATCGCTGGAGCAAATTTTACATCTATCCGTTCCTGTGGCTTTTTGGCCGCCGCGCCTTCGGCCCCGTCGAACCGAATGAAGAGACCAAACGCAAACTGTTTCGTTTTGTGCGCTCGCGCTGGTTCCAGCCGCCCTTCTCCGGCACGCGCATGCTGACATGGATGCTCAATGCGGTTGAAAACATGGGGCACGTCACCGGTGACGAAACCCTGATGCCGCCCGGCCACAAGCTTGACCTCTTTGTCAGCCTGACCAACTTTTTTGGCCAACCGCGCCGGGTCAAGCTACATGACCCGGTTGAGGTGCTTGAACGCCAACACGGCATCACGCTCAATTTCAGTTACCGGCAGGCACCCGGTGGCCTGACAATGAGCGAGTTTTCTGACGGCAACCTGCCCGCGCTTGGCTTCGCAGCCAGAGCCACCTCCAGTTTCCCCGGCGCTTTCCCGCCCCTCAGGTTGCATGACCTGGAGACCCGGCTGGCGGCAAGACGGCAGGACTGGCCGATGCGCGATGCCTTTCTGGCGAAAAATTTCCCCGCGCTGATCGCCGACAAGGCCACCCTGAACGAGATGAGCTTCATCGACGGCGGTGTCACCAACAACAAGCCCTTTGGGTCGGCCATCAAGGCGGTGTATGAACGCCCCGCGCACCGTGAGGTCGACCGCCGCATCATCTATGTCGACCCGACCCCCGACGACCCGGACAAGCTGACGGAGAAAAGCCGCCACGCGGAACTGCCCGGCTTTTTCCGCACCATATTGTCATCGCTGGCCGAGATCCCGCGCACGGAACCCATCTATGAAGACCTTCGCGCCATCGACCTGCAGAACAAAAAAGCCCGGCGCTTTGAGGCAACGGTGCAATCCGCCGAAGCGGAGGTGAACCGCATTGTCGACAGCGCGCTGACGCTTGAGCCGGAAAAGAAGGTCGAAGTTGCCATGCTGGCATCATGGCGGGAGCGCGCACATGAACTGGCACACAAGCACACCGGCTTTGCCTACGCGTCCTACATGCAGGCCAAGACAGTACGTCTCATCGAACGGCTCGCACAGTTGATGGTGGACGGCTCGGCCGCCCGCGGCACGGCGTTAAGCGAAAGCGACACCTTTGACGCGCTGCGCCGCTGGGCGGAGATGAAAGGCCTGCTGTGCCCGGAAGGGGGTGTGGTGAACATCGTGCCCGAGCGCGGTTTCCAGCACCACGTGAAACGCCTGCGCGAACTGGATGTGGATTACCGCATCCGGCGGCTGCGTTTTGTCATCCTCAAGCTCAACCGCCTGATGCAACAGGCAGACAGCAGCCATCTGGTCGAGCCGGTCAAACACATCAAGAAAAAAATATATGAGAAGCTGGAAGAGTTCCGCGCCTGCTGGCTGGTCAGCACCTATCCGGCCGATATTTTCGCCTGCGATGACGAGATGCGACTCACCGGGGACACGATTGAGGCATTCCTGACCGCGATCGCGGCGACCATCAATCTCGAAGATCTGGACTTCGCGCTGGACGAAACGCTGGCGGATATTCTGTCAGAGCTGCCACATTCCGAACTGCGCACCACGCTGTTCCGCGCCTATGTGGGCTATGCCTTCTATGACGTACTGACCCTGCCCATGAATGCGAGCGCCGACCTGCTGGAAATGGACGAGATCCGCGTGGCACGCATCAGCCCCATTGATTGTTCGTCAATGCACGCAGACCCGATGGATGACGTATTGATGGGTACCCAGCTATATAATTTTGGCGCTTTTTTTTCCCGCGCCGCTCGCGAGAATGACTATATCTGGGGTCGCCTGCACGCCGCCAAGCGGCTGACCGATTTTGTGCTGGATGCCGCAGGGCCGGACGCCTTGCCGGACGGTTTCGACCTTGAGGACTTCCGTCGCCGGCTTTATCTCGCCGTGCTTGAGACCGAAGCCCAGCATGTGGAGCGGCAGGGCGATATGGTCGAAGAACTTAAAAGACGCTTCGGCGGTGACGCCTGAAACCGAAAACGTGTATCTATACACGCTGATGCGCTTGCGCTAAACTCCTGCCCTGATAAACAGACACATTCATCATGCAAACATGGGGGGCTATGGGCATGGCAATGCATGAATTATCCTATGAGGACGCGCGGCCACAAATGAAGCCGGGCGACGTGATCGCCTTCTCCGGCAAAGGCCATTTTTCCGATATCATCAAGATGGTTACCTTCTCGGAAGTCAGCCACGTCGGCGTGATCCTGCAAACGCAGATCGCCAGTTTTGCCGACGGGCGTTATTTCAACCAGATCATCGAAGCCGCCACCGTACGGGGTTTCTCGGGTGTCAACATCTCGCGCTTTTCCGAGCGCATGGAGGAATATCAGGGTGCTATCTGGTGGCTGCCGATCAGGAAGGATCTGCGCGCGGACGAAGACGCGCACAAAACCTTCTATAATTTCCTGTTCGGCCACGCCGAGGCCCGCACGGAATATGACCTGCCGCAAGCGCTGAAATCAGCGGCTGACAAGTTTGACGACCTGCCGTTCAATATGAACGGGCCATTTTACAACAAGGAAGACTTCGCGCGCTTCTTCTGTTCGGAACTTGTCGCAGCGGGGCTTGAACGCGCCGGTATCGTCGACACTGTCAACGCGTCGGAGGTCACGCCGATCGATCTGTGCCGCTGGGCGATATACGAGGATGACTATTACCTCCTCAAACCTGACACAGACGGCACGAAGCCCGACATCACGCGCTATAACCGCATGGACCCGGCCGCCTGGAACGTCTGAGCTTCAGGCGCGGCAGCCTTCAAGCCGCACGTCCATCAGCCCTTCCGGCGCACACTGGTGCGCCAGAAGGCGTTTGATACGCGCCACCCTGTCGGCATTGGCGTCCGCATGCGCCACGGGGTCAAGCTCGGCGGGGGCGACCACCATGGCAACAAGGCCTAGGAATTCATCCATCGACAGCATCATCAGCTCCTTGCCGTACCAGCGCCGCGCCGCTTCATGAAAGCCGATCACCGGCCCGGCGGCATCCCGGCCCATATAGGCGACATTGAGAAACGCCTTGAGGATATCATGCCGCGTGACCGTTGCGTGCATGCCAAAGCGAGTCATCAGCATCAGCTCAAATTTGGCGAAGCCGGGTTTGTAGTGGTCAAAATAAACGCGTTTGCCAAGCCCCTGGCTCAGGGTAGTGACCCCGGCGCCCGGGGTTTCAAGGTCAATGCCCTTGTTGGTCCAGAAGGTGGGGTCCTCCACCGCCAGAAGCGCGTCAATGCGCCGCTCGGGGATGGTGTCCAGCTCCACTTCGGCTTCGGTGTTGATGGCAGCGATACGCCAAGCGGAAACGTCCCGCGCTTCCCATACCCGCGCGCCCCAATAAATCACCAGGCCCAGCAGCACAACAAGCACCGCTTTCCCAATCATCTTCAGCATCACCATGCGTTTTGTCCCAATCGCCATTACACCTGTGCAAGACGTGAGGGTGACAAGCGATTATGGCGGCGGCTAGGCCGGATGATGGCAGCTTTTTCGCTTTTATCCTTGATGTGACAGCAAAATTTGCCTGAAATGGCATAAATCGAAATTGGGAATCGTCATGAAAAAACACATCATCGCCACCTCAGCCGCCATGGGCCTGCTGTTTGCCCTGGCCGCCTGCAACAGCCCGGAGCAGGAAGAAACCGCAGGCGAAGCCGCCGCAAAACTTGAGGTCGCCCTGCCCACCGCGCGGGACGGCGTGGTCACGGACCGTTTCGCCCGCATGGCGCTTGAATGTGTGCACCGCGAATATCCCAATAAAATCAGCCATGTGCTGAACTCAGACGCGGACGCCAAACCACCCAAAGCGCTGACCCCGGCCTTTTACGGCTGTTTTGACTGGCATTCCAGCGTGCACGGCCACTGGCTGCTCACGCGCTTGTTGAAGCTGGACCCCACGTCGCCCATGGCTGCGGCGTCCGAGGCGGCGCTGGCCGAGAGCTTCACGGCGGAAAACCTCAAACGTGAAGTGGCTTATTATAGCGCCGAAGGCCGCAACGGCTTTGAACGCCCTTACGGCATCGCATGGTATTTGCAACTGGTGGCCGAACTGCATGAAAGCGACAATCCCACCCACACCGCGTGGCGTGAGACCCTGCGCCCGCTTGAGGACGCCATTGTTGCGAAGATGAGCGACTGGCTGCCCAAGCTGGCCTACCCCGTGCGCCTTGGCACCCATAACCAGAGCGCTTTTGCCTTCGGCCTGATGCTGGACTATGCCCGCACGGTGAAAAACAAGGCATTTGAAGATTTGCTGATCGAACGGTCACAAAACTTCTTTGGCGCGGATGTGGATTGCCCCATCGGTTATGAACCCTCGGGCGAGGATTTCCTCTCGCCCTGCCTGATGGAAGCTGACCTCGTGCGCCGGGTGATGACAGACGAAGGCTTCGCTGTGTGGCTGAGCGCCTTCCTGCCCGGCATCCCCGATGACGGCAGCACCGGCTGGCTCACCCCCGCGATTGTCAATGACCCGACGGACGGCAAGCTGGTGCACCTGGACGGTGTGAACCTAAGCCGCGCGTGGGCACTTGAAGGCATCGCCAGCGCGCTCCCGGAAGGTGACCCCCGCATCGCCAGCCTGACCGCTACAGCACATATACACAAGGAGACCGGCATCAAAGCCGTCAGCGACGCCCACTATGCCGGTAGCCACTGGCTCGCCAGCTTCGCAACATATTTGACGACCAAGCGGGGAATTGCTGAATAAACCGCAGTCATCCGGCGTCACTCCCGCGAAAGTGGGTGCCGGTGGTAAACACAAGCCGGACGTCCGTCTGCGCGGACATGACGCGCCAACACAGATTTTATTAATCAATTAGAAAAATCATCTCGCTTGATGCAAGTTTTCGCCAATGATACGCATCATGAAATTCATGACAGCGAGATATTATGAAAAATTTTCTAATGCGCCATCAGCCCGCCACCCGGAAACGAGATGCGTTGGCCGCCGGGTTGGGGGGCCTGCTTGCTATCTTTGCCGTGGGCGGATTATCTGTGCTTGCTGACGCACCTCTATTGATGGCGCCCTTTGGTGCGAGCTGTGTTTTGCTGTTCTCTGTGCCCTCAAGTCCTTTGTCGCAACCCATCAATGTGATCGGCGGGCATGTGGTCGCCACTGTCATCTCGCTGGTGCTGACCACATTTTTACCAGCCGAGTGGTGGGCGCTGGCGATTGGGGTCGGGCTGGCCATCACCGTGATGGGCCTGCTGCGCATCACCCATCCCCCTGCCGGCGCGGACCCTATTGTGATCATGCTGGCGGCGCCGTCGTTTGATTTCCTGTTCACGCCGGTGCTGCTGGGCAGCCTGATCCTTGTGATTGTTGCAAAAGCTGTACACCGAACGACAGGTACGGCCTATCCATTACCTGTGCCGCCGACTGCGCAAATACCTGCGCAAATGCCAGAGCCCGCATTGGTCCGAACCGAAACGGATGCTGCTTAAATTCGGGTCACGCCCGCGAAGACGGAAGTCCATATCTTCCGCCTACTGGGTGTTCTTCTGCGCGGGTATCACCACCGCAGCTACCTCCGCCCGAACAGCTTTTCGATATCAGAAAGCTTCAGCTCCACATAGGTGGGGCGGCCGTGGTTGCATTGGCCTGAGTGCGGTGTGGCTTCCATTTCCCTGAGCAGCGCGTTCATCTCATCCACCGTCAGGCGGCGGCCTGCGCGCACGCTACCGTGGCAGGCCATGGTGCCGCATACTTCCTCAAGCCGTTCCTTGAGCGAAAGGGCCTCATCAAGTTCTGTCAACTCATCCGCGAGATCGCGTACAAGGCCGGGCACGTCCATCTTGCCCAGCATGGCGGGCACCTCGCGCACCATCACCGCGCCTTCGCCAAAGGGCTCAATAATCAGGCCAAGGCCCGCCAGCTCCTCGGTGCGGGCGATCAGCCTCTCGGCGGGGCCATCTTCCAGTTCCACCACTTCAGGCAGCAGCAGGGACTGCCGCGCCACGCCGGTGGCGGCGATCTGTTTTTTCATGCGTTCATACACCAGCCGTTCGTGCGCGGCGTGCTGGTCCACAATCACGATGCCGTCGGCTGTCTGGCTGACAATATAGGTGGCGTGCACCTGCCCGCGTGCGGTGCCAAGCGGGTATTCCGGTGCGCCGGTGTGCTGCGGCATGGCGGCTGGGTCACCATGCTCAGGCGCGCGGGCGGAGGGCATGGCCATGTCGCCCCGGCGTTCAAACGCCATCTGCTCATTGTCTGATAGCCTGAGGCCCGCGCTCTCAGTGGGGGCATACATATCACGCACCACATCCTGAAAACCCTGCGGCAGGGTCGGGCGTTCATGCCCGCGCCCCCACGGCAGGCTTGTCGTGCCCTCAGGGCGGATAGCGCCAAGCGCTGCACTGGCCACCGTGGTGGAAGCGCGGTGCCCGGCGGCATTGAGACCGTGCCTGAGCGCCGAGACGATCATGCCGCGCACAAGCCCTGCATCCTTGAAGCGCACCTCGGCCTTCGCCGGGTGCACATTCACGTCGACAAACTCGGCCGGAACGTCCAGAAACAGCGCTAAAACCGGATGGCGGTCCCGCGCCAGATAGTCCTGATACGCGCCGCGCACGGCACCGGTCAGCAGCTTGTCTTTCACCGGGCGGCCATTGACAAACAGGAACTGCTGCATGGCATTGCCGCGCGAATAGGTTGGCAACCCGGCAAAGCCTGTCAGCCGCAGGCCTTCCCGCTCGGCGTCAATCTCGATGGCGTTTTCGCGGAACTCGCGGCCCAGGATCGCGCCCAGGCGCTCAAGCCGGGCATCACCCGTCAGGCTGGCGACCGGGGGCGCGCGGAACGTGGTGCGGTCCCCGTCCGACAGCGAGAACGCGATATCCGGGTGCGCCATGGCAAGACGTTTCATCACGTCCGCCGCCTGGCTGTATTCCGTGCGGGCGGTTTTCATGAACTTCAGCCGCGCGGGTGTGGCGTAGAAAAGGTCCCGCACCTCCACGCGCGTTCCCTCACCAAAGGCTGCTGGCTCAACGGCGTGTTTTTTGCCTGCCTCCACGCGCACTGCCCATGCGTCGTCAGACCCGCGCGCCCGGCTGGTAACCGACAGCCGCGCCACCGCGCCGATGGACGCCAGCGCCTCACCCCGGAAACCAAGGGAGGCGATGTTGACAAGGTCTTCATCCGTCAGTTTTGAGGTGGCGTGGCGCTCCACGGCAAGGTTCAACTCGTCGGCGTCCATACCGCGGCCATCGTCGGTCACCTGTATCAGCGCACGGCCCCCTTCGCGCATGACAACGTCTACCCGCGTTGCACCCGCATCGACGGAGTTTTCAACGATTTCCTTCACAGCACTTGCCGGGCGCTCAACCACTTCACCCGCTGCGATACGGTTGATCGTGCGTTCAGAAAGCAGGCGGATAATGCCCGCAGTTTTAGGCAGGTCATGTCTGTTTTGGCTGGTCATGGCCGGACCCTAGCAGGGAATGAGCGTGCACGGAAGATTGCGCGTTAAGGCGAACAAAAATTTACCCATTATTACCGCTGTCAGAAAGCTATATTGCCGTCGTCCTCTTCGGGTAGCGGTGTATTACGGTAAAGCCGCGAGGCTTTTTTCTCCATCTCCTCAAGGGCGCCGTCTTTCAGGGCTTGGGCAAGCTTTTCCTCGGTCGTCGCCTTTACCTCGGTTTCAAACTTGCGGGCCTCCCGGGCGGACAGGGCGTCAATGTCCTCTTGGCCTTCAAAGCCCCACCTGGCCATCACTTCGGCGCGGGCGGCCTCTTCAGCCTTACGGCGGGTTTCATATTCCACCCAGCCCAGAAGACCCAAAGTGGCAATGCCGCCCTGGACCGTGATGCCACCCTCGACGGTCGAAAGGTCCCTCTGCTGGGCATCAAATGCCTTCAGGAAAGCCTGAAAGCGCTTGTTGTCGTCCACGACCACACGGCCCTTGCCCCCCATAATATCCTGAAGTGCCTCGGTTTGTTCAATTTTCATCGCTCATCCCCTTGTCGTGCCTGCCAGTTGTGTCCGCATGGGGCATGCAAGGTGCGTGCCCCAAACTGCGTGCCCGGCAAAGGTGGCAACAGGTGGGACGCGGGACCCACCTGCCATGCCTTTACACGTTGGACCAGCCGCCATCGACAACAACATCCGTCGCAGTCATATAGCTTGCCTCATCGCTGGCCAGAAACAGCACCGCATTCGCGATCTCAAGCGGGGTGCCGGGGCGCGCAAGCGGCGCGCTTGAGCCGATGAGCGCCTCAAACCCGCCATAGCTTTCCGCCCCGACGTTGGAATTGGCGAAAAACTGGGTTGGCACAAGGCCCGGGCTGACGGAATTAACCCGAATGCCCGCCGGCGCCAGCTCCGCCGCGAAGCTGCGGGCAAATGACCGGACGGCCGCCTTGGTGGCAAAATACAGGCTGCCGGTTGCCATGCCCTTGGCTTGTACCGACGACGCATTCAGCACAATTGACGCCCCCTTGCCCAAAAGCGGTAGAAACTGTTGCACGGTGAAAAAGACCCCTTTGACGTTCAGGTCAAACTGATGGTCAAAACTTTCCTCGCTCACATCATCAATCGCAATGAAAACACCATTGCCCGCGTTGGCGAACAGGATATCCACCATACCAAAGGTTGCTTTTGCCTTGACGGCCAGTTTTTTGACGCCCTCAAACGTACTGGCATCGGCGGCGATACCGTGTGCACCTTCGCCCAGCTCTGCCACCGCGCTGGCCACCTTGTCATCGCTGCGGCCGGTGATCAGCACCTCAGCGCCTTCTTCCAGGAAACGGCGGGCTGTCTCAAACCCGATACCGGTCGTGCCGCCGGTGATGACGGCTTTTTTGCCGGGAAGTCGTTGATTACTCATGTTGCAGGCTCCATATTTAACTGATCAGTACAAATGCAAATGGTGTTTTGTACTGATCAGTCAATAACCTTGTGTAAGTTTTTTTTGGAGGCATCATGGCAAGGCCCAGCAAATATGACCGGGACAAGGTGGCAACCGCCATCATGAACACCTTCTGGGAACACGGGTATGAGGCCACGTCGCTTGACCGGCTGGAGAAGGCGACAGGCCTGAAGCGCACAAGCCTTTATAATGCCTTTGGCGACAAGCAGGCGATGTTCAAGGCAGCGCTTGACCGGTACAACAACACGGTGGGCACGCCGCTTGTGGCCATGCTGGAACAGGGCGACCCGCGCGCCGGGATCGAAGCTTTTTTCAATGCGCAATATGACATGCTGTCGGATGTCCTCAGCCCGCCGGGGTGCCTTGCGACCGGGTCGACAAATGAGCTTGGCTATCGCTGCGACGCGCTTGGCGCGCTTGTACAGACCAAAACCACCGCCCATGCTGCCGCGCTTGCTGAGGTTTTCAGCGGCTGGCAGCACGCGGGGAAAATCGACCCGGAGGCCGACCCGGCCGCGCTGGCGGCGCTTCTGCTGGCCCTCTCGAACGGCATATCAACCCTGAGCCGCACCGGGGCTGACAGCCCGCTGGCACGGCAGGCCCATGCAAGTGCCGTCACCGCCTTCGACCGTTGGATCCCGTCGCCCTGACCGCCCCGCAATAATACTTAACCAAATGGTTGACTATCTGACTTTCCCTGCTATATTCAACTATATGGTTAAATACAATACAGATCGGCTCGACGCCACCTTCCATGCGCTTGCGGACCCCACCCGCCGTGGCATGCTCGCATCCCTCATGAACGGAGAAAAAACCGTCAGCGCGCTGGCACAACCTTATGCCATGTCGCTCGCGGCCGCCTCCAAACACATCAGGAAGCTTGAGGTCGCCGGGCTTGTTGACCGCAAGGTGGAAGGCCGCACGCATTATTGCCGCCTGAACGCCGCCAATATGGCCGAAGCCCACGCATGGATGGAACGCTACCGCCGCTTCTGGGAAGGCAAGCTGGACCTTCTGGGCGCGCTACTGGACGCCGAAGACAAGGCGGATAAAACCAGCTGAATGGCACCGCACAAAACCCGCACACTTCCCGCACAGCTGTGCAAGGCGCGCAAATGCGCCACAGCCCGGGTCACGACAGGAGGAAAAATTGACAGTCAACGATAGCTATGCACAGAAATCAGCAGACGATACCATTGAAATCAAAAGGCTTTTTCCAGGGCCTATAGAGCGGGTATTCTCCTACCTGACCGACGCGGAAAAGCGCGGTAAATGGCTGGCGGGCGGTGACGACATCCGCACAGAACCCGGACAGGAATTCACCCTGGTTTTCCGCCACGGCACCCTCTCCGCCCTGGGTGAAAAAGCACCGGACCAATATAAGGCCAGCGACGCACCGGCAGGCATTCGGTCACGCTGCACCCTTGACGCCATCACCCCGCCACACAGCCTGACCATGAGCTGGGGTGAAAGTTTTGGCGACGTATCGGAGGTAACTTTTTCGCTTGAAAAACAAGGCGATAAGGTGTTGATGACCATCACACACCGCAAGCTGACAACGCCTGAACTGATGGCCGACGTCTCCGGCGGCTGGCATGCCCACCTTGATATCATGGTCGATGTGCTGGAGGGCAAGCCTGCCCGCGCCTTCTGGGCCAACCACACCCGCCTCGACACGGAATACCGCAAGCGCCTCAAGGCAAATTAACCCCGGCTGGCGCAAGGGAACCCTCCCCTGCGGTGAACGCCTGTAAACGGTATCTTTAAAGTAGAACAAAGGCTTGATGGACCCGCCTCTGGTCATGCTCAGGAAGCGGGTCCATTGTTTCCGGTTAAGCCCTGAAGCTTATTTAAGCTTTTTGGCGAGGAAGTTTTTGATTACACCGGCGATCTCCTTGCCATGGCTCTCAAGCGCGAAGTGCCCCGCGTCATAGAGATGCACCTCGGCGTCCGGGATATCCCTTTTGAAAGCTTCCGCGCCAGCGGGGCCAAAGAAGGGGTCATGCGTACCCCAGACCGCCAATAGCGCGGGTCTGTATTCCCGAAGATAGGCCTGCCACATGGGATAGAGCGCCACGTTGGATTTATAGTCGCCGAACAGGTCAAGCTGCAGTTCAGCGTCGCGGTCCAATATCGCCTGGTCATGCGTCCATGCGTCCGGGCCAAGCCTGTCTGCCGGTGTGCCGTGCGTATACTGGAACTTGGTGAAGTCAGCGGTGAGAAGCGCCCTCAAGGTGTCGCGATTTTTCTGTGACGGGTCTTGCCAATAAGCGCGAATCGGGCCCCAGGCATCCATAAGCCCTTCCTCATAGGCATTGCCGTTCTGGGTGATAATTGCTGCGACCTTCCCCGGGTTGGCAGCCGCAAGCCGGAAGCCAACAGGGGCACCATAGTCAAATACCATCACGGCATATTTCTCAATGTCCAGAACCTCGGTCAGGCCTTCTACTGCCTTGGAGAGATTGTCGAAGGAATATTCATACTGGCCGCGCGGCGGCGCAGTCGTGGAACCGAAGCCCGGAAGGTCCGGTGCGATCACATGATAGCTGCCACTCAGTTCGGGGATAAGATTGCGGTACATATGGCTGGACGTTGGAAAGCCGTGCAGCAGGAGCACAACCGGCGCGTCCTTGGGGCCTGCCTCACGGTAGAACATATTCACCTCACCCACCATGGCCGTACGGTAACGCACTTTGCCGCCATCTGTACCGGTATTTGCATCAGCGTTGACACTTATGGCAACCAGTGGAAGCGCGAGCGTCATCATCAATTTCTTCACGGTTTTAATCGTCAACATGGCTAGTTTCCTTTTCCATTATTGGCCCCCGAAGTGGCACGAAGCCTCCCCGGTCAGGCGGCTATGCGGCCAGCTCTGTGGCAGCGGGGAAATCAACCTCGGTTGCCAGAACCTTGTTGATATAATTGGTGAGGGTGTTCAGCGCGACGTGGGTGATGATCTCCACGATCTCGGCATCGCTATACCCCGCGGCCTGAACTACTTTCATCAGTGCCGGGTCAATCTCGCCGCGATTTATGGTGATGTCATAGGCCAAGCGCACCGCCGCGTCAGCCTTGGCATCGGTTGAGCCGCCGCGCCGGTTGGCAGCGATCTCATGGCTGGTCAGTTTCGCCATATGCTGGCCAAGGTAGGAATGCGCCGCCAGGCAGTAGTCACAGTCATTGGCCTGGGCGACAGCCAGCGCAATGCGCTCACGGGTCGCAGGGCTATTGGCGATGATACGAAACATGTTGGGCACGGAGCCGATCGATTTCTGGACTGCCGCCAACAGCGGTTGGGATACAACGGGCGCTGCACCAATATTTTCTGGGGTATTGATCAATGACATTTCGTTGGTCCTTGCTTGTGTGTTTTCCGGCGGAGACCCACCCTCACCCGGCGATGAACCAACGCTAATACCTTCCCTAACTCAGAAGAATATCGTATTATAAAAACACTTTATTCCACTATTCGGAATAAAGATGCGAGGAGGAGACCCTTGGATGGACCGGTTTCGAGCGCTTGAAGTTTTTGTCGCGGTGGCAGAAGCCGGGAGTCTGGCGGGAGCGGCCAGGAAGCTATCAATCAGCGCCCCCTCGGTCACCCGCATCGTCGGCGACCTGGAAAGTCATCTTGGCGTGGTGCTATTGCACCGCACAACGCGCTTCATCTCGCTGACCGATGTTGGAGCGATCTATCTTGAGGATGCCCGGCGTATCCTGCAGGATCTTGACGCTGCCAACGATGCCGCACGCGGTGCGCATCACACCCCCAAAGGGCACCTGCGCGTCACCGCCTCCACCTTGTTTGGGCAAATTTATATCACCCCGATTATCAGCGAATATCTGAACCTTTATAAGGACACGACTGTCGAGGCGGTATATCTCGACCGGGTGGTCAATCTTCTGGAAGAGGGGCTGGATGTCGCAGTGCGCATCGGCCAGTTGCAGGACTCCAGCCTGATCGCGACCCGCGTGGGCGCAGTACGATCAGTGGTCTGCGGCGCCCCTGCTTATTTCGAAAAGCACGGGCTGCCACACAAGCCTGAGGACCTGCATGACCACACGCTCATCGCCTTGAAACTCGCCAACTCCCGGCCAGGGTGGCGCTTCGCTGATGGTGAAATCAAGGTCAAGCCACGGCTTGAGTTCACCTCCGTCCCCGCTGCAATTGCCGCGGCAAAAAAAGGTATCGGGCTGACGCGGGTACTTTCGTACCAGATCGCGCCGGAACTTGAGGCTGGCACCCTCCAGACTGTAATGTTCGACCACGCGCCGGAGCCGTTACCGATCCATATTCTCTATGGAGACGGAAGGCGGGCATCCGGCAAGGTCAGGGCATTTGTCGACCTTGCTGTCGCGCAGTTGCGCGGCAATCCTTTCCTGAACTAAGCCGACAAGCCCAAATGCGGCAAAGAACAACCGCCTGGTCGTCCCGGGCGATCTATATCTTTTGAAAACCCTTGCTCTCGCGTTATCAATTCACATATGTAATATGATAACATAAATGGATACCTAAAATGGACAACCTATTGGAATTTCTTGGATACACGCTGGCGATTGGTATTGGCGCGACAGTTGTGATGGACTTGTGGGCGGTGTTCATCCGCCGGTTTTTTGGCATTCATGGGCTGAACTATGCCATGCTGGGCCGCTGGATCGGGCATATGACGCGCGGCAGGGTTCGCCACCAAAGCATAGCAGACGCCGCTCCCGTCTATAACGAGGCGCCGGTGGGCTGGGCCATACATTATGCGACCGGCATTGCATTTGCGGCAATATTGCTGTTGGTGGTGGGTGCTGCATGGGTGAAAAGCCCGACGCTTCTCCCCGCGCTTGCCACAGGTGTGGGAAGCGTTATCGCACCATATTTTATCATGCAACCCGCCCTTGGCCTGGGCGTTGCTGCATGCAGGACACCAGCGCCAAATGCCGCACGACTGAAGAGCCTGACGAGCCACACTGTTTTCGGCATTGGATTATATCTGGCCGCGCAGTTGCTGGCCGTGTTCTAAAATACAAAAAGCCGCCCGTCGGGCGGCTTTGGCGTTTAATGCCGGGGAATGCCTACCGTGCGCCGCTTTCGCTGGAAACGCGGGTAATGCTGATGTTATCGGTGCGGAACTGGCGCTCTTCAGCGTCCAGCAGGTCAGCCATCAACACAGCCTTTTTCACGACATCAAGATCCTTCTGGCCCGCGTTCGAACGCACGTCCGGCTCTGAGCGACCCAAGCGGGAGAGAAGTTCGGCCTCTCCTTTGCTTTTCGGCTTGGAACGCTTGAATTCCTTGCCCGGAAACAGCGCCTCAAAGGCTTGCCTGCCTGGATCGATTTCCTGTGCATTCGGCTCGCCCGGACGCGGCGGCGTCAGGTCAGCTTCCGGCGGCACCACAAGCGGCGCGCGGCTCACAACGTCAAATTCGTTGGGGCTGTTTTTCTTCGATCCACACGCGGCGAGCGCAAGGCCCGCAACCAGTACAAGCGCGATGGGCTTGAAATTCATGAACTCTCTCCTTCAGGGTCGCGCGAACTCTCGGCAACCTTTTGGGCATTTTTAGGGCTTTTATCGTCGCCCCGCAACCCATCAATGATCAACAGGAGCACGCCGATGGTTATCGCGCTGTCCGCCACGTTAAAAACATAGAAATTATAGCCCCATGCATGCAGGTGGATAAAGTCCACCACCGCCCCATGCACAAGGCGGTCAATAAGGTTGCCTATGGCCCCACCCAGAATAAGCGCCAGCGAGGTGGCCTCGAACCGGCGCAGGGTTTTCATCAGCCAGTGCACCAACCAGATGCTGATGGCGACCGTCAGCACCACAATGCCCCACTTACCAAGGCTTTCGCCCAATGGAATGCCCATGGAGATATTCTGGTTCCAGACCATGGAGAAGCTGAGGAAAGGCAGCAACGGCACGCTGCCTTTCTCAGGGAGGTTCAGCCCTTCGAGAATCCACCACTTGCTGAGCTGGTCCACCACCACAAGGATGGCAGCGACAAACAGCCCGCGACGCAAGAAAGGCCCCGCCTTCATCAGGCAGCGGTCCCGGCGTCGATATGTTTCACAGCGTCGGAACAGCGGTTACACAGGTCACCGTGTGCTGTGACCTCTTCTGAAACCACCCAGCAGCGCTCACATTTGTCACCGCTCGCCGCCGTAGTAACCACCGCAATGTCCTTGACGTCATCAAGGGTGAACGCACCCTCCGGCGCATCGGCTTCCAACAAACGGGCCGACGAGGTGATCATCAGCTCAGCGATATCAAGGCCGGCCATGGCTTCCACATAGGCATAGTCCGCCACATAGACCGTCACGTCTGCCTGCAGGCTGGAGCCAATGCGTTTTTCGCGGCGGTCAAGTTCCAGCGCGCCGGTCACAACGCGGCGTAGGCGGCGGATTTTACTCCACTTTTCTGCGAGGTCCGTATTTTGCCATTCGGCCGGTGTCTCAGGCCATGTCTGGCGGTGCACACTTTCAGCAGCCTCACCATGACGCGCCAGCCACACTTCTTCTGCAGTAAACGCCAGAATGGGTGCAAACCATGTGGTCAGGCGGTTAAACACCTCATCAAGCACGGTGCGGACCGCGCGGCGGCGCACGCTGCGCGCGTCATCGCAGTAAAGCGAGTCTTTGCGGATATCAAAATAGAAGGCCGACAGCTCAAGGATACAGAACTGATACAACGCCTGGAAGATAGGGTTATAGTCAAAATTATTCGCCCGGTCGCGGATCAGGGTATCAAGCTCCGACAGGCGGTGCAGGATAAAGCGTTCCAGCTCCGGCATTTCGGAAGCCGGCAGACGCTCTTCTGCCGAAAAGCCCGCGAGGTTACCCAAAAGATAACGCATGGTGTTGCGGATCTTGCGGTAGGCATCCACCTGCCCCTGAATGATCTGGTCGCCGATGCGCACATCTTCCATATAGTCGACCGAGACGACCCACAGCCTCAGGATATCAGCACCAAACTGCTGGATGATGGTTTGCGGCGCCACGGTATTGCCAAGCGACTTGGACATTTTCTTGCCCTCGCCATCCATGGTGAAGCCGTGGGTCAGCACGTTCTTGTAGGGCGCATGACCACGGGTACCACAACTCTCTAGCAGGCTGGACTGGAACCAGCCACGGTGCTGATCCGAGCCCTCAAGATACAGGTCGGCGGGTGACTGCAGGTCTTCACGGTTCTCGCAAACAAAGGCGTGGGTACAGCCGCTGTCGAACCAAACGTCGAGGATATCGAAGACCTGCTCGTAATCTTCCGCGGCATATCTGTCTCCGAGGAAATCCTGCGCCGGCACAGCAACCCATGCGTCGGCCCCGCCTTCCTTGACGGCATCCACGATACGCTGGTTCACAGCTTCGTCCTGCAACACGTTACCGGTTTCCTTATGGACAAACACAGTGATTGGCACGCCCCAAGCACGCTGACGCGAGATGACCCAATCAGGCCGGTCGGCAACCATTGAACGGATACGGTTCTTCGACACCGCCGGGAACCAGCCTGTGTCCTCGATACCCTTCAGCGCCGCGTCACGCAGGCCCGTTTTGTCCATGGAGATGAACCACTGCGGCGTGTTGCGGAAAATCAGCGGCGCCTTGGAGCGCCAGCTATGCGGGTAGGAGTGGCTGAGCATGCCTTTACTCATCAGCGCGTCCGCGTCCGCGAGCAGGCCACAAACCTCATCCGCAACCTTGTAGACATGTTTGCCTGCCACCAGCGGCACATTGTCGTAATAACAACCCGCTTCGTTGACGGTGAACGGCACTTCAATGCCGAACTTCACATGCGCAACCTGATAGTCATCATCACCATGACCGGGGGCCGTGTGCACAAAGCCAGTACCGGCCTCGGTGGTGACATGGTCACCCGGCAGCATGGGCACATCAAAATCATACCCCCCGTTGCCGTCTTTATGGCCCCGCCACGGGTGCGCCAGAATGCCGCCTTCAAGGTCTTTGCCCTTGAGATGATTGATCACAAGGTAATTGTCCACCGTCGCGCGTTTGACAAAATCAACGACCAGCGCGTCGGCAACCACCAGGCGGTCACCCGCTGCCATGGTCGCCCCGTCTGCCACTTCCGTTACCTCGATGACGATATAGTCGATATCCGGGCCATAACACACGGCGCGGTTGGCCGGGATGGTCCACGGTGTTGTCGTCCAGATAACAACCTTGGCGCCTTCGACGGCTTCCGTCGGTACTTTTGCAAACTGGAAGGCTACATCGATTTGTGTGGAGGTATGATCGTGATACTCAACCTCGGCCTCCGCGAGCGCGGTTTTCTCGACCGGCGACCACATCACCGGCTTTGAGCCTCGGTAAAGCGCACCTGCGGTCGAGAATTTCAGCAGCTCTTTCACAATCTGCGCCTCGGCGTCATAGGCCATGGTCAGATAGGGGTTGTCCCAGTCGCCAAAGATACCAAGGCGCTTGAATTCGTCGCGCTGCACACCAACCCACTGGTCGGCAAACTCGCGGCATTCACGGCGGAACTCGACCGGGTCCACCTCATCCTTGTTTTTCTTTTTCTTGCGGTATTTTTCCTCGATCTTCCATTCGATCGGCAGGCCGTGGCAATCCCAGCCCGGCACGTAAGGTGCATCCTTGCCCTGCATCTGCTGAGACTTGACGATCACGTCCTTGAGAATCTTGTTCATGGAGTGGCCAATGTGGATATTGCCGTTGGCGTATGGCGGGCCATCATGCAGGACAAATTTCTCACGGCCCTTCGCATCGGCGCGAAGCTGGCCATAGAGGTTATCCTTGTACCAGCGCTTCAGGAACTCCGGCTCGCGCTGGGGCAGGCCCGCACGCATCGGGAAGTCGGTTTTCGGCAAAAATACAGTGTCGCGATAATCGCGTTTCGAACTGTCATCAGCAGACATGGTCTATCGTCTCGTTTCTTCTGTCTTGTGCGCGCCGGGTATGTTTGCGCTGCACATAATATGGAATTCTGGAAATACTTGAAACCCCGGTCGCTAAGCCTGTAGCGCCGGGCCAGTAATTCGAATGGTTATCGTGGCCATGAGCCAACCTTTTGTCTGCACATTTTGCATGGGCGAACTTTTAACAACCTTCACCGGGGGTGTCGAGCGGAAAGGCGCGGCTGAATTGCCGCAATATGGCGGCTATAAGCCCTTGAAGGCCTTCTGCATGTTCGCAAACGGGAAAACCCCTTTCTGCGCCTGACGGCGTTCGGGCCCTTTATAAGGCGCCACACCGCTGCGGCGGCATGGGCCATAATACCCTGTTACGCGGATAAACGGCTTGGGCTGGACGAGAATGCTGTCCAGGTTCTTGATAAGGCTGGCCGTGGTAAACGGCATAGCCAGCATCTTGTTCACGCCGGCGTCGCGGGCTTCGATCACCTTCTTCCGGTCCGGTTCCTTGATGGCATACATAATGGGCGCAACGGAGACAGGAGCATTCTGGAAACGAATAAACCGGCAAAAGTCCAGCCCACCCACTTCGGGGAAAGTGTCCTCAAGCAGCACAAGGTTAAAGGACGTGGTTTTCATATGCTCCATGGCGGCGCGATTATTGTCGGCCACAACAATATGGGCGGCACGTTGTTCCTTGAACACTGCGCGCGCGCCAATTGCGGCCTGGCCGTTTTCAAGCGCAATCAAAACACGCAAATCGCTTTTCTCACCGAGAGACACGGACCACTCCTTTTTGGACGTCTGGTAGGCAGGAAAGCATAGAAAAACCCCACAAAAGCCGAGCGGTCAAGCAATAGGGTTCAAAAATGTGAAGATGGCGCCCACTTTATGAAAGCGGAGCTATAGCACCAATGCCTCAACCGCCGCCAAGGATACGCCGCTTGGCCTGGTCTGAGATAATTTCAGGATCTCGCACCCTACGTTCCCGGCCGCCAGGGATTGGTCCGGCCCGCACCCGCCGATCCGGCCCGTTATACGCGGTGCACTGCACGATGGGACGGGGGTCTGCAGCCGCGTCATCGATCGCCTTGATCAGGCTGGCACCGGAAAAGGGCATGACCGCGATTTTGGTCGCGCCCGCATCCCGCGCCAGCAGCACAGATTTCTGATCCGGCGAATGCAGGCCAAAAATGATGGGCGCCACCGCCATCGGCGTGTTGGTAAGGCGAATGAACCGGCAGAAATCGACACCACCAAGAATGGGGAAAGCTTCATCAACGACAAGCATATTGTAGGAGCGGGACTGCATCTGCTCGACCGCCGCACAGTTATCAAGCGGCGCAAACACTCCGCCCACCCTTTGACGCATCAGAATATCCTTCAGGCTTTCCGCAGCCTGCTGGTTTCCAAGCGCCAAAAGAACATGCAGCTTTTGAAGTGAAGCCCCCACCATGCGCAACCGTCTCCCCATTCGGGCCTCTTCACGTTAGGCGGCGAATGTTAACAATATTTAAAACGGGAGGCACCGTAGCGTATCATAACACTAGGGTTGTGACTTCCTCCTTTTTCGGCGCAGCAGGTTAAGCGCCTCAACGCCCAGTGAATAGAGCATCGCAAAGTAGATATAGCCTTTCGGCACATGAAAGCCGAGGCCTTCCGCAACAAGAAACACGCCGATGAGCATAATAAAGCTGAGCGCAAGGATCTTCAGCGTCGGGAAACGCTCGATGAAACTGGCGATATAGCCGCTGGAGAACATCATCACCAACATCGCGACGGTCATGGCTGCGATGATAACGACGATCACGTCGGTCATACCCACGGCCGTCATCACCGAATCAAACGAGAAGACAATATCAATCAGCACCACTTGCGCGATCACCGCCACCATGCCGCCAGTTACCGCCTGGGCTTCCTGCTTTTTGTCGCCGGTGACCTCATCATGAATACTGTTGGTCCCCTTATAGAGCAGAAAACCGCCCCCAAGCAGCATCAGGATGTCCTTGCCAGAGAGCGGATGGTCGAACAGGGTGAACCACGGCTCCTGCAAACCAATGATCCATGTCACACCAAGGAGCAGCAGAATACGCATGAGAAGAGCAAGCGACAAGCCAACAAGCCGCGCGCGTTTGCGCTCATCTTCCGGCAGATGACCCACCAGTAGCGCAATGAAAACCACATTGTCGATGCCGAGGATGATCTCCAGCGCCGTTAGCGTCAAAAAACTGACCCACACATGGTAATCAAAAAGCAGTTCCATGAAGTCCCCTATGGTTTCAAATGCTTAAGCAGGAATAAATGCTGCAAGACAAAAACGGCAAATCGGTGACGCCACCATCACCTGCCCCATTCACCGGGCCCGCTTGTGCGGCTCCGGAAACAGCTGAAGATAACGTTCAAGCGTGGGATGACCGAGGCGGTCAGCAGCGTTTTCCGGTTCAGCAAGCACAATTTTTGCGGTTTTGCAGTCACGCGTAATCTGCGCCTTCAAAGCGTCAAGACCGTCAAATTTCTGCTCGGGCCGCAGGAACGCCACCAGCTCTGCGCGCATATGCTTACCGTAAAGGTTACCCTCATAGTCAAACAAATGCACTTCCATCAGCACATCGCGCTTGTCAAATGTCGGCCTGAGACCAACATTGACGACGCCCAAATGAACCCTGTCATCGCCTTCCACGTGAACGCGCACCGCGTAAACGCCAAGCTTGGGCTGCAGGCTTTCTCCCAATTCCACATTCGCGGTCGGAAAACCGATGGTCCGGCCGCGCCTGTCGCCCTCGGTTACCCGTCCGTTGATCGACCACCAATGCCCAAGAAGGGCCGCCGCCTTGCGAGCCTCACCGGCCTGCAGGGCCTGCCGCACAAGCGTGGAGCTGTATATCTCGCCCGCATAGCCCTCGAGCCCGACGGTTACCGGACGAATGACACTGAGGCCAAACCCCTCCATTTCACCCATCCAGCCGAGCACGTCTGTGCCGCCGCCACGGCCTTTACCGAAGCGGTAATCATAGCCCACGCAAACATGTTTTGCATCCAGCCCACCAACCAGAATCTCCAGCACAAAGTCCTGCGCGGACTTGGACGCAAGGTCCTTGTCAAACGGCAGCACGAGAAGCTGGTCAACACCAAATTCATCCAGAAGCTGGGCGCGTTCCCGAAAGGGCGTCAGCCGGAACGCAGGTGCCATGGGCGCAAAAAAGCTGACCGGGTGAGGTTCTGTCACAACGACCGTGAGGTTTAGCCCCATCGCCCGCGCCAGCCGCCCTGCCTCACCGATCACGACCTGATGGCCACGATGGAAACCGTCAAAGTTCCCAAGCGCGACAACCGAGCCACGTGCTGATTGTTTCACTTCATCGGTGTGTCGGTAAAGCCGCATGGAGAAATCTGGGTCCTTCTGTCACCGAGTGAGGCGCAAAAAAAAGGAATTGCGCCGCAATTTTTATTCTTTCGGTCGGCTGGGGACATACACGATTGCATCGCCAACGACCACCATTTTATCCCCAACCATGCAGCGCGTCGCAAAGACAATACGGTTTTTCTCGGGCACCAGTTCGGTCACTTCAGCGATTGCTTCCACCTCGTCGTTCATGCGGACCGGCGCGATGAATTTTGTACTCTGGCTGACAAACACAGCCCCGATACCCGGCAGCTTGGTACCTAGCACCGCAGAGATGAAGCTGGTCCCCAGCGCCCCATGCGCGATGCGCTCACCGAAGCGGGTGGTGGCCGCATAGTCGCTGTCCAGATGCAACGGGTTATTGTCGCCCGAGACCTCCGCGAAGGCTTCCACAAGTGCGGGCGTCACCTTTGTGACAACCGACTCGCGTTGCCCGACCGTAATTTCGTCAAAAAAATACTGAGCAACCATAAACCCCCGATCTCCCTCATATAATGGTGAAAACTTTAGGCAAAACCACCCGCACGGCCCACCGATACCGCCTTCGCGGCAGACAAATCCTCTCTATCACGCCATTGCGTGCGTCGGAAGTATTTGAATTATCGCTACCTTTGGGTTAACCAATTCTTTATTAGATCGGGGCTAGGGTCCTGACAAAGGGAATTGAACGGTGCCGTGTTTTGGCATCGGAGGTGCGAAATCATAAAACTGAGGAAATATCATGGCCGTTGATTTGGGTATGCCGATCCTGATCGTCGACGACTACAAGACAATGCTGCGCATTGTCCGCAATTTGCTGAAACAGCTTGGCTTCAATAATGTTGACGAGGCAACCGATGGCGCCATGGCGCTGGAGAAAGCCCGCGCCAAGCAATATGGTCTCATAATCTCTGACTGGAACATGGAACCCATGACCGGTTACGAGCTTCTGAAAGAAGTGCGCGCTGACAACCAGCTTAAAGCCACTCCTTTCATCATGGTAACCGCAGAATCGAAAACCGATAACGTGATTGCCGCTAAAAAGGCGGGCGTGAACAACTATATCGTCAAGCCGTTTAACGCTGCTACGCTGAAGCAAAAACTGGTGGCAGTGCTCGGAGAATTCTAATGGCGGGCGAACAGCTTCCGAAACAGATTGAGCTGCTTGTCGATAATTTGCGGAAGCAGAATACGGCGCAACTGTCCCTGACAGACGTTGCGTCTGTCACCGAAGTGCTGATCGGCACGATGACTGTTTTCTTCCGGTCAATCGACACCTCAATCTATCGCGAATGCCGTTCGCTTAGCGACTATATCCATAATGCCCGCAAAGAGATCGCGGCACTCCAGCCCGGCGATCTCGAGAGCAACCGTATTCCACGGGCGGGGCTTGAGCTTGATGCCATCGTGCAGCAAACCGAAGAAGCCACCAACACCATCATGGAGTCGGCCGAGGAGATCATGGGCCTCGATCCTAGCGACACGGAAAACTACGTTGCCAAAAGCCAGGATGCCGTCATGCGCATCTTTGAGGCATGCTCCTTTCAGGATATTACCGGTCAGCGAATCTCGAAAGTGGTCGAGACACTCTCACACATCGAAAAACGCGTGCTTGAGCTGAGGAACTTGCTCGGTGTTACCGAGGAAGATATTGAACAGGCCAAGGCCGACCATGTGGAGGAAAAAGTCACCAGCGGCGACAAGGCTCTGCTCTCCGGTCCGGCCTTGCAAGGTGAAGGTATCGACCAGTCAGAGGTGGACGCCCTGATGGGTGGCGGCGCCACCACGCCTGCTCCAGAACCGGCACCAGCCCCTGCGCCCGCTCCAGCAGCCGAACCGGCCCCCGCACCCAAGCCAAAGGCTGAAGCGCCAAAGGCCGTGAGCCCGAAACAACTGGATAAGATGTTCGAAGAGGATTTCGACCCGGTTGCTGAGCACGAAGAGGCCGAAGCGAAAAAAGCCGAGGAAAAGAAGAAGGCCGAGGAAGCTGAGGCGAAAAAAGCCGAGGAAAAGAAGAAGGCCGAGGAAGCTGAGGCGAAAAAAGCCGAGGACACAAAAAAGGCCGATGCCAAGAAGAAAGACAAGGAAGTTGAGCTGCCAGCTGGCGAGGAAGTCAGCCAGGACGATATCGACGCCCTGTTCGGCTAACCGCACCTCACCACACAAGCGATTCCATGACGGCGTGGGGAACTGCTTTCTCCGCGCCAAATATTTCTCTGAAACGACCAACCGAAACCTGACCACGGGCGTCTGCCGCACTCGTGAGCACCGGGTACTCGTCACGATGGATACCTCCTGCAATAAACAGCCCGCGATAGCCCGCGGCATGAGCGCCTGCCATATCCGTCTGCAGGCTGTCGCCGATCATCATGACCTGCTCGCCTGAGAGCGAACCGGGCGCGAGGCCGATTTCCGGCAGGCAGGCCTCTAGCGCGCTGGCCATGGGTTTGCCGAACCAGTGCACCTCGCCGCCCATCGCGGTATAAAGGTCAGCAACTGAACCCGCGCACAGGTATAGCTTTTCGCCCACATGCACCACACGGTCCGGGTTGGCACACAGGAACGGCACATTTTTTTTGGCCGCACCCGCAAGCCAGCCACGATGGCTTTCCACATCAAAAAAATCGAGGTCCGTCGCAAGGATGATATCCGCCTCGTCCGGCGTTTTGACCATGGTAACCGGCAGGCCATCAACGGTGTTGTGGTCGCTTTCAGGGCCCATGTGATAGAGCTTCGCTCCTCGATAGCGGGCCCGAACCTCATCTCGTGCCAGCCCACCCGAGGTTACGATATAATCCGTGAGCGCGGACGGCATGCCCATTTTGACAAGCAGGGCGCGGACATGCGTACGCGGGCGGGGAGCATTTGAGAGGAACACAGTAAGTACATTGTTCGCACGGGCCTTCTCGATGGCCTCAACGGCTTCCTCGTTCAGGCGAATACCGTCATGCATCACGCCCCAAAGGTCACAAATGATCAGCGAAAGTTCAGGGCAAAATTCACGTAAACCACGGCTCAGGGAAACAGCAGCCGCCTGTCGGTTGGGCATAATAGACTTTCTATAGTTCGCGGTTCATGTCATTAGCTGCGGTCGGCTCACCAAACAGATAGCCTTGGGCGAATTCGGCGCGGGCTTCAAGGGCCTGCAACACCATGTCTTCGTTCTCGATCCGGCTTACAATAAGCTGCATGCCCTTGCGGCGCAGGAAGGATTTCACTGCTTCCGCGTCACCGTCCTCCGGATTTGCTGCCAGCAGGTCCTGCAAATCAGACTTGATAAACTGGAATTTACGGTCACCCAGAAGGGCAAAGTCCTGATTGAAGTCTTTCACAAGATCCATCGAGAAGCCAAAACCCTTGCGGCCAAGAGTCAGCAAACGATCTTTCACGTCGCCCTCCAGGGTCATGTAATCCTCTTGCGCGATCTCGAACACCAGCCGGTCGCGGAACTCTTCATTCGCGGTCATGAAGTCGATGAACTGCGGGAAAAACTCTTCGTCCGCCATCGAATATTTTGACATATTGCAGAAGAACCGCACATCGGGGCGGCGTTTGCCCATGCGGCGCACAAGCTGGATGAGCCGGAACAGCAGCAGGTTGTCAATCGTGCCGATCAAACCCTTGCTTTCGGCAATTTTCATATATTGCCGCGGCAGCACGATCCGGCCTTCGTCATCCCGGACTCGGCTGAAACATTCGTAATGCACTGTCCGGCGCGCGGGCAAGGCCACGATCGGTTGCAGGTAAAGGTCCACCCGGTTTTCAGACAGTGAATTCCGCACCACCGACAACAACTGATCTTCGCGCTTGATCAGGCGGATCGGGGCCTTCTTGCGCCCCAGCCCCTTGGGTGCCGCTTTGCCCACCGGTTTAGGAATCGCATCACTCAGCGCATCGGTGTTGCTTTCGCTTTCATCTTCATCGTCCCGGTCCACCTCATCCGAGCCAGAGTCAACCACCGCCATCGCTGCTTCTTCCGGCGTCAGTTCAAGCTCGGCGATCTCCGCCTCGCTCATGGGTTCGGCTTTATCCTCTGGCTCAGGAGCTACGGGCGCTTCCGCTTTGCCCGCCTTGGTTTGCACTTCCGTGTCAGCGCTCAACTGCAGCGCTTCCTCATCTGTGCCCGACTTTTTGGCCTTCTTCGGTTTGGCGCTGAACTCGACTTCCCGTTCCATTACCTGTGTAAGCAGGGTGTGCAGCACCTTCAGCTCGGAAACAAGCTGGTCGCTTTTTTCGTCACCCTTTTCACCGTGCCTGCGGGTACGCTCAAGGTCTTTCCTCAAGATCAGGACCATATCCTCAAGCTTCTCAAGCCGGCTGTCCGCATCTTTTTCGGCGCGGCGGGCAATCAGCCACATCTGGATCTGCCAGGCGCCAAAAAACACCAGAAGGCCGAGGATGCTGCTCAAATCGCTCGGCACCTCAAAGGCGCGCGGCGGGATCACTGTGATCGCCACCCCCAGCACAGCGTATGAAACAAGCAGCAAAATCTGCGTCATGATGGACATGAAGAACCGGTCCCTTTCCCATTCCCGAAACCTGAGTGCATGCTGGCACAAGCACGCGGCAAGGTTAAGACTTTTATTGCAACATCACGCGCTGGTGCTTTTCAAGCCAAGCACTTGCGGCCTATAGTGACTTTAGCGACTTTGTCATGAGGCTGCCCTACTCGGGCGTCATACTTCTGTCCCGGCGTTACTTTAGGGGTAAAGCCGCCGGGCAGCATGTTAGGGAGACAAACACATGAAGAAGTTTTTACTGCTTATCCTGATCCTTTTGGTCGGCGGAGGCGCCTATGCCTACTATAAGCTCGACACCATCGTCAAAACCGGGGTTGAGACCAAAGGCCCCGAAGTTCTGAAGGTGCCGGTGGGCGTGAAAGGTATCTCTCTCTCTCCCTTCTCGGGTAGCATCGGAGTCAATGGGCTTACCATCGGGCAACCTGAAGGCTTTGGTGATGGCCAGATCGCCACGCTTGAAGGCTTCGATATGAAAGTCAGTACCAAATCCCTGTTTTCTGACCATATCATCATCGATAGCATCATGGTGGATGCGCCCAAGCTCGATATCCGCAGCAAAGGCGCACAGACCAATTTTCAGGCCCTGCAGAAAGCCATCGGCTATCAAGCCAGCACAGAACCCACCAACGTGACGCTCACCATCAAGAAGATGACGGTCAAGGGCCCGGAGATCGCTGTGCTCTCTGAGGGCGGCATGCTGAATGTGGACGAACGCATCAAGCTTGAAGACTTCACGATCACCGATCTCGGCACAGACGAAAAAGGCCTCGCGCCGCAAGAGATCGCCCGTCACGTGATGGCGGTACTGGAACCTCAGATTGCCAAGGCGCTGGTAAAGGCGCAGGCTTCAGGCAAACTGCAGGAACTGACAAAGGGCGCCGAAGGAAAACTGGAAAAGGGCATTGGCAGCCTTGTAGGCAAGCTGAAGAAAAAAACCGATGACGAAAAAGAAGAAGACGGCAATAACTGATTGATTTCTGGACGCAACAGTCCAATATTCGCTTCACCTACAGGGAGATCACTATGTCACTGGAAAAAATCACAGACGAAATCCGCGGCCGCGTTGGCGCGCATTCGCCAATTTCTGCTATTATCAAGTTCGACTTCGGCGACGACGGCGTTGTGCGCATCGACGGCAAATCGTCACCAACGGTTGTCGACAACGCCGACACCGAAGCTGACTGCACGGTTAAAACCACGATGGACAATTTCGTTCAGATCGCGGAAGGCAACCTTAACCCGCAGATGGCTTTCATGACCGGCAAATTACGTGTAGAAGGCGACATGAGCCTTGCCATGCAGCTTGGCTCCATCCTCGGATAAGCCATAAAGGTCGTTATGTTTGAAAAGTTTCGCAGTGCCGCCCTCGCCTTGAGCGTATTTGTCATCCTTCTTGGGATCGGCGCCTATGTGATGGTGCAAATGGGCGGCGGCGACAAATTATTCGGGGGCAAGGACGGGTCTTTGCCCCCAGTCGATTTTGGTACACTGGACAGGTCCTTTGATGACCCGAGTTTCCTCCTGTGTGCGAAAGACGTGTGCCCCAACGCAGATGTCGATGGACCCGCCCCCCGATTTGAGGTGGATGCACAGGCCCTGCGGCTTGCCATCGTTGACTTTGCCGACAATATGCCAACGGTCAGCACCTTCCGCTTTGACCCGATGAACAATCAGTTCGACTTCACCGAACGCCTGCCCGGTGAAAGCCTGCCATCGGTCATTACCGTCAGAATCACCGATGTAGACGGCTACACCAGCACCTTGGCGATCTACAGTCGCACCCCTGTTGGCAACAGCAGCGCCGCTGACCACGAAAAACGTGTCACCCGCTGGCTTCGCATGATCGAAACCCGGCTCGGCCAATAATCAATTTGTATTTTTCCGGGAAAAGCGCCTGAACCGCACCTGAACTACCTCGGGTAAGCGATCAGTAGTAGTCGCTATCAAACTCGTCATCGGCCTGGCTGGGCACCGAGGCTCCTGGCAGCGACTGGTTGCCGTCCGCCAGGGCCCCCAGGGCACCGGCAGGCTGGAACGCGGCCTGTTGCTGGTAAGCCTGCGCGCCTTCCGATGGCGAAGCCTGTGTCGGCGTGCTGAAAGCCCTGTTGATGGCAATTGTCTCACGCACGCTGGCTTGTGTCGTCAGATAGCTATCCCGCGCGCGGCTGAGGTTTGAAACCGGCGGCAACGGTGCTCCGGCTTCCTGCGTGCGGGTTTCAGCAAGGATGAACTGCACACCGGTAGAAAGCAGGCCACGCCCCGCAGGTTGCTGGGCTTTTTCAGCGGCGGGTGCCAGGCTGGCGCTGGCGACATTTTGGGCACCATCAAGCCCACGCGAGAACGCACCCGTGCGTGTCTCCGTCGAGCCAAAAGGACGCGCTGGAGCACGGTCTGTACGTGAGATTGGCGCCGCGGCACGCGACTGCATGGCAAATGCAGCATCCGCCATTTATACACCCATTTAATTACACCCAGCGACAATTTACCCCGGCAAGGGCCGCTCTGGCAATGCAGAAGCGCAAAAAAGCCTGGATTGAGTGCTGGAACACCCGGTCCGCCTGTGCTATCGCTCAGGCCACATACGGTGTGTTCCGCCATTCTGACCGTAAAACTCAGTGGACAGAGGGAAGGTGCCGAGGGGGCCACCGGGGGAACGCATGACAAGAATAACTCAAGATAAAGCGAAAAGTTGACATGGATAATAATACGCTCGCGATTTACATTCACGAACTCCGCAATCAGTGCCTGCACGCGGAAGCGTCTTTCAGTATTTTTAACCAGGCAATGGCCAACAAAGCCGGCGCAGGCATCCTGTACGGCGGCCAAAGCATCCTGATCCCGGGTAGCCAGATCTCATCGCTGTTGTGGCCGACACGTGCCCGCGCCCGCAGCCGGGGCGAAGCGCTGCGCAAGGTTCTTGGCCTTAATGAAAAGCACCCTCTCAATGATCGCCGCCTGTGTGAGCTGTGGGAACGCTCGGACGAAAAGTTCGAAGAATGGGTTAACCAGACCAAGGGCCAGCAGGTCATTTTTGACCTCGTGGGCGATCCATCACAGGTTGGGGACGGTGATATCAAGGACGAGTGTGTTTACCGTGCCTATAACCCGACCACGCGCGTTTACTGGTACCGCGGTGTTGCCTATAACCTGCAGGCCGTGGCGAACGCGCTGACCGATGTTGCCAAACGGGTCAACACGATTTACGCCCAGATGTTCCCTGAACAGGCCAAGGCAGACGCTGAAGCCCGTCGCCGTGCCGCCGACGCGCAGCAAACCGCGCAGGTCGCGGCTGACGCGCAAGCCAGCGCGGCAAACGATGCATCGGGTGACGAAAAACCCGGCGAAAAACCAGCAGCAAAAAAAGCTGCACCAAAGAAAAAAGCCGCCGCTAAAAAAGCGCCTGCCAAAAAATCGTCCAAATCCGAATAATATAAGTCGCATCTGGGGCCCGGCCACAAGCTTGGGCCCCAATATAATGCGTAATAATGCGCGTACTGGATAATGCGCAATAATGCGCATACTGGCGATTTGACCTATTTGCCTGATTGTGCATTTTTTGTATGATACGACCCGCTTGAGCCAACAGCGCCCGAGTTGAGCACCAGAACAAGGACTTGTGCACCGATGAAAAAACGACTGTCTTTTGTAGTTGCCGCTGCACTATTTGGAAGCCTGCCCGCAAGCGCCCTCGATTGCGGAGAGCCGCCGATGCAGCAACCTGCTGTGCCCGATGGCCATCGCGCCGACGCTGATGATATCCGCACGGCGCGTGATGCTGTGCTCGGGTATTCAAAAAAGGTGGATGAATATCTCACCTGTATGGACCAGCGCGCTGGCGATATCCTGCCGTATCTGACCAAAGAGCAGAAATTGCGCTGGGATGAGGACCTGACCAGCATCCACAACCACCGCCGTGACCTGCAGGTCAAGCTCAATGAAGCAATTCGCGCCTACCGCAGGCAAGACAGCTGATTGGCTGAATTTGGCAAGTAGCCGGAAGGGGCTCCAGGGGCCCCTTTTTTTATTGCCCGATTACCCACCCAACAATAATGGACGCTTGCGTCTATAAAATTTGACAGCCCACAAGGTGCGCCCCATCTTCATGACAAAGGTCCAAAAAGAGGGATGATCATGTTGGCACGCCGCGCCGTTTATGATGAAGAGCATCATATCTTCAGAGATGCCGTTCGTAAGTTTTTTCAAACTGAAGCAACACCGAACGGAGAGGCCTGGGCAAAAGCGGGGCAGGTGCCGCGCGCATTCTGGAACAAATGCGGGAAAGCCGGGATTTTGTGCCCGCAATTGCCGGAGGAATACGGTGGTGTCGGTGGCGATTATCGTCTGAACTGCGTTATCAATGAAGAGCAGGTTTATAACCGTGGAGGCGGGGCCGGGCTTGCCGTGCACTCTGACATCGTCGCCCCCTATCTGCTGCATTATGGCTCGGACGACCTGAAGGAACGTATCCTGCCCAAAATGGCATCCGGTGAAATGGTTGGCGCGATCGCCATGACCGAACCCGGCACCGGCAGTGACCTGCAAGGCATCAAAACCACCGCTAGACTTGACGGCAATCACTATGTGGTCAATGGCTCAAAAACCTTCATCTCAAACGGCCAGAATTGCGACTTTGTTATTGTGGCCTGCAAGACAGACCCCAAGGAAGGGGCCAAGGGTGTCAGTCTCGTGGTGGTGGAGTGCGACCGCGATGGTTTCCGCCGCGGCCGCAACCTCGATAAAATCGGCCAGCATTCTTCCGACACATCAGAGTTGTTTTTCGATGAGGTCCGTGTACCTGCCACCAACCTGATCGGACACGAAGGCGCCGGTTTCATGTATCTGATGCAGCAACTGCCGCAGGAGCGCCTGTCCATTGGTGTCATCGCGATGGCAGGCGCCCAGCGGGCATTTGACATCACGCTTGACTATGTGAAGGAGCGGCACGCGTTTGGCCGTCCGATCTCCGCGTTCCAGAACACACGGTTCAAGTTGGCGGAAATGAAAACGGAGATTGACGTCGGCTGGGCGTTTATCGACCAGTGCCTCGCCCGTCATGTGAAAGGGGAGCTTGATGCCGTCGGTGGCGCGATGTCCAAACTGTGGACCACTGAAATGCAGGGCCGTGTTGTGGATACCTGCGTTCAGCTTCATGGAGGATATGGTTTCATGGCCGAGTATGAGATTGCCCATCACTTCACCGACAGCCGGGTACAACGCATTTATGGCGGCACGTCAGAGATCATGAAAGAGCTGATCGGTCGCTCGCTCTAAAAAGCCTTGTGAAAACATATAGGTGGTAGCCTTCCGGCTATCCCCACGCTATCGTGGCGAGTAGCCAATACCAAGGGTTCCTTCATCATGACCATGCCCAAGCTAACCGCCGTGATCTGCTTCGCCAATGAAGGCGAGGAGGTGGAAAATACAGCCCGTGGCATCCGGCAGACCTGCGGGGATGAGGTTGATATCCTGCTCATCAACGATGCATCGACGGACGGGGTGGATTATGAAACGGTTGCCGACAGATATCACTGCCGTTATCTCGTGAACGAGGAACAGATCGGGCCTGCCCACGCGCGGCACAAGGGAGCCAGCTGGGCGAAAACGGAAAATATCATCTTCCTTGATTCCCATATGCGCTTTTATGCCGACGACTGGCACCATATTATCAACGATATTATCGACAATGACCCCAACGCGCTCTATTGCACACGAAGCCGCCCTCTTAAGCAGGGTGGTGTTTATGAGGGCGGTGTTGTGGGCCACGGTGCAAGCCTCGTGTTCGAGCAGGAAGATTTCAACAAATCCCTGCAACCCAAATGGAACACCGACCAATTAGCCGAAAGCGGCACCTCATATATTCCCTGCATCCTGGGCGGAAACTACGCATCCCGGCGGGATTATTTTCTCGGCATCGGCGGCTACCGTGGGCTGCATCGTTATGGCGGCGAGGAAGCGCTGGTAAGCATGAAAAGCTGGTTGTCTGGCGGCACCTGCCAACTGATCGAAGATGTCGAGATCGGCCACATCTACCGTGACGAAAAGGGAGCACCATGGAGTGGTAATATAAAGTATTATCATTTCAATAAGTTAGCGACAGCCGCCATCCTCTTTGAACTGAAGGAATATGAGCGTTACAAAGCGCAGCTTAAGGCGTTGCCGGAGTCCCCGCAGGCTTTCAAGGTGTATGAAAGCCGCAAGCATTTTGTCGAGCGCGCGCGCTTTCTGTTCCAGACCATTCGCCGCCAGCCGATGGAATATTTTTACCAGTTGAATGATGCCTTCCGCCGGGGCGAAAAAATCTCCCCCGCGTGAGTTTAACTCTCTGTCAATATTCACGGTTTAACAAAGAGGGATCAACCGGCCCACAGTGGATTGCAGGCGGCAATTCTTCATGCTAGACCGGGCAAAAGAATGCTCGAGACCAAAGCCAGACAAAGGAAACCGCAATGGCCCGCAAGAAAGTCACCCTGCAAGCAAGCCTGCCCCATGGCACCTTTTATTGGGTTACTGAGGTAGAGGCGGGGTCTGAAGAAGAAGCTGTTGTGGCGGCCGAGAATCTTTTCATGGCTGAGATGGACAATATCGACGAATGGGAATTTACCGATTTCGCTATCGACAATTCCTGAACGCCCGCACACCCCGCCTGCCTGAAAATAGCCCCGGCCGGTGCCAATACAGTGACCCAAAACCCCTTGCTGCACCTGATGTGAAACAGACCATGGGCACGCCCTATGGTGTTTCGCTGCCAGCCTCTCTGCCCGCACACATATCGCCCACTGAGCGTTTTAGCCAGCGATCAAGCGCGGCAAATGACGCGTCCCAACGCGCGTCATGCACGCCTTCCTCACTGAAAAACCAGAAGCGTTTGTTGTAGGCCTTGGGGCGGATGACCTCCCTCACTGAAACACGGGTTGAGCATTCCCCTTCGGGCGCCAGCTCTATGCGGTACCAGCGCTGGTCCCTGTCAGATTCCTGAATGGTGGCGAAGAGCCGTTCAGGCAATGCTTCCTTGGTCTGTTCCACCGCATGCCAGGTCTTGTACCCGCGCTTCCAGAACAGAAGGCGTGTGGACCCGGCCTGCACCATGTCGCCAGTCAGGCGCTGGGTGTCCACCAGCTCAGCCTGCCAGCGCACGCGATTCTTGTCGTCATCGATAAAGGCCCAGATGTCCCTGGCGCTGTAGGGCATTACTTTCTCGTAGGTCAACTCGAACCCGGCATCGATCACCAACACAAGGCGAAAGACGACAGAGAAAACCACAGCGGCAATCACTGCCACCACAGATTTATGCAACAGATTCCAGTCTCTAAAACGGTCTCGCACCTTCAATCCCCTTGACCACGCGGCTTACCCAGCCCACTTTATTGATAGCACCGTCCGATGCAAGGGCGGCATAATTCTGGGGAGGGCATATGACAATCACACTTATTACGGCAAGCTTTCTGGGCCTGCTTCTTATCTATCTTTCCTTCAATGTCTCCAAGCACCGCGGCCGGGCCAAGGTCTCGATTGGTGATGGTGGCGACGATAAGTTGGCACACGCCATTCGCGCACACGGCAATCTGACAGAATTTGCTCCGATGGCACTGATCCTGCTGGGCCTTCTGGAGTATCAGGGCACAAACCCGCTGTATATAATGGTTCTGGGCGCCGCTTTTGTTCTGGGTCGCCTGATGCATGGTCTGACCTTCGGCAAGTTCGAAGGTCGCAACCCCTACCGGTTCTGGGGCACCATCCTGTCATGGCTGGTGATTGTGCTGGCCAGTGTGCTTGGCCTGCTGAAGGGTTACCACCTGATGTAACCAGCCCGCGGCCCGTTGCCCGCGTTCAAATCCTGACTGAATGGGTTTCCGTCATCTCAAACCCGTTCAGTCCCTTTGCAAACACCTGCACATCCAGTTCGCCGTCACATATCTCGACAATATTAAAGCCGTTTTCCTGGCCGCGAAGCCGGGTCGACAACGCAGTGGAGGCGCTGAGATAAACTGTCTTGTGGCCCTCATCCCCCAGCGTGGTGACCGAGGCGTGATGCACATGCCCCGTCAGCACCACATCAACCTTCAGCCGCCTGAGCGCAGCCTGGGCGCGGCGCGCACCAAAAACCCTGGTATCAAGCGGTACGTTCACGGCGTCATGAATGGGATGGTGGAACACGCACACCCGGTGTTTGGCCGGGCTTTTCTCAAAAACACCTGCAAGATACTCAAGCTGGCTCTCGGAAATGGCACCATTGGCCCAGTTCCAGTGCGGCAATGCCCGCCGGGCTGAATTGAGGCCCGCGACAATAACCCCTCGCCCCTCATGCACAGGGCACAGCTCATCCTTAATGTGTTTGCGGTATTTTTTATAGGGGTTGGCAAATCGTTCCCACAGATTAAAGCGCGGGATGTCATGATTTCCCGGTACCGACAGGACCGGCGCACCGAGGCTTTCAAGGAAAGTCCGCGCGGCACGAAACTCGCGCGCGCTTCCCACCTGCGTAAAATCACCGCTAACCACGACAAGATCCGGCCCCGCCCGCCGTATCACGCCCACAAGTGCCTCAACCACATCGGCCTCCTCGGTGCCGAAATGCAGGTCTGAGAGGTGCACAAGGCGCATGAAGCTCATCAGAAAATCGCCGTCCATGTTGTGTACATGCCCCAAAGCGAAACGAGACATATGATGAAGGAGAATACGAGCATCAGTCCGTCCCGGCCGACAAGGCCAAGCCCCATAAACAATATACCTGACGCAGGTAACGCCGCCAGAAACGGAATGAAGCCCAGAATACTGATCGATATCGCCAACAGGATACAGATGATTGCGCCGACCGGCTCAAACTCGCTTTTTGTGAAGTACCGCAGGCGCGGGTAAATCACCTTATCCACCTTGGTCGTATAGGGCTTTGCCTTTTCGAGCGCGTCGATGAACCTGTCCCGACTGAAGGAGAACCGCGAGAGCCGCGCCGGTATCCAGGGGTGCCGACGTTTAAGCAGTATTTGCAACGAGACCAGGAGGACAATAAGCGCGCAGACATCCGGCACGCCGGGGATGGCACCCGTCGGCAAAATTGTAATGAGTGCAGGACCGATCAGAAGCGGACCATAGCCACGGGAATTAAGGGCCTCCACCAGCGCCTGCACACTGATCTCGTCTCCTTCTGTTTCATCCCGTATGGTGTCCAGCGTTCCACTCAGCGCGTGCGTATCGGTCATGACATCTCTCCGTCCCCCTGAGGTACAAGAAGGTTCAACGCCCGCGGCTCAATCCGGAAATGAAGTGGCATTTCCACCGTACGGGTTTCTCCGTCGAGTGAGATTAACTCCTCTTTGTGACCGGAATGCAGCACAAGCTGCCGCGCCTGCCACTCGCGCACCACCGGGTCACGCCCCCAACCGCCTGTCGGCAAGCGCATCAGCAAACGGACCTTGTCCCAGTTGTCCGCAGGTGCCGCTGAATAAATTGCCAGCGCACCGCCCCGCAGGTTGCGGCGGCGGAAGCTTTCCATCAGCCAGTTGCCTGACTTGTCAAACGCGTTGCTTGAAATAACAAGCATCGCCGTGTTGAGACGACGGCGGCGCTTGCCGATCGTCAGTTCCACGCGGCGCTGGAAAACCTTGTCCATCCTGTTGAAAACAAAAGCGGTCAGACGCGGCAGCAAAACAAGGTCGTTCTGACCTCGGTTTTCTTCCCTGAATTCAGAAGATTCGGCAAGCATGCCAAGGGCAGCGCAGCACAGGAACAACTCGTCCCCCGCCCAGCCGACATCAATGGCGACTTCACGCGCGCCAGTTGCGTATGCCGCCAGCGCAGCGTCAAGGTCCGGCGGGATGCCCGCGTCGCGCGCCAGCAGGTTCATGGTCCCAAGTGGCAGCACGCCAAAGGGCTTATTGCTTTCCAGCATATACTCCGCACAGGTTTTAATCGTGCCGTCGCCGCCGCCGATCAGGACCGGGTGTTCACCACCCGCGGCCTCCGCCAAACGGTCCCCCAACGCATCGGGCGCGACAAATTCCAGCTTTGCAATTGGCAAATCGCTCTCGGCCACCGCTCGCTCAAGCGCTTCGCGCCCGGTCTTCCCGGCGGTGCCTGATCCGCTATTGATCAACAGATGGTAAGGGGTTGTACTGGTCATGGAGCTCACCCGGCGAAGTTTTTATAGACGCCTGCATAAATACATCCCCGGTATGACCGGTTTTAGACCACATCAGTCTTTGCCGTTCATTTCCTCTTTTTTATTGGGTCCGCTGTCCGCTATTCCCTGCACTTTCTCCCGGTAGATTCCGCCCAGCGTCAAGGTCAGGACAATCGCGAGAAAAATAAGGATCGCAACGCCGTAGAAGCCAAAACCAACAGTCAGACCAATGGTGCCCGACGCCCAGATACTGGCTCCGGTCGCGGTACCGACAACAATGTTGCCTTGTTTGACAATGGCACCCGCACCCAAAAAGCCAATACCGGTCAACACGCCCTCCATCAGCTTGGACATATCGATATGCGGGGTCCCTTCGGTGGTGAGGTAAACATGCTGGATTTCCTGCCCCAAAATGGCAATACCGCAGCTACTGACAGCGATGATCATATAGGCGCGAAAGTCTATCGGTTTGTTTTTATTGTCACGGTCAAGCCCAATGATCATACCAAGAATCAGCGCAAGGGCGACCCGCAGCACCAGTTCAGGCAACGACACCACGGAAATATTCAACGTCGACAACAGAGTTTCCATATAATCAATCTCACATTCTTTTTTTAAGTTGGCGGTACTATGCAAGCCGTGTTCGCTGGCCTGCCGGACGCCTATTTTTCCGATAGTGCAAGCCGCGCGCCGAGACCGATCAGCGTCATGCCGGATAGCCAACCCACCCACCGAGAGCCCATGCATGACGCCTTGACCCGACGCGCAACCTTGTCAGCAGCAAGGATGACGATGACATCCGCGCTTGAAAACGACAGGTTCACAAACGCGCCAAGAATAAGGAATTGCGCCCACATCGGTAGGCTGGCCGTAGGATCAATAAACTGTGGCAGGAAGGCGATGAAGAAAATCGCCACCTTGGGGTTGAGTATCTCGACCCACATGCTTTCAAAAAATGCGCGGCGGGCTGATTTGCCGCCCACAGCTGGCAGGTCACCGGCTTTCTGCTGCTGACGAATGAGCCCGATACCCAGCCATATGAGATATATTGCCCCGCCCACCTTCACCACCGTATACGCAAACGGCACATGAGTGAAGATAACGCTCAACCCCAGGGCTGCTGCAATCACATGGACGTAACAGCCCAGATGGATGCCAAGGGCGGCCATGAATCCGGCCTTCCGGCCTCGTGCCAACGTCTGCGCGGCGGTATATAGAATTGCCGGCCCCGGCACAAAGGCGAAGATTGCGGTCGCGATAAAAAACGGTATCAACTGCTCAAAAGACGACATGGCCCAGCCCCTATCTGGTTGTTGCAAATAAGCATAGGAAAAGATGGTGCCGGAAATGAGGCACCTGTTTGATGTGTGGAATTAAAAGCATCGGATTTCAAGTGCTCAGTTTTTGCCGGATATCGTCATAAACCGCGACAGGTCGGACCGGGCTGCGGCGTCAATCCAGCGCAGATAAGGCACTTGCCATGGCGGTGTTTTTTCGTACCCATGTGCGGTCAGGATATCGTCTACCGCCTTGATCACTGCACGCCCTGCCGAATCGTTACTGCACCCGATGTAGCTGGTGACAAGCCCTGCTTCTTCAGCAATGGGTAGCGTGACAAGACTGTTCATCTGGTCCTTGCCAGCATGCAGCCGCATGAAGTAGCCAACTTCGTCTGGGTAGGCAAAAGTATAGCTCACCCGCCCGCGTGCGAGCATCAAAAACGCAAGCTCAGGCCGTGCAGCCGTATGCAGCAACCCGCGTTCCCGCGCACGCCTTACAAACGGATCAAGCACAGCGCCGTAGGTCCGGTCTTTTACGGCACTGCCCTGCATGCCGTCTATTCGGGCAAGGGTCGCGAGGCTTATTTGCCCACGCTCGTCAAGATAGGGGTCAATGCGTGCCATATCGCTTTCACCGACCACGAGGCGGATCGGCAGAGAGGTCAAAATAGGGCGAGAGAAAATCATAAATCTTTCCCGTTCCGGCGTGCGGCCAAGCGCACCGGCACAGGCTGCTGTGCCGTACCGCACACTTGCAATTACCCTGGCCAGAGCGGTCTGGTGGCGTTTGATGGTGAAACCGGTCAGCCTGTTTTCGAAATAGCTGAGGATTTCATCCTGATAGCCCTGCCCCTCAAAAGGGCCACTGCCGATGAAGGCCGGGGGAAAGCTGTGAGTATACCAGTTTATGGTTGAAGGCTGCCGTGACGTGCTGTCCGAATCGTCTGTCTGGCGATATTCTGCCCGGATAGCAACAGACGGCGTCAGCGCAGCCGCCAAGAGCAACATAGCAGCAAAAACGCTGAAACAATGCATGGTACGCCTCCCCGGCAGAATCACGTTTCCTCTCCCCTGACGCCATATCGACTATCATCATCGGCGAGCGCGCTGTCCGATGCAAGAGATGAAAGTGATTCACCTTAAGGGATATGAACTGACCTACCCGCCCGCACCTGGCGACGGTAGGGTCGACCGCTGGGGGGCGACCATGCGGCCAGGCGTTGAAGCGTTTGACATTAACCGCGCGAGCAGATCACGGTTTTCCGGTAAAATCAGTGTGTGTTGACGCGGCGGTCGCTTCGTCACATAAGGTGCGCGAACAACCCCGGCCCCTTTCCGGGCAAACATGCAGACCCGATAACGATTGAGACAGGTACACGCGTGAGCATCCGCGATTTGAGGCAGGCCCCTTTTGTCCTTCTGGATGACAGCCGCCCCCCACACCGGGCGGGGCGGTCGGTGCTGTTTCATTCTCCTGATGACATTATCACGGCTCACCGGCTGGAAGAGGTTGGTCCGGCCTTGGCGCGCATGGATGACGCCGTGGCTCGGGGCTATCATCTCGCAGGCTGGATCGGATACGAGTGTGCCGCCTATTTTGAACCCCGGATTAAAAAGCGCATGGGGCCCCTGGCAAGCGAACCACTGCTGTGGATGCTGGTCACACGACAGCATCAGTCACTGACGGCGGCCGAGCTGAACGACCTTTTTCATGCCAGCCATCGCGGCAGCGGACGCCCAGCTCGGCTCGAGATCGGCACGCCGAAAGAAACCTCCGCGAGCTATGCTTCCGCCCTCAACCGCATTCACGACTATATAGCTGCAGGCGATGTGTATCAGATCAATCATACCTTCGTGCTGCCTGTTAATGTCGAAGGCGACGCACTGACGCTATATGAGCGGCTACGGCAAAACCAGCCGGTGCCCTATGGCGCTTTCATCGATACCGGTGACCGGCGGGTTCTCTCCCTTTCCCCGGAACTGTTTGTCGAACGCCACAAAACGCATCTTGCCTGTCGCCCGATGAAAGGCACCGCCCCCCGCGGTCGCACCACCGCAGAAGACCAGACCGTGGCGGGGTTTTTGCGTAGTGACAGCAAATCCCGTGCAGAAAACCTCATGATTGTTGACCTGATTCGTAACGACCTGAGTCGGATCGCCAAACATGGCAGCGTTAAAGTGCCGGCCCTTTTTGAGGTTGAGAAGTACCCCACATTGCATCAGATGACCTCAACCGTCACCGCCGATGCGCCGGACGACCTGACACCATCTGAGCTTCTAGCCGCGCTGTTCCCATGTGGGTCGGTCACCGGCGCGCCAAAAGTACGGGCGATGGAAATTATCAATGAGCTTGAGCATGACCCTCGCGGCGTCTATTGCGGCGCAATCGGCCATTTCAGCCCGGAAACGAATCAAGGCGGACCGCGCTGGAGCCTGAATGTGCCAATTCGCACCATTGTGCTGGACAGCGCCGGGCATGGGCGCCTGAGCATAGGCAGTGGTGTGGTTGCCGATAGTGACACAGCGGCTGAATATGAGGAATGCCTGCTGAAAGCGCGGTTCGCCCGCGAGGATGCTGACAGTTTCTCCCTGATTGAAACGTTGCGACTCGACACCGATGGCACCTACGCACGGCTCGACCGGCATCTGACCCGCCTGGCGGATAGTGCTGCATACTTCGACTTTACTTATGATGACGCCAATGTGCGGGAGGTTTTGGCAGACCATGCGGCAGTATTTTCAGGCGCAAGCAAAACACGCCGGGTCCGGCTGCTTGTAGGACCACGCGGCTCGGCATCTGTCACCAGCACAGCATTGCCAGCCAAAGGACAGACGGAAGCTCGCGTCTGCATCGCCCGGCAGCGCACACGATCAGCCGACCGGTTTCTTGCCCATAAGACGACGCGCAGGCAGACGTATGACGGGGCCTTCGCCCAGGCTTTCAGCGCCGGATATGCTGATACGGTCTTCTTCAATGAACGCAATGAGTTGACGGAAGGCGCTATCAGTACGGTCTTCATTGTGGAGGGTGGCAAGTGGTATACCCCTCCCCTTGATGCTGGCGTACTGCCGGGTATCCTACGCGCGGAGCTGTTGGCGTCAGATGAAATGAAGATCATCGTCGAACCCATCAGCCGACGTCGGTTTCTGGATGCCGACGAGATATATATTGGCAACAGCGTGCGTGGTCTGCGACGCGTCACGCTGGATATCACAACACGTTAGGAGAGACGGCATGCGGCTTGCGCGATTGAGGAAAGACGATCTCGACATTCTCGCTTTTGTAGATGGCGACCGCTTTCTGCCCACAGGTAGCGCGCTCCCCGGCGCTCCACAGGACCTGGGTGCATTCCTGCGCACCGCGAGCTGGAACACAGGCGCTGAAGCCGCCGCCCGCCACGAGGGCTGGTTGTCGCTTGAGGGTGTGACTTGGCTGCCGCCACTCGGCCCCGCCAGCCGCATTTTTTGTGTTGGCAAAAACTACGCCGACCACGCGCGCGAAATGGGGATGACAGCGCCAGGTGGCCCGGCAGCCCCTGACATCTTCATCCGTTTTCCGTCCAGCTTTGTCGGCCATGGCGGAGACATAGAATACCCTGTGGGTGACCCCACTTTCGACTTCGAGGGCGAACTTGCTGTGGTCATGGGTCGTGCCGGACGCGCTATCGCCCCCGCAGATGCATGGAACCATGTTTTTGGACTGACGGCCGCCAACGACGGCTCGTTACGCCGCCTGCAAAAGCGCACAAGCCAGTTCACGCTGGGGAAAAATTTCGACCGGTCCGGCGCACTCGGCCCGACCATCGCACCAATCCACGCCTTTGATCTGCCGCTCAGGCTTGGCGTGCGCACCTTTGTGGACGACGCCGTGATGCAAAACGGCAATACCGACCAGATGCTGTTTGATGTGCCCCATGTGATCGCCACCATCAGCGCAATAACAGAGCTTGAGCCAGGCGATATTATCCTGACAGGCACACCGGCCGGTGTCGGCGCAGGGCGTACCCCCCCGTTGTTTCTCTCCCCCGGCCAACGCCTGCGCGTGGAGATTGACGCGCTCGATTCGCTTGAGGTTTCGGTGCAGCCCGTCGATATCGAACCCGTCTGAGGCCAACAGAAGCACCAGACATGCAGCCCGCCGCCTTGGCTTCGGCATGCTCTCACCACGCTTTTGCCTAAATTTTCATGCACACATTAACTGGTTCTTTAGATGTGAAGCGTAGTCTTTTCCTTGTCGCAGAGGGTCAGCTTTGGTGGGGATTGAGCCGACCCGTATGAGACACGCTCGATAGCTTAACTAAGGTAAAAAGAGTATGCGTTCATCATCCACCGGTGCTTCCTCTGTATCCACGGCAGATTTCGAAGATAGTTATATTTCTGACGACTGCCGCGCTCTCGCCGTCCGGCTTTCGGGCCATATGGGTCTTGAGCATGCAATGCAGATCAGTAACGAGAATCAGTGGCATGGTGTCGTAGCCGCGCTTCGCGAAATGCAGCAGAAAAAAAAGCGCATCTGCTGAACTTTCTAAACCAAAGTTTTAGGGTGTAACTTTTGTTACGCCCAAGCTGTAATCATCAACCGATAGTAGCGATACCCCTCTAAACATTTGACTTTTTACCAAAAAAGTTACATTATCACATAATCAAACACCCTGTCATTCAGGTGATCCGACGCAGTAAAATTATATGTTGACTCCGTCTCAGACACGAAAAGTGAAATTTTTGCTTGGAATCGCAGAAGATTCTTGGATGATAGGCACCGAGCCGGACCGCCCGTCTCATTTTCGAAAATGGTGCATGTGAGTGCACCGGATATGAAAACAACGATAAAAATCGTCCTCCCACCTCCCCGAGGAGGGACATGTGATGGCGAGAAACATAACGAGATAACACGGAATTAATTCGTGAGGCGGTCGGCACAATTGGGAGAGGTACGGGAAAGCCTTTTGAAACAACATTCGTATCAGACCGGAAATGATAAATTTCGGCTTCTGCGTGATGTTGGCTTGCTCCCAATTTTATAGGGTAAAGGTTTCGGGCCTTAAGGGTGTTCTCGCCCTGCGGCTTATAATCTTTGCAAGGTTTAATCCGCTGCATGGGGGATCTTTTCGGAGATAAATCATGCGGCTTTGTTAAAACCCATGTGGGCAGAAAATGGATAAGGCTAAAGTGAAACGGATAGCTGTCTCGACGGCTGCGGTTGCCTCGATCCTTCTCGGCGCAACTCTTGCCAACGCACAAGATGCACGCCTGAAGTCGATCGTAGAAGAGGTCAACCAGGCCACTAAACTCGCACAGGAATCTCAGCAACGCATTGATAAAACTGCTGATGCCACTTCCAAACTTTTTGGTGAATACCGTACGGTATTGAAAACCAACGCTGGTCTTGAGGCTTACAATGCCCAACAAAAGCGTGTGATCAAAAAGCAGGAAGAAGAGATCGTCAAAATCAAAAACTCGATCGGTCGTATCGACGAAATCAAACGTCAGATTACGCCGCTCATGCTTGATATGATCTCCAACCTGGAGGAATTCATTAAAGCGGACGTGCCTTTCCAGCGCGACGAACGCCTTGAGCGTGTCGAAGCCCTGCGGGATGCCATGGACGATCCAAACGTAAGCGATCCAGAGCGCTTCCGTGTTGTGCTTGAGGCCTACAAAGCCGAAACGCAGTACGGTCGTTCTGTAAACGCCTACGAAGCAAAACTGGACGATGGTCGTACAGTGAACTTCGTTCGCGTCGGTCGTGTTGGCTTCTATTATCAAACCAAAGACGGCAAAGAGTCCGCGGCTTGGGATAAAGAATCCGGTACGTGGAAGAAACTGGACGAAGAGTTTGCGGCTCCTGTGAAAAATATGATCCGCATGGCTCGTCGTCAGGTTCCATTTGATATCGTGGAACTTCCGATCCAGGCGCCGAAAGGGAAATAACAATGAAAAAGATTCTGACATCAGCTGCTGTCCTGGTCTTTGGCGCGACCTTCGCCGCCCAGGCTCAAACCGCCGATCTCAACTCCCTTCTCACCAAAGTTCGTGAAGGCAGCGTGACCGAGTCCGCTGAACACAAACGTCGTGAGGCCGAGTTCCAGGCGCGTAAGAGCGAACAGCAACAACTTCTCGCGCAGGCTCGCGCAGAGCAAGAACGCCTCGAGCGCGAATCTGCGCGTCTTGAGGAAACTCGTCGCGCAAACGAAGAAGAAATCGCAAAACAGGTTCAGATGCAGCGCGACCGTCTTGGTCAGCTTCAGGAACTGTTCGGTGTTCTTCAACAAGCTGCGGGTGACGCCAAGTCTGTTATCAAGACGTCACACGTGACCATCGACAACCCAGGTCGCATGGAAGAAATCGACAATCTGGTAGCAAAAGCTGCGGACGCATCCGAGTTGCCAACAATCGACGAAATCCGTACATGGCCTAGCCAGATGATCCTCGAAGCAATCGGTTCCGGCCAGGTTGTGACCTTCGATCACGAAGTGAGCCTGACAGACGGCACGAGCACGGTTGTGCCGCTGACCCGCGTTGGTGACTTCGCGTTGATGAGCGGTGACAAATACTACACGCTGAACAACGACGGTTCTGTTGCTGAACTGCAGCGTCAGCCTTCCAGCCGGTTCACCGACACTGTGGATGAGTTCACGGACGCAAACTCCGGTCTCGTGGGTGTTGGTATCGATCCGACCCGTGGTCAACTCCTCAACCTCGAAGTTGAGCGCCCGACACCACGCGAACGTCTCGACCAAGGTGGCGTAATCGGTTACATCACTCTTGCTCTGGGTGCGGTTGGCGTTCTGATGGCGATCGTACAGTGGATTTACCTCCTGATCGTTAAAGGCAAAGTACGTCGTCAGATCCAGTCTGACACGGTCAACACCAACAACCCGCTTGGTCGTGTTCTTGCTGTTTACGAAAACAACAAAAACGTTGACGTAGAAACGCTTGAGCTGAAGCTCGACGAAGCGATCCTGAAGGAAACGCCCGCCCTTGAGCGCTTCCTTGTTCTGATCAAACTGATCTCCGCTGTGGCACCACTCTTTGGTCTTCTTGGTACGGTGACCGGTATGATCGAAACCTTCCAGGCCATTACCCTCTTTGGTACTGGTGACCCAAGCATGATGGCTTCCGGTATTTCGGCCGCTCTCATGACGACGGTTGAAGGTCTCATGGTCGCTATCCCGACTCTGCTCCTGCACGCCTTTGTTGCCGGTACCTCCAAGTCCGTGATTCACGTACTTGAAGAGCAATCCGCTGGCATCATCGCCGTACACGCAGAGAAGGAGCATGCGAATGCTAGCGCTTAATGAAGCATTCGACGCGATCCGCCAGTTCATGGAAAGGGGCGGCGACGTCCTTTTCCTGATCCTCGCGGTCACGTTCATCATGTGGGTGCTAATCGTTGAGCGTCTCTGGTACTTCACGCTGGAGTTCAAGAAACAGAAGAACCGCGTAATTGATGCATGGGAATCCCGTGCCGAGCGCCGGTCCTGGTATGCACACAAAATCCGTGCTGCCATGATCTCTGAAGTGAACGACAACCTTAATCAGGGAATCGGTCTCATCAAAACGCTCGTCGCCCTTTGTCCGCTTGTCGGGCTTCTGGGCACAGTTACCGGCATGATCGAAGTGTTCGATGTCATGGGTTCGCAGGGGTCTTCAAACGCCCGTGCAATGGCAGCAGGTGTTTCAAAAGCAACAATCCCGACAATGGCGGGCATGGTTGCTGCGCTCTCGGGCGTGTTCCTGAGCACCTATATCGAACGCGTCGCCAAGCGTGAATCAGAGCGGCTCGAAGATAGCCTGACCATGGATCACTAGGACCAGAAAGTCGGAGTTTAACCAATGCGTAAATTCTCGAAGTCAGAGGAAGAAGCAGAAGTCAACATGACGCCGATGCTAGACATCGTGTTCATCATGCTGATCTTCTTCATCGTTACCGCTTCCTTTGTCAAAGAAGCTGGCCTGGAGATTAATAAGCCGGAGGATAACAATACCCAGAACAATCCTCCGCCACCGGACGATGACAAGCGTGCCATTGCTTTCATTATCGATGACAACAACCGTATCTCTCATGATTTCCGCAACGTGGATATCTCGGCGGTTAGTTCAATCATCAAGAAGGAAAGTGTGGAACGCCCGGAAGCGCCGGTTGTGATCCAGGCTTCAGAGGGTGCCTTTACCGGCAACGTCATTCGTATCTATGACGCTGCACTGGCTATCGGCATTGCTCGCGAAAAGATCGTCGTAACGCCCAAGAAATAAAGCCGGTGGGGGCTAGCCCCCGCCTCAAGGGCCGCCCTTCAGGGCGTAGTGGAGAAAACAATGCGAGACCACGCACAAAACCAAGAAGAGGATGCTGAAATCAACATGACGCCGATGCTAGACATCGTGTTCATCATGTTGATCTTCTTCATCGTCACCGCGGTCTTCGTGAAGGAAGCCGGGGTTCAGGTCGTGAAGCCCGACGCGGAGTCAGCTGTTATCCAGAAACAGGTTAGCATTCTGATCGCCGTGACACCGAGCGACCTGATCCATATCAATCGTAACGAAGTGAAGCTGGAGGAAGTCCGCACCACTGTGGAAAAACTCCATGCGGAAAACCCGAAGGGGACAGTTGCGATCCAGGCTGATGTCGAATCGAAGGCAGGTTTGGTGATGAAAGTGTATGACGCTGTGCGCGATGCCGGCGTTGACAAAATAGCCATTGCTGCGGAGAGGAACTGATGATTACTCGTGTAATTTCGTCGCTCTTGGCCGCATCCGCTGTAACCTTTGGCCTGTTCTTTCTGATGAACAAGCTGGTTGCATTCAATGACGATGTTCGTCTGGATGAGGATAAGCAGCTACGGTTCATCGATGTTGTTGAAGACATCAATGAACAACCACCACAGCGCATGGAGCGCAAGGTAGAGAAGCCGCCAGAAGTGGAAGCTCCGCCGCCAGAGATGGAAACACCTCAGGTGGAGATTGACGGACCGAACAAGATGAACCTTTCGATTGGCCGCGCGAACTCCGGTTCCGGTGTTGATCTTGGTTCCATCGACCTCGGGCCAAGCCAGGATGGTGACTATCTGCCGCTTGTACGTGTACAGCCACAATACCCCCGCCGCGCTCAGGAACGTGGTATCGAGGGTTACGTGATCGTGGAGTTGACGGTGGCCGAAGACGGTACTGTACCGCCTGAAAGCATCATCATCATCGAAGCCGACCCTAAAGGCTATTTTGAACGCGCTGCGACAAAAGCCGCAGAGAAGTTTAAATACAAGCCGAAGGTTGTAAACGGCAAACCGCAAAAGGTGACCGGTGTTAAATACCGCTTCTCCTTTGACTTGGCTGATTAAGGGGGACAGGAGAAAATCATGGATATGATCAAAACCATCAAGTCCCTTCCTATGGCTGTTGCAGCTGCTGCGATCCTCGCGGCACTGCCACTGCCGGAGGGCGTCAGCCTGAGCGGTAAAGCCTTTGCACAGGAAGAAGAACAGTCCTACGCCGAACGCGCCAAAACGCGAAAGGTACCGGCCATGAGCCTGGATATTCACAAGAAGATCCAGAAAGCTCAGGAGGCCATGGACCTCAAGGAATACACTGAAGCAAAAGAGATCCTCAACGAAACGCTCGAAAGCAAACGCATCAACGACTATGAAAAAGCCGTTGCGTGGCAGCTGAAGGCAATGATCTCTTATGAAGAGGATGACACGGCGGCCACAATCCGGGCCTACGAGGAAATCCTCAGCTATTCCGAAAGCATTCCTGTCGGCCTTGAGCTCAACATTCTCTATGGTCTGGCCCAGCTCTATTATAGCGAGGAAAACTACGATAAAGCCCTCGAATATATCAAGATCTGGGAGCCCCGGGCTGAAGTTGTCAGCGTTAACCACCTTGTGTTCATCGCACAGGTTTATTACACCCTGACCGACTTTGACTCAGCGCTTGACTACATCTACCGCGCCATTTCCGACGCTCAGGCCGTTGATACGGTTGAGGTGAAGGAGCAATGGTACGGCATGGCGCTTTCGGCACACTGGGAGCTTGGCCAGTATACCAAGGTCCGTGACGTGCTCGAAATCCTGCTGATCAACTGGCCGAAGCCGCAATACTGGATCCAGCTTGCGGGTGTCTACCAGGAGCTTGGCGACGAAAAGACCTCTTACTCGCTTACAGAAGCCGCTTACAAGCAGGGCTTCCTCGACGATAAGCCGGTTCAACTCGTCAACGTGGCTCAGATTCAGCTGGCGCGTGGTGCGCCGATCAAATGTGCCTGGGTACTTGAGAAGGCTTTCAAGGAAGACCGGATCGAGAAAACAGCGCAGAACTACAAAACCCTTGGCCAGTGCTACCTGATGGCAACGGAATATGAAAAGGCCCTCAAGCCGCTTTCTGTTGCCGCCAAGAGCGAAGCCGATGGTGACCTGTGGTTCCAGATCGGGCAGGTTCAGATGCAGCTGACACACTACAAGGACGCGGTAAACAGCTTTGACAATGTTGTTGACGCCTTCAAGGGTACGAAGGACACCAAGGACAAAGGCAAGACGCTAACCGCTGTCATGCAGAAAGGTCAGGCCCTGACCGAGCTGAAACAGTTCAAGGAAGCGCACGACGCCTTCGACGCTGCCCGTAAAATGGCAACCGACCAGAAGGACCGTCGCATGATTACCCAGTGGCGTAATTACCTCAAAGCTGAAGAAGCCCGCGAAGAGATGCTGAAGGGCTAAAGCCAAGGCTTTCAACCAGATTACAAACGGCGCTCCTCGGGGCGCCGTTTTTTGTTTGCAGCCCCGCACGATCGCTGATCATACTCGGAGCTTCGGGCAACCCTTTCCACAATGGGCAGAAGCAAGGCAGAATGGGACGGCGGCCTACGCCCTGAAACCCTTGAAGCTTCGCAGAGAGCAATCATACGCGCCGATCATGTGCTTATAATCTACCCTCTCTGGTCCCGGGCATGCCTGCACGACTCAGTTTTTCGAACAGATACTGCGCCCTGATATGAAGGGTAAAGGCAAGTAACCGCTTGCCTGGCGCAAACTCCTGAAAGGCTGTTCCGCACACATTGTCGTAACTATGGGTATGCCGGGTCTGGCCCACCGGTTATTCGCCGCTCAAGCGCAACACCCCCGCCTTCTCCGGCGTGGGACCGACCCGCAGCGCAGTTTTCGGTATGGTGGAAGGCGCGAGCGATAACCGTCGTCAGCGCTGGCTTGATAAAATAGGGCGACTTGGCCGGGATGTGCGATATATTGTTATAATATAACTTTTTTATATCTCGCCTTGGTGTTATTGTTATGTTGTAACAATAAGGAGGGTATCATGAACACAACGAATATGCGGGCATTTCCCATTGTGAGCGGGGCAGCCTTCACAACCTTCGGCCTGTTTCTACTGATGCAAGGGCTTATCACCAAAGACAATATATCATTCCCGGCAGAACGGCCGGTCTTCAACCCGAACATCATTTTGGCTGTTCCGGACGAACCAGAGATACGACCCATCAATAGAGTTGCGCCGCCGCAGGAGGTGAAGCCCGTGCCAGTCCCGCCAAAGCCGACGGTGGACCTTGGTGATGACAAATTCATAGGCCTTCGCCTCGGCCCTGCCCCCATGCCGCAAACCGGCGCCGGAGACGACGGTGGGTTCCGTCCCGGATATATGGACGGTGAGCGCATACCGCTCGTGCGTGTGCAACCACAGTATCCCCGCCGGGCACTTGAGCGCGGCATTGAAGGCTCGGCTGTGGTTGAATTTACCGTACGCGAGGACGGGACAGTGGCTGATGCTCGGGTGATTAAGGCGGAACCCCAGGGCTTGTTCGAGCACGCCGCGCTCGCTGCTATCGCCAAGTTCAAATACAAACCCACTGTCGTGGGCGGTATCCCACGCGCGTCAAACGGCATCCGTTACCGGTTTGTTTTTGAACTGACCAGCGACGACTGAGGAGACAACCATGAGATATAAGACTTCATTGAACCACTGCGGAGCGAGCCCCGATATGACGCCGACGCTGGACATTGTCTTCATCATGCTGATTTTCTTCATCGTCACATCAAGCTTCATCAAGGAAAGTGGCATCACCCCCAATATACCCAAAACGCAAACCGGGCCCAAGGCACCAACCACGCCCATCGCCTTTCGCATCAGCGCCGACAACAACATCTTCTATGAAGGTCGGCTGGTGGACCCCTGGATGACCGAAGCCATCATCAAAGAAGAGAGTACCGCGCGCCCGGAGGCCCCTGTGGTGATAGCAGCCAATGAGAATAGCCATACCGGCCTTCTCGTACGCCTTCATGACCAGGCGTCCAAGGCGGGCATGGCAAACGACAGGATTGCGGTTCAAGTAGAGTAATGGGCGTTACACGATGAACCGCAAGCGGGATGGCAAGCTATTGCCATCCCGTTCTTTTTGAACATCCTGTATTTCCTTCGGTCCCAAAGCGTTTATCATCCCATTATCGCTGATCGTTTCTTGATGGGGGAATGCATGAAACTGACCCACTTGTTCACCGGTACCGCGCTGACGCTGTCCGCCACTTTTGCAAGCATACCCGCACAAGCACTGGACGCAGACCTCTATCTTGCCGCGGCATCCACCATACGAAAAGTCCCCGCCATGAGCCTGACCGTTCACAAGAAGATTCAGGCTGCACAAGAAGCCATAGCAGACAAGGACTACCCCCGTGCACAAGCCGTATTAAATGAAACGCTTCGCCTGACACGCATCAATGACTATGAAAAAGCCGTCGTCTGGCAACTCAAGGCCATGATTGCCTTTTCAGAAAACGATTCACCGGCAACCATCGAAGCATATGAGACCATCCTCAATTATCGCGACTCAATCCCGGAAGCACTGGAGATCAATATTCTCTTTGGCCTTGCCCAGCTTTATCACTCTCAGGGTGACACGAGACAGGCAGCCGAATATGCCAACAAGACTGTTTACCGGATGCCCACGTTGTCACAGGCCCAGAGCAGGTTTCTGGCGGAGCTGTATTATCTCACCCGGGATTTCGCCAAAGCGGAAAAACACATCGAAGTCGCCATCAATGCCGGACAGGCCTATGGCGGCGGCGGCGTCAAGGAAGTCTGGTACAAAATGCTGTTGTCTTCCCAATGGGAACAAGGCCACCAACTGGAAGCGAAAAAGACCGCGCTGGCCCTGATCAGTCGGTGGCCGGAGCAAAAATATTGCCAGATCCTCGCGGGCATGATGATGGAAATGCGAAACACCGACGAGCAAATGACCCTCGACGAAGTACGCACAAATCAGGCTGCCTGTGCTGATGTCACAACAACCTCGCCCGTCGAAAATCTATATCTGGATTTCCAAGTGGCTTTTGAGAAGGCCCGCTCGACACAGGCTGCAAAAGCACAACCAGCTGAAACAGACGCCAAGGCGAAGCAGCCGCGCAGAGGCCAGAAAGACTATCTGCCAGTCGTACGGGTGCAACCCCAATTTCCTGCCAAAGCGTTAAGAGACGGGATCACCGATGCGCGCGTGCTCATAAGCCTTGATATCGAGAAGGACGGTAGCGTCAATTCCCGCTCCATCAGGATATTGGAAAGCAACCCCGCAGGGTATTTTGAAGACAGCGTCAAGCGTGCGGCGTCAAAATTCAAATACAAACCTGAAATCGTTGACGGTAAAGCTCAACGCGTCGAAGGCGTGAAATATACCTTCACTTTCAAGGTGGAAGATTAGAAAAAGGCAGGCCATGAGCCTGCCTCCCTCTTCCGGCCAGTACAGCGACCTAGTCGACCACGGCCTCATTCACATATTTGCGCATGTCTGTCCGCAGATCGACCACCCCATAAGGCAGAACATTTGTCATCACGATAGCGACAATATCCTCTGTGGGGTCTATCCAGAACACGGTATTGGCCATACCACCCCAGTAATATTCACCGGCTTTACCGCCACCGCCAAAAGCTTCGGCATCTTCCACCACGGCGAAATCAAGCCCGAAACCTGTTACGCCCTTGCCTGCAATGCCGTTTACACCGTCCGGTAGTTGATTAGTACGCATCATCCGGACCGTCTCCGGCTGAAGGAGCCGCACCCCATCAAGTTCGCCACCATTGGCGACCATCTGGGCGAAGCGCCAGTAATCGGCCGTCGTGGAAACAAGGCCACCACCGCCTGATTTGAACTGCGGGTTAATGGTGAAGTCCTGTATCAGCTTGTTCTGCGTCGGTACGAGGCCTTTTTCCTTGTCCACGTCATAAATGCCAACCAGCCGGTCTGCTTTGCCCTCTGGCACATAAAACCCGGTGTCGTGCATGCCCAGGGGTTCAAATATCCTCTCACGCAGGAACACGTCAAATGGCTGACCTGAAAGCACCTCAACCAGATAGCCTTGCACATCAACCGCCAGCGAATAAACCCAAGCGGCCCCTGGCTGATAGAGCAGTGGCTCCGCTGCAAGTTTGGGCGCCCATTCGCTCAAGGGCTGGTCGAAGCCGATGAGCTGGTTCTTGCGGTAGCTCATATCGACCGGCGTTTCACTGAATACACCATAGCTCAGCCCCGCAGTGTGCCGCATCAGGTCACGGACAGTCACCTCACGCGCAACGGGTTCAGTAACAAGGCTGCCGTCTTCTGCAACGCTTTTAAAAACACGCTGCCCCTTGAAAGCCGGTATATATTTGGAAACCGGGTCATCAAGCTCGAACTTGCCTTCGTCGTACAGCATCATAAGCGCGACACCGGTCACCGGTTTGGTCATGGAATAAATACGAAAAATGGCATCCTCAGACATGGGTTCGCCGCTCTCAATGGTGCGAGAGCCATAGGTGGCAAAATGCGCGACCTTACCCTTTCGCGCTACGAGCGTAGTCAGCCCCGCAAGCCGTCCGTCATCTACATACGCCTGAAAATGCGCTGTCATGGCATCGAGCGTATCGGCAGAGAGATTAACCTCCGCCGGTGACACTTCCGGCAGGTCTGCTGCAGAAGCGGTTGTTGTCAGGCCAACCAGAAGAATAAATATCGATAGATGTTTGAGCATGAAGTACTCCTCCCCTTGGGAGAAAAAGATAGCGCAGCGTCAGGGAAAAACAATGCACAAACAGTCACCGGGCTGTTACCCGACGCTGGATACGTTTACTATCCCCTAACCTTAATGCTCTAACAATAAATACTGGCCTCTGAAGGCTACACTGGCATAAACTTGGTTTCAGTGTTGGGGGGTCGTAGGCAGGAGTATCTATGATCCGGCGAATTTGGCAGCATGGATGCCGAATAGTGGGAACCGCTCATCGAGCGTTACCTGTTGCGCTGTTGGTCGTCATGCTTGCGGTCCAGCCATACGCCCGTGCCGAGATCATTATTGTCGACAGCCACAAGTCGGACGAAAGCATCGGCCTTGCTCAGGCAATCAGCCGTCACTGCACACGCTGTGGCCAGATACAATATATGGACATGAAGCGCAGCCCCCAGATCGGGCGGGAAATCATTGCCGAGCTGAAAGCACGCGAAGCCAACAAGCAGCTTGACTTGGTCATCACCCTCGGCCGACAGGCCACCACTGTTGTCACCGGTGACTTGAAAAAAACACCTATATTCCACACCTTGCATCCCCAAGCGTTGCCACTGTCGGGTAGCAGCCGCCACGTTCAGGAATTTGCGATTACGCCCAGTCTGGCGATGCAACTGGATGCCTTCAAGGCGCTGGCACCGCAGATGAAGCGAGTGGGGTTTCTGGCTCGCCGCAGCACCATCGAACCATTTCGCGATGAGATCATAGCATCGGCAACTGCCAATAGCTTGAGCGTCAACTTTTATTATGTGGACCACCTTGATGACATTAGCCCTGGCCTGCGACAAGCGATCCGGGAAACCGACGGGCTGCTTTTTCTGCGGGATAGCCTTGTCATCAACAGCGACACCATTCAGTTTATCCTGCGCCTGACCCTTGAGAACCGTGTGCCCACCTTTGCCTATTCGCCTGCGCTCGTAGACATGGGGATGACGGCGACCCTGTCCCTGAGCACGGAAAATCTGGCGCAAAAGATTGCCGCCGCAGTGGATGCCGTATTAACCGATACGCCACCTTCTCTGGACGCCCATCCGGAAAGCAGCTTCGTGCTGGAGGTGAACGAGCGCTCGTTCAAAGGCGCTCTCGGCGCGGTTAGGGAACGCATACCCGGTATGAGGGTAGTATTCAGATGAGCGATCCAAAAAATCCGGCACAGAACGTGATGCCCGTTGGCGGGCCTAACAGCGATAAGAACAGTTCTACATTGCGCTCCCGCGCGATTGCCTTCCTCGTGTTTCTGGTGGTAGCCGTTGGTGGCATGATGGCTTTTGTCTTTGTCGGCATGTCCAACCAACTGATGACCGCAGACCTTGAAACACGCGGTCGAGCTGCGGCCGCAAGCATTGCTGAAAATGCCAAACTGGGGCTTCTGGTCAGAGACAAAAAAATCCTGCGGGAGGCCTTGTCGCCATACCTGATTGATCCGGATATCCGGTATATTGATGTTATCGATGGCGACGGCACCACGCTTTTCAGCCTGCCTGAGAACCATAGCAGGATCGGCGACACCATTGTAATTCAGGAGACGCTTGACGGACAAAAACTGACCATACAGCACCTGAGTGCCAGCAAGGCCGCAGACAAGGTCAGCTACCATATCGGGGCACCGGTCATGCGCGACATGATCAGCGACACCAATGGCGACCCCTTCACCGACGAGGGCCGTGAGGCGGTGCCTTCAGAAAGCCCGCGCCTGATTGGCATGGTGCGACTAGGTCTTTCAACAGCAAGGGTGCAGGACCAGATAGACACCCTCGTCTCGCGCGCCGGGCTTGTTGCCGCCTTACTGGCAGTTGTCGGGCTTCTGGTCGCATCCACCTTGTTGCGCCGCTGGTTGAGCCCTCTGGAACTGCTGACCGACGTCGCACGTAAAATCAAGCGCACCGGCCTTGAGGATGCACTTAATGAGAAAGCCCTGAGCGAAATAGCGGCAGCAAACCTTCGTGGTAGAACCGGCGAGTTGGCAACGCTTCAAAGTGCCTTCCTCGACATGCTTGAGGAGTTGAAGCTGCATGACCGTGCACAGGCCGAGCAAAAGGACCGCCTGGAACAGATGGTTGTCGAGCGCACCATGGAACTGACCTTCGCCAAGGAAGAAGCAGAGGCCGCCAATATCGCCAAGTCAAAATTTCTTGCTTCCATGAGTCACGAGTTGCGCACACCTCTCAATGCCGTCATCGGGTTTTCGGAAATGCTTCAACAGGACATCATGGTGAAGCCTGAGCAACAGCAGGAGTACCTTGGTTATATTCGAGACAGCGGAAAACATCTTCTGGATATCATCAATGATATACTTGACCTTTCCAAACTGGAGGCGGGACGGTTTGAGCTGCAGATTCGTGACGCTCTACTCGATGACATCGTCGAGGGTGCCGTTGCGATCAGCCAACCCGTCATTGAGCGTAAAAACCTCTCCTGCAGCGTCGATTGTCCTCCGATCCAGATACGAACCGATGCCCGCATCCTCAAGCAGGTGATTATCAACCTAGTATCAAATGCGGTAAAATTCACACCAGCAGACGGCAGCGTTTCCATTACCGCGACAGAATCCGGTGACACATACTGCCTGACGGTGACAGACACCGGGATCGGTATGAGCGATGCGGAAATCGAAGTGGCGCTGCAACCCTTCTCACAAGTCAGCGACCATATGTACGTACAGCAGGAAGAAGGTTCGGGCACCGGGCTTGGCTTGCCCCTGGTGGAGCATTTTGTCTTGCTGATGAAAGGCGATATGCGCATTGAATCAGAAAAAGGCGCTGGCACCCGGATATATCTCACGCTTCCTATACACCCTGAACCGCCCGAAAGCAGCGACCCCGGAAACGATTTCGACTATATTTAGGCAGGTATTGTTGCCGGGCCGGTCACAGCGCTGTCGCTGCCTCGACCGCTCAGGCGTTTTCAGGCTGGATCGGCTTGAATTGCCGCAACAACTTGTAAAGGTCGGACAATTTGGTTGGCTTTGCAAGCACACCGGAAAAACCAACCGCCGTGTATTTGGCAACGTCTTCCTGCGTGACATTCGCCGTCAGCGCGTATACTGCAACAGTACCATCCATTTCACGAATGCGTTTTGTCGCTGTAATGCCATCTACACCCGGCATTTGAATATCCATGAAAACGAGGTCCGGCCTGACATCCCGGAATTTTGCCACAGCTTCTTCACCGTCCCGTGCACGCACAATTGTGCAATCCGTGGCTGACATCATGCGGTTGAAAATCATGCTATTAATTTCAACATCTTCCGCATGCAGCACCGTCAGTCCGGCCAGATCCGGCGCCATTGTATCAACCTCTGCCTCACCCTGCACTGGCGCGTCATTCGCACGCAGAGGCAAGTGCACCCGAAACAGCGTCCCCTCTCCCTTTTGGCTATAGACCTGTATCTTGCCTCCGATCAGGTCCACCAGGTTCTTGACAATGACAAGCCCGAGTCCGGTGCCGCCAAAACGCCGGTTGATAGATGCATCCGCTTGCGTAAATGGCCGGAAAAGCTGGGTAATCTCGTCCTGAGTCATGCCGATACCTTGATCGGATATGTCAAACTGCAATGACCGGCGCCGGCCATCCTGCCGGGACATAACCTCAAGCTGTACACGCCCTGCCTCAGTAAACTTCACCGCGTTCGATACCAGATTGAGTAATATCTGCCCGATCCGCACTTCATCGCCGATCCAGAAACGGTGCACGTCATCCTGCTTCACCAGTTCAAAGTCTATGCCCTTGTTTTCCGCACAACTCCTGACATTACTGACAACATAATCAAGCACATCTTCAAGGTCGAAAGCACGATGCTCAATCTCAAGCTGATGGGCTTCGATCTTGGAAAAATCCAGTATGTCGTTGATAACAGACATCAAATTCTGCGCCGATGCACACGCGATGTCCAGCAAGTCCCTTTGCTCCGCGTCCAGTTTGCCCTTGTTCAATAACTGGATCACTCCGATAACACCGTTCATCGGTGTGCGGATTTCGTGCGACATATGTGCGAGAAATTTCGACTTTTCACGGCTGGCTTCCTCCGCGCGCTGCTTGGCCTCAAGAAGTTCCTGCTCGTGCTCCTCCTGCCGTTTGATGACCTTGATGGTAAGCGCAAAAAGAACCATTAAAACCGCAAGCACGGCTATGGGCATCAGGCGTTTGCCCGTCTGATAATCTGCCCGGGCTGCCACCTGCCATGCACCATAAGGCAGGCGCACGGTTGACTGTGCGGCAGATGATGATGAAAACAGGGCCGGGTCCCCGAAAATCATGTCACCTTCAGCGCCCATCGCATTTTTGCCGCGCAGCGCAAATTCCGCGCCCTGAACCAGCCCCTCTATACTTTCAAACAAGGCTTCAGCGTTAATCACCACGGACACCACACCCCACAGCTCTCCATTATCGGAGCGAAAGATCGGTTGCCGTGCAATAATGCCTTGACCGCCCTGCACAAGGCTCAGCGGCCCCGCGAGCACAATCGTGCGCTCATCAACTGCTTTTTGCACCATGGGCATCTGCCCGGACTGAGCCCGAAAATCAAACCCCACGGCTTTTTCATTCCCCTCAAGCGGGTACATATGGCTGATCACAAAGTCGCGCGCGGCCCCCATGTTGCGGATATGGTTGCGCTGGGTCAGCAGGTCTTTTGCAAATTTGGCGAACTCTTCCTGCGTGAGCTCCGGTTCCACCGAAATATAGGACTTCAGGCTTGCCGTAAGGGCAAGGTCTTGAACCAGAGCTTCTTCAAGGAATGCCCGGTACTGGGCGAGAAGGTCGGTGGAGTGTGCGAGATGCTCCTGCTGTTGTGCTTTCTGAAGCCAATACAACAGGCTCAGCCCTACCAGAAGGAAGGCCAGACAGACCGAGAGAATGCGCTGTTTGTACTTTTTTGTCATCAACACCCAACATTCATGTCCCCGCTGGCCAGATGTTTATACTTGGTATTGAGTTAATCGGTGGTTAAAGCACCATAAAACAAAGCCACCCTCAGGACCCATGCCGGGGGTGGCTTTGCTGGCATCTCTTCAGGTTTTAAGCTGCAGCACGGTATTCAACACCTTCAGCTGCCAGCGCTTTCGCGAACGAAGGCCATGCTGACACTTCCGCCAACATGCGGCGCACATTGGCCCCCAGCGGGATGTCCACGTCGAAATAGCCACCCCAGTTGGCATACACAGCCAGCATGATGTCGGCGACCGATAGCTTGTCGCCGGTTACAAACCGGGTTTTCGCCAGCTGTTTATCCACCAGCGCCCACAGCTTGCCCGCCACTCCTGCGGCCACTTGAAGTGCCTCATGTCTGGATGCCTCGTCACTGATGGCGCGCAGTGAGAAAAACATTTTGCTGTAGGCCGGATGCATGGTGGCATTGCCAAACAGCAGCCATTCAAGCGCCTTGGCACGGTCCGGGCTGCCCGCTTTTGGCAGTAGGTCAAGATCGTGTTTTTCAATCAGATACAGCGCTTGCGCCGCGCCTTCCCGAATTAGTTCATTCCCAATCTTGAGCACCGGCACGGCGCCAAGCGGCGTGATGGTGGAAAAATCCTCAAGGTCGTTTTTGTTCACCACGTCAAATGGCTGGTCGCTTTCTATCAACAGCGTGTGGATTGCCAGCGAACAGGCGCCGGGGGAATAATAAAGTGTGTACATCATTGTCTCCTCTTTGAGCGTCAGGGTCGGTTAGTTGGAAAATCGGGCATCAAGGTCGGCCACCAGCGCGGCCACCACATCCGCCGCACGGCGGTGTTTGAGAAGCGGCGCACCCTGCCCGGCGTAAAAGGAGGCCAGCTCAGGCCGGTCAGCCAGAAGCGCCGCTTTCTTGAGCGGTGTGGTAAACCACGCCTGGAGCGGGAACGGCAACCGGGCGCCGGGGTGTGCATCAACAGCCTCAACAAACTCATTGGGCATAAAGCGTGCAAGCCGGCCGGTGTATGCACGGGACAAAACCGTCTCATCCGCCGCCGTACTGAACAGAAGCTCCCGATGCAGGTCGCTGGTATTGGATTCTGCGCAGGCGAGGAACGCGCTGCCAAGCTGCACCGCGTCAGCGCCCAGCGTGAACGCCGCCGCCACACCGCGTGCGTCACCTATGCCGCCTGCGGCCACCACCGGCAGGCGCACAGCGTCGCGTACCTGCGGCACCAGTGCCAGCATGCCGACAAGCGAACGCTCCGCGGCCTTGATGAAGGATGGTCGGTGCCCACCCGCTTCAAAGCCGGTGGCCAGCACAATGTCCACGCCCGCGTCTTCAAGTGCCCTGGCTTCCGCTACCGTCGTGGCCGCGCCCAGGGTCTTGATCCCCGCGTTGCGGCAGCGCGCCAGCACATCTGCCGATGGGATGCCAAAAACAAAACTGAACACATCGGGCTTTGCTTCAATCAGTGCCTCTATCTGGCCTATGTAATCCTCCACATGGCCTTCAGGCGGCGGCGGGGCCTGCATGCCCAGTTCATCGTAATAGGGCCGGAAAAAATCCAGTGCCTCGGCGTACCTCTCAGCCGTCAGGCCTAGCCCGTCCGCGTCCGCGACCGAAACCCACAGGTTGAGCGCAAAGGGTTTGTCCGTCAGGGTGCGAATCTCGCGGGTGACAGTCCCAATCTCGCCCGGTGTCAGGTTATGGGCACCAAAGGAGCCTAGCCCACCGGCATTGGATACGGCTGCCACCAGTTCCGGTGCGGAAAAGCCGCCTCCAAACGGCCCCTGAATGATCGGGTATTTGATGCCAAGGGATTCTGTAACCGGTGTATTGAACCACATGTTGCCGTGCCTCCTCGCTGGTCAAAGTAAACAAACTTTACGAAACCAGATAACCACGGCATAGTTAGTTTCAAGAAGTAACTGACATTATGAGGTTACCAGTTGGTAAGGACGTGATCATCAGGTAACTCTTTATAAATATTGTGTTTTTATGAAAAGGCTTGCACCACACCATGATCGCACGGCGCAAAAGCAAGGTCAGCCCCCCACCCTATAGATGCCCGCTGAGCGAATGTATGGCGATCATTGGCGGCACTTGGACCCCAAACATCCTGTGGCACCTGAGCAAAGGGCCGCGCCGTTTCAGCGAACTGAAAGACGATATCCAGGGTGTATCGGCCAAGGTGTTGACCACGCGGCTCAAACGGCTGGAGGCTGACGGTATTATTCACCGCAACGTCATGCCCACATCGCCCCCCACAGTGGAATATTCCCTGACCGACCTTGGCGAGGAATTGTTGCCCGCGATCGAGGCTATCGTCGACGTGGGCCACCGCATCAAGGAACGACAAAATTCGGCCTGAGGCCTACACATCAACACATTCATCCCCACATGTGTATGCAACCATAAATAATAACCACGATGCGACAGTGATGGGGGAAATCATGAGAACGTCGAAAACCTTCTGGAACAAGGCAGCTGACCGCTATTCAAAATCGGCCATCGCCGATCCGGCCGCATATGAAAAAAAGCTGGAACTGACCCGCGGCCATTTCACTCCGGAGATGGAGCTGCTGGAGATTGGCTGCGGCACCGGCAGCACCGCGCTTTTGCACGCGCCCCACGTGAAACATATTCGCGCCACCGACATTTCCGAGAACATGCTCACCATCGCGCGGGAGAAGGCCGAGGCCACAGGCGTCACCAACATCACCTTCGAATGCGCCTCCGTCGATGACCTTGAGGTTGCAAATGGCAGTCTCGATATGGTGCTGGCGCTTTCGATATTGCACCTGCTGCCGAACCGGCAGGATGTGATCCGCCGCGCTTACGCGATGCTCAGGCCCGGCGGGCTTCTCATCACCAGCACCGTATGCCTGAGCGACGGCTATGGCTTTCTCAAGTTTATTCTTCCTGTCGCCCAGTGGCTTGGGCAGGCGCCCTATGTGGACTTTCTGACTGCAAAACAGCTGGAAGCCGAAGTCAAGGCTGCCGGGTTCGAGATTGAGCATAACTGGCGGCCGGGGCCAAAGAAAGCCGTGTTCATGGTGCTGAGGAAACCTGCGGCCTGATAACATACCGATAGCGATCAAAGCGGGGAAGTGATGATGGCAATCATATTCGGCAAAACCCTTAAACACATGGTCGGTGCCCTCGCCTTGGGGCTTGCCCTGACAAGCAGTGCTGTAGCGCGGTCTATCACGATCAATGTGGACAGCTCCCTTGCCGAGTATCTCATCGGCATGGTGTGTTCGCACAAGCCGGTGAACGCGGAGGCATTGAAGGCCAATCCCGCGCTGCAGAGCCAGATAAAGCACCATTCAAACCTTTCCGAAACCCGCTCATTCGGTGCCTTCCTCGCAGGACTTGAAGCTGCCTCGGCTTGCACCGTGCCCGCACAGGACCCCTACGCCTTTGGCGATCTTGTGCGGGAACGCAAAAAGTTCGAAAGCGCGGTCAGCTTCTTCAAAAGCAAGCAGGCCGAAATTGAAAGTTTTGTGCGCGAAAGCCTGAGCGCCTATGCGCCAAAAGATCTCAACTATGAGGGCAACCTGGTGCTCTCGGTCGTGGGCAACAAATGCGGCGGCTTCAGCATGGACGGACAGTTTTTCCTGGCGCTGAACTGCCTGCGCGGCACCTATGAAAGCGAAGAAGAAACCGCCAAGCTGATCGCCGCGCATGAAATTTTCCATGACATGCAGTATGAGTTTTTCTTCCCCTTTGAGGAAGACATGGCCCGGGTGAAAACGCTGGATGACGCGTTTGACTATCTGTTCATGAACCTTACCCTTGAAGGCACGGCGGAATTTGTCGCTGACAGCCGCAACGTTACCGGCAACGGCATGTTATCGGACTATCTGCGCCGGACCACCCAGGGCGCCAATCATCAGATACCCTATCTTATTCGCCTGTTTGGCTATAGCGCGGAAATGTTGAAGGACGACGGTAAACTGAAGCAGCGGGTGAAAGACCTCTACAGCCTTGGTTTTGGCGGCAATAATGGCCAGCTGTTTTATTACGTTGGCGCCGCCATGGCCCGGCATATCGAAGCCACATATGGCCGCGAAGCGCTGGTGTGCATTATGGCCAAACCACCTGAACAGTTTATGCGCGCTTATAACGCTGCGGCGGTAAACACCTCGGGCGAAGCCACCCCGCCCCTTGGCGACGCAATGATGACGGCGGCGAACCGGCTGAGCGATACGCGGACCGATGACCAGCTCTATGAGATGTGTATACAATAAATGGTGCCCCCGGTCTGAGGCCTGGGGTTCTTCCCAAAGAGCGATAGATGCCACTAAGCTGTTTCGTTTCAAAAACTTAGCTGTCATCCGCCAAAATCGAGAGTTAGAGATTCTTCTATGTCCCACCGCGTAATTCGGCGTCAGTGCGCCGCCAATTACGCCACGGATTATAGGAGAATATCATGGCAACTTACAGGAAACGCGGAGACACATGGCGCGTCGAAATCCGCAAACAAGGCCACTATCTGTCTGCATCCTTTAGCACAAAAGCCCGCGCGGTGGAATGGGCCACGCTCAAGGAAGCCGAGATCATGGAGGGGAAACTCACCAAGATTGCAGGTGACATTCTGGTTGGCGATGCTTTCCGGCGCTATGCCGAAGAGGTATCCCCGCTAAAACGCGGCATGCGCTGGGAGGTTATCAGGCTCACCTCTCTGCAAAAGGATGAATTGGCCAAGGTGCCAATGAAATTCCTGAATACCCAACACATGGCCACGTTCCGGGACAAACGGTTGAAGGAAGTGTCACCGTCAACTGTGAACAGGGAACTGAACCTGATGTCCGCCGTCTTCACGAAGGCACGCAAGGAATGGCTGTGGCTCCTCAAGAACCCTATCCACGACCTTGACCGCCCCCGCCAGCCACGCCCCCGCGACCGACTGATCTCGCAGGGTGAAATCGACCGGGTCATACTGGCGCTCGGATACTGCGACCATCGGCCTGTCCGCACCAAGAGCGAACTGGTTGGACTGTTCTTCCTGTTGGCAATCGAGAGCGGTATGCGGCTCGGTGAGATGTGCAGCATGGATAGTTCGTCCGTTTTCTTGGAAAAGAAATATGTGCAGCTGAGCCGAACCAAGAATGGGGATGATCGACAGGTGCCCCTCTCGCCTCGTGCGATAGAACTGTGCCAGCAGTATCTCGACACATATTTGCAGGTAGAGTCCCGCGTTGCCTCCGCACTGTTCAGAAAGGCAGTTGCAAAGACGGACATTCAGAATCTCCGCTTCCACGATACCCGCCATGAGGCAATTACACGGCTAGCACGCAAGCTGGACGTACTCGCCTTGGCCCGCGTGGTGGGGCATCGGGATATCAAAAGCTTGATGATCTACTACAATGAGAGTGCAACGACGCTGGCCGCGAAGTTGGCATAGTGGCATATACCTAGCAATTGTTGTTGCCTATACCGTTCTTTGAACCTCATAGGGAGGACAGTCTTGTCCAACTTCCTCCCTATGTATGATCCTCAAAGTCGCCATGTGAAGGTTACAATGGATGAGCGTCAGACACTGTATTGTTTCGCCAACTCAAGGCTCTTTTTTGATATACCAATATACCAAGCATTCATCCGCTTATCCCACTTTCGACAAGCGACAAACGTACGCCAGTCGAATTCATAAACAGCTTCCAAGGTCCAGTCCAATCGCAGCTTAACAACCAGAAGATATTCAAATAGCTGCTTATTTTTGTCTTCTTGGTCAGGATAGATCGTTCCGGTCTTCTTTGCATTGCATACTGTTTTTATTGAATAGCGCTCGCCCTTTCTCGAAAGAGCATCAACATTGGCAGTGCCAGTGGCAGCCGGCGTTAGATTTGGGCAGCCTGGGGTCTTTTTGAAGAAGTCGATGACGAGTTCTTCCCCCATCTGGCCGATCGTAAAAGCTATTCCTCGATCTCGCATTTCAACATCAACCGCTGCCCGCAACCTGACAAGATCGGCATCTGCGATACGTGCTAGTCCATTAAGTAGTGATTCCGCGCCATCAACTGACATGCAAACGAGCTTCCTTTTCAAACTAGTACCTTCCTCCAGCATCACGAGAAGCTAGAGAAGTTTGGGTCCAGCTATTGTGCCTGAGGATTCGAGCGAATTTCACTAGCTAATCGGGATGTCTCAAATTGCATGAATGTAATGCAGTTATGTATTACATCTTCCATTGGCAGCCTCTCTGCGCCCCTAATCGCACATTCCCATACTGTTAAAACCCGCCAGTTTTCTTCATTCAACAACGCTATGACACGCCTATCTCGCTCACGATTTCCGGTGATCTTATTTTCCCAAAATTCTCTGCGTGTTGTCGGCAACTTGAACTTATTACAGTCATGACCATGCCAAAAGCATCCATTCACAAACAAACACACTCTATATTTTGGAAACACTAAGTCCGGGCTGCCCGGTAAGTCTTTCCTATGAAGTCGGAAGCGAAAGCCTCGCGCGTGTAGCTCACGCCTAACCATCAGTTCAAGACGAGTATCTTGTCCCTTAATCCTACGCATATTGAACTTGCGTTGCTCTGGTGTAAGAACATCAACCACGCTCACCGACCTGATTTTGGCGGGCGCCCTCGCTTACGTTTTCCGACTGTGCTGTTTTCAGGCTCCGCACCCTTCGATTTGCGGCGATTCTGATTAACTGTTGCCATGGCCAAGGCCGTTTCTAGGCGCGCAGGAGCTTTAGTATCTGGCGTCCATGCTTCGGCTTGCTCAAAGAAGTCCTCATCACCAATTTCTGAAGCAAGTAGATCTACATCCATATCAACCCTGACGGGCAAAGGAAATCTTACAACTTGACCACTAACAATCCCCTGACCTGGGCCAAAACCAGGAACCATCTTTGCGTCTGCGTCAGTAAGATTCTCCATAATTGTTTTCACAAATGCTTGATCCCTCGGATTTACGAGACGCAGGATCAGATATGAATTGCACTGTGAGACAATAGTTTCATCGAGGCGGCTCGGACGTTGAGAAATGAGCATCAAGCCAGTCCCAAATTTCCTTCCTTCGGTAATAATACGTCGGATCACCGGAAGGGAAGGTGCATCCTGAGTGCCCTCTCTTACGGAAGGGATAAAGGTATGTGCTTCTTCAACGACCGTCATAAAGGGAGCAATTCGCCCAGTTAAATTTGACCGAAACTCAAAAAGAGTCTCCATAGTGATAGCTGCTATGGAGCATTGTGTGACATGGTCATAACCACCCAGATACAATATCGAAACTTGGCCTGGCCTGATAATCCCTTCTGGTTGGCTGAAAGGGCTCGGAAGCGGCTCAAATGGAAAATCCTTCAGCTTAGAACTTTTTCTCAGTTGCTCACTGGTTAGTTGCATCCGCTTGAGCTTGTCCAGAACAATTCTGAAGCTTCGGCGTGCCGCACCAACTGTCCCTTTCCAATTGCCTGTACCAGTTCCGGCTGGGGCACTAGTTCCTGTGATATCTCGTCCGATTTGATCCAACAATCGCTCAATATACTTGAATGCAGGCTCGGCTTCGTCAGCAGCCTGCCTGTCGTAAAGGGCGCTTACATAACTCATTTGAGCCTCGGTGAACCCACTGGTCATTTGCGACACAAGCTTTGTGATCAAATCTTCACCATCTCGCTGTACCAGAAGTTCTGGGAAAAAGAGCTTGATTTCACATCCGGGCGCTTCTTGCCGCAGCAGTTCCCGACACTTCACAAGCCCAATATAGTCACCATGTGGATCGAGTATAAGCAAAGGATAATGATGAGCTATCAGCGCTCTTATAATGCGACGAGCCGCTACTGTCTTGCCGCCGCCGGTCATAGCCAAAATAGCCAAATGCCTTGCTACAAGTCTGGGCGCAGAGAGTGTTACCGCAACATCGGAACGGGCAATCAGCGATCCAATATGAACATTTCTCTCACCATCGCGTCCGCCAACTAAAAGTTGTCTCACAATTTCTGCAGGAGGGTGCCAAACCGAGGAGGCAGGTTTGACAGGATATGTTAGTGGAGAAAGTCTCGAAAAATTGTTTTCCGGTGTCGTACCAAGAATAAGACAAACTGCTTCAAGCTGATCCCGCGTACCAGATAATACCGTATCTTCGAGCGAAATTCCTTCGCCCGCGATTTCTTGCGCTGCTTCATAAGGGAAAAACGGATTAAAGCGATGGATATCTGTAACCCTAGCCCAAACATATACTCGATCAGGTGATGTTTCCCGATCTGCAGGCACCTCCATGCGCATCGCGACAATATCGCCCACTCGAGCCTGAAATTGCTTCAAAATAAATGTAAACTCAGAAGTGCCGGCATTGCCAACGACGGTGCCAACTTTCGTCCAGCCATTTCCTTCCTCTGTCACAGCTATCTCCCCCCAACATGATTTCAACTACTTGTAAATTCCCGGCCGCAGCAAGAATTCTCGTCCAGAGCCACACAGCATTCGCCGAACGGCATCAAAAAGCCTCATATCTTCGTTCTCAAGAGCGGTCCGCATAGTACGAACGACCGTATGCGTGTTAATGGGTCGGCTCATCCAGTTAGGAATTCGGGCAAACTTGTCTACGATGTCTAGTCCGACAGGAAAGGCATATCTGGGCAACAACAGAGAACAATGTAAGACTAGCGCGGCAATCTCATTGAAGCGAGCCCTATCCTTTTCGAAGATTTCGATGCGGATGGGGGCCGACCACTCGGTCGCCTGCAAATAAAAAACTAGCGGTTTTGGGTATTCTAGGATTTCTGCTTTCCAAGCCTCCGGCGCACGACGCGCCTCATTACGGTCAATGATTACCGGAAGCAAGGCTTCTCCGGGCTCAAGAACACAGCGAAACAACAAGGAGTCCGTAATACGCTGCCCTTCAAAATCTTCATCCCCTGAAGGATCTACTGCATTGCGAAACCAATGCTTCCATTCAGCGGGAGGTACTGGCAGTAGGTCCCGGATGAGTTCATCTTCGAGGCTGTCCAGAACGGCCCGACATACCGACGTAGTACTACTCTCTCGTTCAACAACACCACACACCACGGTAGAGGATGTTTCAAGAAGCTGTAGTTGACGCAAATGGACGCTGATAAAATTTCGTTCTCGCCCTGTTCGTCCCTGCTCTCCTTCGGGCAGAAATTTTTCTATTGCAGCACTAGAAAAGTCTGGGAAACGATGTCGAACCCGACCGTCCTGCATCACGTCAGTGTAACGGGAGACAGGATTAACAAGGGCGCCGTGGACTAAAAGCCAACTAAGGTCAGCATATCTTGATAACAGTTGGACCGCACCAGCTGCCTCAATTGAAATTCGTGCAGCATCCCTTAGCGCTCCGACATCGGGAAAAGAGTCGCCAAAGACCCCCGCACCTTCATAGGCATATAACTCCCCGATGAGACTCTTTAGCGTTATGAAATCTTCGCGCTTATCACCAGAAATACCTGGGATAACGGTATAGCCCCCAACCCGCGCCGCGATTGGCGCAGAACCCAACATTGAAAGATTGGCAAGACCGCCATCCACAAAACCTGTCCGCTGCCCCTTGAGCGTTGACCAAAAAGCACTGTGGTTGCGTTCAACTCGCACAATGCCACCCGTCTCAAGTAGTATTCGGCGGAGCTGCGTAGCCAGCGCATCAACAGTTTCCATAAACCGAAACTGTGCAGGTGCCGACAAATCCCCAGCCGCCTTAAACATGCGCTCCATAATATGGGGGCTACGAATCTTTTCATGTATGGTTTTTGGTTTGCGCGACAGATTCGGTTCGTCATCTTCCGGCATAGGGGGAATGGTAATTTCGTGCCCGGCCTGTCCTTGCTCCTCTGAGGACCAGTCCATGGCTGGGCAATGCAAGGAGAGGTCACCAAAGGGTTTTTCCTCCTCATAGAACCCTGCCATACTTCCGCTGAGTAGCCGCTCCACTATCGCTGCTACGCCCGCATGAAGAACACGCTGGTGCTTTTTGGAAATGAACACGATAGTAACGGGATGCGTTCCATCATTGCTGGCCACTGAACGGATAAGAACGAGATCTTTGCAATCCAGCTCCGCGAATGCGTCGCCATCAATTTTGGTACCACCTAACCGCCAATTTTTGCCACTTTTTCCGAGACGCCGTGACGAACGCACCACTATTCCATTATAGACGCAAACACAGTTCAGATCGCATCCACCCTTTGCAACTGCTTCTGGAGATAGTAGATGCTGCGCGAGAGTGGAATTAATATTAATAGCCCGCTGCTTACTTGTCGCTGAAGTGCGGTGTGCAGCAAACAATCCCAAGTCCGACTCCGTTAGTGATCGAACGATTATAAACTCGCGTCTACCCGCCGCAACCTTCAAACCTCATCTCCCCCCAGCGGCTACTTCTCTTGGTGAAACCATCAATGCGGCATTAATTTCTTTCAGGAGATTGGCGCCTATTGCTTTTGCGAGCAAAGGAGGTACTGCATTGCCAATCTGTCTGAACGCAGGATTCATGGTACCAAAAAAACGAAAGCCGTCTGGAAACGATTGAAGCCGAGCCGCCTCCCTTACCGAGATGGTGCGCGCTTGTTGGTTATCATAATGAATGTGGCTGTAACCGTCTTTACCGAGGTGAGCCATTAACGTCCTCGCTGGTTTGTCAGCCTCCATTTTGCGCCACTTATTAGGAAACTTGGTATGATCATAGGGAGGAACAATCTCCGCTCGCAGTGTATTCCACTCCTCCGAGTCGACTGACGGAGCAGAGCCAAGTTCAGCGCGCTGCGTAAGCGCTTCAGCAAACATTGCTTCGGCCACCCTATATGCTTCAGGGTATTGATCTCCGGGTGAGAGGCGCGCAAACAGCTTGTAATCCCGAGGTAAGTATCGGATCACATGGTCTTTGAGAGCGACGGGGGCAGCGAAATTCACCCATTCACGCATACACCGGGCGTAATCCGAAAGTTCATCGGATTCAGGGTAAGGAATTGGTACGTCAAACCGCCTAGCACCACGCTTCAGTCGACCATTTGCAAGCTCGTCCATCGCGTTAATAGGTGGCAAGTCGGAGAGGGCCTGCCACGCCGTGACTGCTGGAGGAAGATCTGCATTTGCTTCGGGGCTGGGTCGCCAGAAGCAGTCAGGTCCATGAGTATCGCTGCGAGTTAACAACTTCATTGCGACCGCACGAGTTCCTTCATAACCAGCAGGTAATTCGATCTGGTGGGTCGGAGGAGGGAAGCTGACAGTATTCATCACCTCTTTACGGACGGCGATTAAAAAGGCTCTGTCCCGCATCTGTGGCACTCCATACATCGCTGCATTTAACAACGTGTAGCCACATACATAGCCAATGCTGGACAATACCTCGCAAATTTCATGCGCGATGTTGTGCCCGCCAAAATTTAGCATATCTGGCACATTCTCAAGAACAACTGCTAAGGGCGTACATGCCTTAACGTAATCGATATACTCAATATAAAGCCGAGAGCGAGGGTCATGTCGGAATGCCTCGGGATGATCAGCAACTTCACGTAATTTAGATCGTCCTACGCGGGCGAACGCTTGGCATGGAGGACCACCCACAATTACATCAAACGCCGAAGCTGGCTCACCGAGCTTCAACTCGGCAGTCAATTTCTTCGGCGGTGTGCGAGTAATATCTCGGGCCTCTGAGTGGCAGGGCTTACCTGTATGGAAGTTTTCACCATGAGATTTGGCAGCATGGGGATCAAGCTCGATAGCTGCCGAAATTTCGTAACCAGCCGCTTGAAATCCCAATGAGAGCCCACCACATCCAGAAAACAGATCCAGTACCCGCGGCTTCCCACCCGCTTGTAGGCGAGCTATCTTCTGGCTAATCAATCTCACGTTAGTGACGCCGCCAGCATTGGCGGGGATCAGACGGCCCGAAGTCCTACCGTTCATCTGTCCTCTCCCATTACCTTCATTCACGAAACATATCCACTTGCGCTGCGAATTTTTCCCGATCAAGGTGTTCTCGTACCAAGCGAGCTATCAAAGTGCTCTTCTTGTAACCTCGCTCATCACAATATGATTCAAATCGCCGCGCCTCTTCTCGAGACAGAAGCACCGAGATTCTCGTCGTGCCAATTTTGCTGGTTTTCTTACTTTCCATAATGCCAAACATATCTGAGCAAATTTCCCATCTCAACACAAATGCGCACTTTTGCTCATACAAACACATTGTTACTGATATTTACTCAATGCTTCACTCTGCTTTGTGACAATACGGCACGTAGCTGATCGCGGCGGAATTGAAAATCGGGCCCTTTGGGAGACTCAAATTTGACTCGAATGTCAAAACCGGCGACATGCTCACCAGCTTGAGTGGTCATATCATACCCTGCAATCCAGGACGCAATTTCATCACAGGATGCGAAAATAATGCGAGGCGATCTATTCGGAGATAATCGCTCTCGCACAAACTGCTTCAGGCTTTCCCGGCGGGCATCGCCCGGCACCACCATCCAGACTATCGAAAAACCGGCATCAAGTGCCTTTTCGATGTTGGAAAGCTCGTATTCCTCACGATTTGTGACGGACACCTCCACCGCAATGCGAAGCGCATGCCCGAACAGCGCGATGTCGATGCGCTTATCGTTCGGCAGTACATATTCAATTGCAGCCGCAAAGCCGTGCTTCTTAGCTATTGCAGCAATTTTATTTTGAATGGCACGATGGCCAGACGGCTCGGCCTCAGTGGCGGTGTGGGCAATCTCTGGTGCTTCGGTCGCAGGCTGCGGCTCGGTTGCAGTTTTTGGCTTTGGCTCCTCGGGCACATAGCACACCCTGTCCCGGTTTCTTCCGCATAGGGATGCCTGCTCGTCAGCAGTCATACTCTCCTGAGCTTCAAGGCGTCCAAGCGGGATGTCGATTTTGAGAGCATGCTGCGTCTGGTTGCGCACCGACAATGCAAACTCCGCCTTGTCGTCCCTCTTCCGCATCGATAGCAACATATCGGCGGACGTGCGCATATCCGCCGCCAATACCTTGGCATCCTTGTCGCTCACACCCCCAGCAAACTTCACACTGGTGTTTGCCGCCAACACCGCATTTAGTCTCCCCGATGTCTGCGCTAGGCTCTGGTGCGCCAAGGTCAGGCCAAAATTATACTTCCGTCCCTGCACCAGCATCGTCTCGATGGTTTCGTCAAAATAGTCCTGAGCCTCATCCACATAGAGAAAGGTGGGAGTGCGTTCATGCTCCTGAAGCGTGGCACGTTCGATGATCGCATGTTCAATCAACGACAACACAAACCGTCCAAAGATGGCGGCACCGTCAGCCTTCAGAAGGTCCTTGGCCGTGTTCACCAGAATGATGGAACCGTCATTCAGCGCGTCGAAGAAATTGATCTTCGACTTCGGTGCTGAGAACAGCCGGTCAAATGTGGGAATGGACAGCACCGTATAAAGTCGCTGCTTTATCTGTTGCCGCGTCGAGCTGAAGCCACCCCTTGAGAATTCCTGCTCAAAGAACCTCTTGGCTGTGGGATCAAGCTGCTGGATGTAAGTCTTGAATGGCGCCGGATTGTCCATCAGTTCGATAAGTGTGTGAATGGTGGCTCCGTCGATGGTCAGCATCAGGCGAGCGAGATAGCGGAACACTGCACCCTGCTTGGCCGTCAGTTCCGCCCCTAAGAGTGAGCCGAAGAAGCGGCCATAGATATCCACCAGTGAATTGAAGGCCAGTTCCCGCTGGTGAGGCGTGTAACTCTCTAGTCGGTCAAGACCGGCGTCAAACAAATTGAGCGCGGGCGGATGTTCGATATCTGCGGGATCAATGATGATCAGACGTTCGCCAAGCGGTCCCGCAAACTGCTTGAGGTTCGACAGTTTGCGGATGAGGTCACCCTGACTATCCACAACCACCAACGAGAGTTTCTCTTGAGCCGCACTTTCGATGTCTCGAAGTAGCATATATTGCAGGAGCTGTGTTTTGCCGTGCCCTGTGCCGCCGAGCACATGGGTATGCTCAAAACGGGTTGCTTGCGCCACCGCAATAACCACTTTGTCATCGAGGAAGGCCAGAAAAGGTGTCCCGGCCAGATAGGCTTGAGCAAGCTTGTCGGGATCTTTGATGGTGGAGGCTTCAGGGGATTTGCCCCCAGCCTGCTCCAGATTATGATCAAACCGATGCTGCAGCCGACGAAATAGGTTTCTGTCTGTCAGATCCTGATCGAAGAAGGGAAGGATCATTCCTTCAACAACAGCGCCGCAGTGGGGAATGCTAGCCAGCATTTCAGCATCAAAGGTCTGTACGCCTGCCCCTGTGCGATCAGGATTACGAAAGGGAACCGAGTACAGGCTGTTTAGCGATACCGTAAACGCATCCAGCATTGCCTGATACGTGCCTTTGAAATCCTTCATCAGATCAAGCTGTGTGCGCAACAGGGCACGCAGATCAAAATGCTCTGCAACTGTATAGGACGTGTCCCAGTCTATGTGGGGCAGGACAAACAGGTCTTCATAGTCGATGACTTGAGCGACCAGCTCGGCCAGCTTCTCTCGGTGCGCATGTTCCTCGGACAAGCCAAAGGTATCAGCCAGGTCTCCGGCAAGCATGAGGACAAGGCCAGCCCTACCCATGGTATCTTCCAAACCCTCGCGCTCCAGCAGGAACTGCACTCTGTGGTACAGGAACCATGTCTTCCGCTCTTCGGACGGACGGAACAGGCCGTTCGCAAAAGCATGGAACCGCGCGGCAATATGAAGGCTCATCAAATGCCCTCAATAATCACCCGTCGCGCCTCTTCTTTGGGAAGCGCCTTGATGGTGGAGCGGACCTCGTCGTCCCAATGTTTAGCGCCCTCCATCACTTGCCGCAGGAAAGAGCAGATGGTCTCAAGCCACGCTTCCTTGCGGGCGAGGTCCACCACACTCTCACAGGTGAAGTACCTGCCGTGCATGAGGTCACGCACATAGATGGTCTCGCGGTTCTGATGGTAATACCAATAGCCATACCCGCATCCGCCGAGCAGCCCCAACATGACTGCCATCATGCCGGAGTAGGACATGGAGAAAACAATGATCCATGCAATGATAAAGATGCCAAACGCCCGCATGCAGGCTTTCTTGAAAAGTTTCGGCTGATCGGAATAGATCAGCACAGCCTCGTCAAAACGGTATTTTTTGACCAGTTCGGTTTCCTCAGCGTCAAATTCCACTTTGCCAAATAGCTTGAATGCAACACGACCAAGGTCGCTCGACGTCTGCGAGCGCTTGAACAGCAAATCCATGGTTACCCCCTGCCCATATGTTAGCCAAGGAGCGAAGATTATCGCAAAAATAGATAAAATTCTACTTTTAGGAAATTCTAGGCGGTAGCGTCACAGCACTGAAGGGGCGAGACGGCACGCCATCAATCATAAGCTTCAGGTAGACGTTGTGGTTGGGGAGGTTGATGAGGTCTTCCTGGCTAATATCTGGATAGAACTCCCGTGCCATATAGGGAGCATCCTGCGCACCGACGCGGAAGGATATCAGTGTGCCCACATTCCCTAAAATGGCGGCCCGGATGCTTTCAGGGATTTGGTGCAGATGCTGGTGCGCCAAGATTAGCCCCACCTTCATCTTGCGGAGCTCAGATACCGCATTGGCAAAGCTATCGGTGGCAATGTTCTGGAACTCATCGGCATAGATGAAAAATGGCTCACGCATATTCTCTGGCTGGTCCGCCCGGCTGAAGGCTGCGTTGGTGAGCATGGTGACGAGAAGTCCACCCAGTAGGGAAGAGGTATCGTCGCCAATACGGCCTTTGGCTAGGTTGACGATCAGGATTTTCCGCTCGTCCATGATGCGCCGGAAAGACAGCGGCTTCTCCGGTGCTGTCAGCACGCGATATAGCATCGGATCGGACAGGAAGGCCCCCACCTTGTTTAGCACCGGTCCGAGTGCACTGGCACGATTGAAGCCACCAGCTTCAAAATCATGTTCCCAAAATCGCTTCACCTGCGGATTGGCAATGTGGGGTACCACAGACTCTCGAAACTGATCATCCGTGAACAGACGGGGAATATCGACCAAGGTCGCGCAGTGTATGTCCAAAAGGGCCAGCAGCGCGTTGCGCAGAATATGCTCCATGTTCACACCCCAACTATTGCCGGCCCATTGCTTCTTGAACACCTCCAATACGCCGGACGCCACGAGTGGCCGTACATCTGGAGATACGCGTCGCAGGGGGTTGCAGCCATATAACTGGTACGGGTCAGTGGCGTTGAAATAGATCAGGTCGTCGGAACGAAACAATGGAATACGGTCCGGTATACGCTCCGCCAGGTCCCCATGCGGGTCGAGCAAAACCAAGCCACGACCGGCACGGACATCCTGTTGAACCAGATTTTCAAGGAGCGTAGTTTTGCCGGCACCCGTTTTGCCTATGATATAAATGTGGGACAGACGGTCGGGCTGCTTGATGCCGAAGCGCTTCTGTTGGTTACGAAAATTTGTCCTCGCAAAATGAGAAGCCCCTGCTTCGTGGTATTTCATTTAGCTATTGTGTTTGATGAGAAGCAGTAAAGCTAGGCGCCTCACTTGCGAATTTATTACAACTGCCCCAATCTCGCTGTCGAACTGCTAGTATTGAATGCTTTCTGGAAAACAGAGAGTTCCTAACTGGCATTCTCGACACGGCATCGGAAATTACTTAGCTCAATGACAATTTTTGAGGCGGCGACCAATGCTGCTGGGTTTTTGTAGCATTTCGCCGAAGGAGACGTACTTGCCGCATTATAAACCCGCCACAATTGGTAATACCGCCCTACTTTAAGAGCTTTCTCGAACTCTCGTCGTGACCATTCGAATTGCCCATCTGTGCCGGTCGTGGATTTCACCTCGATCCAAAGTACATGCCCATCTTGATCCACCGATTTGATATCGTGGTCCGCGCCGGGATTATACTCGGAAGTCCAGACGACTAAATCTTCGGGGTTTGAATAACCTAGTGCCCTGACCCTTTCCAACTCCATTTGGTAGACGAGCTCTTCGCCCCGACGCCCGACAGAACGGTCTCTCTCCACGTCTTCCGCAGTCGGAGGGGTCCAAATACTCCGCTTGCCGCCGCTGCGAGGGCCACGACATGTGTCCGAGGGCTGCCCGCCGATACCTGCTTCAGAAACCATTAAAGAGACATTCTCTATATCTGGTAACACAAGAGACGAAGAAGAGGACACTTTAGGGTCGCTTGACTTCGGCTTTGAGGGAGAGCTCGTCGTCATTTCTTGGTCGTCCACAAACCTGTTGGTTTCGTCAGAGTCATCCGCTCCAACACCATCCATCACATGGAGAATTATCTCTTCTCTCAAATCATCATTTGTATCATCTGATGGCGGGGCATCACAGTCCAGCGTCGCGCTATCTTGCTGTAAATCTATCCCCATTCTCTGCAAGTAGACGTATATGTCCTCGCTCTCCCGGGATAAAAGCAATGGCAAAATCAAGCTGGCAAATACGCGCATCTGAGCAGCATTGACCGCCCCAACCAGTTCAGCCAACGACTGCGCAAGAAGTTGTTGGCAGTCGAATTTTGTTTTTGGCCTAACTAACCCAATGGTGCCTTTCAGCACGCCACATTCCGCCTGAATTTTTACAAGCTGCCTGCCAACTCGATAAGCTCGATGGATGGTTTCATAGACGCCAATTTCATCGATATCGTGCATCCGACGTTGAAATTCTTCATAGGCTGGCAAGGTCGCTTCAAAGCCATGTTGTTGGCGTCCGGTCAGTTCATATATAGCCCGTATAAAAAGTGGGCGGTGGATACCGGTGAGCAATGACGCATGCTGTTTTGCATGAAACCATATCGGTGGTTGGGAGCGGTCGCCAAAAGACAGCTTTCCGGCGCCCGCGACAACACTAAGTAGTTGAACGCTCATACTCCCAAGAAAATCTCGCGAATAATCGCTCGGATCAGCGATGCCCAAGTCGCTGTCCGCTTCTATAAGCACTTTCGCCAATTGGGGAAAGTCTGCTTCCACGAAAGTGCTCTCCTTGACATGAGCACGCGAGAAAAGTCGCCCCCTACAATCCAACAAGCAGCAGATGTCATCCCCAAGTTGCTCAGGAAGGCCTGCCGCACCCCGAATGTTATATGCCGCCATCAACTGACGACGATGCCGGGCTGTAACGCGCTCTTTTTGACCGTACATCTCGTGGATGCTCGTTAAAAAAATAATCCAGTGATCTTCGCTTGGAGCGTTTCTGGCCCCGAGATCAACGTAGGCACGCTCCAATGCCGGGCCTGACCTGAAAACGGGAAGCGCTTCATCAAGAATCGAGGGAATATTGTTCCCAACTAATATATCTTCCGGCGAATGGTATCTATCACCAACCCACAGAATCGGCTCATCCACCGGCAATTTGAAAGACTTTCGATTTCGTAGCCAAGCGGACGCCAAAGCAGAGTAAAATAGATCTGCCTCGGGAGGTGCTTTTCCTAATGCACGCTGTGACGATAAAATTCCAATCAATGTCTCCGGCGAAGGTGCTTCCAGAACTCCGAGCTTGCGATAAAGCTCTTTTCTCGTACCTGCCACGATTCTACTGTCGTCATTTAATATTCTACGGTTTTTCGTGGTATCAAGATGCAAACTGATCGGCGCTTCAAGTTTTCCCGACCGGCTGCGCAAGAAACAGAGGTCACTAAGTGAGGATACCAAAGATGGCCTGAGGAGAGCCATGTTATCGGCCAGAAAGGCCTCAAATCGCTCTGCATCCGCTGGACGGATTCCCAGAGAGTGAGCAAAATTAAGCACATCCTCACCATTTATATTTTTTCTAGCCCCTAGCCGTTTCAAAAGCTTCGAATGCCGGGACAGTTCTTTTGAGGGCATATTTACCGTAGGGGAAAAAAGCTTCGCCAGGCCCCCTTTTAGAGAGACAATTTCGGACGGGACAACCCACTCGCCCCGATGATTTTTCAAAACCGGGCTCGCCTTGAGCGTCGGCAATATTTTGCGTGCCAACACTATGTTGCCAGATAGCAATTTAGCATAGAGCGCTTCACGTTCGACCGGGTCTATATCTCCATCTATTGCACGCTGTGCTGCATCTAATATCCAGCTTTGCTCGTCAAATTTGCGACAAAGGCGAGCGATTGCTTGGTGGTGGATTAGATTAGGGTGAAGTCTATTTTCAAGCGGCTCTGGACAGGCATCCCAGATCGTATCGTCTACCAACACCAGTTGGTTTGCGGGTTTGAGTTTTCCGGACGCCGTTAACGTTGATGGGGAGGCTTCAAGGTCCACCCGGCTGGGCTTGGAAATATGTCTCCACAATTTTGTCAACGCCTCAGCCATCCGCTCTTGCGTGACTACCTGAGATAGAGCCGTCACATGATTAACAAAGTGGAAATTGGCCTCACTGTTGCCGACTTTCGTGGATAGGCCGTCGGCATCCTCACCCGCACACCTCAAGCGTACCAGAGAAGCCACTGTAAATGGTTTTACGCCAGATTTGCGCGCCAGCGTTCGAACAATTTCATCGGCCTGTAGTGAAAGGGCTAGGTATCTCTCATTGCTCAAAAACCCTTCCAATTCTGGGAAATCTGGCGACACAAGTTCGGAAGCGACAGCATATTTTTCCGGTCCTTTGGCGCTTAGGACGGGCCAACATTTCTCTTTAGCCAAAAGCACACCCAAAGCCTCAGCATATCGGCTAGGCGAACCTGAAGATTCGCAAACCACTGCCTTAAATGCAGCAGCGCCGAACCGGCTAAACCAATCTTCTCTGATCAGATCGATAGTAAATTTGGCGGCTTGCTCCTGAAGCCATCTATTCCATTCGCTCTCGATCAAGCTACTCCGATCTGCGTCGAGGTCGAATGGTGCACTCACGCTTGCCGTACAACCAGTGCGGCTATCAGGTGTTTGCAAGGGGTAATAGAAATTCCCAGTTTGGCTAAGGTCAATTTTTTTTCGGGCAATTGGTAATGAAACACCGAGGTATATTCTTCCATTCCGTCGGCGATAATAATCCGGGTAAGAGTTGTCCGAGAACTTTGCAGGTATCTCAAGGATACGCGTAAATTCGAGTTCTTCGAACTTACGGGTTGTGTCCGGTCCATTTTTTTGAACAACCTTCAACTGCCCTATTCGGCGAACCACAGATACTCCGCGCATTCGACAGCGTACAGTTTCGGGTTTCTGTCGCCATTTAATCGAGCGCCCCAATCGAGTGGAACTGAGTGTGAGTTCACGTAGACCAGTTCGTCGTCCTGTCAGGGCCAACTTAATGAGAGTTGCGAGCACCCCTCCCGCCATCGCATCAAATGTTCGCCTCTCCGTATCAACGCGAAATGGCTCAAGCTTTTCGAATTTGCTAGTGCGAAATGGAACTTTGAGACGCACACCGCGCCCGCCATGCCCAATATCCTTGGTCCTGCCCGTCAACAGCTGGGGTAAATCCAGCAATGCCACCTGACCATTGGAGCGGACATAGATCTGATCGCCGAACAAAAAAAGGGAGCGGAGGCCAAAGTTTTTGGATCCAATCCCGTTGGCTTTTCGTGAGATTTGCCCATCCGCATCGTCGCCGACAACTCGACCGGTGCCTACTATAACAGACAGTCGCTTCCATCCGTCGGTGCTGATTCCGCGACCGTTACCGGCCACGTCTAAAGCGTCGGCACTGAATTGCACAGTTAGCTTATTGCCACCTCCATCGAATTCATTTTGAACCAGTTCCCGTAGAACATCACTTGGCTGGTGACCCGCAACAAACTCATCGACGACACTCGCACCGATCCTCGTTCGCAGACTATTACCGAAATCGGGAGGGCTCCATGTATCAATTGACGGCTCACGGAAATCAGCCTTAAGACCACGCAAGCCAGCTACATCCCCATACTCGAGATCGACGTCTGGTTTTTCTTCTGCAGTACCCGCTACATTCCCACTTGCGCTTTTATGCACCATAACACCCCCCTAGACATACAACTTGTAGACATTAGCCATTCCACTCGAATAGTAAAATAGGTGTATGGAGGTATTATAAGTTCTGACACTGATTGCATCAGTACTCAGATCATTGAGCTACGGTGCAAAATCGATGGGGAGTGGGAATGTACTACAAATTTATCGGCGGCAGTGAAGATGCACTCTTAGAAATTTTCACTAAGGCTGTTGCAAACGGCTCTGTAAAGTTCACCCCCGCGCACAGCTTCAACGATCCTTTTGAATTCAAATTCGCAAACGTAGCCCCAACACGAGCGACATTTGATCGTTGGCACAGTATCCATGCTCCCCATCGCACCAAGGACGAACTCGAAAATGCTTGGCGCAGCCTCTCTGGTCCAGCGAAGAGTTACACTGCAGCTTTTGAGCCACGCTTACAACTGATGAAAAACATTTACGTGCTGTGCTTGGCGGGCCGGTGGGATAGCCATTTGATGTGGGCACACTATGCGGCTGAACATCGTGGCTTTGTAATTTGCTACCGACCAGAACTGATCACTACTCTCGCAGAAATGCCAGACCATGCGGGTGACGGCAATGTCACTTATAGCGACAAGGTGCCGGAGATGCGCTGGTTCTCCGGCGATCAAGACGCAATGGCCACTGCCATCCTTACAACGAAATCGTCAGAATGGACTTACGAGCAGGAATATCGCGTATTGAAACAGGGGCCCGCGGGAAGTAGCGCAATAATTAGAGCCGTTGATCCAAACCTAATCGCCGGTGTCATTCTTGGAGATCGCGCCCCCGATAAGTTGGCGGAAAAGGCACTGGGTCTCCAAAAAACTCGAAAGGACTTCACAGTTGAAAGGATCGGCTCAATGTCCAATAGCTATAAAATGATAATGCGGCGAGTAGAACCAAATGTACGTATATTCTCCGGCTCTCTTTGAGCCACCTGTATAGAATCAAGCACCCCAGCCCCGCCCACGCACTCCACCCACACAGACTTTCACACAGTGAGGTACGGTATGGGGTATCAGCGTCCCTTGAGCAATTTTTCCAGTTCCACAATACTAACCTTTAGCCCGTCTAGCCGGTCGAGTTCGGAAAGCCACTCTGTCGGGCAGCCCATAGTAACAAGACGGCGTTCTAGCGCCTTGAAGCCGTTTTTACACCGGAATTTCAACATATTTCCGGAGAGCGTGAGTTCGGAAAAGATTAATCTGACGAACAGCTCCTTTTCCGCTGAAATCGCCGAAATATAGCAGGAATGCGCGTCGTTCACCCTCTTCTATCTCGACCCGCCTTACTATGGTGTCGAGGATTACTATGGCCGCGACCTGTTCAGCCGAAATGAATTTGCCAAAATGGCTACCCAACTCGAAGGCATCAAAGGGAAGTTCATTCTGTCCCTCAACGCCACGCCGGAAGTGAGGGATATATTCAAGGCATTTGCGGTTGAGGAAGTCCCTGTGAACTACACGGCCTCTCACAAGGTCACGAAACTGGCCCGAGAGTTGATCATCTCAAACTGCGCAGAAGATTTCCGGCATGTAACTATGAAGGAGGCGCAGAATGGATAAGCCGTGGCCCCAACCGAGAACTGAGGAGCTGCTCACCTCCATCCTCGAAGAACTGAAGTCAGCGAAGATGCCCAAACGGCTCTGGTCACTGGACGACATCGCCGCCTACCTCAACCGTTCGAAAAACACGGTGCAACAACGGGTGGCCTGCAAGCCTGATTTCCCTGACGCCATCCGCATCCCGACGAGTGCCGGAAAACTCGGCCCTCTCTGGTACGAGGATGAGGTGAAGGCCTATGTCAAACGGCATCAGAAGAAGTGACTACCGAGTCAGCGACACAGGGTGCGGTGCGCAAGCGTCGTACCCTTTCGCTCATTGCGCTTGCAATCGAGTGCGCCAGAGACATAATGCCAAAAGCACTGCGCCAAATGCGCGCCAATGGGCACTAACTCGTTGATTTTTATAAGGTGATGGTGCCCCCGGTCGGACTCGAACCGACACTCCCGAAAGAACCGGATTTTGAATCCGGCGCGTCTACCAGTTCCGCCACAGGGGCCTGTGGGATGGGCTTTTTCAAGCGCCGTGCATCATATACAGCTTCGCACACGCGTCAAGCGCGGAAAAGTGAGAATGCGTGATTGTATTTCGCCCCCCTCATTGCTAACCATCGCATATGAGATGATCAAGGAGCGGGCATGCTGAGAAAGCTGTATGACTGGACGCTGGCGAAGGCGATGAGCCCGCACGCGGAAAAATGGCTGGCGGGCATATCCTTTGCGGAAAGCAGCTTTTTTCCCATCCCCATCGACCTGATGATGATCCCGATGATTTTGGCTCAGCCCTTCAAGGCCTTTCGTCTTGCCACGATTACGCTCGTGGCGTCGGTGCTGGGCGGGGTAGCTGGCTACCTGATCGGCGCGCTTCTTTTTGAGACCATCGGCCAGCCGATCATCGACTTTTACGGCTACAGCGCGCAGTTCAGGGAGTTCCAGAGCTATTATCAGGAGTATGGTATCCTCATTGTTCTGGTGGCGGGATTTACGCCGCTGCCCTTCAAGGTGGTAACCATCGCCAGCGGCGTTGTCGGCATGAACCCTTTGGTGTTTTTCCTCACCAGCGTCCCGGCGCGTGGAGCCCGGTTTTACCTTGTCGCCGCGCTTTTGTGGAAGTTTGGCCCGCCGATCCGCGAGTTTATCGAAAAGCGCCTTGGCCTTGTGCTGACAGCCTTTGTGGCATTGGGTGTCGCCGGGTTTGCCGTACTCAAATACTTATAAAAACAGATACCGGACAGAAGGATACACCATGGCCCAGAACCCGCTTTCCCTGCCCTCACGCGACCCGGTGTTGTTCGCGGGCCTTGTGGCCGCGGTATTGCTGGCGTCTGCTTTCGCCTTCCAGCTGGCCGGTTACCCACCGTGTGAGCTGTGCTGGTGGCAGCGCTACCCCTATATAGCGGCGGTTGCCGTGGCGCTGCTGAGCAAGCTTGTGAAGGCCCTGCCGGCGCAGCTTGTACTTGCGATGCTCGCGCTTCTGTTTGCCACCGACGCTGGCATCGCCGCCTTTCATGTCGGGGTTGAACAGCTATGGTGGGAGGGGCTTGCTTCCTGCTCGGCCTATGTTGATATGTCCGGCGATATGGATGCCGCGCTTGATGCGATCATGAAGGCGCCCATCGTGCGCTGCGACGAAATAGCATGGTCCTTGTTTGGTATCTCGATGGCGGGTTATAATTTCCTTATCGCCCTTGGCATGACCCTCTTTATTGCAGGTAAAATTGGGGCTGGGAAAGGTCGGAAAGCATGATGACCAGGCAAACGCACAAACCGGTGACGGAAAAAACAACGCCCGCGCGCCCCCTACCGGGGGACCGCGACTATAAGGCGGAAACCGACCGCATGATCCGCGTTGATCACGCGGGCGAATTCGGCGCCGTCCGCATTTATGCGGGCCAGCGAGCCATCCTTGGTGACAACCACCCGCGCGCGGGTCTGTTCAAACATATGTATGAGCAGGAAGAGGTGCATCTGGCCCGCTTCAACAAGCTGATCAACGAACGCGGCGTGCGCCCGACCCTTATGGCACCCTTCTGGCATGTGGCAGGCTTCGCCCTTGGCGCCACCACCGCGTTTCTGGGCGAGAAAGCCGCCATGGCCTGCACCGCCGCGGTTGAGGAAGTAATCGACGGGCACTATCAGGAACAGCGCGACAAACTTTCAGCGCGGCAGGAGCATGCCCGCGATATCGAGCTTGAAGAAACCATCGAAAAATTTCAGGCGGAAGAGGTGGAACACCTTGAGATCGCCAAGGCCCACGGCGCGGAAGACGCCACGGGCTACCCCGTGCTTTCCGGCCTGATCAAAGCCGGGTGCCGCGCCGCCATCTGGATCTCGAAACGGGTATAAAATCGGAGCGGCCCACCGCAAGTTTCAAGGCATGCGGCCTTGGGGCCGCATGCAAAAGGCCTCGCCGAAGGCGGGGCCTGAAATATCCCAGCGCACCGCGCCTACTGCTCCAGCTCGGCGTCCCAATAAAGAAAATCCCGCCAACTTTCATGCAGATAGTTTGGCGGGAATTGTCGTCCTCGTGCGTGAAGCTCCTGATTGGTGGGCCTATGCGGCCACCGCATGGGGATCATGCCGGCTTCCTCCGGTGTGCGGCCACCCTTGCGCAGGTTACACGGCGCACAGGCGGCGGTGATATTGGTCCAGCTGGTGCGCCCGCCATAGGTGCGCGGGATGACATGATCGAACGTCAGGTCGTGTGTCGAACCACAATACTGACACTGGAATTCATCGCGAAGGAAAAGGTTGAACCGTGTGAAGGCCGGGTAACGCGGCTGGCGCACAAATTTCTTGAGCGCAATCACACTCGGCAGGTTCATCGCAGTGGAGGGTGAACGCACCTGGCGGTCATATTCCGACAGGATGCTGACGCGGTCGAGGAAAACCGCCTTAAGCGCCGTCTGCCAGTTCCAGAGGCTGAGCGGATAGTAGCTGAGCGGCCGGTAATCGGCGTTCAGTACAAGCGCCGGGCAGCTCTCCGGCGATGGTAGTAGGGGTGCAAAATTGACACCCATATCTCTGTCCCCCTGACCTATCGTACCGGGAACCGACGCCAACCGCCGGTCCCGCCCAATTGGGCTTCAACTCCGACATGTCTGAGAATCAAGATACAGTGTTACGCCGTGATGACAAAGCACTATCTTGTGCCGAATCACGTCAAACAATCGATGAATCGAAGCGCTCTAACCCTTCAGGCTCCGTCAAATGTCGCCGCCCAGCGACCCTGCATTTCCTCGCCCGTCAGATGGTCAACATTCTGTTGCAGCAACCAGCTATAACCAAAGGGGTCCGCCACCATGCATGAAAGATACCCGTAAAACTGTTTCTCTATCTTGCGCATAGGCTCAGCGCCAGCATCCACCGCGCGCTGGAACGCTGCTTCCACGTCATCCACTTCTACTGTGAACTTGACCGGGCACCCACCAATACTCACCGGGCTCAACGCACCGAAGTCAGGGTGTTCGTCGGCCAGTTGCAGCAGTGTGTTGCCAATTTTGAACTCGGCATGCCCCACCACCCCGTTCGGGTCTACAAGGCGGAACTGTTCCTCTGCGGCGAAGGCTTTTTCGTAAAAAGCCAGCGCCTTTTTTGCATCCTTGACAATCAGATACGCGGAGACAGCGTTCATCGACGCTGCTTTTGCTGTGCTGTTCTGACTCATGGCATCATCCTTCCTTGTTGTGGCGAATAATTTATGTTACGTTACGTAACGTAATTAATAAAAAGAGTCAATTGACACAAAATGACACCAGACAAAACGTCACCGAAACGTGGTCGCCCACGCAGCGAAGAAACCCGGGTACGGATATTGACTGCAACGGCCGTGCTGCTGCGCGAGGAAGGCATGCCGGGTGTCACCATTGAGGCTGTGGCCGCGCGCGCTGGTGTCGGTAAACCGACCATCTACCGTTATTGGGCCAACGCCAATGAACTGGCCATGGCAGCGTTGATGGAAACCGCACCCAACCGAGACGCGGCAGATACGGCCGAAGATGCGGTGGATGACCCCGTCTCACGACTGCGCGCTATCCTCCACCGCATATCGGAGACCTTCTTCCACACCACAGGGCGGTACGTTGCGACCATGCTGGCCGCGGCGCATGAGGATAGTGAGGTCTCAAAGGCTTTTCGCAGCCATTTCATCCGCGCCCGCCGACAAGAAGCCGAGCGCGAGATGAAAGCCGCACAGCGGGCTGGCATCATCAGCCCGGCGGCAGACATTGCCCACGCGCTCGACATGCTGTTTGGCGCGGTGTTTTATCGCCTGCTGATGGAACAGGCCCCCATGGATGCCACCCATATGGACGAGGTGCTGAGCTTGCTGATGCGTGGGCTGAGGGGCTAGGCCCGCCCCTTTTCTATCCGGTCATTGACCATCGCTTCAAAGGCGTTTGAGACAGCGTCCAGGTGCACCCGCGTATAGGGAAAGTTGCCTGCATGGTCATAGTTGTGGCGCATCGCGGCGTTGCATTCAAAAATGAACAGCTTGCCGTCTGGTAGCACGGTGAAGTCCACACCAAAAAAATCAAGCTCGACAAGATCTCGGACCTTTTCAAGCCGCGCCATGTTTGCTGCACCCAAGGTGCCGGGCATGTCACGCAGATAGTCTTGCTCCCGCGCTTGCATCGCCGGGCTTTTGTCCATCACCGTATAGCGATCGCCCGAATGCACATTCCAGCTGTTGTGCGTGAGCGACGCCACGGGGAAATAACGCCCGTCAATACAGAAGGTGCGGGATTTCCGGTAAAGACCATGCTCATCGGCAATGTCGTGGTACTCAATGAGATGATATTCCCGGCCCGGCTGCGCCCCCGCAAAATAACGGCGGATTTCGTCTTCGCTGTGCAACATCACCACACCAACACCAGTGTGCGTGCCCGTTGGGCGCGCGATCACCCGCGGCTTCAGCTTCGCTGCTTCCATCTGCGCCAATACAGCCGTCGCCTCACCACCCGGCCACGCAAGCCGCAGGGTCGTGGGGAACACAACGCCCTCGAGCACCCCCAGGCGGCGGGCGTTTTCGTCCCGCGTGGTCGCCAGCACTTGTGTAGGATGGTTGATCAGCGGCAAATCATCATGCACCGCGACAAACTTCTCCAACGCCTCAAGTGAGCCTTTCAGCCGATCGGCACAGGCCATAGTATTCAGCACAAGGTCGACCTTCGGTACGTCATCAGCGAGCGGCCGAGCTTCATCAAACACATTCTGCACAATGAAATTATAGCGCTTCCTCAGCATCAGGTGCCGCAGGGAAAAATGCCCGCCTTCCAGCACCGGTTTATAAAACCCGCTTTTGAGGTTGAGCGTATAGGCCGGGCCTTGCAAGCCCCGGCTACGCAGTATGGTGGGCTTTAGCGGATCGTGGTTATCCTTCACCACAAAAGGTAACGTCTGTGCAGCCAGCCGCTGATGGTCCTGAGCGCGCGCCGCGTCGCCCGCTTGTTCATAAAGCCCTGCTTGCGCCACGTGGGTTTTATAGTCATCCGGCTGCTGTCTCAGAAGCCGGGCGTTGACGGCCAGTGCATCACGGAAGCGACCGGTGGACAGAAAAATGTCACTTGCCGTATGCATCAGGTCGACATCATCCGGCGACGCCTTCAGCTTTCCGGCCAGCACCTCAGCTGGATCAACTGTTGCCCCTGGTGCCGCCACGGACGCGATTTCCTCTTCCGCACCGATGGCGTCGTCTCCATCCCACTCTGCAGCAACGGCTTCGCTTGAGGGTGACAGCAGGCGCGCCCAGAAACCGGTTTTAGGTGTATGGGCATCAAAATCGGCATGGTGGCGCACGCGGAAAAGTGTGCGGCGGCTGTCAGAGGCAAAACCGGTGCGTCCATGCAATACTTTTGCGTTGTTCATCACCACCGCCTCGCCGGGCACAAGCGCAAACCGGATATCATGCGCCAACCGGTCCAACAATTTATCAAACCTGTCGAGAAGCTCGATATCCGCCGCAGACAACGGCTTGTCATCCGCGGCAGCCCGGTCGATTTGCGCGCGGTAGTAGCGCACGAGCATGCCTCTACCCGTTTCCCTCAGGATGGCACCCGTGAACCGCCCGAAGGGAAACGCTGGCTCAGAAAGCCGTGTGCGGTCCTCGTCACTCAGGTGCAGCAGGATATCATCCACCGGCACCATGGTGTTTTCGCCGCCTTCACGCGCCGCGATCACACACTGGAAGCCTACCAGTTCATGTGGGCGTGGCAGATAGGTGGAATCGGTGTGGGGGCTGAGCGGCAGGTGTGTGCGGCTGTAGGCAGTCACACCTTGCGCACGCTCAAGTGCGTCCGGGCGAATGCTGACCGTGGTGAAAGAAACCTTCCCGAGTGCTTGCTTGCTTTGTCCCTCCGCCATCCATTCCGTAAGCGAAATAATCTCTGTCTTATCACCACCTGGGTGGAACCCTTTCACCTTGGCGAAATAGGGATAGGCGTTCAGCGCCGCCGCGATGCGCGCCGTAATCTTTTTCTTCTGCCGCGCAGCGGGACCGCCTGCCCGCAGGAATGTCTCAGCAAGATCAATTGTCTCAAACATCCGTCATATACCCCCTCACCCGCATTATTCCTGTTTCTTTTGCGCGCGGGCTTTTTTATGGTGCCTTCATGCTTACCAAGCCTGAAGAATTTGTCACGCGCTTTGCGCCCAGCCCGACAGGGCGGCTTCATAAGGGCCATGCCTTCTCGGCCCTTATGGCATATAAGCGCGCGCAGGCTGAAGGTGGCCGTTTTCTGCTGCGTATCGAGGATATCGATATCACCCGCTGCAGGGCTGAGTTCGTGGACGGCATTTATGAAGATCTCGCATGGCTGGGCCTGGCGTGGGAAACACCCGTGCGACGCCAGAGTGAGCATTTCGCAGATTATCAGGCAGCCCTTGAAAAGCTGAAAACCCAGGGCCTTGCCTACCCGTGTTTCTGTACCCGCAAGGATATTGAAGCGGAGATCGCCAAATCAGCCAGCGCACCCCATGGGCCGGACGGGCCGGTTTACCCAGGCCTATGCCGTCACATGAGCACGGCGGAACGCACGGCAAAAATCACCGGAGGTGTCCCGCATGCATGGCGGCTGAACCTCGCGACGGCCCTCAACCATATCGGTGAACCGCTGGCATGGCGCGACGAGATCAAGGGCACCGTGCCCGCAATCCCGGAGGCACTTGGCGATGTTGTGCTTGCGCGCAAGGACACGCCGACAAGCTATAACCTGAGTGTGGTTGTGGATGACGCCCTGCAAGGCATCACGCACATTATTCGGGGGGAAGACCTGTTTCACGCCACCCATATTCATGTTGTGCTGCAACGCTTGCTTGACATGCCAACACCCATCTATCACCACCATGGCCTGATGCTTGATGAGCACGGCCAACGCTTTGCCAAAAGGAACAGGGCGGTAACGCTTGAAAGCCTGCGAAATAGTGGTGCTGACGTCGCGACGCTGATGCGCGCCTTCCCTTAATCAAAGCTGATTCACAGGCGAAAGAATAACAATGTTACAAAGTGGCTTGCCAAGCGCACGTCAACACAGCTTTATATACTTCATGTAATGTACACACAAAAATATGAGAAGATTTATGAATTTTTATAGGCCGATCGTGCTTTTGGTGGCTGTTTTTTCGGTATCAGCCTGCATGTCCACCGATCCCAGCCGAATTGCTTCAACATACTGGGTGCCCCAGGCAGCTCCATCGGATAATGAGGCACGCTGGGTAGAACCTGGCGACATCGTTTTGGTGCAGGAAGTTCGCCCGGAACAGGTAGCAGCAGTTAAAACCGCTGATTATCTGTCTGCGGCGGCGGCGGATCTCCCGGGGAATGCGGCCGATGGTCCTGTGCATGTCACACTGCATCAGACCCGGGTGGGCGACAGAACCGAGATATACTGCCTGCCGCGCACCACGGCAGAAGTCAGCGCCTTCGAAGGCTTCCTGATCGGGAAATCACGGAATGTGAAATGCTTCAGGGATACTGATCAGGATGGCGCTTTTGACGAGATGTATGACACCTACAGCAACCTCCATGCACTGCCGATCGTCAGCGGCAAAATCAGCAAACCGGAAACGCTGACACAGCCCCTGCCGTATGTAAAATCACAGGGTCCCATGGACGAGAAATATTTCATCGAAATAAGGTATTCCGGCATACCGCTTCTTTATCGCAGTCGTCGGAACTTCACTGTCTATGGCAAGCAAGGCGAGAATGACCCGAAGTCTTTGACCACAACGGTGAATGCAATCAAGGTAGACGAATTGCCCGCCAAAGGGCAAGTGAACGGCGCCACATTTGAAATTCAGGAAGTTGACGGCGACCGCATCAAAATCAAAATTGTTTCTGCTATTCCGCCTTCTCCGATAACTGTCTTTACGCAGACATCCTATCAGGTTGTATATTATTGACAGCCTTTTGAGCCAGGCCTGATGCGTGATCCGGCTCCGCCGCATCCGGGGGCATGACCTTTTGTCACAAGCGGCATGACAGCCCTTGCCGCGCCATAAAGCAGGTCTATAGTGGGGCAAACGCAATTATGGTAAGGTCCCCCGATGAATTTCCTTTTCTTTCTTGGCCTCCTTTTCATGTTCCTGACGCTTGGCATTTTCTTTGCCGGCATCGGCAGCATGAGCAAGGGGGGCGACTTCAACAAAAAATACGGTAACAAACTGATGCAGGCGCGGGTAATTTGTCAGGCGCTCGCCGTTGTCTGTTTTGTGCTGTGGGCTGTGTCAAACTAGGGGCAAACCTGTGCCAAAACTGAGCAAGATATACACACGCGGCGGCGATAAAGGCCAGACATCCCTGACCGGCGGCAAGCGGGTCCCGAAGGACGATTCACGCGTGGCGGCGTATGGAACCGTGGACGAGGCCAATGCTTTCATCGGCGTGGCCCGCCTGCACGCGGAGGGTATTACCGACAAGATGCTGGCACGCATCCAACATGACATGTTTGACCTTGGCGCGGATCTTTCGACCCCGGGCGATGATTTCACTCCGTCCGAGATGACCCTGCGCATCACGTCAGAGCAGGTCAGCCGACTGGAGCAGGAGATTGATGCCATGAACGCTGACCTGTCACCATTAACCAACTTCACCCTGCCCGGCGGCACGCCCGCAGGAGCGCATCTGCATGTGGCCCGCACAGTGGTCCGGCGCGCAGAGCGCGAGGCAATCGCCGCAAGCCGCGAGGTACCGATCAACCCGGAAGCGATAAAATATTTGAATCGGCTGTCCGACCACCTATTTGTCCTTTCAAGGCATGTGAACAAGAAAGGTTCAGGTGACGTTTTGTGGGTACCCGGCGCCAACAGGTAAAGCGAAATAACGCTACGGCAAACCCGTTTTTGCTGCACTGCATTGACTCGGGTTTTTCTATGGTTTAACGCTGTGTACCCCTAACTTTTCCTAGGGCTGGGGCCATTTTTACCCCGGCTTTGTCAACTGAGGTTCCCCGGGCTTTGTTGCCCTGCACAATAATGGGAGAGAGACCCCCATGAAGATCATGGTCCCCGTCAAACGGGTAGTCGATTATAACGTGAAGGTTCGCGTCAAGTCGGACAATTCAGGCGTTGAACTCGCCAATGTGAAGATGTCCATGAACCCTTTCGACGAGATTGCTGTTGAAGAAGCAATCCGGTTGAAAGAAGCCGGCAAGGCAGAGGAGATTATTGTTGTCTCCATCGGCCCCAAAGCCGCACAGGAAACATTACGCACCGGCCTTGCCATGGGTGCCGATCGCGGCATTCTGGTAGAGCATGACGGCGTGGCAGAACCTCTGGCCGTTGCAAAAATCCTCAAGACCATCGTTGAGGAAGAGAAGCCCGGCATTGTGCTTCTCGGTAAACAGGCCATTGATGACGACTGCAATCAGACGGGCCAGATGCTGGCACAGCTCTTGGGCTGGGCACAGGGCACATTCGCCAGCGAAGTTGCTGTTGATGGCGATACTGTAAACGTCACCCGCGAGGTAGACGGCGGGCTTGAGACCGTGAAGCTGACACTTCCGGCCATCATTACCACCGACCTGCGCCTGAATGAGCCACGCTATGCATCGCTGCCGAACATCATGAAAGCCAAACGCAAGCCGATCGACGAGAAAAAGCCAGATGACTTCGGTGTCGACATGGCCCCGCGCCTGACGACTCTCAAGGTAGAGGAACCGCCAAAACGCGAAGCCGGTATCAAGGTTGAAAGCGTTGAGGAACTCGTAGGCAAGCTTAAAGAAAAGGGAGTAATCTAATGACCGCTCTCGTAATTGTTGAACATGATAATGTATCGGTAAAAGACGCAACGCTTGCCACCGTCACGGCAGCCAAAGCCTTTGGAGATGTGCACGCGCTTGTTGCAGGTTCCGGCTGTGGCGCTGCAGCGGAAGCTGCCGCGAAGATCGACGGCGTATCAAAGGTGCTCGTGGCTGACGACGCATCATACGCTCATCCACTCGCGGAAGAGCTTTCTGCTGTGGTGCTTTCGGTTGCGGGTGACTATGACGCGATCCTCGCGCCTGCCACCACGATGGGGAAAAACTTCATGCCCCGCGTTGCAGCATCGCTCGATGTCGCGCAAATTTCCGACATCATCGAAGTTGTCAGCGAAGACACCTTCAAACGCCCAATTTACGCCGGGAATGCCATCGCAACCGTGCAGTCTTCGGACGCCAAGAAGATCATCACCGTACGTGCGACGGCTTTTGATAAAGCTGCTGCCGAAGGTGGGTCGGCCTCCGTCGAGACTATCTCGGCCGCGGACAAAGCTGGCGTGTCCGAATATGTCGGCGCTGAGCTGTCAAAATCCGACCGCCCCGAACTGACATCGGCCAAGATCATCATCTCCGGTGGCCGAGGCATGGGTTCAGGCGAGAACTTCAAGATCATCGAGGCGGTGGCCGACAAGCTTGGCGCTGCTGTAGGTGCCTCTCGTGCGGCTGTAGACGCGGGCTTTGTGCCAAACGATTATCAGGTCGGCCAGACCGGCAAGATCGTGGCGCCTGAGCTCTACATTGCGGTTGGTATTTCGGGCGCGATCCAGCACCTTGCCGGCATGAAAGACAGCAAGATCATCGTTGCGATCAACAAAGACGAAGAAGCTCCGATCTTCCAGGTCGCGGACTATGGCCTTGTGGCTGACCTCTTCGAGGCTGTGCCTGCGCTAGAGAAGGCTCTCTAAGCGGACGGACAATCAGAAATTAAGGGCGCTCCTGTAGCGCCCTTTTTTTAAACGTGATAATAACAAGCCATATAAAGCTCTGAAAACAAAGCGTGAAAGAATAACAGAATGGTTGAGAAGGTAGGGGTTATCGGCGCAGGCCAGATGGGTAACGGTATCGCCCACGTCAGTGCACTTGCAGGCATGAACGTCATGCTGACAGACGTAAGCCTGGAAAAGGTGGAAGCCGGCCTTGAGGTGATCAAGGGCAACCTCTCCAGACAGGTTGGCAAGGGCAAGATCACAGCAGACGAGATGGACGCCGCGCTTGGCCGCATCAAGATTGCCGACAAGCTGTCCGCGCACTCCGACTGTGATCTTGTCATTGAAGCCGCAATTGAGAACGAGAAGATCAAGACCACGATCTTCAAGGATCTGTGCCCGCATCTGAAATCAAGTGCGCTGGTCGCGTCCAACACGTCGTCTATCGCCATCACACGACTTGCCGCCACCACGGACCGGCCAGAAAAATTCATGGGCGTTCACTTCATGAACCCGGTGCCTGTGATGCAACTGGTGGAACTGATCCCCGGGATCGCCACGTCGGAAGAAACATTTGAGCGCTTCAAGGTTTTCACCGGTAAACTGAACAAGACAACCGTGATCTCGGAAGATTTCCCCGCCTTTATCGTCAATCGTATCCTGATGCCGATGATCAACGAGGCCATCTACACACTTTATGAAGGTGTGGGCAGCGTTGAAGCCATCGACAGCGCCATGATGCTGGGTGCCAACCACCCGATGGGACCGCTTACGCTGGCTGACTTTATCGGCCTTGATACCTGCCTGTCGATCATGCAGGTGCTCTATGACGGCCTGGCGGACAGCAAGTATCGCCCTTGCCCGCTTCTGGTGAAATATGTGGAAGCCGGATGGCTGGGCCGCAAGACAGGTCGCGGTTTTTATGACTACCGCACCGGCGGTGAACCGGTCCCGACCCGGTAATCAGGACAGATTGGTCCACAAATGAAAAAGCCGCTTTCCAGAAAGCGGCTTTTATTTTTCCAAACATGCAGCTGCTTACTGCTGCTGCATTTTTTCCTTGCGTATCTTGGCGATTTTGAACTCCGCGATCGTTTCCCGCAGCTCGTCTTTCAGCTTCTTGTCAAAGCTTGCCAGTGCATGTGCTGCCTGGGTTTCAGCAATCGCTTCGTCAAACATACCCAACTGGGCCAGCGCATAGCCATAGTTTGCGGCAACAACCGCTGATGTAGGCAATAGCTTGCGCGCGGTCTGCAATGCGGTTTTTGCCTCGGAAAACTCGGACAGCATAAGGTGTGTGTGGCCCAGTTTTGCATATAGCTGGCCATCTGCATCCACTTTGGTAACCAGCACCTTCAGGTCGGCCTTCGCAGCTTTGTAATTGCCAAGGGCACTATAAGCATAGCCCCTGTTCTTCAGCGCCGATTGATAATCCGGCTTAAGCGCAATTGCCTTGGAAAGCGCGTTCACCGCGTCTTCCATTTTACCCATCCGGTAATAGATCGCCCCTTTGACGTTGTGGGCAACGGCTTCGCCATCCTCGTACTGCATCAGCTTGTTGGCTGTTGCCAAGGCATCCACATAGCGCTCTCCCTCAATCTGCATATTGGCGATTGAGGAAAGGCGCTCCACAGACATAAGGCCCATGTCGTCAAGACCGTTCATCAGTTCTATAGCCAGATCCAGATTGCCCGCTTTATATTCGGCAATGGCTTGCGCGGTCATGAGGCTGGCCTGGACCTGCCGGGCGTTGTCGCCTTCCTGTGAGGTAAACTCAATCGCTTTCCTGAAACTTTCCGAAGCCGCTTTGCCGTTTCCCAGCGCCACATTGGCCGCGCCCGCCGCGGCCTGGGCGTCTGTATCCGAAACCTGGTCCGGGAGAAGCGGCTTCAGCACGTCAAGCGAGCGTTCCGGAAAACCGGCCTTGGTCAGGCTTTCAGCGAGCGCGAGACGAACCTCACGGTCATCCGGGTTTCTGTTCAGAAATTGTTGCAGAAATTTTGAAGCAACAGCATATTTCTGCATGCGGTATGTCACAAGGCCATACAGGCGGTTAGCGGCCGGATACAGGCTGAACAAGTCGCCTGACCGCAACAAAACTTCCTGGGCCTGTTCAAGCTGCCCCTTCTCGGCCTGAATGAAGGCTACATAAAACTGCGTCACCGGATAATTCGCCGCAAGCGCCACCGCCTTGTCCAGCGCTTGTTCCGACTGCTCCAGCTTGCCAACATCCAGATAGGCAGCTGTGAGTTCAAGCAGCGCGTGAATGTGCGTTGGTTGCTTCTCCAGAGCCCGCTCAAGTAAGGTGATAGCCTTTTCTGAGTTGCCCCGCATGCGAGCAATCGCCCCCAGAATATAGTCGGGCATCGCCTTGCTGTTGTCTTTTTCGCGGGCGGAACTGGCTGCCGCCTCGGAGGCTTCAAGGTTTTTGTCGCTAAGCTCCAGCAGGGCAAGGCCTAGGTCAACTCGGTAATTTTCCGGCTGCATGCCAGCCGCAATACCATAGTATTTCCGTCCGAGTTCGACATCTCCCTCTTGCACGGCAATATCCGCTTGCACCAACAGTGCTTCAAAACCATCCTGCCCAGACAGCTTTACATTGCGAAGTTCTTCCTTTGCATCATGAAGCCGGCGCTGCAACATATAGGCAGACCCCATCGTCAACGCGGTCTGCGATGACAGAGCACCGCTGTCACGTGCTTTTTCGATCGCCACCTGTGCGGCAACGCCATTGAGCTGTTTCAGGTAAATATCTGCCAGCACAAGATAATCGTCAGTTTTTGTAAGATTAAGTTGCTCTTTCGCACGGATAATTTCGATCGCCTTCGCAGCTTCCCCTTCATCCGCCAATTGTGTGAGTGCCGCGCGGTCATACGCTGCCAGTTCATTGGAATCCAGCCCAAGGTCGTTGGATTCACCACATGCCGCTAGCATAAACGCAGCTATTAAAATAAATTTTCGAAACATGCGATGAACTGCCCCAATCCAGTATTTATGTACTTCTTACATTTTTAATGGAGTTTTCCCCAAATTTTAGCTATAAGGAGAAAAATTTACGTTGTCATGGGATATTTAATTATGACAGGTCTTGGAAAACTTTTGACGGCTGGCTTTGCTCTGGCATCGGGTATCGCCATTTCAAACTCAGCGTCTGCAGCAACCATATATGGTGAACTTCTTGCTGATCCCGGATCATACGGCGCTATCGCGCTCGGGGATTCCATTACACTTGATGGATGTGGCTCCGTTTTCGATTACAACCCAAGCAAAGGAGCGGAAGGTACAACCGTTTCCCTGTGTAACGGCGTAACCGACCTGTCTCCGTTTGACTTCACATGGGCAGTCTACAACTCCATCGGTCAACAGCTTGGTTATTTGGCGCAGAATTCGATCACGCCGCTCATGACCACTGGAGGCATGGGTGATATCATTACTGTTGCGGGTAGCTACTACCTCAGCCTTAACGTTACATTGTCCCCGACATCTGCGACCTTTGCGCTTCCAGGCGGCGATACTGGCGCCTTCCAGCCAACCAACGAACCGTTCTATTCAGATCCAAACCCTGACCCGAACTCAGATACGCGATTCACAACCGTCGCGTTCATTGTGAACCCAGCGTCGGTGCCCGAACCTGCAGGCGCACTGCTGTTGTTGCCAGCCATGGTATATATGGCGCGCCGCGAGCGGAAACGGCGCAAGACCGCAACAGCCTGAGCGAACGGTTAAAAACAGAATAATTAAAAAACCCGGCAAACCGCCGGGTTTTTTATCGGCCGGAGAGCAGAAAAGCTGCCATCAGGACGCATATTCCAGCGCGTGAGCACCCTGGCGTGTCAGCACAATACCGTTTGCGCCAAAGGCTGACAGCACTCGTGCCGCCTTGCTCGGCATAAGTGCGGCCACGACCGTCAGCGCATCGGCCGCAGCAGCAGTCGGGGCGCGGACAATCATGCTCATGTCACCCCATTCGCCGCTGTCGCGTACCATATGAGTACTGGTGTCAAAAAACGCCCCGCCCCCCAAGGTGCCGCCAAACCCAGATATTGCGCCATCATTCAGCATTACCGGCAGCCCGGGTTTTGCCGTTTCAGCCTCCAAATGAAAATGCACCCGCCATTCCTGAGCACCAAAGGCCCGGATATGACCACCAAGATCAACAATGCCGCGCCTGACACCTGCATCCCGCAGGGTTTGTACAGCCAAGTCCACGGCAAAACCCTTTTTGATCCCGCCAAGGTCAATCATCAGTGGTCTGCGCAACGTGACAAAACCCGCCACGGACAGGTCAATGTCCAGCCAACTGGCCGCGCCGCCCGTACCGGTACTCGCCACATCAAACACGCCGTCCGACCTGTAGGCCACTTCCTGGGCAAGGCGCAGCATATACCAAAGCGGTTTTGATGTTGCGACCGGCGTGCCAGGTGGGCTGGCGCACAGGCGCATAAGCTCACTTTCCGCATAGTCTGTGTCAACGCTGGCCTCCAGTTGTTCAACCTGGGTAAACGCCACACGCAGGGCCCGCATCGCACATGCCCCGTGAATCCCCAGCGTGGATAGGGACAACACGTCCCCCATAAGCGGCTTGGCGCGCGTGACTTTATGACAGCAGGACATGCGGTTCCCCTTCTTGAGCCTGGGCGCAAATGCATCCAACAGGCGGGTTATTGCTCTTTCTTCTCTTTATTAAGAATAATTATTAATTGCAATAAAGAATCTGCCAGCAAGAAAATTGTGATGCGGCGGTTAGAAACATTCCGTCGCCTGTGTGTCAGTCGCATGGTAAGAGCGGTCGGACCATCCGCTCGCAATAACAAAGGATCGTCACGACATGCCTGCCCTTAAAATCGTCATCGGTAACAAAACCTATTCAAGTTGGTCTCTGCGCGGCTGGCTCGCCGTCGCTCACTCCGGCCTGGTATTCGAGGAAGAGCTTCTGCCGCTCGATACACCCGAGTTTCATGAGCGCATCGGCGCGCTTTCGCCCAGCCGCACCGTGCCTGCGCTTCTCCATGGTGACGCAGTTGTATGGGACTCGCTGGCGATCATTGATTATTGTGCCCATCTCGCGCCGGAGCATTTCTGGTGGCCCAAGGAGACAAAGGCGTACGGATATGCCCGCAGCATCACGGCCGAAATGCACACCAGCTACATGGGGCTGAGGAGCCACGCGCCGATGAACCTGCGCGGGAACTGGTCCGGCCTTGAGCTGGGCGAGGCGGTAAAAGCCGATGTTGAGAAAGTGCAAAACCGCTGGTCCACCGCCCGCACCCGATTCGGCAGTGGCGGAGAATTTCTCTTTGGCAACTTTGGCGCGGCCGACATGATGTTCGCGCCCGTTGTCGCCCGCCTGCTCACCTACAGCATTGAGGTAGACGACATCTGCCGCGCCTACATGGACGCGGTACGCAACCACCCGCTGGTCGACGCATGGTATAAAGATGCGGCAGGGGAAACCGATATTGTTGAGATGGACGAGATCCCGGCGGACGCAACCCGCCTCGGCTAGCTAGACATCACCTCGCGCCAGCGCCTTGAAGAAATTCACTGTCTCTGGCGCTTCCCATTCGCGCAGGTGGTAGCTGGTCGCCCGCACAAAGCCGTCCGGCCCCACGATCACGCTCATCGGCCCCGTGCCGTTGCGCTGGAAGTCAGGGTCCATGCTGAAGTCGCGGATAATGCTCTGGTGATGGGGTTCATAGGCAGCCAGGCCTTCCAGACCCCAGCGCGCAAGCGTGCGCTCGGCCTCCTGCATGCCGCCCTTGCCCACATGCAGCGCGATCACTTCAACTGTGTTGATGCCAAGGTTGCGCTGCAAGGCCTCAAGGCTGCGCAAATGTGCCCGGCAGGCCAGGCAGTCCCGGTTGTAGAAGGTGATGACAAGCGCTTTGCCTTCCTTGGCGCCAAGACGCAGGATATTTTTCTCCGTACCGTCGTAAGGTGCCTCAACCTTCATATCCGAAACCTGTACCGGTTCCGATTTGACGGTCAGTGCCTCAAGGTCGCCAACAAGATAGGGCTTTATGTCACCGGCCGACGCACCGAGGGTAGCAAACATGAGCAAAGACGTGACAACAGTGACAAAGCTGACGTTATTGACACTGTTGACAGTCTTGACAGCCTCAGCGATCTGAGCAACTTTCCCGAGCTTCATCATCTATCCCCAATTCGTTTCTGCGTTTCCGCAGCATATCACGATCCGGGGGCGACAATTATGTCAGCACGTTCAACTTTGCTTGATCGGGCCAGCTATAGCTGGCCCTTCTTGAGGGCGGTGAAAAGCGCAATCGCCTCGGGCGCATCCCATTTGAGCGGCCCAAGGAACAAGGCCTTCACCTTGCCGTCCCGGCCGATAATGTAACTTGTCGGCAGTTTACCGTCAGCCAGATCAAAAGCGATTTTCATCGTGGGTTCCGCGTAAAAGCCAAGTCCCTCTACACCCCACTCCTCAAGCGTTTCACGCGCCTGCGGGATACCGCCACGATCCACGGTGATCGCCACCACTTCAAAGTCGCCGTCGCCAAGCTCTTTTTGCAAGCTCGCCAGCTCTTTCATCTCCGCGCGGCAGGGCGCACACCAGCTCGCCCACACGTTCACCAGCATGGCCTTGCCCTTCAGACTTGAGAGCGGTGCCTTGCTGCCATCCTCGAAGGTAATCTCGTGGCCTGGCAGGTCCATTGGCGTTTCAGGCAAGGTCAACTTTGCCATTTCCCCTTTCAGGTAAGAATTTATCGGTGCATCTGGCGTTGTGGCCGGTATAAACACCCGATAAGCTGCAACGCCCAAAAGGGCGATGGTCACGAGGAAAATGAGAAGAACCTTCTTTGACATCCTGACACTCCGGGATCGTTGTTGGTTGCGGCGGCAAGCATAGTGGCGTTGGTACGAAAGGCAATACAGGCATGGATCACAAAGACGACAAGCAAAACACCGCAGGTGCTGACGGCAAGGGCCAGTCCATGTGGGGCGGGCGCTTTGGTGGCGGGCCATCTGCCATCATGGAAGAAATCAACGCCTCCATCGGTTTTGACAAACGCCTCTATGCGCAGGACATCGCGGGCTCAAAGGCGCATGCCACCATGCTGGGTGAACAGGGCATCATCGCCAAAGACGATGTCAAGGCGATCCATGAAGGGCTTGATCAGGTCAAGGCAGAGTTTGAAGCCGGTAAAATGGTGTTCGACCCAGCGCTTGAGGACATCCACATGCATGTGGAAAGCCGCCTGCGCGAGCTGGTGGGGGACGCGGGCGCACGCCTGCACACCGGTCGCTCACGTAATGATCAAGTGGCGACAGACTTCCGCCTGTGGGTGCGCGCGCAATGTGATGCGCTTGATAAAGGCCTTGCGCGCCTCCTTCGTGCCCTTCTTGACCAAGCAGAGAAACACGCGGCGTCGGTGATGCCCGGCTTTACCCATTTGCAGACCGCACAACCCGTGACCCTTGGCCACCACTTGATGGCATACCACGAGATGTTCGCGCGGGACCGCGCACGCCTTGCGGATTGCCGCGCACGCGTGAATGAAAGTCCCTTGGGTGCCGCGGCCCTGGCAGGCACCAGCTTTCCGATCGACCGGCACATGACGGCTGAAGCCCTGGGTTTCGACCGCCCGATGGCCAATTCGCTTGATGCTGTCTCGTCCCGTGATTTTGCAATTGAGTTCCTGTCGGTGCTCTCCATCGCATCAATCCATCTGTCCCGCCTCTCGGACGAGATTGTGCTTTGGGCTACCTCGGCCTTCCGGTTTCTTGAGCTGTCTGACGGCTTCTCGACCGGCTCATCGATCATGCCGCAAAAGCGCAATCCGGACGCCGCCGAGCTTGTCCGCGCCAAGGTTGGCCGTATCACCGGCTCCCTGAATGGCCTGATGATGGTGATGAAAGGCTTGCCGCTTGCCTATTCCAAGGACATGCAGGAAGACAAGGAACCGGTATTTCAGGCCGTGGATGACTTTGTACTGTGTATCGCCGCCATGACCGGCATGATCGAAGACCTCAAGCCCCGTACCGATGAGATGCTCAAGGCGGCCGGGCTTGGTTTCTCCACCGCAACAGATCTTGCTGACTGGCTGGTGCGTGTGCTGGGCCTGCCGTTCCGCGACGCGCACCATGTGACAGGCTCTGTCGTCAAGGAAGCCGAAAACCGGGGCCTTGACCTCAAGGACCTGCCGCTGGACGCCATGCAGGCGGTTGAACCACGCATTACCAAAGACGTTTATTCAGTCTTGAGTGTGGAAGCCTCGGTCACTAGCCGTACCTCGTTTGGCGGCACCGCGCCCGAGAATGTAAAAGAAGCGGTCAAGGCCGCACGGGAGAAGCTACAATGAAAAAGCTTGTTAAATCCGCCCTACTTGTCAGCCTGGTGGCATCATGCGTGCTCACCGTTGCGGCGTGCGGCAAAAAAGGCGATGTGAAGCCTCCACCAAGCTATAGCAGCAGCAACTAGGCAGCAGTTTCATGGACCATTTCCAGTATCAGGACGGCCAGTTGATGGCCGAAGACGTCGCGCTGACGGATATCGCCGAGCAAGTTGGTACACCGGTGTATGTCTATTCTACCGCTACGCTTAAACGCCACTTCCGTGTGTTCCGCGAGGCGTTTGCCACCGTGAACCCGCTTATATGTTTTGCCGTCAAGGCCAACAGCAATCAGGCGGTGCTGACCACGCTGGCGCGCGAAGGTGCGGGCGCGGATGTCGTCAGCCTTGGTGAGTTGATGCGCGCGACCAAGGCCAGTATTCCGGGCGAGCGTATTGTCTTCTCCGGTGTCGGCAAAACAGACGAGGAAATGGAAGCTGCGCTTCGCGTTGACATCAAACAGTTCAGCGTCGAAAGTGAAGCAGAGCTTGAGGCCCTGAACATCGTCGCAGGACGCGTCGGCAAAGTTGCCCCTGTGTCCATCCGCGTAAACCCCGACGTGGACGCCATGACCCACGCCAAAATCTCCACCGGCAAGTCGGAAAACAAGTTCGGCATCGCGTGGCAGAAAGCGGATGCCGTTTATGGCCGCATCAAGGAACTCCCGAATGTAAAGGCCGTTGCCGTAAACCTGCATATCGGCTCACAACTGACGAAGCTTGAACCCTTCCGGGAGGCCTTTGAGCGCGTGCTCGGCCTTGTGCGTGAGCTGCGCGCGAAAGGTCATGATATCAAACATGTGGACCTGGGCGGTGGGCTTGGCATCCCCTATGACCCGGCTGCGGCCACACCGCCGGCCCCCAGCGCCTATGGCGAAATGATCCTCGAGGTGATGGGCGATATGGACTGTGACATCATCCTTGAGCCTGGCCGCCTGATCGCCGGCAACGCCGGGCTTCTGCTCACGCGCACAATTTACGAAAAACAGGGTGAGAACCGTACCTTCTATATCGTTGATGCGGCGATGAATGATCTTGCCCGTCCGGCTATGTATGACGCCTATCACGCCATCGTGCCGGTGACGGAACCATCGGACGGCAAAACCGTCACTGCAGACTTTGTGGGCCCTGTGTGCGAAAGCAGCGACGTGTTCGCGAGAGACCGTAAAACCCCCGCCCTCAAAAGTGGTGACCTGGTCGCGATCAAGTCTGCCGGTGCATATGGCGCGGTGATGGCCTCGACCTACAACAGCAGGCCTCTGGTGCCTGAGGTTCTGGTAAACGGAAACACATTTGAAGTGATACGCAGGCGTCAGTCGCTTGAAGACTTGCTCGCGCTCGACAGCATCCCGTCCTGGCTTGAGGACTGAACCGGACTTTCGCCTGCCTCGTCATCATCCTCTTTTGCCCGTTTGCGCGCGTTTTTCAGTGCTTTGTTCACCGTGCTCAGAAGCTGGTCCATCGTAAAGGGTTTCGAGAGAAGCCCTTCGATCAGCAGTGAGAGGTTATGCGCGCGCTGGCGCTCGTTCGCATAGCCGGTCATCAGGATAATCGGCACGTGCGGCCGTGTCGCTCGCACCTTCAGCGCAAGCGAAATGCCGTCCATCATCGGCATAACGATATCAGTGACAAGAAGATCAAAGTGATGTTCGTTCATCTGCTCAACAGCCTGGGCGCCGTCATGAGCAACAAGAACAGTGTGGCCGTGCAGAGTTAGCACGCGACAGACATAGTCACGTACCGCTTCTTCATCCTCTACAACCAGCACCCGTGCCACAGGGCGGTACTCCCGCATGTTGAAGCCCGCGCCTCATGCGCGACCCATTTTGCCGATGAACGGCAGCTCTCTGTAACGGTATGCAATATCCATTCCATAACCGATAACAAAAATATCCGGACACTCAAAACCCACAAAATCAGGCTTAATATTAGTTAACCGTCCCTGGCTTTTGTCAAGCAATACAACACTCGTTACGCTTTCGGCGCCCTGAGCGAGAAAATATTTCCTGGCAAACTCAAGTGTTTTACCATGTTCGAAAATATCATCAATCACGAGCACATCGCGCCCCTCGACCGGCAAATCGGATGCCGACCTCAGGTTAACTGTGCCTGACTTTCTGTCTTTTTCGAGGCGAATAAAGTCCATTTCCATGACACAGCCACGGGCGGACATGGCGCGGGTAAGGTCAGCTGCGAACATCATGGCGCCGTTCATCACAACCTGCGCCACCGGTTCGGTATCAAACCACCGGGTCAACCGCGCGGCAAGATCGTCCACCTTGGCCACAATTTCCTCAGCCGTAAATACCGGTTCGATGCCATGGTGAGCATCGCCTGCTTTATTCCAATCAAAGAAGTAATCCATTATTCCGAGGACCGTGCTTCAGCGTCAGAGCGTGTCCCTTCTATGACCTTCACGGCCACATTGGCAGCCCCGCTGGGGATAGGATAAAGACTGGTTTCAAAATTGAGCACTGCTTGCCTGCGCAGTATCTGCCCCGGAGGATCGGTGACCCAGCTTTTCAGTATACGCCCGCCCTTGTCGAGCACATCGACCTGCACTTTGGGCACGGTGGCGGAGCGTTCCTTACTCATGTTTTGTACAAAACCGCGCACCATAAGCGTATTGCGCCCGTCCACATTCTCGACACGGGTGCGGTCGTTATGCAGCTTGGCGGCGACATAGACCTCAATCTCGCCTAAAGGCTTGGAAAGTTCTTCGCCCTCTTCCGGCTGGAAGCGTTCGATATCCTCCACACCTTCAAAAAGTGCATAGAACCCCGCCATGCCCGGCATATTGTCTACAACTTCTTCTTTTTTGAACGTCAGGAGGTAGAGCACCGAAAGCCAGAAGATCACAAGAAGTGCCCAGCCAACGGTAATGAATTTACGTTTGCGGGCCTTCGCCTCACGCTCAGCCTGACGCCGCTGCTCGGAGCGTCGGCGCGCAAGGAAGTCATCATCGTCATAGTCGTCGTCGGCAGCAGATGTCCCTCCTGCGTCGTCATGATCCTCTTCGTCGTCATCGAGACCAAGGCTACTACCGAGTGACTGTTTTAACGCGTTCGCCACGCCAAAATCATCGCCCTTGTCAAAATGCTCGTCTTCGGGCGCCGTGGCCGGTGCCGCGCGGAAATCGCCATCGTCATCGTAGATGTCTTCGTCCGTTGGGGCGGGCGGCGGTACGTCGTCCTCAAATCGGTCCTGCACCGTACGGCGCACAGCCGCGGCCCGGGCAGCGAGACCCGCATCCATATCTGGGTTCGGAGCATGTGCCGCAGGCTGCGGAGCCTGAATCTGCACAGGAGGTTGAGTTTGTGCTGGCCGAGGTGGTGCTGCCGGGGCCGCAGGCCTTGTCAGCAACTGATCGGGGAATGCACGCCAACTGTGTTTGCATTTAGCGCACCGAACGGTACGTCCATCAGGCGGAATAGCCCCGTCGGGAATTTTAAATGTTGCCTTACACGACGGACAAACAAGGATCATAAATCAGGCCCGAACATCCTTTTGGCCACAGGGCAGTACCATGGGGCCGCGTTCAAAGAAGGTTTTTCAACTGTATATGAAAGCAGCCAAAAAACACAAGCGCCTCGGCACATTAACACCAGCATCGGTCTTAAAAACGCCATGACACGGAGGAATGCTGGTTGACAGCACGCACGGAAATGTCAACTGGACGCCAAGCACGCCATATGCAATTCTGCGCGCGAGATCCGAGGGAGCGGTAATGATTACCTTTTCTGCGCGCGAGATCCGAGGGAGCGGTAATGATTACCTTTGAAAATGTTGGCATGCGATACGGCATGGGCGCTGAAGTTCTGAGGGACGTCAGCTTCACGCTCGACAAAGGCTCCTTCCATTTTCTCGTCGGCCCATCGGGGGCTGGAAAAACGACGCTCCTGAAACTGCTTTACCTGGCACACCGGCCATCACGTGGTCTGATCAATTTCTTCGGCCGTGACCTCATGACCCAGGAACGGGAGACACTGCCCCGCCTCCGGCGCCGCATCGGAGTCGTCTTTCAGGACTTCCGTCTGTTTGACCATATGACCGCGTTTGAAAACGTCGCCCTGCCCCTGCGCATTCAGGGTGCCAAGCGCGCGCAGGTCGCTGACCACGTGGAAGAATTGCTTTCATGGGTCGGCCTTGAAGACCGAATGCATGCTCGCCCAGCTACGCTGTCGGGCGGGGAAAAACAGCGTGTCGCCATCGCTCGCGCCGTTATCAACAAACCTGACCTTCTGGTCGCGGATGAGCCAACAGGCAACGTGGACCCTGAGATGTCCCGCCGCCTGATGCATCTGTTTGTTGCCCTCAACAAGGAGGGTACAACCACAGTTGTCGCCACCCACGACGATACTTTGGTCCGCAGCATGGCGGCACCAACCTTGAGGCTCGACAAGGGCGAAATCAGTTTCCTGCCGGGCGGCAGCCCCATCGATCCGGGGGAATAGCGCATGTGGGGCCGCACGCTTCAATTTTTACCAAGGGATATGCGCGAGGGACTGCTGCCGTGGGTTATTGGTGTGATGCTGTTCCTGTGCACCCTCGCGCTTGCCTGCGGGCTAGCACTCGGGCGAGGGCTTGAGCGTTGGAGCGCCGGGCTAACCACCAATCTGACCGTACAGATTGCTGTCATTGACGACAAGGAGCGAGACAAGCAAACAGCAGCAGCGCTAACCCTTCTGCGCGCCACGCCCGGCATCGTGGAAGCCAGCGTTCTGGCGGACGCAGAGGTCGTTGCTCTATTGTCCCCCTGGCTTGGTGAAATGCCGTTTGATACCGGCTTACCCGTCCCTACGTTGATTGACGTAAAACTCTCACGTCCCGACGCCGTGAACACCGCGGGCCTGCGCGAACGGCTGGTTGCAGCAGCAGCCGGTGCACAACTTGATGATCATCAGGCGTGGATGGGTCAGGTTCTGGACCTCGCAGCAGTTGTACGTCTTTTGCTTGCCGGAATTGTTGTCATGGTGGTGCTTTGCACTATCGCCATTGTCATATTTGGCTGCCGCGCGGGACTGGCCACCCACCGGGAAAGCATTGAAATCATGCACCTGATGGGTGCGGAAGACAGCACCATATCGCATGCGTTTGATCAACGTTACCTGTCGCATGGCCTCAAGGGAGGACTGGTTGGCGTGATCCTCGCGGCACTGACGCTTTACCTTATTGCGCACATGGCACAGCGTATGGGCCAAGGACTGCTGACGGCCTCGTTACCAACGGGCGACAACCTGATGTGGCTTGCCCTTCTACCAATTGTATCCGCGATACTGACCATGTTGACCGCCCGTGTCACGGTTCGGCGTGCGCTTTTGAAAATGATGTAGGGTCGGCACCGTGGAACGCAAAAAGACATCCATCACCAGACACATAGTCCGCGTCTTTGCTTATCTTGTTGCCGCGTGGTTGCTTGGGTTCGGCTACTTCCTCATGACAATGCCGGAGGAACCGGCCGAGATGCAGGGAGCGGATGCCATCGTTGTGTTGACGGGCGGTGCCGGGCGGCTTGAGGCCGGTCTTGAACTGCTGGAAGCCAAGGTTGCCAAGCGTATGCTGATCTCCGGCGTGAACCCGGTGGTAAAAAGCGGCGACCTGAGCGCGCTGACGGGGGCTGAACAGACTTTATTCAACTGCTGTGTAGACCTTGGCAAAGCAGCGCTGAACACCAAGGGCAATGCTGACGAGACAGCCGAATGGGCCAATGTTTACGGCTTTTCCTCCATTGTGCTGGTAACCGCCGACTATCATATGCCACGCAGCTTGATATTATTCCGTCGTGCGATGCCAAAGGTGCATATCGTGGCCCATCCGGTTTCCGGTGAATGGCCTATCCTTTTTCTTGCCAAAGAATATAGTAAATATATCGTCACGCTTGTCCGCCATGCGCGCGGACCAAATTGAGCGCCGGGAGCGACCATGACCAAACTGCGCGCCCTCATCGGGCTTATCTTCATTGCTATCCTCGTCTATTGCGGCCTCTGGTACACCGCCGCCTTCAAGGCGGAAAAAACCACCGCGCGGGAACTGGCTGACCTGCGCGACAAGGGCCTGAAGGTGGAGCATGGCAAGATCAAGCTTTCCGGCTTTCCGTATCGCATCGTGCTGACGATTGATGGCATCGGCGTCAAGACCCGCGGCCCCGGTATGGAATTTGGCGCCGACAGCGTAACCTTGATCAGCCACCTCTGGACGCCCGGCCACTGGATGATGGAGGGCCGCAACGTCGTGGCGTCCTTCGCCGACGATGCCGTCGCCTTCAAGGACGGCTACATGCGCGCCAGCTACAAACGCCACGCCGATAAACAGGCGGTGATTGTGGTTGATTCATATAAAACCGACGACTTCGTGCTTGAAGCCGCCCCCGCACTTGAAAAGCCACAAAGCCTCAAGGAATGGCAGCTTTATCTGCGCTACGATGGGACGGCGGAACCCACCGACGGCTTGTATGAAAAACGCTTCCTTGATTTCAAGCTGGTGATGGATAGCGGTAACCGGCTGGAGCTGATGGGCGGTGTAATGGGCCCACCGCTGTTTGATTGGACGCGGGGTGCGCTGGGTGCATGGCGCGACGCTGGCGGCTTGCTTGAACTTGACAGCATCGATATCGCTGTGCGCGGTGCGAGAGTGAAGGGAAATGCGAGCCTGACGCTGGATGAAAACTTCATGCCGCTTGGTAGCGCAAGCCTTGCCATCGCTGGCGGACCGGCTCTTGCCGACTATCTCACCAGCCTTGGTTTTGAGGACGCAAGCTCCCTCACTGAAATGGGCTCACAAGCCGAGAGCCTTTCGGTAATGGCACAAATGGGCCAGCTCAACATTGGCTCCTCCCCCGTGGCCATGCTTGAACCGATAATTGACGAATAGACTGGAAATTTTCTTCACGCTTTCTCTTCCCTCACCGCCTTTCAGCCTATGTTATAGTGCAGGAAGACCACGGGAAGAGGAGCAAGGCCATGAGCCTGAAAGGCAAAACCATTTTCATGAGCGGCGGTAGCCGCGGTATCGGCCTCGCCATCGCGCTGAGAGCCGCCCGCGACGGTGCGAACATTGCCATCGGTGCCAAAACAGCGGAGCCCAACCCCAAGCTGCCCGGCACCATCTATACCGCCGCGAAAGAAATTGAAGCGGCAGGCGGCAAGGCCTTGCCACTAGTTTGCGACATTCGTTTTGAAGAACAGGTGCAGGCGGCAGTCGACAAAACGGTGGAAACCTTCGGCAGTATCGACATCTGCATCAATAATGCATCGGCCATTTCGCTGACCAACACGCAGATGACCGACATGAAGCGCTATGATTTGATGAACAACATCAACACGCGCGGCACCTTCATGGTCTCGAAACTGTGCCTGCCGCACCTGAAGCAGGCAAAAAATCCACACATCCTCACGCTTTCCCCACCCCTTGACATGAACCCGCGCTGGTTTGCGCCGCATGTGGCTTATTCCATCGCCAAATACGGCATGAGCCTGTGTACCCTGGGCATGGCAGCGGAGTTCAAGGCCGCAGGCATTGCCGTTAATTCCCTGTGGCCCTTCACGGCCATCGATACTGCGGCGGTGCGGAATGTGATTGGTGGGGACGAGATGGCCAAGAACAGCCGCACGGTTGAGATCATGGCCGACGCTGCCCACGCCATCCTTGTGCGCAACGCCAGCGATTGTTCAGGCAATTTCTTCATCGATGAGGAAGTGCTGCGCGCGGAAGGCGTGACAGATTTCAGCAAGTATGCACCCCACGCCGACGGGCCGCTGGTGCCAGACTTCTTTGTACCCGATGACATAGTCGAGCGCCTGCCCACCGAGGTGATGAAAGTCTGGTAAAACGAGAAAGGCCGGGACACCCGGCTTTTCACTAATCTTCAATCCTCGTGCGGGCGGCCGAAGTCGGCCTTGGCGTCGTCCTGCCCGGCGTCGATAATGCGGCGGCGGATCTCCCGCGTGCGGGTGAAGAGATCAAAGAGCGCGTCGCCGTCACCCCAGCGAATGGCGCGCTGAAGTGCTGTCAGATCCTCGCTGAAACGTCCCAGCATTTCCAGCACCGCGTCCTTGTTATTGAGGAACACGTCGCGCCACATGGTTGGGTCAGATGCCGCGATACGGGTAAAATCCCGGAAGCCACCAGCAGAATATTTAATCACCTCCGAACGTGTCACTTCTTCAAGGTCGGACGCCGTACCCACGATATTATAGGCGATGAGGTGCGGGACATGGCTGGTGATGGCCAGCACAAGGTCATGGTGCCGCGCCTCCATGATCTCAACTGTGCTGCCAAGGCCCTGCCAGAAGGCGGTGAGCGTCTCAAGCGCATCCGCATCCACCCCCTCCGGTGGCGTCAGGATGCACCAGCGCCCGTCAAAGAGTGACGCGAACCCTGCTGCCGGACCAGATTGTTCCGTACCTGCCACCGGGTGGCCGGGGATCAGATGGGCATGGGCCGGCAACAGGGGCTCCAGCGCCCCAAAAACACTTTCCTTCACCGACCCAACGTCAGAAATGATAGCGCCTTCAGCAAGACCGGGCGCCATCGCCACACCAACTGATGCCATCGCGCCCACTGGAACGGCCAGGATAACAAGCCCGCTTCCGGCCACGGCTTCCACCACGCTCGTGTGAAAGCTGTCGGCAATGCCAAGGCCTTCGGCTTCCTTGATCACTTCCTCATTCGCGTCTGCGAGTGCAAGGTGCCCCGCAAGTTTGCCGCGGCGAACCGCCCGCGCGACGGAAGAGCCAATCAGTCCGGCGCCGATGATCGTGATACGGTCAAAAAGCGGGGTGCCTGCCATCATGTCCGCCCCTCCTGCGAGCCATTCATAAAGCCGGAGATCAGGGCCATCACGGTGCGGTTCTGCTCGTCGGTTCCCACAGATATGCGCAAGTGTTTGGGCAGGCTGGGCAGCGCGCGCACTAGATAGCCGTTCCGGGTCAGATATTCGTTACACTCAAGCGCGGTAAACGGACTCTCGTCAGGGAATTCCACCAGTACAAAATTTGTCTCGCTTGGTACAACATCCAGACCAAGGGCGGAAAGCTGCGCCGTCATCCAGTCTCGCCATTCGTTATTGTGGCGCACGGCGGCGTCAAGGTGCTTCTGGTCACCGACCGCCGCAAGGGCCGCTACCTGGCCCGAAAGGCAAACATTAAACGGCATGCGCCAGCGGTTGAGTGCATCAATAACCGCGTGTGGCGCATACAGCCACCCAACCCGCAGGGCCGCAAGCGCATACATTTTTGAGAACGTGCGGGTCATCACTACATTCTCGGATGCTTCCACAAGCGCTTCCCCGGCTTCATAATCCGATGCGGTTACACACTCGGCATATGCCGCATCAAGGACCAACAGCACATGGTCAGGCAGGCCCGCATGCAACCGCTCAACCTCGGACCACGGCAAATAGGCGCCGGTGGGGTTATTGGGGTTGTCGATGATGACAATCTTTGTGCGCTCGGTCACCGCCGCCAGGATACCGTCCACATCGGCCGCCCAGTTTTTGTTGGGCACTGCCACGCCCACGGCCCCCGCCGCCTGCGTCTGGATCGGGTAAACCATAAAGCCATACTGGCTGAAGATCACCTCATCCCCGGGCCCCGCATACGTGTGGATGAGAAGCGTCAGCCCTTCGTCGGAGCCTGCACCACAGATGATGTTCGCGGCCTTCAGGCCATGCACGTCGGCGATGGCGTCCCTGAGCTCTGCTGACGCGGGGTCGGGGTAACGCATCACGCGGCCTGCCGCCGCCTTGACGGCATCCACTGCCTTGGGGCTGGGACCAAACGCGCTTTCGTTGGCGCTCAGTTTCACTGGCTCCTTGATACCGTGCACATGCGCGCGACCCGGAACATACGCGTTCAGGTCCATGATCCAGTCATGTGCTTTAGGCGCGGGCATCGTTGTCTTCCTCTGGTAAAAATCGCTCGTTTCAGCCCCTTCTCAAGCCGTTCCGGGGCGGTTTAGAGTTAATGGGACACCGAGCCAAAGGCAAAGGAAAGTTTCCTAATGCCTCAAGTTAGATTAGGAAGATTGACAGACGCGCGCGCGGGGGCTTTTCTGTGCGCCCGATTTTGGCATGAATGCAGGAGCGACAGGTGAACAAGGGTGCAGGTAAAACCGCTGTACTTTTTGAAAGTGACGCGCTGACGCTTGACAGCGGCGCCGCACTGTCACCTGTGACCGTGGGCTATGAGACCTATGGCACCTTGAACGCAGACGCCAGTAACGCCGTGCTTATCTGCCATGCCCTCACTGGCGACCAATACGTCGCATCAAACCACCCCATCACCGGCAAGCCCGGCTGGTGGGAACGGCTGGTAGGGCCCGGCAAACTGATCGACACCGACCGGTATTATGTCATCTGCTCCAACGTGCTGGGCAGTTGCCTTGGCACCACCGGCCCATGGGCAGACAATCCAGCAACGGGCAAGCCGTGGGGGGTAGACTTCCCGGTCATCACGGTGCGCGACATGGTCCGGGTGCAGGCTGCGCTGATCAGCCACCTTGGCGTGGATAGCCTGATGATGATCATCGGTGGTTCTATGGGCGGCATGCAGGTGCTTGAGTGGCTAACCACCTTCCCCGAGCGACTGCATTCCGCCGTGATGCTGGCAACTGCGGCGCGCCATACAGCACAAAACATTGCCTTTCACGAGGTGGGGCGCCAAGCCATTATGGCAGACCCGAACTGGCAGGACGGCCGCTACTATGAACATGAGGCGAAACCCGCCAAGGGTCTTGCGGTCGCGCGCATGACCGCGCATATCACCTATTTGAGCGAGGATGCCCTGACCGCCAAGTTTGGCCGCAACCTGCAGGAACGCGAAGCCGTGACCTTTGGTTTTGATGCTGACTTTCAGGTGGAAAGCTACCTGCGCCACCAGGGTTCCACCTTCGTGGACCGTTTTGACGCCAATTCATATATCTATATCACCCGCGCGATGGACTATCTGGACATTGCCGCGCGCCATCAGGGGCGCTTGGCCGACGCCTTCAAGAGTGCGGCCCATGTGCGCTGTTGTGTGATCAGTTTCACAAGCGACTGGCTGTACCCGACGGTGGAAAACAAGCGCATCGTGCATGCCCTGAATGCCGCTGGCGTGCCTGTCAGCTTTGCCGAGATCGAAAGCCCCTTTGGCCATGATGCTTTCCTCCTGGACGTACCGGAGATGGACCATATGCTGAACGGTTTCGTTTGTGCCGCCGCCCGCACAAGAGGGCTGGAGGACAAAGATGCATAATCTGCGCCCGGACCTGAAATTGATCGCGGATATGGTGGAACCCGGCAGCCGTGTGCTGGACGTTGGCTGTGACGACGGCGCGCTACTGGATTATCTGGTGCGCGAGAAAAAGGTGGATGGCCGGGGTATCGAGATCAGCCAGCAGGGTGTGAACGACTGTGTGGCCAAAGGATTGTTTGTCATTCAGGGCGACGCGGACAATGACCTCGCGGAATATCCCGACGGCAGCTTTGACTATGTGATCCTGTCGAAAACCCTGCAGGCGGTGCACCGACCGCAACTTGTGCTGTCGGAACTGCTGAGGATCGGCAAACACGCCGTAGTGACCATCCCCAACTTCGGCCAGTGGAAAGTACGCATGAGCCTTGCGCTGCGCGGCCGCATGCCGGTGACCAAGGCGCTCGACAAAACATGGTACAATACGGACAACATCCACTTCTGCACCATCCTTGACCTCTTTGACCTGATTGAGGAACAGGGCTTCCGCGTGCGCGAGTTCGTCCCGCACACCGAGGCTGGCAAACGCCTGAACCTCAGCCCTCGACAGGCCAACTGGTCCGCCGATCAGGCGCTGTTTTTGTTGGAGCGATAAACTAAAGGCTTGGCAGTTCTTTGGCAATGACGACGCCGTCAGCGTCGGCGATGACCCAGTTGCCGGGATGCACGGTCACACCGCCGATGGCGATTTCCACATCCACCTGGCCGCGACCGAGCTTTTCACTTTTCTGTGGGCAGGCGCCCAATGCCTTGATGCCAACATCCTCACGCGCAAGTTCATGCTGGTCCCGCACACGGCCATAGATCACGACACCTTCCCAACCGTTTTTGGCAGCGAGGGCAGCAAGATTACCCCCCAGAAGCGCCACACGGCTTGAGCCACCGCCGTCCACCACCAGCACACGGCCTTCGCCTCTGGTTTCGAGGAGCGCACGCACCTTGGTGTTGTCATCCAGGGTCTTGAGGGTCACCGCAGGCCCCGCGAAATCAAGTCTACCGCCATAGTCGTGAAAATCGACCGGCAGGACGGAGACAGCGTCACCCACTGCGTCACACACGTCAGCGGTGGCGAGTTTTGGTGTGATGATCTTGCCAAAGGGCATGATATTCGTCCGTCCTGCTGTCAGTCTCTTTTACCTGTTCCCAGGAGTACTAATCCTGCTTGTGGATAATTGGCACAAGCATGTCACCCCACGCGCCCTCTTCGTTATGATAACGTGACGCGCGCATCAGTTCGACGGTGACCCCCTTACCCACGGCAGAGATTACGGCATCGTTCAGGCGGTGCAGGGCATTTGCCACCTGCCGGATCGCCATTTCCTTGTCGTCGCTCATCGTCGATTCTTTCGGGGTCTCGTTCGTCATGGGGCTCTCCGCTTTTGACACGATTTTGAATAATTTTATGACCCAGACAATATTAAACACGCAATAATAATACAAGGCGTTTCTGATTGTCCGGCCCGTAAGGCAAGCTAGTTTGCCGCGCTAAAATGACAATGCCGTGGCATGCCATCTGGCACAATCGTGAATGGCGTGACATCCGCCTGCCCGTTAGCATCCTATCATAACAAAAGGAGGACAAACATGACTGATCGTCGGGTTAAGCATCGGGCTGGCATGGTGCTTTATGGCGCGAAGGGTGGCGGCTCCGCTATCATCGAAGCACAGCTTGACATAATCGGCAAACCCTATGAGCGCCACTACCTTGACTGGGGCACCCTGCACAATCCGGAAGGCATCTTGGCACAGGTGAACCCCATGTGCGAGATCCCCACGCTTTTGTTACCAAACGGCACAGTAATGACGGAAACCGCCGCCATCACCTTGTGGCTGGGGGCCAAATACCCGGAAAATAGCCTCGTGCCAACGCAGCAGGACTCGCAAGAGTACGGTCTATTCCTGCGGTGGCTCATTTGGCTGGTGGCTGGCGTTTACCCCACGTTCACCTTTGGCGACCACCCCGGGCGCTGGCTCGCAAACGCTGATAGCGCTCGTGAACTCAGGACCGCAACCGACCGGCGGCGCGAGACGCTGTGGCAACAGCTCGAAACCGCAATCACTCCGGCTCCATGGCTGTTGGGCGAAAGAATGACCGCACTGGACCTATTCCTCGCCATCATGACGCGCTGGCGGCCCCGGCGAGACTGGTTCAAAGAAAACTGCCCAAAGCTTCATAGCGTAGCCACCCGTGTGGACGGCCTGCCCTCGCTCAAAGATACGTGGGAAAGAAACCTATTATCCTAGGCGCCGGCACCCGCTCCCGGGCCGGTCAGCACAGGCATCGCACGCACTCTCTTGGGGGTTTTCGGCAATGCACCATAAACCTGTTTACGCGCGCTGACAATCAGCACCCCACCCAGATTACGCCCAAGCGCATGCACCACCCGTTCGCCATATCGCACCAGTCGCGGCCCGCCTGGCCAACCGAACGGTGGCAGCATCAGCGCCGTGTCCCACCCCTCCGGCGGCAAGAGCTGTTCACTCATCAGGTCATATAGCTGGCTGCGGGAATAAGGCCTGCCGTGACCAAAGGGCGTGGTATCAAGCGCTGACCAACTGCGCCGCCTGTTCGGGACAATAAGGACAACCTGCCCGCCTGGCGCAAGCACCCGCCACAGCTCTCGCAACAGATGCTTCGGTCTGTTGGCGTGTTCCAGCGAATGCGCCAACACCGCACGGTCAACACATGAATCCGGCAACGGCAGATGATATTCCTCCACGAGAGTTGTACGTGTGCCGTGTGTGTCAGGCCAATGGCAAACACCCTGCTGCGCCGGCATGAACGCGAGGTAGCGACAGTTTTCATCCGCTTCAACCGTGGCAAGGTGATCAAGGTATGGCAGCGCGAAACCAAGCCCGAGGGTCAGAGAGGCGGTGCGCGGTGACAGAAGGTTCTGGACCCGGCTTGCAATGATGGGGGCGACCGTCTGGCCAAGGCGGCTACCATAAAAGCGAAACAATGTCAGAACCTCAGGCCGCATGCCTTGCCTCCTGTGCCCGCAGCCAGCCAACAAGCGGCGCCCATAAGCCGCGCGCAGCTTTTGAACCCACCATCATACCTACGTGGCCCGCACCGGGGTCATGTGTCGTGGCGCTCCTCAGCTTGCTTACCATGGCATAAGCACTTTCCTGCGGCACAAGGCGATCAGCACGGGGGGCCGCCACCCATACCGGGCAGGTAATATCCTCAAGCCGCACAGCGTCGCCCCCCACTTGCCACACACCCCGCCCCGGCTCGTTTTCCATATACCAGCCCCGGATGACATCTTTTGCCACCTGCCGCGCCAGCGGCGCGCCGGTATTGGCCCATGTCTCAAGCGCGATAAAAAACTCCGCCGCCTCCGACGCAGGATCAAGCGATAAAAAGCGCCGAAACTTACGGTCGGTCAAAGTGGGGTCGACACTGGTAAAAAAGACCTGCAGCATATCAACCGGCACCGGCATGCCCTCTGGCAGGCGGTCCAGCATGTCAGCCATCACATGAGCGTAGCGCCGACCCGCGTGCGGGACCTCGCTTGCGAAATCCCACGGTGCGGCAACAAGCGCGAGCGCGGAGACCAAGTGCGGTGCGCGCGCCGCAAGCGCCGTACACAGCGTGCCACCCATACAGTAACCAAGCACAGGCGCAGGGCCGGCACCGACCGCCACGATATATTCGAGGAAAGGCAGTGCGCGTTTCATAACATAGTCGCTGACGTCAAAGCCCAGTTCTTCGTCACCCGGCTCAAACCATTTCAACAGGAACGGCCGATACCCCTGGCTTTTCAGGTATGCGGCGATGCTGCGACCTGGCTTTAGGTCCAACACGTAATGCGGGTTAACAAGGCTTGGCACCAACAGGACCGGCTGCCCGTCACCGCCAAAATCATACAGCTCACATTGGCCCACCCGGTGGCACAATTCCGGCTCAGAGCCAACGCGGGCATAAGGATGGCTGATATAGCGGCTGATACCCGCCAACACGTCATCACCACGGGCCGCTGCTTTCTTTTTTACCGCACGTTGAAACTTTTCCCGCGTCTCGTCATCAGGTAAACAGTCGCGCAAGAGGGCGATATCGGCTTCAAGTGACGGATGCCAACCACCCGCGTTCTCCATCAGGCGCTGTGCACCGGCGGGCGCCTGTTGCCAGATGCTGAGCGCATTCGACAGGTGCAAGGACATCGGCCTCGGCCCCTTGATGTGCCTGACATCCATCCGGTCTTTCCCGCCCATACTCACTTGGCGTCCCCTTCCGGTGACGTCCACGAACTGCCGGCCGTCGCGCCTGCCGCGTCCAAAAGCATCGCCAGTTCCGTTGGGGTCAGCAGCTCTTTCTCCATAGCCCAAAGGCGGATATTTTCCTGCCACAGGCTCAGGAACACGTCGGCGGCTTTATCGATGTCTTCATCAAGCATGACAAAATCCCTACAGGATGGCGCGCCAGCGACAAAAGCATTTTCTGTGTGCAAATGCACAATTTTCCTTGCGGCAGCGCATCAAATACCATTTAATTCGCTGTTCGAATAAGGATTTATACGTTTCTTGCGCTGCAACGGGCAAGCAGGCAAGAAATGAAGCCGCACCACACTGTGGTGCGGTGCCGGGCACAAAGGGTGGAAGTACAATGGCGCGTAAAAAGCGTGAGCCGGGCGAACCAATCGTCATAAAAAAATACGCAAACCGTCGGCTCTATAACACCGAGACATCCAGCTATGTAACGCTCGACCATTTGGCAGACATGATCAAATGCGGCGAGGAGTTTATCGTACATGATGCCAAATCGGGTGCCGACCTGACCCGTACCGTGCTGACGCAGATTATTTTTGAAAAAGAGACCAACGAAAAGAACATGCTGCCGCTCTCGTTTCTCAGGCAGCTTATCAGCCTCTATGGCGACGGCCTGCAAGCCATGGTGCCGACGTATTTGCAAAGTGCGATGGAAGTGTTGACCCGCAACCAGGACCAAATCCGCCAAGCCTGTGGCGATGCGGGCAACGCCAGCAATTTCATGCCGATTTTTGAGGAAATCGCGCGGCAGAATATGGCACTTTTTGAAGAAAGCATGCGGGTATTTACCAGCCGCACAACGGGTAAAACCGCCCCCACCGCCGCGAAGCCGTCCACCGCTCGCACAGCCGAGAAGGATGAAAAAATTGCAGCGCTTCAGGCGCAACTGGCCGCCCTCAAGGAAAAAGTTGACGCACTGTCGAACTAGGGATGGCCGCTCTCGCACTGCTCCCGACCTTGTGATTCCACTCGCGCTTAAAAACGCTATGCTGTCCCTGCCCTCAACCCTGCAGGATGTTTTTGCATGCCCGTGATTATCTTTGCCGTGTTTATCGACCTTCTGGGCTTTGGCATCATCATTCCGATCCTGCCGTTCCTGACCCTTCAGTACGGCGGCGATGCGCTGGTTGGCGCAGCACTCATGTCCATCTATTCACTGACAACTTTTCTGGCAGGGCCTCTGTGGGGACGGCTTTCCGACCGGATAGGCCGGCGACCGGCGCTCGCGGCAACATTTTTTGGCTCGACCATCGCCTATATCATGCTTGCCTTCTCAGACAGCCTTGCGATGCTGTTTGTAGCCCGTGCCATGTCTGGCATGATGGCGGGCAATGTGGGTATTGCCATGGCCGCGATGTCTGACCTGACGGACGAAAGCAATCGTGGCCGGGCCATGGGCCTGATTGGTGCAGCTTTTGGTCTTGGCTTTGCTTTTGGGCCTTTTATCGGCGGCTTGCTGGGCAGTGTCGGCGGTGAGCCCAATGTCTTTATCCCCGGTCTTGCGGCCGCAGGTTTCTCCTTCACAGCGATGTTTCTGACAGCGCGCTTCATGCCGGAAACCAGCAAGAAGAAACAAGCCTCATTCAATGAAGAGGGCCCGGCAGCCGCGCCACTGCCGCATTGGACGACAGTTTTGCGCGCGCCCGGGGCGCTGGCGCTGTATGCCATGTTTTTCATTGCCGCCGTCGGACAAAGCATCTGTTTCGCCATCACGCCCTTTTGGGCAAACACCACGCTTGGCTGGAGCCAATCCCAGGTCGGCTTTCTGCTTGCGGGAGTCGGTCTTTGCGTGGCGGCAATTCAGTCAATGGCCGTTGGCCCGCTGTTTCGAATATTTGGCGAGGTCAAGTCTCTCCTGCTGGGCGCCGCAACGCAGTTGGCGGGCCTTGCCCTGCTGTTTGCCGGACCTGTCCATATGGCCACAGCGATCATCGCTTTCCCAATGGTCATGAGTGGCCTGACCATTTCGTTCCCGGCACTCAACAGCCTTGTGTCACAACGGTCAGACCGCCGAATTCAGGGTACGGCTCTTGGTCTTTCGTCTGGCGTTTCCGCCCTTGGCCGCGTTTTCGGACCGATAAGTGGCGGCTTCATCTTTGAAGGGTTTTCAGCCTATACACCCTATCTGGCTGTCGCGATGACCGGCGCAATCATCTTTGGGTGGGCGATGCATGAAACCCGGCGCGTTGCCCGCCTGACTATTTAACCGGTGCCCTGCAGGCATCGACCTGATCTTTCAGCCACAAGCCCATCTCGTCGGCCGTCGCCGCCATCGCGCGGTTGAAAGCCGTCATTACCACGTCGCCGTCTGTTCCCTGCACGGACATGGACCGGGTGAATGTGGGATGGCTGATAAGTGTGCTGTCGCTCAGCCGCACAAGGGACATCTCGATCGCAATCTCGACCTTGTCGCCCCCGACGTCACCACCTGGCACAAACTCAAGCGCCCAGACCTTGGTGCCCAAACGGCAACCCGCGTGGATATCAAGACCACCTTCGCCAATCATATGAGCACCTGCCTTGTCGCCCAGTGCACGGGCAACATAGTCCCGCACCAGTGTACTGAGCGGCGCCGACCAACGCGCACCCTTAAGCGTGCTGCGCCTTTCGCCCGCCAGCGCCACAGCGATCTTTTGGCCCGCTAGACCATCGGCCATATGTGGTTCATCCACATAAATAACCGGCGCGTCATCGCCATTGGTATGATAGCCGCCTGGGTATTTCAGCGAATACACCGTGTCGCCGGGCCCATCACCACCAAACGAGATAATCGGCCCACAACCAGACACCGCGGCTGCGGAAGCCAACAATAGGGCACCCCCGTAGCGTCGAAGAAGCATAGATAGTTTTATCATTTTTTCTTCTCCTCTTCCTTGCGGGTCTTGAGGTCATATTTGCTTTCCGCCGGCCCAAACAGCACCTCGCCCGGGTTGCGCTCAATGCGCGTTACGAGACGCGACAGACTGCGCGCCGTGCGCCGGAGATCAACGATCATGCGCGTGACTTCCGGCAGGCTGCCGGCAACAAACTGGGTGATATTTTCCTCGTTGGCATCTACCAGCCCGTCGATGCGGTTCAGGGTCGTCTCCGCCGCGTTGACCGCCTTCACCGCCTCGGTGATCAGCAAGGCTGCATCCTCGGAGAGCAGCTTGTGACCACTATCGGCCAGTTGATTGAGCTTTTGTGTCGTTTCGCCAATTTGCGCCATCACGCCGCGCACGTCCGACATCAGCCTGTCGAGGCCCTGTGTGCCCGCGGCCAGGTTGGCGGCAACCTGATCGGCATTATCCAGAATGGTGCCTACCTTTTGCAGATTTTCGTCGCTCAGGAGCTTCTGAACCTGCTGGATGGCGAGGATCGCCTCATTAATCAGGTTTGGAGCGCTCTCGTAAAACTCCATAAGCGGTGAAGCTTCAGACGGAATAACAGCACGCTCTCGCCCCTCCTTGGGTGTCAAGGGTGTACCACCTGAAGCGCCACCCTTGAGCTCGATATAGGCAACACCTGTCAGCCCCTGGAATTCAAGCCTGGCGGTTGTGGTTTCCGTCACTGGCACTTCGTCCCGCAGCCGGACAAGCACATGCACTTTGCTGCTGTCATTCTCCGCCACCCGAATGTCCCGCACATCTCCGACGGGGATGCCGAGATAATAGACGATGCTGCGCTTATAAAGGCCCGAGACGGTGCCGTCGAAATAGATATCGTAATCCTGATACTCGGCATCCAGGTCCACTTTCGCGATCCAGATCGCAAAGGCAATAAGACCAGAGAGAAACGCCAGCACAAATGCACCAACCAGAATATGTGAAGCCCGTGTTTCCATCGCTTGGAGCGCCCCTGCCTAGCCTTTACCTATGCCTGCGGCCCTAGCCCGCGGACCACCAAAATATTCCTGTACCCAAGAATGATCAAACTTGCGCACTTCATCAAGTGGCGCATTTATCAGGATTTTTTTATCACCCAACACTGCCACACGGTCGCATACCCGCGCGAGTGTGTCGAGGTCATGTGTCACCAGAAAGACCGTAAGGCCGAGCGAACGGCTTAGTTCAAGCACCAGTTGGTCAAACGCAGACGCGCCAATCGGGTCCAGTCCCGCCGTTGGCTCATCAAGAAACAGAATGCTGGGGTCCAATGCCAGTGACCGGGCGAGCGCCGCCCGCTTGCGCATGCCGCCAGAAAGATCAGAGGGGAACTTGACTGCTGCATCAATCGGCAAGCCCGCCATGGTGATTTTACTGAGCGCAAGATCATCCATCAGATCCTGCGACATGTGGAAATGTTCGCGCAGGGGCACTTGAACGTTCTGCGCGACCGTGAGGGAGGTAAACAGCGCTCCGTCCTGAAACAGCACGCCCCAGTCCCGCCGCGACAGACGGTCTTCCTCGCCGCTCATTTCCGCTTTGTCACGCCCGGCGATCTCGATCATGCCTTCAACCGGGTTCAACAGGCCTACGATGGCGCGCAGAAGCACGGACTTGCCTGTCCCGGACCCGCCCACGACACCAAGAATTTCGCCGCGCTTCACATCAAGGTCAAGGCCATCATGAACCACATGCGCCCCAAAGGCGGTTTTAAGCCCGCGCACCCTGATCGCCATATCGCTAGTGTGTACTCCGGTACTCATCACTATAGCCCCACATTGGTGAAAAAGATCGCGAACAATGCATCAAGCGCAATCACCATAAAGATGGACTGCACAACAGCGCGTGTTGTGCGGCCGCCCAGCGAATCGGCACTGCCTTCCACACGCAAGCCATTATAGCAGCCCGCTGTAGCAATAATTGCGGCAAAAAACGGTGCCTTGATAATGCCGACCCAATAATGCTCAATCGTAATGACTTCGCGGAAATAGACGAGGAAGTTGGCCGGGGTAATGTCCAACTGAATCCACGCCATTACAGCGCCCCCGGCGATACCGACAATATCGGCATAAAAGCCCAGGAGCGGCAAACAGATCACCAGTGCCAGCAGCCTTGGCAGCACCAGCACATCCACCGGGTCCATCCCCAGCGTCTTCATGGCGTCCACCTCTTCGTTCAGCACCATGGAGCCAATCTGTGCAGTGAAGGCGCTGCCTGACCGGCCCGCAACGATAATGGCGGTCAGCAGGATACCAAGTTCACGCAAGTGCCCGATACCCAGCATGTCGATGACAAAAATATCCGCGCCAAACTTGGCAAGCTGGATTGCGCCCTGATTTACCGTCACCGCACCGATGAGGAAGGCGATCAGCCCCACGATGCCCATCGAGCGCATGCCAACGACTTCCATCTGATGCACCATGGGAACCAGCCGGATGCGAGACGGGTCGAGGAAGGCACCAAAAAGCCGAATCAAAATAAGACCAAGAAAACTGAGCAAACGGCCGCTTGACCTCAGCCCAAGGATTGTAGCCGTCCCCACCTGCAGAAAAGGGGAGAGATACCAGGCCACACTGTCTGGCTCAGTGGGCGCGGGTGGCGGACAACTGGAAATCACCTCCAGCAATACTTTATGGTCGGCCCCTACGCCGGTCAGGAGCGCGGCGCCGCTGGCCTCGATGCTTGCGGCATAGCGCCGGATCAATACCGCCCCCGTGGTGTCAAGCTGCGCAATCCCTGAACAGTCAATCACTGCGCCCGAGCCGCAAACGGCAACAGTTTTTGCCATTTGCGCGTCAATGTTTTCGGCGCTTTCAATGGTCCAGTCTCCGCGCAGGCGCACCATGGCCGAAGGCGTGCCCGCCTCAACCTTCACATTGTCGCCTGCAAAAAGTATGTCGGACACGCCGGGAACATCCTTGATTATTCGCGTGATACGCACCACATAGGCGCGCTCAAGGCTTTATCTATACTTGTAAATTTACTATAACTAACCTTGCCGATTATAGGTCAACAAACAACCCTTATAAGAATACGGGACAAATGAAAGCCGACACAGAGAACCCCTTGCATGCCTTTGCTGCATGGACGGCAACGGTACCGCATGCCTGGTCTGACATCGCGCGCACGCGGGCGCGCGATGCCTTTATTGATGTCACCGCGGTAATGATACCGGGCGCCAGAGAGCCCGTGACCGCGACCGTATACAAGCTGGCGCAGAGGTGGGGGCGCGGTGACTGCAATACCGTGGGGTTTTCTGGCGGCCTGTCTGCGCCGATGGCGGCGCTGGTTGGGGGTACCGCCGCCCATGCGCTTGATTTCGACGACAATTTTGACCCTGCCAAAGCGCACGCCACCGCTGTGCTCGCTCCGGCGCTTCTGGCAATCGCGGATGAGCGGGACGTAACAGGCGAGCAACTGCTGGACGCATACATCGTTGGCCTGCAGATGATCGGCCGGGTTGGCCAGGGAGTAAATCCCTTCCACCGCAGCCGGGGCTGGCACGCCACCGCTACCGTCGGTGCTGTGGGGTCCGCTGCGGGCTGTGCCCGCCTCTTGGGGCTGGATACGGAAAAAACTGCACACGCCATCTCATTGTCCACAAGTCTTGCGGGTGGTTTCATGAGCCAGTTCGGCACGATGACCAAACCTCTGCACGCCGGGCTGGCCGCAGCGGGCGCCGTGCAAGCCGCACTCTTCGCTGAGGCTGGAATCACCGCCGGCGACCAGACCCTGCACGGCAAAAACGGGATGGACACCCTGATGGTGGGACAGGACGTGGAAGACCTGCGCGCGATCATGGCCGACAAGGATGAATACGGTCAGAAGGTCCAGTTCGCGACAAAAGACATCGGCACGCCGCTACACATTGAAAAATATGGGCTGAAAGTCAAACGCTTCCCCAACTGTGGCAGCGTGCATCGGGCGCTGGACGGGCTTTTGGCGTTACGCGCCCAGCATGGCTTTGGACCAGACGACGTAACGGATATTTTTGTGCGTGCACCAGCCGCACACCTGCGCAACCTGATGTATGAGCGTCCGACCAACACAATGGAAGCCAAGTTCAGCCTTGAATATGGCCTGGCTGTTGGTCTCCTGAGCGGGAATGCAACGCTTCAGGATTATGAATCGGCGGCGATTGTTCGGCCCGAAGTGACGGCTTTATTGCCCCTCGTCCGTAAAGAGTATGTTGAAGCACTCGAAAGTGATTTTCCAACGGAAGTACATGTAACACTGAAGAGTGGCAAAACTGTTTACACGACCGTGGATATGCCCGTCGGATCAAGCGCCGCACCGCTCAGTGAGGCGCAGCTTCTGGAGAAATTTGACGGATGTGTCACAGGCCATGTAACGCGTGAGCATGCTGATGAGATCAAAACATCGCTGATGTCGCTGGGAAGCGAACACAAAGTTCGCACACTCATGACTTTGCTATCGAAGGCAAACTGACTTAAAATAAGAATTGAAGGGCAGAGGATACTCAAAATGACAGAGAAGAAACTGGCAACCGCCCTCGTGCTGGCTGCAAGCCGTCGCGGAGCGGAAGATACGGTCGCCAAGATTCAGGGCGTTAGCCACAAGTGCCTGGTGACCCTTGATGGCGTGGTAATGCTGGAACGCGTTGTGCGCGAGATGGTGGGCGCCGAAGGTGTCGGGCGCGTGTATGTCTCGATCGAGAGCGAAGCGCTGCTACGCTCGGTTCCTGCACTTGCCGACATGCTGGACCGCGGCGAAATTCATTATGTTGAAAGCGCAGAAAACCTGTATTTGTCGGTAGCCAAAGGTGTCGAGACGATCGACAGCCCGTGGCCGTTGATCATAACAACAGGCGACAACGCCCTGCACACCACCGAGATGATCAATCACTTCTGCGGCCAATTGTTTGCGGGCGGTGCCGACGCCGCCGTCGGCATGACACCTGCCTCGGTCATTCTGGAAACTTACCCGGACGGCAAGCGCGCGTTCCACAACCTCAAGGACGGAGGTTGGTCCAGCTGCAACCTTTATGCCTTGACCACGGACAAAGCGATGATCAGCGCCAAAATTTTCGAGGGCGGTGGGCAGTTCGGCAAAAAGCCACAGCGCATTCTCAAGGCGTTTGGCCTGATGTTCATGCTGTTGTATCGCTACAAGCTGGCAACGATCGACCAGCTTGCAGGACTACTGGGGCGGCGCTGGAAGCTCAGGGTTCAGGTGATCCGCATGCCTTTTGCTGATGCGCCGATCGACGTGGACAACCCTGGCGATTTTGCCCTGACGGAACGTATCCTGCGGTCCCGTCACGCGGCAGCGGCGGAATAGAAACAGCCTGTCCAAACTGCTGCCGGGGACTGCCCCCGACAGCTATCGCTTACATTTTCCAGCGAACCCGGCCGCCTTGGCAGGTGGCCTCAAACCTGACACGTTGACGTTCAAGACTGCTGGTAATGATGGATTCAACGATGTCGATTTGCTCATACCCAGGCACCCGGACACGTTGTACAACGCCCTGTTATAGCCCAAGGTCACAACTGAGATTAAACTCAAGCGCCCACACCTTGCCATTATGCGCGGTCCGATAATCAAAGCCCCCGTGGCCATAAGGCCAGATGTAATGGTTGATCTCTTCTGAGTAGGCAGCAAGCGCGTCCGGTCGGCCGCCGCACAAGCGCTTCTTTCCCGCGCTCACTTTTTGGTAACCCACAACACGCTATTCTTGTTTTCTTAACGCTTGCTGCGTATCCTCAATTGTCAGCAGAAAACGAGAAGGACAGCCCATTGCGCGCCGACAGCACGACAACGTTCCGCTCACTTTACCCCCCCATCGAGCCCTATATCAGCGAGCGCATTCCGGTATCGGGCGGGCACGAGGTCCATGTGGAACAGTCTGGCAACCCGCACGGCATTCCGGTGCTTTTTGTACATGGCGGGCCGGGAGGCGGCACAAGCCCGATCCAGCGGCGTTTCTTCAACCCATCAAAGTATCGTATTATCCTGTTTGACCAGCGCGGGTGCGGTAGAAGCCGTCCGCATGCCTCTCTTGAGAATAATACAACCCAGGACCTGATCGAGGACATGGAGGCGATCAGGGAATATCTGCGGATCAAAAGTTGGGTTCTGTTCGGGGGGTCGTGGGGCAGCACCCTGTCACTGCTATATGGCCAGGCCCACCCTGACCGGGTGCGCAGCATCATTCTGCGGGGCATCTTTCTTTCTCGCCGTGAAGAACTCGACTGGTTCTACAAGGAAGGCACACGGTCGCTGTTCCCCGAAGCATGGGCCCGGTTCTCCGGCAAGATACCCGAAGCTGAACACGATGACCTGATCAAGGCCTATTATCGGCGTCTGACCGAGCCGGAGTTTGAACGAGAACGCCTCACCTACGCCAAGGAATGGAGCTTATGGGAAGGTAGCACAGTCACACTTGTCCCGGATGAAGAACAGCGCACCCACTCGGTTGATCCGGTGTTCGCCCTCGCGTTTGCACGCATTGAGGCGCATTACTTCCTGCACCAGTGTTTCCTTGAGTGTGACGACCAGATCTTGCGTGACGCATCCAGGCTCAAGGACGTACCCATCACGATTGTGCAAGGCCGGTATGATGCCATATGCCCCCCCAAAAGCGCGTGGGATCTGGCTCAGGCGATGCCCTGGGCATCTCTTAAAATTGTGCCCGTTGCGGGACATTCCGCCTTTGAGCCCGGCATCCAGCATGAATTGATCTGTGCGACCGACGCCATCTGACCTAGTTGACACCTGCGCTGATCTGTCGCTTGCACACGTGTGGGATTCCCGTTACTCAGGCTTCATTAAATCCATGGAGACTATGATGCGATACCTGCTGTTAGCCTGCGCCCTATTGTTCACTAGCCCATCTGTCTACGCGCACGGGGAAGAGGGCCACGGCCTGAGCATTGAAAAGGCATGGGCACGCAAAACCAGCCGCACAGTCTCTGCTGCCGTTTACCTGATCATACGGAACGACACCCATAACCTTGAATATCTTCGCGGCGTGAGCACTGATATCGCTGACAATGCGATGATCCACCAAAGCCGCGAGGTGGATGGTATCATGCGCATGGACCACATGAGCGAGTTGCCAATCGCACCGGGCGAAAGCCTGGCTTTTGAGCCGGGCGGTTATCACATCATGCTGATGGGGCTCAACAAACCGCTTGAACAGGGCGATGTCTTCACTGTCACCCTTGATTTCGAGAATGCGGGGCAGAAGCCTGTCATCGTTGAAGTCACTGGCCTTATGGGGCTGCAGCAATAAGCCTTAAAGCCACCCCTGCAACTCACCCCTTGCTACCGCTTCGATCACGCGCATACCGCGGTCCGTGGCGTTCAGGCATGGGATGTAATGAAAATGCGTACCACCGTTCTCCATAAAGGTTTCGCGCAGTTCCATATTGATCTCCTCCAGTGTCTCCAGACAATCCGAGCTGAAGGCGGGTGCCAACACCGCAAGCTTTTTCACACCACCCTTTGCCAGCTTTTCTACTGTCTTGTCCGTATAGGGGCTGACCCACTCGGTAGGGCCCACACGCGACTGGAAACTGGTGATCAATTCGTCCTGACTTTTGCCGAGTTTTTCCCTCAGATAACGGCTGGTTTTAAAACAGTGGCAGGGATAGGGGTCCCCGTTATCCCAATAGGATTTTGGGATAGAGTGATAGGACGCAAGGATTTTTTCAGGCTGCCAGTCAATTGCCGCCAATCCATCCGTCACTGACGCGGCAAGCTCATCGGAGAATTCCGGATAATCCAGATAGGCCGGAACTGTACGCACCGCCGGTTGCCAGCGCATCTTCCCCATCACCTCAAATACCTTGTCGTAGGCCGTCGCCGTGGTGGTTGCACTATATTGCGGGTAGAGCGCGAACAAGAGGATACGGTCGCAGCCCTGTGCCCTTAGCTTCTCAAGGCCGCTTTCGATCGTGGGCTGGCCATAACGGAATGCCCATTGCACATGGGCCACGTCCCCGATCCGCGCCTGCAGTTTTTCGCCCTGTGCACGGGAGTGCGTCCGCAGCGGACTCTCGCCGCGTTCATAATCCCAGATTTTCGCATAGGCCTTTGCTGATTTTTTCGGCCGGAAGGTCAGGATAGGGCCATAAAGGATAGGCAGCCACAAGAGCTTCGGTGTTTCAATCACCCGCGGATCAGACAGGAACTCGGCAAGATAACGCCGCGTGGCCATATAGGTTGGCGCGTCAGGCGTACCAAGGCTTAGAAGCAGTATCCCGAGCTTTCCTTTTTTGATATCCGGGTGATTGTCAGTCATCTTGATCAGCTTTTCCGTTAGGGGATTGTTATGAGTGCTTTCCTACGACAGATTGGCCGTTCTGGCTCATAAAAAAAGCCGATAAGAGCAATCGTTGCGGCAACATGCAGCAACCTTAGTGCAATATCCGCACGAGCATGGCCCCCGCATCCCGCACCGGATCAGTCGCCACGGCCACAACAGCGCCGCTGACCGGCGCATAATGGTGCCTGAGCGGCCGACCAAAAGGATCGTAAAGAGTGGCAATCGGGTCGCCCTTTTTCACGTGGTCCTTCAAGTCCACCTCAATCACCGCAAGACCGCCCTCCCCAGCGTAAACATTGGTAAAACTGGACCCAACAACGGGCGTGGGGGCTGCCCTGTTTTCACCCTCAGCGAGGAAACCCTGCGCGTTAAGAAAATTCTCAAGGCCATTCAACGCCTTGTCAATCAGTCCAGCCTGAAATTGCTTCGGCCCGCCAATCTCGAATGTGACGGCAGGGATACCCTTGCGCACCATGCTGGTTTCAAGGGTTCCATCCTCACCGGGATCATTCTTGATCATGTCCGGCATCAGGGAAAAGGCCATCTCACGTACGATGTCATTGCGGAAGTCAGCGAAAACAAACAGGGGATAGCTTGTGCCTGTGGTCTGTGTGTGCAGGTCCACCACAAGGTCTGTACCCGGTAACAACAGGCCATGCCATAAGTGGTACGCAAAACGGGCTTCCGCGTCCCCGCGCTTCTCGGTCCCGGGAAAGGCGCGGTTCGGGTCACCACCCCGCACACCGAAGTAACGACTGTGCGCTTCCATGCCGGGCTGGTTAACACCTGGCACAGCGACAATGGTGCCCGACAGCTTTTCCGGTGACACCATCGACATCAGCCGATGAATGACGCGGATACCGTTCAATTCATCCCCGTGAACAGCCGCAGTCAGCAGCAACTGCTTGCCCGGCTTTACGCCCTTGAGCACGATAACAGGGACAAGCGACGGCACCCCGGTCGCACCGCGTCCGGCGTTAAAATAGAACTGGTGGCGCCCCGTGGCGAGCGCACTTGTATCCAGTTTGTCGATCACGGGTACGTCGCCAACCATGCCGCTGTCCGCATGGGCCGCGAAGCTGCACCAAAGCGAGAGCAAAAACGTCACGCGTGCCACCAGGCGGATCATAAACCGGTCTCCCTTCACAAAATCATGGCGTACATCATCGCAGAACGCCCCCCACGCACGCAATCATCAATCTAGCGCCCAAGTGGCATCAGCCTGGGATCACACAGAAATTTGGGTTGCAGTTCCCCCGCCGGTGATGCCAAATAAGGGGGAAGGAGTTAGCCTGATGGGTGCCAATTGTTGTCACAACGTGAAGTTTGAGGGCCTTGACCCCGCCTACAAACGTGCGCTGGTCCTTGTCATCCTGATCAATGCGGTCATGTTCCTGGTGGAAATGCCGATGGGCTATGTCGGGCAGAGTCAGGCGCTAAAGGCCGACGCCCTTGATTTCCTCGGCGACACCTGCACCTATGCGCTTTCGCTTTATGTAATCGGCAAGGCCGACACCATGCGCGCCAAGGCCGCGCTTATCAAAGGGCTCAGCCTGTCCGCCATGGGTCTATGGGTGCTGGGCTCCACACTCTATACCGTGCTGTACCTCAAGGAACCGCAAGCCTTTATCATGGGATCGGTAGGTGCGGCCGCGCTTGCTGCCAACGTCGCAAGCGTGCTGCTGCTCGTACGCTTCAAAGACGGCGACGCCAACGTACGGTCTGTCTGGCTTTGCAGCCGTAATGACGCTATCGGTAATGTCATGGTAATGGTCGCGGCGTCTGGGGTATGGGCTACTGGCACCGGTTGGCCCGACCTGATCGTGGCCGGGATCATGGCTAGCATTTTCCTCTCCGGCTCTATCGCAATTATACGGCAGGCGCGCACCGAGCTTGCACACCATCACCGTCACGCGGCTGCGGAATAGGCCGGGGAAGATGGAGCGCACACCATTCTCGCTTCTCGGTACCCGGCGCTTCCTTGCACTTTTCATTACCCAGTTTCTGGGCGCAATGAACGACAACCTGTTCCGGCAGGCGCTTATCATGCTCATCACCTACCGGATCGCCGACCAGATGTCGACCCAGCCCGCGGTGTTGAACAATCTTGCCATCGGGCTTTTCATCCTACCGTATTTTATCTTCTCCGCCCTTGCGGGCCAGTTGGCCGACAAGTTTGACAAGTCCCGCCAGATTGTCTGGATCAAACTGTGGGAAGTGGGTTTGATGTTGCTGGGTGCCCTTGCCTTTCGGCTTGAAAGCCTGCCGCTGATGATCGGCGTCCTATCCGGCCTTGGCCTCCAGAGCGCCTTTTTTGGCCCGATCAAATATTCCATCCTGCCGGAACTGACGAGCAAGGATGAACTGTTGGGGGCAAATGGGCTTATCGAGGCAGGCACCTTTGTTTCCATTCTTTTAGGGCTTCTCATCGGCGGGCTTTTGGTGCTGCAGCCAGGTGGCACCGACAAAATGGCCTATCTGATGATCAGCCTCGCGGTCATCGGCACTATTTCCGGCAGCATGGTGCCCCGCACCGGAGCAGCGGCACCGGACCTCAAGCTTAATTTCAACGTCTTCACGGCGACCGGCAGGCAGCTCAAGGCCGCATGGCAGCATGACATCGCGCGCCCAGCGATTATCTGCATCAGCTGGATATGGCTCTACGGCTCGATCTACATCACACAAATCCCGGATATTGTGAAAAACAGACTGGGTGGAGACGAGACGGTCGTCACCGTCATCATCGCCTGTTTCTCCATCGGCGTTGGTGTGGGCTCGCTGACATGCAGCCGCCTGCTCAAGGGCCAGATATCGGCCCGACTGGCGCGCCCCGCTCTTCTGTGTCTTGCAGCAACCAGCGTGCTGCTTTATCTGGCATTGCCCGGCGAAAATGGCGTTGATGCGACATCGGTGATTAACCTGCCCACATTCCTGAGCATCATTTCAAACTGGTTTGTGCTTGGGCTTCTTATTGCCGTCGCCATTGCCGCAGGTATGGTCATCGTTCCATTTTACGCCATCCTGCAGGACCGCAGTGAACGTAGTCAGCGATCACGCATGATCGCCGCCAACAATATTTTCAACAGCGGCTTCATGGCCGGAGGCACGATCATCGCCGCCATCCTCATCACCACCGGGCTGACATCCTCGCAAATTTTGCTGCTTTATGCATTTGCCAACCTGCTAATCCTGCCGATTGCGACCAAACTGTCAGATCGGCTAAAATGAAACAAACAAACATTCCCGCCTTGAAATTGATACATTTGAATCAAAGGCTTGTGGCGGCATCAAAGGCCTGCCTATAGTGCGGTGAAAAGGGATAATTCGTGACACGCATCTTCAGCCAACGCAAGCGACCGGTTATCGAAGCCATGGGACAGATATTTGTCATTCTGTCTTTCCTTGGTGCTGTTGCCTATGGTGCCGGCCTCTATCCCGAAGGCATCCTGTGGCAGGCACTGGTCAAGATGAGCGCTGTCAGCTTTCTTGTTTTTTTTGTTGGCATCAACCTCAGGTCTTTCAGCCACTTCCTGCTGATGCTGGCACTTGTTGCATCTGTTGCCGGGGATGTGCTTCTGGTGATCCCGCACGAACAATCCTTCCTTCGGGGACTGATGGCCTTCGGGGTTGCCCATATCACCTTTACTATTCTTTATCTCGTCAACGGCCAGCGATTTGACCGGATTACCGCAAACAGAATACGCTTTGTTATTATTTTATGGTTCTTCGCTTTTGTTGCCGGCTATTGGATGTATGATGCGCTTGGTGACATGCGTTACTATGTACTTGGTTATACCACAGTGCTTGTACTGATGGCATCAACCGCACTGCTCAGCAAATTTCCTCCCCGTCTTGTCGGGCTTGGGGCCGTGCTGTTCGTCTTTTCAGACGCTGCGCTTGGCGCGCGACAATTCATGAATGTACCCGACTACGTCGGCTACTTCGTTTGGGTCAGCTATTACCTGAGCCAGTTCATGGTAACGCTTGGTGTCATGCTGACAGAGGATCGTCCAGCCTACTCAGGCGGATATCGATTTGACTAGAAGGCCATTTCCACCCAAAAGGGTGCCTTCGGTTTCAGGACAAAGGTCATGATCAAAGTGGACCAGGATAAAAGAAAACTGCAGAAGAAAGCCGCAACGCTCGTGGAGGCACTGCCTTACATGCGCAAGTATGCTGGCGAAACATTCGTCATCAAATATGGCGGTCACGCCATGGGGGACCCTGCACTTGCCAAACAATTTGCACAGGATATCGTGCTTCTCAAACAGGTAGGCATCAACCCCGTGATTGTGCATGGTGGGGGCCCACAAATTGGCCAGATGCTTTCACGCCTATCGATTGAAACCGAATTTGTCGACGGGCTGCGCGTGACTTGCCAATCCACCGTCGACATCGCGGAGATGGTACTGGGGTCGATCGGCAAATCCATCGTCGCAGACATCAATGATGCGGGGGGGCGGGCCATTGGCCTTTCCGGCAAGGACAGCTCTATGGTGATGGCAACAAAGATGTCGCGCACCAAGCGCGACCCGGATTCAAACATCGAAAAAGTGATCGACTTTGGATATGTCGGGGAGCCAACAACGGTAAACCCGCAGATTGTCGAACAATGCATCCAGAACGGCATCATTCCCGTTATCTCCCCGATCGCCCCGGGCGAAGATGGCCACACCTATAATATTAACGCCGATACCATGGCAGGGGGCATTGCTGGTGCCTTAAATGCCCGCCGCTTCTTCCTGTTGACCGATGTTCCCGGCGTTCTCAGCAAAGACAAGGAACTGTTGACTGAGCTGGATCACGACGATATCGAGGCATTGGTCGAAGACGGCACGATTTATGGCGGCATGATGCCCAAGGTGGAAACCTGCCTGAATGCCATCGACAAGGGTGTGAAGGGGGCTGTTATCCTTGATGGCCGTGTCAAGCATGCCATGCTTCTGGAGATCTTCACCGAACGCGGCGCCGGTACCCTTATCCGCGAGAGGGACTGACGCTAGTCCCCTTTATCCGGGCCCGACCATGTGTTTGGGGTCGGTCCAGCGATCAAAATCTTCTTCGGAGACATAGCCAAGCGCAAGTGCGGCAGCTTTCAGGGTGGATTTGTCCTTTGAGGCCTTGCCTGCAATCTCCGCCGTCTTGTCATACCCGATATGTGGCACAAGCGATGTGGCCAGCATCAGGGATCCTTTCAGTAGCTCATCGATACGCCCGGCATCCGGTTTCATCCCGTCAAGGCAACGCTCGGTAAAACTACCGGCCGCATCCGACAGAAGCTGGACCGACTGCAACACGTTGTAGATCATCACCGGCTTGTAGGCATTCAGTTCAAATTGTCCCTGGCTGCCCGCCACGGTAACCGTGGTGTGATTGCCCATAACCTGGGCACATACCATGGTCAGCGCTTCCACCTGGGTCGGGTTAACCTTGCCCGCCATGATGGAAGATCCCGGTTCATTTTTTGGCAGAACCAGTTCCGCAAAACCGCCGCGCGGCCCACAACCCATCATGCGGATGTCATTGGCAATTTTAAACAAGGCGGATGCAGCCCCATTCAGTACGCCGGAAAGCGCCACCAGTTCGTCATGCGCACTGATACCGGCAAACTTGTTGGATGCCGGTTCGAATGTGAACCCCGCGACCTCATTCAAATGGTTGCAGAATGTGGCCGGAAAATCCGCGTGACAGTTGATGCCTGTACCAACGGCCGTGCCGCCCTGCGGGAGCTTGCAAAGCCGGGGCATGACATCCTTAAGCCCGTCTAACACCGCCTCAACCTGAACCTGATAGGCCGAAAAAACCTGATCAAGCGTAATCGGAGTCGCATCCTGCATGTGGGTGCGGCCAAGTTTAATGATATCCCCGTACGACGACCTGAACGTCTTCAGGGACGCCCCCATAGCTTCAAGTGCAGGGCGGAGTTCGCGTTCCACCATCAAAGCAGAAGAGATCAGCATCACGGTCGGGATCGTATCGTTCGAGGATTGGCCCATGTTCACATGATCGTTCGGATGCACAACACTTTTGTCACCCCGCCTGCCTCCCAGAATTTCGGCGGCGCGATTGGCAATCACCTCATTGGCGTTCATGTTGCTTTGCGTACCAGATCCAGTTTGCCACACAGGCAGCGGAAATTCGTCATCCAACTCGCCGGAGAAAACCTCAGTCGCGGCCGTCATGATGGCGTCCGCGATTTTTGCATCCAGAAGTCCAAGCGCCTTGTTCGCTGCGGCGGCCGCATGTTTCTGCATGCCTAGCGCCCGGACGAAGGGTAGTGGCAACTTTTCGCTTCCGATGGGGAAATTCATCAGGCAGCGCTGCGTCTGCGCGCCCCAAAGGCGGCTGGCGGGAACCTCTACCGGCCCGATTGAATCAGATTCTGTGCGTGTGTCGACCATCAGTCATCTCCTTTCCCTCCAAGGATAGGTTTTACTGTGGTGAGAATTTGACATGCCAGAAAACTAGGCTTGTTCGACAAAATAACTCAGATGCCAATCAAGTTCATTATCGTCGATGGGGTAATTCTTGCCGTCTTTGGCGCTTAACAATTGTGCGGCGGGAACCAATGCATATTTGGTTTGCAACTCATAGGCCGTACGCATGCTGAGCCCGGCTTTCCAGGCCAGTGCCGTGACTGCCCGACCACTTTTTGAGTGGATGATCTGCCGTACTGTCGTCACCGGCAAATCCGCCATTACAGCCAGGCATTGAAGAAGCAGTTCGCGCCGGTTAGCTTCAATCTGGTCATGCACAAACGCGTCATCCAGCATGCCTTTCTGGAAATATTCCAGGGCCCGGGCTGCAAGCTCAGATTCTTCGTCATCACCTACCCGTTCGCTTGAAAGCCGCTCACGCACGCGCTCGAGCAGGTCTTCCGCCTGCTCTTCCGGTAACTCGGCCTGATCCATCATGGCGTGGACAAGGGCTGACGCCACAAAGCCCGCGATGCGCTTCATCGCCCGTATGGAAAGCTGCGGCCGGAGCGCCAGCGGCGCGTGCAGTTCCTCAACGGTTTTTGCGTGGTCGATAATCTGGTCCAGCGTATCTTCGCGGATTTGCGCGTTGGTATTGGCCAGCAGCGATGCGATCGCAGGCACATCGAGGGTGGCCGCAATATCCGCTGATACATCAACGGAGATATTGGCGCGGCTGGCGATAGCCTTAAGCGCGCCAATGCTGATGCCCGCCGCGATAATCTCACGCAGATCATCGTCATTCAAAAGCGGTGAATACTGAAGGATCGGGCCACAAACGATGGCCTCCACATCTCGCGCGAGCCTGTCGATGAGATCCTTTGGCACCTGATCACTAGTCTTGATCTCGTCCGCTATAATCGCCCGCACCTTGGGCAACTGGTCTTCCGCCAGCGTCTCAAGCACCTTGATGGCTTTTTCCCTGAGTGCTGTCTGTTCCCCTGGTGCCAACCCCGGCACCAGCCGACCTATTTTGCGTGCCAGTTCCGCCCGGACGCCTTCATCATCGTCAGATATCAGTTTTTCTGCGGCCTGAATGGGCGTGGACGGGTTTTGGGCAATCGCCTTGCGTACTTCGGCCGATGCATCTTCTGCCAGATAATAAAGCACTTCAGGCCGAGCGTCGTGACGTTCCGCCAGCGCCTGCCGTTGGCCCTGCGTACCGGACTGCAAAATGTGCTGTTCCTGCTCTTTGGTCAGCGTGGCAGGCAAGCCCTGCGCGGACGCACGGGCTTTCTTCTCGCCACCACCCAAAAGCGATTTCAGCTTCTTGAGCATATTATTCCTCCGCCCCCGCTCTACCTTCTCTGGACACAATCGCAATATCGCCACGCCCGGCCGCTTTCACATCATACAACACTGCATCTGCCTTGTCGGCGAGGTCTTCAAAGGAGAAATCTGTACCGGCGATCGACTGGCAAATGCCAACGGAGGCATTGAGCCGCAGCATCTCTGCACCTAATGAAGCGCGAACGCTGGGCATGGCATCAAGAAGCGCCTGTGCTTTCTCCGCAGCTTTGTCGGCGTCAACATCTTCAAGCCAGAGCACAAATTCGTCACCCCCATACCGACCCGCATAATCACAGGGCCGGATCATGTTTTGCATGTGCTCCGCCACCAACCTCAGCGCATTGTCCCCTGTTTGATGACCCAAGGTGTCGTTAATTTCCTTGAAGTGATCAAGATCTATAAACAGCAGACACCCGGACTGCCCCGTGCGGGCCTGATGCTTGAGCCTCGCCTCGATAGTTTCCACAAGCGCCCGGCGGTTCAATAGGCCGGTCAGGTCGTCCTTGCTTGAGAGACGGTAAAGCTTGTCAATCAGTTGAGCCTTGCTGAAGGCCGCCGTCAGGACACCCGCCACACCGTCCAATAGTTGATGCTCCTGCGACGACCACGGGCTGACACTCGTATCCCGGCTGATAATCACCATCCCCAATGCGTTGCCGCCAAGCTCCAATCGTATGGCCAGGTGATCGCGGTCATGGTCAGGCACCAGCACAGACGTCTTCTCCTGACCGCTCAGCGACGACCAGATTGTATCGAGATCCAGAATGTCGTGGCGCGAGCCCAGTATCGACAGCGGCACCAGGCCTTCCTTGTACTGGATCACTGCCCAGACCATGTCCGCGCGCAACACATCCAGAAGTGCTTCTGAGGCGTTGTCCATCAATTCCTGCGCGGTCTCAAACTTATTAAGACCATTGGTGATGCGTTGCAAAAGCGTAAAGCGCAGGCTGTCCTGCCGGGCCTTGCGCTCGGCCAGATGCCGGGCCGTCATGTCACGGCAGGTGCCACGCAGTGATGTGCGTTGTCCCACGTCGTCAAACTGAGGGTGCACAGCAAAATGCAACCAGCGTTTATCCTGGCCATCAAGCTGCACGGGTACCGCGTCAAAATGCATGCTTTTACTGGACGAAAAAGGATTGCGCACCGGCGCGTCACCATGTGGCCAGAAAAACTGACTGGCGTACCGCCCAAGCCAGTCCTCTGTTTTTATGCCGAACGCCTCTGTGGGGGTCAAAAACCGGAAGACCTGATCGTGGTCCACCTCAAATGCCAGGTCAGCGGATGAATCCAGCAGTTCCTTAAGAAGGGCGCGGCTTTTCATCAAAGCCTCGGTCACCTTGTCATGCAGGGTGGTGTCACGGGCGACAATGGTCACTCCTTTGCTGCCAGGAACTGCCGCCAGCCATTGATTGCCGCCACGGTCGGCCTCGCGCCGCGCTTCGGCGGGCTGCCCGCTTTCAAATACCCTGGCGACCAGGGCCGCAAGCACCGGGTCCGTCGCCTCCCAAAGGGCAGCGAGAGACGCCGCCGAGGACGACTGGTCAGCAACCCTGCCCGCCTCGTCGATGCGCACAGCACAGACATCAGCGCCTGCAAGGCCAGCGCCGTCATCCGACTTACGCCAGGATGATACAAATTTTGTCAATGTGCTCACGTACGGGTTTCCAACACCTTCTTCCGCTCACCAACAGTCTAGATTGTTTATTGTTAATGTAGATTTAACAGTCATTTGGGCATAATTGTAAGAACTATGTTGGATATTTCTAAACAAAGCTTTCACCCCGCTTTCGACAGTGCTCGAAACACGTGGGTCTTCGACCTTGACAACACTCTCTACCCCGAGGAGTGCAACCTCTTTGCCCAGATCGACACCAGGATCGGCGAATATGTGCAAACACTGCTGAAGCTTCCGCCCGATCAGGCCCGCAAGATACAGAAGGGCTATTTGCTCGAGCACGGCACAACCCTCAAGGGGCTGATGGCCAACCACGATGTGGACCCACATCACTATCTGGACCATGTGCACGATATCGACTTTTCGCCAATCACAAAGGACACCCGCCTGCGGGCGCTACTGACCCAATTGAAGGGCCGCAAAATCATCTTCACCAACGCAGATCTGCCCTATGCAGAAAAGGTGCTGGACCGACTTGGCGTCGCCGACCAGTTTGAGGATATCTTTGATATCCACGCCGCGAAGCTTGATCCCAAGCCAAAGCGGGAAGTGTATGACCAGTTCGTACAGAAATATAACATCGACCCCAACCGAGCGGTGATGTTTGAAGACATGGTTCGCAACCTGAAACCGGCCCACGCCCTGGGCATGGCCACCGTCTGGGTGAATACTGGCAGCGTGTGGGGACAGGCAGACTATGACGCGTCGTTTGTGCATGCGGAAACCGACACTCTCACCAACTGGCTTCACGGTTTTTTAACCCGCTAGGTAAGGAATTCTAGCGCAGGCAAGGGCGCCCCGCGATTGACTTGAAGCCCTCTGACGCTATTGTTCTCGGGATTTTTGTATCCGTTTCCCAACAGCAGGATTTTCGCCCATGTCTTATGCCGCGCTAGAGACCACCATCAACACTGCCTTCGACAACCGGGATCAGGTCAACGCTGGCACCAAAGGCGAAGTCCGCGACGCGGTGAATGAAGCCCTCAACCTGCTGGACCGTGGCGCGCTTCGTGTTGCCTCGAAAGACAGCGGCGAATGGGTTGTAAACCAGTGGCTGAAAAAAGCCGTGCTCCTGTCTTTCCGCCTGAATGACATGGAAATGATTGCCGGCGGCCCGGGAGAAAGCACCCACTGGTGGGACAAAGTCCCCAGCAAGTTCGAAGGCTGGACAGCAGACAATTTCAAGGATGCAGGTTTCCGCGCCGTACCTGGCGCGGTTGTACGTCGCTCCGCGCACATCGCCAAAGGCGCTGTATTGATGCCGTCTTTTGTAAACCTTGGCGCTTATGTGGGTGAAGGCACCATGGTTGACACATGGGCGACCGTTGGCTCCTGCGCACAGATTGGCAAAAACGTACACATCTCGGGCGGCACAGGCATTGGCGGCGTGCTGGAACCCCTGCAGGCGGGCCCGGTGATCATTGAGGACAACTGCTTCCTTGGGGCACGATCCGAGGTTGCTGAAGGTGTGGTTGTCGAGGAAGGTGCCGTCATCTCCATGGGTGTTTTTATCGGCGCGTCGACAAAAATTGTCGACCGGGAGACCGGCGAGATTTTCTTGGGCCGCGTTCCGGCCTATAGTGTGGTGGTGCCCGGCACGCTGCCGGGCAAACCGATGGCCGATGGCAGCGCGGGCCCCGGCCTCGCCTGTGCGGTGATTGTAAAACGCGTTGACGAACGGACCCGGTCCAAAACCTCGATCAATGATCTTTTGAGAGACTAGAAACCATGCTCACGCTCGATCCTGTTAGCCTGTCGCAACATCTGATCCGGCGTGAAAGCGTCACGCCTGATAGCGGCGACTCGCTTGACTTTCTGGCAGGCGTCCTGACCACCCTTGGCTTCAAATGTCACAAACTGGTGTTTGAGGAAGAAGGCACAGACCCCGTACCAAACCTCTATGCCCGTTTCGGAAAAAAAGGCCCAAACGTTTGCTTCGCCGGTCATACTGACGTGGTCCCAGTGGGGGCATCCGAGCTATGGAGCGTGGCGCCGTTTGCAGCCGAAGTACGGGATGGGCAGCTATACGGTCGCGGCGCAGCAGACATGAAATCAGCCATCGCCGCCTTTGTTGCCGCCACCGAACGCTTCCTTTCCAATCGGACAAAAAAACCCAAAGGATCTATCTCCTTCCTCATCACCGGTGACGAAGAGGGCATAGCTATCAACGGTACCCGCAAGGTGCTGGACTGGCTGGACGATCGCGGCGAAAAAATCCACATGTGTATTGTGGGCGAGCCCACGAACCCGACCGAGATGGGCCAGATGATCAAGATCGGCCGGCGCGGCAGCCTGCATGGTATGCTGACAGTCAAGGGTGCACAGGGTCATGTGGCCTACCCACAACTCGCCAAAAACCCGATCCCGGATCTCGTGAAGGTGCTTGCCACGCTTGAAGGTCCCCTTGACGCCGGGAACGAACGTTTCCAGCCGTCGAACCTTGAAATCGTCAATGTGCACGTGGGTAACGAAAGTCACAATGTGATCCCGGCAGCAGCCAGGGCTCGTTTTAATGTGCGCTTTAACAATGAGTTCACGCCTGAAAGCCTGAAGGCGGAACTCAGCCGCCGCATGGACAGCGCCGGTGTGGACTATGAGATCGACTGGTGGCTGTCGGGCGATAGTTTTCTCACCAAAGAGGGTGACCTGTCGGACGCGCTCAGCGCAGCGGTCGAAAAATGCCTTGGTGCCAAGCCTGAACTATCCACCACAGGCGGCACTTCAGACGCACGTTTCATCAAAGACATGTGCCCGGTGGTCGAGTTTGGCCTGGTGGGCGCAACCATGCACAAAGTGGATGAACATGTCGCCATCGCCGATATTCAAGCGCTGACGGATATCTATGAGGATGTGTTGCACCGGCTAATTGGCTGATGTGTTGGTCGCAAACCTGACCTAAATTATTTCTAGTTTTACGCGCACAAGCCGCCTCCTATTATCAGGCCATGGTTTGCAGCGACATGTGCTGTGGCTTGGGGGACAAAACCCCGCCGTCCCAACGGTTCTGCCCCAGGGGCTCCCGGCCAAGTTGCACAATAAATTCCTGCAGACCTGCTCCCCTGAGCCCCAATGCCCTACATTACGGGTGCTCAAAAGCTAAAGGGGTCTGCGCCTCCCGCAGACCCCTTTTTTTGTTCTTGAAAATCAGCCTGTTATCTATTCTTCACCGCGCAGGTTTGCGATATTGGCTTCCCAGTTAGCGCCATCAAATTCACCAATGATCAACGTGCTGACCGTGGCCATGTCAATGCAATTGGTGTTGACCGACCAACCGTCCGGGTGGCTGCGCGGGACATAAAAAGCCTTCACACCACATGTTTTGCAAAACATGTGTATTGCCGTGTCGGTGTTGAACGTGTACTCTGCCAGATTGTCCGCGCCCTTGGTGACACGGAACTCATCTTTTGAGGCAAAATAATGCACAAAGCCTGTCATGCTGCAGATACTGCAGTTGCAGCTTTTGGCTTCCAGATCAGGGCGCGCGTCCAGCTCGAACCTGACATTTCCACAGTGGCAGCCGCCCTTATGGGTTACTTTATCTGTCATGTGTTTCAACCACTTTGCCGATAATGCGCTCGACCCGGAACAGGCCATCAAATTGTTTGTAAACAGGCGCGAAGGAATGAAAGAGACCACTATTCTGATAGGTCTCAAGCGCTGCTCGGCTTTTGAAACCATAAAGCGCCAGGAAACCAACCCAGCCGTCAGGTGCTTTTTCTTCAAGCTCCGTCAACTTGGCCCATGTCACACCGGGGGCGGATGCTACCTCGGCCACATGTCCCCCCTTAAGCCAATCGATATAAGACGCGCCACCTTCGGGGTCGACCCAGACTTTAACGCCATATAACACCTCGGCCATCAGCTGACGGCCCCGCGCGCCTTGAGTGCGGCTGCAAGCGTACCGTCATCAAGGTAATCAAGTTCACCGCCCACGGGCACACCATGCGCAAGCGCAGTAACCTTCACACCGTGCTGCACAAGACGTTCTGCCAGATAATGGCTGGTGGTCTGCCCGTCCACCGTGGCGTTAAGGGCGAGGATAATTTCCTTCACCTCGCCGGTCGCCGCGCGCTCGAGAAGCGGGGCGATGTTCAGTTCATCCGGCCCGATACCATCAAGGGCGGAAAGGGTTCCGCCCAGCACGTGGTATAACCCGCGATAGGTTTCCGACCGGTCAAGCGCCCATAAGTCGGCAACATCCTCAACCACGCACACCGTCGTACGGTCGCGGCGGCCATCCTCACACACATGGCACGGGTCGCTTGTGTCGATATTGCCGCATGTGCCGCAAATAACAACCTTCTCCGCCACATGCTCCAGTGCCCTGGCAAGCGGCACCATCACGCTGTCGCGTTTCTTGAGCAGTTGCAGCGCCGAACGCCGGGCGGACCGTGGCCCCAGCCCCGGCAGCTTTGCCAGAAGCTGGATTAGTGTGTCAATTTCACTGCCGTGACTGCGGGGCATGGCTTAACCTTCCGTCCCTTGCTGTAATTTCTTCAGGCGATTGGTTGCCCCTACCCCCAGAAAAAGCACAATGGCGACATAGTAAAAGAAGGATACGATCGCGATAGAGAAGGCCCAGGCGTCAAGCTGCATGCTTTGAAGTGCGGACCAAAAGCCCTGCCGCTCCTCTTCGCTGAGGAACAACAGCGTCACAAGGGCTGTATTGAGCGTCGACAAAAGGTGCGACACCAACAGGCAAAAAAGCCCCAGCTTCCACTTCTCCGCGCCGGCAAACTCCCGCCCGTTATCATCCGCGAAGCGCACGCCGGTTATAATGGCGGCAATGACAAGGATCACGATGTTACCCAGATGGCCAAAGCCAATGCCCAGGCCGAAGCTGACCCCGGTCAACGCCAGCAAGGCACACATGTACCAGATGGTAAAAGCGACGAGGTATGACCGCAGTTCCACTGGTTTGCTTTCTGTTGCTTGTTCGCTCATCCAACCCTGCCTGCTATCATGACGTGCCCAAATGGGTATCCATCAACTTTTTGCGGAATTTCCGGTCGCGTTTCAAGTGCCACTCGCGGCTCATGGCCTCGCCGCGGGTTTTAAATTCTTCAGTGTGGAGGATAACCCACATCCGCCCGCGGGTGGATTTGGCGCCGGTGCCCGCATTATGGGCCGCGAGGCGTTTTTCAACATCTGTCGTCCAGCCCACATAGGTACGCGCTACTTCTCCCGACACACTGCCGAGGACGTAAACGAAACAGGGATAATCGAACTCCATTGCCCCTTAAAACGGCATCTTGAAGCCGGGCGGCAGGTCCAGACCTCCGGTGAGATCCTTCATGCGGTCCTGCATGGCGTCCGCTGCCTTGACGCGCGCCTGTGCGTGGGCTGCGATGATAAGATCTTCCACCACATCTTTTTCCTCACTTGAAAACAGGCTTGGGTCGATGCTCACCGCCTTCATGTCACCCTTGGCGGTCAATACCACCTTCACCATACCCGCGCCTGCCGTACCTTCCACCTCTACATGGTCAAGCTCGGCCTGCATATCGCCCATTTTGGACTGCATTTCCTGCGCTTTTTTCAGCATTTCAGAAAGGTTTTTCATATCAATTTCACTCCAGACCTAAAAATCAAATTCTGACGGGTCACCCATATCGTCATCGAAGGACACACCTTCAAGCGCATCATCAACAAGCGCGAGGTCTTCATCTTCGGCACGGCTGTCACGCACGTGAATAAGCTGTGCATCCGGGAAAGACGCCAGAAGCGCTTTCACAATGGGTTCCGCCAGTGCTTCGTCCTTGCGCTGTTTATCACGCGCAATTTCCTTGGTGCGGATGGTATCCTCACCTTCAGCTTCCCGTGTGATGGTGATCTGCCACTCCACCCCGGTCCACAGCTTGAGGCAGGATTTTAACCGCATCATGAAGTCAGGCGGTATCTGCCGAAGGGTGCGGATGGTAATAGCCCCAGGCTTATAATTTACCAGTCGCACATGGTCCTTCAGGATCACGGCCAAGGTGGGTTCCTTCTCGGCGTTAAAAAGCGCGACAAGCTTTTCAAAATCCACCGGCATAGGGTAAAGCGCATGGTCACCGTTTTGCGCATCATCGTTCTTGAAGGCCAGGACCTGCGCGCTGTGTGATGCCGTCGGGCCCTGCCCGCCTGATGCCTGCGGTGCCTGCTGAGTTGCCATGGCGTGCACGTTGCCGCCACCGCCTGCCGGTACCGGGCCTGTCATCGGCGCACCCCCGCTGCCGCCTGCCTGCACCTGTTTGACAAGGTCGGCGGGGCTGGGCAGGTTGGCCGCATAACACAGGCGGATCAGTACCATTTCGGCCGCGGCAATAGGGCTGGGGGCGGTTTTCACTTCACCAAGGCCTTTGAGCAGCATCTGCCACGCCCGCGTAAGATGCGGCATACCAAGGCTTTCCGCCATTTGGCCACCTTGCGTTCGCTCGGCCTCTGACACCAGCGTATCGGTGCCGGTATCAGGCGTAACCTTGAGGCGCGTCAGCCAGTGGGTGACCTCAAGAAGGTCATTCAGCACCACCGCCGGGTCCGCGCCTGCGTCATATTGCCTGCGAAGCGTGGCAAGTGCCGTGGCCACATCACCCTTCATCAGTTGTTCGAACAGGTCCAGCACCAGCGCACGGTCAGCAAGGCCCAGCATGTCACGTACCTGACCCTCGGTTATTTCGCCTGCACCATGTGCAATGGCCTGGTCAAGCAGTGACAGGCTGTCCCGGACCGAGCCTTCGGCGGCCCGGGCGATCAACTTCAACGCGCCGTCCTCGGCCTTGCAGCCCTCCTGGTCAATCAGTTTGGCAAGGTGGGCAATCAGCACATCGGCTTCCACGCGCTTGAGGTCAAAGCGTTGGCAGCGCGACAGGACCGTGACCGGCAGTTTCCTGATCTCGGTCGTGGCGAAGATGAACTTCACATGTTCGGGCGGTTCCTCGAGCGTCTTGAGAAGCGCATTGAAGGCGTTCTTAGACAGCATGTGTACTTCATCGATGATGTAAATCTTGTAGCGCGCGGACACCGGCGCGTAACGCACACTTTCGATAATCTCGCGGATATCGTCCACACCGGTACGCGAGGCGGCGTCCATCTCCAGCACATCAACATGGCGGCTTTCCGCAATCGCCTTGCAGTTATCACATGCACCGCACGGGCTAATGGATGGCCCATCATGCACAGTGCAATTGAGCGCCTTGGCAATGATGCGCGCCGTCGTGGTTTTGCCCACACCCCGGACGCCTGTCAGCACAAAAGCATGCGCCAGGCGGCCGCTGTCGATCGCGTTAGAGAGCGTGCGCACCATGGCGCCCTGACCGATCAGGCTGTCGAAATCCGATGGGCGGTATTTACGGGCAAGCACCCTGTAGTTTTGTGATTGTGCCTTGTCGCTCATGCGCGGTTTTATCCCCCGTGACTGGTGAAGATCATGACTAGCAGGAATGGCCCGGTGGGGGAAGAGGCTGGGTCGCTGAAAATGCACCAAATGCCAACGACAGCACATCTGTCACACAGCGGTTGTACGCGTGCGGCAAAAGGACTGACGATGTTGGTAGGGTGGGAGGGCCTGCACGACCCATGCACAACTCGTTACGGCTGCTTCCTTTCGGACCTGACCGGGTTGGCGAGCGGAATGTCCGCCGGCTCTCCCGGGGGTGTATATGGCGATTCTTGGCTGCACTTGCAAGGGGAATATGTCCGCCCTAGCTTATAGCGCATGGAATAAGGGAGCTCTTTGTGGCCTCAAGCAATATAACAACAGCATTTTCCGGCAATCCACTGGACCGGGCCGACCTCCTGCGCGGCAATAACACTATTCTCACTGAATGGGCCGACCGCGACGACGCCCGATTCGTTTTGTTCGCTGGCGACAAGGTCTTGACCGACGACTTTGGTGACATTCTATGGCTTACCGCCTCCAAATGCCGTTTCCTGCCGCTTGGTACAAGGATATTTCTTGGCCTTGATGGCGACGCACCCCGCTATGCCGCAAGCCTTGAGGGCACGGACGACGAGTTTGGCGGCATGTTTGCACCCGCCAAGTTTCGCGAGGGGCGCGCGGTAGCGCTCAAACTGGGGCATGCACACCCGACCCTCGGCATTGTTGCTCAAGCAAAGTCAATGCTATCGTGGCACAAAAGCCACCGGTTTTGTGCCAAATGCGGGGAAGAGACCGAACTGGTGAAAGCAGGGTATGAGCGGAAATGCCCGGCGTGTGAGGCCAGCCACTTCCCGCGCACCGACCCGGTGGTCATCATGCTGGCTTTCCCTGAAGGCTCAAATGACGAAAAGGCGCTTCTGGGACGCGGGCATCACCTGCCAACCGGCTTCTATTCGGCACTCGCCGGCTTTATGGAACCCGGCGAAACAATCGAGGAAGCCGTAGCCCGCGAACTGGAAGAGGAAGCGGGCCTCAGGACAACGCGTGTGGAATATAAGGCCAGCCAGCCGTGGCCATGGCCGTCAACCCTCATGATCGGCTGTTTCGCGTGGGTGGACGGGGAAGAGATTACCATCGACGAAACCGAAATTGATGATGCCCGCTGGGTTACAAAAGACGAGGCGCGCCGGGCGCTGAAGGACGAGATGCCGGACTTCTTCCTGCCGCCGTTCGTCGCGATTGCCCGAGACCTGATAGACGACTGGCTGAAAGACGCCTGATCCAGCCAATCCGATGTTTCGTAAAAGATTTTGCACCTGCAACAGTAGCTACTGCAGGTGCAACAAGGCATGTTCACAAATCCGTTAAGTCCGTCAAAAGACTATAAAATTTTCCTAAAAGACTCTGCTCGGGATACCGGTCGTGTTAAAGTAAAATCCTCGTTAAGATTTGTTCAGGGTCGTGGAGTAGATGCAAACGCCATACGGCAATGGAGGCGTCTATGAATATGTCCGAACCCCAGCAACGTATGCTGAGCCACTGGACCAAACTATCCATGCGCGGCGGTAACCTTCCCTCCCGCGCTGACATGCGGCTGCAAGATATCGGCCGGTACGCATCAAAAATAATCATCATCGATGTCAAGGATGATCCGCTGGACTATGAGTATCGCCTGATAGGGCAGGAAGTCGCGGAAGAGCTTGACCGGGACTATACCGGCAGCCGCTTCTCTGATGTGCCTGGCAAAGGGCCGGGAAGTAGTTTCTGGGAACATGTAACCCAGACCCGAGATGAAGCGAAGCCCAACTTCTGGACAGAATTATGTGGTATCGTCAAGGCCGGAGAAAAAGAAACCGGCATCCTTTATCTTCCACTGGCGTCCGACCACAAAACACCCGACAAGATCATGCTGGTCATGCATTTCGGCCGCCGTACCTTGAAGTCCCATGCGGCCACTGGCGATAAATACCTGCACATGTAGACTTTACTTGCCCTTCACTGTGTTGGGCACACCTTCGGCGCCTGCATAAAACACCACAATTTTAACCTCGTCGCTGCCGCGGTTATGCCCTTGGTGAGGTGTATGCTGTGCCTCGACAACCGTGTCGCCGACACCGATCACCTTCACCTCGCCTGTCTCATACTCCACCGTCAATTCACCAGACAGCACGTAGCCAAATGTTGGCACCGGGTGGCTGTGCCAGCCGTTGCTGTCGCCGGGCTGCATGGTAATCATGATGCCGGTGATCTCAGCCGCTTCTCCGCCCGGATAGGATATAGCGTTGCCAAGGATGTCCTTGTCCTCCTTCATCAGTTCTTCCACCCCGGCAGAGGCGGGGGATACAGCAAGCACAAGCGCAGCCGTCAGCACGCACATCGATCGCATTTTATGCCCCCTCGCCCACAAACAAATTCATCGCTGCGGCCATCTCAAGGTCAAGGCTGGTGACGCCATCTGCATCGTGAGTGGTCATCTTCACCTCCACCTTGTTGTAGACATTGAACCACTCAGGGTGATGGTCCATTTTTTCCGCCAACAGGGCAGCCCGATTCATGAAGCCCCAGGCTTCGGAGAAGTCCTCGAAGTGAAAGCTCTTGTTGATAGCCTTTGCATCCGCGTCATAGGTCCAACCGCCAAGGGCCGCCAGTGCTGCATCGCGCTCGTCCGCGGAAAGCTGTGTCGGTCGTGTGCTCATGATATTCGTCCCTTCTCAATTTTGCTATTCAGTCAACAATTCGTGCACGAGTTTTGGCACAAGCTCGCCCGCCCGTCCATGGCGGCATTCGGCAAAGTAACTGACACCCGCGCTGGGTTCCAGATTCACCTCTATTGTATGCGCGTATCCTGCGCTTCTCACTTCGGCTATAAAGCCTGCGGCCGGATAAACGTTGCCACTGGTGCCAACAGAGATAAACAAGTCACAGTCGCGCAGGCGCCGTGCGATCTCATCCATATAGAATGGCATCTCACCGAACCAGACGATATGCGGCCGCAGCGCTGGAACTTCGCCACATCCCGGGCATGCGGTCTGCTGAGTACAATCCTCCGCCCAGGTGTGAACCGCGTCACAACGCACACAGCGCACCTTCCCTAGCTCACCATGCATGTGCAGCACGTCACGGGCGCCGCCACGTTCGTGCAGGTTATCCACGTTCTGGGTGATGATCGTCACCTGCCCTGCGTGTTCGCCCTGAAGGCGTGCCAGGGCAGTGTGTGCGGGGTTGGGTTCTATTGTGGCAAGTTGCGCGCGGCGCAGATTGTAAAAACGCTGCACCAGTTCGGGGTCGCGCGTGAAGGCTTCTGGCGTGGCAACATCCTCAACTCGGTGCTCTTCCCACAGGCCGCCATTATCGCGGAATGTTCGCACACCGGAGTCCGCCGACACGCCAGCGCCCGTCAGCACCACAATGTTTTCATATCGCATAGCCCGCCCTTTTTATTCTCACCGCAATCAGGTACCACTTTAACAGCCAACACATAAATCATGAATATGGAGCGACGCGGTTATGATGGTGAAAGTGCTTTTTGTCTGTATGGGTAATATCTGTCGTTCCCCTATGGCGGAAGGTGCCTTCAGGCGGGCCGTGGAAGAAGCCGGGCTGGTAGAAAATTTCTGCATCGATAGCGCGGGTACCATTGGCTACCACGCGGGCGCCGCGCCCGATGACAGGGCAATCGCCACCGCCCAAAAGCGCGGGGTCGACATCACCGGCCAGCGCTCGCGCAAGGTGAAGGACGAGGATTTCGCAGAGTTTGACTATATCCTCGCCATGGACCATGACAACTACAGTGACTTGACGGAACGCTGCCCGGACGAGTTCAAAGACCGCATCAGCCTTTTTCTCAGCCATGCACCAGACATGCCACTTGATGAAATGCCGGACCCTTACTATGGTCACCGCGACCAGTTTGACACCTGCTATCTGGCGGCAATGGACGCATCTGACGGCTTGCTCGCAAAAATCAGGACGGAGCGGTTTTAGGCCATGGCCTCCCCGCTTGCCAGACAGCTTGAAAAAGCGCTCGGCTCTGCGGTGGTCGGGTCACGTCCCATGCGCGGCGGCGATATCGCGGATGTTTCCCTTCTGACGCTGAAAGATGGCCGTCGGGTTGTTGCCAAACGTCCGCGCGCCGACCAGCCAGACACAACAGCGGTGGAGGCCATGATGCTTCGGCACCTGAAAGGCAACTCCACCCTTCCTGTCCCTGAGGTATTGTTCCAGAGCGCGGCAATCCTCGTTATCAGCTACATCCCCCACGCCGGGGTAACTGACGGCGAAAAGGCGGCCAGGAGCGTGGCAGACCATGTTGCTGCCTTGCATGGTAATGCGTCCAGCAACAAGAAAATGCCATATGGCTTCGATGCCGACACCTATATCGGCCCCCTTGTGCAGCAAAACCGCGCCACCGAAGACTGGCTTACCTTCTTTACCGAACGCCGCCTGATGACAATGGCAGGCAGTTGCCTCCGCACCGACAAATTTGACGCTGCAATGTTTGCGCGTCTTGAAGCATTGACGTTGAAACTGGCAGACATCCTGCCCCCGGCACCCCCCGCCAGCCTGCTGCATGGTGATCTTTGGGCAGGCAATATGCTGATTGACGGTGACGCCGCAGCGGGTTTCATCGATCCCGCCGTATCATACGGACACAACGAGATGGACCTTGCCTTCATCGCACTCATGGGCGGGCTTGACCGCGGCTTTTTTGACGCGTACCACGCCCACCGTCCAATCGACCCCGGCTTTTTCGAAGAACGCATGGCAATCTATCAGTTATGGCCGCTGCTTGTACATGTGCGGTTGTTTGGTGGTGGCTATGTCGGACAGGTTGTCAGCGTTCTTGACCGATTTGGCGTCTAGGTCTCTTGCGGGCCGGGCACACCATCCTCAATCACGAATGTCTTCAGGGTTTCAGCCTTCAGCTCAGGGTCCATCACGTCTCCCACCGTGCGCAGGTCGGCGGTCCACCGCCTCCGGTTCACATCCACGAGCGTGTATCCCCGGTGGCGACCTTCATAAAGCTTGATATGCGGGTTTTCCGGGATTGAAGGCATATTGCGCTGCCAGTACCAGTTTCCACTTGTAATGGACGTCGCAACAAATTCCGACGCAATGGTTTTGGACTCGGGGTTGTCAAAATCCTGCTTTACATCGCAAACATAATTGGCATGTACATCACCGCCGATGATCACCGGGTTTGAAACCTGCCGATCCTCAAACATCTTCAGTACCCTGTCACGCGAGACGGTGTAGCCATCCCAGTATTCGCTGCCGATCAACTCTCCTTCGCCCGGCTTATAGTCGTGTTTGGAAAACAGCATGCCCTGCGCCATCACGTTCCATTTGGCACCAGCACGCCCCATGCCACCCAACAACCATTTTTCCTGCTCCTCACCAAGAATGGTGCGCGCAGGGTCAAAGCGGTCGGCACATTTGCCGTCAATCAGTTGCCAGCCACCTTCCTCCGGTGTCTGGCAAGGTTGATCAGTGCGGTACTGGCGAGTATCCAGCATGTTGATCTCAAGAAGGTTGCCAATACTGGTGCGGCCAAAGATCGTGGCGTCTGCTCCAATCGGCGCTGCAGCACGCCTCAGCGGCAAATGCTCGTAATAGGCCTTGTATGCCGCCGCACGGCGCTTGAGAAACTCTTTGCTGTCTTCGAAAAACTGCCCCTGATCAGCAGCATAGTCATTCGCGACCTCATGATCATCCCATGTGAACAGCCAACTGGTATGCGCGTGGGCGGCCTGCAGGTCACTGTCCAGCTTGTAGGCGGCGTGCATGGCACGGTAACTATCCAGGTCATTTGCCTCCGCCACGGGGGTGCGGCGCAGCGGCGCGCTGTAGGAGCGTTCGTAAATATAGTCCCCCAGATGCACAATCAACTCGGCATCCTGTGCGACCATATCGCGGTAGGCCTTGAAATAACCTTCGGTGTAATTCTGGCAGGAACAGAATGCAAAACGGAACCGGTCCACCGGCGTCATGAAGGCAGGCAGCGTGCGGGCGCGACCAGTGGGGCTGACTTCGTCACCCGCGCGGAAGCGGTAATAATATGGCCGCCCCGGTGCCAGGCCCCCAACATCCACATGCACAGCGTGGGCGTTCTCAGGATAAGCAACAGCCGAGCCTTTTTTCACGATTTTTTTGAAGCCTTCGTCTTCCGCCACCTGATACGCAACGGGAATTGGCTCATGGCCAATAGCGCCAACGTCCAGCGGGTCTGGTGCAAGACGTGTCCAGATCACAAAACCGGTCGCCAGCGGGTCACCAGACGCAACCCCCAATGTGAAGGGGTACGAGATGAACCGGGGTTTGCCAGTAACCCACGCAGGGGTAGCGACCAGGGGCGCGGAAAAGGCGGCCAGCCCCATCAGGCTGGCGCTGCGCATAAACTGGCGTCGTGTAAAACCGCTCATTGGCTCCCCCATCTGGCAGGTGGCGACTAGTTTACGCCATTAAACCACCAGATAAAGAACTTATGTCACAAAGTGATGACACGTCGCCCGCTTAAAATGCGGGTTCCAATACCCAGCCGAACTCACGCCCCATGTTATATGCGCGGTCGATATCGTCGGCTTCCGGTTCTGCCTCAAGGGCGCGGCCAAAGCGGCTTTCAACGGTGTAGTAGGACCCTTCATTGGTGCGTTGGCTGGAAAACAGCGTGAAATGCTGCACGGTCTCTGCCGGCGTATAGAGGTTCTCGCTATGGAGCAACCAATCCCCGATACGCGCCTGTGCACCACGCCTGAACCGCGCGAGGGTGACGTGCGGTTTGTATTTGCGCCGCTCAACTTCAACATCGACACGCGCGAGCGCGTTGACGATTTTCTCGTGCAGATGCACCAGCGGCGCCTTGTCTTCAACACCCGCCCAAAGGCATTTCGGCTGCTTGGGTTTACCAAATAGCCCGACGCCCTTCAGGGCAAAGTCAAACGGGCTCACGGATATGCGTGAGAGTTCTCCTTCAATTTCATGCAGGGCCTTCTTTGGCACATCGCCAATGAAAGCAAGGGTGAGATGGAGCTGGTCATCCCGTTGCCAGTGCGCGCCTTCGACGCCACCGCGAACCTCTGAGAGCGCGTCTCTGATAGTCTCCGGAATTTCCAGGCCGACGAACAAACGTACCATGGTCGACCTCCCTTCGATCAATATCGTGGGGCCGAGGTGCCCCGACCCACTAACTGTAGCGCATATTTTGCCGAAAGGGAATCATGTATGTCCCGTGAAATATTTATGACGCGCGTCCGTAACGCAAGAAACCGATTGCGACACCTGCGCACATAAGCGCGACATGCACGTGCGGTTATGGTCGGCCATCGTTCGAAGAGAAGGCAAGGAACAGCTATTTTCTACCAGCTGCGGGCACATGCGCTATTACCGTCTCATTTCACTGCATCTCAGGCCAGCGGCGGGTGATACGCCCCATGCTCACCGCAGACGGCTTGAGCAACATGATAAAAATGTACTGTATGGCTGCTGTTCGGACTTATGGCTCTGTTTGGCGCCCAGGGCGTGCCACCATCATTCGGCTAACAGCTTTTTCACCACCGGGCCGATTTTATCCACGACGATTTTGACGCCCTCCGCGTTGGGATGCATACCATCTGACTGGTTCAGCGATGCGTCCGCCGCAACACCATCGAGGAAGAACGGGTAAAGTGGCATATCGTATTTTTCCGCCGCTTCCTTGTAAATCGGGTTGAAGACCCGCGCGTATTCGCCGCCAAGGTTCGGCGGCGCCATCATGCCAGCGATCAGTACCGTAACCTCGCGCTCGGCAAGTTCCTTGACCATGGCGTCAATATTTTCAGCGGTAATGGTCGGGTCAATACCCCGCAAGCCATCGTTGGCGCCTAGCTCCAGAATCACGAGGTCGGGCTTACCGTCCTTGACCGGGGCAAGGCCCCAGTCCAACCGCGCACGCCCGCCTGACGACGTGTCGCCCGACACCCCGGCATTAATAACCCGCACACCGCGGGTCATATTGTCATCCAGCCAAGCCTGAAGCTGGTCGGTAAAGCCTTCACCCGGCGCAAGCCCGTAACCCGCGGTCAGACTATCGCCAAAGGCAACGATTTCCAGCATATCCCCCTCATCGGCATGCGCGATGGTACCCTTCGCAGCAAAAATTGCGCAAAGAGCAAAAAGTACGCTAAAAAACTTATTTAGGGGGCGGTGATTGACCTTCATAGGTCCAGCTCCTAGCTATAAACGTAATAAAACCACAAAATGTGGACAAAAATACCTGATAAAAATATCTGGCAGCGAAGGAAACAAATTTCAATGGTAGAGGCAAAAGCCATCATCCAGCTTGAGGATGTATCCCTGACACTTGAGAGTGGTGCGGGGCCCGTCAACATCCTTAAACACATCAGTTTTGACATTATGGCCGGTGAAAGTGTCGGCATTGTGGGGCCGTCCGGCAGTGGTAAATCATCGCTTATGAGCCTGATGACCGGCCTTGAGCAAGCCACGGGCGGCAGCGTTACCGTTGACGGCCTTGTCCTCGACGGTGCGGACGAAGACACCCTTGCGCGCCACAGGCTGAGCCGCGTGGGCATCGTGATGCAGGCCTTCCACCTGATCCCGACCATGACCGCGCTTGAAAACGTCGCGGTCCCGCTTGAGCTGGCTGGTGTGAATGACGCGTTCGATCGCGCATCGCATGAGCTTGAATCAGTCGGCCTTGCACACCGCATGGAGCATTATCCCGCACAGCTTTCAGGGGGTGAGCAGCAGCGGGTGGCACTTGCCCGCGCGCTGGCGCCCGAGCCTGCGATCCTGTTCGGAGATGAGCCCACCGGCAACCTGGACGGTAAAACCGGCCGCGCGATTATTGACCTGATCTTCGACATGTCGGAACAGCGTGGTTCCACCCTTGTGCTGGTGACCCACGACCCGGCGCTCGCGGACCGCTGTGACCGCGTTATCTCCATGGCGGATGGTCACATTGTGGATGACACCGGCAACACCAGATCGGTCCAGATCAAGGACGAAGCCCCGAGCAAAGTGAAGGGCGGCAAATGATTACCCGCAGCCCCGCCATGCCGGTGGCGCTGAAACTGGCCCTGAGGGAGCTGCGTGGCGGCCTCTCGGGATTTCGTATTTTCATGGCCTGCCTCATCCTTGGCGTGACCGCAATTGCGGCTGTTGGCTCGCTCACCCGCGCCATCACCGAAGGCATGGAACGCGAAGGACAGTCCATCCTTGGTGGCGATATGGAGATCAATATTTTCCAGCGCGAAGCCGGCGTTGAGCTGCTTGATTGGGTCAAGGACAAAGGCACGCTTTCGGTGTCATCACGCTTGCGCACCATGGCGCACTTCAAGGACGGCGGCACCTCAACCCTAGTGGAACTGCGCGCCGTGGATGGCCTTTATCCGTTGTACGGTAATTTCCAGACGACGCCGCAGCTGGACAACAACGCCCTGTTTGAACAGCGCGCTGGCCGCTGGGGTGCGGCCATCGACCGGCTTCTTGCCGACAGGCTGGGCGTGGAGCTGGGTGATACCCTGACCTTTGGTGGTGTGGAGGCAGACATCCGCGCCTTTATCAAAACCGAACCCGACAAGGCCAACCTTGGCTTCCAGCTTGGCCCATCGGTAATGATCCGCCACAAGGCGCTGGCCGATACCGGCCTCGTGACCACCGGCAGCCTGATCAACCACTATTACAAGATCAAACTGAATTCCGGCTTTGATATCGCCGCCATGCGCGAGGACCTTAAGGCCTCTTTCCCTGATGAAACCTGGCGCGTCCGCGACCGGTCCACCAGTGCGCCCGGTCTTCGGCGTTTCATTGACCAGATGGGCATGTTCCTGACACTCGTTGGTATCTCCGCACTGGTTGTTGGTGGCGTGGGCGTTGGTAACGCGGTGAAGGGTTATATGGACCGCAAGACGCGTACCATTGCCACGTTCAAGATCTTGGGCGCAGACGGCAACGTAATCTTCAAAACCTATTTCTTTCAAGTGGTTATCATGGGGCTTGTCGCCATTGTCATTGGCATGGTGGTGGGGGCTTTGCTGCCCGGTGTGCTGGCCATGTTCCTGCCTGATACCCTGCCGGTCAAACCCGATGGCGGTGTCTACCCTCTCGCCCTCGGGCTGGCAGCCCTTTATGGCCTGATGATCACTATCGCCTTTACCGTGTGGCCACTTGGCAAGGCGCGTGACCTGCCTGCCGTACGCCTTTTCCGCGCGCTGGTCGCCCCTGAAAACCGCTGGCCACGGTTCATCTATACCGCCACAATATTTGGCGCGGCGCTTGTTGTTGTGCTGCTGGCTGTCGGCATGTCGGACAACCGCTTTCTGGCGGCTGGCTTCATGGTGGGCGCGGGCATCACGCTTGGCATCCTGCGCGGAATCAGCTGGCTGATTGAACGCGGGGCTGCCAAGGTACCGCGGTCAAAAAATGCCATGCGCCGAATGGCGATTGCCAACCTGCACCGGCCCGGCGCCGCCACCGGTGCCGTTGTGCTGTCGCTTGGCCTGGGGTTGACCCTATTTGCCAGCCTGGCGCTGATTGAAGGCAACCTGGAGGCGCGGCTGTCGGAACAGGTACCGGACGAAGCACCCGCTTTCTTTTTCCTCGATATCCAACGTGCACAACTGCCGGATTTTGAGGCGACGATCGCTGATATTGATGGGGTGGAAGACCTTGTAACCGTACCAAACCTGCGCGGCCGGGTTATCAGGCTCAATAATGTAAAAGCCGATGAAGTGGAGGTCGACCCGGAGGTACGATGGGTACTGCGCGGTGACCGTGGCCTGACCTATATGGCAGAGCTTGGCAAAGGCAGTACCATTGTTGATGGCGATTGGTGGCCTGCTGACTATTCCGGCCGACCCGAGGTCAGCATGGGCAAAGAAGTAGCCGATGGCCTTGGCCTCAAAATCGGCGACACCATCACCGTTTCCGTACTGGGACGGGAGATTACCGCCACCATCCGCAGCTTGCGGCAAATTGATTGGGGCACCTTTGGCTTTAATTTTGTCATTCTGTTTGATCCCAACACACTGAAAGACGCGCCGCACACCTATATGGCAACCCTGAAGGCAGGCAGCGAGACAGAAACCGCAGCCCACCGGGCAATTACCAGCAAGTTTCCAAGCGTGACGGCGGTACGCATGAAAGAGGTGCTGTCGTCGGTGAACACGATGATGGAGCAGATCGGCGTTGCCGTGCGTGCCACGGCGGCTGTCGCCATTATTGCCGGCATCCTTGTGCTTGCGGGGGCTATCGCCGCCGGGTTCCGGCAGCGGGTTTACGAATCGGTCATCCTCAAGGTTGTCGGCGCGGTACGGCGGCAAATTCTGAGCGCCTATCTGCTGGAATATGCGCTGATTGGCCTGATCACGGCGATCATTGCCCTTGCGCTCGGCACGCTCGCAGGATGGCTGGTCGTCGAGTTTGTCATGGAGATGGAATTCAGTTTCCTGCCATGGCCGATGATCTTCACCGTCAGCGCAAGCCTGCTGATCACCGTGGTCTTTGGCCTCGGTTCCAGCTTCCGGGCGCTGTCTGCAAAACCGAACCAGGTACTGCGCATGGAATAAAATCGGTGTGAACGATGTCCGATTGCAGTTGAAAGCGTTGGGCATCATCGCCATATTGGGTACCAACTAACAACCAGCTCATGAGGAGCAGAAATGGTACAACGCTTTAATACGCAATATGGCGCACAGTCGCGTGCGCAAACTGCGGAATTTGATGAAGGCCTGCGCGCCTACATGCTAAAGGTCTATAACTACATGGCCTCCGGCGTGTTGTTGACGGGTATTGTTGCCCTGTTGACCGCCAGCAGCCCTGACATGATGAACGCGATCTTCGGTAGCGGCCTGCGCTGGATTGTCGCCCTTGCACCACTGGCCTTTATTATGGTCATGAGCTTCGGCGTTAACAAACTGTCCGCCGGTGCGTTGCAGATGATCTTTTGGGCATTCGCGGCGACAATGGGCTTGTCGATGGCATCAATCTTTGTCATCTACACCGGCCCCAGCATCGCACGAACCTTTTTCATTACCGCGGCGGCTTTTGGTGCGCTGAGCCTGTACGGCTACACCACCAAGAAGAGCCTTTCCGGCATGGGCACCTTCCTGTTCATGGGCCTGATCGGCATCATTATCGCAAGCGTGGTGAATATATTCCTGGCGTCTGACATGATGCAGTTCATCATTTCGGTTGCCGGTGTGTTGATCTTTGCAGGCCTTACCGCCTACGACACACAGCGCATCAAGGAAAGCTATTACATGATGGCGACAGGGCAAGCTGTTGCCAAAGGCGCAATCATGGGTGCTGTACGCCTGTATCTGGATTTCGTGAACCTGTTCATGTTCCTGCTGCAGTTCCTTGGCAATCGCGAATAGATAACGAGCCCTGTAAAACAATCAGAAAGCCCGGCCCTGTGGTCGGGCTTTTTTATTTGTGCCCGGTCCGGCCCCGATGAAAATGTTGCAAATCCACCCCATAAGGCTATTTTTTCTAACGTTGTCATTCAGGGGGAGAATAAACAAATGGGGAAACAGCGGCTTTTGTCACTGGATGTCTTTCGCGGGCTTGCCGTGATCGGCATGATTTTCGTGAACAGCGTTGCCGTGTTTCACTATGGCACAACCATACCTGCATACGGCATTTTCCTTCATGCCCCATGGGCGGGCCTGACCGTTGCCGATCTGGTTTTCCCTTTCTTTATTTTCATGGTTGGCGTGTCGCTGCCGTTCGCGCTTGGTCATGTCAAAAGTGACGATGGCGGGTCGACCCGCAGCCTCGTTGCCAAACTGTTCAAGCGCGCTGCCCTGTTGTTCCTCATCGGCCTCGCGCTCACACTTTCGTTCGCGGACTGGAGCGAACCAATCCGGCTTCTTGGCGTACTGCAACGTATCGGCCTGACCTTCCTCGGTGCCGCGATCTTCTTCATCGGCTATGGCTGGCGTGCACAAATCGCCGTCATTCTTGTCATCCTTGTCGGCTATCATTTCCTGCAAATGATCCCAATCCCCGATGCCCCCGTTGACCTTCTTGCCCCCGGGCAGAACTATTCCAGCTGGTTTGATCGTTTCATCCTTGGTAGCCATGTCTATGCCCGCAATGCTGAAATACCTTTTGAACCCGAGGGCCTTTTGGGCACCTTGCCCAGCATCGCGCAGGCGCTGATGGGCGCCCTTACCGGCAGCCTCATTCGCGCAAAAGGCTGCACTGGTCGCACACTGTGCCAAATGTGTGCGGTGGGCCTGTTCCTCACCCTACTCGGTTTTGGCCTTGCCCCCTTCCACCCCATCGTCAAGGCCACATGGTCGTCCACCTTTGTGCTGGCGACAAGCGGCCTGGCGCTACTCGTGTTCACCGCGCTTATCTGGTGCCTTGACGTCAAAGGCTGGCGCGGACCGCTGACGAGCTTTGCACAGGCCTTCGGCATCAACGCCATAACGGCTTATGTCGTCCACACTTATCTGATGGGGCCGCTGCTGCTGAACGGCATCACTGAAAGCCTGCAGGACAGCCTGGCAGCCACCCTGCCTGCGGAGTTTGCGATGCTGGTGCCGGTGATGATCGTTGTACTGGCTTCCTGGTTGCCAGTGGCGATCATGAAGCGCAAGGGTATCATACTGAAAGTATAACTGGTGCCGCACCCGCTAAAAAAGCAATGACTTAGCCTTTCATTTCCGCAACAATATGCGGTAACAGGGTGTTCAGGCTTCATCAGGTGCGGGAGACAGTTACCAGCCATGTCAGTCACGTCCGAGTTTTTTCATCCGCGGTCGATTCTGGCGAAGGTGCTCATTGGCTCCTTCCTCATATTTCTGACATGGGCGGGATATGAGGGGCATCTGCTCCCCATCCGTAACTTCCTGAGCGATGAACGCCTGACGCTTGAATTTCTGGAATATACTATATCGCCGTATACAGTACTCAAGGGCTTGCTGATTGTTACCGGCTTTTTCTGGATCTCGTCACTGGTCTCAGCCCAGATTGAGAAACGCATCGCGGGCTTCAGCCGCATGCGGGTCAGCAATCGGGAGCTGCTTGCAAAAGCCGCAACGCTGATTATCTATTTCATCTTCTTTGTCGCTGCCCTTGATATGATCGGCATCGACCTGAAGGCCCTGACTGTGCTGGGCGGCGCCGTGGGTATCGGTATTGGTTTTGGCCTTCAGAAAATTACTTCCAACTTCATCAGCGGTATCATCCTGCTTGCTGAAAAATCGGTCGAGGTAGACGACCTGATCGAGCTATCGGACGGCACCCAGGGTTTTGTGCGCCACACCGGCGCGCGCTACAGCCTTGTTGAGACCTTTGACGGCAAGGAAGTGATGGTACCAAATGAGGATTTCATCACCGCCCGCGTGATCAACTGGACGCTCACCAACAAACACGGGCGTGTGGAAATCACCATCGGTGTTGCCTACGGTTCCAACCTTGATCTGGTGCGCGACCTGCTGCTGCAGGCGGCCAGGGAACACGAACGCTGTATCGAATTTCCCGAGCCAGTTTGTTACCTGGACGGGTTCGGTGACAGTTCCATCGATTTCACGCTGCACTTCTGGGTCAGCGACGTAACCGAAGGTCGCCGTGGCCCCAAAAGCGATGTGCAGTTTGCCATCTGGCGCAAGTTCGCTGAAAACCACATTGAAATTCCGTTCCCGCAACGGGATCTGCACCTGAAGTCTATACCCGAAAACCTTCAGCTGAAACCGGCGGATGATTGCAGCGGTAAGGGAGATAAGGCGTGAGTGACAAGGCGCTGATTCATGCGGTTTATCTTCGGGACGGTGTTGACACCGGCAGGCATGCCGTCGTGGAGGAAGGCCGGATCGACGAACCCATCTGGCTGCACTTTAATGTTTCCCAGCCCAACGCCCGGGCGGAACTGAAAAAAGCTGCACCCTATATCGACGACGCCATGGTCGACGCGCTGTGCGCGGAAGACACGCGCCCCCGGGTAGAAGAATTTGAAAAAGAGTATCTCGTCATCCTGCGCGGCATCAACCTGAACCCGGAAGAAGACCCGGAGGACATGGTGTCGCTGCGCATATGGAGTGACGGGTCACACGTTGTCAGCGCTCAGCGAAGGTCCGTGTTTGCGGCGCGCAAACTGGCAGCAAAACTGCAGGCTGCGGATCAACCTGCCTCCTCGTCGGAGGTCATCGTCGGCTTGACGGTGAATATTATTGAAAATATGGCAGTCCCCATCTCCGAACTGATGGAGGAGATTGACGAACTTGAGCTGGAGATGATCGACGGCGGCAAGCCCGAACACCGCACCAAACTGGCGAACCTCAGGCATAAAGTTCTGCTGCTGCGGCGCTATTTCAATCCACTGCGTGCAGCCGTCGGCCTCTTGAAAGACCTGGCAACCACTTGGTTGGGTGAAAAATATACCCGTCGGCTGAGGAACGCGCATGACGACCTGACCCGCCATCTGGAAGACCTTGACGCGGCCCGCGACCGCCTTCAGTTCCAGCAGGAAGAGCTGGTCACCATCATGTCGGACCGACTGAACCGGAACATGTACACCCTGTCCATCGTCGCCGCGATTTTCCTGCCGCTTGGTTTCATCACCGGGCTATTTGGAATCAATGTTGGTGGTATGCCTGGGGTCGATGACGGCACGGCTTTCTGGGTGGTTACCGGCGGGTGTGGCGCCATTGCGGTTGTCCTTGCCTTCTTTTTCCGCCGAAGCGGCTGGTTCTGACCAAGGCCCCGTCTCAGGCGCCCAGCACGTCGCGAATTGCCCCTGTCAGTACGCTCAGGTCGTCTTTGTCAATCACCAGTGGTGGCGTCAGGTAAACAATGTCGCGGAAGGGGCGTATCCAGACGCCGCGCTCGACAAATTTGGGCTTGAGCGCTTCAAGCTCGCGCGCGTCATCGAGCTGCACCACGCCAATCGCGCCTTTCACCCGCACGCTTTTCACATTGCCCGCGAACCCGCACGGTGCCAGCTCGGCCATCAACTGACCTTCGATGGCATGAACCTTGGCGGCATAGTCGTCTTGCTCAAACAGATCAAGCGACGCATTGGCGGCAGCGCACCCGAGCGCATGAGCCATATAGGTCGGGCCGTGCATCAGTGCCTTTGACGGGTCGTCATCATAGAAGGCCTCAAAAATTTCCGCGCGGGCCACGCAGGCCGACAATGGCGACACGCCGCCCGACAAAGCCTTCGACAGCGTCACCATATCCGGCACGATACCAGCCTGATCAGTGGCAAACCGTGTGCCTGTGCGATAAAAGCCGGTAAAAATCTCGTCGACAATCAACAGCACGTCGGCTGCATCACAGGCTTCACGCAGCCACCGCAAAGTCTCAGCCTGGTGGAACACCATGCCGCCCGCGCCCTGCACCAGCGGTTCGGTAATCACGGCCGCAACATCTGCGGCGTTCTTTTTCAGGAAAGCCGCAAATTTTTCCGCGTCCTGTCGCGTGCGCGGCAGATCAGTCAGCAAGTTTTTCGCCAGCACGTCGCCAAACAGGCCGTGCATGCCCTCTTCCGGGTCACACACTGCCATGGTGCCAAGGGTGTCACCGTGATAGGTGCCACGGAAGTGCACAAACTTGCTGCGCTTTTCACCCCGGTTGAAGAAGTATTGCAGCGCCATTTTCATCGCCACTTCAACGGAGACCGAGCCGGATTCGGCAATGAATACGCGGTTCAGGTCGCCGGGCAACATGTCCGCAAGGCGTTTTGACAACCTGAGCGCCGGCTCGTTGACCATACCACCAAACATCACATGCGGCATGACCTCAAGCTGGGCTTTCATCGCCTGCATAATGTGGGGGTGGTTATAACCGTGCGCCGCCGCCCACCATGATGAGATGCCGTCAATAAGCTCACGGCCATCAGAAAGCGTGATGCGCACGCCGTCCGTAGCCTTCACCGGCAGGGGCGGCGTGGCGGTTTTCATCTGGGTATAGGGCAGCCAGATATGGCTGACACCCTCAGTGTACCAGTGCGGATGCTCACCCATGGTTAAGCCGGGCTCAGGCCCAGCTTGTTAAAGAGCGCCATATCCTGGTTATTCTCTGGGTTCGGTGTCGTGAGAAGCTGTTCACCATAGAAAATACTGCTGGCACCGGCGAGGAAACACAGCGCCTGCGTCTCTTCGCTCATTTCCTGGCGCCCGGCGGACAAGCGAACCTCGGCTTTCGGCATCATGATACGCGCAACCGCAATGGTGCGCACAAATTCAAACGGGTCCAGCTTCTCCACATGCTCAAGCGGTGTGCCTGGCACAGCCACCAGCATGTTGATCGGCACACTGTCCGGGTGCTCCTCAAGGTTGGCCAGCGTCATCAGCATGCCCGCGCGGTCCTCGGGCTTTTCGCCCATGCCGACGATCCCGCCGGAGCAGACATTAATGCCTGCGTCTCGCACGCGCTTGAGGGTATCGATACGCTCCTGATAGCTGCGGGTGGTGATGATCTTTTTGTAGTATTCCTCTGACGTATCCACATTGTGGTTATAATAGTCGAGGCCCGCGTCCTTGAGCTGTTTTGTCTGGCAATCATCCAGCATGCCAAGGGTCATGCAGGTCTCAAGCCCCATCGCTTTCACACCTTCGACCATGGCGAGGATACTGTCCATGTCACGGTCCTTGGGGCTCGTCCATGCGGCGCCCATGCAATAGCGCGACGCGCCGCCTGCCTTGGCTTTTTTTGCCGATGCCAGCACCCGTTCAACTTCCATCAACTTGGTTGCCGTCAGGCCCGTTGTTTTGGCATGCTTGGCGGACTGGGAGCAATAGCCACAATCTTCGGCGCAGCCGCCGGTCTTGATCGAGATCAGCTGGCTAAGCTGTACTTTGTTCGGGTCATGATAGAGCCGGTGAACGCGCTGTGCCTCATATACAAGGTCCATGAAAGGCATGGCAAAAAGCGCCATAATTTCATCACGGGTCCAGTCGTGGCGGATGGGGGCCTCTGGAAACGAGACATTTGCAGGTGCGTTCATGAAAAACTCCTCGACCTTAGATGCCGGGAAAATCGCGGCTGGGAGGGGGCAAGTCAAGTAAAATTACCTAAGCGTGACCTTGTGTATGCTTGCTTGACGAGGCGCGCTCCAGCGCCTAAAGCCAACATCCATGAAAAGATTTGAGCAAGCCCCGTCAAGCCTAGACGCGTTCGCGACCACCAAGCTCGACGCATTGGAGGCAAAGAACCAGCGCCGCTGCCTTGTCACCAGCGCGCGCGCAGGCGCCATGAGCATGCATGTGGATGGCGGACCCGAGCTGATCAGCTTCACCGACAATGATTACCTTGGCCTTTCCACCCACCCCGATGTGGTGGAAGCGGCTGCCGCAGCCGCCCACCGTTTTGGCGCCGGTGCCGGCGCAAGCCGCTTGGTGACAGGAAACCACCCGCTTTATACGGAGCTTGAGAAACGCCTCGCGCGGATCAAGGGTACTGAAGACGCCTGCGTCTTTGGATCTGGCTATCTGGCAAACGTGGGTATCATCCCTACCCTTGTCGGCAAGAACGATCTGATCATCGCCGATGAACTGGTACATACCTGCATCCATGCGGGCATGCAGCTTTCCCGTGCCACCGTCCGTTTCTTCCCGCACAGTGAAGTCACACATGTGCACGATATCCTGAAGGCAGAACGGGCCAAGCATAGCCGTGTGATCATTGTGGTAGACGGCGTTTATTCGATGGACGGCGACATCGCGCCACTCAAGGAACTAGGCCTGCTCGCGGCTGACTATGACGCATGGCTGATGAATGACGATGCCCATGCGCTTGGCACCATTGGTGGTGGGCGCGGCAGCGCGCATGCTTGCGGCGCTGAAGGCCTTGTGCCCCTGCAAATGGGCACGCTTTCCAAAGCCGTTGGCTCCTATGGCGGGTATCTCGCGGCCAGCAAGCCGGTGACAGACCTGATGCGCACCCGCGCGCGGCCCTTTATCTATACGACGGGCCTGCCGCCTGCTGCCGTGGGTGCTGCCGTCAAGGCGCTGGACCTTATCGAACATGACCGCGCACTTGTCACCCGCCCCACAATGCTTGCGCAGCGTTTTGCACACGCCATGGGCCTGCCAAAACCTGATACGCCGATCGTACCGCTTGTCATTGGTACAGAAGCTGACGCGCTCAACGCCTCTGCCAACCTTGCTGACGTCGGCTTCAAGGTTATCGCCTTCCGGCCACCGACCGTGCCCGAAGGCACATCGCGTCTGCGTTTCAGTTTCTCCGCCAGCCACCGTGATCACGACGTTGAGCGCCTGATCGCCGCGTGCAAAAAACTGGGGCTGGGGGGGATATCGTGAGCGGGCTTTTCATCACCTCGAGCGGCACCGAAATCGGCAAGACCCTGGTCACCGCCACACTGTGTCATCAGTTGCGCACGGCAGGCAGGCCTGTCGCGGCGCTTAAACCAATTATCAGCGGTGTGACGGATGACACGATGGAGGGTAGCGACACCGCGGTCATAGCAGACGGGCTTGGTCTGGAGATGACGCCTGAGGTCGTTGACCAGATGTCGCCCTTCCGGTACCGCGCGCCCCTTGCTCCAGCCATGGCCGCCGCACTTGAGGGGCGCACACTTGATATGGACGCGCTGATCAAAACCTGCAGGGCGGCGCTTGACCACAACCCCTTCACGGTAATCGAAGGAGTCGGTGGTTCCTTTGTTCCCTTGGCCGGAAAAACACTGGTTGCTGACTGGATCAAAGCGCTTGAGCTGCCATCCCTGATGGTGGTCGGCAGTTACCTTGGCACCATCTCCCACACTTTGGCGACGCTCGAAGCCATGCAGGGGCGCGGCCTTGTGGTGCGTGCGATTGTCATGAGTGAAAGCACGGGCGACAACCCGCCCCTGGATGCGACAGCTGATGAGCTACGGCGCCTCTCTGGACTGTCCGTTGCGGTCATGCCGCGCCTTGATGCGGTCCAACCGTGGCGGCATGCCCCCAACCTCCTGCCCCTGATCTGACCACCTGTTTCATCATGGTACGGCAAGCCTTACCGGGCGTGTTCAGACCCTGCCCGGCAGCTTTGTCCCGCCCGACGTGCCAACCGAAGGGCAACACGTGGCAATCCGTTGAAAAGCCTTGGCCCTTTAAACTGGCACGGCTGTTGCTCTTATGGGTAGCAAGTTTCACACGCTGCTCAGAGGATCCGTATCATGCAACAGTCACTGCCTTTTGACCCAACCTTCTATTTCGGCCTTGTCGCCGACAATCTGCTGCAAAACCTGGGTCCGAAAGCGCTGGTCTATGCTGATGAGGCTCTCTCAAAGATGAAGGCCATCGGCGACGAGGAAGGTTTCGACCTCTGGCTCGCCATCCATGAGCAACTGGCTGCCAAAGCCGCAGATTGTTTCAAGTCCGAGGGCAGCGTCGTCCACTAGTTTCTGTTTCGAGTTAAGGACGGGCCATCTCTCAGCACCCGGCACCCAACCGGCCTGTCCTTTCGACCGGGACATACCCAATCCCGGTCACCAGCCCGCCCCTTCACCCAAGGGGCGGGCTTTACTTTTGGGAAACTGTCCCACTTTTTTGGCTATTCTTGAATTTTTCATCTATCTTTCACTTGCTTGAAATCCGTGATCGTGCACTAATTTGCGCTAAAGTAAAAGAGCCGATCACCAGTTGGAGACTGTTTGTGGACAATGTGAGCACCCTCATTGGCCAGTTGGAAACAGCTATAACGAGCCATGATGTTTGGCAGCATTTTCTCGACTTCATCGAAGACCGGGGCTTCAAGTGCGCGACCTATGGCTATTCTTACGCCCCCATCAACACCCCGGTGGAAGAAGAAAACGGCAAGGACACCCATGTGCGGGTCTCGCTTGCCGGGCGTACCTGGATTACCAGTATGCCCAAAGAAGGCGTTGAGGAGTATCAGAGCCGCCACTATGAAAAAGTGGACCCGATGATCCATCAGATCGAGAAACGCTCCATGCAGCCTCTCTACATGGCGCGGGAACTTCTCGACCCCAAGGACCCGAACTTCAAGGGGTTCGACTTCATCCTGCAGCGCGCCGAACATTACGGCATTTTCTCCGCTGTCGGTTTTCCGCTCAGGCACGCCTTCGGTCGCGGGCACGGGGAGGTAACCCTGCATGCAGTACATCGCATCGACAAGCTACAGGAAATCATGAAGATGCATGGCGATGAGGTGCACCTGGCCTCCATCTACATGCACACCTTCTATCAGCCCCTTGAACGGATAGAACGTGCCGCACGCCTTGGCATCAAAGGCCGGCCGCATCAAGTACTCCAGCAGCTGAATGCGGGGCTGACAAACGGACAGATCGCCGTGCGACTGGGTGTGAGCGCGCCAACAGTTTCTTTCCATATCAAGGAACTTAAGGAAGCATTGGCTGTTACATCGACGCGAGAAATTTTGCCCAGCGCCATGCGGCTCGGCATTCTGGACGATTAGACCGCAACCACCCAGATATACCGCAGACGAAAACCCTGCCTGTTAACGCGCTATTGAGAAATCGCGATTAATCTGGAATGTATCGGCGCGCAAGTTTTTCGCGGCCGGATCTAGGACCGGTATACAGGGTATTGGGTATCATGGAACAATCTGAAGAGCGCTTCGCAGCAACGCTGGACGCAACGGGGCTTGCCTGTCCCATGCCTGTGCTTCGGGCACGGCGAAAACTGGATGAAATTAGCGAAGGCGACATGCTTCTGGTCATCGCCTCTGACCCGACGTCAGTACATGACATGCCAGCCTTTTGTTCCATGGCAGGTCACACGCTTATCATGGCGCGCGTCGAAGACGGCAAATATCTTTACGAGATCAGGAAGGGCCGGTAGCACCCGCTATTTTTTACCCAGAATGCCCGCGAGCCAGCCCGCGCCCAGCGCAACAATCACCGCGACAAGGCCATAAAAAAACGGCCATTCGTGCGCGAAGGTATAGGCCGCGCGTTCAAAACCTTCCTTGTCCACATGCATGTTGATACGGTGCCGGGCCTTCATGCTGCCTTTCTGGAAGACAAACGTTTCGACGATGAAATTGCCAATTGGCACATTGGCCGGCAGATGGATATCTGTGCGGAAAAGGCCTTCGTCAACCACGCTCACACTGTCAATTTCCTGCCGGTATAGGCCTTCGCTTGCCCGCAGGCGAAAGAGCGCATCGCGGAATGCAATCGGTGGAACGGTTAGGCCACGGCCGGTGCCGCTGTCCGCGACCAGCGGTAAATTCTTGAAGCCGATGCCGTAACTTGCGAACGCAACAGGCGTCGCGATTTCCTCAAGGGGTCGTGACGCCGCCACCGCGTAGTAACCTGGCGCGGCAGGAAACCGGATGGCATTTGTGTTGACCCAGATGCCGCCAACCCGCTCCTTGTGACGCACAATGGTTGGCGCTTCGGGACCCCGCACAACGATCACCACGTCATAGGCATCATTATATGTATTGATGCTTGTAGCCCCCACCGCACCAAAAAGAATAAGGTCTGCGCCATTGAAGCTATAGCGGATCTCAATACGCCGGTTAGAGAGGTCCGTGACCAGCGCGTTGGCAGCATTCGCGAAGCCGATCACCATTGATATCATAAGGAGGGCCTTGCGCATCATTTGATGCCCTCAAGCTGGGTTACTTCCGCGACCGAGTATCGCTCATATGGCTCCACCACCAGACCAAGGCCCATTTTCACACAAACCAGCAGCACCATCAGCGCCAGAAGGGCCCGCAACTGCTCTGCCTTCAGTTTCAGCCCGATACGCGCGCCAAGCTGTGCACCGATAACCGCACCAGGTAACAGCAGAAGCGCCAGGAAGATATCCACTGTTTGCGTGTTGACCGAATGAAATATCGTCGTCAGCGCCGTAACAAAAATAATCTGAAACAAGGACGTACCGACAACCACATTTGCCCGCATGCCCAGCAGATAGATCATCGCCGGAATCATCACAAAGCCGCCGCCCACTCCCATAATGGCGGACAAAAGGCCAACAAAGAAGCCGACGGCCAACGGCAGGAGCGCAGAAATATAGAGATGCGATTTACGAAAACGCATTTTAAACGGAAGGGCATGTATCCAGGCCTTGTGGCGTTCTTCGCGGGGCTTGCGGGGTGGTTCGACACCTCGGCGCTGACGCATAATCGCGCGCAGGCTTTCCCAAAGCATCAGCCCCCCGACTGAGCCCAGGAACAACACATAGGCAATAGAGATCATCAGATCAACTTGCCCCAGAAGCCGCAGATAAGTGAACACCTGCGCGCCGACAAAGGCACCAACCGCGCCGCCGATAATCAGCACGAAGCCCATCTTAACGTCAACGCCTTGTCGCCGCCAGTGCGCAAGTGCACCAGAAACGCTGGCGGCGGTGATCTGGTTGGACTGGGTAGCCACCGCAACGGTAGGCGGGACGCCAGCAAAGATCAGCAGCGGCGTCATCAGGAAGCCGCCCCCAACACCAAAAATACCGGAGAGAAAGCCGACAATCGCACCCATGCCAAGAACGACGAAGACATTCATCGAAAGTTCGGCGATGGGTAGGTAAAGCGGCATATGAAGACTGATCCCAAAAGGCCAGCGACAGGGTTATGTCATTGTCCTACCTAAAGTGGCGCAGGAATGCAAATAGATAGGGGGTTAGTCAGTGTTTTGTACCGACCGATCCCCGTCTGACCGAAGGCGTTTTGCAACGATATTGGCATAGCTCGCAATCGCCCCGTTGGGTGTAAAGGCGAGGGAACCGCCGAAGCGAGGATTAAGCTCAAATATCTTCACCACGCCGCCCGCCAGCTTGTAGTCGAAACAGCACAACCCTTCGAACCCGAGCCGCACGAGGATACCTGCAAACAACTTGATATGATCCGCGCTGCCCGTACGGGTAAATCCGAGCGGTTTGACGCCCTCCCGGAACACGACATCGTCGGCGTCAAAGCGTATCTGCACGGTGCTGCAATGGGTGATGGTGGTGCCGTCCACCAACATATGAGTGGCATATTCGTTATGCCCCGTTATCAGGGTCTGACAAAAATACGCCCCGGACGCCATATGCGCTGCATGGCGACTTTCATCTTCCGCATCTTTGATCAGATGGCTGTGGTTGCCCCATTCGTCCGACCGGCGTTTCAATATATAGGGGTATTCAAGCGGTCCTTCGATCGAGGGGACATTATCGCCATAGCCATGCTTGATCAGGAACCGGGCGAACTCAAGTTTGTCGTCGCACAGATCCAGGACACGGTTTGGCGGCAGCAACGCTTTTTTGCGTAGCGCAGCCCCCCTTTCACTGTTCAACCAACGCATGGCATCAAGCCGCAGAGGTACGACAAGATCAAAATCATCCGCATCGATCGATGGATCATTGAAAGGCTTGTAAGTCGCAACAAAGCCCGTCAGTTTGGTTGCCAGCATTCTTTCAGCGCTGGGTTTTGGCGAAAACAGGACGCGCGGCATGTAGGCGCACTTTTGTGTGTCCGAGATACTTCCCTGCTGCACTACTCACCCCATAAAAAGTGACGGGCAGCGCCATCGCGCTGCCTGTTCTGCAGAAGATATATGATGATCCGGGCAGGTACCGCAAGCGCTATGCAGCGCTCGACGCGCCCTTTGAGTTACGTCGGCCATAACGCGCCAGCGCATCTTCCATCGCAGGTGCCAGGCGGCCCGTCAGCCATAAGGACAACATCTTATAGTCGCCGATCAAAGACCAACGGGCATAATCGAAGGTCGCCGGGCGATTTTTTTCGAATACAAAATGACCAACCCAGGCGAAACCATAGCCGATAACCGGATACACAAGCAGCAACCACCATGTCTGGGTGGCCAGCGCATAGATGAAAACCGCGGTCGCAATTATCGTCCCGGCATAGTGCAAACCACGGCAAACCGGGTCGGAATGTTCCGCCAGATAATAGGGGAAAAACTCCCGAAAACTCTCGAATTTTGGTGCCATAGTCCCCTCCCTCATGATCGAGTCGCGCCAATATTGCGCCCAGCGTCAGCAGCACAACATTTAAATCAAACTGCAACGTCCAGAAAATATAGTGCGAAAGCAGGCATCTAGCAAATTTCCCGCGCAGCCATCTTGACGTTAACGTAAACGTTAACTAGATAATGAAGCACATTAAAGGGAAGGTTACCAATGCGAGCGGAAAAATGCGTCACCTATTCCATCAAGGAATTGGCGTGCGAATTTGGCGTTACGCCGCGCACGCTCAGACACTATGAAGAACAGGGCCTCCTCACGCCTGAGCGGCAGGGGCAGAACCGCATTTACCACGTCAACGACCGTGTCCGGCTGGCATGGATTCTGCGCGGAAAACGGGTCGGTTTCTCGCTTCAGGAAATTGGCGAAATGCTCGATCTCTATGACCTTGGCGACGGCCGCGAGACCCAACGTTCGGTCACTGTCGAGAAATGCCGCGCCCGCATTCGCGCCCTCGAAGAACAACGCGACGACATCAACGCCACAATAGACGAGCTTCAGGATTTCTGTTCCTTGATCGCCAATCTCGTGCGCTCTGAAGAATCGGACCAGTGGCTTCGCCGTGACACCGGCGAACCCCTGCGCCAGTACGCACCCAAAAGATGACATCTGATAGACGTATAATCACACTGACATAGTTGAGGTTTAAATATGCCAACATATCGCGCCCCCGTGAAAGACATGAGCTTCGTGCTCAATGAAGTGCTGAATATCGGCCAATACCAAAACCTGCCGGGATATTCGGAAGTCACCCCTGACCTCGTATCCGCCATTTTGGAAGAAGGGGCCAAATTCTGTGAAAATGAGCTTCAGCCGCTGAATTATTCCGGCGACCGTGAGGGTTGTACGCGCCATAATGATGGTTCTGTCACAACACCGAAGGGCTTCAAGGAAGCGTATAATAAATATGTTGAGGGCGGCTGGTCCGGCCTGACACAGCATCCTGACTTTGGCGGTCAGGGGCTGCCCCATGTGCTCGGTTTCTGCTTTGAAGAAATGATGATCTCCTCAAACCATGCTTTTGCCATGTACCCCGGTCTTTCCGCTGGTGCGATGGCAGCGATCTCGCTTGACGGCACGGACGAGCAAAAACAAAAATACCTGCCGAAGATGGTGGAAGGCTCCTGGACCGGCACCATGAACCTGACCGAACCACACTGTGGTACCGACCTCGGCCTGCTCCGCACCAAGGCCGAACCGCAGGACGATGGCTCCTATAAAATCTCCGGCACCAAAATCTTCATCTCGGCTGGCGATCATGACCTCTCTGAGAACATCATTCACCTCGTGCTGGCACGCCTGCCCGATGCACCGAAGGGTGTTAAAGGCATCTCGCTTTTTATCGTACCGAAATACAAGGTTGGCGATGATGGCAGCGTGGGTGAATTCAACAACGTGAACACCGCCTCCATCGAAGAAAAGATGGGCATTCATGCCAACTCTACCTGCGTCTTGAACTATGACGGTGCCCGCGGCTACCTGATCGGCGAACCAAACAAGGGCCTCCGGTCCATGTTCATTATGATGAACGCCGCGCGCATCGGTGTGGGCATGCAGGGCCTTGCCAATTCGGAAGTAGCATACCAGAACGCGGCCGATTATGCGCGGGACCGTCTGCAGGGACGTTCCATTTCCGGCACCAAAAACCCGGACGGCCCAGCCGACCCTATCATTGTGCACCCGGACGTTCGCCGTATGCTGATGAACGCCAAGGCGTTTAATGAAAGCTCGCGCGCTGCATCGCTTTGGTGCGGTGTGCTGGTGGACCTCGCCCACAATGCGGAAACCGAAGAAGAACGCCAGTCGGCGGAGGATATGGTTAGCCTCCTGACGCCGATCATCAAGGGTGTTTTCACCGACCGCGGCTTTGAATACTGCGTCTCCAGCCAGCAGATTTTCGGTGGTCATGGCTATATCGCCGAACACGGTATGGAACAGTTTGTGCGCGACGCCCGTATCGCTCAGATATACGAAGGCGCTAACGGCATTCAGGCGCTTGACCTTGTCGGTCGCAAACTACCTGCCAACGGTGGCCGCGCCATTCAGGCTTTCTTCAAATACGCCGCCGATATCCGTGAAAATGCCAAAGGCGACGACCGTCTGCGCTCCTTCACCGATGCACTTGGCGCTGGCCTCAAGGACCTGCAGCAGGCCACAATGTGGTTGATGCAGAACGCCATGCAAAACCCTGACAATGCGGGTGCGGGTTCTACGGCCTACATGCACCTCTTTGGGCATGTGCTGCTCGGCCTGATGTGGACCCAGATGGCAAAAGTTGCCGCGGATGCACTGGACGGCGACACAAGCGACCCTACCTTCTATGAGAACAAGCTCACAACTGGCCGTTACTACATGAAACGCCGCATGCCCGAGATCAAAGCCATGCTGGCCGAGATCGAAGCCGGTGCGGATGAGGTCATGGCCCTCGACGCCGCAAATTTCTAAATCCCTGAAGGGAAGTTAAGGGAGTTATAGACAAATGACTGACGCATATATTTTTGACGCCGTGCGCACCCCGCGCGGACGTGGCCGGGCTGATGGCTCGCTGCACGAAATCACGCCGATCCAGCTTGCGACACAAGTATTGCAAGCAGTACGGGACCGTAACGACATCGATACCGCTAACATTGACGATGTTGTGCTGGGCTGTGTGTCACCGGTGGGAGAACAGGGTGCCGATATTGCCCGCGTAGCAGCGATCAACGCAGGCTATGCCGAAACAACGGCGGGCTTCCAGGTCAACCGCTTTTGTGCCTCTGGCCTTGAAGCTGTGAACATTGCGGCGGCCAAAGTGATGTCTGGCGAGGCCGACATGGCCATTGGCGGCGGCGTAGAAAGTATGAGCCGCGTGCCCATGGGCAGTGACGGCGGCGCATGGCCGGTTGACCCATCTGTAGCCTTCGACAGCTATTTTGTGCCGCAAGGCATCTCGGCCGACCTTATCGCCACCAAATATGGTCACAGCCGCGATGATGTTGACGCCTACGCCGTTGAAAGCCAGAAGCGCGCGAAAGCCGCGTGGGACGAGAAGCGTTTCGCGAAATCCATCGTGCCGGTGAAAGACGTTGTTGGTATGAACGTGCTTGACCATGACGAGTTCATGCGGCCCGAGACCACCATGCAGTCGCTGGGTGCGCTGAAGCCGTCCTTCGTGCAAATGGGTGAATTTGGTTTCGACAATGTAGCCATTCAAAAATACCCCGAGGTGGAGCGTATCAACCACGTGCACCACGCCGGTAACTCGTCCGGTATTGTGGACGGTGCATCCGCCATTCTCGTCGGCACCAAGGAAATGGGTGAAAAGTTCGGCCTTACGCCACGCGCCCGCATCCGTGCCATGGCATCGATCGGGTCCGAGCCGACAATCATGCTCACCGGGCCGGAATTTGCTGCACAGAAAGTGCTTAAGCGTGCAGGCATGAGCGCATCAGACATTGACGTCTGGGAGCTGAATGAAGCCTTCGCGTCAGTGGTTCTGCGCTTCATGGAAGCACTCAATATCGACCATAGTGACATCAACGTAAACGGCGGCGCCATCGCCATGGGTCACCCGCTGGGTGCCACCGGCGCCATGATCCTCGGCACCGTGCTGGACGAGCTTGAGCGCAGCGGAAAATCTACTGCCCTCGCCACGCTCTGCATCGGCGCCGGCATGGGCACCGCCACCATCATTGAACGCGTATAAGAGAGCGAAGGGAGACACCACAATGACCGAGACCATTCGCTATGAAGTAGACAGCGACGGCATCGCGCTTCTGACCATTGACCTGCCAAACACCGGCATGAATGTGTTCAACGCGCAGCTGATCGAAGACCTTGAAACCTGTGTTGGCAAAGTGCTGGCTGACGATGCCGTCAAAGGCGCTGTTATCACTTCCGGCAAGGACGCTTTCCTTGCGGGTGCTGACCTTAACATGCTGGGTGCTCAAGCCGGTGCCGAGCAGACTCCGGAACAAGCCTTTGAAGGCGCATTCCGCCTCAATAAGATCCTCCGCCTCATCGAGACCGGCGGTAAGCCACGTAAAGAGCTTGCGCTTCAGGGGACCAAGGCTTTTGCAGCGGCCGTGAACGGCCTTGCGCTGGGTGGCGGGTTTGAGCTCGTGCTTGCCTGCCACTACCGCGTGATCACCGACAGCCCTAAAATGCAGCTTGGCTTCCCGGAAGTGCAAGTGGGCCTTCTGCCGGGCGCTGGCGGCACACAGCGCCTGCCGCGTATTGTCGGCATTCAGGCAGCGGCACAGGCTATCACCACCGGTAAGCCCTATAACGGGCAGATCGCACTTGGCCTTGGCATCGCCAACGAGATGGTGCCGACGGAACAGGTTGTTGAAAAAGCCAAGGCGTGGGTCAAAAAATCTCCAAGTGCACTCGCACCATGGGACAAAAAGGGCTTCAAATATCCGGGCGGTGCAGGGGCAATGAATCCGTCTGCCGTACAAACCTTCATTGGGGCCAACGCCATGGCGCAGAAGCAGACCCAGCACAACTACCCTGCTGTGCAGGCGATCCTGTCGTGCCTCTATGAGGGCGGTATTGTTGACTTTGACACCGCCATCCGCATCGAGAGCAAATATTTCATGACGCTGCTCGCGGGTTCTGTGGCACCCAACATGATCCGTAGCCTGTTCATCAACAAGCAGGCCGTGGAGAAGGGCTCACTCAGGCCAAAAGGTATTGAGCGCAAGACGGTGAAACGCCTTGGCATGCTGGGCGCAGGCCTGATGGGCGCGGGCGTGGCATATGTCTCCGCCAAGGCAGGCATGGACGTTGTACTGCTGGACCGCGACATGGCTGCTGCGGAAAAAGGCAAGGACTATAGCCGCAACCTGGTGAAAAAAGGTGTTGAACGCGGCAAGGTCAGCCAGGAAAAGGGCGATGCGCTTCTCTCGCGCATCACAGCGACAGACAACTATGATGACCTCAAGGACTGTGATCTGATCATCGAGGCTGTGTTTGAAGCCGAGGACATCAAAAAAGATGTCACCGAGAAAACCGAAGCTGTTATTGGCAAAGACATTGTGTTCGCCTCGAACACATCGACCCTTCCGATCACAGGGCTGGCGAAAAACTTCTCTCGCCCGCACCAGTTTATCGGCATCCACTTCTTCTCACCGGTAGACAAGATGCCGCTTGTGGAAGTCATCATGGGTGAAAAAACCGATGACGAAACCCTCGCGCTCGCGCTTGATTATGTCAGCCAGATCCGCAAGACGCCGATTGTGGTGAACGATAGCCGCGGCTTCTACACCAGCCGCTGTTTCGGCACCTATGTGCAGGAAGGCTATGCCATGGTCAAGGAAGGCGTGAACCCTGCGCTTATTGAGAACGCAGGCAAGATGGCTGGCATGCCGGTTGGCCCCTTGGCCGTGGGTGACGAAGTGGCGATCGACCTTTCCTACAAAGTGGGCATGGCGACCCGCAAAGCGCTCGGCGACAAATATGTGCCGTCCCCTGCTGATGGCTTTGTCGAAAAAATGGTCACCGAGCTTGAACGATTCGGCCGCAAGAATGGCAAGGGCTCCTACGTGTACCCCGAAGACGGCAGCTCAAAACACTTGTGGCCGGGCCTTGGTGAGCATTTCCCCCTCTCGGAGAACCAGCCAAGTGTGGATGAAGTCAAATCCCGTCTAATGGTGCGGCAGGCGATCGAATGTGCCCGTTGTTTTGAAGAAGGCGTGCTACGTGACACCGCTTCAGGCGACATTGGCGCCATCTTCGGCTGGGGTTTCGCGCCCTTCACCGGCGGCCCGTTCAGCTTCATTGATACCATGGGCGTGGACGAATTTGTCCGCGAGGCCGACCGTCTGGCGCAGGAATACGGCGAGCGCTTCACGCCGCCACAGCTTCTGCGTGACATGGCGGACAAGGGCGAGACCTTCTACACCAAAGGCGATACCCGCGGCCGCATCCCGGCGCAAGCTGCATAGATCACTTGAGTATTCGCCCGTTTCTGGCGTGTACTGAGTAAAAATCAGGCCGTCTCGTATTCCCACGAGGCGGCCTTTTTTATTCATGTTGCCATTTCAAACGCACCGTGGGAATGCTCACATCATGACCCACACCTCCGAAACCATCCTGAAGGTCAATCATGCAGGCGAGTATGGTGCCATGCAGATTTATCGCGCGCAGATAACCGCCGCGCGGCTCATGGACTGGCCATGCACCGCTGACCTTGAACATATGAAAACCCATGAGGAAGAGCATTTCGCCATATTCGACAAATTGGCCAGGAAGCGCGGAAGCCGCACTTGCCACGCCCTGTGGCTTTGGGCGATCGGCGGTTATTTCCTTGGTTTTATCACCGCACTTTTTGGCGAACGCGGCATCTGGAGCTGTACCATCGCTGTAGAGCGGAATGTCTTCAATCACCTTGTGGAACAGCTTGACTGGGCCGCGCAGCATGATGCCGAATTACATGCTGCGGTGCATGCCATCATCGAAGATGAAGCCGCCCACCGGGACGAAGCGCTGATAAACCGTGGCAAGCCAAGGCTGTTGGACCGCACGCTTGAAAGCATGGTCGGGACCACCACCAGTTTTGCCATTTGGCTATCTCACCGGCTTTAGCCGGACTATAGTCGCGCATGGTCTGGCGCGGCACGGCTTTTGCTTATGCCTAGCCTGTTTGCAACAAGGGACCGGATATGTTTGATAAATTTCCGTCAGATCATGCCTTGATCGACAAGGCATTTGATGCGCTTTTCCCCATGTTCCGGTCCATCACCGGGCCAGGGCTTGAGGCATCGATTGACTATTTCCGGCAGTTTATGCCGCTTGAGACAGAAAAAGTGCCCACGGGGTCGAAGGTGTTTGACTGGACGGTGCCGCCTGAATGGCATTGCAGGCGCGCGCGCCTTTGGGGGCCGGCCGGTGAGGTAATATGCGACACGGACGTGAGCAACCTCTCGGTCGTCAACTATTCAGAACCCATCGACGCCAGCTTCAGCCTTGATGAACTGGAGCCGCATCTTTTCAGCCTGCCCGACCTGCCGGATGCTGTTCCCTATGTGACCAGCTATTATAAGCGCACCTGGGGCTTTTGCCTGCCGCACAAAAGGCGCACAGCGCTGAAGGCGGGCAAGTACCGTGTGTTGATCGAAAGCGAATTCCGCGATGACGGCGGTGTCCCCTTTGCCACCTGTGTGCTGCCGGGGGAGAGCGAGCGGGAGATAATGCTGACAAGCTACCTCTGCCACCCCTCACTTGCCAACAATGAACTGAGTGGGCCGCTGGCGCTGCTGGCGCTCTATCGCCGCCTCAGCAAGTGGGAGCGGCGGCGCTACAGCTATCGTTTCGTGCTCAACCCCGAGACCATTGGCTCGCTTTGCTTTCTGTCCCGCTATCATGAGCATCTGAAAGCGAAGCTTGAAGCCGGCTTTATTGTCACCTGTATCGGCGGGAACATGCCGCGCATCCGCTACAAGGCCAGCAGGCAGGGCACTTCATCGGTTGATACCATCATGCGGCGCCTCCATGACTGCAAAGAGTTTTCGCCGCTGCCGATCAGCTATACGGACTTCACGCCCGTTGGCGGTAGTGACGAGCGGCAATATTGTGCGCCCGGCTTCAATTTGCCCATGGGGCAACTGGCGCGGTCGGCTTATGATGAATATGACGGCTACCACAATTCGCTGGACGACAAGACCTTCATGGATGTGGCGGGGCTTGTGAAAGGTGTCGATACCATCGAGAACGCCTTGCAACTGATTGAGATGGGCGGCAAGCCGGTGAACCTGTCGCCCTATGGCGAACCACAGCTTGGCAAACGGGGCCTTTATCCCAATTTGAACGCAGACAGCACACGCCGTACCTCAACCGACACGGTTGAAGACGGCCGTGTGCGGCTGGAGCGCATGATGTGGATATTGAACCTCGCGGACGGGCGCCACAGCGTCAGCGATATGGCCGACATCTGCAAATGCAGCATGGAGGACCTTCGGCCGGTTATTGAAAGGCTTGAGGCTGAAAACCTCTTGTCCTTCCATGCGGAGCCGCTGGCGCCATGAAAGTTGTCTTCATCACCGGCGACCACCCGCGTCACAGCTATATCGCCCGCGCGCTTGCCAGCACCGGCCACCTGACCGCAATCATCAGCGAACGGCGCGACGCCTTTGTGCCAGAACCACCCGCACACCTGAGCGAGGCATTGAAAACCCTGTTCCGGCACCATTTCGCTAAACGTGAAGGCTGCGAAGCCAGACATTTTGGCACTCTGGAATGGCCGGACATACCCCGCCATGACACCACGATGGATGCGCTCAACGGTAAGGAAACGCAGGCACTGCTGTCGCACCATAAACCAGACCTGCTGTTGAGCTATGGTTGCCATATGCTGAGCTCCGAGACGCTGGACTGTGTGGTGGGCGAGCGCTGGAATATTCATGGCGGCCTGTCCCCCTGGTACAAGGGCGCCATCACTCACTTCTGGCCAAGTTATATGCTGGAACCCCAGATGACCGGCATGACCGTGCATGACCTTACCACTGCGCTTGACGCCGGGGATGTTGTGCATCAGTGCGCGGCAGACCTTGTGCGCGGAGACGGACTGCATGACCTCGCGGCCCGCGCTGTGCTGAAACTGGCCAAGGAATTGCCCGACCTCATTGAGAAACTGGCGCGCGGCGAAAAGATCAAAAAACACGCCCATAAAACCACCGGCAAGCTCTGGCCCTCCCGCGACTGGCGACCGGAACATTTGCACACGATCTACACAGTCTATAACGACCGGATCGTTGATCACTATCTTGATGGTGCGTTTGAAAAAAGGGCACCAAAACTCCATCGGCAGGTCTGAGCCCTTTCGGCCATTACCGTAAAGCTTTATGCTGCGGATGATTCCGTCGCATGAGGAAATTATGGCTTTTACGATCGACCCGCGTTTTCAGGAACTTGGTTTTGCTGTCCATGTGGGCATGCTCGATTTCGATATCGGCGTGCGGGAAAGCGAGGAAGCCCTCGTCAACGCGGTCGCGGACGGCGCGCGCCTCAGGCTGGAAGAACTAATGGGTGAAGCTGCGTCAACCGACCCTGTAATTGCCAACATTCGTGCCGCTTTCAAGGTATGCGGGAAAGACCCGAGCCGTTACCGCCCCTCTTCCGAAAGCCTCACCCGCCGGGTGATTGCCGGCAAAGGGCTATACAAGGTCAATAACGTGGTCGACAGTGGCAACCTCGTGTCCCTGATGACCGGAATCCCGGTCGGCTGTTACGATACCGGCAAAATCGATGGTGAAATTCGCCTGACCATTGGCGACGCGGGAGAGGCGTATGAGGGCATCGGTCGCGGCATAGTCAACCTTGAGGGCCTGCCAATCCTCAAGGATGAAGCCGGTCCCTTCGGCAGCCCCTATTCGGACAGCCACCGCACCGCGGTAACAGAAGGGGCCAGGAAACTGACTTGCGTCATCTATGGCCTGAATGTTGATATCGCCCATGTGGAAGCCGCTGCAGAGATTGCAGATACCCTCATCCCCGGCTTCTGCGCCCCCACCCACTAGGTGCGGCTTGACCACGCCGAATTATTCGGCTTAAATCCTGAATTGTTACTATATTACACTATAAAATGGGGCTTGGGATGCGGATGGGTTTTGGTGTAACGCGTATTATCACTTTCATTTTTGTTATTTTTTCCACTGGCAATCTCGCCAACGCAAACGACAATATTGAGCTTCTGAACAGTACGCTTATTACCAAATTGCATCTCGACGCCAGCCCGGACAGGGCACAGATGCTCGCTGCCTATCAGGTGAGCTTCCGCAACAAGGGCGATGCGCCGCTAGAAAAAGTGACAATCCTGTTGAACCCGGGCCTGCAGGTAAGCAAGGTACTGGGCGCCGGCGGCAGAAAGCTGCAAACACGCAATCGCAATGCCCACATTGCAGGCAGAGAACCGCTCAGGCTCAACGCTGTGGACATTACGCTCGCAAGCCCGCTCAAGCACAATAGCCGTCGGGAAATTGTCATTCATTATGCCGGTTCGCTAGAAGACCTTTCGCTCGTGGGGCTACCACAATCGCGTGAGGTGCTGCACCCCACTTTTACCATGCTGCGGGCCCAAGGATTCGCCTATCCCGTTTTTGCCCGCCCGGAAATGCAGGCGATTGAAGCGGCATGGCATGGCAAGCCGTTCCATCAGGTGGCCTTTGTCGAGGTCAATGGGAACCAGAAGGTCGTCGGCAACCTTGCCTTCGCGGAAAAAACCATCAATAGCGGCAAGACCAATTTTGAGCTGAAAAGCACACAACCGACCGGCCCGCTTGCCCTTGCCATCGGCGACTATGATATAGGCCGCAATAGCGGCATCTCCACCGCTTATCGTGGTGGGCAGTCCGCAGCGGCGACAAACATCGCCACCGCTGTCCAGACATATGCTCACAGCCTGACCCGAAAACTTGGCGCGCCGAAAAGCGATGCTATGTTGACCATTCTGTCGGTACCTGATGGATATGGTAGTGGCCACAGCGAAGGGCTGATTTATGTCGAAGACAGTATGTTTGACGCCGCCACCCTCACAGGGGATACAGACTTTGCCGCAAAAGTGCGCGGCGCTGTGCGGGACATGTGGCTGTTGAATCCGTCCCACAGTACCGGCCACTGGGCAAACGGTGTTGACCGTTTCATTCTCGCCTCAAATACACCCTCAACCGACATACTTGTGTTTAAAGAGCAACTGTTTGGGGAAGTGCTGGCCCTTGAGGCCCAGAACGAAAAGCTGGGCAAAACACCCCTGACTGATTTCACCATCGAGGGTTTCGACGCGGAAGCGGACATAATAAACACACTTGCCTTCGCCGTGCTTCATGACCTTCTTGGCGACGAAGGGTTCTGGGGGCTGACCCGCCAGCTGCGTGCTGACCTGAGTGCGGGATATACCGACACCTCAACCGTGCTCGACTTTCTTGACCGCACCCTTGAAAACCGCAGCGCTAAAAAGTTTGTCACAAACTGGTTTGAAAAAGGGCGTATGGGTAAAGATCTCGCAAAGGCCAAAACATATGCCGAGCTTGTCAAGCGATACCGCTAATCCAGGCTGGCCTTCCGGCGCTTTCGCCCAATATTTACCTCAAGGCAAACATCGGGGAGGCATGCCATGACGTATGAAACGCTTGAAGTCACAATAGAGAATAATGTCGCCCATGTGGCGATGGACCGCCCCGACAAGCTGAACGCCATGAACGGCACTTTCTTTTCGGAAATGGGCAAAGCCTTCAGGGCTCTTGACGGCGATGCCGACGTGCGCGCCATCGTGCTCTCAGGCAACGGCAAGCACTTCACCGCCGGGCTTGACCTCAAGGAAAGCGGCAATGTACTGGGTGCGGCAGAGGGTGACCCTGCGCGAGTGCGCGACAAACTCCGCCGTCATATTTTATGGCTGCAGGATAGCTTCAATGCTGTCGACAACTGCCGCGTACCAGTGATCGCCGCCATTCACGGCGCGTGTGTCGGTGGCGGCATAGACCTTATCGCGGCTTGCGACATTCGTATCGCCAGCTCGGAGGCGTGGTTTTCGATTCAGGAGATCAATGTCGCGATTGTTGCCGACCTTGGCACACTGCAACGCGCACCTTACCTGCTACCGCTCGGCATCCTCAAGGAACTCGCCTACACAGGCCGCAAGATGCCCGCCAGTGAGGCCAAGGGGCTTGGCTTTGTCAACCATGTGCATGACGACAAGGACATGACGCTAAAGGCTGCGTTCGACATCGCCGGGCAAATTGCAGGTAAAAGTCCCCTTGCGGTCAGTGGTACAAAAGCGGTACTCAATCATGCACGCGATCACACCGTTGCAGATGGCCTTGATTATGTTGCAACATGGAATAGCGGTATGCTGTTGGGTGAAGACCTGATGAAAGCAGCAGGCGCGGCGCTGACCCGGCAACATGCCGAATTTGCGCCGCTTCACGAAAGTGACGACCCGGCGTGATCTATCGCCCCGGGGGCTAGAGAAGGCACGACGGGGATGTTTGAAACGGCCATTACCTGGATTGAAGCCAATGCCGACCTGCTGGGCGGTATTGGCACGCTGTCGGCACTGACCATGTTTCTGGTCACCAATGGCCGCACCATGATGCAACGTCGCGCGGCACGCAAGAACGGCGAAGACCCATCGTTGTCCAGCATGCCCGCGCTTGGTTTCATTGATGCCGCACCGCCATCACCGGAATATGGCGGGCGCAAAGCCATTGCGGTGATGCCCTTCAAGGAAATGGGCGACCTGCCCCCCCATTTTCGGGACGGCCTGGTGGAAGACCTGATCGCCGACCTGCAGGCCGTTGGCTTCGGCATTCCCGCCAAACGATCGACCGAGAAACTGGCGGAAAGTGGGCTTGAGCCGCATGAGATTGCCCGTGAGTTGGGCGCACATCTGGTGCTTGAAGGCAGCATCCGCATGCAGGACAACCGCTACCGTATCGCGGTACAGCTTCTGGACCGCACCGCTTCAATCTTATGGTCGGAACGCTTCAACCTGGCGGGCGATGATGTTATGGCCCTTCAAGAAGCCGCCGCACAGAAAATCACCAACGCTGTGGCGGCCCTTCAGGGGGAAGGCAAGAAACGCGTGGACGCGGCAGCTGCGGATGTCGCCCCCTTCCGTACGCAAAGCGAAGCCTATGCCGCGACTTACTCTCCCAAAAGCAGGCTGGTGGCGCTGTTCCTTGCTGTTTTTGTCGGCTTTTTTGGCATACACAGGTTTTATATTGGCCGCTGGATCACAGGTGTCCTGTATTTTCTGACAATGGGACTTTTTGGCATCGGTTGGCTGCTTGATATTGTCCTGATCGTTGTTGGCGCGCAGACTGACGGCAAAGGTCGCTTCATTCGCCTGTGGCTCCCCGAACCCCACACCCACGCAGCCTGAGAAAACCTATGGCCGTTCATACCAAGATTTGTGGTCTTTCGACCGCCGAACACGCCAACCTTGCCGCCTTTTATGGTGCGCGCTGGCTCGGTTTCATATTTTATGAGCCCTCGCCGCGAAACGTCACCTTGCAAGCTGCTTTCACCATGCGCCGTCATCTGCCCAAACGGGCCGAACGCGTTGGTGTTTTTGTGAATGCCAACCATAATTTCATCGAGGCCGCCGTTGATGCGCTCGATCTTGACTGGGTTCAACTGCACGGCGACGAATATCCGCATGAGGTGTCCGAACTCAAGAACCGCCTGGGTGTATCTGTTATCAAAGCCGTCGGGGTTAGCGAACGCGCGGACCTTGCGCAAGCTGACGCTTTTGCATCCCATGCCGATGCCATACTTTTTGACGCCAAGCCGCCCAAAGGTGCCACCTTGCCAGGCGGCAACGCTGTATCATTCCCGTGGCATATACTGGCGGATCAAAAGCTTTCTTACCCATGGCTCTTGGCAGGCGGGCTGACTGCGGAGAACCTGCCAGCCGCGATCGCTGAAAGCGGCGCACATGCCGTTGATGTATCCTCCGGCGTTGAAGACACACCGGGGCAGAAATCCGGTGAAAAAATTGAGGCCTTTCTTCGCGCTGCAAAAGCCGTTAGGTAAGTTGGCACGTATAAGGACAGTCTTCGACTTATTCTCGAGTGTAAGGTAAAATCATGGTCCTCAACAGTTATCGCACCGGCCCCGATGAAAAGGGGCATTTTGGCAAATATGGCGGGCGTTATGTCTCTGAAACCCTGATGCCGCTCGTGCATCAAGTGGAAGCCGCCTACCGGGCAGCGATCAAGGACCCGGAATATCTGCGCGAACTGGATGAACTGAACCGGGTTTACATCGGTCGGCCAAGCCCCTTGTATTTTGCCGAGCGTCTGACGGAGCAACTTGGCGGCGCCAAGGTTTATTTCAAACGCGAAGAACTTAATCACACTGGCGCGCACAAGATCAACCATGCCATTGGGCAGGTATTGCTGGCAAAACGCATGGGCAAAACCCGGGTGATTGCGGAAACCGGCGCAGGCCAGCACGGTGTTGCCACCGCCACGGTGGCTGCGCGTTTTGGCCTCAAATGTACCGTCTTCATGGGGGCCGTGGATATTGAACGGCAAAAACCCAACGTCTTCCGCATGAAACTGCTGGGCGCTGAGGTAAAACCGGTAACCAGTGGTTCCGCCACGCTCAAGGACGCGATGAACGATGCGCTCCGTGACTGGGTCACCAATGTGCATGACACCTTCTATATCATCGGCACGGTTGCGGGCCCGCACCCCTACCCGATGATGGTGCGTGATTTCCAAAGCATCATCGGCCGCGAAACGCGCGAGCAAATCATGGCTGCCGAGGGCCGCTTGCCGGATAGCCTTGTGGCCTGTGTGGGTGGCGGATCGAACGCCATCGGGCTTTTCCACCCTTTCCTTGATGACGCGGATGTGGACATGTTCGCCGTTGAAGCCGCCGGGCACGGCGTGGATACAGACCAGCACGCCGCCTCCATCGCGGGTGGTGCACCGGGTGTGCTGCACGGCAACCGAACCTACCTGCTGCAAAATGCTGACGGTCAGATCACCGAAGCACATTCCATCTCCGCCGGGCTGGATTACCCCGGCATCGGGCCAGAGCATGTGTGGCTGCATGAAAACGAGCGGGTCAGATATGTCTCCGCAACCGACAAGGAAGCGCTCGACGCCTTCCGGATGTGCTGTCGCACAGAAGGTATAATCCCCGCGCTTGAAAGCAGCCACGCGCTTGCACATATCATTCGTATGGCCCCAAAACTTCCAAAAGAGCATCTGTGTGTGTTGAACATGTCCGGTCGTGGCGACAAGGATATCTTTACCGTGGCAGACGCCCTTGGCGCAGAAATCTGAGACAGGAAACGTTATGAGCAGACTGAAATCCTGTTTTGAGCGGCTGGCCGGAGAAAACCGTGCCGCTTTTGTCACCTTCGTAACCGCAAACGATCCGGATTTTGGCACCTCGCTTGAGATTGTCATGGGCCTGCCGGACGCTGGGGCCGATATTATCGAACTGGGCATGCCGTTTACCGACCCGTCGGCAGACGGCCCTGCCATCGACCGCGCTGCACAGCGCGCACTGGCCTCGGGTGGATCGATGATCAAAACGCTTGAGATGGTGCGCAGGTTTCGTGCAGTCAACGCTGATACGCCGCTCGTTCTGATGGGGTATTTCAACCCGGTTTACGCCTACGGCATTGACCGTTTCACAGCTGACGCCGCGGCGGCGGGCGTGGACGGCCTGATCATTGTTGACCTGCCGCCGGAGGAAGACGAGGAACTGCGCGTGCCCGCAGGCAAGGCCGGGATTGATGTGATCCGCCTCGCAACACCAACCTCCGATGACACGCGGTTGCCCACAATCCTTTCCGGCGCGAGCGGTTTCGTCTATTATGTGGCAGTTGCGGGTGTCACCGGCGGCAAGTCCGCCACCAAAGACGACATCAGCGCGGCAGTCGCGCGCATTAAAACGCATACAGACTTGCCAGTTGCTGTCGGATTCGGTATCCGCACGCCTGAACAGGCCGCTGATGTCGCGAGTATTGCTGACGCGGCCGTCGTCGGGTCTGCCATCGTATCCCTGATCGAAGGCGGGCTGGACAATGACAACAAGCCCAAAAAGGGCATGACTGAAGACGTGCTGACCTTCACCAGAAAGCTGGCGGACGGTGTTCGCAAGGCAAAACGGTAAGCACAAAACGAGAAGGGGTTGAGGCGCATGAGCTGGCTCACCAATTATGTCAAACCGAAGCTGAGAAAAGTCCTGAATCCGAAGGAAACGCCGGATAACCTGTGGCACAAGTGCAAAAGCTGCGGGCAGATGATCTTCCAGAAGGAATTCATCGCCAACCAGTATGTGTGCGCACACTGCGACCATCACGACCGCGTGCCGCCCAAGGACCGCTTCGACGCCCTGTTTGACAATGGCACTTATGAGCTTATCGATATGCCGAAGGTAAACCAGGACCCGCTCAAGTTCCGCGATACAAAAAAATACACTGACCGCCTGAAGGTCGCCCGCAACACCACAGGTGACGAAGACGCCATCAAGGCAGCTGTTGGCAAGGTGGGCGGCGTAACCACGGTGATCGCGGTTCAGAACTTCTATTTCATGGGCGGTTCCATGGGCATGGCCGTGGGCGAAGGCATCATTGCCGCCGCACAACATGCGCTTAAAATCAGCGCCCCCATGGTAATGATGACAGCGTCCGGTGGTGCCCGCATGCAGGAAGGTATCCTCTCGCTGATGCAGATGCCGCGTACGACCGTGGCGGTGCAGATGCTGCGCGACGCAGGTCTGCCCTACCTTGTGGTACTGACCGACCCGACAACTGGCGGTGTGTCAGCCTCCTACGCCATGTTGGGTGATATCCAGATCGCAGAACCGGGCGCGATGATCGCCTTCTCCGGCCCTCGCGTGATCGAACAGACTATCCGCGAGAAACTGCCGGAAGGTTTCCAGCGCTCTGAATACTTGCAGGAGCATGGCATGGTCGACATGGTAACGCACCGTCATGAAATGGCAGAGAAACTGGGCAGCGTGCTGTCGATGCTGATGAGCGGTCGTCACCGGAAAAAAGCCGCAGAATAATAACACGCCGCGCGCGCGAGGAACGTTCATGGACACTTCGGCCAGCGACAAGGTTCTCGCGCGCCTCAAAAGTCTGCATCCGGTTGAGGTCGACCTGTCACTTGAGAGGCTGTACCGCCTGCTTGAAAAGCTGGATAACCCTCACAAAAAGTTACCCCCGGTCATTCATGTGGCGGGCACCAACGGCAAGGGCTCAACGGTGGCCACCCTGCGCGCCATTGCCGAGGCCGCCGGGCACCGTGTGCATGTCTATACCTCCCCACACCTCGTGCGCTTTGCCGAACGCATCCGGGTTGCCGGGCAGGTCATCGGCGAGGAAGAGTTCACCACCCTTCTTGAGGAAGTCGAGGCACGCAACGACGGGGATGACATCACGTTTTTTGAGGTCACCACCGCCGCCGCTTTCCTTGCGTTCGCGCGTATCCCCGCAGACCTGTGCGTTCTTGAAGTGGGCCTTGGCGGGCGGCTGGACGCTACTAATGTGATCGATAAACCCGCCGCTGTGGGCATCACCTCCGTCAGCATGGACCATGAAAATTTCCTCGGGAATACGTTGGGTGCAATCGCGGGCGAAAAAGCGGGCATCATGAAAGCCGGGGCACCCACAGTCATTGGCCCACAGACGGGCGAGGCTATGGGCGTCATTCGCGCCCGCGCGGCCGATCTTGGCCTGAAGCCGCAGGTATTTGATGAAGACTGGCATGTGTTGCCGCACCTCAAGGGCGGCAGTTTTCGTTATACCCACGGACGGTGCGAACTTGAACTGCCCGCCCCAAGCCTTGCGGGTGAACACCAGATGATTAACGCGGGAATGGCAATTGCCCTCGCGCGTGCACAGAAGGCCATCACCATCCCGGATGCCGCCATCCGCGCGGGCTTGGGCTGGGTGCGCTGGCCTGCCCGGCTGCAAGAGCTTTCGGGCACGCAGCTCAACGCACTACTCCCGGACGGGGCCTCGCTATACCTTGATGGCGGCCACAACCCGGCAGCAGGGCAGGTAATTCGCAGTTTCCTGACCGGCATAGACCCGGTTGAACGCGCCATCACACTTGTCATCGGCATGTTGAACCGGAAGGATGCAAAGGGCTACCTGAAGCCGCTTGCAGGCATCGTCAACCATGTGATCGCAGTTCCCATCGAATGCGACGAAGACCCGGCCGAACCCGGCTTTCTTGCTGCCGCCGCGACCGACGTAGGCATCAATGGTATTGTCGCCAAGGACGTGCCCTCAGCCCTCAAGATGATCACCGAGCGCGCGCACCCCGAACGCCCGCCCTTTGTGCTCATCGGCGGCTCCCTCTATCTCGCAGGCAATGTGCTCAGGATGACCGGCGAACTGCCCGCGTGACGGCTGCGCTACTTGAGTTCAATCGCTTCATCGGTGCGGAGCGAAACAACAACCGCCAGCGTTTCACCCCTCTGCGTTTCATACACCACCGTGAATTTGAGCGGATCGTCTTGATGCTCAATCATCTTCGGTTTCGTGTTAGGAATGGCGATACCCTGCGCCTCTAAATAGCTTTCCGCTATTTGTACCGAATCTTGATACAGCCCATCATAAACCGCGTTCCGAAAATCTATGTCGCGCGAAATTCCGGGCTCAAGCGTGATCCAGCCGCCTATTATAACAACCGCCACACCCATTCCCGTGAAGTGCCTTCGCTGCTCTGCGGGAAGTCCCCACCAGTCAGCACGTACTGCGTGTAGACCTCCCTCCAGGGCGACCAATGCGATGCACGACACTACGAAAGCACCTACAAATGTAACAATAGCGAATACGCCAAAGTGGCCTTCGCGCAGGTATTCCAAGTACAGAAATACACCAGTGCCGATGATCGGCGCAGCCAGCACAAACGGCCCTCCACTGTCATGGTCCGGTGCAATTAATCTAGCCGCCCAAGGAACAGCGGTCAGAACAAAAATGAGCGCCAGATATTCCATTGTCCCCCCTACAAAAAAGGCGCCACAAAGGGGCGCCTTTTCCTAGCAAACTGTCGCCAGCCTTAGATCGACTGGTTGATCCACTGCTCAAGCTGCGCGCGCGGCTTGGCACCCATGGTGGTTGCCACGGCTTCGCCGCCCTTGAAAATCAACATGGTCGGGATAGAGCGCACACCAAATGACGTTGGTGTTTCCGGGTTCTCGTCAATGTCCATCTTGGCGATGACGATGTCGTCACGCTCGCCGGAGATTTGCTCCAGAACCGGGCCAATCATCTTACACGGGCCGCACCATGGCGCCCAGAAGTCAAGAAGCACAGGTTTGTCTGATTTCAGGACCTCAGCCTCAAAGTTGTCATCAGTCACGGTGATGGTTGCCATCTGTCTACTCTTTCTTTGCTAACCGGTGATGGCGCCTTGGGCCTCACGCGGGGCCCCTGTCCGGGCCGGTGGTCTCGTCACAGTCGTTAAGGTAAGAAGGCACTCTGCTGTGGTCAAGGTCTAGTAACGCCCGTGTGATATTTCACCACATGTGGCCTAAAGCCCCATGCGCCCAAGTGCTTCATCCATCTGGTTTTTTTCCAGTTCCATCAAGTAAGCGATGTCGGTCCACAAAAGCGCCGCCCTTATTGCGCGGCCCGGATACACACTCTCCAGCGCGCGGGCGTACAACCCCATCTGTTTCAAGTAAACCTCCGGCACCAGTGCGGCGTCCCTTGGTGGCGGGCGATTGGTCTTATAGTCGATGATCATCACGCTGTCATCGCTCACCAGCAGGCGGTCCACCTGGCCGGAGATTGCCCGCCCGCCCACAAGCCCGGCAATCGGCACCTCTGCCCGGCTGCCGGGGCCAAAAAGTGGTGCAAATGACGCGTCATCCAAAATGGTCGCCACCTCACGCCAGAAGGTTTGTGCCGCATCATCATCAAGCCCTGACCGTTGCAGGAAACGCATCGCGGCAGCCTCGCGCCCTGTCACCGGTATATCCGGCAGCCATTCGAGCATGCTGTGGATCAACCGTCCGCGCTCAAACCGGGCAGCGGTCTTGCGCGCCAGCGGGCTGGTGGCAGCGGGTTCTTCCTCATCCGGGCGGGAAGGGGCAAGCGGTTTTGGCGGGTCGGGTTCCTCCGGCATAGGCTTGCGGGCCCATGCGGGCAGCGGCGGCAGGGGTGTGTGGGCTTCCGCTGCCACTTGCATGCTTGTCACCACGGCGGTTTGTGGCACGGTAAAACGTCTGACCTCATACTGCCCTTCAAGGGTAACCGCCTCAGCGCCCACACGTTCAAACCCATCCGCGACGGCCTTAAACCATGACGCTTCATCAGGCTCACGTTCGGTCTGCCACCCGGCAATATAAAGCCGGTCTTCCGCGCGGGTAAGTGCCACATAGAGAAGCCGCCGGTATTCATGCAGCGCCTGCTTCTTCAGCTGTGCTTTTTTCTCTTCCACCAGCGACAAGCCAGCGGCAGGCGATGTCCACAACAATAAGGGCGGCATGCCCGGTGATGGGCCATCAAGCGGCACCAGCCGTCCTTCCCGTGTGGTTATTGGCAGGCTGACGAGGTCGGACAGGAACACAATTGGCGCCTGCAGGCCCTTGGAGCTGTGCGCCGTCATGATGCGCACTTGGCCGCCTGCGGCCTCCATGTCCCGTTTGATTTGGGTGCCACCGTGTTCCACCCGGTGGATGAACGCCTGGAGGGACGCTGTACCCGTGTGTTCAAACCGAAGCGCTTCCTCAAGAAGCTCGTCAATCGGGTCATGCACTTCCTCACCTAGCCGGGCGGCCAGCTTGGCGCGCCCGCCGAGGTCCGTCAGTACGTGGGAGAAAAACTCAAACGGTGTCATGATGTCCGCACCACGCACCACGTCCTGCAGGAAATGAAGCGCGCTGGCGAGCGCTGGCTCATCCCCTGCCTTGCGTTGCAGCGCATGCCACAGCGCCCCTTTGCGGCCGTAAGCAAGCTGGAACAGCGTATCGTCATCAAAGCCGATGAACGGGCTTTTAAGCACGGTGGCGAGGGTGAGGTCGTCGGTGGGCAACAGCGCCGCGTGCGCCAGCGCCAGCAGGTCCATCACCGGCAGCTCGTCTGTCAACACCATGCGGTCGCGGCCCGCCACCGGCACGCCAAGAAACTTCAGTGCTCGCACAAGATGGTCCACAAAGGCCGTGCGCCGGCGCACCAGCACCAGAATGTCACCCGCCTCAATAGGGCGGGCCTGTGCCTCCAGCATCTCGCGGCCCACAATCATCTGCTTGATACGGCGCGCGATCCGCCATGCCGCACGGCCTTCGGCATCATCCGCGTGCTCCTGCACAAGGGGCGGCACCCAGCTGCTTTCTTCGTCATCACCAGAGGGGGCCGGCACCTCCAGCGGCCACAATTCCACAAGGCCACCATGGCCCTTGCGGATAAACTCATGCTTCACATGCTCAAGGTCGGCAGACAAACCGCACGATGCCAGCACATCCTTGTGAAACACAGCATCCACCAGCGACAACACAGCCCCACCTGAACGGAAGGAGAGGTTCAGCGGTACATTCTCCGCCACCAGTTCCGCCTGCCACGCCCGGTGGAAGACCCGGTCGCGCGCGGCGACAAATTCGCGCGGGTCTGCCCGCTGGAACGAGAAGATGGACTGTTTGGCGTCACCCACAGCAAACACCGTGCGAACCTTATCGCTCGCGCCTTCCCCCGCGAAAAATTCCGCCGTCAGCGCCTCGACCACACGCCACTGTTCACGGTTGGTATCCTGGGCCTCATCCACAAGGATATGGTCCACACTGGCATCCAGCTTGAATAGCACCCAAGGTGCGACATCCGTGCGGTCCAGCAACTTGACTGTTCGGTCGATCATGTCGTCAAAGTCAACCAGCCCACGCTCGGCCTTCAGGTGCCGGTACCGCCCAAGCTGTGCCAAGCCAAGGGTCAGAAGCGACACGGTAGCCTCCGCCGCCGCGATGCGTTTCAGCCGCTCAGCCACCCGCATCAGGCGGGTCTGCTCTTTCTCGATAACCGCCTCGAACTCGGGGTGCTTGGTCAGCGTGCCTTTGGTCACAACACGGGCGCGCGGCGTGTCTTCCTTGGTCAGGAACACCAGCATATAGTCCGCGAACAGCGCTTCACGTGCATCGCCTTCAGCGGCAGTGAAAGCCGTGATCGCTTCGGCTGCTTTCACCTCTGTCTTGCTGCCCGCCAGTAACACCGGGCCCATGGCGCGCATGCCCGCAAGGTCAAACGCATCGTCTTCCACCGCGCGGGCTGTAACCATGGCACGGGTCTCACCCGGTGTCAGTTCAAGCGCGCGGTAAAGTGCTGGCGCAAGGCCGGTGTTTGTATAGGCTTTCTCTGCCGCCGTGAGGGTGGAGGCTTCAAACGACAGGCGTTCAATCACTTCATCAAAGGTGTTTTCCGTGACCAGCCCGGCCACATGGTCAAGCGCACGGCGGATATCCGCACCCTGCGGTGTGCGGGTAAGCGCCAGCATCTGGTCCTTCGCACTGGCCATCATCTCACCCGCCACGGCTTCATCAATGCCTTCAAAACCTGGCGCCATGCCTGCCTCAAGCGGGAAGCGGCCCAGAAGTGCCTGACAGAAGCTATGAAACGTCTGTATCTGCAAGCCACCTGAAAGGTCCAGCACATAGGCGAACAACTGCCGGGCGCGGATCAGCATACCCGCGTCCGCCACCTCTTCAGTGCGGCGGTTGATCTCGGCGGCCAGCGCCTCGTCCGACATCATTGACCAGCGACCAAGTTCCTCGAAAATACGGTTCTTCATCTCCGCTGCAGCGGCTTTGGTGAAAGTTAGGCACACTAGGTTTTCCGGGTCTGTGCCTGTGAGCATCAGGCGCAAAACGCGGGCGGTGAGGACATGGGTCTTGCCTGTGCCTGCACTGGCTCCCACCCATGCGGTCAGCGCCGGGTGTGTGGCGCGCGCCTGCGCTTCCGTCATGCGGGGTTTGCTCATGCACTGCCCTCCCCGCCACTATCGCTACCACCAAACGGGTCGTCAGTGTTGCGCCATTCCCTCACCCGCGCCAGATGGTCATAATCCCCGTACCCCGCCTCTCTGGGGCGCGGGTTGGAAAGATAGGCAACCTTCTCGTCAGCGAAAGCCTTGACAAGCCCGCGTAAGCCTTGTTCCGCTTCCGTAACAGATTCCTTGACATCCTTGATGGGCCGGTGTGCCTTCTGGATCGGCTCTCCGCCCTTCAGCTCCCAGAACACAAGGTCATCAACAGGAGCTGCATCCACACCAGTGAAGGCGCCGCGCTCCGCCAGCCAAGCCTCAAGTGGCAACTGCGGTGCAAAACCCGCCGCCACCCGTTTGGCGGACGGGATGTTGCCGGTCTTATAGTCGATGATTGTCAGCGCGCCACCGTCCAGCTTGCGGTCGATCCGGTCTGCCTTGGCAAAGAGGGTAAAGCCGCTGCCCTCAAGCGCAGCCTCCGCCCATTCTTCAATGGCGGCCACTTCATATGTTTGCGCGCGCAATGCCTCGTTGGCGATAAACCAGTCCGCAATGCGTTCAAAGCGCGGCCACCAGAAGGCATAGACCGCGGGTTGCGTCAACACGGGTTCAAACACACGCCGCCCTACCTCAATAAGCCGCTTGTAACCTGCGTCGCCATTACGTGGCCCCTCCTCGGCGAGGAATTTCTCCAGCGCTTCATGAAGAAGCGTGCCCTTGGTGGATGCGTTTGGCCGGTCGTCGATCGGCTCCAGCGGCTTGAGGTCCAGCACCTTATGCGCATAAAGCCCGTATGGGTCGCGCATCCAGTTTTCCACCTGCGTGACCGACAGGCGTTTGGGCCGCGCGGCGATAGGCGGGCGTGGCATCGGCGGCTGCACAGGTTTCGCACATTTCGCGGCATCCAACGCATGTGCCCAAGCCAGGTAATGCGCGGCTTCAGGAATACTGCCGCCTGCCAATGCCTCAATACGGAACAGCCAGCGGCTTGGCACCGTTGGCGCACCGTCCACTTTCTCGGCGCGGGTGATGATAACCTCCTGCCCTGTGGCGGCCTGCATAAAGTCATGGGCGGCCTGCCCCGTGCGACGTTCAAGGGGCGGCAGGCCAAACTCTTTGCGCATCGGGCGGTTCATCCACGGATCAGGCTTGATCTCACCTGGCCATGTGCCCTCATTCAGACCACCCAAAATCATCACATCGGCGCGCTGCAACCGGGCCTCAAGCGTGCCCCAGATATAAAGCCGGGGATGTTTGCGCCACACCGGTCGCACCGTCACACCGGCATAGAGTTCAGCGAACAGCGCTGCATAGCTATCTGCGGTGATGTCCTCAATCGCGCCGGTTTCCTGGATAAGTTCGGCCGTGGCGTCCGCAAGGACCTGGCCGTCTTCGCCTTTCCACAGCATGTCAGCGCCCGGCTTGTCATCTGTTGCGGCCAAGGCTTCCGCCACTTCCGTGTGGGTCTTCAAGAGCAGGTCAAGCGGTTCCCCGTTCGCCAGTGCGGCCTCAAACGGGCGCAGGCAGGCGATGACCTTCTCAACCACCGCGAGGTCTTCGACGTTGAAGTCCGCCTTTTTGTCATGTCCCGCCGCGTTGGCCCGCGCGACAAGACCGTCCAGCCCGCCCGCCGGGCGCACACCGCGCATAACATCCATGTCAAAGCGTCTGATGGCAGCCAGATATACCCGCCGGTCACCCCCCACTGATACAAATGGATGCTGCAATAACGCCAGGAGAGGCACCGGTGCAAAACCCTCACTCGCTGCGTCTGCGATCAGGCCAAGGAAACGACCGGGAACGGTGTTGAGCACCCTGTCGCCACCAGAGTCGTCCACCTCAATGCCCCAACGAGCCAATGCCGCGCGCACATGGCGCGCCAATGCACGGTCAGGTGTGACGAGCGCCGCCGTGCGCGACGGGGTTTCCAGCACCTCGCGCATCACCAGCGCGATAGCCCCGGCTTCCTCCCGTCTGGTTGGTGCGACAATTTTCCTGAGGCCCTGAAACAGGGTGCCCTTATCGGCCCGGTCATAACCCAGGCTGGTCCAGCGGTCGGTCACAACGGAAGGCGCCAGCGCGTCCTGAAATAATTTCGCCCGCCCACCTGCGCCGTCAAACGGTGCTTTGGTCCAGTCGCGCACCTCGTGCCTGTTTACCGACATGGCGGCCAGCAGGTCCTTCAGCACGCCCTGCGCGTGGCTGGCGTCCACCGCTTCCCAAGCGTCATCGTCCATGTCACGCTCAAGTCCCGGCAGCACTACCATGCCCTCGGGCAAGCGCGCCACGACGGCGAGCAGGTTGGCCGTTGCCGGGATGGAGCCGGTCGAGCCTGCGGCGATAACCGTGCCCTTGGGAGGATTTTTTGCCCACAGGTCCGCAAGCAAACGCAGGAGTGTATCCCGCCGTGCAGCCGGGTTTATCGCCCCCTCCGTCGCCAAAATGGTTGGCCAGTGGGTTGAGACGATCTTGAGAAACTCAAGCGTGATATCCCAGTGATGCGCCAGCCCCTCGGGCACCAGTTCCTTCAGGCCATCAAACGGCAGGCCTTCTGTCTCCAACTGGTCCATGAAGCGCGCGAGTTCGGCAGCCAGCCGCCAGCCCTGCGCCGGAGCCATGCCGGTCTCGCCCGCGCCGCCCCACGCCATGACCTGCCGCATCAGAAGCACTTGCCGCCGCGTGCCGGAAATGGCTGGTGGAATGTCGGACGGGTCAAGCCCTAACCCTGCACCAAGGAAGGCGACCTCATCATCATCCACGTCACCAATGGGGCGCATGGTTGGCAGCACCATGGGCTTGCGCCCCACAATACGCAGGAAGGCTTCCCTGAGCGAGCGCTGCGCCCGCCGGTTGGGCACAAGGATGGTAATGTCGGCGAGCCTGGCCGGGTCACTGCCCGCCTTTTCCATCACACCGGTCGCCAGCGCATCCACAAAGGAATGCGCCGCACCAATGGTATAGACCCTGGGCTTCCGCGCCATTGTCAGGGTGCCCCCAGTTCTTTGAGGCGGGCTTCAGCGTCAGTGACCCCCTCCGGCGTGCCGACATGCATCCAGTGCCCGTCATGCACAAGGCCAAACAGCCGCCCGGCGGCAGCGGCCTTGCGAAACACCACGCGGTTTGACCACGCGCCGTCCGGGGTGTTGTCATAAAGCGACGACGCTATCATCTGAATGCCGCCATACATAACCGGTGCCACGGGGGCTTCCCCCCTGAAGTCAATCGGCATCGGTCCCATGCCGTCCGCGAAGGGGATAAAGTCTCCTACACCGTCATAGCCAAGGGCATCAGGGGTTGGAATCAGCAGCAACAGAGCGTCCATGCGGTCAGCATCAAAGGCAGAGGCCAGACGCAGCAAAGCGGAGCCCGCGCCGTCCAGCCACAGCGCATCGCTGTTGATGGTAAAAAACGGATGCTTGCCCAGAAGCGGTAGCGCTTTTTTTACGCCACCACCTGTATCCAGAAGCTTGTCCCGCTCGTCAGAGATGACAACCTGCCCTGCATCTATCCGCCTTGCGAGGTGGGCCTCAAGCTGGTCAGCGTGGTGATGCACATTCACGACAACACAGTCGAAGCCTGCCTCATCCGTACGGTCAAGCGCGCGGTCAAGCAGTGTGCGGCCCGCCACATACACAAGCGGCTTTGGCGTGCGCTTTGACATATCGCCCATACGGGTGCCAAGCCCGGCTGACAGGATAATCCCCCTCATGTGCCAAACCCTTCCAGGAGACCACGCCAACGCGCAGCTTCACCGTGGAAGGCAAGCTTTCGCACGCCTTCGCCGCCGATATCGAGTTTTATCTCAAGCGCGTCATCCCACCAGTAGGCCGGCATACGATCCGGCCATTCGATCAAACAGATCGCATCGTCGCGCGCATCGTCCAGGCCAAGTTCGTAGACCTCTTCCGCTTCGCTCAGCCGGTACAGGTCAGCGTGCCATATCTCAATGCCGTTCGGGTCGTCATAGGTTTGTACAAGAGTGAAGGTTGGGCTGGGCACCTCTGCCTCAAGGTTCGCAAGGCGTGCACGAATGAAGGCGCGCGCGAAGGTGCTTTTGCCCGCCCCAAGATCACCGGTGAGTGCAACCAGCGCGCCCGGTTGAAGTACCGCGGCGAGACTTGCCGCCAGCGCTGCTGTCCCGCGTTCATTTTTGCAGACAGTCTGAAAAAGCAGTGTATTGGGCATGCGTGTTTCTTGTTGTTCCATAATCAATGGATTGAGGTAACATCAGGCTGGGCGCGCGGCAGACGACAACTGAGAGACAGGCCTTCGTCACCGTAAGGCTCAAGCGTGATCCTACCATGGTGCAAACCCACAATACTGCGCACGAGCGCCAGATCAAGGCCCGTCGCCCGTCGCCCGCCCGGTGATGCGCCCATGGCCACGGTTGAGATCAGGCGGTCCCTTTCCCGCGGGGTCAGGCCTGAATCAGGGTTGAATACCGTGACCGAAACACCCTCATCATCACCCGTCAATTTCACCGACAGGGCCCCACCGTATCGCGCAAAATTCAGCATGGAGGAAACCATATTGTAGAATATCTGCTTGAGACGCCGGCTATCAGCGATAATGACGCCGACATCGACACACCCTTCCAGGCTCAGCACGATATCCACCTTGCCGGCAATATCCGCAGCGAGCGTCGCCGCGTCAGACAGTGCGCTGACGACGTCCGTTTCCTCAAGGTCAAGCTTAGCCTCTCCGGCATCAAGTACAGCAAGGTCTAGGACGTCCGCGATCAGCACCTTGAGGTCATCAGATGCGCTGAGGATGTTTTTCACATAATCGGCCTGCTGGTCGTTGAGGTCGCCGAAAATCTTCTGATCCAGCATTTCTGCAAACCCGATGATGGAGTTGAGCGGGGTCCGCAGTTCATAGGACATATTGGTGATAAACTCGCTTTTGAGCCGATCCGCCGCTTCAAGGGCATTTGACCTTTCGCGCAAAGCCTGTTCGACCTTGAAACTGTCGGTCACATCACTTTGAGTGAGCATTACCCCACCATCAGGCAGGGGCACAATGGCATAGTCAACCACAACACCGTCTGGCCGATACCAACGGCCGGACCTATGAGTATGCTCCGACACCCAGGCCGCCAATGTTGTGCGGAAATCCTGATCTTCACCAATGTTGCTGCGCACCTCGTCAATCGGGATGTCTTTGACAAGGGCCGAGAGATGAGGTTTGCCCTCAAGCACGTCATCATCCAGTTGCCAGATGGCCTGAAACGCCGGGTTGGAAAGTTGCAGGCGCGCATCCGTGCCAAAAACCGCGATGCTTTCCCGCATGTTATCAAGCGTTTCCTGCTGCACGGCGATCAGGGTATTGTAGGACCGCTCAAGCGCCAGCCTGTCAGTCACGTCCTCGAACAATATCAATAGCCCACCCAGGGGATGTGGTTGTGTCACCACGCGGTGAGCCGTACCGTCTGGCAGGTGCCACATCTCCTCATAGGGTTCCAGAAGCGTTGTATAGTGACGCAGCACATTCTTCTTCCATTGCTGAAAATCTATCTGCTCCGGCAGGCGACGGTTTTCGCGCATGGCGTCCAGAAGTTCGCTGTGCCTGATTTCGGAAGAGAGAATATCCTCCGACAAATGAGAGAGGCGCGCAAAGGCGCTGTTATAAAACCGGAGAGTCTGGCCGGGGCCAAAAATGGCCACCGGGCTTCTCAGCCGGTTCAGCGTTTCCGACTGTGATTCAAGCACCCGGGAAAGTTCCGACAGGGCTTCTTCCTCGCCGGTCACATCGACAGCGACCCCCAGCGTATTACCGTCGTCATCAATCGGAATATTAATGACAGAGAAAGCCCGGCGCTGCCCATCGATCACCCCGAACCGACGATCCCGGATGCGCTGTCCCGTGTCGCGGGCCTTGCGCGCGGAGGTCAAGCTGCGACGGTCGAAAAGTTCGACCCCGCGCTCAACTACATCAAACACATTCTCGCCGTCCACCGCATCCACATACGCATGATTGACTTCAATAAGCGAAAAATCGGGCCCCCGCACCCATACCGGGAAGGGCAAACTGTTGAAGGCACGGCTGAGGTCCTGCAGTCTCAATTCAAGTGCCCGCACACCCTGCCGGTATCCCCTGTGCGGTCGGTCCAGTACTTCTTCGACCCACAAGACGCTGGATGGCCAATGTTCATCGTTTGTGGGCAGGGTCTGAACGTCGATAATCAGCCGGGGGCGGTCTTTGCCCTGATAGACCACATAGGGTGACGTACCGTCACTGCCGTTTTTCAGGTCTTTTTTAAGCGCGCTGACAATGTCGTGCGGCACCACCCCGCCTTCGGCCACCAGTTGATCAACATGCTGCGCGCCCTCTGACAGGCCAACAAGCGCCAGCGAACCGGCATCCGCCTGCATGCGCCCGTCTGCCCACAGCCAGATAGGGTGCCGTCTGTCAGACCGGATCATGCTGTCGAGAAAGCTGGTGAGGTCCTGCAATCCCTGAGCGCGATCGGTCATACGGCCGGCACGCCACAGCGCGCTAAGGCTCAGCACAATCCAGGCAATCGCCACACAGGCAATGGTGCCCCACAGGGCTAATGATGACAGCTCCGGCTCGCTCATGAATTGGGGTCCCTCCTCCCGCAGTCAGACAAGAGTATCTCTTATCATGGGGCGGATACAAGACGCGGTTTTCAAAGGTGAGCCAATATATTAAGGAGTTTACCGAGCGGATCGCGTACAAAGAAGCGGCGCACCCCCCCAAGGTTCATCGGTCAACGGGTAGGCAATCTCGCAGCCCATCTCCAGCGCACGAGCGTAGACCTTGTCCACGTCGTCCACGTCAACCGAAAGATCGGGCACGGGCGTGCCTGAGCCGCCCTGTGACGCGAAACTGACCTGCGGCATATGGCTTATGGCGGAAGACGCAAAGGTCACGATCCAGCCGTGGTCCATGACAACATCAAGATCCAGCAGATCCTGATAAAATGATTTTACACTCTTTGGGTCTTCTGTCCCAAAGTTGCAAACGATCCGTTTGACAGTCAAAGGCGCGCCTCCCTTTTCCGGCAAAACTACCGACGGGAAGGCGCGCCTTCAATAGCTGATTACGTTTATCAGACGACCGGCTTACAGGCCGAATTCACCCTTGAGAGCGTCAACAAGATCGGTCTGTTCCCAGGAAAAAGCGCCGTCTTCGGTCGGTTTGCGACCAAAATGGCCATAGGCCGCCGTACGGGCATAGATTGCCTTGTTGAGCTGCAGGTGTTCCCGGATACCGCGCGGGCTCAGGTTCACCATGTCCTGCAACACGCGGGACAGCTTGTGTGGATCGATGCCAGCTTCGTTGGCCCAAAGGTCAACATAAACCGCAAGCGGCTTGGAAACGCCGATGGCGTAAGCAAGCTGGATCGTGCAGTTACTGGACAGACCAGCCGCGACCACGTTTTTGGCAAGATACCGCGCCGCGTAGGCAGCCGACCGGTCAACCTTTGTCGGGTCCTTGCCCGAGAAGGCGCCACCGCCGTGGGGGGCAGCACCGCCATAGGTGTCCACGATGATCTTGCGGCCGGTGAGGCCCGCATCACCATCAGGACCCCCGATGACAAACTTGCCGGTCGGGTTCACATAGAACTCGTCCTCGGGGCACATCCAGCCTTCCGGCAATACACCCTGAACATGCTTGCGCACCAGCGCCCGCAACGCTTCCTGCGTCACGCCATCTTTGTGCTGGGTGGATACAACAACCGTGGTGGCACCCACGGGCTTACCATCAACATATTTGAGCGTCACCTGGCTTTTGCTATCCGGCTCAAGCTCTGGCGCCTCACCAGAGTGGCGGGCGGCTGCAAGCGATTTCAGGATACGATGCGAGTAGTCGATCGGCGCAGGCATCAGGCTTGGCGTTTCGTCACAGGCATACCCAAACATGATGCCCTGGTCGCCAGCGCCTTCATCCTTGTTGCCCGCGGCGTCGACACCTTGTGCGATGTCGGCCGACTGCTCGTGCAGATGATTTTCAAATACTGCATTCTTCCAGTGAAAGCCGTCCTGCTCGTAGCCGATTTCCTTAACCGCGCCGCGCGCCACTTCTTCGATATCGTCTGACGTGATGGATTGCGGGCCGCGCACTTCACCCGCCAGAACAATACGGTTGGTGGTGACAAGCGTTTCGCACGCCACACGCGCTTCCGGCTCCTGACCAAGATAAAGGTCAACAACGCCGTCCGAAATACGGTCAGCTACCTTGTCCGGATGGCCTTCGGAGACTGATTCACTTGTGAATACATATTCTTTCATCATCTGCACCCTCCTTGGCGATCTAGTAACGGTAATGTTCAGGCTTGAACGGACCCTCTACTTCAAGGCCGAGATATTTTGCCTGATCCGCAGACAGCTTGGTCAGTTTCGCACCAAGCTTGCCAAGATGCAGCGACGCCACTTTTTCATCCAGGTGCTTCGGCAGCACAAAGACGTCGATATCGTATTTCTCATGGTTGTTCCAAAGCTCGATCTGCGCCAGCACCTGGTTGGTGAAAGAGGCGGACATCACAAAGCTCGGGTGACCAGTTGCGCAACCAAGGTTCACAAGGCGACCCTTGGCCAGCACGATCAGGCGTTTGCCATCCGGGAAAACAACCTCGTCCACCTGGGGCTTCACTTCTTCCCACTTGTAGTTGGAAAGGCCCGCAATCTGGATTTCGCTATCGAAGTGGCCGATGTTGCACACGATCGCGCGGTCTTTCATGTCCCGCATATGGTCAACCGTGATCACGTCCTTGTTGCCGGTCGCGGTCACGAAGATATCACCGATCTTGGCGGCTTCATCCATCGTGGTGACCTCATAGCCTTCCATCGCAGCCTGCAGCGCACAGATCGGGTCAATCTCGGTTACCATCACGCGAGCGCCCTGGCTACGGAGCGATTCGACGGAACCCTTGCCCACGTCGCCGTAGCCGCAGACAACACAAATCTTACCCGCGATCATCACGTCGGTCGCACGCTTGACACCATCGACAAGGCTTTCCCGGCAACCATAAAGGTTATCGAACTTCGACTTGGTCACGCTGTCGTTCACGTTGATGGCCGGCACCTTGAGGCGGCCTTCTTTTGCCATCTCGTAAAGGCGCATAACGCCTGTTGTGGTTTCCTCTGAAATACCGCGCACGTCGTCCATCAGCTCAGGATAGTCGTTGTGCATGATCACGGTCAGGTCGCCGCCGTCATCAAGGATCATGTTTGGCACCCAATCGTCAGGGCCCTTGATCGTCTGGCGGATACACCATTCCGCTTCTTCTTCCGTCTCACCCTTCCAGGCAAAAACAGGAATACCTGCCGCAGCAATTGCGGCGGCGGCCTGGTCCTGGGTCGAGAAGATGTTGCAGCTTGACCAACGTACTTCAGCGCCAAGTGCGATCAGCGTTTCAATGAGCACCGCGGTCTGGATTGTCATGTGCAGGCAACCGGCAATACGAGCGCCCTTGAGCGGCTTGGATGCGCCAAACTCCTCGCGCAGTGCCATCAGGCCCGGCATCTCGGTCTCTGCAATATTGATTTCTTTCCGCCCCCAATCGGCAAGCGAAATATCGGCTACTTTATAATCGGTCATGGAATGTCCTGCTCACTAACTCGTCATGGAAAAAGGCGGCCATAAGCAGGCCACCCACGTCATTTGACCGTGGTTATAGCAGGACAGGAATAAAAGATAAAGATTTCTTTATATTGAAATCAGATTGTCCCTACTCGGCTTCCCCAAACCGATTGGAAACCAGCGCCGATAACGCCTCAACCGCTGCGAACGCCTCGTCCCCATCAGCAGAGATGATAATCTCATCGCCCTTCGCCGCCCCGAGCATCATCAGCCCCATGATAGAGGTGCCGGTTACCTGCACACCGTCCTTTGAAACCGCTACAACCGCATTATACCGCCCGGCTTCGGTTGCGAACCGTGCCGACGCCCTTGCATGCAGGCCACGCTGATTAACAATACCAACTGTCTTGGAAAGATTGTCCTCTGTCACACTCATAACACCTTTGACCCTACCCCTCAGCCGCCCAGCACCTGGCTGGCAATATTTATGTATTTGACACCTGCATCTTTCGCGGCCTCAACCGACTCCTGCAGCGTGGACCCGTGACGAACACTCGCAAGCTTGATCAACATGGGCAGGTTAATGCCCGCGATCACTTCAACCCGGTCCTTTTCAAGGAGCGAAATTGCAAGATTGGAAGGCGTGCCGCCGAACATGTCCGTCAGCAGCACGACACCGCTTCCGCTATCCACATCCTTGACGGCATCCATGATTTCTTGTCGGCGCTGTTCCATATCGTCATCGGGGCCAATACAGATTGCCCTGATCTGTTCCTGCGCACCCACCACATGCTCGGTTGCCGCGATAAATTCATCCGCGAGCCTCCCATGCGTTACCAACACCATGCCAATCATACACTAGACCTCATTATATTTGCCTGACTGGAGACTTGCCTGACCGAATCTAACGTCCCTCATCCCCAGCAATCTCACGATGGTATCGATTGACCGTCATGCCGTCGAGCGCCAATTGGCCAGCGATCCTTTCCACCATCGTCACGGAACGATGTTTGCCGCCTGTGCAGCCAATTGCAAGCGTGAGATAGGATTTTCCTTCATCCCGGTATCGCGGCAACAGGAAATTTATCAGTGCCATTGTCTTTTCGACAAAGGGTTCGAAACCCTCATCCGCCCGCACGTAAGACGATACTTCGTCTTCCAATCCGGTTTTTGGCTTCAATTCCGGCACGTAATGCGGGTTTCTCAGGAAGCGCACATCCAACACCATATCGGCGTCGCGTGGCACGCCGTTTGCAAAACCGAATGACATGAAGGTCACTACCATCGTCGGCGCCGTATGCGCCGTAAAACGGTTGAGAATAGTCCGTCTTGTCTCGGCGCCGGTACGCATGCTGGTATCGATCAGCCCATCAACATGCTGCCTGACAGAAACCATCAGGTCCCGCTCCTGCCGGATAGCTTCGCGCAGCAGACGCCTCTCTCCAAACGGATGTACCCTGCGGGTCTCGGAAAAGCGTTTCATCAGCACATCGTCAGATGCATCCATAAACAGCACGTGCAGATGGATGTCCGTGCGGTCCTTCAGCACGCCGAGTGCTTTTTCGAACTGGCTCGGGGAAAAATGCAAGGTCCGCGAATCGATTCCCACAGCAATGGGGGCTTTGCTCTGGCCCGAGATTGCCTCATCAACCAACTGGGACAGCATCGTGAGCGGCAGGTTATCAATCGCCTGATACCCGATGTCTTCAAAGGCATGCAGCGCAGAGGACTTCCCCGCCCCGGATAGACCGGTCACAATCACCAACTGGCGTTTGCTGTCGATGCTCACGTGCGTTTTCTCCTTGTACTTAAGGGGCGATCATCACCAACCTGATCAGGGTACCTGAGTGCAAACTCCACTTTGGCGGGCGCTGACAGCTCGAACGCATGCAGCCTGATCAGCGGCAGCGACACACCTTCATATTCAACGGTGCTCGCGCTGGGAAAACGCGGCACATCAGCCGCCGCAACAAGGTCGACAACCAGCCGGACAAGACTCGACTTGGCAGCAGGTATCGACATAAGACCAAGGCCACGCACCTCGATAAAACCGTATATATCGTCAGGTGCCGACGCAACCAATCCCCGGCTGCCTGCGCGCAGGCATATCTGATCATCAGCTATCAGCACCGCGCCCCGGTCAATCAGCCTGAGGCCAAGGTCGGACTTGCCCGCGCCCGACGCACCGCGCAGCAGCACACCTAAGCCGGCCACATCAACCACTGTTCCATGTATTGGATTCGCCACGCCCGCTATCCCCGCTCTAACCCTGTCATCAGTTCAAACCACCATGCATCAGGGCAGTCTACCTGAGCAGGGGCAACTCTACGATAAAGCGCGCGCCTGATACAGACCCATCGTCGGCAAATTTATTCTCTGCATGGATGCTGCCGCCATGTGCCTCAACCACCTGCCGGGAGATGGCCAGGCCCAGACCCGAATGCGAACCAAACGCCTCCGTGTCCGGCCGTTCGGAATAAAATCGGCTGAATATCTTTTCCTCGGCCCCCTCGGGCATGCCGGGGCCTTCATCCTCAACGGTGACAAAAATGCGGTTGCTCTGGCGCGTAATGGCCACTTTCACCGTGCCGCCCTCAGGGCTGAAGCTGATGGCATTATCGATAAGGTTCCGCCAGATCTGGCCAAGCCTCATCTCGATACCTTTCATCACAAACACGCCCGCTTCATAATCCCCAAAAACCACATCCACGCCGCGGCGATTGTTTGCTGTGGTATAGGCGTCGACAAGCATGTTGAGCATGACCGCGAGGTCAAGTTCATCCATCTCGCCACGGGTAAGCTCGGCGTCCAGCCGGGAGGCATCTGAAATATCGGTGATCAGGCGGTCGATGCGTTTCACATCCTCGCGCAAAATGGCAAAGAGACGGGACTGCACCTCGGGCTTGTCCGTCATCTCAAGTGTCTCAAGTGCGCTCCGCATGGATGAAAGCGGGTTTTTAATCTCATGTGCCACGTCGGCCGCAAACTGTTCGACCGCGTCGATCTGGTTATATAGCGCGCGCGTCATGTCCGAGAGAGAGCGTGACAGATCACCAATCTCGTCCATGCGCTCAGCGAATTCGGGGATGTTTTCCTCGCGCCCGATGGCACCGCGCACCCGCTCTGCTGCCCGCGCAAGCACACGGATGGGGCGCACTAGTGTGCGGCCAAGGAAGAAGGAGAGCAAAATGGTGACAAGGAGCGCGCCGCCAAAGACCTTCACAGTCAGCATCTGTTCCGCGCGTACAATGCGGTCAATATCCTCGGTCTGGGCCGTCAGGAGCAGCACACCCAGCACCCGCCTGAAACGCTGTATCGGCACCGCTATGTTGATAATCAGCTTGTTATCCGCGCGCATGCGCATCTGTGCGGTAGGCACCCCTTCAAGCGCGGTAGAAACCTCCATGAAATCAGCACCGCGCATACCGGGTCGGTCCACACTGAGCGGCGCCGCAGGCCGGGGGGACAGGCCGTCCAGCAAACGGTGCAGACCGTCTTCCAACTGCTCTAGAAAGCCCGGCTGGGCCTCAAGGGCTGGCAAGGTTTCTTCAATCAGGCGTTTGTCACCGGCGAGAAAACGGCTATCCGCAATCAGCCTGCCGTCGGTGGCAAACACCCGCGCGCGGTTGTCTGTTGGCCCCACAAGGCGGGTGATGATCTGCCGCGCGGGTGCCAGGTCAATCTCGGTCGCCTCGGCGCCGCCAACCGCTGATTCGCCAAGAGCACCGGCGATAATCTCACCCTGAATAAGAAGCGCATCGATGCGTTCATCGATCAGGTTCTGCCTGAATTGGTTAAGATAAAGCACACCGCCCACAAGGATCAGCAGCGCCATGGAGTTGACCACCATGATACGCACCATGAGTGGCGACAGCCCGCGCGTATAGTGACGCGGACGACTATGCCGCCCGCGTGCTTCCTCGGCGTTGTTCTGAATCTGTGGTCGCAAAGGCAGGCCCCCTCAGGCGAACGCTCACGCGTCCCGGTAGCGGTAGCCTACACCATAGAGGGTCTCGATTGCGTCAAATTCTTCCGCCACAGCGCGGAATTTTTTCCGCAAGCGTTTGATATGGCTGTCGATGGTGCGATCATCCACATACACATCGTCGGAATAGGCCGTGTCCATCAACTGGTCACGGCTTTTCACATGGCCGGGGTGCATGGCAAGCGCTTGCAAGATCAAGAATTCGGTCACCGTCAGGGTGACATCCTTGTCCTTCCAGGTGACACGGTGCCTGAGCGGGTCAAGCACCAGGTTGCCACGCACAAGAATCTCCTCAGTTTCCTCAGAGAGCTCCTCTGGCGTCTTGTTGCTCATTTCCACCCGGCGCAGCAGCGCGCGGATACGCTCAATCAGCAGGCGCTGCGAGAACGGCTTACCGATATAATCGTCGGCCCCCATGCGCAGGCCCAGCACCTGATCGATCTCCTCGTCCTTGGATGTGAGGAAAATCACCGGCATGTCTGAAACCTCCCGCAGCTTGCGCAAAAGTTCCATGCCGTCGAGCCGTGGCATCTTGATATCAAGTACGGCGAGGTCCGCCGGATTCTTGGAAAGTGCATCCCAAGCCTTCTGACCATCGGGGTATGTGCGCACACGAAACCCTTCGGCCTCCAGCGCGATTGTCACCGAGGTCAGGATGTTACGGTCGTCATCGACGAGCGCAATTTGTGCGGTCATTTTGTTTCCCTCTTCCATGTACCGTTCACCCTGATCCGGGAGCCTCCCTGTTATTTCCATTGCAATAACAAGTCTTTGCCCGAATCCGGATCAAGGTAAAGGGTTAAGAGAACTTTAAGACAAAATAGTGGCGCATAAATGGCCGCAGTTAGGGCGCTACTTTCCCCTGCCCGCAGATGACAGCGCTATCAATTGTGGTTTTGCCTAAGTGCGTGAGATCGCTGGGGAAAAAATGACAGCGCTATCATTTTCAAGCCCGTCAGAATCAAGTTGATTTCCCCGGGCAATTCCGCAAGTTTGACGGCCTGACCCGCCCGCGCGCGGGGATAATAATAAGCCGAGGCACTTAAAAAAACCCGCCCGGCACTGAGTGTTCTGAAGCGGCACAGCCAGATCAGAACGGCCCCAATAATCACTTGGAGGACAAGACGTTGCAAGTCTTTGGCGCCCGTCTAAGCAATGTCGGTCTTGATGCACAAGGTATCACCGACACAGGCAATCAATACTGGAATCTCGAAACCGCCCAACTGTATGAAGAAGCGATTCGTCGCGGTGAAGGCAAAATGGCCAAGGATGGCCCGCTGGTTGTCAAAACCGGCAAGCACACCGGCCGCTCCGCGAACGACAAGTTCACCGTACGCGACGAGATGACGGAAGACACCGTGTGGTGGGGCGATGTAAACCGCCCGATGACCCCTGACCAGTTCGATACCATCCACAAAGCGTTCCTTGCCCACATGAAAGGCAAGGACCTTTTTGTTCAGGACTTGTGGGGCGGTTCCGACCCCGAGCACCGCGTTGCCGTGCGCACCGTGGGTGAATATGCCTGGCACAGCCTTTTCTGCCGCACCATGCTCGTCCGCCCCGAGCGCGAGGAACTGGGCAAAATGGCGCCGCAGTTCACCATAATCAATCTGCCAAGCTTCCGCGCGGACCCGGCCACCATGGGCTGTCGCAGCGAAACGGTCATTGCGGTGAACTTCTCGAAAGGCCTCGTACTCATTGGCGGCACCGAATACGCGGGCGAGAACAAGAAGTCCGTCTTCTCCATCCTCAATTACCTGCTACCGGAAAAAGGCATCATGCCGATGCATTGCTCCGCCAATATCGGTGACGAGGGTGACGTGGCGATCTTCTTCGGCCTTTCCGGCACCGGCAAGACCACGCTTTCCGCTGACAGCAGCCGTACGCTGATTGGCGATGACGAGCACGGCTGGTCCGAAGACAGCGTGTTCAACTTCGAGGGTGGCTGTTATGCCAAGCTTATTCGCCTGTCCGAGGAAGCAGAGCCCGAGATTTATGCCACCACCAAGCGTTTCGGCACCATCCTTGAGAATGTGGTGATGGATGAGGAAACCCGCGAGCTGGATCTCGACGACAACACGCTCGCCGAGAATACCCGCGGCGCTTACCCGATTAATTTCATCCCGAACACGTCTGAGCATAACCGCGGCGGCAAGCCGAAGAATATCATTATGCTGACGGCTGACGCTTTTGGTGTGCTACCACCCATCGCACGGCTGACGCCTGAGCAGGCGATGTATCACTTCCTCTCGGGCTACACCGCGAAGGTTGCGGGCACCGAGATCGGCGTGAAAGAGCCGCAGGCGACATTCTCCACCTGCTTTGGCGCGCCCTTCATGCCGCGCCACCCGAGTGTGTACGGCGACTTGCTCCGCAAAAAAATCGCGGAAGGCAGCGTGAACTGCTGGCTCGTGAACACCGGCTGGACCGGCGGCGAGTATGGCACCGGCAACCGCATGCCAATTAAGGTAACACGCGCACTCTTGCACGCGGCCCTCGACGGCAGCCTCAATATGGCACCGATGCGCATAGACCCGCACTTCGGCTTCGAAGTGCCGGAGATTGTGCCAGGTGTGGACACGCAGATCCTGAACCCGCGCGAAACCTGGGCGGACAAGGCAGCCTATGATGCCAAAGCCTCCTACCTCGTGAGCCTGTTCGTGAAGAACTTCGAAACCTTCGCGGGCCACGTGGACGCAAGCGTAATCGCCGCAGCACCAAAAGCTGCATGATCACCGCAGCATAAATAAAAAGAATGCGGGGCCCTAGCTCCGCATTCTTTTTGCCTTTGCAAGTACGAATTCATGGGTAAAGTTAGCTAGGGGGATACATGCGCAAACTACTCTTCTGTCTTTTCGTGCTCGTAGCACTACCAAGCCATGCAAGCGATCCTGAGGAGGAGCAGGTTTTCCTAAGCCTCCGAAAAGAGGCCCCCAAAGGCGACTCCGAAGCACAATATTACCTGGGCATGATGTACCATGTCGGCATTGCTACCGATCGGGACTACCAAAAAGCTTACGCGCTTTTCGCCGAATCCGCAAAAGCAGGCCATCCTCTTTCGGCATATAAGGTCGGCTGCTATTACGCAGGGCAAGGGGGAGGAATCTTACCGGTCGATCAGGATCTGGCGCTAAAGTACAAACTGATCGCCGCTGAAGCCGGATACTCCTTCGCGCAAAATGATGTTGCATTGATTTTCCTTCAGCAGCAGAAATTTGACAATGCGGTAAAGTGGACAAAATCAGCAGCAGATCAAGGATATGCCAATGCAATCGCAATGCTCGCATCCTTCCATGCGGACGGCATCCTCGTGAAGAAGGACCGAGCCAAAGCGCAGGCCTATCTTCGTATTGCCCTTCGTCAGGCGGGCGCACGCCTAACTCCGGAAGTTGTTGGGTTTCTCAAACAACAAGAAGCATTGATGTCTGAGGAAGAAGTACAACGTACTAATGCTATTTTTGATGGCTGGGTTGCACGGCCAACTGAAATAACCGTTAAGGCGACACATGGTCTGCGATCCGCCAGCGACTACCTTTTGGGTAAACAGCAGTGAATATCGAACCAAGGGCCCCCTAGCGGCCCCGTTTTTTATTTGTGCTGGTAACAGGTCCAGTTCTGGCCGTCTGAATTGCCGGTGACGATATCAAGCTTGCCGTCGCCGTTCACGTCGCCGACAGTGATGGCATAGGTGGCTGAATCCGGCTCGCCAAACTCTGCATTCAGGGCCAGGCCGCCCTTTCCGTCATTGAGGAAAAGCTGGTTCACGCCCTCATCGTTACCGACCACAATGTCCGTGTCTCCGTCGCCATCAATATCCGCGCCCACAATGGCATAGGTTGCGTCCGCCTCGCCGCCAAAGGATGAGATTGTCTCGAAGGAGCCATTGCCCTTGTTGAGGATTACGTCATTGGCAGCTTCGATGTTGGCGGTCACGATATCCGGAAGGCCATCGCCGTTCATGTCTGCAACCACCACACCGCGGGTATCGTCGTCGCCGCGCCCGAAGGGGATCGCATGGCCGAACGTCATGTCACCCGCGCCGACGAGGATCTGGTTCTGCTGGCCGTCCCGGTTCGCGAGCACGAGGTCCATGATGCCGTCGCCGTTCATGTCCGCCACGGCGACATCAAGGGTCGAATCCTCGCCGTTCCCGAACGAGACAGGCGCGGCCAGCCCGCCCTTGCCGTCATTCAGGAAAATATGGTTCGCGCTGCCACGGCAGATCTCAAGGATATCAAGCACACCGTCACCGTTTACGTCAGCAACCGTGATGCTGCGGGTGGCGGATGAACCCTCGCCAAACCATATGGGCTCGCCAAAGTTGCCCTTGCCGTCATTCAGGTAAATCTGGTTGGCATAACGGTCGGACGCCGAGATCACATCAAGGTCACCATCGCCGTCGATATCCGCGAGGTGAGCGGTATAGCTTGTGACCTCCAAGGTGCCGAGTTTCATGCGTGAGGTAAACCGGTTCCCGGCGTTATAATAGACATAGCTCGGCTGCGCCCAATGGCGACCGTTGGCTTCAATGAGGTCAAGGTCACCGTCACCATCCACGTCACCCAAGGCAAGGCCGGCGGTACGGTAGTTTTCCGCACCCACGGGATAGGACCGTTTGTCCGAAAAAAGGGCGCTGTCGCCCTCAGCCCATATCGGCTGCGCCAGCCCGCCGCCAAATGCTATCGCCATCATCAGATGCCGCATATTCTGGTTCCTCCGTCGTGTCCTTTGGTCTTTTTTGTTTTCTATAGATGTTACGCATCAATGCTCATGGCAAGGGTGCGTGAGATATGCGCGAAGGGGCGACCACTTTCCTCAGCCCACATATTGAAGGCACCCTGCACCGCGCGCATGGCGCCCTTGCCGGTGGGGGCCTTGTCGACCACGCCTTCGCGGATCAGCGCCGCGATACCATCACGGCCCAGCACCCAGCCATCCTTGCCAAGGAAGCGCAGGCAATAGGGCCCAGTGTTGCCCCCAAGTCTGCTGCCGCGTTTCTTGAGCATCTCAAGCAAGCCGACAAAATCATCCATTGGCCAATCAGCGATACAATTGGCGGCAGAGCCATATTCATCATCCAGATCACACAGCATGATGGCATTGTCGCGCACGGTCATAATCTTGGGCCCATTCCTGACAATACGTTTGTCCTTCAGCAGGCTGTCAAGGTCATCGTCCGACATGAACTTCCAGCGTACTGGCACAAAACCTTCAAATGCTTCCTCAAAGCCCGGCCACTTGTTGTCGATTACCTTCCAGCTGAAACCGGCCTGAAAGATGGCGCGGGTCATGCCCGCGAGGATGCGGTCGTCACCCATGGCCTTGATTTCATCCGATGCTTTCGGGGTGGGCATCTGGGCTTCAACGGCACCTGCCCCGCCTTTGCGTTCCACTGCAATGGCATAAATTTCGTCAAATGTGCGCATGGTTGCCTCTCTGCTGATCGCGTTTGGCACAGCCTATGTGCCGCCACCGCAAGCGTCCAGCCCCATGACGGACCAGCCTTGCGAAGCCATGGCTCATTGACGCACCATAATTAAATGAAGAAAATTCTTTACAAAATAAAAAGGACTACTTTATAAATATTTTACTTTATAAAATGGAGGCCCGGTCATGACAGCACATCATCTTTATCGTCTCTCCGCATTCGCCGCAGTCACAGGAGGCGGCTTGCGTATTGTCACATCCTTCATCTCCTATTCGCCGGAGAGTGTCGGCCTTGAAGCGCTTTATGCGCTGATCGACCTCAGCCTTCTCATCGCCGTGATCGGTCTTTACCTCCGGACTGCCGACCGGACCGGCATCCCCGGTCTGGTCGGTCTTTTTCTCTCAGGCACCGGCTTCGCCAGCATCGTGGGACCGGACCCCGTGATGCTCGGCATGAATTTCTACGCCCTTGGCACGTTTCTGATCCTCACCGGTATCAGCCTGTTCGCTTTTGCTGTGCTCGCAACCGGCGCGGGTTCCGTCCCTGCGGCGTATCTGTGGCTGGCAAGTAGTGTGCTGGGGCCCATCGGCAGCCTCTTCCCGCATGCCACCATGACCCTGATGATGGCCGGCATCCTGTTTGGCGCCGGGTTTGTGGTCGCGGGCCTGTGGCTGCTGCGCCCCACGGGACATGAGGGTCTGCGCTCGGCCTAACCGCTGAATTTTCGCCAACTAGGACTTGCATTGGTCGTGGCACTGAACCAAAGTGCGCGGCCAAGTATTTTTTGGACAAGAACAAGACAGAAAAGCCCGCGCGGCTTATAATGACAGCATGGCAAGTGATCATATAAAAAGCTTTGGTTTCCCCCGCTGGGGTGAATACGGCCGCGACAAGGACGCGGAACCGGTGCGCATGTGCGACTATACCGGTTGCAACGAAAAGGGTGCACACCCGGCCCCCAAATCACCGGGGTCGAACGAACGCTGGTATTTCTGCCGCCCGCACGCCGCTGAATACAACAGGAACTGGGATTTTTTCCAGGGCATGAGCGACGAGGAAGCCAAGCGCCACATGAATGACGCCAGCGAGTCGTCAGACGCCTTCGCCAGCGCCCGCACCTTTGAATGGGGCGGGGCGGTCGACGCAGACGGTTTCACCGCCAATGAAAACGCGGCCTATGACGCGCTTGAACTTGACCCCGGCGCCAGCCAGGAAGTTCTGAAAAAGCAGTACCGCAAACTGGCAAAAATCTATCACCCGGACGCCAACCCTGGCGACCCCGCCGCCGCAGAACGTTTCCATCAGATCCAGAAGGCCTACGACCTGCTGAAAGACAAAAGCTTCTAGGCCTATACCGCAACGCCCAGCGGGATGCTGAAGCCTTCCTTGAAGGTATCGATCGCCACAATAGTTTCAAACCGGCCGATGGAGGGGTTGGAGAAGAACCATTTGCGTGTGATGCGGTCGAAGTCCTTCATGTCCTTGACCGTCATCACCAGAATGAAATCTGTCGAACCGGTAACATAATAACACTGCTGTACTTCCGGCACCTGTGTCATCTGCTGCTTGAACGTCTCAATGGTGGCTTCGCCCCCGCACGAGCAGATAATCTGCACAATCAAGGTGGTTCGGCCACCAAGCGCTGTGGGGCACAGGATCGCCACTTCCTTTTTGATGGTGCCATCTTCACGCAACTTTTTGATGCGGCGCTGCGTGGCGGCGGGCGAGAGGCCGACCTTCTCGCCAATCACTTCCGCTGTCTGACGGCTGTTTTCCTGCATGCAACTAAGTATTTTAAGGTCAAAGCTATCAAGATCGGACATTTTTAACTTTTCCCATCACTTCTAAATCATATGAAGGAGTTTTTTATCGCAAAAATGGGATATTTGCGAAGAAAAAACGCGCGACTGACCCTACATTTAAAAAAAGCGAAAACGACAGCAGGAAACCCGGTCATGAAAGACCTGAAGGCAAGCCCGAGCACCAGCCTCGGCATCTTGTGCGGCCTTGGCGCAGCCCTGATCTGGGGGGCGTGGCCCGTGGTGACATCCATCGGCGTGAAGGAAAGCATCACCCCCGTGCAGGTCGTGATGCTGCGCTTCATGGTCGCCGGGGTGCTTTTGGCGCCCTTCGCGTTCAGGGGACCGTCAAGCCTGAAGGGGTGGGGCAAGGCGCTTGTGCTCGCCATCTGTGCCGGTACACCCTACACGCTTTTGGTGACCACCGCGTTTCAGCATGCGCCAGCCAGCCACGGCGGTGTGGTCATCCCGGGCACCGTGATGTTCCTCAGCCTTGTGGCGGCGCATGTCTGGCTTGGTGACAAGCTGACCCGCACGCGCGCCTTTGGCGGCTTCATGATCACTCTTGGCCTGGCCGCGTTGGCCGGTGGTGCCGCAGGCGGGGTTGAGACCCTGCGCGGTGACCTTCTATTCATGGCGGGCGGTGTGATGTGGGCCAGTTATACGTTCCTCCTGCGCCACTGGCCAATGGACGGGCTTGTGGTGGCGTCGCGCGTTGCAGTCATTTCCCTCATCTTCGTCGGCATACTGGCGACATTCGGCTTCGGCCAGGGGCTTATGAACGTGCCGATTAAAACCATCATGGTCCAAGGCCTGTGGCAGGGTGTGCTCTCGGCCATCGTGGCGCTTGTGATGTTCAACAGGGCTGTTGGCATCCTTGGCTCGGGCCGCGCGACGATCATCAACGCTCTGACGCCGGTCATTGCCGTCTTGCTGTCGTTCTTCATCCTTGGTGAGATCCCCACACTCATAGAGTTCGCCGGGCTTCTGACCATCATGGCGGGCATCGCGGTGGCGCTGGGTATTCGTTTGAAACGCCTGAAAAAGCCGAAGGTTCCGGCCACACAGTTGCCGGAACCGTTATAAACCACCAAAGACAGACTTACCCCTCCGGGTAAAGCCTCTCCCCGAGGACATATCTTTACCCAGCACCCTGCCTGAACCTGCCCCCTGGGGTCGGTTCAGGCTTTTTTCAAGAGCTCACAAAGCGGCGCGGCAGGCCTCAAGACGTTCTTGTTGCTGGCCGTTCGGATCAAAATTTTCAGGGCTCAGCCACGCGCGGAACGCGCTGGCGATATCAGGCCATTCGCTGTCGATCATGGAATACCATGCGGTATCGCGGTTTGCGCCTTTCATCACCATGTCGTTGCGGAAGGTGCCTTCATAGGTGAAACCGAAGCGCACCGCCGCACGCCTTGACGCGTCATTGGCCGCATTGCATTTCCATTCAAAGCGGCGATAGCCAAGGTCCTCGAACACATGGCGCGCCATCAGATAGAGGGCTTCCGTCGCGGCGGTCGTACGCTGCAGTTGGTGCGAGAACACCACGCAGCCCACCTCTGTGCTGCCATGTGCTTCGCGGTTGCGCATGTAACTGGCCATGCCCAGCACCTCAGTTGTGGCCTTGCAAAGAATGACCATCGTGCGCCAGCCCTGTTCCGCGTGCGCACGGTCAAAGGCCGCTTTGAGCGCGGTGCCGCCAGCGAAAGGCCCAAGGGGAATATAGTGCCACAGGTCTGCATTGGCAGCTCCGCAAGTAGCAGTCTCCAGCCCCGCCATATGCTTGGTCCAGTCAAGCAGCTCAAGAGACACCGCCGTTCCCTCAAGTCGCGCCAGCCCCGCCGTGGGCCGGGCTTGCCAGTTGGTCAAATCAGTCATGGCTCTACTCACCTACCTTGCCTCGGGCGGCACCTTGGCGACCCGTTCGGCAAAGGCTTGTTGCTCCTGAATGTCTTTGGGCCTGTGCACACGGTTCGGGCTGGCCTGCTGATGGCTAAGGCACACGCCGGGGCGCCATTCTTTTTGGGGGCGGATGGGTCGGGGCACAAAATTGCCGCCACAGTTGGAACACACACCGTGCAGCGCATGCCGCACACAATCCGCACAGAAAGTGCACTCATATGAGCAAATCATCGCATCCCTGCTGTTGGCTGGCAGGTCACGGTTGCAATGCTCGCAGTTGGGCCGCAGTTCCAGCATAGTCGTCCCTCTATAGTTCGCGGTGAAACGCGGGCAACACACCGTGGCTGAGCGGGCTGCGGGCGCCCTCAGGCGCGTCATGGGATGTGCCTGTCACCGTGTGGATATCCACATGCCCGGCCCATACCGGCCAGTCAGCCTCATCACCATCACCGGGGCCGCCCGTGCGCACCTTTGCGCTGGCGTCTTCGATCTCCATCACCAGAAGGCCGGTGGCCTTGCGTTCCTGCGCGGTCAGCGGGCGTAGCTGATGCCAGCGCGCGGGGGCAAGTTGATCAAAAAACAGCTCCATCTGGCGGTCGAACTCCGCCTCTTCGGTGACAAGCTCAGGCACACCAAAACACACCACAGAGCGATAGTTGACGCTGGTATTGAAGGCGGAGCGTGCCAGTACAAGGCCATCGAGGTGCGTGACGCACACCGTTGCCGGGTTCCCACCTGACAAATGACGGACCATATGGCTGGCGGACGATCCATGCCAGTAAAGCCGGTTCCCTTCGCGCCAATAGCTTGTGGGGATGACATGCGGCTGGCCCGCGATCTCGAACCCTACATGACACAGGAAATGGCTATCGAGGATACGGTACACCGTATCCGCGTCATAGGCGGCGCGCTGATGCCCGCGCCGCGCCCTGTTTCGGTCGTTTTTCTGAAAACCGTCCATGATGTCACCTCAGGTCATAGCGTCTGGCCGCGCATACTGCGCTTTTCCTTTGGCTGACAGTGCGGCTATATTGATCCCATTAGTAGAGCCAATATAGTCAAATGGATGGTACCAATTTATGGATGGCATGTTTGAAACACTGTTCTCGCCGGGGCTGGATACCGGAGCGGCACAGCCTCTGAATGAACAGCTGCAGGCCATGCTGCGGCAGGCCATTCTGGAGCGGCGGCTCCCCGCAGGCAAACGATTGCCCGCCACCCGGGCGCTCGCCGGACGGCTGGACATTTCCCGCAATACTGTGCTTGCGGCCTATGAACATCTGATCGCGGAAGGCTATCTCGAAACACGGCAAGGGGCTGGCACCTTTGTAAGCGCGGACCTGCCTGATGCCGCACTGCAGATACGCGCCGGGCCAGACGCCATCCGGCGTGAGGCCCTGCCGCCCCGCGCCGCCAAGCGCCCCCTTTCAGGCATGCCCGCATTGGACCAGTTCCCCGTTGACATCTGGGCGCGCCTTTCCGGCAGGGTGTGGCGCGGCGCTCGGGAATCGCAGCTACTCTACAATGACCCAGCCGGCTACCTGCCGCTGAGGCAGGCCATCGCCACCTATCTTGAGGCCGCGCGCGGCGTCGTCGCGGACGCAGACCAGATCATCATCACCTCGGGCATCCAGCAAAGCTTTCACCTGCTGGCCGAAAGCGTGATCCCCAAAGACCGCACCATCATTCTGGAAGACCCCGGGTATCCGGGCATGGCATCGGCGGTCCGCAACCTGCCGCATCCTGTCCGCTTTACGCCGATTGATGAGGATGGTGTGCTGCCGCCCACGCCAGGCGGGAAAGCAGGGCTTCTTGTGGTGTGTCCGTCTCGCCAGTATCCACTTGGGCACACCATGCCGCTCAAGCGCCGGCTTGAACTGCTTGAATGGGCTAAAAAAGAAGGCAGTTTTCTTCTTGAAGATGATTACGACAGCGAGTTCCGCTATGCGGGCCGCCCGATCAATTCGCTGCAGGGCATCGACGGCGGCAAGTGCGTGATCTACAGCGGCAGTTTTTCCAAGTCGCTCTTTCTCGCGCTACGGCTTGGCTATCTTATTGTTCCGCCAGAGATGACCGAACGGCTTGTTCGCCACCGCGCCGCGGTGGACAGCTTTCCGTCCATCAGCAACCAGATCCTGCTGACACAATTCATTGAGGAAGGGCATTTTTCCCGGCATATCAGGCGTCTGCGCGCCGTGCACAAAAAACGCCTGAGCATTTTCATGACATCGGCCCAGAAATGGCTTGGTCAGCATTTTGATTTCCAGAAGGCTGACACCGGCCTGCACGTTGTGGCTTTCTGCCGTGCGGGTCGTAAGTTGCCGCCAGACACGGCGCTGTCGCTGATCGCGGGCAAGGCTCAGCTTGGCGCGTCCCCTCTGTCGGAAAGCTACCATGAAGCCGAAGCACGTCAGGGCCTGCTGTTCGGGTTCGCGAATATCGCAGAGCGGGAAATTGACAACCGCCTCAAAGAGTTGGCTGCACTTTTGTCCCAAGAAACAGGCTTTTAATAAAATACCGGGCATAGTAGCCTACATCCGATGGGGTGATGCGCGGGGGCAAAACGTGCAGCGAAAAGGCCATACTGCGACGCACCTGATTTTAGGAGAGAGTTATGAACTGGAAACAATCGCTGGGCTCCTTTGTTGCAGCAACTGCACTTGCTGCCAGTGCCACAGGGCAGGATAACTGGAGCTATTCAGGCACCAATGGCCCGGGCAACTGGGGTGCGACGTCCAGTGTCTGTGCCAACGGCTCCATGCAGTCGCCTATCGTGATTGAAGGGACGGAGCCCGTTTACCTGAACCGGCTCGAGACTAATTATCTGGTCTCGCCGCTTGTCATGCATAATGAACGCCGCACGGTGCGTTTCGACTACGCACCCGGCAGCAAGATGAAAATCGGCACCAAAGAGTTTGAGCTGAAGAATTTTCATTTCCACACTCCGGCGGAACACCGTGTACTAACCACAAGCTATCCGATGGAGATCCATTTTGATCATACCGCAGCGGACGGCAGCCTTGCCCGCATCGCGGTATTTGTCAAAGAGGGTGCCGCCAATATCGCCGCTGACGAGTTGTGGCCAAACCTGCCCATAGAACCCGACCAATCTTCGCGCCGGGCAGAAATCAAGTTTAATGCCCGGGACCTGATGCCCAATGAGCGTACTTTTTACCGGTATATGGGGTCCGAGACGACCCCGCCCTGTACAGAAGGGGTGAACTGGTATGTCTTCAAGGCACCAATAGAGTTCTCAAGCCAGCAGATTGCCGTGATTCGCGGCATTATGGGGGAAAACGCGCGTCCCCTGCAGCCGCGCAACAACCGGATGATCCTTGATGCCTTGCCGAACTGAAAAGCCTGACACTCATACCGGCAAACATGGGGGCGTTCGGGCCACAATTTGCCTTACAACCCTACTTCTGGTTGCTGCATGCAGCACAGGTGGTCCAGGGGGCCGCAGCATGGCGCCAGGCGCCCCTGTCCAGCGGATCAACCCGGCGGTTGAACAGGCGCTGTGCGAAGGCCGCGCCACCGACGCAGCCCGCATCTTGACCTCTGAGCCTCTTTCTTCTCCCGCTGATCGCTTCTACACCGGTCTCGCACTTGAAGAGAGCGGCAGACCCGTCGCAGCCAGGCGTATCTATGCATCTCTGATGACCTCAGGCGCGCAGGACGGCGTCTTTGCCCATTGCGGCAGCATGGTGCTCGCGGACGGCCCCGTCAGTGCAGAGGCGGGCCGGCGTCTTGCCATCATTGCATCCAAGCTTCAGACCATGGATGTCGCGCGCGGAGAACCGCTTCAGTTTGGTGTGGGGCTGCCGCCGACACAAAACAAGCCCAGCGATGTGTCACGCACCGCCCCGGCGGCGGGTAACGGTGTCGGGCCAAGACGCGCGGTAACCCGCCCCTCCGGCAACTCACCACTTGGGCGCTGGTTTGCGCACCTGGCATCATACCGGTCATACGACCACGCGATGAGCGGCAAAAGCAGCCTTGAAAAACAGTATCCGGCACTGACCGACATTATCGACCAGTGGGAAGTCAATGTTGGTGGCTATGCCCTCCGGCTCGGCGTACGCCTGAGTGACAAGAGCGACGCAAAGGAACTTTGCGCACAGGTCAAAAGCCAGGGCGAGTATTGTGCCGTGATGGACACCTCGCAATAACGCTGTTGCCTGCTGCAGCGCCATATTAGACCGGGTTCCAACCGACAGGGCAATTTCTCTCTGGTAGTTAGGACGCCGTCCGCATAAGATGGCGCCCGTTTCACAGGGTCCCCGGGGTGGGTGGCCCCGGAAAAATGCAGACAGAGCGGTAGGCGATACCGCCACATTACAGCAGACGTATTTAGTACAACCGTATCGGTTACGCGCGTATCTAGAGTACTCTGGGGAGAGGGAATAATGGCTGGAACACAACACGCCCAGTGGTCATCACGCTGGGCCTTTATCATGGCCGCTGTCGGCAGCGCCGTCGGCCTTGGCAATATCTGGAAATTTCCATATGAGGCAGGCGAAGGTGGCGGTGGTGCCTTTGTCATCCTGTATCTGATTTTTGTCTTTGTTATCGGCGCGCCTTGTCTCATTGCGGAGCTCTCGCTGGGTCGCCGTGGCCAGAAGTCGCCCGTCAACACGATGAAAAGCATCGCGACGGAAGAAGGCAAAAGCACAATGTGGGGCCTGCTTGGCTGGTCCGGCATTATCGGCGCGTTCATCATCATCAGCTTCTATTCACTGGTTGGCGGCTGGGTGCTGGCCTATATCGTCAAGGCAGCCATGGGCTTTGGCGGCTTTGATGCCGCGCAGTCGACCGAAACATTCCTGAACTTTATCGCCGACCCGGTACAGCCAATCATCGCGCACTTCATATTTATGGCCATCACGGTCAGTATTGTAGCGCGCGGGGTACAGGGCGGGCTTGAGAAAGCAGTGACAGTCCTCATGCCGGCGCTGTTTGCCATCCTGGTGATGCTGATGATCTATTCCGGCATTACAGGCGATTTTGCAGCCGCCATCGACTTCCTGTTCCGCCCCAACTTCCACGCGCTGACCGGTGACAAGATCCTGAACGCCCTTGGGCTTTCCTTCTTCTCGCTGTCGCTGGCGATGGGGTCGATCATGACTTACGGTTCTTACCTGCCGAAAGATGTGAATATCCCGCGGTCCGCCATCACAATCGCGGGCGCAGACAGTGCCGTGGCACTGATGGCCGGCCTTGCAATCTTCCCGATCGTCTTTGCCTATGGTCTTAACCCCGGCGGTGGCGGCGGCCTTGTGTTCATGACCTTGCCGATCGCCTTCGGCCAAATGCCAATGGGCGGCGTGATTGGCCCACTGTTCTTCGCGCTTCTCGCCGTCGCAGCTGTCACCAGTTCGATCTCGCTGCTGGAGCCAGGCGTTTCCTATATTGAGGAGCGCACAGGCTGGAGTCGCAAGAAAGTGACTGCGATTATTGGTTTCTCGGCTTTCCTCCTTGGCACACTGTCTTCCTTTGGCCAGCCAGGCAACCTGCTGGGAGACCTGCAATTCTTCGGCAGCATGACCATCATGGATGTGAAGGATTACTTGACCAACAACATCATCATGCCGCTAGGCGCCATGTTCATGATGATCTTTGTTGGCTGGTTTGTCAGCCGCAAGGCAATGATGGAAGAACTGGCGATCGAGGACAAAAGCTTCCGCGTCTGGTATTTCCTCGTGCGCTTCATTTGCCCGGTCGCCATCTTCGCGGTGTTCGCAAACATCATCTATGACACGATCATCCAGCCAATGCTGGGCTGACGGCAAAACCACAGAGAAAAACAAAAGGGGCTCAAGCGGCCCCTTTTTTTTGTCTCGCTTCCAGAGTGCCTAATTCGCGTCCGCGATAGCGTAGATGCGCTCAACCATGGCGAACAGCCCATTGGCCCGGCCGGGAGAGAGATGCGACGCAAGCCCAAGCTGGTCAAGGATGGCGCGGGCGTCCGTCGCCTTGATTTCTTCCGCTGTCTTGCCAGAGAAAATCAGCAACATCATCGCAACAAGGCCTTTGACGATATGGGCGTCGCTGTCCCCGCGCAGGTAGATACGGCCGTCATCCGACACTTCAGGGATAAGCCAGACCTGGCTTTGGCAGCCCCGCACCTTATATTCATCCGACATTTCGTGTTCGGCAAGCGGCGGCAGCTGCCGCCCCAGATCAATGATATAGCGATACTTGTCTTCCCAATCCTCGAGAAATTCAAATGTATCCAAAATTTCAACGATCGTTGTATTTTCAAGCGACATCATATATCCAAAACGCTACGGTATCTTGACAGGCGGGCCGATCGCCCGACCTAATGTCTCGAGTGTCTAAAGGATCAGGCCAGATAGTTAAAGGCCAAAAACCAAACGACCAAAGCGAGGGGAGCGCTGAATGTCATCCAACCAACCGGGCTATCCACGCCCTGCTTACGCCTGGTATATGGTCGTGCTTCTGCTCGTCATCTATACCTTTTCCTTCATTGACCGCCAGATTCTGGGCCTTCTGGGGCCCGCCATCAAGGCAGATTTTGGCATCTCAGACACACAGTTTGGTGTACTGACCGGTTTTGCCTTCGCGGTATTTTACACCGCCTTCGGCCTGTTGTGCGCGCGTTTCGCCGACAGCGGAAACCGTCGCCTGCTGATTGTGATCGGCCTGTTTCTGTGGAGCCTGATGACAGCCGCGTCGTCGCTGGCACGCAGCTTCATGTCACTCTTTATTCTGCGCATGGGCGTGGGCGTGGGTGAGGCAACCCTGGCACCGGCCGCCAACTCCATGCTGGCGGATACCTTCCCCAAGGAGCGGCTGTCAACCGCCCTCTCCGTCTACTCAATGGGCATTCCAGTGGGGTCAGCACTTGCCTTTATCGTTGGCGGCGCGGTGATCGACTTCGCTGAAAAGCTACCTGATATCGATATCCCGGGGTATGGCCTGATGGGCGGCTGGCAAAAGGCCTTTCTGATGGTGGGTGTGCCCGGCCTGTTGCTCACGCTCCTCATGTTCACCATCAAGGAGCCTGCACGCAAGGGTACCGCGGGGTCTGCTACCAGCATCCCGATCCGGGAGGTGCTCAGCTATTTTTGCAGCAAGGCGCGCGCCTACAGCAGTGTATGCATCGGTGTGTCGATGAACGCTGCGCTCGGGTTTGGCAGTGTGATCTTCCTGCCGTTCTTTTTTGTGCGCTATCATGCCATGGCACCCTCGGACGTTGGCATCACCTTCGGGCTTATCTCGCTCATCACCGGCCCCATGGGCCTGCTATTCGGCGGCTGGCTAGCCGACAAGCTGTATAAATGCGGACGCAAGGACGCCCATATCCTCGCGCTGATGGCCGCCCCGCTCGGGTTTGCCATCCCCGCCTTCACCCTGCCCTTCATTCAGGACACAACCACGGCATGGGTTGTACTGGCCTTCTCCAACTTCTTCATCAATTCGCCAAGCGGCGTGGCATTCGCCAGCCTGCAGATCATCACGCCGAACCAGATGCGTGGGCAGATCATTTCCATCTATGTGATGTGCACCAGCATCATCGGCTATGGTGCCGGGCCCTTCGCGCTTGGCTTCTTCACCGATTATATCTTCGGGGACGAGATGAAGCTGAACCTCTCCTTCTTCCTGCTCGCGCTGATTACGGTGCCCGTGGGCATTGGCGCCTTCCTTTGGGGCCGCAAAGCCTTCGCCCGCGCCGTGGTGGACGAAGAAACGCGGCTGGCGGAGAGCGGCTGACATCCTCAAGCGGACAGGGCGCGGTGCAGACAGGCCTGTACCGCGCGCCAAAATTATGTACTCTAGGCCCCGATACCACTGAAGGGGACGAAGGGGACCAGGATGCGCATGTTGCACCGCGCCGCAGTTACGATTGCGGCTATGTTTCTGACCAGCACCAGCCTGTTGGCCGATGGCGAAACCAAAGCCGAACTACGTGACGCACAGGAGGGCGAGGGCCAGTATGGCCGCCTTGTGCTGCGTGGTGGCTACATCATTGATGGCACCGGCGGGCCGGCATACGGCCCTGCGGATGTGGTGATTGAAAACAACCGCATCACCGAGATCAAGGTTGTTGGCACGCCGGACAGCCCCATCAAGCCGGAAGGCCGCCCCGCCAAGGGCGACCGTGAGCTTGATGTGACCGGCAAATACATCCTGCCCGGCTTTATTGATGTGCACACCCATATCCATGGCAAGGATTTTGGCCAGGGCGTCAGCCCGGAATATATCTTCAAGCTGTGGCTTGCGCACGGTGTCACCACGGCGCGGGTTGTGGGGTATAGCGGCTTTGAACGCACGCTGGATTTCAAGCGCCGCAGCGCTGAAAACAAGATCACCGCACCGCGCCTGCTCGCCTACCCGGAATTTGATGGTGTGGGGAGCGTGAAGGAAGCCCGGGAGATCATCCAGCGCTATAAAAAAATGGGTGCTGACGGTGTCAAGTTTCTCGGCAACCCGAAAAAGATCCTGCTGGCGGGGCTTGATGAAGCGGAAAAACTAGGCCTTCGCACCACAATGCACCACGCACAAACCGCTGTGACCGACGCCAATGTGCTGGATACTTCAGCCCGCGGCCTTGATAGCATGGAACACTGGTACGGCCTGCCCGAAGCCATGTTTGAGGACCGGCTCATTCAGGATTATCCATCTGACTATATTTATACTGACGAGATGGACCGCTTTGGCGAAGCAGGCAAACTGTGGAAACAAGCGGCCAAACCGGGATCTGACAAATGGAACGAGGTGATGGATACGCTTCTGGAGCGTGATTTTGCCATCAATCCCACCTTTACCATTTATGTCGCATCACGCGATCTGATGCGTATGAGCCGCGCCGTATGGCACGACGAATATACCATGCCTGCGCTGTGGGATTTTTACCGCCCGAGCGAAGTTGCACACGGGTCCTACTGGTTTGACTGGACGACCGAGCACGAGATTGAGTGGAAGAAGAACTACAAGCTGTGGATGCAGTTCATCAATGACTATAAAAACCGTGGCGGCAAGGTCGGCGTTGGCAGCGATACCGGTTATATCTACAGCCTCTATGGTTTTGGCTACATCCAGGAGTTTGAACTGCTGCAGGAGGCCGGGTTCCACCCGCTGGAGGTCATTCGCTCGGCCACCTATATCGGCGCGCAGGAGCTGGGCATGGAAGACGAGATCGGCGCGGTTGAAGTAGGCAAGATGGCCGACCTTGTGGTTGTGGATGAGAACCCCTTGCATAACTTCAAGGTTCTCTATGGCACCGGCGCGGTGAAACTGAACCGGGAAACTGGCCTTGTAGAACGCGTGGGCGGCGTCCGCTGGACCATCAAGGACGGCATCATTTATGACGCATTCAAACTGCGCGCTGATGTGCGCGAGATGGTGCGTGAGGCCAAAATTGAAGCCGGCATGAACCCTGACAAGCCACTGGCAATCGCCAACAGCCCGGCCAGTGAATAAATGCTGACAGGGTAATAAAACAAAGGACGGTGACACCATCGCCCTTTGTTTCACGGGCAGAGCCCCGAAGTATTGTGCTCCTAGCGGGTAGGCTGGTTGGGAAGGTTCGGCAGGCCGGCACCGATGTCAACACCAATGCACCCCAGGTCATTTGCGCCTGCGCTCACAAGCCCGCCAAGGTCATCGGCCGGACCGTCGCCCCATGCATAATTGCCGAACAGATAATAGTGCCCCAAGCCGCCACGACCGAGAAGGGGCAGGCCCAGAGCTTGAGCCGCGCGCTTGGGATCGTTATTATAAACCAGATCCATGCTGGTAAGGGTGCCGCATCCATAGAAGGACATGGCTTCGAACCAGCCAGCCAAAAATTCTCTGACTTCAGGCACAAAATACTCAAGCATGTTGAAACCTACCGGGTTCTCCTGCTGGCGCGCCGCAACTGCCGTGCCCATCACCCGGTATTCATAGCGGGCGCGGTCCACCCTTTCGACCAGCACCACATTGGGAAGCGCTGCTCCCAGTGCCATGGGATTGAACTTGTCACGTGTTGGCACAAGCTCGCCGTCAACCCTCAGGCTGTCCCACACTTCATAGACTGTCCGGAAAATCGGGTTATCCTGAATACACCTAATCATACACGCGCCCCATTCAACGACTGTGATCATAGTATTAGGGGGCTGCCGGGCCTCAGGCAACGGTAAACGCGTATAAAAAGAGGGCGGTGAAATCACCGCCCTTGTCTTTCACGTCCGGAGAGGTCGGAAAGAGAGTGTCTAAGCTTTAGTCTTCGAGGGCCCTAAGCTCGCGCTCCAGACGGAAACGTTTGCTGGTCATATAGGCCTCCATGTCGCTGGTGCGACGTTCGATATCGCGGAAGCGGCGGCGCAGTTCAGCCGCGGTATAGTCCGGGCTCTTGCGGGTCTGACGCCAGAATTCTTCTTCCTCATCATCGCGGTAGAGATCGTCGGGCTGGGGATCCAGCGCCATGCCAAGTACCAGATACCCGATGATGAAGAGCCAGAAGCCAGTGAATATAGCACCCACAACAGTCAGAAACCGCACCAGGCCAACCTTGACGCCGAGGTAATCGGCAATGCCAGCACAAACCCCCATGAAGCGACCCTCTTGCGGGATCTTGTAGAGCTTGGTGGGACGTGTTTTATAATTTGTCATGATGGCGGCTCCTCCAGTCGGGAACTTCATCGTCCATGATGCGTTCCATGGTGCGCAGGCGCTCTTCAAGACGGTCGGCGGCGCTACGCAGGTCACCGAGCGATGCTTCGTCTTCAGCCGTGATGCCCTTCATCTGCTTCCATTTCGTAATGTAATGGAAAATGATCCAGAGCGGGAAGACCACCACCAGCAATAGGATTACAACAACTTCCATTTTATCAGCCTCTTCCTCTTTTTATTTTTGTTTTGGCCTGCCACCGGGAGGGCGTGCCACCCAGTGGCAGGCGCTGATTATTTCGATGCTGCTTTTTTAACAGCCGGAGTGGAAGCGGGTGCTTTTTTCGCAGATCCGCCTGTTGTTTTTGCCTTGAGTGCTGCGAGCTCCTGCTCGATGTCATCATCGGCTTCCAGTTCGCGGAACTGGTCTTCAAGGTTCTCACCGCGCCCCATTGTCATAGCTTCTGCTTCACCTTCAAGGCGGTCAAGACGGGCGTCAACCTTGTCGAAACGGTCAAACGCGTCCTGAATACGACCATCATAGAGGTTCTTGCGCACACGCACCTGATTGGATACCGACTTGTGGCGGGCCTGGATGCTGGCCTTTTTCGCACGGGCTTCCCGAAGTTTGGCATCAAGCTTGATGACGTCTTCTTCAATACGGGTCAGCGCGTCCTGAAGATGCTTCAGTTCTTCCGTCAGGTGCGTTTCCATGTCAGCCACTTTGGCTTTTTCAATCAGGGCACCCTTGGCAAGGTCGTCACGGCCTTTGGAGATGGCAAGCTCTGCTTTTTTCTCCCACTCGGCCTGTGCCTTTTTCACCTTGCCGATCCGACGTTCAAGGTCCTTCTGGTCCGCGATCGTCTTCGCGGCGGAAGACCGGACTTCAACCAGCGTGTCTTCCATTTCCTGGATAACCATACGGATGATTTTTTCCGGATCCTCGGCTTTGTCGAGAATGGCATTGATATTTGAGTTGATAATGTCGGTCAGTCGGGAAAAAATACCCATTTTTTGTTTCCTTTCTTAGGGTCTCGCCCTTTTAAGCTTCCTCGCTACGTGTCCCGGGTGGCATTCGCTGGCCATTTTTTGGGACGTCCTCCCCGATTTATGCATCGGGTGCAACCTGGGCCGGATTTATATCTTTTGGCCTCTTTTTAAGCTGCTGCCCGGCGTCCCTCGCTTGACGCCGGGCACAAGGTTCAGAACTAGTGCAGACGGCGACGGCGACGTTCGATGCGGCGCGTGCGGCGGCCAGTAACATTCCGGCCTTCCGACTGGCGGATCAGGCCGAAGCTGGCAATCAAACCATCAACTTCCTCGCTTGTCCGGTTGATGCTGGAAAGTGCCGAGCTGAGTTGCAACATCTTGTTCATTGTCTTGTCCTCTTAGTTCTGTTTTCGCTGTCTGTTATTGTTGTTGTCAGTCATTTTTTTTAATCATCTCTCGCTGACACCCCTATATTTGCAGGGTGCGTGCCAGTTTTTGTAAAAATCATAAGCTATTGATTTTAAAAGTTATTTAATTTTATCCCTTGCAAAGACCACACAAAGCTATATAATTATTCCCAATAGTTAGTAATTTTTACTTAGTATTGGCACATGGAAATCAGACAAGATCAAATCATCGGCAGTTCACCCGCCTTTCTGGACCTTATGGACCAGATCAGCCGCGCTGCTCCCCTCGACCGACCCCTGCTGGTGATCGGCGAGCGCGGGACCGGCAAGGAGCTGATCGCGGCACGCCTGCACTATCTGTCAAATCGCTGGAACCAACCGTTTCAGAAAATGAACTGTGCGGCCCTCGCTGAAACCCTGCTTGAGAGCGAGCTGTTCGGCTACGAACAAGGCGCCTTCACCGGTGCGCGCGGCAGACGTGCCGGTCGTTTCGAAGCTGCGGACGAAGGCAGCCTGTTCCTCGACGAGATTGGCACCATGAGCATGGCCGCACAGGAGAAGCTGCTGCGCGTCATAGAATATGGCGAGTTCGAGCGGGTCGGTGGAAATGACACCATTGAAGTAGATGTACGTGTGGTCGGGGCCACCAACATCGACCTGCCGGCGGCGGCGGCGGCCGGCGAGTTCCGGCACGACCTCCTTGACCGGCTGGCCTTTGACGTACTGACTGTACCGCCTCTTCGCGCGCGCCGCGAAGACATTATGACGCTGGCTGACCATTTCGGGCGCAAGATGGCACGCGAACTCGAATGGCTGACTTTCCCTGGTTTCAGCGAGATCGCCACCGAGGCGATGCTCGATTACCACTGGCCTGGCAACGTGCGGGAACTCAAGAACGTGGTGGAGCGGGCTATCTACTGCGCCTGGGACGGAGAGCGGCCCATCTGCAACATCAATTTCGATCCATTTGACAGCCCTTACCGCCCGGCCGCCCAAACCCCCAAAAGCACGCCCCCTGTAAACGAAGAACCCAGACAGGGAGACCAAAAACCGGCGCTGCCGAAGGGACGGTTCGACTTCCGTGCGGAAGTTGCTGCCCATGAAAAGCGCCTGCTTGAACACGCACTCAAGGAAAACCGTTTCAACCAGCGAGCCGCCGCCAGTCATCTGGAGCTCAGTTATGACCAGTTGCGCCACGCCCTCAAGAAGCACAACCTTCTATAAGCCATATCCTGCTTGACCACACCCCGGGGCGGCCCCATAGTGCCGCCATGTCCGATAACCCGTTCATCAAGAAGCGCCAGCGCAGCCGCCGGAAAGCCACTTTCCTGTTGGGTACCCGCAACATTATCGGGCTTGTTGTCCTCAGCCTCGTCGCTTATGCCGCGTTTCGCCTCTGGGTTGGCAATCCCGCGGATACAATGTGCGATGGCGAATGCGAGAGCATGTACAGCCTGTTTGCTTCAGTGTTGGGCTTTTTCATGATGTTTGCTGCCGTTATCACCGCGGGTGCGGTGATCGGGCTTGTGGTGGCGTTGATGCGGCGTACGGCAGGGTCAGGAGAAAGTACTTTCGCACGCATGCACCGCGATGCCGAAAGCCGGGAAGATCACCCCCCACAATAATTACCCCGCCTGGTTTTGCGCTGGCTGAGATTGTGTGCGCTGGCTCACCGGCCTGGGAGGCGCCCACTTTGTGGAAGCGGCGACCGATACCCCGCCTTGATTGACTGTCAGTTGCTTGGTCAGCAGGTGGTTGCCGACGTTGGAGCACATCACAACAACCGCCATATAGTGATAGAACAAATCAAATGTTGCGATATTCACGGTCAAGCCCCCCACGGCATACCCTACCAGCCCCAACTGGAGTGCCGCACTCAACTCGCCCAGCCATCTTGTCTGCTCATACGGCCTGAAACGTTTGGCATTTGTACCTGCAGCATACCAAGCCGTAAACAACATGGTCAGAAAGAGAAAAAGCCCCCCATAGCCATGCTCGCCTAAAACTTCGAAATAGACCGAATGCGGTGCCCGACCCTTATGACCTGGTGGAAGATAAAGTTCGAGGGCACGCCTGACATAAAATACATTAAACCCCCCGCCTTCAATCGGATTTTCATCAGCAAGGTTGGAAGAGAACTTCCACATAACCACACGCCCGAGAAAGCTGGAATCCTCGGTCGCACTTTCCGTGGACTGAATACGAGCCTTCCAACTGTCGGGAACAAGAAAAAACCCACCAACAATCAAAGGAATCGACACAGCGAGAAGCTTGAAACGATACTTTGACTTCAGAAGCATCATACCCAGCACACTGGCGAGGGCGACAAAACCACCCCTTGACTGGGTGCCGACGATGGAGACGATGATCGTCAGTGTCGCCCCGATTGCAGGCCACTTGAGTAATCTATGCGGCGGAAATTGAACCAAGTATATGGAAAGCGGCAGCAGCATGGCCATCGCCATCGCGAGTTGGTTGTTATCTTCCATCATGCCGCCTGCGCCCTGCACACGTCCAGAGCCGCCAGTTATGAAAGTAAACAAGCCACCCTTTATGCCGATAAACATAAGCGAGGCCGCCATAACATAAACGAACGCTTTCACGCGATTGGGAGACTGCATCACCGCCGTAGCGACAAAAGCGAACAGCATCACCTTGAACAGATACAGCAGTTTCCCGGACGAGTAGTTGGGCTCAAAAGCTGTAAGCGTGGTGAAGGCTGTCCATAGGAAATAGAGCAGCATCGCAGCAATCACCGGGTGTCCGGGCAGGTTTTTTTTATCTTTGCTGAGAATAAGTCCGAGAAAAGTCAGGGCCGCCACTGCGTCAAGGAAGGGAAAGCTTCTGGCAAAGCCGAATGTCTGCTTGTGCGGGTTCATATGCGAAATCCAGTCCCACAACAAGACCCCGACATAGGGTTTGAAGACGACAAAGGGCATCCACATCAACAACAGCAAGGCTACAATCGCGCCGCGCATGCACCGCTTCCTTCACAATAAATCAACCCGCCCGCTGCACTTTGGCAGACAGGGGCCCCATTACGCAAGTGTATCGCTTGACAGGCCTTTTTGAAACCATAGCATGGGCGTATCTCAGGAGGAGGAATACAATGCGCCACTTTGCCCGGCTATGTGCCGCCCTGTTGATGGGGGCCAGCGCGGCTTCCGCACAGGATAGCGTGAGTACCGCCACACAGAATGCCGCAGATATTGTCATCTGGGGCGGACCAATCTACACCGCCGATGACACCATGCCGCAGGCTGAAGCTGTTGCCATCAAGGGCGGGCGTTTTATCTACGTTGGCTCGCGTACGGGGGCTGAAGCCATGGTTGGCAACGCCACAACGGTGATGGCGCTTGATGGTGCCGCCCTCTTCCCCGGCTTCACGGATGCTCATGCCCATATGGCAGGCATTGGCCAACGCGAACTGACCCTCAACCTTGAAGGCACGCCTTCCATTGAGGCGCTCAAGGAAACACTGGTCGCCTGGGCCGCAGACCATGATGCGCCGCTACTCTATGGTCGCGGCTGGATTGAAACCCACTGGCCGGAAAAGCGTTTCCCCACGCGCTGGGATATTGACGCCGTGCTGCCTGATATGCCGGTTATCCTGACTCGCGCTGACGGTCACGCACTTGTAGCAAACTCAAAAGCGCTCGAGATCGCGGGGATCGATGGGTCCACACAGCCCCCTTATGGCGGCGATATCCTGAAAAACGCGCTCGGCGAACCCACCGGGATGTTCATTGATGCGGCGATGAGCCTGCTGAGAGGCCTTACCCCTGAACAAACAGAGGCAGACCTTAATCAACAACTGAGCGTGGCAAGCGATGTATATGCCCGTTACGGCTGGACCGGCATGCATAACATGTCTGTACCTTGGTCCCATGTTGAGGCACTTGAGATGCTGACCGGCACCGGCGATGTCAAAATCCGCGTCTATAACTCCATCGAGCCCGAGGATGCGGACAATCTTTTTGTCGGCGGGCACCGCACCAGCACAAATGGCCATATCGTCACCCGCGCGATCAAGCTTTATATGGACGGGGCGCTCGGCTCGCGCGGGGCGGCCCTGCTAGAGCCTTATGCCGACGCGGCGTCATCCGGCCTGCTATTGACCACCAAAGAAGATACCATGCCGATCCTCAGGAAAGCGCTGTCGCTTGGTATTCAGGTCAACACCCACGCCATTGGCGACCGGGGCAACCGCCTGTTGCTCGATTGGTATGAGGAAGTGATGGACGAGATCCCCAGCGTTGAACGCGCCATCACTGAGCCACGCTGGCGTGACGAGCATACCCAGATCGTCAGCCCGGAAGACATCCCGCGTTACAAGGCACTGGGCGTAATCCCCAGCATGCAGCCAAGCCACGCGATTGGCGACCTGCACTTCGCACCCGACCGGCTGGGCGAGGAACGCCTTGTCGGCGCCTACGCATGGCAAAGCTTTATCAATAGCGGGATGATCGTCGCCGGTGGCTCGGACGCGCCGGTTGAACGCGGTGACCCGCTGATTGAGTTTTACGCTGCTATCTACCGGCATGACCTCGCGGGTTTCCAAGGGGACAATTGGCACGCCGAAGAAGCGGTCAGCCGGGCGGACGCGCTCAAGATGTTCACGCTGTGGCCAGCCATCGCCTCCTTCGCAGAAGACGAGATCGGCTCCATCACGGTGGGCAAGCAGGCGGACCTGACCGCTTTTTCCGTCAACCTGATGACGGTGGACCCGGCGGAAATCCCCAAGGCGGAGGCCGTAATGACCATGGTGGAAGGCAATGTGATCTACATAAAGGAATAAGCCACATCAGCCGTTACAAAATGGCCCGGCTGCGTGATGCGGCCGGGCCATTCGTTTTTTTTATGCTCAGGGACAAGCTACCTCAGGACGCCATCCCGTCGGCGAGTGCTTTTTCCATCTTGGCAAAACCTTCCCGCACACCAGGACCGGGAGGTGCGGTCAAGAGGCTGACGATGATGGTCGTGAGTGTGGAGACGATCACCCCCGGAATGATTTCATAAAGCACCGCGCTCGCGGCCTCACCACCGAAGGTAATGGGCCCGTAAATCCATACAAGCACGGTTACCGCGCCGGCAATCATGCCGGCAATGGCACCCTTGGCGTTCATGCGTTTCCAGAACAGGCTCATGACAACAAGCGGACCAAATGCCGCGCCGAACCCAGCCCAGGCGTTGCTGACCAGCGACAGCACGCTTGACGACCGGTCATAGGCAAGGCCGATGGCGATCAACGCCACCACCACAACCGACAGGCGGCCAATCGTCACCAGTTCTGTCTGGCTGGCGTTCCGGCGCACAAAAAGCTTGTAGAAATCTTCCGTGAGCGAGCTTGACGACACCAGAAGCTGGCTTGAAATCGTGCTCATGATCGCCGCCAGGATCGCCGCCAGCAGGAAACCGCCGATCAGCGGGTGAAACAACAGCTGCGACAGCACGATGAAAATCGTCTCCGGGTCTTCCAGCGACAGGCCGTTTTTGGTCATATACGCAAGTCCGATGAAACCGGTTGCCAGTGCACCGATCACCGATACAAACATCCAGCTCATGCCGATGCGGCGCGCCTTTGGCACATCACCAACGGACCGGATAGCCATGAAGCGCACAATCACATGCGGCTGGCCAAAATACCCCAACCCCCACGACATGGCGGAAATGATACCGACAATGGTGATCCCGCTTGTCAGGCTGACAAGGGTGGGGTCGATATTCCGCGTGACGGTCATCAACTCCCCCATACCATCAAAGTCAAAGAAGGCGACAGTGGGCACCATCACCAGCGCCACAAACATGATACAGCCCTGTACAAAGTCCGTCATGCTGACCGCCAGGAAACCACCAAACAGTGTATAGGTCACCACCACGCCCGCGGTGATATACAGGCCGAGCTCGTACGACAGGCCAAACGAGCTTTCAAACAGCTTGCCGCCCGCCACCACGCCAGACGACGTATAAAGCGTGAAAAACACAATGATCACGATGGACGGGATGACACGCAGCAGCATGGAGCGATCCTCGAACCGGCGCTCAAAAAACTCCGGCAGGGTGATCGCATCCTCCGCCACCTCGGTATAAACACGCAGGCGGGGTGCCACAATCAGATAATTGGCAAACGCCCCCAGAAACAGGCCGAAGCCCAGCCACGCGTTTGAAAAACCGGACAGGAAAACCGCCCCCGGCAGACCCATCAGCAGCCAGCCGCTCATATCCGAGGCACCCGCCGACAGCGCCGCGAGCCCCGGGCTCAATTGCCGCCCGCCCAGCATATAGCCGGACACATCGTCGGTGGAGGTGCGGTAGGCATACAGGCCGATCCCGAGCATGGCGATAAAATAGAGCGCCAGTGAGACCAGTGTACCGATTTCCATGTCATTCTCCTGTTGTTGTACGTCTCGTGCACATGCGTAAGGCCGCATTCCTGCGGCCCATAGCTGTGCGATCGCTTAAAATGACTAAGGCCCCCGCACTGCAGAGGCCTTGAATGTCAAACTCTTGGTTGGCCAGCTTATGCCATGAAATGCCCATTTTTGTCAAACCAGCCCCTGATGCAGGATCGTGGACCGGCCAGCAAACAGGGGCGCACACCGCACACCATTGGCACCGTGGCGCGCCATCAATCAATCGTGATATGGTCCCATTTTCATGGATGCACGGCCACGCCTTGCGGTACATTTGTCATAGCCCCTCACGGCACACACTATATTCAAATCACTGGAAAGGTCCGACCATGTTGTCCCTTAAAACGCCAACGATTGCTCTCGCCCTCCTCGCATTGACACCGGTTACCCACGCCGATGATCATGCCCGGGAGGTCGGTAAAAGCCTGAACCACAAGATGGAAGTACCAATTGCGGAGGTTCCTGCCGCGGTGCTGGCCGCCGCAACCGCCAAGCGCCCCGCGCTCAAGTTCACTGAAGCAGAGAAAGAAATGCGCGGCGGGCGGCAGTATTTTGACCTTGAAGGTCATGATGACACGGGTAACGAGATCGAGCTTGATATGATGCTGGACGACGACGGCCAGTGGCAGGTGGTGGAAATACAGCGCGATGTACTGTGGGAGATCGTGCCCGCGCTGGTACAGGAAGAACTGCTGGGCCATGTGCCCGGCGTCAAACCCGCCCGCATTATTGAAAGCGATCAGGACAATGGCACCATCATTTATGAGTTTTACACCCGCGACGCGAACGGTATTGAGGCCAAATACGAAGTCTCGCTGACCGGCGAGGAAGCAACCTTCCTCAAGGAAGAATGGCAGCACTAGGCATTAAAGCCAGGGGCGTGATTACATATTGCGCCTCCGTGTTGCCATTACATTGATGCGCTGCCTGACCACGACCCGGTCGCGGATTACCTTGAGCGGCTGGCGGATGGTTTGGTATCGGGAAAAAGCAACCTTGAAGCTGTCGCCACTGAGGCCCGCAGGGTGCTTGACGGCGCCGCCGGCCTGGAGGGACTGTCAGACTTCGGCAGCAAGGCCTTGTCCGCCATTGCTGTCGGCATGTCCGGCCAGTTCAGCAGCAGCGAAATAATCGCCGCAAAGCAGGAGAGGAAATCACGTGTTGGCGCATCGGTGCAGGGCGCGTTCCAGCAATCAAACATGAGCGGCAACCCCACTGATTTTTCAAAAAGGCTGATCACGCAATATTCCTCAATGAGTGCTGAGGAAAGGGAGGCCGCCGGGCTGGACCAGAGCTATTACGATGCAATCGTCAAAAACTATGAGACATCCATGCGCATATCACAGGCGTTGAGTGCGAGCACATTTACCGCTGGCACCGCGTCATGCAGCAGCAACGGCAGCATGAGCCTGCTTAACTTCCTGTAAAGGCGCGCCGGAAAGCCTGAGCACATGCAGCGAACCGGTGCAACGCCCCGCAAGGTTACGCGCAGGACGCGCAGGCGGACAACCGGGAACAACCAGTCGCGCAAGCCTTGCCATGGCAAAACACTATCACCAGTTGCACGCCTGAGCAATTAAGTATTGTGTCCCCGGAATTCATACCCCGGAACCACCAATCTTGCCATACGAGCCATAAAAGGAAACTAGGAAACAAAGACCGGGACGTCAATAACAGTATACTGTCCCCGGAATTTCGGAGCCGGGCAAGAACCGACGCCTGCTCAGGAGGCTCAGGGAACTCGACCAGCTCCCCAAGCGGGACCAGGACGCCGTCATGCGCACCATCGACGCTTTCCTATCGAAAGCCGGATAGCGCAACACAACGCCGCCTTCCTCTAGCGGCTATCATCCAACATCACCGCGTGGGCAAACCCCTCACGCGAAGGCGGAGCCTATGGCAACGCTAAATAACTGTCGGCGGAACGACAAATGTATGACGAATGAAGCTCTTAACCTTTTCTGGGTTATATCGCTGAACCGCGGACAATGGAATATTTGTCACACCCTCATTAGCTCTGAGAGACCGCAACATACGGTGCATATAGAGGAGAAGGTGTTGTTTATCGTCATAACCAAGGCGCTTCGCTCGATGCAGCGCTTCTGAAGCTCGGCGAAGATATTGAGCGCACTGCACATGGTTGTCCTGTGCATAAAATGTATATGCAATCAACAAACTTTCCGTGCAAATCAAAGGGCGCAGCTTCTGTATCCTAAGTAGGTTTTCTCTACATTTCGCCAGTTCATTCCTCGACACAGCACGAAGTGCCTTAAAGCGCCACACACGCACCATAAAAGCTGCTTTAAAACTTAACATGACTAATCACCACAGGCGTTTAACCTCCCCATCCATCAAATAGTGATGCGATATTATCCCAGATCGTTGGCTGAGGAGGAGGTATATCATTAGTAGCTCGGCCAACGTTATTCGTTGCATTTTTGAGCTGAGGAAATTCTGGGGACAGTATACTATTTATCATCACTGACAGCCCTCTTGGGGCGCCCCGGCCGTTGGGCGGCGAGGCGTCTGCCCTCTTGCTTTTCCAAGTGTTCAACCCAGGCAGCAGCGCCAAGTGGCCTGCCTGTGCGCGCGTGCATTTGCAGGCGCTTCATTTCCGCGTTCTCCACGCCACCCTGCAGCAACGCCGCCCAATCCGGCACCTCCTCTAGCAAGGGGGCAACCTTCACAAGCGCATCATCTTTGCCCTCAAGATGCGCCCGGGCGCTTGACCATACCCGCCCGCACCGGGTTCAGCTCCACATACCGCGCGCAGGCAACCAGATGCTGCTCGTCCATCACAAAAGACGCAAAACGCTCCTGCCACAGATGGCCGCGCGCGCCTTCCCGGAAATTGATCATGCGGGTATAGCGACGGTGCGCTTCACCGAGCACGGCACGCAAGCCATCTTTATGGCAAGGCACCATGATCAAATGCACATGGTTCGGCATCAGGCAATATCCCCACACCTCGGTGCCTGCTTTTTTGCAAGCCTCAGACACAAGGGCCAGATAGTCCGAATAATCGCTGTCCTGCATGAAGGTTGCCATACGCCGCACCCCACGCTGCGTTACGTGATGCGCATACCCCGGAACCACCAATCTTGCCATACGAGCCATAAAAGGAAACCAGGAAACAAAGACCGGGACGTCAATAACAGTATACTGTCCCCGGAATTTCCTTGATTTTACTATTTTTGAATTTGATATAAAGTGTCATAAGTACGTTCGCCAAGCCGAATCCTAATAACACCACCCGCTCCTGTATCTACCGGGTATTCTCCTAAAGAAGCCTGAGCTATTGATCCTTCAGAATTATCGATATCCACTAGTTTCTTCGGACCCAAAAAAGTCGATAAAACTGGTCTAGTCTGCAAAAAAATACTACCGTCGGTGCTTTGGTATAACTCATATTGTCCTCTTCCAATCACCTGCTCATGCTCAACGATAAAAGAAGAGTTCTCAAACGAGATACGTATTTTCTTGTCTTTCTGGTACTCGTAAACTCCGGAAAAATCTTCTATTATCTCTGTTGAGCTAGTCCCACATCCCGCCAAAACAGCAATCCCAAACAATAGCAACAGTAAAAACTGGGCGCTAGATATCCTGTCTTTGGCCTCAAGGAGATCGCTTTTTTTACGTTGCCATATCAGCATATACTTAATCTCGCCTTCTATGTGCTTGCTAGCTGCCTATTTTTAAATTTAGTTTTAACAGCGTTACATTGATAAATGTGTTGAATACCCTAGCAGACCGATCCCGTACCAACATTGCCAATACGCGTACCCCCCGAACTACAGGTATCAAATTCTACAGTACTTTTTGCTGCGTCCGTACCATCCTTCTTCTGTTGCTCAGGTAGAATGTAGCTGAATGTCACCGAAACATATGAGTTACGTCCGGGACCCTCAACCTCACTATCAACCTCTTCCAACGCTTTTGCCAAGTCCTCCAGCCCAATCATGTCTGCAAAATTGCTCCCCGATAGTGAAGATAGTGACAGCTGATTGGTAATCGTGATTGTCGCTACACCGTCGGAAATCTGATAGAAAGCCATTGAAGACCCAGTCATTTGGTCAAACGAATTGAGAGTAGTAAGTCCCTCAACTAAATGCATATTAAGGTATTTTGCACCTGAACTCAGGCCTTGGGATTGCAATACGGACGCAAATGCGATCGCCTTTTTCCCTATCAACCCAGAGGCTGCCAATTGGGACATTTTTGAACCTGTACCATGATGGGCAACTCGCGCCTGTGTACCAAGGAAAAATTTTACCGCTGTTTGAAACGGTGTCCCACCTTGCGTCTTCACGTCAAATGGATTCCAAGATGGAGTATCGGCAAGCCCCTGTGGATCCTTCATATTCACGGGATCATTGTTAGTATAGGCGCGTTGGTTTTTGTGTGTCTCGTCCCCTCGTCATAGCGATACCCCCGGCCATATGACCGAGGGTTCTGTTTTTTTGGGCCTCAGTTGTCGCCCCTGTCGCTTTCAGCGCCTTCGCCGTCTTTGCCTGCCTCAGGCGCGTGGCCCTTGAACCAGGCGACAATGTTGCCGATTTTCTGGATGAGGTTGCTGGGTTTGGATGCAATGCCGTGGCCCGAAGCCGGGATGCGCACCATCACGCTGTCGACACCCTGCAGCTTGAGCGCCTGATAGTATTGCTCCGTCTCTGACATGGGCGTGCGGTAATCCACCTCACCGGTGAGCAGCATGGTGGGCGTTTTCACGTTGCCAACAAGCGATAGCGGCGAGCGCTTCCAGTAATGCTCCACCGCGTTCCACGGCATGTCCGGGAACCAGTATTTGGTGAAGAAGGGGCTGAAATCGGCCGTCAGCACGAAGCTGATCCAGTTGATCACCGGCTTGGCGACAACGGCCGCGCGGAAACGGTCTGTCTTGCCGATGATCCATGCCGTCAGCACCCCGCCGCCGGACCCGCCGGTGACATAGAGCTCGTCCGTGTTCACATTACCGCGCGCGATGACGGTGTCGACCGCGTCCATCAGGTCGTCATAGTCGTTTGACGGATAGTTGTGGTGGATGGTGTTGGCAAAATCATTCCCGTATGACGTGCTGCCGCGCGGGTTGCCGTATACCACCATGTAGCCTTTGGCGGCGTACATCTGGATTTCAGATGAGAAGTGCGGGCCATAAGCCGTGTGGGGGCCGCCGTGGATCTCAAGGATCAGCGGGTATTTCTTGCTTGCGTCGAAGTCCGCCGGTTTGACCAGCCAGAACTGCAGCGCGCGGTTATCCACGCTTGAATTCAGGCGCACCTCCTCCACACTGGCCATTTTTTTGTGGCCCAGCACGTCGCTGTTGAGGTCTGTGATGGCGGTCACCTTGCCGATGCGGTTCACCACCGCGAGGTCGGCGGGCCGGTCGGGCCGCGAGAGGGTGAAAACAAGGTTGCCGTCTTTCGAGACGCGGAAATCACCGGAGCTATAGGGCCGACCAAGCGTGGTGCCGCCCAGCTTGTCGGTGAGGATACGCCCGCTGCCCGACAGGCTGACATAGGCCACATGGGTTTTGCCGTCATTGTCGTAGCTATAGTAAAGGCCCTTGCCGTCCGGCGCCCACTGGAAATCGCTCACGCTGCGGTCCAGCTCAGGCGTCAGGTCTTTTTTGCCGGTGCCGTCCACGTCCATCACGCTCAGGACCGAAATCTGGTTCGACAGCTTCTGGTCCGCATAACCAAGATAGGCGATGCGCTTGCCGTCGGGCGAGATTTCCGGGTTGGCGTCCGGGCCGTCACGGTCGGTCAGTGCGGTATAGGCACCGGTTTCCACGTCCACGCGGTACACTTCGCTGTTCACCGGGTTTAGCTGCCAGTCCGCATTGCGGTTGGCCGACAGAATGAGGCCTGTGCCGTCTGCGGTCCAGCTGATGGGGCCACCGTGGTTGAACTCGCCTGCGGTGACCTGGCGCGGGGTGCCGCCGTCTGCCGGTACGGTAAACACATGGGTGAAGCCGCGCGGCAGGTACCCGGCGCCGTCCGCCCTGTAGGTGACGCGGTCCACCACTTTGGCGGGGCCTGCCCAGTTGGCGCCCTCAGGCTTTTTCGGCAGGCTGAAAAGCGGTTTGGCACTGGTGGGCACAAACATGGTGAAGGCGATGGTCTTGCCGTCCGGCGACCATGCCAATGAGCCGGGGCCGTACTGAAGGTCTGTCACGCGGGCGGTGTCGCCGCCCTCGGTCCAGCGCACATAAATCTGGGATTTTCCCTCCACCGCTGACACATAGGCCATGCGGTCACCACTGGGTGAGAAACGCGGCATGCGGTAGCTGGCCTTGCCCGACAACACCGGCCGGTGGCCGCTGCCGTCCAGCGCCACGCGCCAGATATTGGTGCGGGTGCTGTCGCTCATGATATCCATGGAGCGGCGCTCATACACCACGGCCTTGCCGTCCGGCGTGATGCGCGCACCCGTAGCATATTCCAGGTTGAAAATGTCTTCATAATCGAAGGTTTTGGTCGCCGCTTCGTCAGCAAGCGCCCCGTGCCCGGCGGTCGCCGCCAGCAGCGCGCCAAGGCAGAAAGCCTTTATCCTCATGATGTTCCCTCATTTTTAGCCCACCCCACTGTGGTGAGCGGAGGGTAGCACCCCGCGCCGCGCATGCAAAGCCACAGTTAAAATGTAATCCTGTGCTTGCAAAGTTGTACATTTTTTTTACCTTTGCGCTTTAATGATGGCATTCACGGGGGCCAGCCTTATACATTCATATAGGGCCTGTTCAAAATTTACCGGGCCTCGCCAAACATGCAGGAAACTTATGTCCGGATCGATTGACGACATCAAAAAAGAGCGCGAGCGGTTTGTCGCGTTTGCCTTCGCCGCGGCCGAGCTCTTTTTCGAGATCGACGCGAAGGGCAAGGTCGTCTTCGAGGGGGGCGCCGTGGACCGAATCGGCGCCAAGCCGGGCAGTAGCCTGATCGGCGATAATATCTATGACCATATTGACCCTGATGACCGGGACGTCTTCTCGGCCCTGTTGGTACATCTTGAGCACAAGGGCCGTATCGGGCCGATCCCGGTACGCTTTACCGCCGGCCAGGGGCGCGGCCTTGCACTGCGGCTCTTTGCGCTGAGGATGCCGGCGGAAGCCGACCGAATCTTCCTTGCACTGCGCGCGGCACCGCTTGGGACCAGTGGGTCAAGCGACGTTTCCATCAGCGCCGAGACCGGGCTTATGACGCGCGAGAGTTTCATGAAGCTCGCCGGTGAAACCATGCGCGACAACCCGGCGGGCAATAACCTTTACATGACCGCAGTCGAAGTTGACGGGATCGAGGAAGCAAAGAAAAAATTCGGCCCGCAGTATATGCGCACGTTGCTTAAACAGGTGGCCGCGCATCTCAAGACCTTGTCGGTGGATGGAGAGATCGCCGGGCAGATCGACGACCGGCATTTTGCCTTCCTGCACCGCGCCAAGGGCGACGGCAAACAGCTGGAAGCCACCCTGGCGAAAGTGGATGACAAAGTTAAGCTGAAAGCCGCCTATTCAACCCTGGCGTCGGATTTTGACGATGTGTCGGAAGACCAGATATTGCGCACGCTTTCATATGTGCTGAACCAGTTCTGCGCCGCCAAGGGCAAAGTGGATTTCGAATCGCTCTCTTCCGCATATGAGGACATGGCGGGCGATGCCCAGCGCCGCGTGGTGCAGATGCGCAACATGATCGAAACCGGCAGCTTTAACATCGCCTTCCAGCCCGTTGTCTCGCTCTCCAACGGAGATATCCACCATAATGAGGTGTTGAGCCGCTTTGATGAGCGCATGGGGGACAGCACGCCTCTGGAGGTCATCCGCTTTGCCGAGGAAGTGGGCATCATCGAGGAGTTTGACATCGCCATCAGCAAAAAGGCGATCGACTATGTGCGCAAGATGAAAAAGCTGGGCACGCCGCTCACGCTCGCCGTCAATCTCTCAGGCCGCACCATTGAAAGCGACCGCTACCTCGCCGCGTTGATGGACGTCTTCCAGGGCGCCAAGGATGTCTCCCGCTCTATTCTCCTTGAGCTGACGGAAACCGCCGCCATCACCAAGCTCGAAAAAGCCGAGGCGGTATTTAATGACCTCAAAGCACTCGACTATCGCATATGTCTTGATGATTTTGGCGCGGGCGCCGCGGGCTACCAGTATCTGCGTGCCTTCAATGTGGACTATGTCAAGATTGACGGCGAATATGTGCGCGATATGAACAGCCCGGGCTACCGGCCGACATTTTTGCTTTCCATCGTACGACTGTGTGCCGACCTTGGTGTTAAAACCATTGGTGAACATGTGGAAAACCGCTTCCAGGCTGACTTTCTGCGTTCACTCGGGGTTGACTTTGGCCAGGGCTTCCATTTTGGCAAACCGGACTTTTCCCCCAAAACCAATTAGGCCCGCAATCAATTAGGGTACCCGAAGAGCTACCCGCAAGGCAGGAAATCCGTGTGTCCCTTATCCATACATTGATCGGTATGGCACTGTGTGCCGCGCTCTGGTGGTTCGGCCGAATCAAGGAAAAGCGTCACGTGACCGGGGTGGTGCCGCTCGTGCCACCATTTTACATCCAGTTCATCGCACTGGTCGGCCTGTTTGTTTTTGCCGCCCATCTTGTGGTGCTGGTCACGGGCATTGACTGGAAGCCCCCCTTCCAGCGTTAGACCACAGGCCTTACTCTGGTGCCGCCACGTCCGAGGCACCTTCCATATCGGGCATACCAATTGGCTCCGGCGAGCTGACTTCAAACATACGCCAGCCAAACCTGATATAGGTTGTCGCCCAGAAGCGCGACTTGAAGAACCGGCGCTTGCCGTATTTTCCGCGCGCGATATAGGTTTCAGACGGATGTTTATATAGCTTCCTGCTCAGCTGTTCACTTTCCTTGAGAAGCTGGTCTTTCACCCTGGAGGAAGCCGAAACGGCATGCTTGGCCATCGGCTTGATGCCCCGGTGGCGCCGCTTTTTACCCTTACGGGTGCGCCACATACGCAGCCAGATCACTGCGATCGCGGTCACGACCGCCAGAAGTACCGAAAAAAGACCCAGGACATAAAGCAGGTTAAAGTCATCCCCCAGTTCGAGGCGTTCAACCGTTTCGTCAAAGGCTTCACCTGCTGTCACCCGGGAATCGGATTCAAGCCGGCCGTCAGCTGCAAAGCTGACGATCAAGCCGTCGCGCCTGTCCAGTGGCGAAACCATGCCATTGCCGCCATAAACCGCCACATACCCGTTGGACGCCACGGTTACACCATAAAGCGGATCACCACTGCATTTGGCTTTGACGTCAATCATGTTCGGACGCGCACTGAACACCTGATAATCGGTCAGGCGTGTACAGCGAAAACGGTAGGCGTTGATCAGTTGTGAGAGCTTGAGTGCAACAGTCGCGGGAGGTGAATTACGATTGATGCCGGAAAAAACATCAAGGGCCATTTGGCGCGGATCCTGCTCAAGCGCCAGGATGCCCTGCGCGACCACCGCCTGTGCGGGGAAAACCGCCAACAGCAAGGCAACTGACAGACCTTTAAGAGCGTTTACAATCCGCAGTGATTTCAAAGCCATATGCCACCCTCATGTTCCCCCAACCCTATTGAAATTCATCTTGCACAGAGTTGCAAGCCTGCTGACACGGATCGGGGAAATTTGGGGGCACATAAAAAAGCGGAACCGCATTTCGGGGGAGGACATGCGGTTCCGCGCGACACAGTCAGATCAAGGGAGCTATTAGGCTGTATCAGCATCTTTCTTATAGAATGAAGCCTGTTAACAACGGGTAAACGGCGCGAGAAAAAGTGCAATTTTCGATGAGTTATCGAAAATTTTTCCGGAAGGGCCGATCCGGTTATATATCAGCCAGGCGCTAAGGCTTTGAAATGGTAATAAAAAAACCGGCCTCGATCAGCCGGTTTTTCTATTTGTTTCTGGCTTGGGCCAAGTCAGTTTTCACGCATTTTAAGGGCAGCAATAAACGCTGTGTGCGGAATCTCGACCTTGCCGTACATACGCATCTTGGCTTTACCCTTTTTCTGCTTCTCCAGAAGCTTTTTCTTCCGGGTAATGTCGCCACCATAACATTTGGCCGTCACATCCTTGCGCATGGCGGAAATGGTCTCCCGCGCCACGACCCGGCCACCAATCGCTGCCTGGATCGGGATTTTGAACAGCTGGCGCGGGATGAGGTCCTTCAGCCGCTCACACAGCGCCCGACCCCGGCCTTCAGCCTGGCTACGGTGCACCAGCATGGCGAGCGCGTCCACGGGCTCGGCGTTCACGAGAATAGACATTTTCACAAGGTCCGATTCCTGATAGCCCGCCATGTCATAGTCAAAGCTTGCGTAACCGCGGCTGACCGACTTGAGCCGGTCATAAAAATCATAAACCACCTCATTGAGCGGCAGCTTGTATTTCACCATAGCGCGCGCACCCGCGTACGTCAGGTCTTCCTGAATACCGCGTTTGTCTTCACACAGTTTCAACACAGCGCCCAGATGCTCATCCGGCACCAGAATGGTCGCGTTGATCCATGGTTCCTCAATATACTCGATCTTCACCACGTCGAGCATGTCGGCGGGGTTATGCAGTTCCTCCAGCGTACCATCGGTTTTGTGGATCTTATAGATCACGCTCGGGCTGGTGGTGATGAGATCAAGGTCAAACTCGCGCAGCAGGCGTTCCTGAATAATCTCAAGGTGCAGCATGCCAAGGAAACCACAGCGGAAACCAAAACCAAGCGCGGCCGAGCTTTCGGTCTCGAACTCGAAGCTGGCGTCGTTGAGCCTGAGCTTGCCGAGCGCATCACGCAGACGCTCAAATTCGGCACTATCCGCCGGGAACAGGCCGCAGAAGACGACAGAGCGGCTGGGTTTAAAGCCCGCCAATGCCTTGGTACACGGCTTTTTCGCGTCGGTAATGGTGTCACCCACGTTGGTGTCCGCCACTTCCTTGATGCTGGCTGTGATAAAACCAACCTCGCCGGGGCCGAGCTCCGGCACGATCACACCCTTGGGTGTAAAGACGCCGACACGTTCCACAAGATGCTCGCTGCCTGCGGCCATCATCTTGATGGTCTGGCCCTTTTTTATCTTGCCGTCAATGACACGCACCAGCACCATGACGCCGAGGTAGCTGTCATACCAGCTGTCCACCAGCATCGCCTTCAGCGGCGCATCGGGGTCGCCCTCGGGGGCCGGCAGGCGCGTTACAATCGCCTCAAGCACTTCACTGATACCGATGCCGGACTTGGCGGAACATTCCACCGCTTCCGAGGCATCAAGGCCAATCACATCCTCGATCTGCTGGCGCACCCGCTCCGGCTCCGCCGCGGGCAGGTCGATCTTGTTCAAGACCGGCACAATCTCATGGTCGTTTTCAATCGCCTGATACACATTCGCAAGCGTCTGGGCCTCAACGCCCTGGCTGGCGTCCACGATCAGTAGCGAGCCTTCACACGCGCTGAGACAACGGCTGACTTCATAGGCAAAGTCAACGTGACCGGGTGTATCCATCAGGTTGAGCGTATAGTGCTGGCCGTCCCTGGCTTTATACTCGAGCCGAACAGTTTGTGCCTTGATGGTGATGCCGCGTTCGCGCTCGATATCCATCGAATCAAGCACCTGGGCTTTCATCTCGCGGTCTGTCAGCGCACCGGTTGACTGGATCAGGCGGTCGGCCAGGGTGGATTTACCATGGTCGATATGCGCGATGATGGAGAAGTTACGTATGTTTTTAAGCTCGGTCATGGCCGTACTGTTTACATCCAAATTATGGTTCTTGTGGGTACAGTTCGGGCCGCATCACACGCGGCCCTTCTGCTTTATCTCGTTTGTCCGGCGTTTACCTCAGTAAGGCAGCACACGGTCCGGGGGCCGGTGGCCATCAACAAAGGCGCGAACGTTGATCAACACCTTCTCGCCCATGGCCATGCGCGCCTCAACCGTTGCGGACCCCATGTGCGGCAGCAGCACGACGTTATCAAGCTCCAGAAGCTTCGGATTGATCTCCGGCTCCTGCTCAAAAACATCAAGGCCCGCCCCCGCGATACGGCCCACCTCAATGAGGTCTGCCAACGCTTCCTCGTCGATAATCTCGCCGCGCGCGGTGTTGATGATCACCGCATGCGGCTGCAATTTCTTCAACCTAGTCCGGTTCAGCAGGTGATGGGTGTCTTCCGTCAGCGGGCAGTTGACCGACACAAAATCCATCCGGCTGAGCATCTCATCAAGGTCGTCCCAATAGGTGGCCTCAAGCTCGCGCTCGGTCTCCGCCGGCAGGCGCTTGCGCTTGTGGTAATGCACCGACATGTTAAACGCCTTGGCGCGCCGGGCAATGGCAGTGCCAATACGGCCCATGCCGATAATACCAAGGCGCTTGCCCTGGATGCGGCGCCCCATCAGGAAGGTGGGCGTCCAGCCGGTCCATTCGCCTGAACGCAGGATTTTCTCACCCTCAAACAGGCGGCGCGGCACGGAAAGAATCAGCGCCATCGCAAGGTCGGCCGTGTCTTCTGTCAACACACCGGGTGTATTGGTTACCGCGATCCCTTTTTCCTGCGCGGCCGCCACGTCGATATGGTTCACACCAGCGCCAAAATTGGCGATCAGCTTCAGCTTTTTGCCCGCCGCCGCAATGACCTCCGCATCGATATCATCGGTCACCGTCGGCACAAGCACGTCAGCGTCCGCCACAGCTTTCTGCAGCGCCGCTTTATCAAGCGGCTTGTCGCTGAGGTTCAGCGTGACGTCAAAAAGCTCGGCCATGCGCGTTTCGATATTGTCGGGCAGTTTGCGCGTGACAATTACCTTTGGGCGATGCCGGTTTCCTGTTTGACTCATAGAGCAAAATAACCTTTTCTGACGGGCGAGGGAGGACCCCCGCCAAAAACTTACGCGTTTCTGTACCAGAAGGTGCAGGCTCTTTCAAACGCCAAGAGAGTTGGGACCATACGCGATGCAGCGCTTTTTTGCGATTCTTCTGTTTCTGGGCATGTGCGCCACACCTTTGGGGGCGCGTGACGTTGGGCCCAGCGGCAACCCGCTACCACGGTTTATCTCGTTGGCGGCGGATAAAGCCTATATGCGCACAGGCCCCGGCCTGCAGTATCCTGTCGCGTGGGTCTATAAAAGGGATAACCTGCCCCTTGAAGTGGTTGACGAGCATGGCGCCTGGCGCAAGGTGCGCGACCATGACGGCGTTACCGGCTGGATGCATGTACGCCTGCTCTCAAGCAAACGTACCGCGCTGATCATCGGCGGTGCCCGCCGGCTTTATCATGAACCGGACAGGCAAACCGCCGTACGGCTGACCGCGGATGCCGGTGTCATCGGCGATGTGCTGGAATGCGATTCGTCCTGGTGCCTGATGGAAATCGATGGCACCCGCGCCTGGATCGAACGGCGTTTCCTCTGGGGCCTGTATGCCGACGAAATGATCGACTGACGGAAGACTTTTATCCAGACGGGTTTGCAGCGAAAACCGGGACATGACAAAACCGGAGGATACATCGTGAAACTCACGCTGCATTATCTCCCCCTTGACTGACTTCCCGGCTGTGGACGCGTATTTTGACCGGCTGGTCGCCCGCCCCACGGTCACTCGCGTGCTGGCGGGGGCCAAACCCTGGTTCCACCTCTTTCCCTATAGGGACAGGATTCCGCTGCAATTTCACTGAGCCAAATTTAATCATATCCTATTTTTTGCAATATTTTTGCACCCCATGACCTGTTACAAATCTTGAGTGTTTTGTCATTCTAGGAGGGGCAGGTGGTCATGAAACGACAATTTTTCGCATTAGTTTGCAGCGCGGTGATAATGCTGACGACCACCATAAACATGCCGGTCACTGCGGCGCAGGCAGAGCAAGCGAGCGCACCCTACCTGCGCGCTGAAATCCGCACAGACAAGGCCGTTTGGGTACACCTGACCGGGGCGGGCCTGCCACTGACAGTCAACGCCTGGGTACTTGAAGATGCCGCTGGCGCCATGGTACCCCTCGCCAGCGTGCTGCCCAACGGCAAGGACACCGCACTCCTGACACCAGCGGCCGCCATCGACCCACGCCGGGTCTATTATGCCAGGGTGCCCGCGCTCAACCTCAAGGCGCGGGTGCGGTTTGACGGCTGGTTCCGCACGCTCTATTCCGCCAAGCCCCTTGGCGCCACCATCAGCCCCGACGGCAACACCACCAGTTTCCGCGTGTTCTCCCCGCGCGCGACGGCGGTGAAGCTTTACCTTTATGACAATGCCACCGACGGGCCAGCCGCGGCGCGGGAGGTTATCCCCATGCGCCGCGACAAAGACGGCGTGTTTGAGGCCATACTCAAGAGCAACCTCAAGGGCACATGGTATGATTTCACCGCCCATGGCCCCAATGACCCGGGCAACGAATTCTATGAGCAGAAACCCGCACACCTGAGCGACCCTTATGCGCTGGTACAAAACGAGAGCTACGGCAAAAGCCGGGTGTGGGACGACATCCATCCGGCCCGACCGCTGAAAGGCAGCCGCCCCGCCATGAAAGACGTGGTGGCCTATGAGGTGCACGTGCAGGACTTCACCGACCTGTTGCCTGTCGGGGATGATTTGAAGGGTACTATCCCTGCCATGGCGGTGACGGGCCTGACCAACAGCCGGGGGGAGCCGATCGGGTTTGACTATCTTGTGAACCTCGGCGTGAATGTGGTGCACCTGATGCCAATGCAGGAATATCACCACTACCCGGACAGCGAGTGGCAGGCAGCGTTCAGCCAAGATGCAGAGATGGCCGACCTCGCCATCGCGGACGAGAATTACCAGTGGGGCTACAGCACCACGCACGCCTTCGCCATTGAGAATCGCTACCGGCAGAGGGGCACGGAACCGGGGGAGGAGCGCCAGCAGCTTGCCGACCTGATTGACGCTTTCCACGCCCGTGGCATCGCAGTGATTGTCGACATTGTGCCCAACCATACCGGTGAGGACATGCGCGGGAGCAAAAAACCGCTGAACTTCAACGGCTTCGACAAGATGTATTATTACCGTACGGATGATGATGGCCAACACATCGGGCCCTATGGCAATGAAGTGAAAACCGAGGATCGCCCGATGGTACAGCGCTGGATTATCGACCAGGCAAAACACCTGATCGACGCCTTTGGTTTTGACGGTTTCCGCATCGACCTTGCAGGCCAACTGGACGAACAGACTCTGAAGAAACTGCGGGCCGAGGTGGGTGAGAACATCATCATCTATGGCGAACCGTGGATTGATGTGACCGACCCTTATATCCGCGCCAACCCGGACTGGGACTGGTACAAGGAAGATGCGCCCATCACCTTCTTCCAGGACACGGCGCGTAACGCCTTCAAGGGCTCACCCTTTGTTCTGGAAGACAAACGCACCGACCGGGGGTATGCTGGCGGCAACGCATCCCTGCGCGCTGACGCCATGAAAGCGCTGACCAATGATTACGCGGAGGAGCGCGAAAGCCCGAGCCAGGGCCTCAATTACCTTGATATTCATGACAACTGGGCGCTGGCGGACCGCTTTGCCACCTCAGGCTGGGATGGTCGCAAGGGGGTTGACGCCGGCAACTACCGCATCGCGGCCACGCTTCTTTTCACGAGCCAAGGGCCCATTGTCCTTCACGGCGGGTCGGAGATCATGCGCAGCAAGGGCCTGTCGAAAATCGAGGATGTGGTCAAGCAATCAAGCTCAGGCGAGGTGCGCCTCAAGGGGCGGGACGACACCTATAACCAGCGTGCGCCCAACTGGTTCCAGTGGGAACAGGTGGGACAGACGGAAGGCCCGAACAACTACAAGGCCATGCATGCTTTCTGGAAAGGGCTAATCGATTTCCGCCTGTCGGAGGCGGGCGAGGTTTTCCGCCAAAGCACCCATGTGTCCAACCAGTACCAGTGGATATTGCCGGCAGACGAATCGCTGCTTGGTTACATCATCGGCGGCGAGGTGCTGGTACTGTTGAACGTAGGCGAGGCATCCGGCACATTCGAGGATATCACGCTTCCCGAAGGCGACTGGATGCTGGTCGCCAGCGATGACGCGGTGGACCATATAAACGGTGTAGCAGGCTCCATGGCAAAGCTCACCGGCGACACAGCACAAACGTTTGAGGTCCCCGCCGCGGGTGTGCGCATCTGGCGCCGGAAGTAAGAATTTGCCATAACCGGAACATAGGGTTGGTGCCTGCACGCTAACCTTTTTTTCTGCGCAGCATTCTATGCCTTGACGAACTTATATAAGTACTTACATAATTTATCCAAGCGAGGACAGGAACGGTTGCTGGGAGGCATATATGAGCATTCCTGATGAATTATTTTTTGAGCTGGGCATCGGCACCCGCATGCGCCGGCTCTCTGAGCAGATGAGCGCGGACGCCGACCGCGTCTACAAGGAAGCCGGTACCGACTTCCGTGTGAGTTATTTCTATGTCATCTATGCGCTTTTTGAGCGTGGCAGCATGCCAATATCCGAGATCGCCCGGCTTGCCGGTTTCTCCCATTCCGCCGTCAGCCAGACGGTCAAGCGGCTGGGGAAATTCGGCTGGGTTGAAACCCTGTCGACCGAGGACGGGCGGCAAAAGCTTGTCACCTTGACGGACGACGGCAAAAAGCTGGTTGATGATGTGAAGCCCTTCTGGTTTGCGCTCGAACGCGCGGTGAAGGCCGCGATGGCGGAAGCGGATGTCGACCTTCTGGCAGCGCTGGACGGGCTTGAAAGCGCGCTGAAGTCCAAAAGCATGTATGACCGCCTGCGCGAAGAACAGGTGCTGCGCGACAGGCCTGCGTTTGAAATTGTGCCCTATGATACCGCCTACCGGCAGGCGTTTTATGACCTCAATATCGCCTGGGTACGGCAATATTTCAAAGTGGAGCCCATTGATGAAAAGGTGCTGTCGGACCCTGAGGGCACCATCCTCGATAAGGGCGGCGAAATTTATTTCGCCGTGGCTAACGGCCGCGCCGTGGGGGCGGTTGCCCTGAAGGCCGAAGGCGACGGGCGTTTTGAACTGACAAAACTGGGCGTCGATCCCAATGTACGCAAAGGCGGCATGGGCCGCGCACTGTGCGAAAAGGTGATCGAACGGTTCAGGGCCCGAGGGGGCAAGACACTGTACCTTGAGACCAACACCGTGCTGACACCGGCGATCGCGCTCTATGACAAAATCGGCTTTGTCGAGATGGCCCCACCCGTGCCAAGCCCTTATGAGCGCGCAAACTATTATATGGAATGGCGGGAGCAGGCCTGATGCGTATCGAGACCTATAAGCCGGATTATGCCCAGGCATTCCGCGACCTCAACCTTGCGTGGCTGGAAAAATATTTCACCGTTGAGCCCATACACCTGCATGTGCTCGACAATCCCGAAGGCTCGATCATCGCCTCCGGCGGCGAGGTGTTTTTTGCCCTTGAGGGCGACCGCATCATCGGCACCGTCGCGGTGCGGGCACTGGGTGGTGGCCGTTATGAACTGACCAAACTGGGCGTGGACCCATCGGCACAGGGCAGCGGTGCCGGACGGGCCCTGTGTGTCGCGGTTACCGACTGGTTTCTTGAGGTGGGTGGCACACTGCTGTTCCTTGAAACCCATAGCAAGCTCAAACCCGCCATGCGCCTTTATGAAAAGCTCGGCTTTGAGCTGGCAGAAAACCCGGACGGGGACGGCTATGCAGGCACCGACTGTTACATGGAATGGCGCGCGCCCGAGGTGGTGATCCACAAGGCGCAACGGCCTGAGGATATCAAAGCCTGCAAGGACGTGTTTCGCGCCTTCTCTGAATGGTTACCCATTGACCTTGGTTTCCAGGATTTTGAGGCCGAGATGGCGCGTTTCCCCGAAGGTTATGTACACCTGCTGATTGCCAAACGCGCGGGCAAGCCCGTGGGTGCCGTGGCGCTGAAGGCACATGATACCGAGGTGTGCGAGATGAAGCGGCTTTATATGCTGCCGGAAGCACAGGGCACAGGGGCGGGCCGCGCCATCTGTGAGCGCCTGATGGCGGACGCCCGCGCCCTTGGCTACAAGACCATGCTGCTGGATAGTCTGCGACGGCTTGAAGCCGCTGTCGCGCTATACGGTAAACTCGGCTTCGAGGAAATTGCGCCCTATAACTTCAACCCCGAAGACGATGTTGTCTATATGAGCCGGACACTTTAGCCCGGCTTTCCAGCCGCACAACATGGTTAATAAAGCGTTAGGGTTTCTAACCAACCTGCACTATCTGACGCACCCCTAGCTGTGCGGCCCTGTGCGGCGGGTTTCCTTGGCACGCTTGGCGGCACGACCGGCGGACAGCGCGAGGATATCGGCCTGGTGGTCGCCAATGGCCGCCAGCAGTTGCGCGGCGGAGCGTTCATAAAGCTTGAGGCCAACCTTCACCGCCGCCTGCCCTTCTTCCGTCAGCTTGATATGCTGGGTGCGGGCGTCAAGACGGCTGTGTTTACGCTCCACAAGGCCTTCTCTTTCCAGCTTGGTCAGCATGGTGCTGGCGGACGCGCGACGCACCGCCATGGCATCGGCCAGATCGCTGAGGCGCGGGCCAAAACGCTCGGTCGCGGTTTCAGCGCGCTGTACATTGGCCTCCAGCAGCCCAATGGTGCGCAGATACGCAAATTCGTTGAAGGTGCGGCCTTCGCACGCGGCATTCGCCCATTCAAGGGTCAGGAAACGATGAACCTGTTCTAACCAGTCTGCCTTACTCATACCCCTCTGCCCCCAGAGTTATCGGGTTTGCTACGAACTTTTTGTCTGGCCACCTGCTTGAAACAACAAAGACCACACTGTTAGTTCGCCTAACAAACAACGATGACGGGCTGATGTCAATACTGGCTTTGGATTGGCTTTTCCAACAAAAAAGGCGGGACACCAATCCCGCCTTTCCCAAATTCTGTTGTCGTGCGCTTTAGTCGCCGCTAACGATACGGTCCACCAGTTGTTTCACACTCGGGATAAAACCGTTTGAGTAGAATGGGTCAGAGCCAAAACGGAAGGCATTGTGACCGGCGAAGACGAGGTTGTCATCCACGCTGCCGCCATGCGCCACGTCATCAAGCGTCTTCTGGATACAGAAGCTGCGCGGGTCTGCAAGCCGACCTGTAGAGTTTTTCTCATTGGTCGCCCAGGATGAGAAACGGCACTGGCTCAGGCAGCCAACACAGTCCGCCTGATCCTTGCGGATTTCAGCGCATTTGTCTGGCGTGACGAAGATGAGCGAGCCATCCGGTGTTTTCATCGCGCGCTCATAGCCTGCTGCGATCCAGTCACGGGCTTTGCCTTCATCCGTGCGGCGCACAACATAGGTTTTACGCTCCACCACCAGCTCGGTGTCAAACTCGTCGTCTTTCTCAGCGCGGAAATCGATCTGACGGTCGTTCCTGTGCACCAGCTCGCCAATGAAACTGTTCTTCAGGGCGCTGGAGAAAAAGCCGGTCGGGCTGAAGTTCTGCAACAGGATGTCGCCGGGTTTCAGGCTCAGCAGACGTTTTTTCCACTTGTCTGAAATCTGGCTTTCCTTGGTCAGCAAGGGGCGCGTGCCGAACTGGAACATGATCGGCCCCAGCTCCTTGTTGTCGATCCAGTCTTTCCATTCCTTGAGGTTCCAAACACCGCCGGCCATAATGATCGGCACATGGTCCAGACCAAGCTTGCGCATGATCTGCCTGAGCTCAAGCACACGGGGGTATGGGTCGCCCGGCTTATTGGGGTCTTCAGCATTTGAAAGGCCATTATGGCCGCCTGCAAGCCACGGGTCTTCATAGACCACGCCACCCAGAAGCTCGGACACGTTTTTATAGGCCCGCTTCCACAAAAGGTTAAACGCACGGCCCGACGAGACAATCGGGTAATAATGCGCGCCGTATTTGCTGGCGAGTTCACCAAGCTTGAACGGCATACCGGCACCACAGGTCACCCCGTGGATCATGCCCTTGGTTTTTTCCAAAACTTCGTGAAGGATGCGCTGTGCGCTGCCGACTTCCCAAAGCATGTTGATATTGATATGGCCTTCGCCTCGGGAGAGTTCCCAAGCCTTGCGCACCTGGTCAATGGTGCCCTTGATCGAATACTGGATCATTTCCTCGTGGCGATCCTTACGGGTCCGGCCAAGATATTCGTGGGGTTCTACATTGCCGTGCGCGTCATACTGGTCAGCGATCACAGCCGAGATGGTGCCGATGCCACCAGCTGCGGCCCACGGGCCCGAGCTTGCACCGGTGGAGATGGCGACACCCTTGCCGCCTTCGATCAGTGGCAACACGTCCTTGCCGCCCAGTCGGATCGAATTCAAACTAAAACTCATCTAACTCTCCCAAATCCAGGGTTCCGTAACGTCCCCCAGTGCCTTCCCCAAGAAGGCGAAACCGGCGTGATCGTATCACACGCCGGTTTCATTTCAATTAAATCACATCTTTGCGCTCGCGACTAGTCGCGATTGCCGCCGCGCTTGGGCGACGGAGATGCTTTTGGCGGACGTGCATCCGGGTTCTCTTCCCCGGTTTCCTGGTCCACAACACGCATGGAAAGGCGCACTTTACCGCGACCATCGATCTCAAGGCACTTGACGTAAACTTCGTCACCTTCCTTCACGACATCGGTCACTTTTTCCACGCGGTCTTCGACCAGCTCGGAAATGTGCACGAGGCCATCACGGCTACCCATGAAGTTTACAAAGGCACCGAAGTCCATGATTCGCACGACCTTACCTTTGTAGATCGTACCAACTTCCGGCTCGGCCACGATGCCCATGATCCAGTTTTTCGCGGCTTCAATTTCGGAGCCAACGCTGGAGGCAATCTTGATCGTGCCGTCATCCTCGATATTGACCTTCGCACCGGTGGATTCAACGATCTCGCGGATCACTTTACCGCCAGTACCGATCACTTCGCGGATTTTGTCGGTCGGGATCTTCATGGTTTCAATGCGTGGTGCATGCTCGGAAAGCTCTGTACGAGCACCGGTCAGCGCCTTGTTCATCTCATCAAGGATGTAAGCGCGGCCACCATTTGCCTGGTTGAGCGCACGCTCCATAATGTCACGGGTGATGCCTGTGATCTTGATGTCCATCTGCAACGCAGTGATACCTTTTTCGGTACCGGCTACCTTGAAGTCCATGTCACCAAGGTGATCCTCGTCACCAAGGATGTCGGAAAGGACAGCAAAGTCGTCACCTTCCTTGATAAGACCCATGGCGATACCGGAAACCGGACGGCTGATCGGCACGCCGGCATCCATCATGGCAAGCGAAGCACCACACACCGTTGCCATGGACGAGGAACCGTTTGATTCGGTGATCTCGGACACGAGGCGGATGGTGTAAGGGAACTCTTCGCCCTGCGGCAGAACAGCATTGACGGCGCGGTAAGCCAGTTTACCGTGGCCAACTTCGCGGCGACCGGTGAAACCGACCCGGCCACACTCACCAACCGAGAACGGCGGGAAGTTATAGTGCAGCATGAAGTTTGAACGCCAACTGCCCTCAAGCGCGTCGATGATCTGCTCATCTTCGCCGGTACCGAGGGTCGCAACCACAAGCGCCTGCGTTTCACCACGGGTGAACAGCGCGGAACCGTGGGAGCGTGGCAAAACGCCAACTTCCGACATGATCGAACGAACCTGATCGAGGTCACGGCCATCAATACGTTTGCCGGTCTCAAGGATATTGCCACGCACGATCGAGCTTTCGAGCTTTTTCGTCAGGTCACCAACCATTTGTGCGGTCAGATCGCTGTTTTCCTCGAGGATCGGTGCAACAGCTTCGGCGATTTTCACCTTGGCTTCACCAATTTTGGCAACACGGTCCTGCTTGGTGGTGATGGTGTAAGCTGCGCGAAGGTCGTCTTCGCCCGCTTCCGCTATCGCCGCCTTCAGGTCGTCCTTGTTCGGGCCTTCTGGCAGTTCCCAAGGCTCTTTCGCCGCAGCTTCAGCAAGCTCGATGATCGCATCGATAACTTTTTGCGCCGCTTCGTGACCAAAGGTCACCGCGCCCAGCATTACGTCTTCCGAAAGCTCTTTTGCCTGTGATTCGACCATCAGTACAGCATCGGACGTTCCCGCAACAACCAGTTCAAGGTCGCTTTCCTTCACTTCTTCAAGTGTCGGATTGAGGATGTATTCGCCGTCCTTGTAGCCAACCTTGGCACCCGCAATCGGGCCCATGAACGGAAGGCCGGAAAGCGTAAGCGCAGCCGACGCACCGATCATGGCAACAACATCGCTGTCGTTCTCAAGGTCGTGGCTCAGCACAGTACAGATAACCTGTACTTCGTTTTTGAACCCGTCGGGGAACAGCGGGCGGATCGGACGGTCGATCAGGCGGCTGACGAGTGTTTCTTTTTCACTCGGGCGGCCTTCGCGCTTGAAGAAGCCGCCAGGGATCTTACCGGCAGCGTAGAATTTCTCGATATAGTTCACAGTGAGGGGAAAGAAGTCCTGACCCGGCTTCTGTGATTTGGCGCCGACAACGGTGCAGAGCACTTCGGTGTCACCATATTTGGCCATAACGGCGCCGTCTGCTTGTCTTGCGACATGACCGGTTTCAAGAGAGAGGGTACGGCCGCCCCATTCGATTTCTTTGCGATGGATATTGAACATTTTCTAACCTTTCAGCGACTGACCGGGTATCGCACTTCTACCTGCCGATCAGCCTCGGCGTCTTCCCTATGAAGAACGCCCCGCTTTTCATATATATCCCGGGCCTCCCGGATTAGAGACCAAGGTGCTTTCTTAAATGCCAAAGGGGCACCTGATGCCCCAATGAAAACAGGAAGGCCGGTTCCTGTGAACCGGCCCCCTTGAACTTTAGCTTGACTTACTTACGCAGGCCCAGACGACCGATGAGCGTTGTGTAACGCCCTTCGTCTTTGCCTTTGAGGTAATCAAGCAGCTTGCGACGCTGGTTGACCATCTTGATCAGGCCACGGCGGGAATGGTTATCCTTTTTGTGGTCCTTGAAGTGTTCGGTCAGGGTCACAATACGCGACGTCAGGATAGCAACCTGCACCTCTGGGGAGCCGGTATCGCCTTCTTGCGTGGCGTATTCTTTGATCAGTTCTTGTTTCCGTTCAGCAGTGATCGACATCGATCTTCTCCTAAAAAAGTTACATATTGAAGACCCGCAGGGACTTGATGATGCCGTCAGTGTTTTCAGCGACCGCCAGCGGCACATCGCCACACATCAGAACAATCGTTCCCTGCTTAGCCGCGGGCAGGTGGAGGGTTTGTCCGCATCTGATGCGATCCGCCTCCGGGTCTGATACGGCAACCGCCGGGATGTCGTCCAGCGCCGTCGCAATCGGACATAGATAGTCCACAGCGGGCGCACTATGGCTCAACTCATCCAGCTTTTCCAGCGAAATCGCGCGCTCAAGGCCGAAGGGGCCCACCCTCAGGCGCCTCAGCATGCTCACATGGCCAAACGTGCCGAGCGCCAGCGCAATGTCGCGCGCGAGCGAGCGCACATAGGTGCCCTTGCCGCAGGTGACAAAAAGCGTGGCTTCGCCAGCTTCCGTGTCAAAGCTATCAAGCCTAAGTGTATGAATTTTAACGGGCCTTGCCCTCAGCTCAACCGTCTCGCCGTCGCGCGCCAGCTTGTAGGCACGCTGACCATCCACCTTGATGGCGCTATAGGCCGGCGGCACCTGCTCAATCGTGCCGGTGAAGCGGGGCAGGATTGCCACCACTTCCGATTCCTGCGGGATTCGCCCGCCGCTCTCGAGAACCGCGCCTTCAAGGTCATCCGAATCGGTCGAAGAGCCGAATCTGACAGTGAAGGCATAGTCCTTGCTGGCATCAACGATGAAAGGCATGGTTTTGGTCGCTTCACCCAGCCCGATGGGCAGGATACCGCTCGCCAGTGGGTCCAGCGTGCCGCCGTGGCCCACCTTCTGTGCCTTGGTAAGATATTTGATGCGACCGACAACCTTGGCGCTCGACATCCCGAGCGGTTTGTCGACAACCATCCAGCCGTCGACCTTCTCACCCTTGCGCTTGCGTGCCATTCTACTCTTCTTCGTCCGACCAGTCGTCAGCATGCGCATCATCATGGTCGAGGTCACGCTGCACCCGCGGGTCGCGCAGCAACAAGTCGATGTGGCTGGCCTCATCAAAGCTTTCGTCGATGATAAACTTGAGCCGCGGCATATATTTCATATGCACAACCTTGCTCATTTCGCCGCGCAGGAAAGCAGCGTTTTTATTGAGCGCCTTTGTCACAACCCCCTTGGGGTCCCCGCCAAGCGGCATGACAAACACGGTCGCGTTCCTGAGGTCGGGGCTGACCCGAACCTCGGAAACCGTGACACTTGTACCAGCAATATCCGGGTCCTGCACGTCGCCGCGCTGCAGGATGGCCGAGATGGCATGGCGCACATTCTCGCCCACGCGCAAAAGGCGCAGGCTCGGGCCCTTGGCATGTTGAGACTTGGACATAGTATACCTTAACCGTCAGTCACCGGGAAACCGGCGCAAGCTCTATAGCTTGCGCTGTATTTCCTCAAGTTCGTAAACTTCGAGCACATCACCCGACTTGAAATCGTGGTAGTTCTCGAAGGTGAGGCCACATTCCTGACCGGCACGCACTTCTTTCACATCGTCCTTGAAGCGGCGCAGGTTGTCGATCTGGCCTTCGTAGATGATGACATCGTTGCGCAGGATACGAGCCTTGAGGTCGTTGCGGATCGAACCTTCGACCACAAAACAACCCGCCGCCTTGCCGGATTTGCCTGCCTGGAAGGCATCGCGAATTTCGGCCTGACCAATGACGTTTTCCTTGTATTCCGGGCCAAGCTGACCAGCCATCGCCGCTTTCACTTCGTCGATGAGGTCATAGATCACGGAATAATATTTGATTGTGATGCCTTCGGCCTCAGCCGCTTCACGCGCCTGTTTGTTCGGCCGTACGTTAAAGCCGATCACGAGCGCGCCGGAAGCTTGCGCCAGGGTGATGTCGGTTTCGGTAATACCGCCCACAGCCCCGTGGATCACACGACACTTGATGTCGTCGTTACCGGCTTTTTCAAGCGACTGCGTGATTGCCTCAACCGAGCCCTGCACGTCACCCTTGATGACAACGTCAAACGTCTGAACGCCTTCGTTCTCCTTCATCTGGGAGAAGATGCTTTCAAGCGTTTTCGGCGCGGCCGCCGCAGCCTGGCGTCTCTTGCGCTGCATGTCCTGACGATAAGACGTCACCTCACGGGCACGGCTTTCATTATCAACAACCGCGAAGTCATCGCCCGCACCCGGCGCACCGTTCAGGCCCAGAACCTCAACCGGCACACTTGGGCCCGCTTCGGTTACCTGTTCACCCTTGTCGTTCACGAGCGCCCTCACGCGGCCCCATTCAGGACCGGCGACAAAAATGTCACCCACCCTGAGCGTCCCGCGCTGGACAAGCACGGTGGCAACAGGGCCACGGCCTTTATCGAGCTTGGCTTCAACAACCACGCCCTCGGCGTCACGATTGCCGTTGGCTTTCAGTTCAAGAATTTCAGCCTGCAGCGCGATGGCTTCCTTGAGTTTATCAAGGCCGTCACCAGTCTTGGCCGACACTTCAACTTCCTGCGTATCGCCGGAGAAGGTCTCGGTCACCACCTCATGCTGCAGAAGCTCATTGCGCACGCGGTCTGGATTGGCGCCCTCTCGGTCCATCTTGTTGATGGCCACGATGATCGGCACACCCGCCGCCTTGGCGTGGTGGATCGCTTCAATCGTTTGCGGCATCACGCCGTCATCGGCCGCCACCACAAGGATCACGATATCGGTCGCGCTGGCACCGCGTGCCCGCATCTGGGTAAAGGCCGCGTGGCCCGGTGTATCAAGGAAAGTGATCTTGTTGTCACCGACAGACACCTGATATGCACCGATGTGCTGGGTAATACCACCCGCTTCGCCCGATACCACGTTCGCCTCCCTGAGCGCATCAAGAAGCGAGGTTTTACCATGGTCAACGTGGCCCATCACGGTCACGATCGGCGCGCGTGGTGCCAGATCATCTTCATGATCGTCCTCACCCACAAGGCCAATCTCAACGTCGGCATCAGATACACGTTTCGGCGTGTGGCCCATTTCCGTCACCACCAGCTCGGCCGTATCCTGGTCAAGCGTCTGGTTGATGGTTGCCATCACTCCCATGCCCATCAAAGTCTTGATCAGCATGGTCGCTTTTTCAGCCATCCGGTTGGCAAGTTCCTGAACGGTAATCGCCTCAGGGATCGTAATCTCGCGCGCCTGCTTCGGCTGGTTCGCGGAAGCGTCCTGCGCCTGGCGCTTTTTCGCCTGCGCCCGTTTGAATGCAGCGATAGAGCGCTGGCGTTCATCACCACCCGAAAGCGCGCTTGAGATCGTCAAACGGCCCGAGCGACGGTCATCGCCGCGACCGCGGCCACGGCTTGGGCGTTGTTCCTGCCCTGCCGGGACGCCAGGAGCGCCTTTTTTGCGCTTCGAGCGCGGCTTGCGGTCGTCGTCGCTATCATCTGTTGTCGCCGCCTGGCGCGCTTCGCTTGCCTTCTTCAGCTGCACAGCGCGGGCTTCAAGCTCGGCTTTCTTGCGCGCTTCGGCTTCGGCTTTCTCGCGAACCTTGAGGTCCTCTTCCACCTTCTTGGCGGCATCGGCTTCAGATTTTTTCTTGTTCTCGGCTTCGCGCTTGGCCTTCATATCGGTCTCGGCGCGAATACGGGCTTCTTCTTCGTCGTCGCGCGCAGCCGCTTCGGCCGCTTCGCGGATCTTGCGTTCAGCCGCTTCCTTGGCTTCGCGCGCTTCACGCGCTGCCTTTTCCTTGGCTTCCTCTTCCGCCCGACGCTTCGCTTCTTCAAGCACCCGCATGCGGGTTTCCTGTTCGGTGTTCGTCAGGTTCTGTACACCTTCACCCGCAGGCTTCTTGGGCACATAAGACTTCGGCGTCTTGCGCGTTACAGACGGTGCGTCCGGGTTCGCAGGCGATTCCATCGCGCCACCCTTGTGAAGCACCCGTTTTTTCTTGCGCTCAACAACCACTGACTTGCTGCGCCCATGGCTGAAGCTTTGACGAACCTGACCGGTCTCAACCCCCTTGTTTACTCCAAGAGTGCCGCGGCCGGACAATGTCAGTTTCTTTTCGTCGCTCATATTACTCTTCGTTCCCTTGCGCTTCACAAGTCAGCGGGCCCAGCCCGCGCAACCGTATCAGACGGCCTAGATCGGCCTTTAACATCTCCGTGCCGCCACTTGTCATCAGCAGCACATGAACCACGTTTTCCCGCCCCAGCGCTTTCGAAAGCGCTTCGCGGTCAAACAGCGACACGGTGGGCACATTGTCGCCCACTGCCGCTTTAATCTTGCGGCGCCCGTCTTCGGCGCCGTCGGTGGCAGCAACCACAAGCGCCGGTCGCCCGGCCCCTCTTTTGGTGAGTGCAGCCTTGATCTTGTCAAAGCCCGTCACCAGATTGCCTGCCCTTTGCTCAAGCCCGAGCCTGTCGAGGCAGCGCCGCGTCATGAGGCGGTCAATCGTCTCGACCAGATCCTCTGGCACCGCTTCGCGCCGGACGGTTGTTTTCAGCGACCGGCTGGCAGCTTTTGCAAGCTTGCCGTCCTGCACGGCGGCGGCCAGTGCCGCGCCGTCCACGCTGACCCACATACCCCGTCCGGGCAGTCGGGCGGCCACATCTGGTACAATCATACCATCAGGGCCAAGAGCGAGGCGAACCAGATCACTTTCCGGTCGCGCCTCATGGTTTAATATGCACCGCCTCTCACGCATTGGCTTGCTCTCTTGCGGTGCGGAAGGAATTACTCTTTTCCTTCTTCCGCCGTCTCGGCGGCAGCAGCCACATCAACCGGGGCTTCTTCAGCACCCTCTTCCGCGACGGTAGCTTCTTCACCTTCGTCAGCCGCTTCTTCGCGATGACCAAAGGCTTCTTCAGCCGAGATCCAGCCAAGAACGACACGGGCGGACATGATCATGTCGCTCGCAACATCTTCCGCCAGGCCAAAAGCCTTCAGAATACCGTCGTCTTTGCTGGTCAGTTCGTCGGCAGCACAGCCAGCAAAGTCTTCAAGGGTTTTCACCTCGGCTTCACCAAGCGCCACCAGCATCTGCGGCGACAGGCCTTCAACGTCGGCCAGCTCATCTTCAACGCCAAGCTCGATCCGCTTTTCGTCAGCGGCGCGGGCTTCTGCTTCAAGGAAGTCGCGGGCACGGCGTTGCAGTTCTTCTACAAGGCCGTCATCAAAGCCTTCAACTGCCAGCAGCTCTTCAGGTTCAACATAGCCGATTTCCTCGACTTCTGTGAACCCTTCCGCAACCAACAGATGGGCAAGCGTGTCGTCAACATCAAGGGCTTCAACAAAACGCTTGCTTTGCGTCATGAATTCTTCCTGGCGACGTTCGCTTTCTTCCGCTTCCGTCATGATATCGATTGTCCAGCCGGTAAGCTGGGATGCCAGCCGCACGTTCTGGCCACGACGACCGATCGCCAGCGACAGCTGGTCATCCGGCACAACAACTTCAACGCGCGAGCGTTCTTCGTCCAGCACCACCTTCGAGACTTCAGCCGGTTGCAGCGCATTCACAATGAAGGACGCCACGTCACCCGACCATGGAATGATGTCGATCTTCTCGCCCTGAAGCTCGTTCACAACCGCCTGCACGCGGCTGCCACGCATACCAACGCAGGCGCCCACAGGGTCGATCGAGCCATCGTTCGATAGCACGGCGATCTTGGCGCGGCTGCCCGGGTCACGGGCCACGGAGCGAATCTCGATGATACCGTCGTAAATTTCCGGCACTTCCTGCGCAAACAGCGCGGCCATGAAATCAGGCTTGGTGCGCGACATGAAAATCTGCGGGCCACGGTTTTCGCGGCGCACTTCATAGATGAAGCCGCGGATACGTTCGTTCTGGCGGATATGTTCACGCGGGATCACCTGATCACGGCGCATGATGGCTTCCGCGCGGCCCAGGTCCACGATCACATTGCCATATTCAACGCGCTTGACCACACCAGTGACAACTTCGCTGACCTTGTCCTTGTATTCATCATACTGGCGCTGACGCTCGGCATCACGCACCTTCTGCACGATCACCTGCTTGGCGGTCTGTGCGGCGATGCGGCCAAAGTCCATCGGCGGCAGGCTTGAGGCCAGATAATCGCCAACCTCGGCGTCTGCCTTGTCATGACGAGCGTCGTCAAGGCTGATCTGAACCGCTGGTTCCTCAACCTCTTCCACGACCTCAAGAACCCGGAAAAGACGGATGTCACCGGTATTTTTGTCGATCTGCGCCCTGATCTCGTTTTCCGCACCATAGCGGGACCGCGCGGCCTTCTGGATCGCCTCTTCCATCGCTTCGAGAACGATGTCCTTGTCGATCGATTTCTCGCGCGCCACGAGATCTGCAATTTGCAGCAGTTCCAACCTGTTTGCACTGACAGCAGCAGCCATCACAATCACTCCGTCGTTTCAGGGCAAGGTCACCACACATAGCTGGTGAAAGCGCCTTGCTAAAACTTTATTCACCCACGGCGACTAAGCGTCGTCCGCGGCCTGAGCATTACCATTTCTCGCTGCGGCTTCTTTTTGCACCGCCTCGAGAAGTTCATCAGTCAGCAGAAGCTTGGCCTTGGCGATCTCGCCGTAAGCCAGCGCCACCACACCTTCGTCGTCCGTTTCAATCTTGAGCGTCTCGCCATCAAACGCGGTCAGCCGACCACGGAAACGACGACGACCGTCAAGCTGGGCCTCAAGCTCCACCTTGGCATCAAAGCCAATCCAGCGCTCAAAATCCTTTGGCCGCGTCAGCGGCCGGTCAATACCGGGGGAGCTTACTTCAAGAAGATACTCTCCCGGCAGCGGGTCTTCCACATCAAGAATGAGCGAAAGCTCGCGGGACAGTTTTGCGCAATCCTCGACACCCATGGTGCCGTCGGGCTTTTCCGCCATGATCTGCAGCGTTGGCTTGCGCCCGCCACCATAGGTCACGCGAATAAGCTCGTAACCGAGTGCAGACACAGTCGGTTCAATGATCTCAGCAATGTTATTGGCAGCGTCGCTCACCAATCCGTCCTTTCATTCACTTCTCTCGAGGCCGGGGCAGGGCTTGTCGCCCCATACTCAAAACCCATACTCAAAAACATCGGCCCCCTTGATGACATCCCGACGAAAAATCGCTCTGGATGTGGGTCATCGCGGGCAGTGGGGTATTCCCCACTCCTGTGAAAGTTGACCATTCATCTAGGAGAAGCGGCCCCTATATACCGCCAAGTGGCAAGCCTCGCAAGCCCGAAATACAGGATTTCCGCGCGGGTGCGGCCAAGCACCCCGGTTTCATGTGAAACACCCGAGTCGTTTTTGGGGTATGTGGCCGGTGTGGGCTCAGTCGCGCGGCAACCGGCGGAAGCGAAAGTAGGTGGCATGACCTTCCAGCGCTTTCACTTCATAGCGCGTCTCAGGCCAGTCGTCCGGCCGGTTCAGCCAGTCTTCCGGCCCTTCGGCCAGCCACTCAAAATCGTCACGCAGGCTCATCTGCACCATGGTCCATTCGCGGTAGACCGGGTGGTCGGTGCCAATCCTGAGTTCGGCGCCGTCTTTCATGATTCGCGCAAGGTCATCAAGGTTATGGCGGTTCACGAACCGCCGGCGCGCATGGCGCACCTTGGGCCATGGGTCGGGATGCAGCAGAAATACGCGGGAAACCGATGCGTCCGGCAGCTTCCAGATCACATGGCGCGCGTCATCGCCGTAGATACGGATATTGCTGGTGTCAGTGTCCTCGATATGGTTGAGCAGGCCGACCACGCCATTGAGGTAGGGCTCGCACCCGATGATGCCGACATCGCGGTGGTGCCCAGCCTGCCATGCCAGATGTTCACCCTTGCCAAAACCGATCTCAAGCCAGATCTCCCTGACCTTGCCGTCAAACAGTTGGCCGGGATCGATCTGCGCCGCCGCACCTTCCGGGACCTCGACACTGATGGTCGGCAGGAAGTCATCCATCAGGGATTGCTGGCGGCCCGACAGCGGCTTGCCCTTGCGGCGGCCGAAAAAGCGCTGCTCGGGCAGATGAAAACCCTCGGGAACGCTGGCGGAAATGTCGGTATCTTTTGTCATGGCGGCCCCTATAGCCGAACTGTGCGTCAAAGCAAAGTTTTTTGGCACAGATGTCGCGCAGATATCACACAGGCACCGCGCACATCCCGCACAGATACCGCCCAAAATTCGCTCACTTTCGCCAGACAAAAACCAGTCGGCCGAACAGGATGAAGGCGCACAGGAGCGCCATGATTGCAGAGCGCTGACGGCTGGAAAGCGGCGCTGGCTCAATGGCTTGAGGCAGCGGGCTTTCCACCAGCCCCTGGCGGCCAAGGCCAAGGCTCTGCACCGTCCTGCCGTAAGGGTCCACCACCGCGCTCACACCGGTGCTGGCTGACCGCACCAGCGGCAAGCCCTCTTCAATCGCGCGCATTCTGGCCTGTGCCAGATGCTGGTACGGCCCTTCGGTCATGCCAAACCAGGCATCATTGGTAATATTCAGGAGCCATTCCGGTCGGTCGGCTGGCGACGTCACCTGGCCTGGAAAGACGATTTCATAGCAAATCAGCGGCGAAAAGCTTGGAATTCCCGGCAGTTCAATGGTTTTCGGTCCAGCGCCACTTGTCCATGACTGCGCCCCGGTCAGCGGGTTGATGCCCCATTTGTTGAGTGTTTTCTCAAACGGGACATATTCGCCAAACGGCACCAGATGCGCCTTGTCATAACGCGCGTAAAGATCGGCCTGCGCATTGATGGCAAAAAGGCTGTTATAAAAATCAACCTCGCCATCCTTCACGGTGAACCGCGGCGCGCCAACAAGCGCAAACGAACCATAGTCCAGCAATTTCGAGATACGCCAGCGGTGCAATGATCCCTCGCGGTCAAACTTTTCGGTCTGGACGGCTGTTTCCGGCCAGATCAGGAGCCGGACACCGCGCGCCCGGCCGTCTTCATCGCCGTCGCGCGACAATTGCATATGTGTCGAGAAATGATCCTCGATCAGGTGCGCGAGCCACTTTTCACTTTGCTTGACATTGGCCTGTACAAGCCGAAGCGATACGGCGAGATGAAATTTGGTCTGCGCCTCCGACAGGCGCATATAGCCAAAAGCCGCAACCGCAAGGAATACCACCACGCCAGCAACCGGCGCTACGAAGCGTCGCCACCCCATAGTCCCGTCAATCAGGTATACCATGGCGCCCGCCGCCACAAAGGTAAGGAAGCTGAGGCCATAGGCGCCAATATAATAGCTGACCTGCGCCACCGGCAGCCAATTTGCCCACGCCGTCCCCGCCAGGTTCCAGGGGAACCCGGTAAACCACGTGCCCCGTGCCATTTCAAACAGCACCCAGGTACTTGCGAACACAAGGACACGCAGGAAACCGCGCGCCCTCAACTGATGGGTCATCCAGAAAGCCAGGCCGATATAAACCGCGAGAATCGCAGCCAGCGCTGTCACGGCAAAGGGTGCGAGAATTGCCGGGATCGACTGCTGTTGGGTAAAGGAATGCCCAATCCAGTTCAGGCCCACGGCGAAAAAACCAAAGCCCGCCCACCAGCCAAAGCCGAATGCCTCGGCCCTGCCCCGTGCCTGCCCCAGCATCAGAAGCATCATGGGCACGGCAACAAACAGCGCCGGGAAGAAGTTTACCGGCGCAAAAGCCCGCGAAAAGACAACGCCCACAAGGAAGGCAAGGGCAGGCAGGCCAAAACGCCCCTTGCTGTCGAGCCAGGCCATCAGGCCTATGAGTTGGCGCCCCGGCGCGGCCAAAACCGGCGCTTCCTGCGATATATTATTTTCCTGCATTCTCGACCGCTGTCTCTTCCATCACAGCCGGTTCTCCGCCCGGCGCATGAATTCTGACCTTATAGATGCGGCGCGGGTCGGCGTCCACCACCTCGAACCGGTACCCGCTTTCATGGCTGACCACTTCGCCAATCTCCGGCACGCAGCCAGCAAGAGTGAAAACCAGGCCGCCAAGCGTGTCGACATCTTCCTCGTCTTCCTCGGGCAGCAGGTCGATACCGAGCTCTTCCTCAAGCTCTTCAATCTCGATACGGGCATCGGCGTCATAACCGCCGTCATCCAGCGCGGTGATATAAGGGTCTTCGATCTCGTCGTGCTCGTCCTCGATTTCACCAACAATTTCTTCGACAATGTCTTCTACCGTGACAAGGCCGTCCGTGCCGCCATATTCGTCCACCACGACAGCCATATGAGTGCGCGCCACCTTCATTTTGGCTAGAAGGTCGATCACCTTCATCGACGGTGGCACAAAAAGCACTGGCCGCTGGATGCTCTCCATCCTGAAAATCGCCGGATCAACGCCGTCTGCCACCACCTTGAGGGCATCCTTGACATGCACCATGCCAATCACGTCATCCAGTGTTTCCCGAAAGACCGGCATGCGCGAGTGGGAACCATCGGCAAAAACACGCACGAGGTCATTGTATGAAATATCGTGAGCGACCGAAACGATGTCCGCCCGCGGGACCATGACATCGTCCACCCGAAGCGCGGCATATTCAAGCACGTTGAAAAGCATTTCGCGCTCTTCCTGCCCCAGTGAAGGACCACGCGTTTCCTCTTCATGCTCGACCAGCGCTTCCTCAAGGCTTTCACGCAAGGTTGTTTCGCTCGGGCGGATGCCCAGCATGTCCTTGAGTGAGCGCATGAAGCCACCCTGGTTCTTCACGCCTTCGTCAGTCATCGTCTTCGTCCATGTTCATCGGTGTCCGGTAAGGGTCTGGGATACCCATGCCAGCCAATATTTCGCGCTCCAGCGCTTCCATTTCTTCTGCTTCCGTATCTTCGATATGGTCGTAGCCCATCAAATGTAAAACCCCATGCACACATAAATGGGCCAAATGATGGTCTGCCGGTTTGTTTTGCGCCTGTGCTTCCTCACGTACAACGGGCACACAAATGACCATGTCACCCAGCATGGCGGGCGGGCCGCCTGCCAGCGCAAATCGAAAAGCGTCGTCCAGTTCATCAGGCTCAAGCGCGGGAAATGACAGCACGTTGGTCGGCTTGTCCTTGTCGCGGTAATCGCAGTTGAGCGCCTGGCTTTCAGCCGCGCCCGTGATGATCACAGACATGTCCATTGGCGCCGCCACCTTGGGGGCGGACGCCCGAAGTGCGTGGATAACCGCCATGCTGACAGTTTGAAACACAGCGGCCTCTTCACCGAGGCCGTCGTCACGCTGGTCAAAATCTAGGGTGAGACCGGGAAGCTCAGGGCCAGTTTCCCGGTCGATGCTACTTGGTGAAGGATCGTCGTTCATGTCACTCTCTTAGCGGCCGTCTTCATCGCCATATGCTTCAACAATACGGCCCACAAGTGGGTGGCGAACCACATCACGCTGGGTAAATTTTGTCACTGCGATACCCTCAACCCCGCGCAGAATATCAAGGGCGTTCCGCAACCCCGAGCGGGTGCCGCGCGGCAGGTCGACCTGGGTAATATCACCGCAAATCGCCATCCGCGAGTTTTCACCAAAACGGGTGAGGAACATTTTCATCTGCATGGGCGTGGTATTTTGCGCTTCGTCCAGAATAACAAAGGAGTTCGCGAGCGTGCGTCCCCGCATATAAGCGAGCGGCGCAATCTCGATCTGCCCGCTGGCAATGCGTTTTTCGACCTGTTCGGCGGGCATCATGTCATAAAGAGCATCGTAAAGGGGTCGCAAGTATGGGTCGACCTTGTCGCGCAGGTCGCCGGGCAGGAAACCAAGGTTTTCCCCTGCCTCCACGGCGGGCCGGGAGAGGACAATGCGGTCAATCTCGCCCGCCAGCATGCGTGCCACAGCCATGGCAACGGCCAGATAGGTTTTACCGGTACCCGCAGGGCCAACACCAAAGACCATCTCGTGGCTCAGGAGATTCGCGATATAATCCGCCTGGCCCGGAGAGCGCGGCGCCACGACCCGGTTGCGGGTAGTGATTTTAAGCCTGTCGTTGTCGCCGCCGGCGCTGCCGCCCGGGCGCGTGGTAATGCTTTCGTTTCTGGGGCCTGTCACGCCTTCCGCCATCCTTACGGCGCCGTCCACTTCACCGATATCAACCGGCTGACCGGAAGCCGCGATGCGGTAAAGGTCTTCAAGAATTTTTTTGGCAAGGGTTGTGCGCTCCTGCGCGCCTTCAATCGCTACACGGTTGCCACGGTTGATGATCACGACACCCAGGCGCTGTTCTATACGCGCAAGGTTCTTATCGTGCTGGCCATATACCATGGCGGCTGTTCGGTTGTCGTCGAATTCAACCACCCTTCTTGCGGGTTGGCTGGTCTGGGATGAGTTGCCCGAAGCTTTGGGCGCGTGGCTGGCCTTGGCATACATATCGTGCAGTTTGCGGCTCCTTTTCGCCGGCCCTTCAGAGCGCGAATGCACCCCTAATTCAGGGCCCTGACAAGTTCCCCTTTGAGACTGTGTGGCCCGGCCTCAACAATCCGTACCCGGACCAGTTTGCCCATATAGTCAGTGTATGGTTTATCACCCGCCGCGTCCAGCGCATTGTCAGCATTTGCGACATTGACATGCACGGATTGCAGATAAGGACTGCGGCCAAGAAGCTGGCCCTCGCGCTTGCCTTCGCGCTCGAGCAGCACGTCCATCTCTTTACCAAGCGACGCTTCGTTAAATTCAAGCTGATGTTCGTTCAACAGCGCCTGCAGTCGCGCGAGGCGGTCTGACTTCACATCTTCGGGCACCTGCTCTTCGCTGACCGAAGCCGGCGTGCCGGGACGCGGACTATATTTGAAGCTGTAGGCTTGCGCATATTTTACCCTGCGCACAAGATCGAGCGTGTCTTCAAAATCCTGATCGGTTTCGCCGGGGAAGCCAACGATAAAATCGGAAGAGAGCGCAAGGTCAGGGCGTGATTCGCGCAGGCGCTCGATCACACGGAAATATTCTTCCCGGGTGTGCTTGCGGTTCATCGCATCCAGAATACGGTCCGAGCCACTTTGCACCGGCAGGTGCAGGTACGGCATGCAGGACGCGATATTGCGGTGCGCGTCAATCAGCTCCTGATCCATATCACGCGGGTGCGACGTGGTGTAACGGATGCGCCCAAGCCCGTCGATTTTATCCAATTCAGCAATCAGCCCGCCAAGGGTTGCGGTACCGCCCTTGCCGTCATCACCGTGGAACGCGTTAACGTTTTGGCCGAGAAGCGTGATTTCGACGACACCCCGTGCCACCAAGCGTCTGGCCTCATCCACGATATCCGCCACCGGGCGGCTATATTCCGCGCCACGGGTATAAGGCACCACACAAAAGGTACAGAATTTGTCACAGCCTTCCTGAATGGTCAGGAAAGCGGCGGCACCTTCAAAGGCACTCTCATCCGTCGGCAGATAGTCAAACTTGGTATCAACCGGGAATTCGGTATCCAGCACACGGGCCGACATGCGGCCACCGGTGCGCTGCTCTTCAGCCGATTTCAGCATGTCCGGCAGGCGGTGGTAGGTCTGGGGACCGAGCACCATGTCAATCGCTGGAGCGCGTTTCATCATCTCCGGCCCTTCGGCCTGTGCGACACAGCCCGCCACCGCGATATACATGTTTTTACCGTCGGCTGCCTTGGCGTCCTTCTCGGCGCGCAGGCGACCAATTTCGGAATAAACCTTCTCGGCCGCTTTTTCACGAATGTGGCAGGTATTGAGGATCACAAGGTCGGCGTCTTCCGCGCTTTCGGTCGACGAGTAGCCATGAGGTTTCAAAACGTCAGCCATCCGCTTGCTGTCATACACATTCATCTGACAGCCATAGGTTTTGATGAAGACTTTTTTACTCACCGCACTGCTCCTGTCCCGCGGCCTCGCGGGTTCACTCTTTTGGCCATACATGATGTTACATATAGCCCATGTCTCAAAAAGGTGCCGGAGACTAGCATCAAAGCCCCAAGAGTCAAGAAAACAGCGGCGTCCGGGCGCACGACGGAAAGCAGGGATTAAATTGTCCCAAGACTCTGGTCAAAAGGGGTCTCACCTTCCGGCGCCGATAGCGCGTGGGTCTGCGGGCCCATTTTCAGCTCGGCACGATGCGCCCGTTCAAGTCCGCGACGCACTTCCCGCTCGCAATAGCTTGCAAGCGCCTTCCTCGACCCGGCTTCCGCCAATGTCACCGGGGCATGAAATTCAATAACGGCCTCAAGTCGCGCGCGCCCCATCAACTGGCGCAGGTGACCAAACAGCTCAACATCACCCAGCCAGGCAACAACCGGCTTTTGGGAACGGATGAGCGGCATACCGTTCACGCCGGTGTAGGCGAGTGTGACCGGCTGGATCAGCAGGTGGTGGTCGCTGGCTTCGTCCGCCCGCTCGGCAACCGAAAAAAGTGCGGATTTAAACTGCGACACACGCATACCATCGGTCGACGTACCCTCAGGGAAGAGGATCAGGCTATGGCCCTCGCGCACCCTTTCACTCAGGGCGTCGCGTTGGCGGGCGCTTTCGCTGCGACGTTCGCGGTTGACGAAGATGGTTTTATGCAGTTTGCACAGGGACCCAAGGAGCCCCCAGCCAGCCACTTCCGACTTCGCAATAAAACTGGCGTTTTCAAGATGGCCGCCAAGCACAACGATATCGAGCCACGAAATGTGGTTGCAGGCGTAAAGCACCGGGCCTTTATGGTCGCGCGGTGCGCCCACAATTTGTATTTCGATGCCAAGGATACGGCACATCGTCCGGTGCCACAGGCCAGCAAGAGGCCACCAGGCCTTTGGCACGAACCGCACAAGGAAATACTGGACAGGCAGGATAAAAATGGAGGCAACGACCACAAGCGAGGTTCGGGCAATGCCCAGGATTGTCCACCCTTCACCACTAAGGTTAGACCTCAGTCCGCCGTATTCCTCCGCCATGCATTTTGCTCCGCATTGTCACACCGCTGAGGGCGCGGCGCGTTATTCTGCTTTTTTTATCGGCACGCCATACAGCTCCATCCGGTGGTCAACCAGCTTGTAACCAAGCTTGCGTGCTATCTCTTCTTGCAACTTTTCTATTTCATCATTGTGAAACTCGAGCACTTCACCCGATTCCACATTAATCAGATGGTCATGATGTTCGTCAGACACCGGTTCATAGCGCGAACGACCATCCCTGAAGTCATGACGTTCAAGAATGCCAGCTTCTTCAAAAAGGCGCACGGTACGATAAACAGTCGCGATACTGATGCCGGAGTCGATCGCCGTTGAACGACGATATACTTCTTCAACGTCAGGATGGTCGTCAGCCTCAGACAAAACCTTGGCGATAATCCGCCGCTGGTCGGTCATGCGCATGCCTTTTTCCAAACAAAGGTCTTCAATATTAGGATGATCCATATTCATGACCCTCGGGCACTCCTCGTCTCTCTAAATTGGGAATATGTTGGGAAGATGGCACAGCGAATAGCCAAGCGCAAGGCACAGCTGCCCTTAATGAGGGCACCGTGCCGGTGCATTATCTGCGGGGTAAGTGGAATCAGCGCTTTTTACCGCGCCCCAGACCAATCTTCTTTGCCAGATCACGCCGTTGCTTGGCATAATTCGGCGCCACCATCGGATAGTCGGCAGGCAAATTCCAGCGCGCGCGATAGTCGTCCGGCGACATGTCATAGCGTGTCTTCAAATGACGTTTCAGCATCTTGAGTTTTTTACCATCCTCAAGGCAGATCAGATAATCCGGTGTAATGGACTTTTTGATCGGGACAACGGGCTCCGGTGCTTGTTCAGCAATCGTTCCCTTGTTACCCAAATCGCGAAGTGTGGTGAAAATCTGCCCAATCAGGTTTGGTAGTTCATCAACTGCAACGGAGTTGTTTGATACGTGTGACGCGACTATTTCGACAGTCAACGCCAGCAACTCCTCTTTTAATACTTTGTCTTGCTCCATATCCCTCAGTCCGGCTTACCAGGTTTAACTGGAACTGGTTCATGTTGCGCTTCTCCGCAGCACCCACCTACATTATACAAAGCGCTCCACATCAAAAGGATGACAGGCATGCCAAAGTCGGATCTCTCACAACCCCTGGACCTTCGCGGCGCCTTCTGCCCGATGGCCTTTGTAAAAACAAAAATCCATCTGGACAGCCTTTCAAGCGGAGACACAACCTCCATCATTTATGAGGATATTCCCTCAAATGAACCACTTGTGCGGTCGATCCAATCCCTTGGACACAAGATCATTTCAAAAACTGCGTTTGAGCCAACCTCGCCAGCCCCCCCAGCCGGAATAAAAACTGAATCACAGACAAATAGCTATGTACAGTTAACCTTACTCAAAATTGAAGTAAATAGATAACACCTGTTTTTATTTATTTTTCTTTAGCATGCGAAGGGTTGTTTAAAATCAAACACAAACATAGTGCATCAACAAGTTTGCCACTTTGAGTTTGATAATATCGTGGTCTTTTACCAGTTATCTCAAAGCCGATACCTTTATATAGTTTAATTGCCCGCTCATTATCCTCCCGGACCTCAAGGAAAACTCTTGCAACATTCATGGCGCCAAGCCTGTCCCTCATGTCTGTAATCAATTTTAGCGCGATTCTTTTTCCTTGCTGGTTGGGTAAAACAGCAATTGTGATCAATTCCGCCTCATCTGCCGCTGACCGATACAACAAAAACCCGGCCATTTCCTCTTGCACCACAGCAAGTAGAACCCCGGCGCCCGGCATTTCAACCAAAGAGAGAAATTCATCGGCCCGCCACGCCCGGTCACCCTGCTGCGCAAAGGCCTGGGCATGAATAGTCGCCAGAAGGTCCAGAACGCTGTCGTCAGGCACGTCGGTCATCTTCATTATGGTCAACATGGGCTATTCCGTCGGCAGCAGCGCTTTTGCCTTCACGGCGTCGGCGGCTCTCAAATAGGCTGGCTCCGGCGGGTAAGCGGCCGGGGACAGGCCGGCAGCAAGCCGGCCCAACACGACGGGATCAACCGGCAGACCGGGTTCCCCACAACCCGCGAGCGTGCGTCCGCTGCCAACCACATGTCCCGGACGCAATGAAACGGCTGCATGGATCGCATCGCCCGCCATGCTGCGCGCATCCGAGAGGGGGGACGGCGCAAGACCATCCGTCGCTATTCTGAAGGCTTGGTGGAAGCCCTGACCGCCACGCCCCATGATGACAGCATGCACACAGCTACCCTGCTCACGCACGGCAGCGGCAAGCGCCATCAGACTCGTCACGCCCAGTACCGGCACACCAAGCGAGAGCCCCAGCCCCCGCGCAACCGACAAGCCAATGCGAAGTCCCGTGAAGGTGCCGGGCCCCGTTGTCACCGCGACACGCGTGAGAGCATCATACCCTAGGCCTGCTTCGTCAAAGAGTTCATCCAGCATGGGCAGAAGGCGCTCGGCATGACCGCGGCCGATGGCCTCCGTACGACTGGCGAGCACGCCACCGGCGTTGACAAGCGCTGCCGAACAGCTACCCTCGCATGTATCAATCGCCAGAATACTCATGCTGCCGCGTGTCCTTATTAATGCTGAAGCCAAAGATTTTCATCGGTCTGCCCTATCGACCCGTCGTGGCGTGGGTGGTGCGCCCCGTCTTGCCAGTTTGCACCAAACAAGGCAAGACTAGGGTACAAAGAAGGACACTGCCATGACATTCATCGCGCGCCTGCTAAGTATATTGCTGATATTTTCCACCCTGCCTGCCGCTGCGCTCGCGGACCAGTCGGCGGTTGTCCTGCTCTATCACCGGTTCGGCGAAAACGACTATCCCAGTACCAATATCCGGCTGGAACAGTTTGAAGCCCAGATCAAAATGATGCAGGAAGGCGGCTATCACTTCATGCGCCTTGGCGACGTTGTCGCGCGCCTGAAGGCCAACAAAAGCCTGCCCGAACGCACCGTCGCCATCACCGTGGACGACGCCTACAAATCGGTTGCGACAGAAGCATGGCCACGGTTGAAAGCCGCAGGTGTGCCGATGACATTGTTTGTCTCAACCGACGCTGTGGATAATGCCAGCAGCAATTATATGAACTGGGACGATGTGCGCTCGCTTAAAAACGACGGTGTCGAGATCGCGCACCATACCCATACTCACCTGCATATGATCGACGCCGGGCTTGACGCGGCGATGGCGGATGTGCGAGCTGCAAGCGCCCGTTTTGAAGCCGAGCTTGGCGCTGTGCCGACATTGTTTGCCTATCCTTATGGGGAATATGATCAGAAACTGCGGGCAGCGATAAAAGATGAGGGTTTTGAAGCCGCCTTTGCCCAGGTCTCCGGTCCCGCTGCAACCTGGAGCGACCCCTATACACTACCACGGTTTCCGGTGAATGAACGCTATGGCGACATGAGCCGCTTTAAGCTGATCAGCCAGGCGATGGCTTTGCCAGTAAGCGACGTCGTCCCCCTTGAGCCGGTGCTCAGCGACGATCGCAACCCACCCCTTTTTGGTTTCACGGTAGATGAAAGCGTACGCAGGGTTTCGGCTCTCGCATGTTACCCAAGCCACACCGGCAAGCCGGCGGAATTGATCCGTATGGCGGGTGACCGCATTGAAGTACGGTTTGACACGCCTTTCCCGAAAGGACGCGGACGCATCAACTGCACATTGCCAGCAGGTGGCGGACGCTGGTACTGGCTGGGCCAGTTTTTCTATGTCAAGGGTGGTACGCTGGACTGACGCACCGCATTATTCCACCGCGCGCACATCCACGACTTCAGGCACATAATATTTGAGCAAGTTTTCAATACCGTGCTTCAGGGTAATGGTTGAGCTGGGGCAGCCGGAGCACGCGCCCTGCATTTGCAGGTAAACCACACCCTCCTTAAAACCACGATAGATGATGTCCCCGCCATCGCCCGCCACCGCTGGGCGGATTTTCTCATCCAGCAGTGTTTTGATTTGCGCAGCGATGTCTGCGTCTGCATCGTCTTCATCCACCGCAAGTGCGGCCGCAGGCCCCTCGGGGTGCAACAGCACCAGCGCGCCGGAAGCGAAGAACTGCATGAGTCCGGCAAGCACGCCAGGTTTCACGTCAGACCACTCCATTTCGGTCGGTTTGGTAATGGTGACAAAGTCATAGCCAAGGAAAACGCCAGTCACGCCGTCAAGCGCGAACATGGCTTCCGCAAGCGGTGATGCGTCTGCTCCGTCCGGCGACGAGAAGTTGGCTGTGCCCGTCTCAAGCACGGTGCGACCGGGCAAAAATTTGAGTGTGTCCGGGTTCGGCGTAACTTCAGTTTCGATAAACATGACTAAATCCTTCTTGATTTAGCTTCCATGTGGGCGCTATGGCCTCGAACGTCAAGGAAAAAGGCTTACACCTGCCCAAGGTTTTCTAAACAGCTCTCCAGCGGCCAACGGTGCCCCCTGACCCGACACAGCACCAACGCACCCTGAACACGTTCGATCACCATATGAGACCACGCCTCCGGTTCCTCACCCCCGGCCTCACGCATCGCGGATGCCAACCCGGCCGTCCAGGCTGCGACGGCGCCTTCGATACGCGCACCAAAATGCGCGCGCCCTTCACCAAGAAGCAGGCTGTTCATCAGACAGATAGGCATATCGCCGTCATAATAATGCGCGGTGCCTTCAAGCGACTGCCCGATGCGATCGGCCCCCCTGCCCTTACCAAGCAGTGGAGCAAGCACAAACCGCTGCAACCGCGCCCCGGAGTGGGCAAGCACATGCGCCGCCATATCCACCTTGCCGCCTGGGAAGTGATGATACAGGCTGGCTTTTGAAAGCCCAACGGCGTCAGCGAGCATTGAGAGACTGGCACCCTCATAACCATAGGCCTTGAAAACCAACGTCAGCCGTTCAGCCATGCCGGTTTTGGTATATTTGGCGATACGCGGCATGCCTGCCTCCTTTTCAACGACCTGCCTTAATATAACCAACCGTTCGTTTGATTAAAATATCAAACTGCGCCGAGCCGCCAAAAATAAAGCTTTCGTAACTTTGCCCCAATTGCACGCCATGCTAAAAGAGCAGCAGAGGTAAAGAGGACCACACTCGCGTGAGTAAAAAACCAACCCCGAAAAAACATGCCAAAAAGCTGGCGGCCAAAGCAAAAGGGCCCGCGCGGAAGAAACTGGCTGTACAGTCCGAAGAGACGACTGCACCCAAAAAGCCAAGGGTGAAACGGGTCATCTATGGCCTATCTGTTGCCTCGGTATGGGCCTTCATGCTGGGGCTTGTCACACTTGCCTTCCTCGCCCTTGACCTGCCCGACCTCGATAACCTGCCGGCACCAGGCGCCGCAGATCAGGCAGTGGTAATCAAGGCTGCCAACGGCGCCACGCTGGTGACACAAGGCCCGATCTATGGCGACTGGATTCGGGCAAGCGAAGCACCAGATGCACTTGTGCGTGCCTTTATGGCGGTCGAGGATCGGCACTTCTTCGAGCATGGCGGTATCGATTTTCGCGGCCTTGCGCGCGCTGTTCTGTCAAATGTGCAGGCTGGGCGAGTGCGCGCCGGTGGCAGCACAATCACACAGCAACTGGCGAAAAACCTTTTCCTCTCCAACGAACGCACCCTCAAACGCAAGGCACAGGAACTGTTGCTCGCCTTCTGGCTGGAGCAGAAATTCACCAAGGAACAGATCCTTACCCTGTATCTGAACAGGGTTTATTTCGGCGGCGGCGCGTACGGCATCGACGCAGCCTCCCGCAAATTTTTTGGCCACAGCGCTACAACGCTGTCGGTGGCGGAATCAGCCATGCTGGCCGGACTGGTGAAGGCCCCGTCAAGCCTTGCTCCCCATATCAATCCGGAGGGCGCCTGGACCCGGGCGCAGGTTGTGTTGAGTGCGATGGCCAACACCCGCGCCCTGACGCAGGAAGCGGCCGAAAAAATCAAAGGCCAACCGCCCCGCATCATCGGCACCGTCTCAGGCCGCGATGTCCGCTATTTCACTGACTGGGTTTTAACGGAGGCGGACCGTGTCGCCGCCGGATCACGCGGGAAGTCGCTGGTCATATACACCACGCTTGACCCCGGGGTGCAGCGCGCGGCCGCCATGGCGCTTGAACGCGGTCTCAGGAATGAGGGCGCAAAACGCGGAGCAACTCAGGGCGCTATCGTTGCGCTTGACCACGACGGCGCGGTGCGCGGCATGGTTGGCGGGTTCGATTATGGTAAAAGCCAGTATAACCGGGCGGTACAGGCGTTGAGGCAACCCGGGTCTGCGTTCAAGCTGTTTTCCTATCTCGCAGGGCTGGAAGCCGGTATCGAACCCGACGACAAATATATCGACCATGAGATCAATATCGATGGCTGGTCGCCCAAAAACTATACCGGATTATTCAGCGGCGAGATGGAAGTGCGCGAAGCCTTCGCGCGGTCCATAAATACTGTCGCGGTGCAGGTATCAGAACAAGCTGGTCGGGAACGGGTCGCAGGCATGGCAAAACGCCTTGGCATCAGCACGCCTGTCATGCCTCTCGCGAGCCTGCCGCTAGGCACAGAGGAGGTAAAGCTTCTGGACCTCGCTGGTGCCTATGCCGCCGTCGCCAACGGCGGGTTTGAAGCCCACCCCTACGGCATTGTTGAAATCACCACCCTTGAGGGTCAGGTGGTTTACCGCCGCACCCCTATGAACCCACGTGCCGTCCTCACCCACAAAGTGGTGGAAGAAATGGCCGATATGCTCAAAGGGGCGGTTGAATGGGGTTCAGGCAAAAATGCCCGGATCGACCGGCCTGTGGGCGGCAAAACAGGCACATCGCAGGACAGCCGAGATGCGGTTTTTGCCGGCTTCACCAGCGACATGACAGCTGCTGTTTGGGTGGGCAACGATGACAGTACACCGATGAAAGGTGTCACCGGCGGTAGCCTGCCTGCACGCGTTTGGGCGGACTTCATGATCGAGGCGCACGCAGGCGCACCCGTGCGGCCGCTCCTCGCTGATTCTAGTCTGTTCATGGCGGCAGCCAGGGACGAAGACAAACATGAAGACCTCAAGAAGCAGAAGAAAAAGAGCTTCCTCAGCCGCTTGTTCGGCAACTGACCAGCCACTATATTCACACTGAAGAATGACTATAAAACCGGAAACAGTGTCAGCCATCATGCCCGCTGGTTTTTCAACTGCTGTCGACAAGTTTCTTGCTGCCCTCACACACCCACGGATGGCAGATATCAACGTTGTGCGCCAGCCCATACTTGCGGCGCACGAAGAACTTACCGAACAGGTGAAATGGAACGCCCCCAGCTTTTGTATCGATGGCGACGACCGCATCACCATGCGGCTGCAACCGAAGGCACAGGTGCAGGTGATATTGCACTGCGGGGCGAGGGCCAAAACGCGTGAGGGTTTCAGTTTTGATGACCCGGACAGGCTCGCCAGATGGATAAAGCCGGACCGAGGTGTGGTGGATTTCAGGGACCAGGAAGATATCGCAACAAAACAAAATGCCTTTGCTTGCCTTGTGCGTCGCTGGGCTATCGCAACGCGGTGAATCTCAATGCGGCATAACGCGCACCGCCTTGTGGTCCGTCAGCCGGGGTGCCATATGGAAAGATATCAAAAGAGGTCATATGCCCGCAGATAGCAAACCAACATCGCCGGACCGTGCCGTCATCCATGCTTTTGTTGTGGCGTTCTACGCACGCCTGCGGAAGCACCATGAGCTTGGACCCATCTTCGAGCACCATCTGGGCAGCGATTGGGACGCACATATGGAGCGGCTGACTGACTTCTGGATAACCATGCTGGGGGGCGGCACGCTCTACCGTGGCAACCCGTTTGAAGTACACCGGAAAATCGATGCACTGCGGGAGCATCAGTTTACCGATTGGCTGGCGTTGTTCAGTGAAGCGGCGGCAGATACGTTGCCAGATGATCAGGCAAAGCATGCCTGCGAACGGGCGAACCGCATCGCCGAAAGCCTGAAAATGGGTCTTTTTTACCGGCCTAAGGGACTCAGTCAAACCGCACCTTCATCAGGGCCTGCCCCGGACCAGTCCTGAGCCACTTGCGCTGCCGGTCAAATTCAGGGCAGCATTTCATGACATGGGCCCAGAAACGCGGGCTGTGGTTCATCTCCAGCAGATGAGCCACTTCGTGCGCGGCAACATAGTCAAGCACATCATCAGGCGCCATGATCAAGCGCCAGTTGAACTTGAGCGTACGGGCGCTGGAACAACTGCCCCACCGGCTGCGCATATCGCCAATCCCGATACGAGCATAACTGACACCCAGTGTAGCCGCGTGATGGCTGGCGCATAGGTCGAGCTGCTGCCGCGCTTCCGTTTTAAGCCAGTTGAGCAACCGTTTTGGTGCCAGATCTACCGGCCCACCCACCACAATCGTGCCGTCGCCCACGGCGACCTTGCGAGGTGCCTGGCCTGAAAACACCAGCGCGCACGGCTGCCCACGATAATGAATGGTGTAGCCATCTGTTACCTGCTCGGCTACAGGCATGGCGGCGCGTGTTTTCTCCAGCCAGCCGGTATGTTCCGCGATGAAACGACTGGCTGCCCGGATGGACGTCCGTTTCGGCAAGGTGACTTTCACATCGCCCGAGACGTCGCAGATGCGAAGGATCATGCGTTTGGCGGCCGCGCTGCGGCGAATACGCACAGGCACATTCTCGCCCGCAAGGGTTACGCTTTCCGGCTCAATCGCTTTCAGCTTCAGCACGCGCCTGCGTCCTTCTCCCACGCCAACTTTTTAACCAGCGCCATAGCTGCGGGTGCCCTACATCTTCCGCCAGATGAATATTCGCGAGCTTCGTGCCGACCATATAACCCAGATACGCGGTAATGAAATTGATCCAGATATCGTTACGATCCCCGCTGTCCCAATACTGGAACCACAAAAGCGCGGACACAAAGTTCATGATGCTGTTGATGAAAAAGTTTATGAACAGTTCGAGGGTGATACTGAAATGCCAGTTGGCGGGATCAAGCACCTTGCCGATAAAGGTAAAAACTTCTTTTAACTCGATGGCAATATAGGTGTAAAAAGCTGCGGTACCATAAAAGCCGCCGCCAAAGGTCATCCATTTTTTCAGCGCAAAGTTGGTTTCTTTCTCTTTTTTTTCCTTGCGGGTTTTCTTAAGCGCCTTCAGCTTGGCGTCCAGGTCCTTCCGATCACCAAACGGTTCCAGCTTGCCTGAATATAACATCCAGCCAATCAGCAGATACGCCGTAATCGCCACCGGAATAAAAACCTGAAAGATGGATGCCATTAAGGCACTGAACATGATTTACCCCCTTCGCCCCGCCATCAGGCTGGCCAATCGACCAAATGGTCCTCATAGTCCCCGGCCACACGTTCATCGACCGCGCGGCCTTTCACCGATTGTCCCGCTTCATGCACGCTGTCCCGGCGACCAGAAACCAGCGGATGCCACGCGTGGAGATCCTTACCCTCATATAAGAGGCGGTAAGCACAAGTTGAAGGCATCCAGGGCAATTTCTCCAGAAGGTCCGGGCTCATGACCACACAGTTGCCCACATACCGCTGACGCACCATATATTTACCGCAGGTGATATCTTTGGGGTCGAGAAAACGACACGCGATATCGGTGAAATGGATTTCGCCGGTGTCTTCATCCTCAAGTTTGTGCAGGCAGCACTTGCCGCACCCGTCGCACAGGCTTTCCCACTCCTCGCGGGTCATCTCCTCCAGCGACTTTTCCTTCCAAAATGGCATCAACGTGTCTTTTCAAGTACCGGCCGAAACGCGGACGCGATATCCTCCGGTTTGTCTTTGGCGGAAAACAGACGCACATAGTCACCATCCGGCCCCATGACAAATATAAAGGATTGGTGATCCATCAGATAGCCCTCAACGCCGTCCTGTTTGCGTTTCTTGAAATATACCCGATATTTTTTGGCAACATCCTGTATTTCTTCCAGTGTACCGGTCAGCGCCACAAGGCGTGGATGAAAATCCTGTACGTAGTCATCAAGCGCTGAAACCGTATCGCGTTCCGGGTCAATGCTGATAAAAATCGGCTGGAGTGGCGTGGTATTATAACCTTCCTTTTCCAGCTCATTCAGTCCCAGGGTCATCTTCGCCAGTTCGAGCGGACAGACATCCGGGCAAAAGCTATAGCCAAAATAGATCAGCATATACCTGCCACGAAAATCGCGATTGGAGACTTTCTCACCGGTGTTGGAGGTCAGCGTGAAATCGCCGCCGAGGCGATCCCCGGCCTCCCGACTTGTTGCGAAGCGTTGGGCTAATAGAAAAACTGCTACTGCAACGACGGCTGCCCAGGCCACTATGCGTATCACTTTCATACCACATCTCCATAAATTGATCGCACCAAAGGCCAAAAACAGGGCCTTAGGACTTGTGATCATGGGGATGTTATAGAAATATGCGGAGCATATGTCACCTTGCATGCGGCAATTTTATCATCGCATGACAAACAATTGAAAACGGAGTTCCTTAAATGTTGGCGATCAAACGCACCCTGATGCTTGTCTGTCTTACACTCGGCTTCGGCGTGGCGATCAGCCCGGCGATGGCGATTAATCCGCAGTATGATTTGCTGAAAGCGGTGGAAGACGACGACATCAACAAAGCCACGGAACTTCTGGCCAAAGGCGTCACCCCTGACACCCGTCGTCGCAGCGACCACACGCCTGCCCTGCTCATTGCCGCTGAAAAAGGCAATCTGGCCATGATGAAGCTGTTGCTTGACTATAACGCCACCCCAGACATTGCTGACCGTACACGCGGGGTAACCGCCCTGATGATGCGCTCTATTGCAGGCGATAGCACGGGCATCCAGCTTTTGCTGTCCTACAAAGCAGACCCCAACCGCGCAGATATCGCACAGGAAACACCGCTTATCAAAGCAGTGCGCAGCCGCAAAACCAAAGCCGTGCAGGTATTGCTGGACGCCGGTGCGGACCCCAACGTGCAAGATCTCACCGGCAAAACAGCGCTGGAATACGCCAAGCTCGATCGCAACCGTCGGCTCGTCAAGGCGCTGGAAGATGCGGGGGCCACTTATTAACGGGCTGGCAGCAACACCTTATCTGGGCTGGATCCTGCTGTTTGGGCTCGGGCTGCTTCTTGATCTGCTTTTCGGCGGCAAGTCCCTTCTGGGCAAGCTGCCACATGTAGACGACCTGCTGGGTGGTGTTTGCACCCCCGTTGAGCGTCGGCTAAATCGGCTAAATCGTAGTGCAGCGACCTTGCGTATGCGCGCAATCATTGTGCAAATCGTGCTCTTGCCCTTGATGTGCCTTCTGGGCGGCACGCTGAACAAACTGGGTGATATTGCCTATGTTGGTGCGCCGCTCTCTGCGTTGGTGCTGGCCAGGTCGATTGGCATCCGGTCCTGCTGGGATGAATTGAAAGCCGTCGCACAGCAGGAAGGTGCCAAACCGCATGTGATTCGCGGCGCGGCTGAGACGCTGGCAATGGTGCATGTGCGTGACTGGGTCTGCAACCTGCTGCTGTTTGCTGTGGGCGGATTCAGCCTGCTGTTGCCCTTCCGGTTTCTGGCCACCACTCTTGGCGAGCGGGAGGCAAGCGGTGCGGCCAGACCCGAATCCGTTTTTCACCGCACGTTTGTACCACTGTTCGATCTCCTTGCCTTACCCGGCGCCATCACCGCCTCATTGATCTTCTCGCTCGCGCCTGTTTTGGTGCCCGGCACCAACCTGAGCGCAGTTCGAGGCCTCATCAGTTCCAGCCTACCCGCCTTTCGGGGCATTTTGTCGCGGTTCATACCGCTTTCAACTGTGGCATATGCATTGAACTTCTCATTCGCGTTTGATCGAAAGGGAAGCGGTGGTGGTTGGATAGGCCCCGAAGCTGGACGCGCGCAACTGGTTGCCGGAGATCTCAGGACGACCACCTTGTACATACTAGCTGCCGGCAGCCTGACACTGCTGGCTATGCTGATGGCAAGCGCGGGTCTATTACTTGTGCAGACCGGCAAACTCTGAGGGCAGGACAATGCCACACAGTGACAGGGAAACCGACGAACTCATCCTTGTTGACCTCGAGACGCCCCATGGCGGCGGGGTCCGCCTGGGTACGCTCGTGCTTATTCGCTGGATGGCGGTTGCCGGCCAATTGCTGGCCATGGTCGTGGTCGGCTGGGGCCTGGGTTTTGATCTGCACGTCCACCTGACAGTTCCTATCGTGCTCATGTCCGCGCTATTGAACCTGTGGTTTTCGTTTCGCGCCGATACCAATACGCGGCTGGACGAAAAACAATCGGCAGCGCACCTTGCCTTCGACCTCGTCCATCTGTCGCTTCTGCTCTTTGTCACTGGTGGCCTTGCCAACCCGTTTGTCCTGTTGATGCTGGCACCCACAAGCGTGTCGGCCTCCATCCTTGGGCAACGCAGTACCAAATTCCTGATCGCCATTTCGCTTATTCTCGTGACGGCGCTCGCCTTCACCCCCTTTTCATTGCCATGGAAAGGGGCGCCACCACACCTGCCGCCGGTGCTGCTGGCGGGTATCTGGGTGGCATTATGCTTCACCCTCGTTTTCCTTGCGCTCTATATGGCGCGAGTGGGCCGTGAAGGCCGGCACCGGGCACGCGCATTGGCGGCCACCCAAGCCGCGCTGGAACAGGAGCAAAGGCTCGCAGCGTTGGGCACGCTCGCTGCCGCCGCTGCGCACGAACTGGGCACGCCGCTTGGCACCATTTTGCTCGCCGCAAGGGAACTGCTAGACACCTGGCAGGGAGATGACGTCACCCGCACGGACCTTGAGCTTATAGTGGCGGAGACCAGCCGCTGCCGCGATATCCTCGCACAGCTGCGCGAACACCGGAAAGCCGGGTCCGCAAGCCACTTTACAGAAACTGAACTTGAAGCTTTGCTGCGCGAGGCGGCGGCTCCGCACGAAGAACGCGGCGTCAGGATTGACTATGTCGCAGCAGGCGTTGACCATCTTCGCGTGAAAAGAACGCCGGAGTTCATTCACGCCGTTCGCAACATCATTGAAAACGCCGTCGGCTACGCTGACAGCAAGGTGCAGGTGAGCGCGGGCTGGGACAGTGACACGGTTTCGGTTACCATTGTCGACGACGGGCCGGGCTTTGACCCCCAAATCATCCGGCGCCTTGGCGAACCCTATGTGACGACCAGGCACCCGACCCCAGGCCGCGATGGTGGCCTTGGACTGGGCCTTTTTATTGCCAAAACCCTACTTGAGCGCACTGGCGCATCGGTCGAGTTTGGCACTGGAGCGACAGGCGGGGCGGAAATATTGATCGAGTGGCCCCGCGCCGCCCTTGAAAACAAAAACACAATAGTCCCATCAGCAAAGGATGGATCATGACAGATACCGCTGCAAAAACTTTGGAAAAAACCCTTCTGATTGTCGAGGACGACAAGTCGTTTCGCAACAGGTTAACCCTGTCGATGGAGCGCCGTGGCTTTACGGTATTCGCGGCGGAAGGCATCGAAGAAGGCGCGCTTCTCGCCGCCCACAACAAACCGCGCTACGCTGTCCTTGATATGAAACTTCAGGACGGCAACGGCCTAGACCTCGTGCCCTCCCTCAGGCAGATGCGCGCCGATATGCGCATCATTATCCTCACCGGTTACGGCAACCTTGCAAGCGCTGTCGCCGCCGTGAAGGCAGGTGCCGTGGACTTTCTGGCCAAACCCGCGGACCCTGATCAGATTGCAGCCGCGCTGCTGACCCCCGAAGGCCAGATGCCGCCATTGCCTGACAACCCCATGTCCGCCGACCGGGTAAAATGGGAACATATCCAGCGTGTTTACGAAATGTGTGACCGCAACGTATCAGAAACCGCGCGCAGATTGAACATGCACAGGCGAACGTTGCAGCGCATTCTCGCCAAACGCTCCCCGCAATAATTGGTATCAGCGATCAGGCCTCGACCATGGGGTCGACGGCATGGCCCTGGAACAGGGTAATGCCAAGCAGGTGACCAAGGTCGATATCCGTCGTCTCTTCACAGCCGTCGAGAATAACCCGCGCCTTGCCTATCCGTTCGATCTTGTTCTGGATGGCGGTTTCGGTTTTGCTGTTCAACCAGTCCGCATTGGTGCCAACAGGTTTGAGAATTTTCACAAACGCTGCCTGCATTGGCTCCACGTCAAGCGCAAGAAAGGCAAGCGGGTGCAAATCGCCTACCGATATTCGGTACCCGAGCGCGAGCACATGGCGACTGGCTTCCTGATAATCAACGGGGTTGGACATGATGTCCACCGCGCCAAATTCCAGTACAATCTTGGACCGCGGGTGTTTGCCCAGCGATTTTTCAAAAGCATCAAAAGCCCCTGAAAGGACCGAGGCGCTTGTTACCTTAATACTGGACGCCAGCGAAATCTCGTTCCCCATTGCCGGGGTTGAGGCTAAAATCTGCCGGCCGAGGTGATCATCAAGATAGCCACAAAGCCAACGGTTTTCTGACAAAACACGGCTTGTCAGCAAAGTCTGATAAACAAGCGGCCGAGGCACAAATTTATGCTCGAGCACCGGCATCGGCGGGGCACTGCCCAATATGGCTTTCACAAACTGTTTGCGTAAGAGGCCCGCTACATCCGCACCCTGTAGGGCTTTGGTCAATGTCAGCAACAAATCCGGGTCCAGATGCGTGTCGCTTTTTTCCTTGGGCATCGGTGTAACCGGCATCATCCGCACATGGCTGGACCGGCGAACAGTCACTGGAATATCCTGCTGTGAGGGTCGCTTCAAACGGCCTTTGCGAGGCGCCTCCAGCGCCTGGCTTTCCGCTTCCTGCGCTGATTCGCCAAGCTGCAGCAAAGCCGACAACTGCTCGACATAGTCTTTGAAGTCATCATAAGAGTCTTCGATATCAAACCAGACCACAAATTCATCACTGCTCCCCTGAACCGGATCAAGCGAAGCAATCAGCGCCGAATCGCGCAATTTGCGGCGAATCGCATTAAGAGCGGGGTCAATATCATCGACACGGGCATCCTTGGTAATCAGCACAAGGTCGGTATTCGGCAATGCAAACATCGTCGCGCCGAATCGCGTAATGACATTGCGCAGCGCCGAAGCCGCAAACAAGCGATAATGTTCTTCCCTGAAGTGCCGCTCAAGCGCGGACAGCCGAATATGAACCGCCCGGCGCCCTTCCGTGTGGCGCCGCAGTTGCTTCACATAATCGACCATACGGTCAAGTGCGGTAACGTCTTTACTCACGTGATTTTTTCCAGCCCATCATTCCCCTGCCACTAGCGTGCGCATCTTATAGGGGAATTTGTTAATTTAACCTGAAAACTTCCTGACCCGGTGCAGCCACCACGCGGATTCGTTTATTGAGTATACCGGCCTGTAGTGCAGAATCTGACTGTCTGGCAAGACCGCATCAATCTGATTGTCCAGAATGAATGTGTCGTCACCAAGGGTTACAGCCAAAACGGCGTGGGCAACATTCAGGTTTTCATCCTGAAGGATCACGAGTCGCATGGAATCCGGATCGAAACCGAGGCGCTTCAAGGTGATGTATTTACTGATGGCATAGTCTTCGCAGTCACCGTCCTTGAGGAAAAATTCGTCTGGCGTGGCCCAATAGTCTGGAATGCCCCAGTTGACCGGGTCCACGATATAGGCAGCCTTGTTCATATAGGCGTTCACCTTATCGAGCAGGATACGCTTTTGCGTATCCGTGTTGGCTGCGATAAAGTCATCCCATGCTTCCCGGCTACACTGGATGCGTCCCAAACCACGGCATCGGTCTTGCGCCGTGCGCTTCACCTCGGACGGCGGGTTGCGCGGCAAGTTATAACGCCGCCACATTTCGGTCCACTTACCGAACTTTGTCATGTTGGTGGACCGGATTTCCATGCTGCCGAACAGCCCCCGGCTGATCTGTGCCTGCACGTCGCCCAAGGAGGGCAGCAGTACAAAAGACGCCAAAATCAAAATAAGGCAAGTTAGGCGACGCATAAATTCCCGCACCGAAAAATGATTGAGCCCGCAGGCAGAGCCGTTAACATAATGGGATGATTTTCATGTTCCAAGTAACTTCCGTCAAAGCTCGATGTTCCCAGGGGCGGACACATGGGCTAAAAGAGATGGAAAGCCGTTGAAACAGGGGGCCATATATGGCGGGCGACAAGGGTAACAATAATTCCATCTTACTGGCAGGCATCGTCATTATCGGTGTTGCAATTTTGGGCTTTCTTGCGATTCTCAAATTTGCGGAATCGGAAGCCGAGCAAAACATGGCCCGCTGGGAGGATCGGCTTAACCTTGTTGCCGACAGCCGCGCAACCGAAGTTTCCGCTTGGCTTAACCGCTACCTTTCCAGCGTGGAAGAACTGGCGGGAGACGCAACTATTCAGCTATACGCAGGCGGCAGCATGGATGATATGCCCGAAGCGGCGGAAGGCCAGCGTGGTTACGTCTTTGCCCTGCTTTCGGCCGCAGCTGAGCGGGAGGGTTTTCACGAAAAAACGGCAATCGACCAACTGGCTGCCAATGTCAAACGACCACAACGCGCCGGGCTCGCTATTCTGCGCAGCGACGGTAGTGCGCTCGTCGCGACAAGCGGCATGCCTGTGCTGCGCCCCGGGGAGTGGCCAGCCATGTCCCGGCGCTCTTTTATTGCCATTGGTCCCCAGCTTGAAGACAAGACGCCCCTGGTGATTTTCGGGGCGCCTGTTATGGCAGATGAAGGCCTCTCAGGCGATAATGACAACGTGAACTGGGTCATTGGCGCCCGACCGCTTGATGGCGATTTCCTGAAAACGCTCGACCAACCGGGCGCGGCCAGCAAGACCGCAGAAACCTACATCGTCACACGCGGTGAAGGGGAACTGGTGACACCGCTGACGCCGCTGGCTGAAGGGGGCCGCGTTGGTGAGCCCCGCGTCGACCAGGCTGCCTCGTTTGCTGCTGGCAGGCCCGGGGCATTTGACATCCATGACAATTATGCCGGGACAAAGGTGCTGGTCACCGGACGTGAACTGTCTGCTCCCGTGCCATGGGTGCTGGTGCGCACCATCAGCGGCGCTGAGGCACTCGCCGAGATCAATGAACGGCGCAACAGCCTGATCATCACCTTGTCACTGGCCGCGCTGTTCGTGCTTGCGGGCCTTGTGCTCGCGTGGCGTCATGGCGTATCGCGCCGGCTTGAGGCCAGCTACAGGGAACAAGCCGCACTTTCAGCACAAAACGAGGGACTAAGCCGTTTTCTGCAATCTGTCAGTGATAGCCAGCCCACGGCGATCGCAGCGCTTGACGATGACCTGACGGTAAGGTTCGCGAACCGCAAGCTTGGAGAAGTTATTGATCTGCCCGTCACCGACCTGACAGACCGCAGGCTGGATACAGCATTCACCAGCGAGATCGCAGAAAAACTGCGCGCCGGTGTCAAGGGTGCGGCAAATGGCACGTCAACAGAGTTGCAACTGCGCTTACCCATCGCTGGTACAGATCGCATTTACCAGACCCAGCTTCTACCTCTTGATGCCGCCGGAGATAAACACGCCAACACCTTGCTGGTTATGCAGGATATCTCCTCGCTGGTGGCGGCCAAGGAGCAATCTGAGACCCTTTTCAAACAGCTCGTTAGCACGTTGACACAGATCATCGATGCCCGGGACCCATGGAGCAAACACCATTCGGAGCGGGTTGCGGACGTGGCCTCGACGATTGCGCTTGAGAGGGGCTGGGAAACGGAAGGCGCTGAGAGCGTGCGCATTGCAGGTCAGCTTGTGAATCTGGGCAAGATATTTGTGCCGACCGAGATTCTGACAAAACAAAGCGCACTCACGGATGAGGAGTTTGCGCTGGTACGGGACAGCATGCAAAAAGGGGCAAGCCTTGTCGCCGGGCTCGATTTCAAGGGGCCTGTTGCTGCGACGCTTGGCCAGATGCGGGAGAACTGGGACGGAAGCGGCGAACCTGACGGCAAAAAAGGCGATGAGATCGAACCGGGCGCACGCATCCTGTCTGTCGCCAATGCCTTTGTCGGCATGGTCTCCGCCCGGGCGCACCGGCCGGGGCTTGGGTTTGACAAGGCACTGGATATCCTCAACGGCGACGCCGGGAAAAAATATGAACGCCGCACCGTAGCCGCGTTGCAGAATATCCTTGAGAATAAGGGTGGGCGCGAACGCTGGTATGGCTACACCGAGGTTGTCAAAGAAGGTAACTGATTAATGATTAAAGAAGGCTTGTAATCCGGGGCGCCCCCGCAAGCGGCCTGACCGCATCAGAGAGGCGCATTGCGCCGAGTCGCGCCATCTTCAGAATCAACGTTTTCCGTCGCGCCGCATTCACTGGCCGGGCGGACGCAGGTCGTATAATTTCGGCACCATAAGCATCCGCAAGCATAACACCGGTTGCTTCAGGCAAACTCGTGGCCTCTTCCAACACCTCACGCGGGAAAGCGGCATCAACGGCAAAATAAAATTCCTCGCAATAGTCGAGATATTCCTGCCATTTGCCGTCGCAGCGAAAATCGGCAAGACACGATTTCACCTCAACAATGATGGTGCGCCCACGGCGATCAAGCGCGACGATGTCCGCACGGCGTCTGTTGGTAAGGGAAACTTCCGTCATTGGCGCATAGCCAAGGTCAAGCAAAAAGCGCATGGCGCCCCGCGTCACAAGATCAGTGCTGGTCACGCTATCCTCCCCCGAATTTCGAATCGGGAGAAATGATTGCAAAGCAATGCCTGTTTCGCAACAATCAAGAACAAAAAGTGAACAAATGAGCCGGGGCCACCTAGCTCTCTTCAGCGATAATCTCGTTCAGGCGCTTTTCGAGCGCGCTGCCTTTTTCACCGCCATCCCCCATGATTTTATTCGCAAGCACAACCTCGAAAATACGCACATGCGCATCAAGCGCACGTGGACTGAGATGCCCTTCGGTATGCTTGATATAGCGGCAAAGCGATGTGCCCACCGTGGTCATCAGGTCAAAATTGAAGCTGGTGCCCATGCCTTTGATATTATGGCCAAGATCATACATGCGGTCTGCGGAGTCCGACTTGCCGTCTTCGCTGCCGTCAAGGGAATCCACAAGGCCGCGCAGTTCCTGCACAGCCTCCCCTGTCCAGGTCAGGAACTGTTCTACCAGTTCTTCATCTTCTGCGTACGAATAGTCGTCTTGATCGCTCGTCATAAATCTTCTTCTATGTGCAGTGTATTCCGCATTGTTAATAATTATATCAGATTAACAAGCCTTTAAGGCCAAAATTCCTGCCATGCGTGGTTCGAAGTCCGGTTTTGCTTGCATTGCGCCGCTTGCCTTCGATAAACCATGGCAAACACCAGATTCGCAAGGAGCAAGCAGTGACCCCGAATGAGATTGCCCGGCTACAGGCCTACCTGCAGGCCAAATTCAACAACAACATGCTAAAGCTGGTTCGCCGGCCGAAGGCGCCGGATTCCGTGGAAGTCGTTCTGGGTGAGGAGTTTCTGGGCGTTGTTTACCGGGACGAGGACGAAGGCGAAGTATCCTACGCCATGTCTATCTGTGTTCTTGAGGAAGACCTGCCGCAGATCTGATCACCGCCCGATGGAGGGGAAATATGTTGTACCTTATTGCGCTGCTGCTTCCACCGCTTGCGCTGCTGCTGTGCGGCAAGCCCTTTCAGTTCATTTTGGCTACTGCCATCTGGATTCTGGCGTGGGTGCTTGCCCTCTTTGGCGCCGGTTTCATCATGTGGGTAATCCTCGCCGTGTGGGCCATCATGGTTGTGCGTGACCGCAATACCCGGAAATTGATCGAAGATACCCGTCGGGGCTGACATCGCCACGGCCTTGCCACTTGAGCCGGTCCGTGATTGGTGGCACACTTAAATATGAAATAATTTCATATTCAGGGCAGGCCATGGCCAACGTCAGAAAGTTGCACAACCATGAAAGCGACCTTATCGGCCGCATCATCGCCGACGGCTTTGCTGACGATGCGGTAAACCTGTGGGCGTTCAACGGCGGCGGTGCAATGCAGCCCGCCTTCACCACCATGGCGAAACATCTGTTTCTTCCCAAGGGCTTCGGACATTGCACGGAGGACGGGCTGGCAGGTACCCTCTGGTTGCCGCCTGGTACCACTAAAACCTACGGAACAGGCAACCTGTCGCTGGTTTATTCCATCTTGCGATACGGGGGCCTTACCGGCATTCGGCATTCGCTGGCGATCGACTGTTTCATGACCACAAACCGCAAAGGCCGCCCCCCTCACTATTATCTGTTTGCCATCGCCGTAACCCCACGCCTGCAGGGCAAAGGGATAGGCGGTGTACTCATGCGCGAAGCCTTGCGCGAAGTCGACAGAAGCGGCCTGCCAGCCTATCTCGAGAACTCAAAGCGGGAGAACATCGCCTTTTACCAGAACCATGGCTTTGAAGTGGAGCGCGAGGTTACGCCAGCGCCCGGCTGCCCGCCCATGTGGTTGATGTGGCGCCCCGCACGCGGCTCAGAGCCTGCCAGCGTATAAAATTATACTCCCGCCTTGCCAAAGCATACCGGTTGGTTAAACACTGCGCCCTATTGTGACCGCCTGAGTTTTGACCAACGGGAAATGACTTTATGAGCACCATGCCCAACGCTGCAATCTATTTCGAACCAGACGGATATGTCGTCACCGGCGATAAAATCATGGGCCGGCAGGCCGCTGGCAACAGCTTCCTGCGCGCGGCAGTGGCCCAGGCCGGCGATGCCCCACTATGGTGCCTGACAGCCAGTGAACGCGCGGCACAGGCCTTTAACACGCTTGCCAGGTCTATTGATGCAGGGGTGAAGACCGCATGGTGCCCCACGCTGAAAATAGGTAAGCTAAGGGATGTAGGTACCCTGTATCTTCCCGGCCCCAACCTGGACCACTATGCCAGCCAGCGCTTGCGCGTGGGTATTGATGCCTTCAGCATCTGCGGCATCACACACACCACAGCCAGCCACGGTGCGATGGATGCTGTTGCATCATTGCTGACGGCGCCGGTCATGCCGTGGGATGCGCTTATCTGTACTTCAAATGCCGCCAAAGGCACAGTCAACACCGTGATGACTGAGCAAATGGAGCTACTGCGCTGGAGGTTCGGCCACGACGTAAAACTCGACCTGCCGCGTCTACCTGTAATTCCCCTTGGCATCCAGTGTGAAGATTTTAACTTCACTGCCGAAGACCGCGCCAAGGCCCGCGCCGAGTTGCAAATTGGCGAGGACGACATTGTTGTCCTCTTTGTCGGGCGCCTCTCCTATCACGCAAAGGCCCATCCCCACGCCATGATGCTGGCGCTGGAAGAGGTTGCCCAAAAAACAGGGCGCAACATTGTCCTTGTTCAATGTGGCTGGTTTGCCAACAAAGAAATTGGCCAGGCTTTCCAGACCGCCGCGAGGAAGGTGTGCCCCAGCGTAAGATGCCTCTTCACGGACGGTAAAAACCCGAAATCACGCAACGCCAGCTGGGCCGCTGCCGATATATTTGCTTCGCTCTCCGACAATTTTCAGGAAACGTTCGGTATCACCCCCATTGAGGCCATGGCGGCGGGGTTGCCTGTCGTGGTCAGTGATTGGGACGGTTACAAGGACACCGTACCGGACGGACAGGTTGGCTTCCGTATACCGACCTGGACCCTCGAAAATGACAATGTGCACCATTTTGCCGCGCGCTATGAAGCTGGCACCGATAGTTATGACCGCTACTGCGGCTATACCTGCCAGACGGTCGCGGTAGACCCGTCCGCCCTCACGGACCGCCTAACCGCCCTCGTTGAACAACCCGGGCTTCGACAAAAACTGGGTGAAGCCGGGAAGAAACGTGCACAAGCAACATATGACTGGGCGGTGGTCTACAAGCAGTATCAAGCGCTGTGGGCAGAACTTGCCAGCATCCGTGCGGCAGGCGCTCAAAGTGATCAGGTGCGCACCGCGCCGAAAGCCGCCCCCACGCGCATGGACCCCTATAAAGCCTTCGCGAGTTATCCCAGCCATGCCGTTGACAGCAGTACACGTCTGACCCTGTTGGCCAGCGACCCGGGGGACGCCTACGCCCGCTATCTCGCACTCGACACCTTCAGCTACGCCAAAGCCATTCTGCCCAGCGCTACATTTGCGGAAAGAGCCCTCCATGTGATTGGTGATTCGGTCGATATTGATGTTGCTACCTTTGCGCGGGTCATGGGCATACCCGCAGCTGACACAGCGATGATCGCATCAATGTTAGCCAAAATGGGGCTGATCAGGCTGTCGAGAGGGTGAGCACAACCTGCTCATCCGCACTCAAGTGATGTTCGATGCAGTTGTGGTCATCCGCGATACGGTCAATCACCAGAAAATCGCTCACCTCGCCGAGCGCGAGGCTGAAGTGGTGCCACGTACCGGCGTAATAGTTTATGCCCTGTCCGGGCTCCGCCCTGAAGGCACGCAGCTTGCCCGCGTCAAAGTCACCTTTTTCTGCGACCACCACTAAATAGGGGCTGGCAGATAACGGCACAAATGCCTGCGAGGACTTCGGATGATATTCCATCATCTTTACCGTGATCGGCAACGGCAAGGGTGTCGAGCGAAAGATGCTGACCCCTGCCTGGCCACCGCCGCTGGTCAGCTCAAGCTTCGCGAGGTCGTGGAAACGTATGGTGTTGCCATAGTTGATGGGTATCTGCTGCGCAGTGGTCGACGCCTCAATCACATCACCGTATGGCGCGAATGCCGCCGCTGTCAGTGGCTCGATATCAAGGACGCGCATGCTCACCGCTTGGCTCCGTCCCCAATCCACTTGCCGATCAGGGCACGCTCCTCGTCGGTCATGCCCGTCTCGTTGCCAAGCGGCATAATGTCCGCTTTAACCGTCTGCTCCATGATCCGCCGGGCGTGCTGCTGGATCAGTTCCGGCTTGTCCAGCATCACACCACCCGGGGCTTCGTCAAAGCTGTCATGTGTTGGCGTAGCGGCATGGCATGAGGTGCAATGTTTGCCAATGATGGCCTGAACTTGAGAAAATGACGCTGCCACTTGTGCAAACCGGGCGCGGGAGGCTTTCTCCGCATCGGCGGCGAACATAGCAATCAGGATAAACAAGGCGACCGCTGCAAACACAAGGCCAGGGCTGTTTTTTCCCTTATGACGCAGGTTGAAGAAATGCCGCACCATCACCCCTACAAGCCCGATGCCCGCAAGGATGAGCCAGCTGTAGGGGTTTGAGAACGTCATCGGATAGTGGTTGGAGATCATCAGAAAGAGGACCGGCAGGGTCATGTAATTATTGTGCAAGCTGCGCTGCTTGCCGATCTGACCCAGACGCGGGTCTGGCGCCTCGCCCGCGGTCAGCGCCGCGACAACCTTTTTCTGGTTCGGGATAATGACCATGAATACATTGGCCGCCATCGCAGTGCCTGCGATCGCCCCTACATGGATGAAGGCCGCCCGGTCGGAGAAAATATGCGTCAGCACATAAGCTGCCGCTGTCAGGCTGAGGAACCAGATGATACCCGTTAGCTTATTGTTTTTGCCCAAAGGCGAACGGCAAAGGCCGTCATAAAAAACCCAGCCCCCCGCGATGAAGGCAAGGCTGATACCAATCGCCTGCGCTTGTGTGAGATTCGCCTTGGATTTATCGATCAGGAACAGGTCCGCACCCAGATAATAGATAACCGCAAGCAGGGCAAAACCGCTCATCCACGTGAAGTAGGCTTCCCATTTGAACCAGTGCAGGTTTTCCGGCATCTGTTCAGGCGCGACGGCGTATTTCTGCTTGTGGTAAAAGCCACCACCATGCACCGACCACAGCTCGCCCGACATGCCTTTCTTTTTTTCCTTTGGCTGTTCAAGATGGTTATCAAGCCAGACAAAATAGAAACTGGAGCCGATCCACGCGATGCCAGTGATGAAATGCAGCCAACGGATCGCAAGGTTCAGCCAAGGTGTAATATCAAATTCCATGGGGTACTACTCTCTCGCTTGCGCGCCGCTCAGGCGTCGCCCCGGGGTTCATATTCAAGCACCAGCTCATAGGCCGGGCGGGTGAGGAACTCTTCCAGCTCATCATCCATCACCATGCAGCGGAACAGGGCCGCGGCGTCTTCAAGTCGCGCATTGCCGACAAACTCGCGCGCCTTCAGTTTAGCCACCTCTTCATCGGTAATCTCATCAAGATATGCGTCATCGATCACACGGTCATCGTCCAGCCTGGCGCCGTGCGTGCGCCACTGCCAAAGCTGCGTGCGTGAAATCTCCGCCGTCGCCGCATCTTCCATCAGGTTATGGATCGGCACACAGCCCATGCCGTCAATCCACGCTGAGAGATACATCAACCCCACAGAGATATTGCTTCGCACACCTTCTTCGGTAATCACGCCTTCGGGCACGGCCAGAAGATCCGTTGCCCTCACCGTCACGTCATCACGCAGGTTAAAAAGCTGGTTGGGGCCAGGCATGACACTGTCAAACACAGACCGGGCGGTCGGGATAAGGCCGGGGTGTGCGACCCACGTGCCGTCGTGACCGTTTTTCGCTTCACGTTCCTTGTCCGCCCTCACCTTGGCAATGGCTGCCTCGTTGGCGGCGGCGTCATTCTTGATCGGGATCTGCGCAGCCATGCCACCCATGGCGTGAGCGCCGCGCCGGTGGCAGGTCTTGATCAAGAGCTGGCTGTAGGACGACAGGAAGTGTTTGTCCATGCCAACCTGTGCACGGTCCGGCAGCACAAAATCAGGACGCCGCGCAAAACGCTTGATGAAGTTGAAGATATAGTCCCAGCGCCCGCAATTGAGGCCAACAATATGGTCCCTGAGCTCATAGAGGATTTCATCCATCTGGAAGGCGGCAGTGATGGTCTCAATCAGCACGGTCACCCGCACGGTGCCACGTTCCAGCCGGATATAATCTTCCGAGAAAGCGATCACATCTTCCCATAGCCTTGCTTCAAGATGGTGTTCCAGCTTGGGCAGGTAAAAATAGGGACCTACGCCGCGCGACAATTGTTCTTTGGCGCTGTGGAACAGGAACAAGGCGAAGTCGAAGAACCCGGCTGAGACAGGCTTGCCGCCCATACGCACATGTTTTTCCTCCATGTGCAAACCGCGTGGGCGCACGATCAGGGTCGCGGTCTCCTCGCCCAGTTCATACCGTTTGCCGTTTGCCGGGTTTGTGTAGCTGATAATGCCGTGGGCGGCGTCACGCAGGTTCACCTGCCCCGCCATCATGTTGGCCCATGTGGGAGTGGAGCTGTCTTCAAAATCCGCCATGAAGCAGTTGGCGCCCGAGTTAAGTGCATTGATAACCATCTTGCGGTCAGCGGGGCCGGTGATTTCCACACGGCGATCAAGCAGGGGCGCGGGCGCCGGGCGAACGTGCCATTCGCTCGCGCGGATATCAGCTGTTTCCAGCAGAAAATCAGGCAAATGCCCCGCATCCAGCCGCTTCTGAAACGCGGTGCGCGCGACCATCAGCTCACGCCGCCTGGCACCAAATTTCTCTTCAACTGCCGCGACAAATGTCAGCGCCGCTTCGCTCAGGATGTCAGCCGCCTCGCCTGAAGTCTGGCCGATGACCGTTAAACCGCCAATGTCCATGTTCCTAGCCCTTTAAACGTATCTGTTGAGCCGTTGCAGCAGCTCGGCGGCAACACTGGCCGCGATAATTTCCGGCTCCTTGCCGTTGATCCCCGGCACCCCAATGGGGCAGGTCAGCGCGCTCAGGCCGTTCTCGTCCACTACTTTTTCGCGCAGCAAGCGATTCTCGAACCGCGCGCGTTTGGTCTTTGACCCGATAAGTCCGCAATAAAGCGCATCCCCCCGCGCCAGCACCGCCTTCGTGATCTCATAATCAAGTTGGTGGCTATGGGTAAAGATAAGGTAAAGCGCTTGCGCGCCAGCACTTTTCACCACATCCACCGGCTCGCTTGCATGATCTGTGATCACATGCGGTTCTGTCACCGGCGGGAATTCATCATCCCGTGCGTCCACCCAGTATACGTTAAAGGGCAACGGTTTCAGCGCAGCATATACTGCCTTGCCCACATGCCCCGCACCAAACATATACAGGGGATATCTGACGCGTGCATTAAGCGCTGCGTCCCGACTTGCGCGCGCGCGGTCCGCATTCATTTTCTCAAGCGTCAAAACCACTGACCCACCACAGCATTGCTCCAGCAACGGGCCTAGCGGGTAGGTTTGTGTAGTGCGCTTTTTTTCCACGTCGGCTAGCAGTATACGTGCCTGCTGTATTGCCTGATACTCAAGGTTGCCACCCCCGATGGTACCCTCAGCACCGGTATCCGTGACCCACATCACAGTCCCTGCCTCCCGCGGGGCGGAACCCTTTGTCTCCGCCACCGTGACAAGCACGCCGGCAGCCCCAGCCCCCATATATCGACCCATATATTGATCAGGCGAGACCATCAGCCGCGCGCCTTGCCTTTCGCCGTCACCACGGCTTTCAGCACTTCCTCCGGCGTGGCAGGCGCATTCATCATCACCCGCACTTTATAGTCCGACGCGGCACACACAGCGTCAGCCAGCGCGAGGAACACAGAGTTTGCCAGCATGAACGGCGGCTCTCCCACAGCTTTTGACCGGTGGATCGTGGCTTCCACATTCCGGCCCTTGGCATAAAGCTCGATATTAAACTGTTCCGGCCGGTCGCTGCAGGCAGGGATTTTGTAGGTGGACGGCGCGTGCGTGCGCAGGCGACCGCTCTCGTCATACACGAGCTCTTCGGTGGTCAGCCAACCCATGCCCTGAATGAACCCACCTTCGATCTGTCCCTTGTCGATCGCAGGGTTGAGCGACCGGCCGGTGTCATGCAGGATGTCGACCCGCTCGACCTTATATTCCCCTGTCAGCGTATCAACGGTGACCTCCGACACCGCCGCGCCGTAACAGAAATACAGGAAGGGTCGGCCCTTGTGTTTGCTGCGATCATAATGGATCTTTGGCGTCTTGTAGAAACCCGTGGACGACAACGACACCCGGCCCAGATACGCCTCGCGCGTTAACTGCGCGAACGGTATTTCCCGGTTCTCCACATAAACATTGTTGTTGCGGAAGGTGACCCGATCCTTGGGGCAATCGTATTTATTGGCCGCAAAATCCACCAGCCGCGCCTTGATGCGCCGCGCTGCATCCAGTGCCGCCATGCCGTTAAGGTCTGAGCCTGAGGATGCTGCCGTGGCCGACGTATTGGGCACCTTCGCCGTTGTTGTCGCCGTGATCTTGATATGGTCCACATCGATCTGGAATTCTTCCGCCACCACCTGGGCGACCTTGACAAATAGCCCTTGCCCCATCTCGGTACCACCATGGTTCAGGTGCACGCTGCCGTCTGCATAGACATGCACCAATGCACCCGCCTGATTGAGATGCGTTGTAGTGAAGCTGATGCCAAACTTGACCGGGGTTAGCGCGATACCTTTCTTGAGGTAGGGGCTCGTTTTATTGAACTCCCGGATCGCCAAGCGGCGCGCCTGATAGCCTGCACTTTCCGCCAGCATGTCAATCAGTTCAGGCGCGATGTTGTCTTCAACCACCATGCCAAACGGTGTGGTGTTGCGGCCATCCGTGCCATAAAGGTTCGCGCGGCGTACGTCGATCGGGTCTTTTCCCAGCGCATGGGCAATCTGCTCGATCACATGCTCGATCCCCAGCATACCCTGCGGCCCGCCAAAACCGCGGAAAGCGGTGTTGGAGGCAGTGTGCGTTTTCAAGCGGTGCGAGGTGATCTCTATATCGCCAAGATAATAGCAATTGTCAGCGTGGAACATGGCGCGGTCGTTGATCGCGGGCGACAGGTCGGTCGACCTACCACAGCGCGAGGCCAGCTCAATCGCCGCCCCGGTGATACGACCGTCGTCGTCATAGCCAATATCATAGCCATAGCGGAAATCATGGCGCTTGCCGGTCATGATCATATCGTCATCGCGGTCCAGCCGCAGTTTGGCCGGGCGGCCGGTTTTCACCGCCACAAGGGCCGCCATCGCCGCAAACATGGCGGGGTGGGTTTCCTTGCCGCCAAAACCGCCGCCCATGCGCCTGACCTCAACCGTCACCGCATTGGTGGGCTTGCCGAGCACGTGGGCCACCAGATGTTGCACCTCGCTCGGGTGCTGGGTCGAGGAGAAGACATGCACATCGCCATCTTCCTGTGGCGCGGCAAAAGCAATCTGGCCTTCAAGGTAAAAATGGTCCTGCCCACCAATACGAAAGCTGCCTTTCAGGCGATACTTCGCCTTCTCAAGCGCGGCCCGGGCATCACCCTGCGCCATGGTTTGCGCGGGTTCAATCGCACTTTCCGCCGCCATAGCAGCATCAATGGTCGTCAGCGCGGACAACTCGTCATAGTCAACCGCCGCCAGGCTGGCCGCCGCGCGCGCGGCCGCGATGCTGGTAGCAGCGACGGCAAAAATCGGCTGACCGATATATTCCACAAGGCCATCGGCAAAGAGCGGGTCATCACCCGCGAACGGGCTGACATCATTATGGCCGGGGATGTCTTCAGCACTGATCACAAGCGCCACGCCCCTGGCCTTGCGCACAGCCGAAAGGTCCATCGCGGTAACCCGCGCGTGCGCTTTCTCTGACATGGCGACATAGATGTGCAACAGGTCCTTGGGTTCCGGCATATCGTCGATATAAACCGCCTCGCCCGAGACATGCTTGTGGGCGCTGTCGTGCCTCAATTCCTTATGCACCGCCCCCTTGATTTCGGAGAGCACCGGACCACTGCTGCTGGTATTACGCATGCCCGAGCTCCCTGTCACCCACAAGGCGGGTCTCAGCCTCGGCATCCAGCTCAATGAAAGCTTTCCTGAGCAGGTTTTGTGCGGCCATCATGCGGTAGTCCGCGCTGGCGCGCATATCGCTGATGGGTGCAAAGTCCTCCGCCAGAGCGGCCACGGCGGCTTCCATGTTATCCATAGTCCATGCCCTCCCCACGAGTGCTCGCTCGGCCATCGCCGCCCGCTTGGGTGTGGCTGTCATACCGCCATAGGCAATGCGGGCACCCTCCATCACACCAGCCTTTATTTCGAAACCGAAACAAGCACAAACGGCTGAGATATCCTGATCAAAACGTTTGGAGACTTTATAGGCGCGGTAGCGGGAATGCTCAGGCGGCAACGGCACCGAAATCCGGGCAACAAATTCGCCCGGTTGCAGGTCCTGTTTGCCGTAATCGATGAAATAGTCCTCAAGCGGCATGGTACGTTCAAGCGAGCCCATGCGCAGTGTGAGTGTCGCCCCCGCAGCAATCAGCGCCGGCATGCTGTCGCCAATAGGGGAGCCATTGGCAATATTGCCGCCAAGGGTGCCGCTGTTCCTGATCTGAACCGAACCGATCCGGCGGATAATCTCCCCCATATCCCCATAATAGCGCGCCAATACATCTATCGCATCGGTAAAGGAAGCTCCGGCCCCAATTTCAACCGATCGGTCAGTGACCTGGATATGCTTCAACTCTTCCACGTCACCGATATAGATAATCTGTGCCAGTTCACGGTGTTGTTTTGTCACCCACAAGCCAACATCCGTACCGCCTGCCAGGTACGTCGCATCCGGGTAAGCTAATGAAATGTCCGCTAAACCATCTATTGTTACAGGTGCGAAATAATATTTGTGCGTACCGGTAAGCTTGTCCTTGACGCTGAGTTTCAATGTGTCATGCCGCTTGAGCGACCTGAGCGCGTCAACACGGTCCTTCAACACACCCGCGTCCACAGGCAAGCGCATTTCCTCCATGCGTAGCCCCGCTTCAACGATCGGCCCATACCCCGTGCAGCGGCACAGGTTGCCCGCCAGTGCATCATTGATGTGAGCGCGGCCCCTGGCACCGCCTTCTTCATACAGCGCGTATAGCGACATGACAAAACCGGGCGTGCAGAAACCGCACTGCGAGCCATGGGTATCGACAAGGGCCTGCTGGACCGGATGCAAAGTGCCGTCCTTTGCCCTCAGGCTTTCAACTGTGATCAACTCCTTGCCGTCAAGCGTCGGCACAAACAGGATGCAGGCGTTGACCGCTCGGCAGCGAATACGCCCGTCTATCAACTCGCCCAGCACCACTGTGCAGGCACCGCAGTCTCCCTCCGCACAGCCCTCCTTGGTACCGGTGCGCGCCAGTTCATAACGCAGGAAGTTCAGCACCGTCGTTGTCGGGTCCGGGTTTGTGAGCTCATAATACTCACCATCAAGGAGAAATCTGACAGTCTCCGTCATATCAACTTCCCCGATACGTGCTGTAGCCGTATGGCGAGATCAACAGCGGCACATGATAGTGCGCGCCCGCATCGGCAAGGCCAAAGCGGATGGGCACAACATCCAGAAAAGCAAGCTCCGGCAGCACCGTGCCGCGCGCGCGAAAATAATCCCCCGCCGCGAACTCAAGCAGATATGTCCCTACGGTGAAGTCGGCACCCTCAAGGATCGGGCCGTCCACCCGACCGTCGTCGTTGGTGACCGCCTCACACAGCAACTGCTCGCTACCGTCTTCTGCCAGCCAATACAGCCTGATCTGAATGCCCTCTCCCGGACAACCGTTTGCGGTGTCCAGCACATGGGTGGTTAACCGTCCCATACATACGCCCCGTGGATTGGTTTGAGAAATCTCCACTTTCACCCTGACGGAAGCAACCAGCTTTGTAAAGAATATTATCAACAAAATAGATACTAAATTGTTGACAATTCATCGTCATAGGCCAGAATTCAGCGATAACGAAGCTTTCCGGTTGCGCCAAAACTGCACGCCCGCCGCTGAGTTTTTTTCTGGGTTGCGGTAAAACCCGAAAGGACGCTTGGAGGAAAAAAAAGAGTGTTACCAAGGGAATCAGGAACCAGACGATGACAAGACAGAAACCGAAAGAAGCTGCCCTGACGGAAGAGGACATCTGCCAGCGGGTACGTGACAGCGTACTGGAGCAACGCCTTGCGCCTGGCACCAAGCTGACGGAAGAGTCGCTATGCGGTGTCTTTGGCGTTGGCCGCACAACTGTGCGCCGCGCCTTCCTGCTGCTTTCTCGCGACAATATTGTGGAGCTGCAAAAGAACAAGGGGGCGGTAATCGCTTCACCCAGCCCCGATGAAGCGCAGCAGGTTTTTGAAGCACGTCACACGGTGGAGGCCGCCCTTCTCGCCCGCGCGTCAGAAGCTGCCGACACGAACGACATCCAAAACCTGCGGGGCCATCTGGCACAGGAGAAAGACGCACTGGCAAAAGCTGATATCGCGCGCTGGATACGCCTGACGGGAGAGTTTCACCTGCATGTGGCAAAGCTCGCGGGTAACACACCGATGTATCATTTCCTTGAGCAACTGGTGTTCAGAAGTTCACTCATTATCACACTATATGGTCGACACGGCCAACCAGTGCAAAGCTGCACAGGAGATGAACATACCCGCCTTGTGGACACGCTGGAGCGACGCGACATTGTGGCCGCACAGGAAATACTGACACACCACCTGAACGACATTGAAGCGACCCTCAGGTTTGAGCGCGCTGCAGGCGGCGATGATCTGCACCAGATATTCGGCATGGCGCGTGCCAGCTGACAAAAGCATGAAAGCGAGACAATGACGGACAATTACCCGCGCGACCTGAAAGGATACGGCGAACACGTGCCGCATGCAAACTGGCCCGGTGGCGCGCGCATCGCGGTGCAGGTCGTACTGAATTATGAAGAAGGCGGTGAAAACTGCGTGCTGCACGGCGATGCAGGCGCGGAAACCTTCCTCTCAGAGATTGTCAGCGCCCCTGTTATTGAAGGCGCGCGGCACATGAGCATGGAATCCGTTTATGAATACGGCAGCCGCGCGGGTGTGTGGCGGCTGTTGCGCCTGTTCGGGAAATACGACATCCCCGTCACCATCTTCGCGATCGCCGAAGCATTGAAACGCTACCCCGAGATGGCCAAAGCCTTCACGGATCGCGCCTATGAAATCTGCTCCCACGGGCTTAAGTGGATCAATTACCAGAATATACCGGAAGAGGTGGAGCGCGAGCATATCAGGGAGGCCGTGCGTATCATCACTGAGGTCACCGGCGAGGCACCGGCAGGCTGGTATACCGGCCGCACCAGCCCCAACACCCGCCGGCTGGTAGCTGAGCATGGTGGTTTTCTTTATGACGCAGACGATTATTCCGATGACCTGCCCTTCTGGTCACGTATGGAAAATGGCGCGCATCTGGTTGTGCCCTATACACTGGATGTCAATGACATGCGCTTTGCATCCGTGCAGGGCTTCAATTCGGGGGACCAGTTTTTCTCCTACGTGCGCGACGCGTTTGATACGCTTTATGCCGAGGGCGCAGACAGCCCCAAGATGATGAGCATTGGCCTGCATTGTCGCCTGATTGGCCGGCCGGGGCGAATCCGCGCGCTGGAGCGGTTTTTTGAATATGCACGCAGTTTCAAGGATGTCTGGTTCTGCCGCCGGGTGGACATCGCACGGCACTGGCGTGAGCACCACCCCTATGAGGGAGACGGCAGATGATACTGAGGGAGCGCCCATGCGACCTGAGCCATGAGCAATTCCTTGAGCTTTATGGCAGCATTTACGAGCACTCCCGCTGGGTGGCGGAGGGCGCGTGGGCCAAGCGTGGCGACAAAAACCTCAATAGCGTGGACGGGCTTCACAGCGTAATGGCTGACGTAGTGAACGCCGCCAGTGAGGAACAACAGGAACGCCTGATTTGCGCTCACCCGGACCTGGCCGGCAAGGCCGCCGTTCGCGGGGAACTGACCGCCGAATCAAAAGCTGAGCAATCCGGCGCCGGGCTTGATGCCTGCACACCCGCAGAGTTCAACGAGTTCCAGAGCCTGAACAAAGCCTACAAAAACAAATTTGGTTTCCCCTTCATCATCGCAGTGAAGGGGCACAACCGCCACAGCATTCTGGCGGCCTTTGGCGCGCGGCTAAACCATAACCGCGAACGTGAGTTCAAGGCCGCCATCAATGAAATTCACAAGATAGCCCGCTTACGGCTTGAAGCTTTGGCTACGTGAAAGAAAGAACAACCCATGTCTGACACCGTACCCCCAGCCTTCACACGCAACTGCATCAACCTCGCGAACCCGCGCCTCGGTGCCAAAGTTACCTTCGCAAGCGATGATTTTTTTGCCGATAAGGCCCGGTTGATCGACCCCGCGGATGCTGTGTTCATCCCCGGAAAATATGACGACAACGGCAAGTGGATGGACGGCTGGGAAAGCCGCCGTAAGCGCGGCACAGGCTATGACCACGCTGTCATCCGCCTTGGCGCGCCCGGCACCATCAAGGGATTTGACATCGACACAAGCCATTTCACCGGCAACTTCCCGCCTGCCGCCAGCATTGACGCTTGCATCTCAAATGAAGATGTGCCCGGCTCAGGCGCGGTCTGGACCGAAGTGGTCGCCTCTATCAGCCTTAAGGGTAACAGCCACCATCATGTGGCATGCGAGAGCAAGACGCCCTGGACCCATATCCGCCTGAATATCTACCCGGACGGTGGTGTGGCACGCCTGCGCGTGTATGGCCTGATGCACAAGGACTGGGCTGGCTTTGACGCGGATACCCGCATCGATTTGCTGGCGATGGAAAACGGCGGGCGCGGCATTGTCGCCAATGACGAACATTTTGGCGCTCTCTCGAACATCACCTTGCCGGGCAAGGGCCTTAACATGGGTGACGGTTGGGAAACCCGCCGCCGCCGTGAACCGGGCAACGACTGGGCGATTGTGGCACTGGGCCATGCAGGCTCGATTGAAGATATCCTTGTGGACACTGCGTTTTTCAAGGGTAACTTCCCCAGCCACATTTCGCTTCAGGGCGCGCTTGTGGCGGGCGGCACAGAAGACAGCCTGCCGGTGCAAAGCCAGTTCTGGCCTGAAATTCTGGACAAACAACCGCTGACCGCTGATGCCGAACACCATTTCCGCCCGGTGGCAGGCACCGGACCCATCAGCCATGTCCGCATCAACATATACCCGGACGGCGGTATCAGCCGTCTACGCCTTTTTGGTAAAATCAGTCGGTGAACACACTGATATTTCTGGCATCCCGACCCATTTTCACCCTAGAATTTCGCAACAGTTTTTATGTGATGATGCAACCTTGGTGAAGTGGGGCACTGGATGATCAGATATATCGCGCTGATAACGCTGAGTTTTATACTAATCGCAATGGCGGACCCGGCCGAGATGGACATGAGCTCCAGGGATGCGGCACCCACCCTTGAGGCCGCGATTGAGGCCATCGACGCCGGTCGTTTCCGCCTTGCAGATGAAATCCTTACCTCACTATTGGAAGAAAACCCCCACAATCAGGAATATTACTATCTGGCGGCCCGCGCCGCCTATGGCAGTGGGCAATACCGCCGCGCAAAAGACCTGATCGAACGGTATCTGTCGTTTCACGGGATGGGCTATGCTGCAGATGAGGCCGTGAAACTGAAAGCATCTATCGAAGAGGCGCTCAGAGCATTCAGCGCGTCTGAAAAAGCGGCATTTGACTACGCCCAGCGACAACACACCATATTTGCCTATGCAGCCTACCGCGACGCCTATCCCGCCAGCGCAAATGTCGAACAGGCAGATTTCCTGAGTTACCGGCGCGCCAAAGAAGTGAATGTGGAAATCTCCTATCTGCGTTACCTGAATTATTGGCCCGAGGGTAAATTCAAAGCGGACGCTGAACGCAGCGCCGACCTGGCCGCGTTCCGCGAAGCGCGGCAACAAAACACCGTCGAAAGCTACCAGGGCTATCAGACAGCCTACCCGCGAGGTGCCTATGTTTTGCAGGCGTCTGACCGTGAGCAAACCCTCGGGTATAGCCGCGCCACCGCTGATGGTTCTGTTGCTGCCCTGCAAGCCTACCTTGCCCGCTACCCGATGGGGTCATACCGGGGCGAAGCGCAAAAAGCGCTGAATGCCGCCAAAACACGTGCGCCCTTGCGGGCTCTTTCTGGCCCCACGGTCAATATTCCCCCAGGGTTTTTCATCTATCGCCCACAGGCGCAGCCCGGCAAACAGGCGGCACCAAAAACGTTCGAGCTCACCGCGCCCTTTACCGCCATGGCCTTTGAGGTAACCTTCGATATGTGGGACGCGTGTGTGCGTGATGGTGCCTGCTCCACTGAGGGCCCGCGCGACGAAGGCTGGGGCCGGGTCGGGCGGCCGGTTATCAATGTGACCCGCGCGGATGTGGCGACCTATACCGCATGGCTCAATAAAAGCTGGCAGGCAGCGGGGGGTACAGGCCGGTGGCGTCTGCCAAGCGAAGTGGAATGGGCTTATATGGCGCGCGGCCGCAACAGTCAGATTACTGCCCAAAAAGCAGCCTTCGACAAGGCATCGCAAAACTGCCTTGACTGCGATGACCGTCTGGGGGCGGACGCAACCTTCCCGGTTGGGCGGGCTGCCCCCAACAGCTTCAGGCTCTATGACATGCTCGGCAACGTCGCCGAGTGGGTGGACGACTGCTGGGGGCCAGAGTTTGGTGCGGCACCCCTTGTGGAAAACTGCCAAAGCGGTGTGATACGCGGTGCGACAAACCTCACAGTGCCGATGCTTCTTGCCATGCAGGCGCGTCAGGAAATGGCCTTTGATGCCCGACATAAATTTGTCGGCTTCCGGCTGATAAAGGTGGATTGACTAGCGCAAGGCGTCGCCTGCAACGGCACGAATGGTGGCGCTGCTGCTCTGGCCGCCAGCATCCCTCACCGTAATCTGGTAAAAGCCCTCACCCTGAAGGGCATAGCTCGCATGGCGCGACCAACGATTGGTATCAAGCGGCTGTCCGTCCACAAACCACTGAAGTGGTCGCACCCCCCCTCCGGCGACAAGCGATAGCGGCATATTCTCCTTTGGCATTTCAACTACGCTGCCCGTCAGGGGAAAGGTTATGGCAAGGCGCTCAGACCCCGCGCCCGCCAGCATGAGCCGTTCAGGCCGGTCAAAATATTTGAGGGCTGGTGGCAGAGCAGCAAAGCTACGGCTGTCACCGGGCGCGGCCGCCCATTCCGGCGTTCCAGCGGCAGGCAGGCGGTCAAAGACGTCAAAAAGAATGGGAGCTGCGGTGCTGGCGCCAAAATGACCGGGCAGGGGTGTGCCGTCCGCCCGGCCAACCCAGACACCCACGGTATAGTCGCCGTCATATCCAACGGCCCATGCGTCCCGAAAGCCGTAACTTGTTCCGGTTTTATAGGCGACACGGCGTGCGTGGCCCTGGTACGCATCCGGCAAACGATCTTCCGGCGGACGGGCGGACGACAGGATATTGGACAAGGTCTGCCGTGTGGCCGCAGATAACATCTCACCGAAAGGGGGCACCTCAACCGCCGCCTGCCCAGCGTCAAAAACCAGTGGTAACACCTGGCCATCGCTGGCAAGTCCCGCATACAGTTTCACCAGCCCCTCAAGCGACATACCAACACCGCCAAGGGCAACAGCTAGGCCAGGCATCTCCTCCCCCGGCAGGCGAAACGTAACCCCGTGATCACGCATTTTTTCAGTGAAGGCCACTGGCCCAAGCCGGTCAAGCACCGCCACCGCTGGCACGTTGAGGGAACGCACGAGTGCCTCTCTGATGGATATCTCACCATAATGCCGGTCCATGAAGTTGCTGGGTGCATAGGTGCCGAAGCGCCGCTCTTCATCACGCACACGGGTCTCTGCATGCGCAAGGCCGCGATCAAAGGCCATGCCATAAATGAAGGGTTTGAGGGTTGAACCAGGGGATCGTACAGCCGTTACCATATCCACATAGCCGAGCCGCGCCCGCTCGCCAAAGCCGGCGGAACCTACATAGGCCAGCACATGTCGCGTACGGTTGTCCACCACCAGAATAGCCGCACTGGCATGGCGGTGCACCGCGCCTGCCCGCACTCTGACAAGGCGTTCGAGCTCTGCCTGCAAGTCATAGTCCGTGGTAGTGACCACAGCCTCTTTGAGACCGCCGCGCAGCAGCCGGGCCGCAAGGTGAGGTGCCATCAGCTCGGCCCTGTGCCGTCGTGCGGGCACCGGCGCACTGAGGGCAAGATCACGCAAGTGCGGATCAAGACCGATTTCACCAGCAACCCGATCAAGCACCTTGTTGCGCGCATGACGAGCGCGGGCCGCGTGGCGGTCGGGCCTGAAGCGGGTTGGCGACTGGGGCAAAATCACCAGAAGCGCTGCCTCGTCCGGGGTGAGGCGGGTGCTGTCATGGCCGAAATAGGCGTCAGACGCTGCCTTGATGCCTTCGATGTTGCCACCAAAGGGGGCGAGTGTGAGATATATCTCCAGTATTTCATATTTGGTAAAACGCCGCTCCAGCTGCCACGCGCGAAACATCTCCACGAGTTTGCTTGTAACGGTTCGGGGGCGCGGCTCCAGCAAGCGTGCGGTTTGCATGGTGAGTGTCGACGCGCCAGAGACGATTTCACCATTTGCTGCCGCCTGCCAGGCAGCGCGTGCGAGCGCAAGAAAATCCACGCCACCATGCTCGTAAAAGCGCTTGTCCTCATAGGCAACCAGCATATGAAGATAAAGCGGGTCTACCTCTTCGGTGGTTACCGCGCGGCGGATGAGGCCGTCCTCAACGGTGAAAATCCGCATCAGACGCCCGTCGGCCGCCCGCACTTCTGCTGAGGTCGCGTGGTAGCGCCCCATATCCGGTGGGTAAATCCGGTCGAGCACGCGCACACCGACAAGCACCAGGAGGACGCCAAGAACCATCCCCATAAGGCCCCATTTACGGTATGCCCACAACCCGGCCAGCATGGCTTATTTCCCCACTTGTATGCGGTGCACTGACCCTTGCGCATGGTACTGGGGCTTGTACATGTCCTCGGCAAAAGCCCCTGGCATGACATAGTCTCCCGGGGTAACCGCCCGCACCACATAGGCAAGCCGGAAGCGATTGTTGCGCCAACCTGACCAGGTTCCCAGCTTGACGACACCGACAAAACGATCGTCACGCGCATCGGTAAATTCGACAGGCGAAAGCGTAGGTAGAAACTTGAATGAGGAAACGTCCGTCGTCTCGATCTCAAGCCCCGCAGGTAACATGTCCACCACAAGAGTCTCACGCACGGCAGCGGCCGTTGCCACCCCTTCTATCAGCACGACGATCCGGTCATTGCGTTTCACCCGATTCATGTCGACCGGCTTGCCATCCATGTCAAAATACGCCCGGCTAACGCGCAAACCCTCTTCCGCAGGTTCGGGGGCTGCGACCGGTACACCGCGCAGCGTTTTCACCGCCCGAATAGCCCTGTCACTTGTGTTTGCCACCATAAGAGCACCGACAGGCACCTCGTCACCGATCTCGCCCGACCAGAGGCCCTTGGCCGCACTGACTGTATCGTCATTCACCCTCGCCGTCAGTTGGCCGTTGCCTTCACCCGCGAAGGCCGCGGCCGCACGGGCAACCCAAGCCATTTCCTGTGTGCTGAGCCAGCCGTCTTCCGCTACCTCACGTTCAAGGATGTTCGCAAGCTCTGCCATATAGGGTGCTGTCGGCATAACCTCGGCGAGCAGTGCCGCGAAGGCAGCGCGGTCGCGCAGGTCCGTGCCATAGTCACCGTAATAATTGGCATCGCGCGCGCTTTTGTGTGCCCGGGCAAACAAATCTTCCGCCGCCTGACGCTCGCCCACATGGCTGAGGGCCGCTGCTACCTGGGCCCGCGCCAGCGGGCTGTGTAGCTTTGCGGCAAACTGGTCTGCGAAGTATCGTACTTCACTGGCCGACACATCGCCCACGCGTGCCAGTACATAAAATGCATAGGCCTGTGCTTCAATGTTCCCGCGCCCCCGGCGGGCAATCATCCGCTTCAGCCTCATTAGCGAGAGTTTTGTGGTCGCGTCGGGCACATCAAAGCCTGCCTCTGCCGCGTGCAGCAGGAAGTCAGTGACATAGGCGTCGATCCACTCGTTGCTGCTCCCGCTCAATGACCAGACACCAAAACTGCCATCACCTTTCTGACGGTCAAGAAGCATCACTATAGAGCGCTCCACAAGGTTATCCGCGTCGGATTTACTTCCGGGCAGGTCATAGAGCCGCGATAACTTGCCGTAATAGAGCGCAGGGATGGCACGCGATACCGTCTGCTCGCTACACCTGTAACCATAGGCATTCAACGTCCGCATCATACGGTCTGCCTCAAGGTTGGGACGCGAGGACAGTGTAAGCTGGCCCGAAGTTGTAATCTTGTAAAACGCATCCATATCGGTGGGCGCGATCTCCATCCTCTCCCCCGGCGCAATGCCCTCGCTGGTGCGTCTGGTGGCATAAGGCCATGCCGCGCGAACGGTGATGCCCCAGTCACGCCTGATATCATCTGCGTCACTGCTTGCCAGGGTCAGATGCAGGCTGGCATCCCCCGGCATAACACCGGTCACTTTAACAGGCAGGTCGCGCCGTTCCTTGTGTTCAAGCGTGAAGCTGCTCTCCGCGCCTGCCGCCAGTTCGACAGCCTCGCCGTCGCTCCTGAGCATGACACGTACGTCAGATGCTGCACCTGAAAGATTTTGTACACTCAGGGTAGCCTCCGCACTATCACCGGGCGCGAGGAAACGCGGCAAGATCAGTTCAGCCACAATTGGCGTGCGCACGGTCAGGGCACCTTCGCCGACCCCCACCATGGTCGCGCCATACGCCACCGCCATCAATCGCAACCGGCCAGCAAAATCAGGCAGATCAAGATCAACCATGGCAGCGCCGTCTTTGCCAAGCGTAATATCGCGGCGGAGAAGCGCCACAGTACGCGAGGTACGCGTGATGGCGGCAAACAGGTTGCTGGCCTCATCTTTCGTCATCATCCTGCGCGAACCCGAAACAACCACAATGTCACCCCCCGTGCGCAAGGTGCCACGCGCGCCTTCTTCCGGCCTGATCAGGCGGCCATATACATCGCGCAAATCCATTGAGAAGGCGCGCTGGCCGTAATAAAACGCGTCCGGGTCCGGGCTGTTAAAGCGCGTGATATTGAGGATGCCCTCGTCCACCGCCGCCAGGATAACTTTCATCTCCTCGCCCGGTTGCCCGCCTTTCACATGGATTGGCAGGCTGACCGTCTTGCCCGGCAACGCCACTTCTGGCGCGTCAATCTCAAGTTCAACCACGTGGCCTTTGCGGCCGACCGAAAACCACGCAAGGCCGGTTGCCCGCACCGGAAGGCGCGAAAGTTCACCTGCGCCGGGGCGAAGGGCTGTTGCCAGCACATAAGCGCCCGGGCCCCAATCCTCCGCAACCTTGAAATCAAATGCGCTGCCATCTTTGTCGAGCGTGACCAGTTTGTGTTCTACCAGACGCTCATTCACGATCGTGATCAAAGCACGGCCTTCAAACGGGGCTTTCACAAAACCACGCAGCCGATCACCGGCCCTGAGGGCAGTGTCTTCAAGCGTCAACTCAAGCGCGTCCGGCACGTCGGGTGAGGTAACAGCAGACCACCAACCCACATGAAAGCGCGTGCTAGAGGCCGATTTACCGGCCTCGTCAAACACATCAATGCGGTAGCGACCACTGCCAAGCATGCGCGCCAGCGAAAGTGTGCCCTCTGCACCCGTCACCACAGCTTCCTCGGCAATCACTTCATCAACGGTGGTGCTGCGGAAACGCCAGCTTCCGTCAAGCCGGTACCAGTTATATTGATAATGCTCACGGACCCACACGGCTGTCAGTTGATGGTCGGCCAGAGGCTTGCCTTCCGCGGACAGCGCTACAATGTCAATGTTCGCCTGTTCATCCGTATCGAAACCGGCGCCGTCTCCCGCCTTGACGCCAAGCATAACCGGGCTTTGGCGCACCGGCAGCAAAACCGTATCTGCAACCGGCCTGCCCCCGACATCAACCACTTCAGCCCGAAGGCGCGCCCGAAGCGCCTGGCTTGTATCCGGCAATGGCGCAAAGGCCACCGAAACGCGGGCATTGCCGCTTTCGCCGGTGACAAAATCCTGCCGGTTTGGGGGTGCTGGTTTATAGTCTTCCTGTACCAGGCCAAAATGATAGGCGGGATATTCAGGGAACGGCAAAGGGTCGCGCTCCAGCCTGACATCAAGGATGCCGGAAAGATCGGCACCCGGCGCACCATAAAGGAAATCCGCCTGCACGCTGGCAGACACTGGAGTGTCACCCGTGACGTATGTCTCTGTGGTTTCCAGGGTGGTGCTCAGCCGTTCAGGGACAAACTCGTCTACGGAGAAACGCACCTCGCCAACACTCTTTTCTTCATCGTCGGCATAAAGGGCTGCGCGCCACAATCCCGTACGGGCACCAGGTGACAGGGAAAGGTCGTACGCGTAACCACCAAAGCGGTCACCGGTCAGGCTGGTTTTGACAGCCTCCATGCCATCAGGGCGAAAGACCTTGAAGGTAAGGGGAAGCCCAGCCACTGCAGCCGCACGCGCGCTGCGCATCAGCGCGGAGACATGGACCACTTCGCCGGGACGGTATATTCCCCGTTCGGTAAACATATAGGCGTCAAGCGGTCCCGCTGCCTTGCGGCCGCTTGTACCCCGATCACTCAGGTCAAGCGCCGGGCCGTCAAGCGTGAGGAACGCATAATCGCCTTTATCGGTTTCCGCCACAACGACGGCCGGGCTGGCACCCCCCTCACCGCGCAGCAGCGCGGGGCCAAAGGCGGCGTGACCACCGCGGTCGGTCTCAAGCGTCTTGAGGATGCTGTTGTCGCGTGCCACCAGCGTCAGCTTGACATTCCTCTGGGCTTTTGTGGTCGCGAGCGAGTGAACAAACACATGTAGGCCATCGTCACCCGACAGCGTCATCATGCCAAGGTCGGAGATCAAGAGCCACTGCGCCTGGTGCTCATAGCGGTAGCGCTCATTCTTGTCTTCGGCCGGGTCCGCGGCGACCAGTGCGTAAATACCGGGGCCCTTGTCGTCAATCAGGTCGCGTACCGGCACCAGTGTCGTGACGTCCTTGTTCGGCACATTCTCGACATCCATCGCCCCTTCCCATATGAGGGTGCCATATTCGCTGTCGAGGCGATTTTCGCTCCATTCGTAAAGCGCATCGCTTTTCACACCACTGTTGAGGAGGGGTACGAGACCACGATCGGACACCCGGTACAGTTTCAGCTTCACGCCGCTCATATTGACCGTCTTGAGCGGGACCGTTTCGTCGCCCACGCGCGGCAAAACATAGGTGCCGTTACCAAAGTTGATTCGGGCTTCGCGGTTCGGCACCACGACAGTGCGGCTGACATCGCTGTGGAGGCGACTGCCACCAGCCCCCATAAGCCCCGCCAGCACGGTTACCTTGAACTCCTGCCCATAGGCGAGGCCCCCCATACAAATGCGGTTACCGTTCGCCCGCAGACTGACATCCAGCCCGCCAGGCAAGCGAACATAGTCTTCCACCTTCGCAGTCGTGCCCGCCATCAGGTTTTCGGACAGAATGATACAGGCGGTCGGTGAAAAAGCCTCCACATCAACGGAAACATCGGTGACACGCAGGGCAAACTGCGCCTTGACCGCGTCGCGATAGGCTCGCCGCTCCTTGGTGTCGTCCAGCGTTAGCGCATAATCGAGCAGATCAACAGCATGCTGGCCGCGCTCTTCCTCGCGAGCGTGGGTTGCCAGGCGCTCCAGCGCCAGTGCTTTATCCTTGTCCTTCTCTGCCAGTTGGTAGGCCTGCCAGGCGGCGGTCGCCGCATCGTCGCTGCGACCCACTTTGGCAAAGCCCTGTGCCGCCATCAACCAGCTCTCCGGTGCGTCCGGGTGTGCGGCCAGCTCCAGCTCTATCCTGTTGTTTTTTACAAACCCGGCGACATTCTCCTCAAGGGACTTATGCGCAAGCACTTCCCTGAGGCTCATGCCATCAATTTTTGCATCCACCTGTAAGGCTTCCAGACGCAGCTTGAGAGACTGTGTATGCTCCAGCAGGCGTGCCGCCGCCCCGCTCCGGTCTTCAACCTCCGGCACGCCACTTGTCACAGCGGCCTGAACGTTCGCGGCTACAAAAAAAGCCGGCAGGATAAAGGCGATGAAAAAGCGGGCGAGATAGCGGCGCATAACGTTCCCCATAAGACTAGCTGAACCCTTCCCCTACTGTCAGGGCTTAGGGGAGTTTCGACAACAATTATGGTGAAAAAACGAAGGCGCGGGAATTTGTCCTCGCTTTTTCCCTGTGTGCGGCAAAAGCGATACAGCCGCCCGCCGCGCCAACGGGAATGTATATCGTGGTATCAGCCTTACGCTGCCCTGCGGTCCGCCTGCGCGCGGTACTTTTTATAATCCTGCAAATCGCCGCCGAAAGAGCTAACAGTGCCATTATCGATAAGCCAGTATGAATCCACCACTGTCTCGATAAGCGCGGTGTCGTGGGACACCAGCACAACGGCGCCAGAAAAATCCTGCAGCGCAAGTGTCAGTGCGGAACGCACCTCAAGGTCGAGGTGGTTGGTGGGCTCATCCAGCAACAGCAGGTTCGGCCGGTCCCAGATGATCATGGCAAGCACAAGCCGGGACTTCTCGCCGCCTGACATGGTACCTGTGTTCTGGAACACTGTCTTGTCGGAAAAATCAAAAGTGCCAAGGTAAGTCCTGAGCTCCTGCTCCCGCGCGCGGGGGGCCTTCTGTTTCATGTGCCACAGGGGCGACTGCTCTGGGTCAAGCGTCTCCAGTTGATGCTGGGCGAAATAACCGATGTTGATGCGGCGGTCGAGGGTCAGTTCGCCGCCCATGGTTTCGATCTCGCCTGCGATCAGCTTGATCAGGGTTGATTTGCCCGCTCCATTACGGCCCAGGAGGCCCACCCGGGTGCCTGCGCCGATATGCACCGTAACATCAGATAGAATACGTACGCCCGGGTAGCCTGCGTCTGCGCCCGTGGATTCCCATAGGGTCGTCGCCATGGCGTCAGGTTCACGGAACTTGAAGGTAAAGGGTGTGTCGATATGCGCCGCCGCCACGCGCTCCAGCTTCGCCAGTGCCTTGATACGGCTTTGGGCCTGACGGGCCTTGGACGCCTGGGCACGAAAACGGTCAATGAAAGAAGAGATATGCGCGATCTGGCGCTGCTGTTTCTCATACATGGCCTGCTGCTGCATCAGCCGCTCGGCGCGCATGCTCTCATAGTCGGAATAGCCGCCTGTATAGAGGGTCAAGGTGCCACCGGCGAGCTCCAGGATACGGTCAACCGTCGCGTCAAGGAAGTTGCGGTCATGTGAAATCATCAGGACCGTGCCCTCAAAAGCCTTCAGCCAGTCCTGCAGCCAGACGATTGCCTCAAGATCAAGGTGGTTGGTTGGCTCATCCAGAAGCAGAAGATCTGACCGGCACATTAGCGCCCGCGCCAGATTAAGCCGCATGCGCCAACCGCCCGAGAAGGTAGACACCGGGTTTTGATGTGTTGTCTCGTCAAAACCAAGGCCCACAAGGAGGTCCGCTGCCCGGCGCTCGACCGAATAGGCATCGATGCGCATGAACTCTTCATAGATACGGCCGATCTCATAACCGTCCTCAGCTTCTTCCGCCCTGGCCAACTCGGCTTCCAGCGCGCGCAGCTCGGTGTCGCCGTCGATGGCGAAGTGCAAGGCGGACTGCTCACTGCCTTCTGTTTCCTGCGCTACATGGGCGATACGCCAGCGGCTGGGGAATTCCACCGTGCCTGCTTCCGCGATCAACTCATGGCGCAAAAGCGCAAACAACGAAGACTTGCCCGCCCCGTTACCGCCCACAAGGCCCATCTTTTCCCCGGCATTGAGGTTAAAGCTGCCTTCCTTGAACAGCAACTTGGAGCCGCGACGCAGCGCAACATCGGAGAAAGTGATCATGAAACAGGTCCTGCAATTGAATTAAGCCGCGCTTATACAGCTATCCTGATCGCATGACACAGAAAATAAAGCCGGCAAGGGCACTGCGATAAAATGCCTGAACGTGATGGCTTCTGCCATAGCGAAGGCCGTGGGGTCGGGGCAACGCATTTCCTGGCTCGTCACTTTCGGGCAACGATGGCCTGCCGCAACGCTTCATAGCCTTCCCATCTGGAATACATCCATGGATTTTTGGAATGAACTTACATGGCCGATGGGAGACATTTAGCCTCGCATCCATATTGCGCGCGGGATGGATGCACGGTGACACGACCGAAAATCAGAAATCTCGAAAGCTTTCGTGAGATCATGCGCACGGGCTCGGTGACCGAAGCGGCGCATACACTCGGCCTTACCCAATCCGCGGTGTCGCGCCAGCTTGCTCAGTTCGAGAAGGAAATCGGCCTCGAGCTTTTCTTCCGTGACAAGGGGAGGCTTATCCCGCTCCCGGAAGCGCAAGACCTCTGCCTGGAAATCGACCTCGCGCTTTCGAGCTTCGGTCGGGTGCAACTGATGGCGGAGGATCTGCGCACACTCGCCAGGGGGCAACTGCGGGTGGTCGGCCCGCCCAGTTGTGTGGAAGGGGTGCCAGCTTCCTTTATTGCAAGTTTCCTTGAAAAACATCCTGACATTCAATTCACCATCGACAGCCGCAACCATGAAACCGTGCTTGAACAGGCGGTCTGCCGCGAAGCGAGCGCTCGCATGACTGTGTGAATATCTCCCCCTCACTTACGCGGCAATTTCAGGCATCACTGAATTGTAGCAATACAACTAAAAGCAACTGCATTGCACTATCCACAGTGTCCCAAAAACTACAAGACGCCACTCTGAACAATCAGAGTGTGACGCAAAACCATTGAAACATTGCGGAAAAATGGCGCACCCGAAGGGATTCGAACCCCTGGCCTCTGCCTTCGGAGGGCAGCGCTCTATCCAGCTGAGCTACGGGTGCCTGTGCCAAAACTGTGCCACGGCGTGGGGGTAAAGATGCTTCACCCAAGGGTCAGGCATAGGCCTGATTCCGGCGCGGACAGTACACGCGGGCCCCCAGCCATGCAAGCCAAATTCCACCCGAATTTACAATGCCGGATGCCATGTGGTTAAGGATTTTCCTGTCGGTTCGCGGAAATACACGCAAATCATTTGATTGGTTGTAAAAAAATTCAACAAAACATGAGAAAAATAACAATTTATTTCAATACCTTACCCCCTTCTCCCGCAACTAGTTAAAATTTTAGGGAATTAATTACCTATGATTAAGCCCATGTCCCTTATAAAGCATGCCAAGTGCTTGCGCATGGGGGTTACGCCAAATGGCATCATGGACTTTCAGGCGCCCAAACGAAAACCAGCTAACACTCGGATGGGAACCATGTTGAAGAATTTTACCTTATTTGTCGCCAGCGTGATCGCGCTCACTTTTGTCTTTACCGCCGCAAGTGCGCCCGCTCACGCTGCTGATGATATGAAAAAATGGCAGGTCCAGGTGATCAAGGCCGTTGCCAAGAACCAGCGCTATCCGCGCTCCGCCATCGCGCGGGAAATTGAAGGCAAGGCAAAGGTTCGCCTTGTTGTGGCCGCGGATGGTTCGATCACCAGCCATGAAGTTGTCGAAGGAACCGGTGAAGCCGTGCTGGACCGCGAAATTCCAAAGCTTGTTGAAAAGCTGAACCCGCTGCCGGCACTGCCGGGTGGGCAGGATGAACTCTCCTTCCTGCTGCCCCTGACCTGGACGCTGAACTAAACCAGTTTTTGTTCTGAGTACCACCTTATTCGTTTAGAGTAGAAGAGGCCCTGACCGCTTGTCGGGGCCTTTTTCTTTACCCCAGCCGTCCACCTTGTTTTACCGAATCAGCGATTCGCGCCCTGACAACACGAAGCCCTTACCCGACCCCGTATTGATCGCCCTCATGGAGACGCCAGAAAACGGCAGTATTCCGCGCTTTTCCGGACGGTAAAAATAGCTACAATTTTAGCTAACTGCCGGTAACCATTGGTTAATCTATTTAGTCCATATGCTTCTCGCAGATTTAACACCGTTGAGAGTTTTCAAAATGAAAAAAACCTCCCTGATTGCCGCGATCGTTGCTGGCGCCCTCTTTACAACCATTGCAACACCTGCGTTTGCCGATGACATGGACAGCTGGAAAAAAGCCGTTGTGTCAAAACTGATGAAAAACCAGAAATACCCGCGCGCCGCACAGGCCCGTGAAATCGAAGGCAAGGCAAAGGTACGCCTTGTGGTTTCAGCCGATGGCTCCATCACCGCACACGAGATCATCGAAAGCACCGGCGAGGATGTTCTCGACAATGAGATCCCGAAACTGGTCGCCAAGCTGAACCCGCTACCAACACTGCCTGCTGGTCAGGGTGATCTCAGCTTCATCCTGCCGCTTGAGTGGTCGCTGCGTTAATCCGCACCCACCACACAGCATATGAAAAAGGCCTCCGCACAGGTTGCGGGGGCCTTTTTTTGGGCACTTGGGCGCATTATGCCACGCGGTCAGACACCGCCCGGCCAAATGGTATGAGTGTGGTGTCCCTGAGTTCAGCCGCAAGATCCGGATAGTCGGCCGTGAAATGCAGGCCACGCGATTCCTTGCGCATCTGGGCGGAGCGCACAATGAGGTCGGCCACTGTCACGAGGTTCCTGAGCTCAAGAAGGTCAGCCGTCACCCGGAAGTTGCCGTAATATTCATGAATTTCGGCGGCCAGCAGATCCACCCGGCGTTTGGCGCGGGCAAGGCGTTTGTCTGTGCGCACAATGCCCACATAATCCCACATGAAGCGCCTGAGTTCTTTCCAGTTATGGGTCACCACAACCTCTTCGTCACTATCCGTCACCTGGCTTTCATCCCAGTCCCGCACAATGGTGGATGCTGGCAGGCCACCGATATTCTCAAGAATATCATCCGCCGCGGCATTGCCGAGCACGAGGCATTCCAGGAGGCTATTGGACGCCATGCGGTTTGCGCCGTGCAGGCCGGTGTGCGCGCACTCGCCGATGGCATAGAGCCGGTCAAGGTCGGTGCGGGCTTTAAGGCCGATATGGATACCGCCGCAGGTATAGTGCGCTGCGGGCACCACCGGAATCATGTCCCTGGTGATATCAATGCCAAGCGTGAGGCAATGCCGGTAAATTGTCGGGAAGTGCGAAATGACAAAATCGGCGTCCTTGTGAGTGATATCGAGCCACACACAGTCCTGCCCTTTGCGTTTCATCTCGGCGTCGATCGCGCGGGCGACAATGTCGCGGGGCGCCAGTTCAGCGCGCTCGTCATAGTCCGGCATGAACCGTTCCCCGTCGCGCCCGCGCAGCACCGCCCCTTCGCCGCGCATTGCCTCGGTGATCAGGAAGGTTTTTGCATCAGGGTGATAGAGGCACGTAGGGTGAAACTGGTTAAATTCCATATTGCTGACCCGGCAGCCTGCGCGCCAGGCCATGGCGATACCGTCACCTGTGGAGGCATCGGGGTTTGAGCTATAGAGATAGACCCGGCTGGCCCCTCCGGTGGCGATGATCGTCGCCCGCGCGGTAAAGGTCTCGACCCGGCCTTTCTCGAGATTCAGCACATAAACGCCGTGCGCCTGGTCGTTATAGGATGCCTCGCTTTTGAGGTGCCGGTTGGTGATAACGTCCACCGCCATATGATGCTCGTAGACATCGATGTTCGGTTCCTCCAGCACGCGGTCGTTCAACGTATTCTGCACCGCCTTGCCCGTTGCGTCGGCGGCATGGATAATGCGCCGGTGGCTATGTCCACCCTCCCGCGTGAGGTGGTAGTCATAACCATCTTCGTGCGCCTGGTTCACCCGGTCGAACTCAACTCCCAGGTTAATGAGGCTTTCAATAGCGTCGCGGCCCCGCTCAACCACAAAACGCACAGCGTCTTCGTCACAAAGCCCCGCGCCCGCCACAAGCGTATCGTCGATGTGGGACTGCACCGTGTCCGTCGCCTCAAGCACGGCGGCGATACCGCCCTGCGCCCAGCGCGTTGACCCGCCCGAGAGCTCTGCTTTCGAGAGTACCGCCACGCGCATGTGCGGCGCCAGCCTGAGCGCCGCGGTCAGGCCCGCCGCCCCGGTCCCAACAATCACCACATCATAGGTGCGCCTCATTCAGCCGCGTCCTTCCGTTCCGCTTTATCGCTTGTCAGTTGAAGGAAAATATCCTCCAGATCCGTTTCATTGGTGGAAATGTCATTGATCGTCAGGCCAGCGTCCTGCACGGCACGCAATACCTGCCCCACATTCCCGGCAGCCTGGGATATCTGCACCGCGAGCTTGTTTTTCTCACGCACCTCTGCGGTGAAAGACGACAGCGACGCAGGCACGCTCGTGAGGGTTTCTGTAACCTCGATCACCACTTCTTTTTCATCGATCCGTTTCAGAAGCTGCTTGGTTGGCTCACACGCCACGACTTCACCATGGTTTATGATGGCGATGGTGTCACAGAGCTCTTCCGCTTCTTCAAGATAATGGGTCGTGAGCACAATGGTGGTGCCGCGGCGATGCAACTCGCGCACATAATCCCACAACTGTTGCCTGAGTTCGATATCCACACCCGCTGTCGGCTCATCAAGGATCAGGATCGGCGGGTTATGCACCAGCGCCTTGGCAACCAGCAGGCGGCGTTTCATACCACCCGACAGCGTGCGCGAATAGGCGTCAGCCTTGTCAAACAGATGCACGGCCTTCAGGAGCTCTTCCGTGCGGCGTTCGGCGGGCGGCACGCCGTACATGCCCGCCTGCACCTCAAGCATTTCACGCGGGGTGAAAAAGGCATCAAACATCAACTCCTGCGGCACAATACCGATATTGGCGCGCGCGTTCCTCGGGTTATCGTCAATATCGAAACCCCAGATGCTGGCACTGCCGGCTGTCTTGTTCACAAGGCCCGCGAGGATATTGATGGTAGTGGATTTCCCGGCGCCATTTGGCCCCAACAGGCCAAACATGGACCCTTGCGGGATGTCGAGATCAATGTCCTTGAGTGCCAGCTTGTCAGGCGCGCCGCCGCGTCCCTTGTAAACTTTGTTCAGGCCCCTGATCTCAATTGCGTTTTTTGCCACTATTCCACCCAATCTTTTAACGTATTTGTGCCAGTTTTATCACCAAAGCGACACATGCGTGAACGGCGATGCTTGTTCGCACCGCGTCGCTTGGTTATATAAGGCTAAATTTCAATTGCACGCGTTCAATTTCCAAAAAAGAGAAGCCTCATGACGGTAGAAGCTCCTGAAACCAAACTGGTCACCACCAAAAAAGTTGCCTGTGACGGCGATGAAGGTGCCCTCGGCCATCCACGTGTTTTCCTGACCATGGATCACGACGGCAAAGTAGAGTGCCCATATTGTGACCGACTGTACATTTTGCAAGGCGGTCCGTCAGACACAAACAAGTGATTGTCACACCTTTTTTCTAACCTCAGCCGTGAGGAAAAGTTAGGGTGGGGCCTCCTCTCTTGGGGAGGTGTAAGCAACTTCAAGGATCATTCATGTCCGCATCTGACGGCAAAGAGCCGCATCTCTATCTGATCGACGGCTCAAGCTACATATTCCGCGCCTATCACGCCCTGCCGCCCATGACGCGACCTGACGGCACACCGGTAAATGCGGTTTACGGCTTCTCCAACATGCTGTTCAAGCTGCTGCAGGACCTGAATGACGGGGAAAAACCGACCCACCTTGCGGTCATTTTTGATGCAGCACGCAAAAACTTCCGCAACGACATCTATGCTGAATATAAAGCCCACCGCCCACCGGCACCAGAGGATCTTGTGCCACAGTTTTCCATCATCCGTGACGCCGCCGTTGCCTTTGGCGTGCCCGCGATTGAGATGGAAGGCTATGAGGCAGATGATCTGATCGCCACCTATGCCCATCAGGCGCGCGAGAAAAACTGGCGTGTAACCATCGTCAGTTCCGACAAGGACCTGATGCAGTTGCTCGACGACGGCACCGATATGTTCGACAGCATGAAGAACAAACGCTTCGGCCCCGAAGGCGCGCTGGAGAAATTCGGTGTCGCGCCTGACCGCGTGGTCGACGTGCAGTCGCTTGCAGGGGACAGCGTGGATAATGTGCCCGGCGTGCCCGGTATCGGTGTCAAAACCGCCGCGCAACTGATCAACGAATATGGCGACCTTGACACGCTGCTGGAGCGCGCGGGCGAGATCAAACAGAACAAGCGGCGCGAAAACCTGATCGAATATGCCGAGATGGCACGCATCAGCCGCCAGCTTGTGCGCCTTGCCAAGGATGCGCCGGTTGACTTTGAGCTGGCGCACATGACGCTTGAAGACCCGGCGCCAGAGCCCTTGATGGCTTTCCTCGACGCGCAGAACTTCCGCTCGCTCAAGGTCAAGGCAACGCACTATTACGGGGTGGATGTAGGCGCGGACCCGGTCACCGACGCCATTACCGTTGAAGAAACCGAGTATGAATGCGTGACCGAGATGGCCACGCTGGAACGCTGGATCAGGATGGCCGTGCAAAACGGCGTTGTCGCCGTGGATACCGAGACCACGTCGCTCAACCCCGCACTGGCGGACCTTGTCGGCGTGTCGCTGTCTGTTGATCCCGGCAAGGCGTGTTATATCCCCGTCGGCCATGCGATGAACGGCGGGGACCTTCTGGCCGAAAAACCGAACCAGCTTGATAAAGCCACAGTGATCAAAGCACTGAAACCGATGCTTGAAGACCCCAGCGTTCTCAAGGTCGGCCAGAACCTGAAATATGATATGTCGATCCTGGCACGCGAAGGCATCCTGATCAGCCCGCTTGATGACACCATGCTGATGTCCTACGCACTGGATGCTGGCAAACATGGCCACGGCATGGATGAACTTTCAAGCCTGCATCTCGACATTACGCCAATCCCGTTCAAGGAAGTTGCGGGTACCGGTAAAAACCAGATCACCTTTGACCAGGTCCCGCTTGATAAAGCCACCGACTATGCCGCCGAGGACGCCGACATCACCGGCCGCCTGTGGCGTATCCTCAAGCCGCGCCTGGCCCAGGAAAAAGTCACCACGGTATATGAGACGCTCGAGCGCCCACTGGTGCCTGTGCTCTCCGCCATGGAACGGGAAGGCATCAAGGTTGATGTCAGCGTGCTCAAGAAACTGTCGAACGAATTTGGCGCGGGCATCGAGCGGCTGGACAAGGAAATCCAGGAGATGGCTGGCAGGCCATTTAATGTGAATTCGCCCAAGCAATTGGGCGAGATCCTGTTTGACGAGCAGCGCCTGCCCGGCGGCAAGAAGTCAAAAAAAACCGGCGCCTGGCAAACCAATGTAGACGTGCTCGAAAAACTGGCTGCCGAAGGGCATGACATCCCACAGAAGGTAATGGAATATCGCCAGTTCTCGAAGCTCAAGAGCACCTATACCGACGCGCTGGTGCATCAGGTGAACAGCCGCACCGGGCGCGTGCATACAAGCTTCCATCTGGCCAGCACCACCACGGGGCGTCTGTCATCCAACGACCCGAACCTACAGAATATCCCCATCCGCACCGAGGAAGGCCGCAAGATCAGGCAGGCGTTTGTAGCCGATGAGGGCAATATTCTCATCGCGGCTGACTATAGCCAGATTGAGCTGAGACTTCTGGCCCATATCGCCGATATCGGCACGCTGAAGCAAGCGTTTGCCGACGGCACCGATATTCACGCCATGACAGCAAGTGAGGTTTTTGGCGTACCCATCGAAGGCATGGACCCAATGGTGCGCCGCCAGGCCAAGGCCATCAACTTCGGTATTATCTACGGCATTTCAGCCTTTGGGCTCGCACGTCAGCTTGGTATCAGCCGGGGTGACGCGCAAGGCTATATCGATGCTTATTTCGAGCGTTTCCCCGGTATCCGCAAATATATGGACACAACGGTCGAATTCGCCAAGGAGCATGGCTATGTCAGCACGCTCTTTGGTCGCAAGTGCCATATCACAGCGCTGACCGACAAAAACCCGATGCGACGCGGCTTTGGCGAACGCGCAGCCATTAACGCACCCATTCAGGGCTCTGCCGCAGATATTATCCGCCGTGCCATGATCCAGATGCCGGACGCGCTTGAGCAGGCGGGCCTGACGGACGTGCGTATGCTGTTGCAGGTGCACGATGAACTGGTGTTCGAAGCGCCCGAAGGGCTGGCGGAGAAAGCCATCCCGGTGATCCGGAAAACCATGGAGCACGCCGCCCTGCCCGCGCTTGAGATTTCCGTACCACTTGATGTGGACTGTGGCACCGGCAAAAACTGGCAGGAAGCACACTAGGGAACCACGTGACTGTGACAGCAGCAACAAGCCGGGCGGCGAGCGAGAGTGTTAGCTATCCCGCAGGTTTGGCCACGTCATAATAGTGGTTTTCACCCTCGTCGGTATATCCATCCAGCAACGACAAGCCAGCCGCTGCCAGCACTCGCTCATAGCTGTCAGCGCCAAGCGAAACGGAGCGCCGACCGGTAAGCAGGTCATCCCATTCGCAGCGCGCGCGTGGGGCGCTGAACAGAAACCGGCCGCCCGGCCGGAGGGCCTTCGCGACCCGGCGGATCAGCTTTCGCTGGTCCTCTTCCGCCAGCAAAAACATCAACCCCACCGCAACGGCCGCATCGAACTGACGGTTAAAAAAGCGACTGTTCTGCGCTGCCTCGCACGCACTTGGTGCGTCAGGGAAATTGCGGCGGAACGCATCCAGCAGGGTTGGTGATGCATCGATACCAAATATGTGAAAACCTTCTTCATGCAACACTTTGCTGATCGGCACGCCCGAGCCGCAACCGACATCCACCACCGCGCCGCCCTGTGCCAGATTGTGCTGTGCCCATGCCCGCACTAGCGCCGCGCCGATGTTGCTTCGGAACGCCAGAAATTGCCCGGCAACGTCGTCCCAGCCGTCAGACAGGTCTGCGGTCATGCCTCTATCTCCCTTACCGCCCGTGACCTTTTATACACCGTATCGCCCACACAGGGGAGACAGCTTACCCCATGCCCGCCACCGTCCAGCGCAAACACATTTTTGAGGTGACGCCGCCACAGCTAATATTTCATACTGCCTCAGGGGTCAGGCAAAAAGGGGCGTGGAATGCAGTTCAGGGTTATCGCGGCCATCGCCGCGTTATTTGTCAGCCTACCAGCCATGGCAGGTGGTATCTTGTCTGACAATATAGTCATCGACAGCGAGGTACTTGGCTACAAGGTGCAGTTCCGCGCCTATATCCCCGATGGTACCAAGAAGGACGACAGCCTTCCGATCGCCTTCGTTTCCGACGGGCAGTGGTATCTGGTCGATGGCGGCATGGTAGATGTGCTCGACCGCGAGATCACCGCCGGGCGCATGAAGCCGGTCATCGCCATTTTTGTCGATAGCGGTGAGCCCGGCAACCCGGCGAATAACCGCCGCAATGACCAGTTCATGTGCGACCCCACCTATGCGCAGTTCTACCGTGATGAGCTGATCCCGACAATCGAGCACGCCTTCCCTGTCAGCCGCGCGCGCGAGGACCGGCTGATCATGGGGCTGTCGTTCGGCGGGCTCAACGCCGCCTGTTTCGGGCTGATGATCCCCGACGACTTTGGCCTGATCGGCATGCACTCGCCGGCCAGCGGCAAACACCTCAAGCTTTTGGCCGATATGTATGGCGACCGGGAAACCCTGCCGCTAAAGCTGTTTTTCTCCACCGGTACAAAGCGCGACAATACGAAAGAAGCACGCAAATTCCACCGCGTACTGAAGCGCAAGGGCTATGACGTGACCTATATTGAGGTGCCCTTCAGCCACGACTGGGACAACTGGCGCCCGCTCATCGATGACCTTCTGCTCACTTTTTTTGCGACAAATCCGTGACGAACCTTGCCTAAGCAGGTATCCGGGGCCATGTTACCGGTGTCCGCAGCCTCGCCCGCCTTGGCTGAGACCTGACGAGGCCAAAGGTCCAGCCTCGTTCCATAACAACAGCGAGGCATATCATGCACCTTAGCAAACAGAATACGTTTGGATTGGCCCTTCTTCTCGGCAGCGTCGTAGCGCTTATGCCGCTGTCGATCGATATGTACCTGCCAGCCTTCAGCGCCATCGGCGCACATTTCGATACCCGGCAGTCCCAGATTGAGCTGTCACTGACGGTCTATTTTATCGGCGTCGCTCTGGGCCAGTTGATCTATGGTCCGCTGGCTGATCGCTATGGTCGCCGCCTGCCCATGATTATCGGACTGGCCATTGCCGCTGCCATGTCTGTGGCCTGCGCGTTGGCACCCACGATCGAAACATTAATCGTCGCCCGCTTCTTTCAGGCCTTTGGCATGTGCGCGGGCGGCGTGATCTCCCGCGCGATCATCCGCGATATGTATGAGCCCGTCGACGTAGCGAAATTTTTCTCACTGCTGATGCTGGTCATGGGCGTAGCACCCATCCTGGCCCCTATTTTTGGTGCACAGCTCAGCCTCCATTTTGGCTGGGAATCAATCTTCCTGCTGATCGCGGCCGTGTGCGTTATCGATATCCTGTCGGTTTCATTGCTGTTGCCGGAGACCCATGAACCAAACCCGGGTGTCCGCCTGAGCTCCACCTTCAGCACCTACCGGGATATCCTGCGCGACCGGCACTTTGTCGGTTATTCAATGGCGGGCGGTGCGGCGTTTTCGAGCATGTTTGCCTATATTACCGGTTCGGCCTTTGTGTTGATCGACTATTACGGCGTCGCGCCTGAGCACTTTGGTTATTATTTTGGCGCCAACGCGCTTGGGTTCATTGTCATGAGCCAGGTCAACCGTGTGCTGCTCCGGCACTTCAGCTACAAGGTTATCTTTCATACCGCGCTGAAAGTGTTGCTTGCGGCGGGCGTGGCACTGGCTGTCGGCGGCATTGCCAGCGTGCCGCTGCCCCTGTTCCTGATACCGCTTTTTGTGTTTATTGCCTGTCTTGGTGTTATATCGCCAAACGGCATGGCCGGTGCCCTTGAGGGTGAGGCCCGCCGGGCGGGCGCGGCGTCGGCGCTTGCGGGCAGCCTGCAGTTTTCGCTGTCGTTTGTCTTTTCAGGTGCCGTCGGTGTTATTCATGCCGCGACCCCACTGCCCATGTGCCTGATCATGCTTTCTGGCGCGTTAATCGCCAACCTGTTTGCCCGTATGACGAGAGGCCCGGCTCGTAAGGCACCCTAAACAAAAAAAGGGGCAGCCCAAAGGCCACCCCTTATCTTCAATAGCTATTGCTATCTTATGCAAACACGTTCGTGAATAGATAAAAAAGACCAGCAGACAACACAGCCGACGCTGGCACGGTGATAACCCATGCTGCTGCAATGGTCAGCATTTCACGCCGACGCACAAGACGGCGGCGTTCGCGCTTCTTCTTATCGCTCGCGCTTTTGATCTTTTTGTTCGGCTGGGTTGATAAAAATTCCCGCAGGAGGCCCACACCAAATACCCCGCCAACCGCGATATGGGTGGAGGACACAGGCAGGCCAAGCCAGCTGGCGGCAATTACCGTAATGGCCGCCGAAAGCGCCACACAAAAAGCCCGCATCTGGTTTAGTTTGGTGATCTTTTCTCCCACAGTGCGGATAAGCTTGGGACCAAACAGCAGCAGACCAATGGAGATACCGATCGCACCGATGATCATCACCCAAAGCGGCAGTGCTACCTTGCCGGTACCCATATCAACGCTTTGCGCCGCGCTGACGATGGCCGCCAAGGGGCCAACCGCATTTGCCACGTCATTTGCCCCGTGCGCAAACGACAAAAGCGCGGCAGAACAGATCAGCGGCACGGTAAAGAGCTTCGCCACTGCCTTGCGGCGGTTCTCCAGCCCGCGGGAGCTTCTGGCGACAAGCGGCTTGGTCGCCGCCCACGTCAGCGCCGCAGAGCCAAAGCCGACAATCCACAGCATGCCAGGGCCCGGTGCCCAAATTTTCTTCAGGCCTTTCATCACCAGATACATGGAAAAAGCGCCCGCCATGATGGCGATGAACACCGGTACCCAGGTGCGCGAGGCTTCAAGCATATCATCTTTGGCCAGGATAAGCTTCTTGATCATGAACAGGAACAAGGCTGCCACGATAGCGCCAAGAAGCGGAGAGATCACCCAGCTCGCGGCTATCGCGCTCATCTTGACCCAGTCAACACTGGCCATGCCAGCCGCTGCCACGCCTGCACCAACAACACCGCCAACAATGGAGTGGGTTGTCGACACCGGTGCCCCAAGCCATGTGGCAAGGTTCAGCCACAAGGCTGCGGCAAGGAGCGCGCCCATCATCGCCCAGATGAAGGTCATCTGGTCGGCCATCGCGGCGGGGTCGACAATACCCTTGCGAATGGTCGAGACCACGTCCCCCCCGGCAAGGATAGCGCCTGCAGCCTCAAAGACCGCAGCAATCGCAAGCGCGCCGATCATGGTCAGCGCCTTCGAGCCCACAGCCGGGCCAATATTATTGGCCACGTCATTGGCGCCGATATTCATTGCCATATACGCGCCAATCACAGCAGCGGCGATGACAAAGATGCCCGTCGGACTATCCGCCTGCGTTGCCGCAGTATAAATCAGTACGAGTACAAGGAAGACAACAGCAATGCCCAGATTGGCGACAGAGCGACCCTGTGCCCTTGCCCCTGCCTGAAAGCTCTGCAGTTTTTCGAGGTCAACATTGACCTTATGTTTTTCCATGATGTGCCCTTCCACTTTTGGCGGCCTGCCCCCGGTAACCGCTTTTCGCGCGTTATAACAGCGCGGCGCGGAAATGTAATAAAAATGTCATGTATCGAGCGAAGCGCAATAAAAAAGGCGGCCAGAGCCGCCTCTTTCTCCAATTTTAATCCCAAACCTAGTAGCGGAAACGCAATGTCAGGCCATAGGTACGCGGGTCACCGATATAGGCGTTGAGGCTGCCACCCGGAATTGTCGAATCGAATGTGTCTAGCACATACGCCTCGTTCAGGAGGTTGCGTGCCCAGAGTTGCAAGGACCATGCGCCGTCAATGTCACCTACACCAACGCTGGCACCCACGAGGAAGTACGCGTCCTGGAATTGACGTTCATCCTGGCTGACGGACAGGTTGGTATAGCTGTTGTAGTACACTTCCGTACGCAGGAAACCTTCAAGGTTGTCGTTAATCGCACGGCGGTACGTCGCGGTTGCGTTACCCGTGAATTTTGGCGTCTCGGACAGGCGGGAGCCTGAAAGGTCCTGAAGCGGACGCAGGATACCGCCGCCCTCTGGGGCGACAAACTCACAGCCGGTGGTGTCGTGCGCAGGGCACGGACCATTGGTGAAGTTGTCGTATTCCGCGGTCCAGAGCCAGGTGAAACCACCGGTCAGCAACAGCTCGGGCGATGCCTGGAACTTGCCGTCAAACTCAAGCCCCTGTGCTTTTGCGTCCACGTTGCCTGGCACGAAGCTGGAACCCGTGAAGATATTTTCCTGGAAGCCGTCGACCTTCTGGTCAAAGAGCGCAAAATCAAGGCTCATGCGGTTGTCCATCAGGCGTGCCTTCAGGCCAAGCTCCCAACTGGTGGAAATCTCTTCGTCGAACTGGAAGTCGCCAACCCGGGCCGCCGCACTATCCAGCGCAAAACCACCCGCCTTGTAGCCCCTAGCATAACTGGCGTAGACGGTGACATTGTCATCCAGTTCCATGTTTGCGATCAGATTGCCCGACAGGTTGCCCTTGGAGAAGCTGTCGTCCACGTTTGACGCTGGTGGGAAGAACTGCAGCCCGGTCAGGCCAAGAAGCGGGTTATAGTCAGGGTTGGTTGCCACAGCACTGGCTTGCGCTGTCGCTGTCGGAATAACCGTAGACTGGATCACTTCAGGTGGCACGCCTTGCGCGGCTGCCTGGGCAACGGCTTGCTGCACGGCCTGGCCCACAAATATCTGGACAAAATCAAGCGCCGCGAACGGATCGTTGATCACAATATCCGAATCCATGGATTTCTTGTCATGCGTATACCGCAGGCCACCTGTCAGGGTGAAGCGGTCAGTGACATGCCAGTCCACCTGTGCAAAGGCGCTGTAGCTTTCGTTTTTCTGATTGAACAAGCCCCTGAGCTGGCCACTGCCGTCCGCGAGGAACGTACCGGAAGGCACGCCAAGCCCTGCTTCAAGCTGGCTGATGGCACCACCCGACAGGATATCGGCAAACGGACGCAGGCCCGGCCCCTGAATGGTCTGGTTATCCGCGGTCAGGTCCTGATTGAAATAATAGATGCCTGCCATCCACTCGAGCGGACCATCGGTTGTCGAGGTCACGCGAATTTCCTGTGTGAAGGTATCATAGTCCTGATCCAGCACCCGGCGTTTGTTCAGCTGCAGGTCCGAGAAGTCAGCATCAATATCCTGTAGTTCGCGGTAGCCCCGGAAGGCGGTGATCGACGTCAGGGTAAAGCTCTCGAAATCGATATCGATCTGGCCGGAAATGCCATAGCTCTCGAGATTGCCCACAACAACTTCACCGTCGATGTTGGTGGTGCGGTCCTTGATATCAGGCGCGCCGTTGATGTCGGAACCCAGCACTGTCAGCGCCTGCTGCGACCCCGGCGCCAGCACGTAAAATGGTGCCGCACAGCATTCTTCATTCAGATCGCTATAATCACCGATAATGCGGATGCTGGTGGTGTCCGTTGGTTCAAACAAGATCTGACCACGCAGGCCAAAACGGTCACGCTCATTGAGCTGACGACCATCGGCATTGTCGATCGTGCCGTCGCGCTTGTTGACGTTCGCATCAAGGCGCACAGCAAGGCGGTCTTCCTGAATAGGAATGTTGACAGCGGCTTTACCAACCTTGGCGTCATAGTTGCCGTATGTCAGCTCACCCTCGACCTCAAAGTCGTAGTGTGGTGCCTTGGTGACATAGTTGATCACACCCGCCGAGGTGTTTTTACCAAAGAGCGTCGATTGCGGGCCACGCAGGACCTCGATACGTTCGATGCCGAGGAAGTCATTGACCGACGCGCCATTGCGCGAACGGTACACACCGTCCACAAACACACCAACCGCTGGCTCGAGGCCGAAGTTGAACGTCGAGGAACCGATACCCCTGACCGAGAAGCTGGTGTTCGACGCTGACGCGCGCTGAACAATCTGCAGGCTTGGTACCAGCGTCTGCAACGATGTAAGGTCACGCGCCTGCGCCAGCTCCATCGTGCTGCCGCCAATGGCCGAAACCGCCACAGGCGTTTCCAGAAGCGTCGCTTCGCGCTTCTGCGCCGTTACAAGAATTTCCTCCAGCGCGAAACCGCCGGATTCCGAGCCGCTATCCTGATTTTCCTGAGCGAAAGCCGCGCCTGTGACCATCATGGCGCCAGCGGCCGTTGAAAGCATAAGTTGTGCACACCGTACGCGCGCACGCCGTCCATTACTGAATTGCATACATCCCTCCCTTGGACCTTGAACCGGCGCGGGCTGGCACCCGTGCCACCGGTTTGACACAATAGTGCCCCCCGATTTACGTGCACGTCAAGCAACAGTCACCGCGTTTTTCAAGATTTGAACACCCGGTGTCACCACAGCAACACACTAGGTTTTATGTCACTTTTCTGAAAACTGCCGCCAAGGTCAGGATTCCGTAACGTCACATTATTTACACGGACAAACAGACAGAAAAGGAGGCAGCCGAAGCCGCCTCCAAAAAAACTTTGTCATCCTGGCGTTCAATCAGAAATCGAGGCTCAGCGTGATGCCATATGTCCGCGGGTCGTTGGGATATGCGTTAAAGCTGCCCGACTGCGCCACGGAATCGAAGATAAGTTGCAGATAGTCCTCATTGGTCAGGTTTTTCACCCAGCCTGTGATACGCCAGCGATTGTCCTCGCCGCCCTCGATACCCAGACTGGCGTTCAGGATCAGCGTGTCCCCCATATCACCATGCGGATCAAGGTCACCGGCTACGTTCCGGGAACTACGGTAATAGACCTCACCCTGGATGAAACCGTTCATATTATCATTGATCGGCTGGATATAATTTGCGGTCGAGGTGAAGGTGAATTTGGGCGCGTCCGCCAGTCGTGTGCCCGTAAGGTTAGCTACGCCGGTATAGGCGGCATTGGTCGGATCACAAGACGGCTGTGGGTTGGTGATCCGGCACGGACCGCTTTCATAGGATGTGTACTCGGCATCGCTATAGGCGGCGGCAAAAGTCCAGGTCAGGTTTTCACTGAGGGCGAACTGGCTGTCGACCTCAATGCCCTTGATGCGGATCGACCCCGCGTTCCTGAGTTCAAAACCAAGACCGGTGAAGATGTTGGACTGGAAGTCGTCCACCTTCTGGGTATAGGCCGCAAGATTGACCTGTGCCCGCCGGTCCCAAAAGCGGATTTTGGCACCAATCTCCCAGGCATCCACGGTCTCCGGCTCAAATTCGTAGGTATTGGTATCACCGGCATTATTGGTGGCCGCCGCTCGGGACGTATCAAACCCGCCAGCTTTGTAGCCACGCGAGAAACTTGCATAGGTGTTGAGGTCGTCATTCCAGTCATAGGCAAGAATGACATTGCCCGTCAGCTTGTCTTCGCTGCGCCGACGGTCAAAGTCATTGCGTGGAGGGAAAAATTGCAGTGCGCTGAAACCCAGCAGCGGGTTTACCGCCGGGTTATCCGCCACCGCGCTGGCCCCTGCCGTGGCCTGTGGGATAACCACACTGGCGATTATCTCAGGCGGCACACCCTGTGCGGCTGCCTGCCCCGCTGCCTGCGCCACCGCGATGGCAACAAACATGTCCTCAAAGCTAAGGGCAGCAAACGGATCGTCGATATTGAACACACCGGTGGCGTGTTTCTTCTCCCTGGTATACCTGAGGCCTGCCGTCAGGGTCAGTTGGTCTGTGACATGCCAGTCTGCCTGACCGAAGACGGCCCAGCTTTTCGCGGAGGTGTCGAACTTCTCCTGCACCATACCGCTTTCTTCGGCGAAATAAGTGCCAACCGGCACCGGCTCCGGCCAGAAGCCGTTTGCATAAAGGTTGGAAAGGGTCAGTTCGATCCCGGTGATATTGTTGAACCCGGGCACCAGCGCATCCGAGCCTGCCAGTATTTCAAAGAAACTGCGGTTATCGGCGCCGTAGGGCACCTTGTCCGTCGCATCCAATGTCTGGTGTGAATAAAAACCGCCAAACAACCAGTCGACAACATTGTCGCCCGTCGAGGCAAGGCGGACTTCCTGCGTGAAGATGTCCACCTTGGTCAGCTCGCCGTTCCGTTTTATCAGGTCGGCAGCCGTAAAGTCCGCGTCGAAATTAGCGTCCGACTTGAAATCGCGGTACGCGGTGATGGATGTCAACTCGGCACCGCCAAGGTCCCAGTTCAACTCGCCGGAGATGCCAAAATCCTTCATCGCGTTCAGCATTTCGCCATTGAAGGCGGTTTCGCGGTTATAGGCATTGGCCTCCACCAACGGGAACCCCAGCGCAGCCACCGCAGCAGCCGTCGGACCATATTCAATGAAAGGTGCTGCACAACAGGCTTCGTTGATCTCGGAATAATCTCCGATCAGCCGGAAGGAAATAGCGTCCGACGGTTCAAGCAGTAATTGCCCGCGTACCGCCCAACGGTCGCGGTCATTTACGTCGCGTCCGTCATAGACATTCTCGATAAAGCCATCCCGTTTGTTGACGTTGGCAGACAGACGGAAAGCCGCTTTGTCTTCCGCGATCGGGCCAGTGACTGTGCCCTTGAGAATAATCTGATCATAGTTGCCGTACGTGACCTCGCCCTTGCCGCCGAACTCATATTCCGGTGCCTTGGTCACAAAGGAAATTACGCCTGCGGACGTGTTTTTGCCAAAGAGGGTGGACTGCGGTCCACGCAGCACCTCGACCCGCTCCACCGAAAGGAAATCGCCGATGGCGGCCCCGGTGCGGGAACGGTAGATACCGTCCACATAAATGCCCACCGATGGCTCAAGCCCCGGGTTGAAGCCGGATGTGCCGATACCGCGGATATTTACAACTGTCTGGAATGACGCGGCGGCCTGCGTGGTGTTAAGCGCAGGCACCATCATCATCAGGTCTCGCACGTCCCGCACACTGGATTTCTCCAGTGTTTCACCCGTGTAAGCGCTGACGGCAATGGGCACGTCTTGCAAGGTTTTGGCCCGCTTCTGCGCGGTGACAAGAATTTCCTCCAGCGTAAATCCGTCGTCACTTTCCCGGGCGGTATCCTGCGCAAGGGCATGCTGGGCGCCTGTCATGGACAGGCCAATTGTAACCGCACCAGCCGCAGCCGAATGCAATAGACGCGCACGCAGAGCGTGCTTCACTTCCGTGTTCATGGTTTTCTCCCCGTTTTCCCCATGAACCGCCCTAACCGGCTTCCCCGGCACTGATCACCGCATGCTCTGGCAAACATGGTTCCGGTGAAAAATACCTCCAATTTAAGGCAGTTCATTAAAATGATTTACCTCAATTTGGCAAAGGTCAAGGAAAAGAATGGTTTAAAGAGCAATAAAACCTTGCGGGGCGGCACGAAGGCAGCGATGAGCCAACCATATGATTCCAAAAGAAAAAGGGGCAGCAAAGCTGCCCCTTTCGGATTTGTTGAGTGCTTACTGGCTGTTAGAATGTAGCAACCAGCTTCGCATAGACCATACGACCGCGTGGGTCGTGGGTGCGGCTTTCGTAACCACCGTTTGTCGAAACATAAGGTGGTTCCTTGTCAAACGCGTTGATCACACCGAACTGCAGGCTCGAGCCTTCCATGCCATCGCTGAAGGCGCTGAGTTGCAGCGTGTATTGTGCGTCAACTGTGGTCATGGAACCAACGTTGCTACCTGGGTTCTGGTCATCGGTCATACCGCTGATATGACGGACATAGAACCGGGCATCATGGTTTTCGTTACCCCATGCAACACCGGTATTGACCCGCCATTTTGGCGTCGGGCTGCCGAAGTTTGCGAAGTTCCGGTTACCGGCGCCGTCAACGTTGCCAGCCTGTGGGTCTTCAAGGTCGTACTTCAGCACGTGTGTGGCTTCCACGAACGGCATGAAAGTGCCCATATCGGTGTCGATGTTGTATTTCACCGATGCATCAAAGCCCTGCGTTTCCACGCTGGAAGCATTGAGGAAGTCCACAATCACCATAATGATGCTGCCCGATGTACCACCGGAGCGGATCACGCGGTCAGGATCGGTTGGGTTGGCATTGACCACAGCCTGGTAGTTTTCCTGGATGATCACATCTGTAAACTTGTAGTTCCAGTAGTCGAAATCCACCTCAAGGCCTGTGCCCGCCGGCGACCAGGTCGCCCCAAAATTCCAGGCGTTGCCCTGCTCCGGCTTGATGTCACGGCCGCCATCAGGCGCCACCGAGCGAACAGCCGCGAAAGCGGTGCCTCCCAGCGGGTCGGTTACCTGGTTCAGCGACGTACCGCCGCCAGCAATCTGCAGCACCGACGGTGCCCGGAAGCTGGTGGAGTAGCTACCACGCAGTGCCAAAGTATCGTTCGGACGGAACAGCAGCGAGACTTTGGGGTCGGTTGTCGAACCAATATCACCACCATACATTTCGTGGCGCAGCGCCAGCGAAAGGTCGAGACGGTCGGTAATCGGTATCAGTGATTCCGCAAAGATACCAACGGCGGAACGGTCTTCACCGAAATCCGAGTTCCCGATCACAAAGGCAAAACCATCTGCGTTGGAGATGTCGTCATAGTCCCGGCCCCAGTATTCGTCCCGAATCTGGATACCAAGGGCAAGGCCGATATCACCGGCACCTGTCGAGCCGATCGTACCCGAAACAACGCCGTCATAAACGGTTGTTTTTGACGTACCATCAATCACCTGTTCGCCAATCACGAAGTCAAGCACGCTCTGGCTGTTTGGTGCTGTGGTGTAGCTGGTGGCAAACGGGTTGAAGAATTCACAACCATTTGCGCCCGGCACACCCAGACCAGCCTGACAGTTATCACCACCAAAACCGGCCAGCGCGAGCTGGAAGTTATTGGTGATCACATCCCGTGTGCGGATCTGATAGTTGTTTTTCGCGTGAGTGACGGCGAAATCATAGCTCCAGGTATCACTGAAGCTCCCTGTCAGTTCCACATTGATGCGGTAGGTTTCAGACGAGAACATGTTGTTCGACACATCGCCGCCGTTACCGATGGCGCGGCCAAGGAAGCTCACACCTTCCCCAAAAGGGTTTTCCGGGTGGTAAGCCGGCACGCCCGCGGACCCGATCTGCAGATACGGGAATGTTGGCGAGTTGCCGCGGATGGCACTGGTGTCGGCCCAGCCGCCCTCAAGGCGCAGCTGATGCCCGTCACCAAGGTCCTGCGTCACAACAGCATAAGCCTGTTTACGCTCTTCCTCGGGCACGAGGCTATAGTAATCACCAAAGTCGAACCCACAGGTGCCTACCTCGCCAAACGGTGTCACAATGCCGGAACCCGCGCGGATACCGCCAAATTCTTCACAGCCGTAAGGGTCGATCACCGGCACGGTCTGGCCGATAAGGCCAATCAGGGTCGGCACATAGTAGGAGCCGGGGTTCCCGAGCACGGAACTGTCGTTCGCTGCGGTGCTGAAGCGGCGTTCCGCCGTTGTCAGGGGCGACCGGTCATAATAGCTGAAGGCACCCATGAAGTGGGTGTTCTCACCACCGAAGCCGAACTTGGCTTCATAGAGCTGGTCGTTCTGACTGCCTTCGTCGGTCACCATCTGATATTTGGCGCTGACCTGTACGCCTTCGAACTGGTCGTCGGTGATAAAGTTGACCACACCAGCCACGGCGTCGGTACCGTAAATAGCGGCGGCGCCGTCTTTCACAATCTCGATACGCTGCACGGCGATCTGCGGCACGAGCGACGATGTATCAACGAACGCGATACCATCGTTTGTCGTTGTGCCCGCAACCACCTGGCGGCGGCCATTCAGGAGCACGAGTGTCGAGGCCACACCGAGACCACGCAGGTTGAAGTTGGATGTACCGGACGTGCCATTCTGGGTGAAGGCATCCGGGTTGTTTTGCGCACCATTGTTGATGGTAAGCGTCTGGACAAGGTCTGCCACGTTGCTGGCGCCGATCTGGTTCAGGTTTTCTGAACCAATCACCGCGATGGGTGATGGGCTGTTAAACTGGGTCTTCCCTTTAAGATAGGTACCCGTGACCACAACTTCCTCGATCTCCATCATTGGATCGGCTTCGTCCTGGGCAAAGGCTGAGTTTGCTGCAAATAGACTGAGACAACCGGCAGCAAGCGCGGTTGTATTAAACAGGCGGTTCTGGCGCATGTTTCCCCTCCGTTATGTTAAAAGCAAGAATGCTTTTCCTTCCCACTATAATTGGATAGGTCAAAAGCAAGGGCCGTCAAGCGGGGGGGGTAGATTCTATAACGGGGCGATTGAGGTGTGGCAAAACCGCCACAGTTTTATGGCGAATCTGATCAATTCGGATGGATAAGTGCCTGTTTTACAAACACCTGCGCCTTGCCCTGACCAAGGCGATGATCGAGGTACGGGGTCAGATACGCCTTCACCATGTCGGGGTCGATGGGCCGATTTACGTTAAAATGCTGGCGCGAGAGTATCGTCAGGGCGGTATTGAAGTCGGAGCGTAGCTGCGGTAGCCGCGACCGCACAAATTCAAAATCGGTGGTATTATCCATCACCAGCACAAAATGCAGCGAAGCCTGACCTTCCACCACACCTCGCTTGATGACGGAAAAATTGAACGGCGCCATTTCAAGCTTCGGCTTACCAAGGATTTTTTCGACCTCGGGCTCTTCCTCTTCGGCCGCGACGGGGCCAGCCGCGAAAGGCAGGGCCATGGCGGCAACGATCAGCAGACGTTTAAGACAGATGTTCAATTTTTTTCCTATCAGCAGCCTGACGTGGCACGCACCGCCACTCCGTTCATGGCAGCAAACCATCTTAGGCACCATGCCTGAATGATGACTTAACATTATATACCCATAATCAAAAGTCACCATGGTGGGCCGGTGGTATCGGTTCCGGCATAAAATGTCTCTTTTTGCAAAAATTGTTGCAAAAAACAATAATATTTTATCTTTTAATGCAACAATTTTAAAACAACGCGCTTTTCTAAAAAAAATATCGTCATAAACCATTGAAATTATTGCGTTTTATTAAAATTATATTTCTGGCACGCGCTTTGTATATATCTCAGTACCTCTCGAGCAGGGGTGCGGGAATGGGTAATTTATTTACTCGACCCCCAATCGTGCACCTGTTCCCGCGTACCCCGCCGAGAGGTCCTATAGCACCAGGAATTCAAAAAACCGCGCAACACAGCGCGGTTTTTTTATGCCGTTTTTTTGGGGCTTTTCCTCAGGATGTTTTCTGTAGGATATTTTCTGGCCTTTTCAGGCCAACCCCTGATCCGCCACCACGGCACACAAGCCGCGCCGGGTTGCGAAACTTCAGGGGAATTTCACGAGACGACAACTCAGACGAACAAACTGACGCTGGAGGACGACGCACCGGATTGCAGCCGCGCAAGCCCGGTCTGCAGGTTCGCCAGTTGCGCCTGCTGATAGGGGGACACAGTGCCCTTGTTGGCCCCGCCGTTTTTAAGCTGCTCGATAAGCGGATTATAGTCCAGCGAGCGATAGGCGCGCTGGATGGTGGAAACCGCGCCGTCCAGCAGGCCAAGTACATATTTCGCCGTTTGCTTGTCACCAAGGTGAATAGCCCCGTCAAGGCCAAGCGCAAATACACCGCCAACATCATCTTCCGGCGCGATGTCTTCGTCGTCATCGCTTGAAATATCAAACACCTGGTTTTTCGGTAGAATACGGCCTGGCTCAAGCCCGATGCGCTCCAGAAGATCACGGCCACCCTTGCCTTTGAAAAACTCGATCGGCACACCATCATCAAGCGCGCTGATTTTAATTTTCTGGCCTTCATCGGTATTGGACACTTCCACCTCAAGCTTGCCAAAGCCAGCGATACGTAATTTCCGCTTCAAATCATCAAAGGTGTCACCCTCGTCAAGTTCGACACGCTTTTTGGTGCCACCATCGACAGAGATATAAAAATAGTCATCGACCTTGGCCGAGGTTTGGGTCTGGATATCCAGGGTCTCGTCAATCTGCACAGTGCCTTGCGGCAGGCCAAGTTTCTCAAGGACAGAATCGCCCTTGCTGGTGAAGGCCACACCGCCGACGGTGGAACTGGCAAGGCTTTCGCCAAACTGTTCAATGTCTTCAACGGCGCCACTGGTGCCATTGATGCGGGCCACAAAGCCGTCGCTGGAGCCGCGCCCGGTTTCACCTGCGAACGTACCGCCCGTTGAGCCTGCCACATATACGGTACCGTCAGACACCGTCACATCCGCAATGCGGTCGGTGGAAGACGTCGACAGGTAGCTGGTGAAGTCGGCGCTGAGGTCCGTGGAGCCCGACAGCGTCAAACCGCTGACAAAACCTTCAAAACCGCCTTCCGCCGTGCCGTTTACCGTGGCGGCACCACCGGCATCAAGGCTGGCGTTTTTGGTCACACCGGCAATATAAACCTTGCCATTGGCATTATCGATGGTGACACCTTGCACCGAACCGCCGGCACCCAGGCTGCCCAAATCAACACTTGATGTCTGGTTCGTCAGGTCGCTGCTGTCAATGCGGCGCACAACCGCGTTGCCGTCTTCCTCGCTGGCCACCACAAGATTGCCATTGCTGTCAACCGCGATACCCTTGATGGCTTCATTGTCGCTGGTGCCGAACACATTCGAATCCTGCAACGTACCGGTCGCGGACAGCTTGAGCAGCAAGGCGTCAGACCCGCCCGAGAAGCCGGAGGTCGCACTGATACCCGACTTGGTATAACCGCCAACAAAAATCTCTCCCGCCGCGTTGACCGCCACGCTTGAGGCACCTGTCTCACCGTATGTATCCAGTTGGTAGCGGAAAACCTCGTCACCGCGCTTGCTGATCTTCTGCACATAAAGGTCGGTGCTGCTGATCACGTCACCGCTGGAGAGCGCGCTGTCGGTCTGGCCGACGAGAATAACATTATCGTCCGCGTCCACCGTGATGCCCTGCACATTAGCGCTGTCGGACGCCCCCAGAAGGCGGGAAAACACCACATTGCCTTCGCTGTCGAACTTGGTCAGAAACACATCCTCATCCGACGCGGTGTTCAACTGGTGGCCAAAACTGCCTGACGATGTGCCCACAACATAGATGCCGCCTTCACTGTCAACCGCCACGCGCTTGGCTGCGGTATCGGCATTGACCTTGTTGGCGCTGTCGATATTGGTCAGCGAGGACGCGTTATCGGCGTCTTCGGTCTCGTCGGTTTCTTCGTCATCCTCGGTCGCCTTGGCAAGGGCATCGGCGCGCATTTTATCCCGCAGCTCCTTGATCTTCGGATCGACGTCATCCTCTTCCTCTTCCTTGACGAGGCCCTTCACTTCCGTTGCGGCATAGTCAACCGCGGCAAACGACGTGGTGTCATCAATGGTGATCGTGCCATCAAGGTTGTTCAGTTCGGTGATACGGCTGGTGACCGCATAGTCGTCATCCAGTTGCCTGACCGCGCTGGCGACATAAAGGGTTGGCGCGGAACTCGCAGCCGACAGGCTCACCTCTTCCGTGATGGTACTGTCGATCTGCAACGCGTAACGACCACTGGAGCCGTCCCGGCGCACGTCAAAGCGTGTCTGGTGTTTGATATAGTCTTCACCCTCGTCATCGGTCGCCGTCAGCGCCTCGATCTTGGTGTTGACAAAATCCTTGATGTTATTGAGGGACAGCGTGCCCGACAGTTCGCTCAGGTCAATGGTGATATCATCGGTTTCGCCGCTCTTGGTGATCGAGACCGTAAAGACTTCCGTGCCCGTCAACCCGCTGATGGCGGCGTTGGGGTCATCGGTCACGAGGCTGCCGTTAAACCCGGTCTCGTTTTTGCCAAGGCGGGTGGAAGCTTCGGTCTTGTACTGCTTTTCGCCAAGAAACAGCTCAAGCTTCTCAAGCTCCGCGGTCGACAGATAGTCGCGCACTTCAGCGAGGCCCGACTGGAACTGCTCGTTCAGGCGGGCCAGCGATGCGCTTGATGTGGCATCCTCGGAGGCATATTCCGCCAGAATGCGCAGGTTCGACAGCGCCTTGAAAAGCGCGAAGGTTGCCTGCTTGTCGGCGTTATCGGCCACCGACTTGAGGTCATCGGCCTTGAGGTCGATAAACTTGGTCAGGTCGCGGACTTCGCGGATTTGCTGGGTGAGGGTCTTGGTTTCCTCGGCCAGCTGCCATGGCGGCGTGACACCGTCATCGGAAGCACCAAAATTATAGGCGGCGCGGTCAGCGGCGGAAAGAGATGCAAGCGTACGCTGGGCGATCTTGGCATTGGCGGACGCAGAAATCAGGGAGGTATCTACGCCCACGATCTGGAACGAGCTGCTTTGGCCGCCAAGGCCAAATAGTCCACCTGAATTTGATACGCCAAAAAATGCCATGTTGTTCAGTCTACCAGCATTCTGCCTTCTTGCTAAGCAATCGGTTTCATCCGTTTTACGGCATCAGCAACCCGGCAAATTCTGCCGCATAGGCAATATATTCCCCCACATCCAGCCATGCCGCCATAAACGACTCGGCTCCGGGGGAATTTTTTGCCCTTCAATTGCTTTTTACCGCAATTCTCCTTACATCTCTTGCAAGGAACGTGACAAATAGCCTGCAGTGCTCGGCCGAGGTCGGTAAGACCAAGGATGAGACCAAGACAGGTAGGACAAGGAACGCGACAATGAATGCGCTTTTTACTCTACTCGACAGCTTGCTTGGCTTTTATGCCCTCCTCCTCATCATCACCGTGGTCATGAGCTGGCTTGTCGCCTTTGGTGTCATCAATACCCACCAGCAATTTGTCCGCTCGGTGATGCAGTTTCTTTATGCGGTGACGGAGCCAGCGCTGAGGCCCATCCGGCGCTTCCTGCCCAATATGGGCGGAGTTGACCTGTCCCCGATCATCCTGTGGTTCGTGATCTACGCGCTCAGGATCCTGCTCAAGCATGACATTGCGCCGCTTTTTGGTGTGCATGTCTACTGACAGCCCGGAGGTTAGGCTGGCTGACATTCTAACCTTGGCCGTAGATGGCGTGCGCCTGCCAATCCGCCTGACACCGGGCGCGAGCAAAGACAGCCTCGACGGCTTCATGGAAACCGCGGACGGCCTGCGCCTGAAGGCCGGCGTCACCGCCGTGCCCGAAAAGGGCAAAGCCAATGCGGCAATTGCAAAGCTGCTCGCCAAAAAACTCAGGTTGCCCAAGACTTCCATACGCCTTATAGCGGGGGAGCAATCCCGGAATAAGACGGTTCTCATTGAGGGCGTGCCGGACGAACTGTTATCTGTGCTCGATGCCAAATTTCGCGACCTTGGGCTTTTGGGTTAGCCGCCACCGCGATGGGCCGCCGGGCGCACCCAAGGAGACGCCCATCCATGGATACCCCCAGTAATATTATTGATGGCAAGGCCTTCGCCGCGCGCGTGCGCGCAGATGTTGCCAAAAGCGTTGTCACTCTCAAGGCCGACCACGGCGTCACGCCCGGCCTGGCCGTTGTGGTCGTAGGCGAAGACCCGGCCAGCCAGGTTTATGTGCGCAACAAGGTCAAACAAACCGCAGAGGTGGGCATGCACAGCATCCACCACGAGCTGCCCGCCGAAACCGCGCAAGAGGCTCTGGTTACCAAAGTGCGCGAGCTGAACGCAGACCCGGCTATCCACGGCATTCTTGTGCAGCTGCCCTTGCCTGCGCATATCGATGAAGCCGCTGTGATTGAGACCATCGCGCCAGAGAAAGACGTCGACGGTTTCCATGTGGTCAATACCGGCCTTCTCGCCACCGGCGGGCGCGGTATGGTGCCCTGCACGCCACTTGGCTGCATCATGATGTTGAAGGACTGCCTGGGTGACCTTTCGGGAAAAAAAGCCATTGTGGTTGGTCGTTCCAACATTGTCGGCAAGCCGATGGCGCAGCTGCTGCTGGATGCCAACTGTACCGTCACCATTGCCCACAGCCGTACGCGTGATCTCGCCGGTGAAGTGCGCGCCGCCGATATCGTCGTCGCCGCCGTCGGACGGCCCGAGATGGTCAAAGGCGACTGGATCAAGAACGGTGCCGCCGTGATCGACGTGGGCATCAACCGCATTGACGCCCCCGAACGCGGCGAGGGTAAAACCCGTCTTGTCGGCGATGTGGAATTCGAGACAGCGGCCAAACACGCCGCTGCCATCACCCCGGTGCCGGGCGGGGTTGGGCCCATGACCATCGCCTGCCTCTTGAAAAATACCGTGACAGCCGCGTGCCGACAGAACAATATCGACCCGGACAGTGTTTAGGGCATAACGGAAACACAGGGGTAAAGGGGCGGACAGCCGCTCCCCAAAGGGGAACCAGCGCTTATGTATGAAGCTTTCATCGCCGCCTTCATCGGCCTGTTTGTGATTGTCGATCCCATCGGCATCGCGCCCGTTTTTGCGGGCCTGACCCAAAACATGCCCAAGGCCGTTCAGCACAAGATGGCGATCAAGGGCACGGTGATCGGCACGCTGATCCTTATTTTCTTCGCCCTTGTCGGCAAACCCTTCCTCGGTGCGCTGGGTATTTCGATGGACGGCCTCCGGGTCGCGGGCGGCATTATGCTGTTCATCATCGCGCTTGAAATGGTTTTCGAAAAACGCACCGAACGCAAGCAAGAGTCGGCTGAGAAAATGGACGACTATTTCGAGGACATCTCCGTCTTCCCTATCGGCCTACCGCTACTGGCCGGCCCCGGCGCCATCGCCACCATCATGCTGACCATGTCATCCTACGAGCATGACCTGATGGCCCAGGGCGCCGTGCTGGCGGCGCTCGCACTGGTGATGATCATCACGCTTGTCATCTTCTTCACCGCCGGCAAGGTGATGGACCTTCTGGGGCCCACGGTTAACGCCGTGCTGACGCGACTTCTCGGCGTCATCCTTGCCGCCCTTGCCGCACAATATGTTCTGGACGGGCTCAGGAATACCTTCCTCAGCTAGCCCGCCGGACCCGCCTCGCCGGGCCGCACACATTCCGCATAGAACCCGCACAGTTTTCGCACAAATCTCCACATTTTTGACCCAACTCCAGCGCAGCTTTGTGCGGTGTTGGCGGCTCGTCGCAGCGGGCGCACAACCGACAGCATGCGGCGGATGCGCGCGTTGACAGCCCCCAGGCTTTCCGTCACTCTCGCGCCGAATCAAACCATCAGGGTAGGGACAAGATGAAAAACATACTCACCATCTCGGCTGTGGCGCTTGCGCTGGCAGCCTGCGGCAACACGCAAAAAGATGAGAAAAAACAAAACACTGCGCCTTATGAGATGAGCGCGGAAGCCCTTGGCGAGCATATCAGGGAGCTGGCGTCAGACGAATATGGCGGCCGGGCGCCCGCCTCGCCGGGTGAAGAGTTGACCGTGCGCTATATCGAGAAGCAGTTCAAGGACGCAGGCCTGAAGGGCGCCAATGGCGGCAGCTTCATCCAGGACGTGCCGCTTGTCTCTGTCGAGACCAGGGATGCCCCTGCCATGACCCTCTCGAAAGACGGCGAAAACCTTGAGCTTGCCTACCGCGGCGATCAGGTGATCTGGACCCGGCATGAACAAACAGCCACCAGGGTAGCAGACAGCGACATGGTTTTTGTCGGCTACGGCATCAACGCGCCCGAGCGTGGGTGGAACGACTATGAAGGTATTGATGTAACAGGTAAAACCGTTGTCATCATGGTCAATGATCCCGGCTTTGCGACCCAGAATACCGACCTTTTTGAAGGCAACACCATGACCTACTATGGCCGCTGGGATTATAAGTTCGCCGAGGCTGCCAGACAGGGTGCCGCCGCCGCTGTCATCATCCACGAAACCAAACCCGCCGCCTACGGCTGGGCCACGGTGGACAGCAGTTGGACCGGCCCACAGTTCGACATGGTTCGCGATGACAAGGGCGCGTCGCTCGCCGACGCCGAAGGCTGGATCACCACCGAGGCCGCCGACAAGCTCTTTACCATGGCCGGCCTCAACCGCGCGGACCTGCAGGAAGCCGCGGCCAAGCCGGGCTTCAAGGCTGTGCCAATGGAGGTGACATTCGCGGCGGACTTCACGTCTGAGGTAAACCACATCAACTCCCGCAATGTGGCGGGCTATATCAAGGGCAGTGAGCATCCGGATGAGGTTTTCATCTATATGGCGCACTGGGACCATATCGGCACAGACCCCAACGCGGAAGGTGACGGCATCTACAACGGCGCGCTGGATAACGCCAGCGGTACCGGCGGCCTGATCGAACTGGCCCGTGCTTACGCCGGCGCTGGAAAACCACCAAAACGGTCCGTGCTGTTCCTTGCTGTCACCGCAGAAGAGCAAGGCCTGCTGGGTTCGGCATATTATGCGGCCAATCCACTGTTTCCACTGGAAAAAACCATCGGCGGCATCAATATGGATGGCCTTAACTATTATGGCCCCACCAAGGATGTGACTGTAATCGGCCTCGGCAATTCCGAGCTGGACAGCTATCTGGACCAGGCGGCAAAAATGCAGGACCGCATTCTGGTTGCCGATCAGGAGCCGGAAAAAGGGTACTTCTACCGCTCTGACCACTTTGAGCTGTCAAAACGCGGCGTGCCGATGCTCTACCCGAACTCAGGCTATGATCACCGCGAAAAAGGTCGCGCATATGTCGACGCCCTTGTCGCGGATTACCTTGAAAAGCGCTACCACCAGCCAGCGGATGAATATGACGCCAGTTGGGAGCTTTCAGGCGCGGTTGAGGATCTCGAGCTTTATTACAACACTGGTCGTCTGCTGATCGACAGTGAGGTATGGCCGAATTGGAGCGAAGGCAGCGAGTTCAAGGCACTGCGTGACGAACAGCGCGCCGGTCAGTAAGGCAAGCCGAATACTGGCCCTGAAAAAGGCCCTTAGACAGGCCTTAAATAATATATGATCAGGGGCGGCTCGTGGGCCGCCCTTTTTCATTGGATAGCATTCCTCATATCCCGCGCTTCCCTAAACCAATGTCCCCCTTCTCGTGCCGTGTGCGCAGTTTTAATCTACGCACCGGGCATTTGATGGGACAAGGGTTATGAATAGGCGCTATAGGCCCCTCTTTCTGATATTGGCGATGCTAACGGCAACGACTGCCCGTGCAGAGTGGCGCGACGGACTGAACCTTGATAATGCCGATCTCTCCCTGTTTCGCATGATCATGATCAACGAAGGCCAGCAAGCGGGCACCATGGAATACGGCTGGACCCGCATCGGCAACCAGTATCTGGTGGAAGACCGCACCAGCATGGCACCCAACATCCTGGAAAGCGCCAGCGCGCTGATCGATGCAAAAACGCTGTTGCCCTATACGGTGATGGTCAAGTTTTCCATGGGGGACAGCATGATGAACGTGGACCTGCGCTGGACCGGCGGAAACCGGCAGGGGCAGATTATCAGCCGCCGCCACGGTGACGGGGAGACAATTCGAGATGTTGATCTGGTTGAGGACAACTACGCCCCCCTACGTATGGCAGCCATTGGCTTTGTCGCTGCCTTGCCGCTGCAAGACGGATACCAGACCTCATTTGACTGGTTCAACACCATGGCAAACCGCACGGAGCAAGTGCGCGTTGAGACCGGAGGGCGCGCCCGGGTAGAAACCCCCGGCGGCTCCATTGAGGCCTACAAAGTGGCGCTACGCGGTGTCATGCCTGAAAATATCCTCTATATAACCACCAGCAAGCCGCGGCGTATTGTGCGCATTGATGTGGTGGGCCGGGACATGTATTTCCTGCGCACGGCAGATCACTCCGAATAACCGAAGGCCCTGAGGGTCAGAAGCACCACCGAGAGGGTCAGCGCGGAACCGCCGGTGGAGATCAGCACCGTGGTCGCTGCGCGGCGTGACCCCACGCCGTGCTGCATGGCAAAGCTGTAGGCAATCATGCCCGATGGCAGCGCCGCCATCAGCGTGGCCACGCCTACCCACATGTCCGGCAACGTCAACCAGTAGTGGCTGACGCTGAACACAATCACCGGCAGGACAAAAAGCTTCAACACCATGGCCACGCTGGCCTGAACAAGGTCACCGGATATCTGCACGCGCGAGAGCGCAAGCCCGGCCGCGAACAGGCCCACCGGCGAGGCAGACGCCGCAGGCAAAGCCACCAAGCGCTCCAGCCACAGCGGATAGGGCAGGCCAAGCGCGGACCAGGAAAGCCCCGTGAGAAGGGCGAGGATGATCGGATTCTGCCGAATGCTCATGAAGGTGCGCACCAATATGCCGGGACCGTCCCCGCGTCCCTTGGCATGTTCGATAATGATCGTGGTGGTTGGCAGCAGCGTGAGTGAATGGAAGCTGAGGAGCACAAGGAAAAGCCGCACCCCTTCCGCACCATATGCGCCTTCAATGATCGGGATACCGACAAAACCGCCGTTGGCGAAACAGGCCGACAGCGCAAAGATGCCCTGCTCGGCAAGGGTAAGGCGAAACACAAACCGCGCGATCACAACCGCGGCACCGTAAAGGAACAGCAGCGAGCCATAATAGGCGCCCACCAGCACCAGTTCACTGGGCTGCGGCAGATCACGGGGCGCAAGCGAACTGAACAGAAGCGCGGGGATGGCGATATACCAGACAAAAGCGATCAGGATCGCGCTGGAGCCTTCAGGGAAGAGCCGGGTACGGCCAAGACCGTACCCGAGCATGATCAGGAGGAAAACCGGGGCGATAATGGTCAGGATATCAGCCACGGAACCTCGCTTGTTTTATAAGGCGCCTATGCCGCACCGGTTATTCGTATGACGGCGGCAATGGCACATTACCGCGACGCTTGAGAAGCTGAAGCCTGAGTGCATTCAGCTTGATAAAGCCCTGTGCGTCGCGCTGGTCGTAAACGTCATCTTCCTCAAAGGTCACATGCGCCATCGAATACAGGCTTTTCGGGCTCTTGCGGCCCACAACATGTACACCGCCCTTGAACAGCATCAGCCGAACCGTGCCGACAACATGGTCCTGGCTCTTGTCAATAAGCGCCTGCATCATCTCACGCTCCGGCGAGAACCAGAAACCGTTATAAATCAGCTCGGCATATTTGGGCATGATCTCGTCCTTGAGGTGCATGGCACCGCGGTCAAGGGTGATCTGCTCAATGCCCCGGTGGGCCGCCAACAGGATAGTGCCGCCCGGCGTCTCATAGATGCCGCGTGACTTCATGCCGACAAAACGGTTCTCCAGAAGGTCAAGCCGGCCAATGCCGTGCTTCTTGCCGTGCTCATTGAGCGCGGTCAGGAGCGTGGCCGGGCTCATGCTCACACCGTTGATGGCAACAGCGTCACCCTTCTCGAAATCAATCTCGATATACTCCGGCTCGTCTGGTGCGGTCACCGGGTTGTCGGTACGGGCGTAGACATATTCTTCCGCTTCCACCCATGGGTCCTCAAGCGCCTTGCCTTCACTGGACGTGTGCAGAAGGTTCGCGTCAACGCTGAACGGCGCTTCGCCGCGCTTGTCCTTGGGCACCTCAATCTGGTGCTGTTCGGCAAAATTGATCAGGTTCGTGCGACTGTGCAGGTCCCACTCACGCCACGGTGCAATCACCTTGATATCGGGGTTGAGCGCATAATAGCCAAGTTCAAAGCGCACCTGGTCATTGCCCTTGCCGGTCGCGCCGTGACAGACGGCATCAGCGCCCACTTCACGTGCAATCTCGATCTGGCGTTTGGCGATCAGCGGCCGTGCGATCGCGGTGCCCAGAAGGTACATGCCTTCGTAGACCGTGTTGGCGCGGAACATGGGGAAGACGTAGTTTTTGACGAAATCTTCGCGCACGTCCTCAATGTAAATTTCTTTGATACCCAGCATTTCCGCTTTTCGTCGTGCCGGCTCAAGCTCCTCACCCTGCCCCAGGTCTGCGGTGAAGGTCACAACTTCACAGTCGTAGGTCACCTGCAGCCACTTGAGGATGATCGAGGTATCAAGCCCGCCTGAATAGGCAAGCACAACTTTTTTCACTTGGTCCGACATAGGGAAACTCCGGTAATGCGTTTTGCACGGCGCAGTATAAGTAGGCAAAGGCTTTGGTCAATTGCCTTGCACGTTTATTTTTTAGGACTTTAGTGCAGAAAAACTTGTTTTTGGGCACACCAGAGCGAATTGCACTGAAAATAGAGGGCGAGCAACCCAAGCGCCAGATAAAAGCTCCCGGCACGCTCGGCAGTTGTCGGATCACGACTTATGCTATAGGGTGGGCCTTGCCTTTCAAAAGGAAAGGACGCGCAAAATGCGCGGGACCTTCGCTAGAGTAGCTGGCCATGCTGAGTGTGAATACCAATTCGGGCGCCTTGTCCGCCCTGCGCAATCTGGAAGCCAACCACAAATGGCTTGAGACATTGCAGGAGCGTATCGCCACCGGCTATAAGGTCGGCTCCGTCACCGATGATGCAGCAACTTATTCCATCGCCCAGCGCATGCGCGGCGACCTCGCAGGCCTGAATGCCGCCATTGGCAGCATCGACCGCGCCACCGTTGCCGTGGACGTTGCGGTTGTCGCCACCGAAAGCATTTCAGACATTCTGATCGAGATGAAGGGCAAGATGGCCTCACTGGTCAGCGCGCGCGAGAACGGTGACGAAAGCGCCGCTACCGCCTACACCCGCGACCTTGACGCCTACCGCGACCAGATCAAGACGATTATCTCAAGTGCTACCTTTAATGGCACCAACCTGATTGACCACAGCAACGGGGTGATCAGCGCGCTGGCCAATTCAGACGGCAGTGACACCATCGATTTTGACCATCAGGACCTGTCGTTTGGCGGGGCGCTTATCACGCTGACCGATGACAGCGATTATTCTATGGCAGAACTCGAAAACTCGATCGACAATGTGAATGCGGCCATGTCGCACTTCGGCACTGCCTCGCGGCGGCTGGAGATTCAGAAGGAATTCACCAACAAGCTGCATAATGTGATCGAGGAGGGCATTGGCCGTCTTGTGGACGCCGACCTTGCCCGCACCGCCGCCGACCTTCAGGCCGCGCAGATCAAGGAACAGCTGGGCATTACAGCGCTGAGCATCGCCAATCAGGCACCGCGCAGCCTGCTGACGCTTTTTGGGCTGAAGTCCTAGACGGGTTTTCCGCCTTAGCCTGTCACCCAGCCAAGCGCGCTGTCGCTTTCTTCCACATGCACAGGGGCAGGGGCCGCAGCGTCCGCTTCACGCGCGAGCTGCGCTTTGGACTTTTTCTCAGACGCTGACTTGAGCTGGCCGCAGGCCGCCATGATATCGCGACCGCGCGGGGTACGAATGGGCGCCGAGATGCCGCCTTCATACACAATATCGGAGAAACGCTGGATCTGATCCCAGTCGCTGCACTCATAAACAGTGCCCGGCCAAGGGTTGAACGGAATGAGGTTCACCTTGGCAGGCAGCTTGTATTTGCGGATAAGGCGTACCAGTTCCCGCGCGTCAGCGTCGCTGTCGTTCACGCCCTTGAGCATGGCATATTCGAACGTGATGCGGCGTGCGTTATGCGCACCGGGGTAGTTGGCGCAGGCGGTCAGCACCTGATCAAGCGAATACTTCTTGTTGATCGGCATAATCTCGGAACGTACATCGTCGCGCACCGCATGCAGGGATACCGCCAGGTTCACACCAATTTCCGTGCCGCAGCGTTCCATGTGCGGCACCACGCCGGAGGTTGAAAGCGTGATGCGGCGGCGGGAAAGCTGGATACCCTGATCGTCCATAATAATCTCAAGCGCTTTTTTGACATTGTCGAAATTATAGAGCGGCTCACCCATGCCCATCATGACGATGTTGGTGACGCGGCGGCCAGCCGTGGGGTTTTTCCATTCGTCAAGGTCATCACGCGCGATCATCATCTGCGCCACAATCTCGCCCGCTGTCAGGTTGCGCACAAGGCGCATGGTGCCGGTGTGGCAAAACTTGCAATTGAGCGTGCAGCCAACTTGGGATGACACACAGAGCGTGCCGCGGTCTTCCTCAGGAATATAAACCGCCTCGGCCTCGTTGCCGTCAGCAAAGCGGATGAGATATTTACGTGTGCCATCGTTCGAATATTGCGCTTCGACAATCTCTGGCCGTTTGATGACAAAATGCTCGGCCAGCTTGGTGCGTACATCCTTCGACACATTGCTCATGTCGTCAAAGGAGGTAACCCCCCGGTGGTATACCCAATGCCACACCTGGCTGGCGCGCATCTTGACCTGTTTTTCAGGCACGCCAATCTCGGCGATCACGGCCTTCAGTTCAGCCCGGTCGAGACCAAGGATATTGGTCTTGCCGTCTGCATCGATCACAAGGCGTGGGGAGATGATCGGCTCATGGCCGTTTGGGGTAAGCTGCATCTATATAACTCCTGCCTTTTGTGAGTTGTCTCACGCCAGGGCGTTTCGGGCATGGGGCGTTCCACCACCATGCGGGTTCATGAATGCCGCGCCTTATACGCCTGTTATCCCCGGTTGTAAAGCACGGTCCTACAGCCGCATTGACGGCTTGCCCGCGCACTCATATGGTTCGACAAACAACCGAGAACGCGAGGACCACCACCATGCCCACCCCCACCGGTTACACCATCGCAAGCGCGCAATATTCCGCTCGGCGCGGCGATATTCATGCCAATCTGGACAAGCATGTGCGCATGACAGAAGCCGCCGCCAGGGAGGGGGTGGACTTTCTGGTGTTCCCCGAGCTTTCCGTCACCGGGTATGAAATGGACCTTGCCGAAGAGTTGCAAACCACCCCGGATGGCAGCCTGTTCATGCCGCTTCATCTGCTTGCCGCCCAGCATGATATGCGGGTGATGGTGGGCATGCCGCTGCGTGCGCCATCGGGCAAACCCTATCTGGGTTCCCTCATCCTTGGCGGTGCCGCGCCAGTGGCCTACCACAAGGTGCATGTGCACAAAAGTGAGGAACCCTATTTCCAGCCAGACGACAAGGTAGGCATGGCCGAACACAAGGGTGCAAAACTTGGCCTTGCCATCTGTGCCGACCTCAACCACCCAAGCCACGCTGCCCGTGCCGCCGATTGCGGCGCAGACATCTATGCCGCCAGCGCGCTGATCTCGGTAGAAGGCTATGACCGCGAAGCCAAGATGCTGGAAGGCTATGCACGCGCACACGACATGGCGGTGATGCTGGCAAATTACGCGACCCAGAGTGGTGATTATATCCCGCCCGGCGGCAGCGCCATCTGGGCCCCAGGCGGCCGTCAGGTCGCCATCATGAACGACACCGAAGTCGCCCTCGTTATGGCAACAAAGACGGCTGAGAATGGGTGGGTCGGCAAGGTTAAGGTGTTGTAGGCTAATTTGTCATCATGTTGGTCGACCAGGTCACGCTGGCTATCCGCCATTCATCGTCAATCCTGAACATGTTCCATACTTCTATGCCATGATTGATGGCCTTGCCATCCGCCAAAAAGTCATAGTCGAAATATACCAGCGCAAAATTGCCATCCTGCACGATGTTCACATTGAAGAAGCGCTCCTTGTTCGTGGCTTCGCTGGTGCTGATATAATTTGCAAATATTTCTGCCTGCTTGCTGGGATGGCTTTTCATAAAGCTCGGGTTGTCCTTCCGGACCGTATCAATCACGTCTTGGGTGGGCGGCGATATAAAGAGGATATCGTCATGCATGAAAAGTGACTGCAACAGGACCGCATCCTTTTCTTCGATGGCCTTGCTGAACTTTTCTATCACAACATTAATAGCTGACTTATCTTTTGCGTTTTCCGCATATCGACCAATATAGGCTGGACTGTCATCTTTCGCCCAAACATAAGACGGCAGCAAGAACGCCAACAAGGCGGTGAAAATCAGCGAAAATCGTTTCATGTATCCCTCCCTTGTGATCAGAGAATGAAACCATGAAAACGAGCAAAAACACAACCCGTCAGTAGCTAAAGAGCTCGCACTGCATCTCGCCCAGAACCTTACGGCTTTTCGGCCACTGGTCGTGCACATGTTGCACCAGCATATTGAGGCCGCCATATTCCTTCATCCACTTTTCTTCCTTAGGCGCAAAGTGCATGGGAACAACGGTGTCGATCTGCCATGCGAAGGCGGCAGCTTGGCTCTGCTCCGCGTTATTCAGGCCGTACCAGAAGGGCATCAGCATGATGTCCACTTCCGTGTGACGGAGGCCCGCACGGCGCAGGCTTTTCTTGTCCGCCGCGATATCGCCAGTGTGGAAAATGCGCACGCCGTCAAGGGAGACCCGGTAACCGATATTCTGTGGCCCGCCCTCACCGTGGCTCACGCGGTAAGCTTCAATGGTTACATCGCCGATCTGCTGCGTGATGGGGCCAGCATCTTCGCTTGGTAGTACCACATTCACGCGGGCAAGATCCTCGGGCCGCGCTTTCCCGGCCTTCAGCATTTCAAACGCCTCAGGCGGCATGATATAGCGCACGGACTTGTTCTTGCGCAGGTGGCGGAGCGTGCCAACGGGGTCAAAATGGTCATTGTGCATATGGCTCACCAGCGCCACAGTGACCTTATCAAACGGCGCTTCGCCGCTGATCATCTTGCCCACGAGCTTCTTGCGCGGCATGGCATAGTCACCGTCAAAGGTGTCCTTCAGCCGCACAGCATCAAAGAGCACCGCGCTCGAACGCCCCTCGGCCATGAAGCCCGAGTTCGCGATATGGCACAGCTTGATATCCTGCGCGCTTGCCGGCAGGGCTATCAGGCCCAGAAGTGCGCCGGTAAAGAATCCCCTTATCACATCTACCCCCCGATTGCTTCCTCAGTTGCTGGTCAATTGCATGCCTTGGTGATGGCGTTATAAGCGGCGGTGAAGCCCGACAGCGAATAGGTGTCCGTTGTGTCAGTGCCACGCTGGCTGGTGGCTTTCACCACAAGGTTGGCACCGGCCTTCATGGCGGCAACAGCGGCAGCGTCGTCCTTCGGGTCATAGGCCCAGGCGCCCGAACCTTCGGTGAAGAAACGGAAGCTGTGGCGACCATCAACCGAAATGCTGGCTTCGCTGCCACGTCGGATGGGATATCCCACCACCGCGTTTACCTCACCTCTGACTCCAAACTTGGGCCGGTGGGTGACGGTCATGTAAATCTGGCCACGGGTGGCGTTTTTTTTGCTCGCCGTACTGCGTTTTGGGCTTGAAATGATGTAGCAGGTCTTGTTGCCGTTTGAGGTGCCTGCCATGGCATCCCAGTCGCGGTAACTGCCGAGCAAGCGCGGTTTGCCTTGTGCCTCGGCACCTGCGCAGATGGCCAGAGCGCCTATAAACATGCCTAGAACCAGAAGTGAAAGTCGCATACGTCCCTCTTTTACCATGTCATCCCACGGGGTTTCCCCGCCCGCCAGCCCTGAAGGCTCGCGGCATTATTCCTTCGCTTCCCGCCTCGCGCGGCGCTCAAGGCGGCTGAAACGGCCACCATGCACGTGGGGGTCCCGTTCAATCGGGTCCTGTCCCACCATCACCGGGCGGGCGGCAAATCCACCCAGAAGCCGCAAGCGGTCATACATGACTATAGCACCGGCTGTCGCTACGTTAAGGCTGAACTTTGTCGGGATTTTGATTATGTGATCACAGCGTGCCGCCATCTCGGCCGACAGGCTCTTGCGTTCAGACCCCAGAACATAGACCGCCCGGGTCGGGTGGCGAAAGCTTGGCAGGTCTACCGCGTCATCGGTGATCTCGATTCCCACAAGCTGGCAGCCCTGCGGCACGTCCACGGCGTCAGCACTCGCATAGGCATAAAACGGGATCTGGGTGTGGGTTTTGCTGGTGTCGGCAAAGTCAGCCGTCACCGCCGCGCCGGAGTGCTGCACCACGGCGGGTTTCACCGCAAAGGCGAAGCTGGCGCCAAAAGCGTGGGCCGTGCGGATGAGGTTGCCCATATTGCCTTCCTTGGACACCCCGTCGATCCCGATCCCAAAATAGCCGCGCATGCGCTGTTATAACCCTTCCTGCTGCTGGCTCACATCCTGTTCGCCCGCCTTAACCTCTTCCGGTTTTGCTTTAGCATAAGGATGCGCCGCTGCCAAAAGACACGATGCCACAAGGATGACGGACGCGATCATGAGCGACAGTTCAAGGTTCCACTCAAAGGCGAAGCCCGCGATGATACTGGCAATGGGCAGCAGCCCCACAGCCATGAACATTAATATGCCCATCACCCGGCCCAACAGTTTCTCCGGCGTGGCTTTCTGCAGGTAGGTGGTGAAATGCACCCAGATATAACTGTCACCACAGCCCGCAATGAAAAACACCAGCATCGCCCACCAGTACGGCGGGTAGAGCACGATCAGGCCAATAGTCGCGCCTGAGAAGGTGAAAATAAGGAACATAACCCGCACCACATTCTCATCACGCGGCCATTTGAACATGCCGCCCGCCATGGCACCCAAAAGCGCACCGGTGCCATACGCAGCAATCTCAAGCCCGTACACATAGGCGCCTTCTTCAAAGCGCGCATCCGCCAGCGCTGGCAGGCCGATAAAAATGGGCGCCTGGAAAAATGTCTCAAGAATGGCGATGCCAATAAAGCCAAGCCGCACCGTGGGATTTGACCATACCCAGTGGATACCCTGCCAGATCGCCGATGCCATCGACTGGCCTGCCTCCTCATCATCTTTTTCATAGCCGCGCGCCCGCACGAACAAAAGGGTAAGGAAAGAGAACGCGAAGGTCAGCCCGTCGACAAAAAAGGCGCGCGCAAGGCCAACACGGTCCTCGCCGTAGCTGCCGCCTGCCTCCGCCGGGGCGTGGCTCATGGTGGTGGCCTCGCCCGCGATCACAACACCCGCGATCACGGGGCCGATGATCACCCCAAGCCACATGGTCGTCTGCACCAGCGAGTTACCCGCCTGCAAGTCGTCCTTTTCCACGAGGCTGGGCACCATCGACGTGGTGGCCGGGTAAAAGAAGGCGTCGGCAAGGCCAAAAGCGATCGCGATAGCAAAAACAAGCTCGATAGTGACCGAATCCACATAGAGAAGATACGAGAGCACCATCACAAATATGAGGCGTAGGATATTGGTCCACAGCATCACGCTGCGCGGGTTTGTGCGGTCCACCAGCGCTCCGCCCCACAGCATAAGCACGGCACGCGGCAAGCCCTGCGCCGCAAAGACAAGACCCATCAGAAGCTCGCTTCCCGTCAGTTGCAGTACAAGCCACGGGAAGGCAAGCATGGTCACATGGTCGCCGATAACAGACACAAACTGGCCAAGCCAATAGAAGAGAAAGTTGCGATCTTTCAAAAGCTGCAGCATAACAGGGTCCGATATTTCAATGTCCGGCGAGGGTCGCCATCTAGCCACGGCAAGCCTTATGCGGCAAGCTCAGATACGCGGGAAAACCCGCTAGTAAAGGTTTTGTGATCACTATGGCTGATAAAAAAGCAACATCTCCCTGGGTACGCCTCGGCATCGACTTTGGCCCGCTGGTTGTCTTCTTCATCAGCTTCAAGTTTGGCGATATGTTTATCGCCACCGGGGCCTTCATGGCGGCCAGCGTGGTGGCGATGGTCGCCTCCCGCGTGCTAACCGGCCATATCGCGCCGATGTTGAAGGTCACTTTTGTCATCGTTATGGTCATGGGTGGGCTGACATTATACCTGCAGGACGAAACCTTTGTGAAAATGAAACTGACGGTGATCAACAGCCTGTTTGCCGTCATCCTGCTTGGCGGGCTTCTGACCGGGCGACTTTATATAAAAATGGTCATGGAGCTGGCGTTTGAGATGGACGACGAAGGCTGGCGCAAGTTCACCCGCAATTATGTGGCCTTCCTCGTCATTATGGCCGTGTTGAACGAGCTGATCTGGCGCACGCAGTCAGACGACTTCTGGGTCAATTTCAAGACCTTTGGCTATATGGGCGCGACCTTTGTTTTCATCATGGCGCAAATGCCCATGCTGATGAAATATATGCCTGACGAGGACGGTGATGGCGGCAAGGCTTAGGCCTTGATCCTGCCCGATGACCCCACCGGGTTGGTAAACGGCGCGAAGCCTGTCTTCCCGCGCACTTCACGGTGATGGTTCAATACCCAGTGCACACTGGGGAAGGCCAGCTCATCCCACGGGATGTCTTGCCAGTCAAACAGCGCCACCTCAAGGCTTTCGGTACCGGGGCCAAAGTCCGGCGCCTTAAGGGTTGCGCGGTACATCAAATGCACCTGGCTGATGTGTTTGACGGCATACACAGCCAGAAGGTCGGTGATCTCGATCTCCGCCAGGGCTTCCTCGTAAACTTCCCGCGCCGCACCTTCGTGGGGTGCTTCCCCGTTTTCAAGGTACCCCGCCGGGATGGTCCAGCGGCCTTTTTGTGGGAAAATCGCCCGGCGGCACAGCAATATCCTGCCCGCATGTTCCACCACGGCACCGGCGATGATGCGCGGGTTTTCATAGTGGATGAAGCCACAGTCTGTGCAGACAAGCCGTTCCCGCTCATCCCCCTCGGGGATGCGCTTTTCAAAACTGTCGGGAATGCCGATACCCTTTGCCATGGCTTATAAGATAAGCCATGCGCGCCAGCCGTCCAGCCACAATATGCCGGTCAAAAAAAGGAAAGGCTTAAACGCGAATGTCGACAATCTGGCCAAGAGGCACATTGCGCTGCGTACTGCCCTGCTGCGAGATGCGGCCAACGGGTGCTTCGCGGTTATTGGCGTTCAATTGGCTGACTTTCTCTTCTGCCACCTGAAGTTCGCGCGAGGACGACAGCTCGTTCGAGCGCTTGGCGCGCTGCGCGGGGGCCTGCCTGTTGGCTTCCGACTGCTCGCGCGTTTGCTGCGCCTGCTGGTTCAACTGGTCGCGGATAAGATCCGTCGCACGCGGGGTCAGGTCCACGCCCGAGCGTTTGCCAGTGTTGGATTGCAGTTGCGCTTGCAGCTGGCTGCGCAAACCGGATGCATTTGAATTGATTTCAACCATCGTTCAGATCACTACACAAAAATACTGACAACGAATTCGGGCAATTTTATGCGCTGGATACGGCCACAAAGTTCTTCGGACCAGACGAGCAGGCTCGTGATGACGATGCTAACCGCTAATTGTCACCAGAGTGTTAAAGATCGGGATTTGCCTTGAGATTGTCAAGCAACGCCTTCAGTGGCGCGGATTTGCTGACATCCATCAGGCTAATACCACGTTCAAGCGCGGCAATCGCGGCGTCCCGATTCCCCAGTGACAGCTGCGAGCGCGCCAGCATCATCCAGCCCTCAGGGTCATCCGGGTTGTCTTCAAGGCGGCCAGCCAGCCGCGCGATCATGCTGTCGATAAAGGCAGCCCGGTCCTCGTCGCTCATGGCCGCTACCGCCGCCATCTGGTCGTCGCTCAGCTCGGGCGATTTGACACCAAGACCCGCCAGCTTTTGCCTCACGGCCCCCATCCATGGGGCGTTGGGGGCGGAACGGTCGGCAAGCGTCGTCCATGTCACGCGGGCTTTATCCGCATCGCCCATCTGTTCATAGGCGAGGCCCAGATAATATTGCGCCGCCGGATGGTTGGGGTTTTCGTTCAGGACCCGCGCCAGCACAAGGCGGGCCGCGGGTGTGATGCGCCCCCCGGCCATTGCCAGCATGGCTTCAAACTGATGCACCCGCCATTTGATCTCGTTGGGCTGAAGCTCGGCAAGCCGGTCAAAGGCATTGGCCGCTGTGGAATAATCCCGGATAGCCCGCGCGGATTTTGCCAGCACATCCCAGCCTTGGGCATCGTCCGGGTTTTCCGCCAGATGCTTACGGATCGACGTCAGCGCGTCCTCATAGGTTGGGCCGCCTTCTTCAATCTGCGCATGGCGGCCTTCGGCAACAACACCGGGTTTCGCCGGCAGGCCCGGCCGACCGGCAACCGCATAAAACGCCACCGGAATAACCACCAGCACGATGCCAAGCGGCACCAGTGCCGTCACACTTCCGCGTGTGAGCGTCACTTTAGGCTTTGTATGCGCGGCCCTGAGGATGCGGCGCTCGATCTCAACCCTCGCGGCTTTGGCGGAGGTTTCGTCAATCGCACCGCGGCTCAGGTCTGCATCAAGCTCCCTCAGCTGGGCCTTGTGATGGGCAACGGGGTCAAGCCCCTGCGCCGTGCGGCCCTCGCCCCGGAACAGGATCAAAGTTGCCGTTACCAGCAACAGAACAAGGAAAAACCAGATCATTCCCGGGCCTCCTCATCCGCCATGATGCGCCTGAGTTCTGCCTCTTCTTCAGCGCTCAGGGGAGGCGGCGGGCCAGCCTTTCGGCGGCGGGCAACAGCAATCACCACCAAGGCAAGAAACAGGAACGGCGAAGCCCACAAGAGGTAAGTTTGCGGCTTCACCGGCGGCTCCAGCAGCACCCAGTCACCATAGCGGTCCACCAGATAGGCACGCACGTTATCCGGGCTGTCGCCCATGGCGATACGTTCGCGCACAATCTGGCGCAGGTCACGGGCGAGGTCCGCGTTCGAATCCTCGATCGACTGGTTCTGGCACACAAGACAGCGGATATCTTTCATCAGCTCCCGCGCCATCGCCTCTTTCGCCGGGTCGTCAAGCGGCTTTTCATCCACTGCCACGGCAAAGGCCGCGCCAGCCAGCATCATCATGGCGATTAGTATCGCGATAAACCGGCTCATTGTGCGGCCTCAAATGCTGGCAGGACCTTGGCTTCAAGGCCATCGCCCACAATCGGGCCCCAGTGCCGGTAGGTGATGTTGCCGTCGCCATCAATAACAAAGGTTTCCGGCACGCCGGTCACACCAAAGTCAATGGCGAGGCGACCGTCACGGTCAACCGCCGTGCGCTGGTAGGGGTTGCCAAGCTCATCAAGAAAACCGAGCGCCGCTGAAGGTTCGTCCTTATAGGCAACACCCACGATGGTCGCACCATGTTCGTTCGCGAGCTGCATCAGCTTTTCATGCTCGGCGCGGCAAGGCACACACCAACTGGCAAAAAAGTTCACCAGCACAGGCTGGCCGGACTTGAAGAACTCATCGGTGATCGCCGCTTCCCGGCGCAAGAGGCCCGGCAAGGTAAATTCGGGCACCGGTTTGCCGATCATCACGCTTTTGATCTCATTGGGATTACGGTCTTCCAGCGTCATCATGCGCAGGAAAACCGCAAACAGGGCAAGGACGATAACCAGCGGCAGGAATCGTTGCATGAACTAATCCTCCGCCCGCTTCGCCTTGGGGGCGCCAATACGCAGCCGCCTGTCGGACAGGGACAGGATACCGCCCAGCATCATCATAAGCGACCCGACCCAAAGGCCGGAGATAAACGGCTTGAAATAGAGCCGGACAGACCAGCGGCCCGCGCCCGCTGCTTCGCCGATCACCGCATAAAGGTCACCGCGCAGGAGCGGGTAAATCGATGCTTCGGTGGTGTTCATCACCGGGTCGGTATAAAGGCGGTCCTCGGGTGTCAGTGCGGTCACTGTGCGACCATGGCGGCTGACATCAAAGAAGCCGCGCACAGCGGTGAAGTTTGCCCCAGCCACAGGTGCGACGCCGCCAAACTTGAACGTGAAACCGCCAACCTCGGCCGTGTCGCCCGCCGCCATCACCAACAGTTCTTCCTCCGTCCAGGCTTCCGAGATCGTGACCCCGAACAGGATAACCGCAAGGCCAGCGTGCGCCAGGCTCATGCCCCAGCTGGCACGTGGCAAGCCACGCAGGCGCCGGAAGGCTCCCTCGGGGTTTTTGAACAGCTGGATACGCTCAGCAATTTCAAGAAACACGCTGACGGTCAGCCAGGTGGCAAGACCAAGACCAAAAGCCGTCATCACCGCGCCGCCAACCGTTTGCCACCAGATAGCCAGCGCAGCCACCGCAGCCACCACAAGAGCAGGCAAGACAATTTGCGCCGCGCGGCCAAGGCGCCCGCGTTTCCACGCCAGCAACGGACCAAAACCAAGGGCCACGATAAGCGGGCTCATCAGCACCGTGGCGGCATATTCAAAAAACGGTGGGCCCACGCTCAGTTGCCCGGCGCCCAGCGCCTCGACAAACAGCGGATAGAGCGTGCCCACGAGCACCACGGCCGCAAAGGTGGAAAGCAGGATGTTATTGAGCACCAGCGCACTTTCGCGGCTGACAAGGCCAAACACACCGCCGGGCGCGAGCTTGGGTGCGCGCCACGCGTAAAGCGCCAGTGACCCGCCGACCACAATGGCAAGGAAACCAAGGATGAAAACCCCGCGTGCCGGATCAACCGCAAAGGCATGCACGCTCGTGAGCACGCCGGACCGCACAAGGAAAGTCCCCAGCAGCGAGAAGGAAAACGCCACGATCGACAACAGGATCGTCCAGCTTTTCAGCGCGTCGCGTTTCTCAACCACAATGGCGCTATGTAGCAACGCCGTTGCCGCAAGCCACGGCATGAAGGCGGCATTCTCGACCGGGTCCCAGAACCACCAGCCGCCCCAGCCGAGTTCGTAATAGGCCCACCATGAACCCAGCGCGAGGCCACCGGTGAGGAAAACCCACGCCGCCAACGTCCAGGGCCGCACCCAGCGCGCCCACAAAGGGCTGACTTCACCCTCAATCAGCGCCGCAACCGCAAAGGAAAAAGCAACCGAAAGCCCCACATAGCCGAGGTAAAGCATCGGCGGATGGAAAGCGAGGCCAGGGTCCTGCAACAGGGGGTTAAGTCCGTTGCCTTCAACCGGTGCAGGGTCAAGCCGCAGGAACGGGTTGGACGTCAACAGGATGAACAGCAGGAAACCAACCACCAGCAGACTCTGGACCGACAGTACACGGGCACGGAACCGCGCGGGCAGGAACCGGCCCCGCAGGCTGACCGCGCAGGCAAACAGCGTAAGGATCAGGACCCACAGCAAAAGGCTGCCCTCATGGTTGCCCCAGACGCCGGAAATTTTATAGAGAAGCGGTTTGGCCGTGTGAGAGTTGGACGCCACAGCGATCACGGAAAAGTCAGATATAACAAAGCTATAGGTCAATGCCGCATAAGCTGCAAGCACCATGACAAACTGGCCGATGGCCACATTGTCAGCCACCGCCACAAGGCGGGCGTTTCCGCGACTGATGCCAATATGCGGCACCACGGCGCCAATCAGCGCAAATGCCAGCGCGATCATCAGTGCAAAATGGCCCAGCTCGGCAATCATCCGCGGCTGCCCGGGCTGGTGTTATACCCGCTGTTCAGGCCTTCAGGGTGGGTGCAGGCCTCGGCATTTTTGGGCATGGTTCCGGGCGGGGCATAGTTTTCATCATGCTTCGCGAGGACCGTATCGGCAACAAAGGTGCCCGTGCCGTTCAGTCGGCCTTCCGTGACCACGCCCTGCCCCTCGCGGAACAGGTCAGGCAGCAAGCCCTTGAAAGTAACAGGGATATCGGCGGCACAGTCAGTAATGGTGAAATGATAGGTCAGGCCATCTTCAGCCTTGGAAAACGTGCCCGGCGCCACCAGTCCACCAAGGCGAAAGCGCTTGCCAGCCTCAATCTCCTTGGCATGCACCGCGCTTGGCTGCAGGAAGAGGCTGAGGCTGTCGCCGCCCATCGCAAACAGCACCAGCAACACCGCGCCCGCAATCGCCGCAACGGCGATGGAGGCGACCACAAGGCGCTGTTTTTTGCGGGTTTTAAGGCCAGCCATTATGCCTGCCCCTTCCGGCGACGCGGGCGAAGCTGCTCCACCCGGTCGCGGGCTTTTTTACCCGCGCGCAGGCTGCTGACCGCCAGCACAACAAGCGCCAGTGCCGTCAGGCCATATGCCGTCCAGACAAACGCGGCATAGCCGCCCATATCAAGGAATTCCGCCATTTTATCCTTGTACCTCAAGCGAGCTTAGCACGCTGAGTTTACGCAAATTGATCTCAAGTTTCATGCGGTAAAGCAGCACCACAACAAAATAGGCCTTGTAAGCCACCGCCAGCGTCAGGAGCGGCCACAGCATCTCCACCGGCATTGACGGGCCATCCATCCGCATGACGCTTGCGGGCTGGTGCAGCGTGTTCCACCAGTCGACCGAGAACTTGATGATCGGAATATTTACAACCCCGACGAGCGCAAGGATCGACGCCGCCCGGCCCGCCTTATCTTCTTCATCGAGCGCGCGCCACAGCGCCATATAGCCGAGGTAGAGGAAAAACAGCACCAGCACCGAGGTCAGCCTGCCGTCCCACACCCAGTAAGTGCCCCACATGGGTTTGCCCCACAGCATACCGGTGAGAAGCGCTAACCCTGTGAAAACCAAGCCGATTGGTGCGGCAGCCTTACCAGCCAGCAGCGCCAGCGGATGACGCCATACAAGCGCCGTGAAGCTGGCCACCGCCACCACCATATAGGTGAACATCGCCATCCACGCCGCGGGCACATGAATATACATGATGCGCACGCTTTCGCCCTGTTGGTAATCAGCCGGGCTCGCGTATAGCGCGAGGTACAGGCCATAGAGAAAAGCCGCTGCCATAACGACTTTAGCCCATGGCAGAATGGCGTCTGCCAGGCGGTTGAATTCAGCGGGATTGGCGAATCTGTGCATGGCTTCTACCTACCCGCAAGCGCGCGGGGGAGCAAGTGCGACGTGATGCCACGCGGGGGCGCGCACGCGAAAGTGAGCAAAAACCTGTGCCAATTGTGTGCGGAAAACCCCGCATTTTGCGCAAAATCTGTGCGGGATGTGTGCGGAATCCGTGCGGTGTCATCACTCAAGCGACAGGCGGAGCGCCGCGGCCGATGCAACCGGGCCGATCACCAGCGCCACAAGCGTCACCGCGCCCAGAAACGCCAGATGCGGCAGCGCGTCGGTCATGCCCGCGGCGGCATCAATGGCACCGACGCCAAAAATAAGCGTCGGCACATAAAGTGGCAGCACCAGAAGCGACATCAGCACCCCGCCCCGGCGGACCGAGACCGTCAGCGCCGCGCCCACGCTGCCAATGAGGCTGAGCGCGGGCGTGCCAATCAGCAGCGACAGCAAGAGCATGCCGTAGGCATCCCCGTCGAGGTTCATCAGCATGCCGAGGACGGGCGACAGGGCGACAAGCGGCAGAATGGTCGCGACCCAGTGCGCCAAAATTTTAGCCGCCGCCACGCCGGTGAGCCCAAGGGGCGACAGCGCGAGGTCATCAAGGCTGCCGTCCTCATAGTCGGCCTGATAAAGCCGGTCGAGCGATAACAGGCACGCCAGAAGCGCCACCACCCAGATAACACCGGCGGCGATGCGCGCCAGTGTCTGCGGCTCAGGCCCGACACCGAAGGGGAAAAGCGTGACGGCAATGAGGAAAAAGCTGAGCGCCATGGTGCCGGTCCCGCCCTGCGACCAGGCCAACCGCACATCGCGGGCAAAAATCGCCCCGAAGATACCCGCCCCGTTCATGCCCACACCCCGGTCACAGCCATGCCTCGTCAATTTCAAGTTTTGGGGTAAAGTTGTCCAGCACAAGTTCATCACCATCCACCCCGATGGGGTCGTGGGTCGCGGCGATGATCATGCCGCCTGCCGCCAGATGGCTGGTCATCAGATCCGCGAGCGACTGCCTGCTGACCGCGTCCAGCCCCACAGTGGGTTCATCCATCAACCACAAGGGTCGATCCAGCAGCGCGAACCGCATCAGGTTGGCGCGGTGCTTTTGCCCGCTGGAGAAAAACCGCGCCGGGCGGTCCAGAAGCGCTGTCAGGCCAAAAAGCCGCGCCGCGCCGTCAAGCCGGGCAGCGGCAGGCGCTTCACCGGTCATCAGCGACACATAGGCCAGCGCGTTTTCCCTGAGCGTCAACACGGGTTTGAGCGCATTGTCATGCCCCGCATAAATCAGCGCCGCGTCATAGGCCGGAGCATTTACCGTCCAGTCGCTGTCGCCATAGGTCAGCGTGCCCGCCCGCGCCTTCACGAAACCCGCAACCAGCCTGAGAAGCGTTGACTTGCCGCTGCCGTTTGGCCCACGCAGGTACAATAACCCGCCCGCGTGCAGTTCGAACGACAGGCCTTCAAACACCCGCCGCCCGCCACGGCTGGTGGCCAGACCGTCGGCCTTCAGGACACGCGTTTCAAAGCTGGAATGGTGGCGGCCGGTCATGCGGGCAGGGGTTCCTTGCGCGGTTGCTGGCCCGTGGGCAGGCCAGATGATGCGCCCAAGCTAGCCGCTCGGCAAAGCGCACTCAAGGAAAACCGGCACCGCCAAAGCGTGACCAAAGGTCGCCATAATGTGCTGCTATACACCAAGACAGCTTCACCTTTGGGCAATCATGCCTATATGATGAACAAGAGGGCTGCACACAAACCGGCAACACCGCCGGGCACGGGCTTTTGGGGGCGTATGGATCAATTTGCATATATCTGGCCTGACGGCCTGCTGATTGCGGGGTTTATCTTCCTGCTGCAGATGATCGCCAGCGCGCATATCCTCAGGAACAAGGATGACGTGCGCGCCGCCGTGGCGTGGATCGGCCTTGTATGGCTGGCACCGCTGTTTGGCCTGATCTTCTACATGCTGTTTGGCATCAATCGTATTGAACGGCAGGCACGGCGCGCGCGGATGCGCCGTGGGCGCCCGGCGAGAAAAGACCTGATCTCCGACCCCGATGGCCCCACGCTGTATGACGCCCTGCCGGACGCCGCCAACCGCTGGCACGCCCATGGGCGGCTTGCGGGCCGGGTAACGGGCCTGCCGCTGGCGCTGGGGAACCGGATCAAGCCGCTGGAAGGCGGACGCATAGCCTATGACGCCATGATCAAGGCCATTGATGAAGCCGAACATACCGTGGCGCTGACCACCTATATCTTCCAGGCCGACCAGGCAGGCCGCAAGTTCATCACGGCGCTGGCGCGCGCCCAGGAACGGGGGGTTGAGGTGCGGGTGCTGGTGGATGCTGTGGGCAACCTTTATGGCCTCCAGCCCGTGTCGAACCTCCTGAGACGCCGCAACATCCCCGTTGCCACTTTCAACCCGGCGCGGCTGTCCTGGCGGCTGGCGTTTTTTAACCTGCGCACCCACCGCAAACTGCTGATTGTCGATGGCCTGAAGGGTTTTGCCGGCGGCATGAACATCCGCAAGCATCACCTTGAGGACGAGCACGGCAGCCAGCGCGTGCGCGACACCCACTTCAGCCTTGAAGGGCCGATTGTCGGCCAGATGATGGAATCCTTCGCCGATGACTGGGCGTTTTCAACCAAGGAAGAGCTGGACGAGCAGACATGGTTGCCCACCCTATCGCCCACCGGGCCTGGCATCCCCGCCCGCGCGGTGCCCGACGGGCCGGATGAACCGCGCCAGCGCTCGGCCATGATCATGGAAAGCGCACTGGCGAGTGCGCGCAAGCGCGTGCAGGTCATCACGCCCTATTTCCTGCCTGAACCCGCGCTGGTGATTGCGCTCAAGCAGGCAGCGCTCCGCGGCGTGGAAGTAGACATTCTGGTGCCGCAGAAAAACAACCTGCCGTTTTTCATGCTCACGGCGCTCAGTGGCGCCCGGCAACTGGTGGACGCGGGCTGTCGCCTGTTCCTGTCACCCCCGCCCTTTGACCATACCAAGCTGATGATCGTGGATGACGACTGGGTGTTTTTCGGCTCGTCCAACTGGGATGCCCGGTCGCTGAAGCTGAATTTTGAATTTAACGTGGAATGTTATGACCGGCCGTTCGCCGCCGAGATGACCGACTGGGTGCACGGCCGGTATGAACGCGCGGTGGAGATGACCCGCGAAGACTTCCGCAACCGCCCCCGCCTGCACCGCGCCATGGGCCGCCTGCTATGGCTCGCCAGCCCGTATTTGTAAAGCTCATCTCGTTCATCTGCCTTCTGGGCCCCCGCCCTCGCGGCAGTGGCGACAAAACACCTGTCATGCCCGCGCAGGCGGGTATCCAGATGACGCTTCCGCGCTTATTTGATCATTAGCTTTCGACACCGTGACGGCACGTCTCAGCCCTATTTCGGCAGGTATTTGGGCATGCGGGCTTTGATCTCACCATGCAGGTCTTCTTCGAGCCCGGCCATGAACAATAGCTCGGCGATCAGGAACGACGGGGCCATGAAAATTTGCAGGATATTATCAAACAACGCCGGTTTACGGCCTTCATATTTGTGACCCCAGAACTGGATGATCCAGCCAACAATGAACAGCGCGAGGAACACTTTCAGGGGCACCCCATCGCCCATCGCGGCAATCTCGGCCGCGCCGTAGGCCAGCGCCCCATACAGCAGCGCGGCGATGGTGCCGACGAGCGGTGCGGCGACAATGTAAAACAGCACCAGCACCGCCATCAGCGCGGCCCCCACGGTGACCGGCCCGGCACTGGTGGCAAAAAGCGGGATGGTGGAGGTGATGACAAGCACGGAGAACACAATCATCGGCACGCCGATATGGTGCGTGGCCTGGTTGCGTCCGTCACGGTGATAGGCTGAATACATTGCCATCTGTTCATAGAACCAGTTTTTCATTGTCGCGCACTCCCCGGCGATTTCATTCCCTTCCACTAAAATGGACTGATCAGTCCAGTTGGTCAAGCAGCCATGCGGCCTTCCCTTTGCGCGGGTCCGCGCTAGTTTATCCGACAACGAGACGAGACGGAGGCATCCATGAGCTATGAAACCCTGACCCTTGAACGCGACGGTAGCACGGCGATCATGACCTTGAACCGGCCGGAGCGCATGAACGCCTTCACCCCCACCATGGCGGCAGAGATGGAAGCCGCCTTTGACGCGGTGGACGGTGACGGCAATGTGCGTGCCCTGGTTGTTACCGGCGCAGGGCGGGCGTTTTGCGCCGGGATGGATCTGGCGACTAGCGGCAATGTGTTTGGCCTCGATGAAAGCATCGACCCCGCCTCACCCGCGATGGAGCGCAACCGCGACACCGGCGGGCGCGTGGTGCTGCGGCTCTACCGCATGAAAAAACCGGTGATCGGTGCCATCAACGGCGCCAGCGTGGGGGTGGGCACCACCATGCAGTTGCCGATGGATGTGCGCATTGCCTCGCCTTTCGCCAAGTTCGGCTTTGTTTTTGCCGAACGCGGCATCACGCTCGAGAGCTGCGCAAGCTGGTTCCTGCCGCGCCTTGTGGGGGTGGCGCAGGCACTGGACTGGTCCATGAGCGGACGGGTGTTCAAAGCCGAGGAAGCGCTTGAAAAAGGCCTGATCAGCGAGATAGTTGAGCCAGACAACCTGATAAACCGCGCACTTGAAGTTGCGCACAGCTATACCGGCCGCACCAGCGCCATGTCGGTCGCGCTGAACCGCCAGCTTATCTGGCGTATGATGGGCGCGGCGCACCCGATGGAGGCGCACAAGGCGGAAAGCCGCACCATGCTTTATACCAGCACCCGCGACGGGCGCGAGGGGGTGCAGTCCTTCCTCGAGAAACGCGCCCCTGTATTCGCGGACAAGGTCTCAAACGGGCCGGTGCCTGGGCTGGATTGGGACGCTGAACCGCCGTTTGAATAGCAGGCCTGAATAGCAGGCTTGGCGAGGCTTTCAGTAAAAGGCCTTGCGACGTTTCTCTCGGAAAGCCTTGCGGCTGGGGCATGCCTGCCGCTACAACGGGCAAAGCTCAGTTCAACCGGACCCGTTTGCGCCCATGACCCTTTTGCCCATCACTGTTTTGCCCTGCGCAAACGACAAGGCCTTCACCGCCTGCTGCAAAAAACGCGGGCTGGTGTTCGACGCTTACGGCCCGGCGGCAGAGGCCAAACAGTCCCCCGCCGCACGCGCCAACGCCGCACTGCCACTGCTTGACACGCCCTATACCAACAACTGGCTCGCCCAGTATTACAAACGGCAGGCGCGGGGCGCAAACCGCATCGGCCTGATGCACACTGGCGGCGTGTGGCTGACCGATGACTGGGGCCTTGTGCTTGATAAAACAACGGGGTTTGCCATCACCGGGCTAAGCGGCTTTGGCTGGACCGCCGACCAGTTCGACTATATGGCGCGGCAGGGCCACCTCAAGCGCACGCAGGACGACGTGCTGGCGCTTGAAAGCAAGGGGCTTCGGCGCGTACAGTTGCCGGGCACCAGCGCGCTGCTGTCGTTCCCCGGCGCCTATACCTATGGCCACTGGATCACCGACATCTGTGCCCGGCTTGAGCTTCTGGCCGCCCGGCAGGACATCAACGGCATCGACCGTTTTTTCCTGCCCAAGGTGTCGGCGTGGATGTTCCCGTTTCTGGCGGCCTACGGCGTGCGGCAAGACCGCATTATTGAACTGGACAAAAAACAGCTGTTTGAGCTGGATGACCTGATTATCCCCACCACGCTTGGCCAGCATCATCGCGGCGCGCTGCCAACCCGCTTCGCGGCGCAGATGTATCACCGGCTGGCGTCGATCAGTGCACATTGGGGGCGGCTGCCCAACTGGGGCGAAAAGCGACCTCGTATTCCGCTGGCGCTGGTGAAACACACGGCGCTGACCTCCGCGCCCGGGCGGGAAATCCGCAACTTTGATGAAGTTGCGGCGCTGGTGGAAGATCTGGGCGGGCGTGTGCTTGACCCGCTGAAGCTGCCCTTGCCGGCCTTCCTCAACCGCCTGCGCGAAAGCGACCTGGTGATCGGGCAGGATTCGTCGGCGCTGCATAACCTCGCGATGGCCCCCGCTGACCTCTTGGTCATCCAGACCGAGCCACGCTTTAACATGCTGCATGCCTCCATTCAGGAAGCCACCGGCAAGCGGGTGGGCTTCATGGAGGCGCAACCCCTTGAGGGCGGCGGCTGGCAGGTGAATATACGCCGGCTGAAAACCCTGATCCGGCGTGCAGGGGAAAGTCAGCAACACGTATCTCAGCGATAAGGCTGTGCGATGTGTGATGCGGTTGGGAAGAAGACGCAAACCACATTGAGTCAGAAAGTTAACGGTGTATTATTCATTGGCCCCTAACGTTCCAAGGACCTGGTCGGGAAAAGGTAAATCAGCGGCATATGTCCAGCACATTAAAAAAATTCGTCTTGTGGCTGATTGTGGGTATGTTTTTTGTATCAGCCGCTTGCGTTTTTGCCGGAAGACTTTCCCTTGAGGCCGCTGAGTCCCAGGTGCGGGCGGCCGAAGACCTGACTGTAAAGCTGGCGAGCCAATATCTGCGCGACCAGTTGTCGAAGCCTGCCAGCCATATGCAAAGCATCGCCATGCTGGAACCCGCTGTGCAGCAGGCTGTCAGCAACCCGGGCCGGGATACGGACACCGTTATTGCCAATGCCCTTAGCACATTACTGCTGAGAAACCCGGATTATCTGCAAGCCCGGTGGTTGAGCGATAAGGGCAACGAACTGGTCCGCGTTGACCGCATTATGCGGTCGGAAGTGCGCGTCAGCCCGGCATCCGAACTTCAGAACAAGCAGGCGAGAAGTTACGTGCGTTTCGGTCGCGAGCTTGAAAAAGGACAGGTCTATGTATCTCCGCTGGACCTGAATATGGAGAATGGCAGGATCCAGACGCCGTTTGTTCCGGTTGTCAGGGTTGCCATTCGCGGTTTTACGGCCGAGGGCCGACCATCTGGTATTTTTGTGCTTAATATCGGCGCAAAGTCGTTCCTTGACCACCTGAACCAGTTTGCACCAGACAACAACCTGATGCTGTTGAACGAACAAGGCTTCTGGCTAAAGGGGCCGAGGCCTGCGGACGAATGGGGCTTCATGCTGGACCGTAACGTCAGTTTTGCGGCCCGCTATCCGACCGCCTGGCAAACCATCAGCAACCAGCCATCGGGGCAACTGGAGACAACAGAAGGCCTCTGGACCTGGGAAACTGTCGCTGTGCAGGCCAACGACGTAAGCGTCAAACACAACATCGCCCTCAAGTCTTTGACAGTCGTAGATGCCGCACATTTGCAGCAAGTGCGGGACGCGCGTATCAAGCCGGTTTTCCTCATGGGGCTTGTGTTGGTTATTCTGTACGGTATTGGCCTGCACAAGATACTTCAGGAAATGGAGAGCCGCCGCGGAGCCGAACGCGACGCGGTTGAAGCAAACGAGGCAAAAAGCAGTTTTCTCGCCACCATGAGCCACGAGATACGAACCCCGATGACCGGCGTCATCGGACTGGCTGACCTGCTGATGGATGACAAGCTTTCCGACGAAAGCCTGTTCAAGGTCAAGCGAATCCGGGAAACGGCAAAAGCGCTTCTGGCCATTATCAACGACATCCTTGACCTGTCCAAGCTTGACGCAGGAAAGTTCGTCATCGAAAATCTGAACTTCCAGCCCCTCGATATCGCCAACGAGGTTGTCCGGCTTTTTTATATGACCTGCCCGGCGGAAAAAAAGGCAAAGCTGCAGATCAATGCCGAAGTCGCGGACAATTTCCCCAAGGTGGTGCGCGCGGACCCGACCCGGCTCAGGCAGGTGCTTGTCAACCTTGTTGGCAACGCCGTGAAATTCACTGACGAAGGCAGCGTAACCCTGAAATGCAGCCACGATTCTGCCCGCCGTCGGTTGATTTTTGAGGTTGTCGATACCGGCATCGGCATGGAGCCGGAGACAGTTGACAGCCTGTTTGATGCTTTTGTACAGGCCGACGCCTCGATCAGCCGCAAGTATCACGGTACCGGGCTGGGCCTGGCTGTCTGCAAACGGCTGATCGAATGCATGGGCGGTGAAATCGGCGTATGGAGCGAACCAGATAAAGGAAGCCGCTTCTTTTTCTGGGTACCCTACGAACCCGTGGCAGAGCATGAATATACCGAAGACCAGTCGGAGAATACGTCTCTTCCATTGGGGGATGGTCAGGGGCTTTCGGTTCTTGTTGCGGAAGACAACGCAATCAACCAGATCATCATCCGCGGCCTTGTGGAAAAGATGGGACATGAGCCTGTATTTGTCGGCAATGGCCAGGAAGCGGTGGATGCGGTACAGGCCGGTTATTTCGACATTATCTTGATGGATGTTCGCATGCCGGTTGTCTCCGGCCCAGATGCCACAAAAATGATAAGAAAGCTTGGCGGCGAAAAGGCAAAGATCCCGATAATTGCACTGACGGCGGACCTTATCGCGGAAAACAAAAGCGTCTATCTTGCCGCTGGCATGAATGACTGTGTCGGCAAACCGATCGATCCGGCAGAACTGGACCACGCCATCTGGAAAGCGGTTGGTAACGCCGCGAGCAAGAACCTCTAGGTAAAAAGCCGGCTGGCCCACCGGCTCACAAGCTCCACGCCACGGTACAAACGGCGGAGCTTGGGGCCGCGGTTTAGCCGTGACGCCTCTTATAAAAAGCAAACCAGTGGCCGATACGTCGCACATCCCTTCACCGGGCGGTCAAAATATGCCCGGGCTTGCTTGGGTTTTGTTTGTTTACAGGGCTTAAGGATTTTTTCACGCTTACTCGCTAAGGTTAACAAGTGCGTAAAATTGTATGCATGAAAGAAATATTACAACGCCCTACCCCTTAATGCTGCGGGCCTCTGGATTACTTTATTAAACTTTATGTAGGCAGGTTCGAGTAATGAGGTGTTTTTTGCGTTTTGGTGCCGTCTTTCCCCTTTACTGCCTCGCCACCTTATATTTTCTGGCCGCTTCTTTTTCGCAGGCACTCGGCGATGAAACACGTCCGGGTGAGGGATCGCCCTCTCACGATCTGTCTCAGTGGTCATTCACGGAAGATGGCGCTTACCGGCTTAAGGATGGATGGCTTGTTTACAGAGGCGCCCTTATTAACCCCCAAAACTTTTCCCGGGCCAGCTGTAAGCTGCAAACGCGCGACGGCGAAAACTTCGAGCGTTATTCCCCCGAGGAGATACAGCTACCCGATGTGTGGGGGCCTGCTTTAACATTCACCACTGAAACCGGGTATGGAAAAGCTACCTATTGCACCTCATTAATTCTGCCGAACACGCATTCCTTCTATGCCATTCGGATAGGCACCCTACGAACCGTCTCGACAATATATGTCCGGTATCTCGATGAACATGGCCAACCCACGTTCATCCGGGTATACCAGAACAAAAATTCGTCAGATCAACTTCCCGAACTCGCCAATAACCCCGCGCCACCCTTGGTTCCGATACCTTACGGTGCAAAACGTGTTTCCGTCATCGCGCAGGTCAGCAATTCGGTCCATAAGCAGGGAGGGTTGATCGAGGTTCCCGTTCTGGACTTGAAGTGGCGCCTGGACGCAAGACAAAACAGGGATACAGCACTTCCAAACGCATTGGTGATCGTGCTTCTCATGATATCAGGCGGCACTGCTGTCATTGGTCTCCGGCAAAAAAAACCGCTTGGGCATATATTGTTCGCGATACTCACCTGCGTCTCGGCCTTACGTGTGCTTTTCGTGAGTGACATAATTTGGGATTATTTTCCCGGTTTTCCGCTTGAGCGGAAATATGATCTTGAGTATCTGACGCTTTTCCTGATCGCGCCCGCTTATTATGCGTTTGTGAGTTTTCTGTTTCGCGGAAAATATTTTGAACGCAAGGATATCGTCATCTACGGAGCTTCCGCGCTTCTTTCCGCCTTCGCGATTTTCATTGCGCCGTTCATGCCACCTGGCACCATTACACTCCTTCGCGAACCGGTGCAGGTTCTGTGGGCAATCGTGGGATTGCAGGTTTCCTACATGGTCATCATCACATATTTCGGCAGCAAACATCGCAGCAAGGAAGCAATCATTGTCGCCGCCGCAGCCCTGGTAATCATCGCATACGAGATTTTATCGGCGGCTGGCGTGATCGAGGCGTCGCTCGAATGGTCGCAATTCCTGATTATTTTGGTAACCCTGATGCATATGCGCGCTTTTGTGGTCAATTCGCGACGGGTCGAGCAGGAACGCGACACACTGACGCAGGATTTACAGGAAGCGAACAAAATCCTCGAAGGCCGCAATGCCATGCTGGACCTTGCTCTGGTGCGAGCGGAAAGCGCCTCGCGTGCAAAAAGCGATTTTCTGGCAACCATGAGTCATGAACTGAGGACGCCGCTAAACGCCATTATCGGTTTTTCCGACTTGATGAAGGAACAGCTTTTCGGGCCGATGGGACAGGCGCGCTACGTTGAATATTCAAAGGATATCAACGATTCCGGTACCCACCTGTTGTCACTCGTGAATGATATCCTGGATCTTTCCCGCATCGAAGCTGGTGCAGAGATCCTCTACGAGAGCGAGATCGACCTTCAGGAAGTTGCCCACTGGGTACTGAAATTGACATCCGGCTTTGCCAGCGAGCGAAACGTGGCCTGTCAGGTTGAAATGTGTGAAAACCTGCCGCTTTTGACAGGAGACGAACGCAAGATCAGGCAGGTCTTTTTCAATCTGGTCACCAATGCCATCAAGTTCAACAAGAAGAACGGTCAGGTAAACATCGCCTTACGCCTTGAGAAGCATTCACTGATTGCCGAAATACGTGACACCGGAATCGGCATCGCGGAGGAAGATATTCCCAAAGCTCTTGAGAGGTTTGGGCAGATCGACAGCGACCTCGACAGAGCCCATGACGGCGTCGGTATTGGCCTGCCACTGGCGCAGGCCATCATTCAGCAACACGGCGGACAGCTTCGCATCTCAAGTACGGTAGGTGTCGGGACAACAGTTCAAGTGAGTTTTCCCGCCGTGCGTTGCGCCGGGCCCTGACGCCGGTCATCATGAAACCGGATAGGCGCGCGCAGCTTTTTCAGTTATCCGGCGCAATACGGGCCACAACGGGAACGACGCCTCATAAGAGAAGCTGGTGACCCCGACTGGATTCGAACCAGTGGCCTACAGATTAGGAATCTGTCGCTCTATCCTGCTGAGCTACGGGGCCGCACCAATGCGGTTTTGATGTACCCTCAAACTGCGCCAACCGTCAACTATCGAACTTGCTCAGTTGTCAAAAGCGTGTTTCGGCCCCTAAGCTGAGGGAAATAATCAGGCTCTTACCATAATTTAACTTTTCCGCCTTAGAGAGTCTTGGGGGGTCGCTAGGGAATGTAGCGTGAATTTTCGCAGGCTTGTTGCACCGGTCTTTCTTGCTGTCGCTGTCAGTATCGCAGCTTTCATGGCGCTTGTATGGTATGCCGCTTCCCGGCAGGATGCCGCCGCGCTACGCGCAGAACGGCAGGTTATCACGCGGGAACTGAGCTCCGTGCACGAAGCCCTCGCGGTCCTCGCCGAGGACAACGCCTGGTGGGACGCTGCTGTCGAAAACATCTATCTGACCGAAAATATAGACTGGATCGATTCCACCCTGGGGGAGTCCGTAATGGGCATCAGCCAGATCCATGGCGTGTTGATCGTCCGGCCCGACAGCACCATGGCCTATGCCAACTTCGCCGCTGCCGTGCCGCCGCCGCACAGCATTCTCGACCAGGGATTAACCGATCTGGTGCAGAATATGACTATAGCCGAGCGACATCTGCCATCGAGCCGGTCGGGCTATCTGCGGGTTGATGGCAGCCTGCTCGCCTTCGGTGCCAGCATGGTTCAGACTGCGGGCGTGAACGACGTGGGCGACTTTACCGGAAAGCGCATGCCGGTGATCGTTTTTGTCGCGGTCGTTGAGCCGCAGGACATAAAAAATATCGGCCAGAATATGGCTGTCGACAAACTGACCCTGACAGATGTGAAGACGGGAACCGACAGCAGGGTAACGATCACCGACTTCAAGGGCGAGGATGCCGCATACCTGACATGGCGGTCCTCCGCGCCGGGCAGCCAGATGGTCCGTTCCATGATTTTGCCCGCCATCATCCTCCTTGGGGTCGTCGGCGTGGCCATGACGCGCTTTTTGCGCCGGGCCGGGCAGCTGGTAACCGAGCTGGCGCGCGCCAACAAGGCAAAATCCGCCTTCCTTGCCTCCACAAGCCACGAGATACGTACACCGCTCAACTCCATCATCGGCTTCACCGAACTGATATCGCTGGAACTCTACGGCAAGGTCGAAGGCGAAAAGAACAAGGAATACCTGCAGCTTATCAAAGACAGTGGCGAGCACCTCCTCTCGATCATCAACGATATCCTCGATATCTCGAAGCTGGAAGCCGAACGCTTTGAGGTTTATGCCGAGAGGGTTGACCCGCGCCAGGTCGTGCGCGCCGCCAGCAAACTTGTATCCGCGGCCGCTAAGGACAAGGGCATCAGGATCGAAACCGACTGCCTGCCTGGCGACACCCTGTCGGATGAACGCATCATGCGTCAGGTCCTGATCAACCTTCTGTCAAACGCCATCAAGTTTACCCCGGCTGGCGGCCACGTGAGCATTACCGGCAAGATCAAGGGCAGATACTATGTGATCGTGATCGAAGACACCGGTGTGGGCATGAACGACAGACAAATCGAAACCGCGCTGTCTCTCTTTGGCCAGATCGACGACAACCTCACCCGCGCACACACCGGCACCGGGCTGGGCCTGCCCCTCGTTACCCGGTTCATGGACCTGCTGAACGGCACCTTTGATATCCGGTCGGCCCCCGGCGTTGGTACCAAGGTGACGATCGCCTTCCTGCTTTTTGAACATGACCCGCATATCTGACCAGCTTCAGAGCCTGTAGCGGCTGAGCGTCTCATAGATCGGCATTGCCGCATCCGCGATCCGTGCCAGATGTGGGGCAAGCACTGGTGTTTCTTCCTTCTTTGGTGCCATAAACCCGGTGGAGGCTTCCACGTTCCTGTACCAGTAAGGCGCCCATACCCCGTCGCTGTCTCGCCGCCCGGCGGGCCAACTGAGCATGGCATCATCAAAGAGGATTCGCAGCGCGGCACATAGTTTCCGCAGCTTGCCCTCGGGGTTCCTGAGCACATCCGCGCTTTCGATCACCGGCGGTGCCTTGCCGAGCTTGTCGGCCTCGCGTTCGAAAATCTCCAGTTGCGCTTCAAGGCCGAGGTCCGTGAGCGTGACCTCTTCCCGGGTTTTCACATAGCTTGCCAGCATCAACCGCGGGTCGCGGATAAGAAAGGCGTGATCAAGGGCTTCGAGCCAGTCCCGCCCCATATCAGGCAGCATGTGGTGGCACATGTGTTTCTGGTAAAAGACAGAGGCACCATCTGGCACTGGTCCGGTCAGCGTTTCGACTATCTGCCGCCAGTCCGTCGACTGTGAGACCAGCACCTCCTCGCGGCCTGGGTGGTCAATGCCTGTCGCTGCCAGATAGGTGGCATAAAGCGGTTCGTCCACCACCACGGTATCGGCACGGTTCTCGAAAGAGCGCATCATCGCGGTCGAGATATTGCGTGGTCCCGACCACATGGCGATGCGGACTGGCGCACTCATGCACCGCGGCCTTTCAGGGCCTCGGCTTCAATGCGCGCCCGGTAAAGCGTACGCAACCGTTCGACCATCGGCCCCGGCATGGCGGCGCCATTTTCGCCAATGGTACGGCCATCCACTTCACCCACGGGCACAAGCCCCGCGAAGGTGCCGGTGACAAAGGCCTCGTCCGCCCCATAAACATCCGTGAGGCTGAAATCACATTCGCGCACCGTAATGCCTGCGTCCCGCGCCAGGGTCAGCACCATGCGGCGCGTGATGCCACCAAGGCAATAGCGTCCGCTTGATGTCCAGACCTCGCCCTCGCGCACGATGAAAAAATGTGTGCTGTTACAGGTGGCGACAAAGCCATGCGGGTCCAGCATCAATGCTTCATCCGCCCCGGCCTTTGTTGCCTGGATACAGGCCGTGATACAGTTCAGCTTGGAATGGCTGTTCAGCTTCGGGTCCTGTACATCGGGGTAACCACGCCGCACATGTGCGGTGAAAAGGCGGATGCCACGGTCGAGCGTCGCCTTCATCGGGGCCTTGAATTCCGGGATGATAACAATGGTGGCAGGGCTGATCGTAACCCGTGGGTCCTGATAGGGCGTGGCCTTGATGCCGCGCGTGACCATCAGGCGGATATGCACCCCGTCATGCATCTTGTTGGCATCCAGCGTTTCATAAAGCCGGGCGACAAGCGCCTGTTTGCTGATCCCGATGTCCATATCGATGGCTTTGGCCCCTTCAAAAAGGCGCTTCATATGGGCCTCCAGGAAGACGATTACGCCATTATGGACCCGAAGGCCCTCCCAGACGCCGTCACCAAGGATATAGCCACTGTCAAACACAGACACCTTTGCCTCGTCGCGCGGGTAAAGCTCGCCCCCGATATTGATCAGGATATCGCGGTTGCGCGGGTCGTCTTCATAATCATGGGTACCATGGGCCAAGGCAGTTTCTCTTTCTTGTCAAAAGTAGCAATTGGTGAGACTCTGAACCCACCTTTGGGGAGAATGAAACATGCTCCGACTGCTTGCAATCCTGTTTCTATGTTTTGGTGCAACACCTGCTTTCGCGCAGGCGCTTGATACCGCGACGCTCAAGCCCTGTGGCGATACCGTAGCAGGCGAGGCAATAGGCGGCGCGCGCTTCAAGTCGGCCGAAGGCCAGATCATCAAGATTGCCCTGGTGAAAGCGCCGGAACTGTGGGAGCCGGGTGCGGCCTATACCAGCTGGCCGCACAGCATTGACGCCAAAAAAGCGCTGGACGCGAAAGTGCGCGGCAAAACGGTCACCCTGTATTGTGAAGGCCCCAAAACCAATCGGCTTGGCGAACTGGTCGCCCATGTCATCATGCCGGATGGCGGCTGGCTCGCGCTTGAACTCATCAGTGAAGGCCATGTCTTTGTTTTCCCCGGTGCCACCAGGCGTCAGGGCCTGCCCACACTTTTTGCCGCCGAGGAAGTGGCACGAGCAGCAAAAAAAGGCCTGTGGAATTATCGCAACCTTGTCCCGGTCGAGGCGCTCGGCAATGGCGCCAAGGCGGGCTGGTTCCAGATTGTACGGGGCCGGGTCGTAGAGGTAGGCGTGGTACGCGGTACCTATTTTCTGAACTTTGGCGAGGACTGGCGCACCGATTTCACCATCGAGATACCGCCGCTTGTCGCCCGCCAGTTTACGCAATTGAATATCGACCCGACGAGCCTGCAGGGCAAGTTGGTGGAGGGCCGCGGCTGGATTGATTTCAAATCGGGACCACGGCTGTTGTTGCAGGGACCGGGGCAGCTCAGAATGCTTGACGACGGTGAAAACAAAAGCCAGCCCGACTAGGCTGGCCTTCTACCACGTTGCAATGCATCCGCCGGCCTAGCCGCCGGCAAGGCCCGCCAGTTCCGGATCGCCCACATCGGCCATCAGCGCCTGCCTGAGCTTGCCAAGCGCCTGCGCCTCCAATTGACGCACACGTTCCTTGGAAATGCCAAGCTGCGTGCCAAGCACGGCAAGGGTCACACCGTCTTCCCGCAGCTGACGCTCGCGGATGATATAGCTTTCCCGCTCGGTCAAATGGCCCATGGCTTTTTCAATCAGTGCAGCTTTTTTGGTACCGTCGTGGCTCTCCATGTAGATCTGGTCCGGTCGCGGTGTATCGCTGACGAGCAGGTCCTGCCATTCCTGTGCACTTTCATCCGCCACCGGGGCATTGAGTGAACGGTCAACGCCGGAAAGGCGACCCTCCATGGCCTCCACGTCCCTGAGGCGCACGCCCATTTCATCCGCGATCTGGTTTCTGGCACCCATGGATAGCGGCCGGTCAGGGTCCACACCCATGCGGGCTTTCAGGCGCTTGAGGTTAAAAAAGAGTGCCTTGTGCGCGCTTGTGGTGCCGGTGCGCACAATGGACCAGTTCCTCAGAACATAATCCTGCACGGCGGCACGAACCCACCAGCTGGCATAGGTTGAAAAACGCACATCGCGTTCCGGTTCAAAACGGTAGCCGGCCTCCATCAGGCCGACGGTTCCTTCCTGAATAAGATCAGCGACCGGCAACCCATAGTGCCGGTAGCGACTTGCCGCGGCAATCGCCAAGCGCAGGTGCGCTTCGGTCAAGCGCTTCAGCGCCCGTTCGTCTCGTTCCATCTGCCACGCCAGCGCCAGCTCGGCTTCTTCTTCCCGGTCCAGCATCGGCGCTCGCATCGCGAAACGAATCAAGCGGCGATCTTCCCCAGTGGCCCAGTTTCCTCGGCTCACTCTCACCTCCCAATTTTTAATGACCTTGATTAATGTAGTGCATTATGACGAGTTTTTTTGCGCAATGCAGCAACTTTTTCACGCCAGTGCGATAAAATCGATGTGAGGGTCGGGATTCCGCAGGATCGGGCATTTTTTTGCCGACGCCTGACACCTGGCTCCCGCTCGAATTTTATTGATTACGTCTGTAAACATTATGCTTGCTTTTATCGATTACATGTGTAAACGTGAGACTCATGAGCGAGGATAAAAAACAGATCAGCATAGCTGAAAGCAAGGTGATGGAAGCGCTTTGGCGCGCCTATCCCTTAAGCGCGGAGGATGTCACCACTGACGTCGCCGCAGAACATAACTGGAGCGTGGGCACCGTCAAGTCCCTGCTGAACCGCCTGTTGTCAAAGGGCGCGATCTCGGCAGAGAAGGATGGCCGCCGCTACCTCTATACCCCGGTCCTGAGCCACGACGACTATATGACCCGCGAGGGGCAGGGCGTGCTTGACCGTCTTTTCGATGGTCGGGTTTCCGCCATGCTGACGCATTTTTCCCGGCATGAAAAATTGAGCGGCGATGACATCGCCGAGCTGAAGAAACTGATCAAGGAGCTGGACAATGACGAGTGATTTTTTTGACCTCATGGTACAGGCCGCCATCGGCACCAGCGCCGCCATGCTTCTTGTCCTGGTGCTCCGGCGTCGCGCCCATGCGGCATTTGGTGCCCGCACGGCCTATGCCCTGTGGCTGATTGTTCCCATCGCCATGATCGCCAGTCTCCTGCCCGCTGACTTCGTTGTCACCGACAGCGCCCCCAAGGCAGAGCGCCGCGCACCAGTGGTAGAGGTCCCAGCGCTTACCGACAACGACGCACCGGCACCCTTGACAGAAACACGGCCCAAAACCGGCACCACGGCCCAAAAAGCGCTAACACGGACCAATGCAGCCGCCCCCACCGTTCCTGATGGTTGGCTCATGGTGCTCTGGCTCGCGGGGACCTGTGCAAGCCTCGGTGCCCTTGCCTATGGCCAGCGCCGTTTCATGCGCCGTCATGGCCTCCGGGCCCGTACCAACACATTGCGGGTATCGCGCCACGCCGATGTCGGGCCAGCCGTGCTTGGCTTCATGACTCCGCGCATTGTGGTGCCAACCGATTTTCGCGACGCCTATAACCGGCTGGAACGCCGGCTTATTCTGGCCCACGAACAGGCCCATATTCGCGCAGGCGATATGCAGACAAATGCGCTGGCCATCGCCATCCGCAGCCTTAACTGGTTCAACCCGCTGGCTTATATCGCCTACGGCCTTTTCCGCGCCGATCAGGAAATGGCATGCGACGAACGCGTGATGCGCCGCTTTGGCCAGCACCGTCGCCTCTATGCCGAAACGCTCTTGAAATCCCAGCTGATGGGCGAACGGGCACCGCTTGGCTGTTCATGGTTCGGCGATACTCGTCACCCGCTGAAGGACCGCGTGGCCAAGCTGGCCCGGCGCGAACTGAGCCCGGCGCGGCGTATGCTGGGTGTTACCCTGTTGCTTGGCGCCACCAGCCTGAGCGGCATGGCCGCCTGGGCAACGCTGGCGACACAGGTGATTTATATCGAGGGCGATAATACCGCTGGGCGCCTTGCACAGGCTGACAGTTTTATCAGCCCCGACATGGACACGGGCGGCGACAGCACAGCACAACAGGACCCACTGAAGGCAGCGCAAGGGGCCGCCCTTGTGGACGCCATCATGGAACGGCGCCGCGATCACGCCAGAGCCTTTCTGAAGGCTGGCGTGGATGTGAACTATCACCGCAAGGGAGACGGGACGCCGCTCTCCGTGGCCGTGCTGGTGCGCGACCGGGAGATGGTGGACATGCTCATCAAGGCTGGCGCAGACGTGAACAAGCCCGCGCTTGGCGACGGCACGCCGCTTCTCGTTGCAGCGCGCAACCGCGACGCCGCAATGGTCGCAACCCTTCTTGAGGCCGGCGCGGACGTCAATGGCTATTCGCCGGGCGACGGCACGGCACTGATTGCTGCCGCACGCAGCGGCGACAAGGCGGTGGTTGAACAGTTGCTAAAGGCTGGCGCCAAGGTAAACCAGGTAGCGCCCGGAGACGGCACAGCCCTTCTGGCTGCAATCGAGAGAGACGACCCGGCCATCATGGAAATGCTGATGGCCGCGGGGGCGGACCTCAATATGGTTGCGCCCGGCGACGGTACCGCGCTTACCATGGCAGCACAGATGAGCCACGACCGCGTGCTCGATCGTCTCATCAAGCTCGGCGCTGACGTGAACAAGGCCGCGCCAGGCGACGGTACACCCCTTCTGGTGGCGGCGCGAAACGGAGATACCGCCATCGTGAAGAAGCTGCTTGCTGCCGGGGCGGACATCGACGGCTATTCGCCCGGTGACGGTACGGCCTTGATCGCCGCCGTGCAGGCGTCCGACCAGGCGATGATCGAGCTGCTGCTCGAGGCCGGGGCCGATGTCAACAAGGCCGCACCCGGGGACGGCAATGCCCTCATCATGGCTGCCGCTGTCGGCGACCTTGCCATAGTCAAACGGCTGATGGACGCAGGGGCGGATGTGAACGGCTTTGTCCTTGGCGACGAGACCCCGCTCATCACCGCCTCCCGTGCCGGTCACCTTGAGGTTGTGGAATATCTGATCAGCAAAGGCGCGAATGTAAACGCCCGGGTGCCCGCAGGACAGGACTGGCAGCGCAGAAGCGAACGGTACCGCAGCCCGCTTGGGCAGGCGCTCAGGTATGAGCATAACGATATCGCCGACTATCTGCGCGAAAAGGGCGCGACCGAACCCAAGGAGCCGGAAGACCGCTAACCCCGCCAACTGCCCGCATCCGCACCCCAAACAAAAAACCCGCCTCAAGTTGAGGCGGGTTTTCTTTGAACGTCTTGAAAGACGGGCAGGCTTTATGCTGCCAGTTCTTTCTCAAGCTTCACCATCGCGGCTGCTTCGTCGATATCCTCGACAGCGGCAAGCTCACGCGCGAGACGGCCAAGAGCCGATTCGTAAATCTGGCGTTCGCTGTAGGACTGCTCAGGCTGGTCGGCACCGCGGTGCAGGTCACGAACGACCTCCGCGATGGAAACCAGATCACCGGAGTTGATCTTTGCTTCATATTCCTGTGCCCGACGGCTCCACATCGTGCGCTTGATCCGAGCCTTGCCCTTGAGCGTGGTGAACGCTTCCTTGAGCGTGGCATCGTTGGACAGACGGCGCATACCGCTGGCTTCCGCCTTGCCGGTCGGCACCCGCAGGGTCATGCGCTCTTTTTCAAAACGAATCACATAAAGTTCGAGCTTGAGGCCAGCAATTTCCTGGACTTCAAGTTCCGTGACCCGGCCCACGCCGTGCTTGGGGTAAACGATGTAATCACCGACTGCAAAGGGATGTTTACTGGATTTTGCCATAGTGGTTCTATGTCCTTCTTATCTAAAACAGGCACGCCTGGCTGGGTCAGGCCTGCCGGCTATATAAATTGGGCCCCCGCTGGGCACGGTCCTCGCGTGGCAGATGCCTGCAGAGGCCGCGGAAACCCTTGAGAAAAGCTGCAACTCACGCTTTTCTGTCAAACTGCGTCAAAAAAAGCCTTGCACCGCCCCGTTCAGGGAGGCACAGTCAGGCCTCAAATCAGCTTCTTCAATTTTCGGCGGTCCAGCCACCACGCGCTCACCCGTTTGCCGCAAACAGGTCGCGCAATCCCTTCTTGTAACACAAAATTAGTAATTTTTACAGTCTAATTACGCGTTTTTGGCTCTATCGCTGAATTTCGCGACGATCTGACGCAACAAAAAAGCCGGGCAAAGACCCGGCTTTCTCAGTAAGCAGTTGATGCTCAAGCAATATTATTGCGGCATATGCCCTAGTTTCCCGAGCCCGGATTTGGCGAGAAATGGGCCATCTTGCCTTCCTTGTCTTTCCAGTCGTCGGCATCGGCCGGCTGCTCACCCTTCACGGTGATGTTCGGCCATTCTTCGGAATATTTGGTATTGAGCTCAAGCCATTCTTCCATGCCGTCTTCGGTATCGGGCAGGATGGCTTCGGCCGGGCACTCTGGCTCGCACACGCCGCAGTCAATGCATTCATTGGGGTTGATCACGAGCATGTTTTCACCCTCGTAGAAACAGTCAACCGGGCAGACCTCGACACAGTCCATGAATTTACATTTGATGCAGGCCTCAGTGACAACATAGGTCATGAGCGTCTCCTTATATTCCGCAACAGGGGAAAACATTCATTTTCGCTTAATTGGCTTTATGCCGAAAAGCGAAAGCCGGGGCAACGCCTTTATCTGCAATAGATTCTTATGTGCACAAAATGTTTAGCTTACGATCGGAGGCTTAGTCCCAGTCCTTCAGCTTGTCTGTGGCGCGGCGGTCGGCTTTGCAGCAGTTCCCGCGACCACTAGCCACCGGCAAATTGGCTAGCGCGCTGAACCGAAGATCAGTATCGTTGCGCTATGAGAAAAATTGTCGATACAGCAACAGAGCTGTGCAGGGCCATACCGCTAAAGCTGGTCTGGCTCTTGATCTTGGTTTCACTCCCGTTACGTTGGACGATCCTTGACCTTTTTCTCACTGCATACATGCTCAGTTGGCCGCTGGCACTGAGCCACAGCATCTCACGTCTTTATCCTGAAACGGCAAAGCGACATTCCACACCATTGCTAGCTGCCCCGCTGGGACTGATGACTTGTTTGCTGCCTGCACACTATTTTTTTCCAACACCAACTGAATCCGTAACCGAGGCGCTGGGACCCGTGATCGTTGTAATGGGGTTGGCAGCCTATTTTATCGGCCTCTGGAAACTGGCAAGTATCCTCGTGAGCCTTGAGAAGAACCCAGGCACTCCCCCACGGGATACTTTCTCAACTTTCTTTGCGCTTTTTTATCACCTCTTCGGCGGCAGCGTGTGGATTAACATCCCGGCGCGTGCGGTCAATCCGGAGATATAGCCAGCCTAACGCTCCTCGCCCTTCGCCATCAGCTTGTCTGTGGCGCGGCGGTCGGCTTTGGTGGGGCGGCCGCTGCCTGCTTCGCGTACCGCAACGGCGGTCTTGCGTTCTTCCTTGAGAGCTTCTTTTTGTGCCTCAATGGGCGAGAGGTCATCATAAAGCGCCTGCGCTTCGGTGGCGGGGCCCCGGCGGGTGCCGAGCGCGAGGATTTTCACCACGCGGATATGCGGGCCTTGGGGGAAGGTCAGCACCTGGCCCGTGCGTACAGTGACAGACGCCTTGGCGGCGATAGTGCCGTCAACGCGCACCTTGCGGGCCTTGCAAACCGTTGAAGCGATGGAGCGGGACCGAAAAAACCGGGCATGCCAGAGCCATTTATCCAGCCTGATCTGCCCGGTCTCGAGATTTTCAGCCATAAGACGCGGCTATTTTTTCTTCTGCAGGCTTTCTTTCAGACCTGCGAGTGCCGCGAACGGCGAATCGGGGTCCGCCTGCTTTTCCTTGCGGGGCGGGCGGGCGGTGTGCACACGCGGGCCCTGCGGCTTGCCGCCCTTGCCCTTTGGTCCCTTACCACGCGGGCGGTCAGCTTTTGCACGGTCGCCTTTAGGGCGATCGCCCTGACGGTCACCACGATCACCCCGCTCACCGGGCTTGCCGCCACGGCGGCCTTCGCCTGCCGGGCGGGCCTTGCGCTTGGGCGCCCACGCGAAGAAGTAACGCTCAACAAGCTCTTCCTCGCCGGTTTCGGCGTCCGCAGCGGCGACATTCTCTGCCGCACCGTCAGCCTTTTCGGCAACATCGGTAGCGTCACTAACTTCAGCGACAGGTGCTTCGGCGGGCGCTTCGGCAGGCGCAACGTCCACGGGCTTCGGCTCTTCCGCTTTGGCGACTTCAGTCTCGGCCTCGCCGGTCTTGGCGTCTTCAGGCTTGGCCTCAGGCGCAGGGGCCTCTGCCACTGCTTCGGTTTTTGCTTCAGCTTCCGCCGCCACTTCAGCGGCGGGCGCGGCAGCGTCGTCTGGCTTGGCGTCCGTGCCTTCTGCTGCGGTTTCATCCTTGGCAGGTGCTTCTTCCTTGGCAGCGGGGGCCACTTTGCGCACTTCGTTCTTGTAGCCCGCAGCCTGCATCACTTCGGCAAAGTCTTCGCCTGACAAGCCAACAAGCCCCATGATCTCCGGCGTGACTTCAAACCAGTCACCGCCCTGACCCATGGGCCGCACGGCGTCGGCGAGACGCTCCAGCATGTCCATGCGTACGGCTTTTTTGCCGCACACCTGAAAACCTGCCATCTCATAGAACTCACGCGGGGCCGTCGCTTCGGTCTCAACCCAGACCATGCCGGGGGTTGGCAAGGTTGGCAGCGCCGTCAGCTTGCCGGCCATTGCCCACATCATCAGCCTGAGCTCATTGGCATGCGGCTTGAGAATAACAGGGATATAAAGCGAGCTGGCACCAATGCGGATACCAAAGCGGCGCAAGCCTTTGCGGGCGTCCTGGTCAAGCTGGCGCAGGTCACCATCCACCAGCGAACGCGAAATCACGCCGTAGTTTTCCAGCAGGCGGTACGCCACGCCCCGGGCAAGCCCGCTGAGCGGCGCGGCACCTTCAGGTGCTTGGGTATCGCCGTTAAGCTCACCAGCCAGCTTCATCAGTGGCTCAAGCTTTTCAGCGATGCGGCTATCAAGCCATTCCTGCGCTTTTTCCCGCACGAGGTCAGCATTGTCACCCTGCAGCAAAGTTGAGGCCACCAGCTTCACACGCGGCGCAAACAGGGCGCCACTGTCGTGCAGGGTCGCGATGGGCGCGCCCTCCCACACCAGCTTGGGATACGCGAGGCCTTCCGAAAAATCGAAGCCCAGCGTCTTGTAGCCCACATTGGCAAACAGTTTGGCCCGGCGGGTCAGTTCCACCTGCAAGGCCGCTTCGGCTGCTGCTTTCAGGGTCTTCTGGTCGTCACGAGCGGCGCCCGGCTCGACACGGAAGGAAAATCCATTCAGTTCACCGATCTCGTGTCCTTCGACCGAAACCTGGTTTGTCTCTTCATCAATGCTCACGCTAAGTTCGCCCCTATGCCTGAGCGAGCGCATGAGAACAGCCGTTCGCCTGTCCACAAAACGCTGGGTTAATTTTTCATGCAGCGCGTCGGACAAACGGTCCTCGACACTGCGCGTTACATGGGCCCAATGGGCCGCATCCTTGAGCCAGCCTTTCCGGTGCGAAACGTACGTCCAAATCCGGATACTGGCAATTCGACCGGCCAAGGTATCTATATCGCCGCTTGTATTGTCAAGGCGCTTAACCTGCCGGGCAATCCAATCATGCGGGATTGTGCCCCCAGGACCCATCAGATCGACATAAATACGACGTAGAAGGGATATATGGTCATCGTGTGACAATTTCCGGAAATCCGGAATTTGGCAGACATTCCAAAGCCTTTCGACCGCCTCGGGGTGTGCGGCAAGGCCGGATATCTCATCGTCTTCCGCCAAACGCTTGAGGGCAACGAGGTCGATCGCATCGCGCGTGCGGTGCAGCCCCTCCGTGCTCGCCGGGGCCTCAAGCGCACGCACGAGCCGCGGAATCGTTGCAAAATCAAGCCGGTGATTCCGCCAATACAGCCGTTTGACGGGGCCAAACTGATGCTCCTCGATCTGCGCGACCATGAGGGGGTCCATCAGCTCCCCGCCCGTAAGCGTGGTGAAGGTGCCGTCCTTCTTGTAACGTCCGGCGCGGCCCGCGATTTGAGCGGCCTCAGCCGCTGTCAGCTCGCGGTAACTGCGACCGTCAAATTTCGAAAGCCCGGCAAACGACACATGGCCGATATCAAGGTTCAGCCCCATGCCGATAGCGTCGGTGGCGACCAGATGATCGACCTCGCCGCTCAGGTACATGTCCACCTGTGCATTGCGTGTGCGGGGGCTGAGCGCGCCCATGACAATCGCCGCGCCTCCCTTTTGCCGGCGGATGAGCTCCGCCATGCCGTATACATCAGCCGAGGAAAAGCCTACCACGGCCGAGCGCCGCGGCAGGCGTGACAGCTTGTTTGGCTTGACCGCCTTGAGTTCCGAGAAGCGCGGGCGGGAGATAATCTCGGCCTCAGGGATCAGGCGGCGCACCACATGGCGCATGGTGTCTGCGCCCAGAAGCAGGGTTTCATGTGTGCCGCGACTGTGCAGCAGGTGTTCGGTGAAGATATGGCCGCGCTGCGCGTCGGCGGCCATCTGGATCTCGTCAAGCGCGACAAAATCCGCGACCGCATGGCGCGGCATGGCTTCAGCGGTACACAGGAAATAGCGCGCACCCTCAGGCACGACGCGTTCCTCGCCGGTCACGAGCGCCACCTGGTTTTTGCCTTTGACCGCCACGACGCGGTCATACACCTCCCGCGCAAGCAGCCTGAGCGGGAAGCCCATGACGCCTGAGGCATAGCCCATCATACGCTCCACCGCATAATGGGTTTTACCCGTATTGGTGGGGCCGAGAACCGCCTTGATGATGCCAGCCATAAAAACGCCTAACAGTGACTTAATAGTAAAGTTTTAGATAACGGTTCCCCGTTCAAAAGTGAAACCCTATAATCATTATTAAACGGGAGCGTGTATGGCTAAACTTGGAATGGACAGGCGACAGATCCTTAAGGGTGCGGGCATATTAGGTGGTATTGCGGCGGCGAGAGCGGCCTATGCCTACGTGCCCGAAACACCAAACCCGCCGGTTAAAACGCCTGCGGACCTCGCCATCGCCGAACGCATCGCGGGGGTAAGCTATACGCCTGACGAACGCGCCATGATCCTCGACGAGCTTGAGGACATGCTCGACCGGCTCAGGCGCCGACGCGCGGGGGTGACGCTCAGGAACTCGGATGCGCCCGCCATGGCGTTTGACCCGCGCCTGCCCGGCAAAACCTATGTTGTGCAATCAGGCAGTGTGCAGCTGGCCTCCGAAGCACCGGGGCCCTTGCCCAATGACGAAGCCGTCGCCTTCGCACCTGTGCATGCTCAGGCCTACTGGATCAAAAACGGGCTTCTGACCTCAAGCCGCCTGACCGACATTTATCTTTCACGCATCAAACGGCTGGACCCCAAGCTGAAAAGCTTCATCACCGTGACCGAAGCGGTCGCGCGCGAGCAGGCCCGCGAAGCGGACGTGGAAATTCGCTCGGGCCGCTACCGGGGGCCGTTGCACGGCATTCCGTTTGGCATGAAAGACATCATCGATACCAAGGGCATCAAAACTACGTGGGGCGCCGCACCCTATCAGGACCGCACGGCAGAAAGTGACGCGGCTGTGACAAAACGCCTGCGTGACGCGGGAGCCGTTCTGCTTGGCAAGGTGGCGCTGGGCGCGCTTGCCTATGGCGACCTGTGGTTTGGCGGCGTGGTGCGCAATCCGTGGAACCTGAATGAGGGTGCGTCGGGCTCCAGCGCCGGTTCCGCGTCCGCTACCGTCGCGGCGCTTTGCAGCTTCGCCATCGGTACCGAGACCATGGGGTCGATCATCTCCCCGTCCGCCCGATGCGGCGCCGTGGGGCTGAGACCCACATTTGGCCGCGTGCCCCGCACAGGGGCCATGGCGCTTTGTTGGTCACTGGATAAAATCGGCCCGATCTGCCGCAGCGTCGAGGACACCGCGCTGGTGCTGGAAGCCATCAACGGCCATGACGCGGGTGACCCCGGCTCGCTCGACTGGGGATTTGCCTATGACGGCAAATCCGCCGCCGCCGGGGATATCAGAATAGGGTATGACCCCAAGTGGTTCACCGGCGAGGACGCCACCGACCTTGACCGGCAGGTACTGGACCAGCTCAAGAGCATGGGTTTCGCACTGGTGGAGATTGCGCTGCCGAAACTGCCTTACTCCACCCTGCTCACAACGGTGGAAGTGGAAGCGGCGGCCGCGTTTGAGGGACTGACCCTCTCTGACGAAGACGACAGACTTATGTGGCAGGGTGACAAGGCATGGCCCAACACCCTGCGGGCGGCGCGTTTCCATAGCGCCATCGAATATGTACAGCTGGACCGCTTCCGCCGCCAGGTGATGGAGATGATGCACTCCATGTTCGACCAGGTGGATATGTTCGCCTGCCCCAACTTTGCTGGCGATATGCTGGTGATCACCAATTATACCGGGCACCCAAGCCTTTCCCTGCCGCTGGGGCTGATCAAACGCCAGACCTTCCCGCTGACGGGCACGGAGGATAAAAAGCTCGGGTTTGAGCGCCGGGTGCCCTATGGCTTCACCCTGTGGGGCAACATGTTCCGCGAGGACCAGCTCATCGGCGTTGGCCGCCTTCTGGAGCGCGCCGCCAATTTCGGCGCCCACCGCCCCGCACTTCTTGAAAGCCTGAACCGCGAAGAGTAAACAGGCGCAAAGCCGCACAAATGCTATAGTGCGCGAGTCAAAAAGCTTGACCGGGGCAGGCGAATCGTCTACCTACCGCGCCAGCTATTGCCCAATCCGGTCTCTAGCGAACATGAATTCATAAAGATTCCCGGGGGTAACCCCGAGCAGAAAAACAAGGATAACGAACATGTCGCGCGTATGTGAACTGACCGGCAAGAAAGTAATGACAGGTAACAATGTGTCGCACGCACACAACAAATCCCGTCGTCGCTTCCTGCCAAACCTGACCAAAGCAACCCTGATTTCCGACACGCTGGGCCGCTCTGTAAGCCTGCGTATCTCAACCCATGCGCTGCGCTCAGTGGAGCACAACGACGGTCTTGATAACTTCCTTCTTAAAGCTCGCGACACCGACCTTTCGGCTGCTGCGCAAAAGCTTAAGCGGGATATCAAGAAGAAACAGGCTGCTGCGAAGGCCTAACGGCAAGCCTCAACTGAGGCAAAAGCGCAAGTTTCAGGAAACGCCGTGGCATCAACGCTGCGGCGTTTTGCTTTTGCATCCGCTGCGGCTGCTAGAAATAACACCCGTAAATTTCATAGTCCCGCGCACAGAGGGGACGGACCTGTTCCTCAAGCGCAGGTGTGGGCTCAAGCGCTACCATGTTCTTGGAGTGGAAATTGTGGATGGCCGGAATGGCGGTGTTCGTCTTTTCGCTCAGTTTCGCCCGAAGCTCGTCCATTCTGGCGACCAGGCCAACCCAGTCATAGACCGAGGGGTCATCACCGGCAATATCACTGAGCGGATTGGTGTGGGCCCGCAGTGTCGGGAAGACCTGCCGGTAGCGGTGCAGGTTTTTGAGAAACTGGTCATACGTCGGTTGCAGCCTCAGCCCCATGAAGCTCTCCCGCTTGCCCACTTCCTTCGAGAGATCGTCGGTGAAGACAAGATTGAACCTGTAGTAGGACCGGAGCCTTGAAATGGGGTCCCGCACCACGAGAAACCTGAACCAGTCGGCATAATCGACCGGCAGCTTTGCCCGCACCAGCATGCGGTAGGGTGCCTGCTCAAGCATGCGGGAATGGGAATGCCCCTCACCCCGCTCGCCGGTCAGAATATGGTAAAGCATATCCTTCACGGTGGTGGAGCCGCATTTGGGAACATGCAGGTATAATAGCTTGTGGATCTTGAGGGCCGTGAAGGATGACATTTCCGATCGGATCAGGGCCAGCTCCGTCGCTGTCGGCATATGGATATGATCCACGATACGGCGCATGATCAGTTCCGCCGCAGGCTCATCTCCCAACATGAGCAACACGCGCTTCTTGAACCGCCACAAACGGACATGATCATGATCAGCAAGGGCCGCCTCGACAAGCCGGTAGGCGGCTTCAATTTCCTCTGTCAGGAGAAGCTCCCACGCCTGCGCGATGCAGCGGTTTACTACCGGGTTCTTGCCGCGTTCCATAAAACCTGATTACGGGCTTTCAAGGGCAAATACAAGCAACAGCGTACGCTGGCTTTTACGGAAATTATCATCCGAGATCATCACCACCAGTGGAGTTTGGCCCGGCCGCTCAATCACGTCGAGGCCCTCCATATTGTCAACCGTTTGCGGTGGTTCAAGGTGCATCACTTCGCCCCCTACAAGCGTAGCGCCCGCCCTGATTTCCGCAGCCGGGATGCGTACAAGCTTGGCAGACACCCCGTCAAAGAGCGAATAGCGCCTGAGCAAGATCAGCACATCGCCGTTTTTCAGGGTAGCGGCGTCCGTGGGGGAATAATTGCGTGGTGGCTTGAAATAGATGGTCTCGCTGGCGTCATGCCCTACCAGCCAGCCACGCAGGCGACCCAGCTCATCTACCCCGCGCTCGGGAAAGCCCAGCAGTTTGCCATCCGCAAAGGTGATGGCCTCCAGCCCGCTATTGTTGGCAACGCCGGTGAAATCCATCAATGCCGTATAGGGCGACGGCATGACGGTTCCGTCGGCAGCCACATGTACAAGCCGGTGCTGGCCCTCAAAGGACACCAGAAAGCCATCGCCCTCAGTGATAACGCTTTCCGAATCCAGCGCCGCCTTGCTTTTGCCCTGTGCGTCATCCGAGAAAGGGCGCATTTTCGCCGCCGTCAGGGGCATGGCGGCTGTCGGGTCAAAATGTGCGCCAAACCAGTCGCCGCGATCGCTGACCGCCACCAGGCGCCCATCAGGCCGGACCACAAGGCCAGAGAAACCGCCAAAATTGACACTATCGGCCGTCAACGCCCATCCGGCGACATAGGTGGCGTTGCCGACCGTTCTTTGCGTCGGGTCGCTTTCAAGAAGCGGGACGGGTCGGGCGGTAACCGCGACCGCAATCTCGGTCGCGAGCACATCACTCGGCTTGTTGCTCCTGATATGCTCGTAGACACCAAACCCTGTTATCAATGCCGCTGACAAGACAAGGACAAGAAGCTTTTTGGCGTGACTGGGCATGGCGCTCAGCGGATACGCCTTGGTGTGGGGATGGCTTCCTCAAACAGCGAAGCGAGTTGTTCGGTCATGGCGCCGCCCAACTGTTCGGCATCAAGGATGGTCACGGCGCGCTTGTAGTAGCGCGTGACATCGTGACCGATGCCAATGGCGATAAGCTCCACGGGCGAACGGTCTTCGATCCAGCCGATAACCTGCCGCAGGTGGTTCTCCAGATAGACACCTGAATTGACGCTGAGCGTGCTGTCATCCACCGGCGCACCGTCGGAGATGACCATCAGAATGCGGCGCTCTTCCGACCGCGCGATCAGGCGGTTGTGTGCCCACATCAGCGCCTCACCGTCGATATTTTCCTTCAGCAACCCCTCGCGCATCATCAGGCCAAGGTTCCGGCGCGAACGCCGCCACGGGGCATCGCCGGTTTTATAAATGATGTGCCGCAGGTCATTCAGCCGCCCTGGCGTCTTCGGCCGGCCAGCCTGCAACCATTTTTCGCGGCTCTGGCCCCCTTTCCACGCCTTGGTGGTAAAACCGAGGATCTCCACCTTCACGCCGCAGCGCTCCAGCGTGCGGGCGAGGATATCGGCGGAGATGGCCGCAATCGAGATAGGCCTGCCACGCATGGAGCCGGAGTTATCCAACAGCAGGGTCACCACCGTGTCCTTGAACTCGGTCTCGCTTTCGAGCTTGTAGGAAAGGGGCTTGGTCGGGCTTGAAACCACGCGCGCGAGGCGGCCTGCGTCAAGGATGCCTTCTTCAAGGTCGAACTGCCAGTGGCGGCGCTGCTGCGCCAACAGGCGCCGCTGCAGCCGGTTTGCAAGCTTGGAGACAGCACCGGAGAGATGCGCCATCTGCTGGTCGAGATATTTGCGCAGGCGTTCAAGCTCTTCGACGTCGCACAGCTCTTCCGCTTTCAGGACCTCGTCATATTCTTCGGTGAAGACTTTATAGAACGGCGTATCCGGCAACTGGTCGAGCGGTCGGTTGGGCCGCCATGGTATTGTACCCTCGTGCTTGCCCTCTCCAGCGTCGGCTTCGCTGTCGTCCATTTCCTCCATGGCCGCTTCGCTTGACGCTTCGTCTTCGGCGGTTTCGCTTTCGCCGTCCTCGGACGACTCTGCTCCATCCGAGGAGCCTTCGTCATCCTCTCCGGGGTCGCCATCCGGGCTGTCGGGCGCGTCGCCCTCGCCGTCATCGGGTTGGTCGTCCTCATCATCGCGGTCGCGCTTGTCACCGTCGCCATCGCCGATCAGCTCCGCGATGATGCTGCGAGAGATAACGGACAGGCCGCGCTGGTCCTCGACCTTGTCTTCAAGGGTGTCAAGAAGGTGACCGACACTTTCCTCAAGCCACTTGCGCTGGCCCTCAACCGCGACAACCGCGTTTTCAGGCGGCGGGGCACCGGTAAGCCGTTCCCGCACCAACAAACCCAACACAGAGGCGAGTTTGCTCTCTTCGTCGTCCGTCGGGCGCGACAGGCCGCTTTCAAGCGCGCGGCGCTCGGTGACGGCGGCGAGGTTCGATTTCATGCCCGACATGGCACGGGCACCAATCGCCTCATAGCGGGCCTGTTCCACAGCATCAAAAATCGCGCGGCCAACGGCACCGCCGGGCGCCAGTTTCGAATGCAGCTTGGCATCATGATGGCGGTGTCTGAGGGCGTAGCTGTCAGCCTGTCCCCGCACCTCGGCGACATCTTGCGCGCGCACCTTGTGCGGCAGATGCGAGACACGCATTTCGCCAGCCACATAGCCGGGTGCGTCGGCGGTGAACTTGACCTCAAGGCCCTTGTCCTCCGCCACGGCGCGCGCGGCGGCGGCCAGCGCGTGCTCAAACGTCTCTTTCGGATTTTGGCTGCCGTCTGCCATTCAGATTACCCTAAACTCACCTTCACGGTGCGCCGCCTCAGGTGTTCACAACCAGATTGCTGGCCGATTCCTTGAGCTCCTCGCCAAAGCAGCGCTGATAATATTCCGCCACAATCGGGCGCTCTGCCTCGTCACACTTGTTGAGGAAGCTGACCCGGAACGCAAAGGATATGTCACCGAAAATACGCGCGTTTTGCGCCCATGTCAGCACGGTACGCGGGCTCATCACGGTCGAGATATCACCGGCCATGAAACCGGTCCGGCTGAGGTCTGCCACGCGTACCATATTCGAGATCGCCTTGCGGCCATCGTCGGTGTCGTAGCTCGGCTCCTTGGCAAGGATGATGTCGGTTTCGGTATCGTGCGGCAGATAGTTGAGCGTCGCGACAATGTTCCAGCGGTCCATCTGGCCCTGGTTGATCTGCTGCGTGCCGTGGTAAAGGCCTGTCGTATCGCCGAGTCCAACCGTGTTCGAGGTGGCAAAAATACGGAACGCCGGATGCGGGCGGATAACACGGTTCTGGTCCAGCAGTGTCAGCTTGCCCTCAACCTCCAGCACACGCTGGATCACGAACATCACATCCGGTCGGCCCGCGTCATATTCATCAAAGACAATCGCGGTCGGGCTCTGCAGCGCCCACGGCAGGATGCCTTCCTGAAACTCGGTCACCTGTTTGCCGTCACGCAGCACAATGGCGTCCTTGCCGACAAGGTCGATGCGGCTGATGTGGCTGTCGAGGTTCACACGAATGGTAGGCCAGTTGAGGCGCGCGGCCACCTGCTCAATGTGGGTGGATTTACCGGTGCCGTGATAGCCCTGGATCATCACCCGGCGATTGTGGGCGAACCCGGCGAGAATCGCCAGCGTGGTATCGGGGTCAAACACATAGGTGCTGTCGATATCTGGCACATGCTCGGTGCGCTCCCCGAAAGCAGGCACTTCCATATCAAGATCGAGGCCAAAGGCATCACGAACGGAAACTTTTTTCTCTGGCAGGGTCAGGCTAGGAAGCTTTTCAGCCGCAGCGGCACTCATGGACAGTATCCTCTTGTCTAAAAACTTTTGATAACCATTCTAAAGAATGCATCATGGGTTTACCAGTGACTGGGTCAATATGAAACAGCACATTTAACTTGGGTATTGTGCGCTTGAATTGCCAGACAGCGGTATATAGCCCCCTCACATGAATAGGAAAGTATGGCGAATATGGGTGAAGTCACCGAGAGAATCGAAAAAAAGCTGCGCGCGGCGCTTGAACCGACCCACCTTGAGGTGATCGACGAATCGGAAGGACACCGTGGGCACGCGGGCTTTCGGGAAGGTGGCGAAAGCCACTTTCGCGTGGTGGTCCGCTCGCACGCTTTTAAAGGGCAAAGCCGCCTCGCGCGCCAACGCATGGTCATGGGCGCGCTCAAGGAAGAGCTGGCCGGCCCGGTACACGCGCTTTCTATTCAGGCGGAAGCCCCTGAGGCCTGACCCCCTGTTCCAATGCACATTGTTCTAATGCACATTGTCGGAGCCCCGCGGCAACACGGAGACAATCGCCTGATGCGCTTCCTTAAGGTTGAAGGGCTTGGTGATAAACTTGCGAAAACCCATGTTCATTGCGCGCTGGATAGTTTTGACGTTCACGTCGGCACTGACCGCGATAACCGGAATATCCCGTGTCTGTTCATTGGCGGACAGCGCAATCTGCGCTTCAAATCCGTCCATTCCCGGCAGGTTCAGGTCCATCAGAATGAGATCGATCTTTCTGTCCATTGCAACGGCGATGCCGTCTTCTGCGGTTAGTACCGTGATGAGGTTGATGCCGGCAATATCGCCAAGGAACTGGCGCATCAGCGCCGTGTTGGCCGGATTATCCTCGATATAGAGAATCGTCGCCACATCGGTTGGGGTGGGGGACAAGCGGCGCTGGATTTTCATCTCAAAGGCCACGTCCGCCCCACTCCCGGTGCGGATCATGCTTTTGGCGGCAGGCAGGTCAATCCAGAACTTGGTGCCCGCGCCAATTTCACTTGAGAGGCCAATTTTGCCGCCCATGGCCTCAATCACTGTTCTACTAACCGAGAGGCCGATGCCAGTGCCCTCGATAATGGACGCTTCGCGACCCAGACGGTTAAACGGCTCAAAAAGCTGATCCCAGTGCGCTTCCGGGATGCCGTCCCCGGTATCGGCGATCGTTATACGCAGGGTTCCCGGCACGGGTGTGTCGATATCAAAACTGACCGAGCCGCCAGCCTTGTTATATTTGATCGCATTGGTCAGCAGGTTGGTAATCACCTGTTTGAGCCTGACCCGGTCGGCCCGTACGGCGAGGCCCTCATCCACCTGTGGCAAGGCACGGATCGAAACCTTATGCCGGTCGGCCAGGGGAGCCAGCATCTCGGCACATTCCGCCAGGGCGCTGCCCGCCGAGACGCTTTCAATACTGAGCTTGAGGTTGCCGCATTCGAGCTGCGACAGATCAAGCACTTCATTGATCAATGTCAGCAGATGTTCGCCACTGCTGCGGATATGGTTTAGATATTCGCGCTGCCGGTCGGTCAGCTGGCTGGACGGCCCAATTTCGAAAAGTTGGGCAAAGCCGAGGATGGCGTTGAGCGGAGTGCGTACCTCATGGCTGATGGAACTGAGGAAAACTGTTTTTGCCCGGTTGGCGTTTTCCGCCGCTTCCTTGGCTTGTACCAGTTCACTCTTGGCACGGGTCTCCGCTGTCATGTCGCGGACGATACCGCCGTAATAGACATTGCTATCCGCCGTAAACTGGTTGACAGCCAGGTAAAGAGGAAATTCGCTTCCGTCCTTGCGGCGGCCCGCCACCTCACGCCCGATACCGATGATGCGGGCTTCCCCGGTCTTGTTATAGGCACCTACATAACCGTCATGTTCCACTGCATATCGTTCCGGCATGAGGATTTTGACATTGCGGTCGAGAAGTTCATCTTCCGCATAGCCAAAAATGGCCTCGGTCGCCGGGTTGGCGGAAACAATGCGCGCGCGGTCGTCAATGACAATAAGCCCGTCCACAACGGTTGCCCACAACGCATCAAGCTGCGCTTTCGAGCGCTCAAGCTGCGAGGCCCTTCGCCGCTCGAAAAGCTGGTGCAGGAAAACCAGCAGAAGGAGAAAGAAGCCGTTCAGTATCCAGAGATACTGTTGCCACTCGCCCCCGACAAGTGCGCCATGAAGCAGCAATCCGGCGGAGACAACGGCGAAAACCTGCACGCGCGCCTTCATCATGAACGGCAAGAGGCAAAAGGCCAGCACACTGTACCCCAAGGCTACAAGAATGCCCTCACCCCAAATAACTTCGCAGCAAAAAAGGAGTGCGGTATATATTACAAGAGAATAAGCCCATGTTTTCTTCACATTTCAATCCCAAACAAGAAAGTAACTTTGTTATCGTGGAAAGAAGATGTCCAGTTTAGTAACACAGTATTCAAATTAAAAGTCTATTAGAAAAACTTCAATGGGTTGGCGTTTTAAAAAGCCTTTAGGAAAGTTGCGGCGTTTGTAGCAAGTGAATACGTATTATGGCGATGGTTAATTTTCGATTGCAACGCCATGTCAGATGCGCCGCGGGCCGCATTTTAATGCGGGCTGGCGTCGTGGTTCAGCCGACACTCACGGTCTCGCACTCAGGGGCGGGCTGCCAACACTCGAAAATTTGAGATGCCAGTTTCTCCGGCCGGTTCTCCGCCTTGAAGGCCCGGGCCAACCGCAGGCGCTCTTTCCGGTTCATTGGTGGGTCTTCAATGGCGCAGGTAACCGCTTCCAGCATAGCACGCGCGGAAAATTCACCAAAAGTGACATAGGCCGCGCCAAGCCGGGCCGCCTCGCGGGCCAGCCAGCAGTTTTCAGGCACCACAAGGATATTCGCCGTTGCGATTGCCTCCCACACAATGCCGGAGGACCGGTTGAAATAGACCCCTGCATGGTAGGGCACCAATACAATTTCACTGTCGTTAAAAAGGGCACAGTAGGGATCTGTTTCCTGCAGGCGAGAACTGTATGAAAAATTCTCATGCACACGGTCAAGCGCTGAAAGCGCTCCGTGCGCCGGTTCGGCGGAAACATCATCTTGCGGCCACCCTACCTGCACGACAAAGGTCCAGTCCTCATGCCTTGAGCACAAGCCAGCGGCAATGTCCTGCAGGAAAAAAGAGCCCTTTTCGTTTCTGGGGGCCCCTGCATGCAGCAGCACCTGACGGGCCGGTTGCTCGCGCAGCGGCGCGTAAGGCTGAACGGCTGTCGCCAATATGGGATAGGTGGGAACGGGTTTGCCCCGTAGGTAGCTGTATTGCTCCGCATGGTCACTGCCGCAGGCGAAAAAATGCATGCCTGCCGGTTCGCTTTCCAGCTCCCGGAAGGCGAGCTTGTAAAAACGCGCGGTGTCAAAACTGTCGATCTGGATTTTCTGCCGCGCGGTATCGACAAGGCATCCGCTTGGCCCCATCAGATAACAGATGACCGTCGGGCGCTCGGCTTCCGGCAGCGCACAAAACCAGCGCACCACCCCGGTTAACTGATACTGGAGGATGGTGGGAAAGATCAGGATGTCGTCTGGCTCAATACGGTCACCGGGGCCGCCGTGCAAATTGTCCGCTGTCAGGTGACTGCCCACAAAAAGGCGGGCCAGTTCCTCGAACATCACCCGGTTCATATCGAAATATTTGTCCCAGTTTTTTAGCAGGTCCCGACGGCTGTCGGTATGCCAACTGGTCTTGGTGAAATGCCGCACAACCGGCACGCCATCCAGCGTGGCGTCCTGAAAGTTGCCATGGCTGAAGATGGTTGTTTTATAGCCCTTTTCGGTGAAAAGCGCCGCAAAACAAGCGTCCCATCTCGCATGGTGCCCGGCATGGCTGGTTAAGCCCGGATCACAAATATATACCTTCGCCATGTTCGCAAGCCCCACCTGACATTGTCAGCAGGACGATGGAACACACAGAACACGAAGTCAACGCGAAGAAGCTTTCGGGTGCTTGGATTTGGCTGCGGCGCCCTTCTAGAAACGGCGACGCGTTATCTGCACACGGCTGTAGGTGACACCCCCAGCGGCAACAGCGATCAAAAAGAAGGAGAGTAAAAACTCGGCAAATGTAAATTCAGTCATTTTATTATCCTCGGCAGTGGATCTTTATTTTTTCGATTGAGTGATCATGCCGACGCAATAAGGCGGGAAAGTGAAGGAATTGGGGTCAGTTTGGCGCAACAGCCCACCATTTATCTCCCACCATTTATCTATTGACGCGCATGGCTTCACCCCGTCGATTACGCGCGTGATGAAGTCCGCTTGAGCGGCGGCTGCAGGATGGAAGGGTTTAAGTCCTGGCGGGTGCCCGCAGCGCACACGGGAGCGCGCTGCTGGTTTATCTTGTCGTTTTGGTCCTGTCTCCCGGCAACCAGGAGATTGCCGGGGGCGCGACGCTAGTGATGGCTTGCGGTAACCGGCGGCTTGCCGAGCGGCGGTGCGAAGCTGGTGAGGTTGATACCCTCCACAGCGGCTTCATACTCGGCAATATTTGGTGTACGGCCAAGCACCGTGGACAGCACCACAACAGGCGTGGAAGCCAGGAGCGATTCGCCCTTCTTCTCGTCAGAGTCCTCGACAACACGGCCTTTAAAGAGGCGAGTGGATGTCGCCATCACAGTGTCGCCCCTCCCGGCTTTCTCCTGGTTGCCCATGCACAGGTTGCAGCCCGGACGCTCGAGATAGAGGGTGTTTTCATACTGGGTGCGGGCTGTGCTCTTGGGCGCACTGTCGTCAAACTCGAAGCCCGCGTATTTTTGCAGCACTTCCCAGTCGCCTTCGGCCTTCAGCTCATCAACGATATTGTAGGTTGGCGGCGCGATCACGAGCGGGGCCTTGAACTCCACCTTGCCGTTCTGTTTCTCGATGTTCCTCAGCATCTGCGCGACGATTTTCATGTCGCCCTTGTGCACCATGCAGGAACCGACAAAGCCGAGGTCGACTTTCTTCTCACCCCCATAAAAGGAAACCGGGCGGATGGTGTCGTGCGTGTAGCGGCGGGATACGTCCGCGTTGTTCACGTCCGGGTCCGCGATCATCGGCTCGATGATCTGGTCGAGGTCCACGACAAACTCGGCGAAATATTTGGCGTTGGCATCTGGCTGCAATGCAGGTTTCCCACCCGACTTGATCTCGGCAATGCGCTGGTCCGCGATGGCGATCAGGCCCCTCAGGGTCCCCGCTGCATTGTCCATGCCCTTGTCGATCATGATCTGGATACGGCTTTTCGAGATCTCGAGCGACTGGATCAAGGTCGCGTCCTCGGAAATACAGATCGAGGCTTTTGCCTTCATTTCCGCCGTCCAGTCGGTGAAGGTGAAAGCCTGATCGGCGATCAGCGTGCCGATGTGCACTTCAATCACGCGGCCCTGAAAGACGTTGTCGCCAAACTGCTTCAGCATCTGGGCTTGCGTTGCGTGCACAACATCGCGGAAGTCCATGTGCGACTTGAGGCTGCCCTTAAAGGTGACCTTGACCGATTCCGGGATCGGCATGGTGGCCTCGCCCGTTGCGAGCGCAAGTGCCACGGTGCCCGAATCCGCCCCAAAGGCCACGCCTTTGGACATGCGAGTGTGGCTGTCGCCGCCGATGATCACCGACCAGTCGTCCACGGTGATGTCATTGAGCACCTTGTGGATCACGTCCGTCATCGGGTGATACACACCCTGCGGGTCGCGCGCGGTGATAAGGCCGAACTTGTTCATGAAACTCATGAGCTTGGGGATGTTGGCTTGCGCTTTGGTGTCCCACACAGACGCGGTGTGGCAGCCGGACTGGTAGGCACCGTCTACCGTGGGCGAGATAACCGTTGCGGCCATCGCCTCAAGTTCCTGCGCGGTCATCAGGCCCGTGGTGTCCTGCGAGCCGACAATATTCACGCTCACACGAACGTCCGAGCCCGCGTGCAATACCTTGCCGCCAGCCACACCAACAGCATTGTTGTTGAAGATTTTTTCAACAGCCGTCAGCCCCTGGCCCTCATGCGACACTTCCTTCGAGGTCGCAAAGACACGCGGCGCCGTGGCGCCAAGCGCGGCAGCCGCAAATGTTTGCAGTTTCTTGCCGAACACAACGGCGTAAGAACCGCCCGCCTTGATGAATTCGACCTTTGGCGGGGTCAGCGCGGAGGAGATATCAACGAGCTCTTTTTCACCCGTCGCATCATAAAGCTTTTTGGTTTTGGTGTTGATGGTAAACACCGTGCCGGTCTCGACCGAATACACCTGCTCAAGCACCGGGTCGCCGCTCGCGTCCAGAACCGGCTTGCCGTCGGCACCGAGCTTCTTGACCCAGTTTTTGAGATCAAGGCCAATACCGCCCGTCACACCGACGGTAGTCAGGAAGATCGGCGAAATGCCGTTTGTGCCGCCCACAATCGGCGCAATGTTCACGAAGGGTACGTAGGGGCTGGCTTGCCGACCGGTCCAGAGCGCGACGTTATTCACGCCGGACATGCGGCTTGACCCCACACCCATCGTGCCCTTCTCGGCCACCAGCATCACACGCGCGTCCGGGTGCTTGCGTTGCAGCGCCTGAATTTCCGCCTGTGCCTCCTCGGAGATCATGCACTTGCCGTGCAGTTCACGGTCCGAGCGGGAGTGCGCCTGATTACCGGGCGACAGGAGGTCAGTGGAAACATCGCCTTCAGCGGCGATATAGGTGACAACCTTGATTTTCTCGTCGATGTCCGGAAGCTTGGTGAAAAATTCCGCCTGCGCGTAACTTTCGAGGATGTCCCTGGCGACTGCGTTCCCTGCCCTGTAGGCGGCCGCGAGCCGGTCGGTGTCAACCTCATAAAGGAACACCTGCGACTTCAGCACCTCAGCGGCTTTGTTCGCAACCGTCTGATCATCACCGAGCGCCAGATCAAGAAGAACCTCAACCGACGGGCCGCCCTTCATGTGAGACAGAAGCTCAAAGGCGAAGTCCGGGGAGATTTCCTCAACAACCGCGCCGCCCAGGATAATCTCCTTCAGGAAGCTGGCTTTCGCGCCCGCCGCACTCGTGGTGCCCGGCAGCGTGTTATAGATGAAAAACTGGAGGGAAGCTTCCCGGTGCTCATTGCCCTGATCTTTGATCTGGGAGATGATTTCTTCGACAAGCGCTGCATCTTCAATGGGCTTTGGATTCAATCCCTGGTTTTTGCGCGTTTCGATCTCGTTCAAATATTCGGTGTACAAACCCATGACTATCCTGACAAAAAGTGTTAGATGAAGCTTGGAACCCGGGCCGCAGATACGTCTGCCAAGCAAGGGAAAAGCAGGCCGGCGCGGATACTATTTCAACATACCCTTGCTTGCAAGATAGTTCAGCCCGAAAAACATCAGTTTTCGGCCATTTTTTGAGCTTTTCCATGTGCACAATCGGCCTATCTCAAACCCTTTAAGTGGAGTTCTTGATCTCATGGCATCCGTTGGCAACGACACACTCAAGACCCGCCGCACGCTTACGGTTGGCGGCAAGGAATATGATTATTACAGCCTGAAGGCGGCTGCCGATCAGATCGGTGACGTCTCCCGCCTGCCATACACACTCAAGGTTCTGCTTGAGAATCTCTTGCGTTTTGAGGACGGTACGTCAGTAACCACCGCCGACATTCAGGCCCTCGCCGACTGGCAGAAAGACAAACGTTCCGATCACGAGATTGCCTACCGGCCTGCTCGTGTGCTGATGCAGGATTTCACCGGCGTGCCCGCGGTGGTGGACCTCGCCGCCATGCGCGACGCAATGGCCGAGATGGGCGGCAACCCTGAACTGATCAATCCGCTTGCGCAGTGTGATCTCGTGATTGACCATTCCGTGATGGTGGACAAGTTCGGCACGCCACAAAGCTTCAAGCAGAACGTTGACCTTGAGATGGAACGTAACGCGGAACGTTATGAGTTCCTCAAGTGGGGCCAAAGCAGCCTCAACAACTTCAACGCCGTGCCGCCCGGCACCGGCATCTGTCACCAGGTAAACCTCGAGTATCTTGCAAAAACGGTCTGGACGTCCGAGGAGGGCGGCCGCACCGTTGCCTATCCTGACACCTGCGTCGGTACCGACAGCCACACCACCATGGTGAACGGCCTAGCCGTTCTTGGCTGGGGTGTTGGCGGCATCGAGGCCGAGGCCGCCATGCTGGGCCAGCCGGTTTCCATGCTGATCCCTGAGGTTGTCGGTTTCAAGCTGACCGGCAAGCTCAAGGAAGGTATCACCGCGACCGACCTCGTGCTGACCGTTGTGCAAATGCTGCGTGAGCGCGGTGTGGTTGGCAAGTTTGTCGAATTCTTTGGCAATGGCCTTGACCAGCTGACGATCGCTGACCAGGCAACAATCGCCAACATGGGCCCGGAATATGGCGCAACCTGCGGCTTCTTCCCCATCTCCCAGCCCACGCTTGATTACATGCATTTCACTGGCCGGGACGAGCAAACCATCGCGCTTGTGGAAGCTTACGCCAAGGAGCAGGGCATGTGGCGCGACGTAAACGCGCCCGACCCTGTATTCACCGACACGCTTGAACTGGATATCTCCACTGTCAAGCCGTCGCTCGCCGGCCCGAAGCGTCCGCAGGACCGTGTGGAACTGGCGAACGCTGCGACCGAGTTTGACAAGGTTCTCGCCTCATTCGACAAGGACGGCAGCGGCGAATATGCTGTTGACGGTGAAGACTATAAACTGAAAAACGGTGACGTTTGTATCGCGGCCATCACCAGTTGTACCAACACCTCGAACCCCGGTGTATTGATCGCGGCTGGCCTTGTTGCCAAAAAGGCCAACGAGCTGGGTATGACACGCAAGCCCTGGGTCAAAACCTCACTGGCACCGGGCTCACAGGTCGTGACCGATTATCTTGACCGCGCTGGCCTGACCGAACACCTCAATGCGCTTGGTTTCAACCTCGTGGGGTACGGCTGCACCACCTGTATCGGCAACTCCGGCCCGCTGGATGCTCCGATCTCGAAGACGATCAACGAGAACGACATGGTCTGCACCAGCGTTCTGTCAGGCAACCGGAACTTCGAAGGCCGCGTGAGTCAGGACCTGAAGGCAAACTATCTCGCATCCCCGCCGCTGGTGGTGGCCTATGCGCTCGCCGGTTCGATCCGCACCAACATCACCACCGAACCGCTCGGGCAGGACAAGGACGGCAACGACGTTTACCTGCGTGACCTGTGGCCCTCTAACCAGGAAGTGGCTGACGCCATCACGGCGTCGCTGACACGAGAGATGTTCATCGAACGGTATGCCGACGTGTTCGCAGGAACGCCCGAGTGGCAGGCGATCCCGGTTGCCGAAGGCAAAACCTACGACTGGAACAACAAGTCCACCTATGTGCAGCACCCGCCTTACTTCCAGGGCATGGGCCCACATGTTGACGATACGGCAAACATCGTAGGCGCCCGTCCGCTTGCGCTTCTGGGTGACAGCATCACCACCGACCACATCAGCCCTGCAGGCGCCATCAAGCCAGACAGCCCGGCTGGCCAGTACCTGCAATCCAAAGGCGTTGCGGTCGCGGACTTCAACAGCTACGGCTCGCGCCGGGGTAACCACGAAGTCATGATGCGCGGCACGTTTGCCAACATCCGCCTGCGCAACCTGATGGCGCCGGGTACCGAAGGCGGCTGGACCACACACCAGCCGTCGGGTGAGGTGATGAGTATCTATGATGCCTCGATGAAGTATCAGGAAGCGGGCACGCCGCTTGTGGTGATCGGCGGCAAGGAATACGGTACCGGCTCTAGCCGCGACTGGGCAGCAAAGGGCACCAATCTGCTCGGCGTTAAAGCTGTGCTCGTGGAAAGCTTTGAGCGCATCCACCGCTCCAACCTCGTCGGCATGGGCGTGCTTCCGCTCCAGTTCAAGGAAGGCGACAACCGCGAGAGCCTCGGCCTTGAAGGCACCGAGACCTTCGATATCACCGGTATCGAAGGCACGATCAAACCGCGCCAGAACGTGACGGTGATGATCCATTATGCCGACGGCACGAAAAAAGAGATCACTGTGCTCTGCCGTGTCGATACGGAAGACGAGGTGGCCTACTACCGGAACGGTGGCATCCTCCACTATGTGCTGCGCCGCCTGGCCGCGTAAGCGCGCTCTCGATCAAACACCCGAAAGGCGGCCCGATTGGCCGCCTTTTTTGTTGTCGCTGGCAGTATGGCCCTCAGGCATTGCACCCGGACTCACCCCTGCCTTTTCCTGAAAACAGGGACAACCGCCTGAAGAATGACCTGTCCGGTCACGTTTATTTTTCCCTATGGCACTATTTTGTGAAATACTGCGTCAACATTTGGGGGAATAGCGGTATTTGGTCCCGCGCGGGATCAAATACCAGACCAATCGACAAAGGGGCTCGTTAATCCGGCATGGCTGTAAATTTTGAGGTCTATCTGATCAAACCTACACGCTACTGCGATGACGGTTATCCGCTTCAATGGTGGCGGTCGCTTATTCCCTCAAACTCTCTGGCCAGCGTCAATGGCATCGCTGTCGAAGCGGTAACGCGCAACCCGCTGGGCAATGATGTTGCAATCAACATCCATGTGATCGACGAAATCAACACCGATGTCAGGCCTGACAGGATCATCACGTCATTGAAGACATCGGGCCGCAAGGCCCTGATTTGCCTCGTTGGCGCGCAAACAAACCAGTTTCCCCGCTCGGTCGACCTTGCGAGACAATTTGTCGGTGCGGGCATTCCGGTGTGCATCGGTGGTTTCCATGTATCGGGTTGCCTCTCCATGCTCAAGGATCTGCCGCCAGACCTTCAGGAAGCGCAGGCACTCGGCATTTCTTTCTTCGCCGGCGAGGCAGAGGAACACAGGTTCGATGAAATCCTCGTCGACGCCTATCGCGGTGACTTGAAGCCGATTTACAATCATGTGCGAAATACGCCGGACATGGCCAACGCCCCCATTCCCATCCTGCCTGACGAGCCCATCAAGAGAACGGTCAACGCCTACACGAGCTTCGATCTGGGTCGCGGCTGCCCGTTTGAATGCTCTTTCTGCACCATCATCAATGTGCAGGGTCGCAAGAGCCGCTTCCGAACGGCTGACGATCTTGAAACCATCGTGCGAGAGAACGCAAAGATCGGCATTAACCGCTTTTTCCTCACCGATGACAATTTCGCCCGCAACAAGAACTGGCGCGAATTCACCAACCGGTTGATCAAACTGAAGGCGGAAGGGTTCCCCATAGCCATGATCATCCAGGTCGACACGCTCGCCCACCGCATTGAAGGCTTTATCGACGCCTGCGCCGAAGCTGGCGCAAACCAGATCTTCATCGGCCTTGAAAGCATCAACGCAGACAGCCTTGAGGCGGTGAAAAAACGTCAGAACCGAATTGAGGAATACCGGGAAATGTTCCTCGCCTGGAAGCGCCACCCGGTCTTCATCACCTGCGGCTATATCATCGGTTTCCCGACCGACACACCGGCGTCTATCGTCGCGGACATCGAGACAATCAAGAAAAACCTTCCTGTGGACGGGCTTTACCTCAATTACCTGACACCCCTGCCGGGCAGCGCCGACCATAAAGCGCTCTATGAAGCCGGGGTCTGGATGGACCCGGACATGAACAAATACGACCTCAACCACCGTGTCTCGCACCACGCTCATATGAGCGACGAGGAATGGGAAGCCACATATCAGGCGGCGCACGCCACCTTTTACACGTGGGAGCATATGGAAACCATCATCCGGCGTATGGTCGCGCTCAGGTCAAACAAGAAAAAACTGACGGTCAAAAACCTGTTCGCCTATCGGGAAGCGCCGCGGCTTGAGGGGATTTCCGCGTTCGAAGCTGGCATCCTGCGGGTGCGACGAAGGACGCAGCGGCGCTCGGGCATGCCGATTGAAAGTCCCTTCGTTTTTTATCCCAAATACACAGCAATCACAGCCATTCGATTGCTGACAGGGCTGGTCACCTTCCTGCGCCTCCGCCGCATCCTCAAGCGCACGCTCAAGGACCCTGCGCGGTTTGACTACCGGGACGAGGCCATCACGGGGGAAAATCCGGGCGGGGAAGATACCCTCCTCCGGGACACCCGCATGACCGAAACCGCTCTCAAACGTATGAACCGCAGAAGTGACACAAAGGTCGCGTGACCGGCTGATTTATTCTCGCCTCAACGGCCTGCCGCGACACCGCGCATAAGACTGGCGCGTTGCGCAATCTCGCGCACGAAGGACATCAGGTATCTGGGCGTGCCGGTGTCATCGACCATCGGCAGGTCGAGAATATCCACACAAACATGTTCGCGCCCTTTAAAGGGCAGGCTGCCACGAAAGCGCCCGATATAGGGCCCGGTCAGCAGTTCGCGGAAATAATCGTCCACACCCTGCAAGATGGCGCTCTTTGTCTCGGAGACCAGCATGTTCTGCCACAGGGCACCGGTCAGCAATGTCCCGTACATCTCGCCCAGAATGCGCATGCGCCCGTCCGCCAGGTCTTCATCAAATTCAATCAGGAAGAAACTGGCATGCCAGCCGCGCAAATCCTGAAAGCTGATCGCCTTGCGGCTGGGCATAAGGTGCCCTTCGCGCTTGCTGCCAAACAGATCGATAATCGGCTCAAAGCCGGAAACACGAGGGAGCGCACCCTTAAGTGGATAAAAAAGAAGCTCGCCGTGCTCCCGTTTTGTTGTCTTGAAAGGTGTTGTTTCTTCGCTATCGCTGTGTGTTGTCACATCGCTTGGTGTATTTTTTTTCAGATCAAGGCTATGCATCAGGTAAACGGTTCCATACTCACATACAGGTGATTGGCAAGTGACCTACACTCTTCGTAAGTTAGAAACATGAGAAAGTGGTTAACAGCAGCATGTTTTGTCCTAACCTCCCTGGCGGCGTCCGTTGGTGCTCAGGCGGACAATGACGACCGTCTGACAGTGGTTGAACTATTCACAAGCCAAGGTTGTTCATCCTGCCCACCAGCTGATGCCGCGCTGAAATCCATGCGCGACAGACCGGGCATCCTCACCCTCTCATGGCCGGTTGACTATTGGGATCGGCTAGGCTGGGAAGACACGTTTGCTCATCCGCATAACGCCATCAGGCAGGCCGCTTACAACAAGCGCCTTGGTCGCGGCGGCGTATTTACCCCGCAGATGATTCTTGATGGCCGCGTGCAATGCGTGGGCTCCAAGCCTGAAAAGGTGCGTGCCTCCATCGCCAAAGCCCGCACCCTGAACCACCCATGGATAAATCCAACCCTGAAACTGGCCGGTGACACCATCACCGTCAGCCTGCCTGAAGCCAAGGTCGAAGGCACGGTCTCCGTGCGCGTCGTGTGGTATCTCGGCGATGCCGAGGTTGAGATTGGCGACGGTGAAAACCAGGGTCGTCGCCTGCACTATACCAATGTGGTGCGCGCCTCTGACGTTATTGACATGGATTGGAGCGGTGGTGCCAAATCACTGACGCTCGACGCGGCAACCGGCCACACCGCGGGTGCCGACCATCTCGCGATCCTTTTGCAGCAGGATTATGTGCACGGGCCCATCATCGGGGCCGCACGCCTCGTACTGCCTGCCCCTACCGCGCCGACATCTGCCAGCCGCTGACGCATATAAACTGCGTGGCGCTGACACTCATTTCTTGACATTTGTCCGCAATGCCGTCATAGACCGCGGCGGCGAATATGACCACCCCGTGATTTATCACATGGGTAAGGGCCCAAAAGCACCCCGGCAAGACTGGACAGCGAAGCGGCCTCATTAGAACGAAGTTTCCGTGCGAAGGTCGCACTAACCATCTGTGTCTTGGCTGAGCAAAGTCTCAGACTGCCAAACCATCGGTTCAGGAAAAGGCGTTCCCGCCAGAAATATAAACGCCGGAAGATGCTGCGTACTGTGGCGCTTCGGGATTAACCGATGCTAGGACATATATGACTGATTTCAGTACGCTCTCTTTGAGCGCACCGGTTCTTCGCGCGATCGAGGAACAGGGCTTTACTTCAACGACCGAAATTCAAGCTGCCACTATCCCGGCCCTGATGACAGGGCAGGATGTGATCGGCATCTCGCAAACGGGCGGCGGCAAGACGGCGGCTTTTGTATTGCCGATGATCGAACGCCTGATGGCCTATGAAGATAAACCCAAAAGCGGCATGCCGCGCGCGCTGATCCTTGCGCCAACGCGTGAGCTTGCCCTGCAGATCTCCGAGACGGTAAAGGCGCTGAGCCGCCACACCGAGCTCAAGAACTGCACCATTTTCGGTGGCGCGCCTTACCGCACCCAAATCCACATACTGCGTCGCGGTGTCGACATCCTTGTCGCCACCCCGGGTCGCCTGCTGGATCACATGAAACAGGGCAACATCTATCTGGATGAAACCGAGTATTTTGTGCTCGATGAGGCCGACCGCATGCTCGACATGGGCTTTGTGGACGATGTGCGCCTTGTCGCGGCCAAGATGATGTCCGACCACCAGTCGGTTATGTTTTCCGCCACCATGAACGGCGGCATCCGCACACTTGCGAACACGCTCCTTGAAAACCCCGCCCAGATTGAAGTAGCCCGTGAAGCGACGATTGCAGACAATCTGTCTCACAAGGTTCTGTTTGTGCCATATGACAAAAAACACGACCTGCTGCTGCACATGATTGAAACCAAGAAAGTAACCAAGTCGCTTATTTTCGTGCGCACAAAGCGCGAAGCTGACGAACTGGCAGGTTTCATGGAAGCGTCCGGCTTCAGCGCCGATTCGATCCACGGCGACAAACAACAGCGTCAGCGCGAGCGCATCATTCGTGGCTTCAAGGGCGACCGTACCGATTTCCTTGTAGCAACCGACGTAGCCGCCCGCGGCATCGACGTGAAAGACATCGGCCATGTGTTCAACATCGACGTACCGGTTGAACCGGAATCATACGTGCACCGCATCGGCCGGACCGCCCGGGGTGGCAAATCAGGCGAAGCATACACCTTCTGCAGCAAGAGCGAATTTGGCCTGCTGCGCGCCGTGGAGCGTGTGATCAAGATGGAAATCGAGACGGAGGAGGATAACCCCTTCCCGCTGAAGATCGATCGTCACAAGGTCAAGCCACGGAACGACAGGCCAGCACACCGCCGTGGTGGCCCCCGTCCGTTTGCCAAAGACGGCAAGCCCGGATTCAAAGGCACCAAACGTCCATCCGGCAAGCCGTTCGCAGGTAAACGCGCCGACGGTCCACGCCCGGAAGGCAAACGGTTTGACGACCGCCGCAGTGAAGGCCGCCGTGAAGGCGGGCGTTCAGATGGTAACCGGTTCGAGGGTAAACGCTCGGAAGGCGCGCGGCCAGAGGGCAAGCGATTCGAGGAGCGCCGCCCGGAAGGAAAGCGGTTTGAAGGCAAACGCACCGAAGGTAAACGGCCAGAAGGTAAACGGCCAGAAGGCCAGCGTGCCGAAGGTAAACGATTTGAAGGTAAAAAGCCTGCCGGCAAATGGACTGAGGGCAAACGCGCCGACGGCGGCAAGCCTGAAGAACGTCGTGCTGGCCCAGGCAAACCAGCAGGGAAACCGGCAGGGAAAAAGTTTGGCCCGAAAAAAGCAACCGGCAAACCAGGCTTTAAGGCTGGTTTCAAGGCAACGGGTACCCGCAAGGCCAAAACCGGTGGCAACCAGCCATTGAAGCGTCGCTCGGCTTAAGCCCGGCGACTAGCGATACAGAAAAAAGCTGAAGAGGAAGGCGACGTTGCCTTCCTCATCGGCCGCAGGCAGATCAAGCACTTCAAAATTACCGAGATTACGCCCCTCAAACGGGATCATCCCCGAATAGCGGCCATAAACATCGCCCGCCCGGATGGCTTTAAAATACTCCGCATAATCATCGAAGGTAACGCTGGGCAGGCTTGAAAAGCTGTCGCCCGGCCGGATCCGATGACCAAACATGTCCATCACCCGGTCCCCCGCAATGCGAAAGCGCAGGTTGCCATCCTCAGGCAGGTCCGCCAGCACCATGCGGGCATGCCAGCCGACAAAATCCTGAAAACGAAGCGCAGAACGTTTTGGCACAATGCCCCGTCCTGTCTTGTCCTGCCACGTTGGAAACAGTGTGGAGAATGACCTGAGGAACACATCCTCGGCCTGATTTTCAGAAATTGTCGCCAGCACATTTGTCTTGGCGCGGTAATCATCTTGCCGCAAGCTTCTTGACCGTGGGCCCGGCTTGCCACTCAATACCTTCAACACTGGATATGCCACCTGTACTGTTTGTATCCTGCGGCCAATATTAGGAGCGAAGCTATGAAGAAACCGTTAGCAATGGCTCTGTGCCTTGTTATGTCGTCGCTGGTCACGCCGTCCGGACCGTGTCGCGCAGAAGACCAGGCAGCGTTCAAGGCCGGGCAGGCGGCACGCGCCCGTGGGGTGGACGCTTTTCGGGCCGGAGACCTGGATACAGCGCTTGCCGCCATGGAGGAAGCGCTTACCCACCGGCCGGGTCATCCGCTCCTGCTTGGCAACGTTGCTTACCTCGCTGCCGCCACCGGCGACGGGGGACGTGCGTATGAGGCCGCGCAAGCCTATGCCGCTCTCGGACTCGTGCCTGGGGCAGAAATTCAGGCCAAGATAAAGCAAGCCATAACCCCGGATGCCTGGCGCAGGCTTGAGGCAATGTTTGCCAGGAACGACAAAAAGATTGGCATGTTTGAAATCTCCGCCTCGTTCAACCGCGAGCTTCAACTGGTGGAAGGTATTGCCGAAGATGACGAAGGCACCCTTTATGCCGCCACCGTTGTATCAGGCGGTATCTACCGCCGCGACGGCTGGAATGCTGTTCAGATTGTCGACGCAAAGGACCATGAATTTGGCAGCTTCTTCGGCATGACATTCCACGATGGTGCGCTTTACGCCACTTTTGCCCGCGTGGAGCAGACCCCCGGATATGTGCAGGGGGAGGGCCAGACAGGCCTCGCAAAAATAGACCCGAAAACGGGCGATATCCTGAAGGTCTGGACACTGCCGGACGGCACAGACGGGCAGCAGATTGCCGATCTGACCATTACCGCAACCGGGACCATCCTGCTCAGTGATGCGCAAGGCGGCAAAGTCTACAGGGTTGCGGGCGATACACTTGAAGTGGCCTTTTCTGACGCGGGCTTCATGAGCCCGCAAGGTATAGCGGAGCTTCCGGGGAACGGGCTTTTCCTCGCCGACTATGGCCGTGGCATCTGGCATCTGGATGAAAAGTCGGGGGCTATAACCCTGATGGAGCCACCTGCCAACACAACCCTTTTAGGTATTGATGGCCTGATCGCGCACAAGGGGCGCCTCTATGCCATCCAGAACGGTGTGAACCCGCACCGTATCATCAGGATAACCGTTGCCGACCAGGCTATAAGCGCGGTCGAGATCGTCGCTCAAAACCTGGAGCCATGGAAAGAGCCTACCCTCGGCTTCAGCAGCGAAAGCGGTGTCCTGTATGTGGCGGCGAGCCAGTGGCCCAAATATGGTGAATGGGGTGCCATCCGGCAGGGTGCGGCACCATCCGCACCAACCCCCATCATGCTGATCCGCGATTAATCTTCGACACTGCTTTCAACAACAATGTCGTAGTGGTTGGGTAGGAGATAACGTTCAAAAACCCCCACCTGTGCCGTGTCGCCGGGCCTGAAGAAAAACGGCGTAAGTGTCTCGATCTTCTCAACCCGCCCGTCGGGAAAGCGGACCGTAATGCTGCGCCAACCGTCCGTGCCGTCATCAAGTGCGATAACCTCAACGGTAACCACGCATGTCGGTGCATCCGGCAGGCGAAATGCAAACCATACCGCGCCGCCAACCAAAAGTGCGGCAAACAATAGCCGCCAACCTAATATCTTCATGCTTCCCCCTCCAGCTGTGCTTTGGCCCATCCCGCAGCATCACGCACAACGTCGGTGGCATCATGGCAAAGATTGTTCACTGCTGGCAAGTGTTCCCGATCTCCCGTGTTGCCGATGGCATAAAGCACATTACGCACGAAGCGGTCGCGCCCGATGCGCTTGATCGGGCTGCCGGAGAAAACCTCGCGGAAGGTGGCATCATCCAATACGACAAGGTCAGCCAGCGCGGGCGCACCAAGCTCAACCCGCGCGTGGAAAGCGGCTTCATGGCTAGTTTTTGCGAACTTGTTCCACGGACAGGCGGCCAAACAGTCGTCACAGCCATAAATGCGGTTGCCTAACGCGCGGCGGTACACCTCGTCAATCGGGCCCTTGTGTTCGATGGTGAGGTAAGAGATGCAGCGCCGTGCATCGATCTGGTAGGGAGCCGGGAAAGCATTCGTCGGGCAGGCATCAATGCACGCGCGGCAACTGCCACACTGGTCGCGGTGCGGGGTATCTTCCGGCAGGTTCATGTCGGTATAAATCGCGCCGAGGAAAAGCCAGCTGCCGAACCTTGGGCTGACCATATTGGTGTGTTTACCCTGCCAACCCAGCCCGGCGGCAGACGCAAGCGGTTTCTCTGGCACCGGCGCGGTGTCAACAAATACCTTCAACTCGCAGTCATATGTCTCGACAATCCAGCGCGCAAAAGCCTTCAGGCGTTTTTTGACTAGGTCGTGATAGTCCTTGCCACGTGCGTAGACCGATATATTGCCATATTCCGGCGCGTCCAGAAGCAGCCGAGGGTCGTCCTTGGGGCCATAATTGACGCCCAGCATGATCGCGGACCGAGCCTCTGGCCAAAGACCCTGCGGGCTTTCCCGGTGATGCAGGCGCGTCTCCATCCACTCCATGGTGCCGTGGCGACCCTTGGCCACAAAGTCGCGCAGGCGGGCGGAAACCTCTTCCGACAACACGGCGCCGGTGACACCGAAGGCATCAAACCCGAGCTCGGTTGCTTTGGCTTCAAGCTCGGCGCGGATATCGCCGGGCGGCCGCACTTAAAAATCCAGTTCCTGATAATGTTTTGGCGGGGTCAGGCCAGTAATGCGGTCCGTAAGCAGCGCGCGGATTGACCGGCGCGACTTGACCCGCACATACCACTCCTTGACCATGGGCCACTGTTCCCAGGCGATGTCGCCAAAATAGTCGATCACGGAGATATGGGACGCGGCGGCGGCGTCAGCCATGGTGAACTGCGGGCCAGCCAGATAGTGGCGGCGCTCCGCGAGGTAGGTGATGTATTTCAGGTGAACCTTGAGGTTATGGGAAGCACAGCGGATGGCTTCCGAATCCGGTTCCCCCATACCAAGGAACCGCTTGAAAAGCTTTTCCGACACGGTGTGGCGCGTCACCTCCGTGCCTACCTTGGAATGGAACCACCCCGCCAGCCGCCTGATTTCATAACGCTCGTCCGCGTCTCCGATCAAAAGCGCAGGCTCGGGGATCACTTCTTCCAGATATTCGGCAATCGCCATAGTACCGGAATAGGCATGACCGTCGTCCATGACAAGCACCGGCACTTCGCCCGCCGGGTTCAGCGCCAGAAAGGCGGGTCTGCGCTCCCACTCGCGCTCAAGGCGCAAATCAAAATCGACGCGCTTCTCGGCAAGAAGCACACGAACAAAGCGGGCGGCGGGACTGAGCCAGTGATGATATAAAGTTGGCATGACAGCCCCCTTCATAACGTATGTTTCGGGGGCCGCCAATTCGGAAATTGCGCCAGACACGGAATATCTTTCACGGAATATCTGGCGCGGGATCCACTGGTTTTAGGCTGTCAGTTTTTTGCCATGCTGTTCATCGCTCACTGGTTGCTCAAGACGATTGATCATTTCCTTCGGCACAACCTGCCAGAAACCGCCTTTTTTGCTTTCCCAGTTCGAGAGAACGGTCGCCCCCCAGCGTGAATGGGTTTCCGCCACATGCTCTTCAACCAGAGATTTGAGCTTGTCTTCCCAGTATGCGCTGGAAAGACGGTTATACAAGACCGAGTCACCATTGATGTGTTCTTCGAACGAGCCGTCTTCATCAAGCACGAAGGCCATGCCGCCGGTCATGCCTGCGCCGAAGTTGTCGCCCACGGAACCAAGGATCACAGCCGTACCGCCGGTCATGTATTCACAGCCGTTGGCCCCGCAGCCTTCAATGACCACATCCGCACCCGAGTTACGGACCGCGAAACGCTCCCCGGCTTGCCCGGCGGCGAACAGCTTGCCCGCCGTCGCACCATACAGCACCGTGTTGCCGATGATCGTATTGTCCTTCGAATTGAAAGACGCCCGGTTGGATGGTCGCACAACAATGGTGCCGCCAGAGAGGCCTTTCCCGACATAGTCGTTGGCATCGCCCGCTACCTCAAGCTTGAGGCCCTGCACTGCAAATGCGCCGAGCGACTGGCCGGCCGAGCCACGAAGCCGCACGGTGACATGGTCAGGCTTGAGGCCATACATGCCAAAGGTGCGGGTGATCTCGCTTGAGAAGCGTGTCCCGATGGCACGCAGCGTGTTCTGCACCGAGTAGGTGAGCTGCATCTTTTCGCCCTTGGTGAACACAGCCGACGCATCCTCCAGCATTTGCGCGTCAAGCGAATCAGGCACCTCGTTACGGCCCTCAAGCGTACAGACGGAGCGGCGGTTCCGCCCGCCAACCTGCACCAGAAGCGGGTTGAGGTCGAGGTCATCCAGATGCTCCGCACCGCGGCTGACCTGATGCAACAGGTCGGTACGGCCGATGATGTCATCCAGCTTCTCGACACCCAGCTCAGCGAGGATTTCGCGCGTTTCCTCGGCGATAAAGCTGAAGAGGTTCACGACCTTCTCCGCGGAGCCATCAAACTTTTTGCGCAGGTCTTCATCCTGCGTGCAGATACCCACGGGACAGGTGTTGGAGTGGCACTGCCGCACCATGATGCAGCCCATGGCCACAAGGGATGCCGTGCCGACACCATATTCCTCAGCCCCCAGCAAGGCGGCGATCACCACGTCACGCCCGGTACGGATACCGCCGTCTGTCCGGAGCTTCACCCGATGCCTGAGGCCATTCAGCGACAGTACCTGGTTCACTTCAGCCAGGCCAATCTCCCACGGGGTACCAGCGTATTTTATGCTGGTTTGCGGGCTGGCGCCGGTGCCCCCTGAGTGGCCAGAGACCAGAATAACGTCGGCATGCGCCTTAGCGACGCCAGCGGCAATGGTGCCAATCCCCGCGCTTGAGACCAGCTTCACACACACCTTGGCGCGCGGGTTGATCTGCTTCAGGTCATAAATAAGCTGCGCCAGATCCTCGATCGAATAGATATCATGGTGCGGCGGCGGGGAAATCAGCATCACCCCTGGTGTGGAGTGGCGCAGTTTTGCAATCATCTCCGTCACCTTGAAGCCGGGAAGCTGGCCACCCTCACCAGGCTTGGCACCCTGCGCGACCTTGATCTCCAGCTCTTCGCAGGCATTCAGATATTCCGCCGTCACCCCAAAGCGGCCGGAGGCTACCTGTTTGATCGGGCTGTTGGCGTTGTCGCCGTTCTCATAGGGCTTATAGCGTTTCTTGTCTTCACCACCTTCGCCCGAGACCGACTTGGCACCGATGCGGTTCATGGCGATGGCTAGTGTTTCATGCGCTTCCACCGACAGCGCGCCCAGAGACATGCCCGGCGTGATGAAACGCTTGCGGATCTGGGTGATCGATTCCACCTCATCAATCGGCTTGCCTTCTTGCGGGCGGCGGAAATCCATCAGGTCACGCAGGTTCACGGGCGGTAATTTGTGCAGCCCGCGCGAATAGGTGAGATATTTAGCATAGTTGTCTTGGCCAACTGCTGTTTGCAGCAGATGAATAAGCTGGCCGTCATGCGCATGCACTTCGCCGCCACGGCGATAGCGGTAAAGCCCACCGATGGGCAGCACCAGGGCTTCTTCATCAAAGGCCTTGGCGTGCTGCTCCAGTATTTTTTTCTGAATGCCGGACAGGCCAATACCGGAAATTTTGGTCGGCATGCCAGGGAAGAACTCTGCCACGAGGGATCGAGACAAGCCAAGGGCTTCAAAGTTATTGCCGCCTCGATACGAGGAAACAACCGAGATACCCATTTTTGACAGGATCTTCAGCAACCCCTGATCAATCGCCTCGCTCGCGCGCCACACCGCATCATTGAGCGACATATCGCCAAACAGGCCCTTGGCGTGACGGTCGGCAATGGTGTCCTGCGCCAAATAGGCGTTCACCGTTGTCGCGCCCGCGCCAATCAACACGGCAAAATAGTGCGGATCAAGGCATTCACTCGCGCGCACGTTAAGGCTGGTAAAGGTCCGCAGGCCTTCGTTCAGGAGGTGCGTATGCAAGCCGCCGGTCGCCAGGATCATCGGCACCGGCGCGCGGTCTTCGCTGATATTCTCGTCAGACAGGAACAGATGGCCACGGCCTGCACGAACGGCGTCCTCGGCCTCGCGGCGGATGCGGTCGATCGCGTCACGCAGCGCACCCTTGCCCGCGTTGACATCGAATGTGCAGTCGATCACCTGTGCGGAATCGCCAAAATGCTTGATCAGGACGCCCCATTCGCGGTTCGAGATCACGGGGCTGTCGAGCACTATGGCCCCCGCCTGCGTATGGCCACCGTCCAGCACGTTGGCAAAGTTGCCAAACCGGGTCTTGAGGCTCATGACCCGGTGTTCGCGCAGGCTGTCAATCGGCGGATTGGTCACCTGACTGAAATTCTGCCGGAAATAATGCGACAGGTTGCGGTATTTACTTGAAAGCACCGCAAGCGGTGTATCGTCACCCATGGAGCCAATGGCTTCCTTGGCAGTTGTCACCTGCGGATGTAAAATAAGCTCAAGGTCTTCGTGGCTCAGCCCTGCCGCGATCTGACGGCGTTTGAGATCGTCCCCCGTGAACGCTGCATCTTCGGGGCCGCGGAAGTCTGGCAGCTCATCAATACCCTGGATGTCCTGCACCCAGTCTTCAAATGGCTGGCTGGCGGAGAGTTTATCCTTGATCTCCCGGTCGTGGTAAAACTGGCCTTCCCTGAGATCGAGAGCGATCATCTGCCCAGGCCCCAGACGGCCCTTTTCGCGTACGTCTTCTTCATCGACGATAACCATGCCGGTCTCTGAGCCAACAACAAGGAAGCCGTCGTTTGTAACAGTGAAACGCATGGGCCGAAGGCCGTTACGGTCAAGCCCCGCGACCACCCAGCGGCCGTCGGTAGCTGCCAGCGCAGCCGGGCCGTCCCATGGCTCCATTACCGAATTGGTGTAGGCATACATGGCGCGGTGTGCTTCCGGCATGCTGGTTTTATTGGTCCAGGCCTCAGGCACCAGCATGGTTTTCACCATCGGCGCGGACCGACCCGCCCGTACCATCACCTCAAACACCGCATCAAGCGCTGCGCTATCGGAAGCGCCCTTGGGCACCACCGGTTTGATGTCTTCGGAGTTTTCACCAAAGGCGATTGACGCCATGCGAATCTGGTGACTGCGCATCCAGTTCACATTGCCGCGGATGGTATTGATCTCACCGTTATGCGCCAGCATGCGGAAGGGCTGCGCCAGCCACCACTGCGGAAACGTATTTGTTGAATAACGCTGGTGATATACCGCGAAAGAGGAAACAAAGCGCTCGTCTTCCAGGTCCGGGTAAAAGGTTGAAAGTTGTTCAGCCAGAAACAAGCCTTTGTAGATCACCGATCGGCACGACAGTGAACATATATAAAAATCACCCACCTGCGCCTTGATCACGGCGGCCTCGATGCGGCGGCGCACAAGATAAAGCTCGCGCTCGAAGGTTTCCTCGTCCACGCCTTTTGAATTGGCTATCATGATCTGCTCAATCTCGGGGCGGGTGCTTTCGGCTTTTTCGCCAATCACATCGATGTCCACCGGTACCTGGCGCCAGCCATAGATGGTGTAGCCAAAAGCGAGAATCTCTTTTTCGACAATCGTACGGCAGGTTTCCTGTGCGGGAAGGTCAACGCGCGGCAGGAAGACCATGCCCACTGCAAGGCGACCTTCTGCCGGCACATGGCCCGTGGCACGCACATGTTCCTTGAAAAATTCCTGCGGGATTTCAACATGGATGCCCGCGCCGTCGCCGGTCTTGCCGTCCGCGTCCACCGCACCGCGGTGCCAGATCGCCTTCAGCGCTTCAATGCCCATCAACACCACACGGCGCGAAGGTTTGCCATCCATTGCGGCCACAAGCCCCACGCCACAGGACGAATGTTCGTCCACCGGGTCATAAAGGCCAACGGGGCCAGGCACGTGTTCGTTATAGGTCTGATACATCTTTTGTCCCCTTAGGCCGCGACAGTTGCGCGAGCGCGCAGGAATTGTTTGATCTGGGCTGCGGCGTCACGACCGTCACGGATCGCCCACACCACCAGGGAGGCGCCGCGCACAATATCGCCGGCCGCAAACACGCCCTCGAGGTTCGTCATCATCGTTGAATGGTTCACCGTCACCGTGCCCCAACGGGTGACGCGCAGCTCCGGCGCGCCAAACAAGGCTGGCAGGTCCTCAGGCTCAAAACCAAGCGCCATTACGGCGAGGTCGCAGTCCAAGGTGAAGGAAGATTCCGGCACCGGCTCCGGCGCTTGCCGGCCGGTGGCGTCAGGGGCGCCGAGGCGCATCTCATAGGCGCGCACCGCCTCCACCTTCTCGTCACCGAGGAAGGCTTCCGGCCCCGAAAGCCAGACAAATTCAACGCCTTCTTCCTCCGCGTTTTGTACCTCGCGCACAGATCCCGGCATATTGGCGCGGTCACGGCGGTAAAGGCATTTGACCGACTTGGCACCCTGTCGCACAGCGGTGCGCACACAGTCCATCGCGGTGTCCCCACCCCCAATCACAACAACGTTTTTGCCGTTGGCGTCCAGTGCGCCGTTTTCAAATTCCGGCACCGTGTCACCCATCCCCTTGCGATTGGAAGCGATCAGATAATCAAGCGCCTCACGGATATTACCGAGACCGACGCCCGGCACCTTGAGGCCACGGGCGCGGTATACACCGGTCGCGATCAGGATGGCGTCGTGATTTTCGCGCAGCTCGGCAAGGCCTGCTTCACCACCCACTTCAAAATCCAGATGGAAGGTAATGCCTGATTGCTCAAGCCGTCCGGTGCGGCGGCCCACAATGTCTTTTTCCAGTTTGAAACCGGGGATACCATATATAAGGAGGCCGCCCGCACGGTCATGCCGGTCATAAATATGTACCTGAAAACCTGCTTTCCTGAGTTCCTCGGCTGCAGCAAGGCCAGCGGGGCCGGCGCCGATGATACCCACACTTTCATCCAGCTCCTTGCGCGGCGTAATCGGCTTCACCCAGCCGTTATCCCAGGCGTTGTCAGTGATGAATTTCTCGACGCTACCAATAGTAACGGAATCAAAATCCTTCTCGATCACGCAGTTGCCTTCACACAGGCGGTCCTGCGGGCAGATGCGGCCACATATCTCTGGCATATTGTTGGTGGCGCTTGAAATTTCATAGGCTTCTTCAAGCCGGCCTTCCGCCGTCAGGCGCAGCCAGTCAGGGATATTGTTCCCCAGTGGGCAATGGATTTGGCAAAATGGCACACCACACTGGCTGCAGCGGCTCGACTGTTCCTTCGCACCGTCCACATTATAGCGCGCGTAAACCTCGGAAAAATCCTCCGCACGTTCCTTCGCCGTGCGCTTTTCCGGCATTTTCTGGTCGATCGAAACAAATTTAAGCAGATCGTCGGCCATAGGGCACCCTTCTCAGTCTGACAGTTGAAACGCCCGGCTGATAGCCTGGCGTATTTTATTGGCCCGGAAATCTGGCGCAGAAAAAAGAGGTGCAGAAGCGTCGGCGGTCCCGATTTGATCAAACAGAACCCGGTGGGTTCGACTTGGCCTCGGGTCGTCCGGATAACCTCTGCATAAACGCGTAATTTTACTGTCCACGATTCCGATGCCGCGCATTATAAGTTCAAAATAATCAAATTTCACGCAAAAAATACATTATAGGTCAATAAGACTGACTTACTTTCTATAAGATACTTGAATCTAACGATTCTTTTTGCTCGTTCAAAGCCATTTTTAGTACCATTTCTGTACAACATAGATACTCGCCAGCACAAGGGTGGCTTGGTATAAGGTTTTTCGAACGTTCTATGGGGAGGAACAGCCGTGACGGCACTGCATTTATTCATACTGGCAATCGTCCAGGGCATTACCGAGTTTCTGCCCATCAGTTCTTCTGGACACCTTGTGCTGGTCCCGGTGCTGACGGGCTGGCAAGATCAAGGCCTGATGATCGATGTGTCAGTGCATATCGGCACGCTTGTCGCGGTTTTGATCTATTTCCGGGATGACGCCAAAGGACTGTTTCTGGCGGGGCTTGGTGTGGTTGGCGTTGGCCCCGCCCGGCGGGCAACCGACGGTACAATCTACGGCAAGCTCTTCTGGGCCATCGTGATTGCCACCATTCCGGCTGTCATGATCGGCTTTGCCGTCAAGGTCACCGGCCTTGCTGATTTGATGCGCGGTGCCGCGGTTATCGCCACCACATCCATCGTCTTTGGCCTGTTGCTTTATTGGGCCGACAAGGTGGGTGCCACCGATAAAACCCTTGAACGCATGGCCGTTAAACCCGCCCTGCTCGTTGGACTGGCACAAGTGCTGGCGCTGATCCCGGGTACAAGCCGCTCCGGCATTACCATGACCGCCGCACGGTACCTCGGCTTCAGCCGACAGGATGCAGCGCGGTTTTCGCTGCTGCTGTCGATCCCGACCATTTTGGGGGCGGGCGTACTGCTGGGCAAAGATGTGCTTGAGGGCGGCGACCAGATTCTTTGGGTACACGCGGCATTTGGCGCCGGTCTCTCCTGCCTCGCGGCCATCGCTGCCATTCATTTCCTGATGAAATGGCTGGCGCATGCAAACATGACCATATTTGTCGCATACCGGGTGGCCCTGGGTCTGTTTCTTTTTGCGCTGATCGCGGGCGGTGTTATCTAACTTGCCTTGAACTGACCGTGGCGCTTGTGGTGGATCATATAGGTTGGCAGCACCGCGCTGATGCGCGTTGGTGTGATACCCAAGGCGGCAAGGCCTTCTGCCCCGTCGGGCACTACATTGTCCTGGCGCAAAAGGGTTACCTGATCCCTTGTCAGGGGCGGGTTTGGCAGCAGGCCAAGGAATGTCGCCTGCAACATCGCCAGACCAAACGGCACATTGATGATTGGCCGCTTTATACCGGTATAGGCCATCATCTCTTCCAAAAGCTCGCGCAACGTTTTCGCCTGTGGGCCGCCTAGGGAAAAGGCCTTGCCTTCAACATCCCTGCCGCCGACACTCGCCCGCACAATGGCTTCTGCTACATCGCGCACATACACCGGCTGAAACCTCGTCTCCGCCCCCGGGATTGGCAAGACAGGCAGCTTGGCCGCAAGGGCGGCAAAACGGTTATAAAACCCGTCTTCAGGGCCAAACACCACGCTGGGTCTGATGATTGTCGCACGGGGACAGGCATCAAGCACGGCCTCTTCACCACGGCCTTTTGTGCGTGCATATTCGGACGCAGACGCCTGATCGGCACCCAGGGCAGACATATGGACGAAGGTTTTAACGCCCACATCAGCCGCACAGCGTGCCGCCCGCGCGGCGCCTTCCTCATGCAGGTTCTGGAACGACTGCCCGCCGTCATTAAAAAGCACACCGACCAGATTGATGGCGCAGTCAGCGCCCGCAACCGCACGCTTTATCGATGCCTCATTATTCAAATTCGCGGCCATAACCTGAACCTGACCAAGGTCGCCAAGCGGCTTCAGGAACAGGGCGTCCGCCGGGCGCCTGACCGCGACGCGAATCATCTCGCCGCGCGCCGCCAGCTTCTCCACCACATAGCGCCCAATAAAGCCCGAACCGCCAAATACTGTCACTAGCCTGGATTTCATGCCGTAACCTCCTGTGCTGGAAAGAATATTTTCGCCGTGTGCAGTGTAATCTGACCGCAGCATTGTGGCAATTATACATACAAAGCCGCCATTGATGTGGATGAGGCCGTAAAATAATCGCCGGAAGTACACTTTTTTGAATGTGAGCGCTTGACAGCCACCCCCTGCCCGCGCTAAATCCCGCCGACCAATTTACTGCGTGCCCAGATGGCGGAATTGGTAGACGCGCTAGCTTCAGGTGCTAGTGTCCGTATGGACGTGGAGGTTCGAGTCCTCTTCTGGGCACCATTAATAGCTCATTGATACCACAGAGTTATTTAGCATTTAAAAAGGCCGCGGAGAGTCCATTCTCTGGCGGCCTTTTTAAATTTATGCTGGGTTTATACTGCACACATTCATTTGATTATCCGAACAGCAATACCCTCTGGCTCACAACTAAAATAGTCCCATAGCTTATCGAGGTTGTCAGCGGGGGCTGTTGGCCTGCTACAAACCTGCCTCTGGCATCCCCGCAGACATGCGGGCAGGCACCGCAAGCTCCCTTGTAAAAGCCCACACGAGCCCAACGCTCATATGCACGAGCAGCCCACAAGCACCTCGCCCCAGACCGTAGCAAACCAATTCAGGTCACCTTACTTTTTTTCGCCCTGTGCGTCGTCAAGCGCCAACGACAGCAAGAAGACAAGGAACGGCGTCAGCAGGACGCTTATCGCGAACACCCCTGCAAAACCAAAACGGCGATGGCGGCCATAATAAGCAACCACCATGCACAAAAACAGGTAGATGACGATTAGGAATGGAAGCATGATATTCGCTCCTAAACTGTTGGAAGTGAGCCCTGCGGTATAAGGGTTGGACCCTGATACGTCGCGGTTGAGCAGAATGGGTGGCTGTGAACGGGTGCCTTCATTAAGTTCGGACGGACTAGTTAAACCGTCACCCGGTTCTTTATCGGCCAATAATCCGTCAGTATCCGTTGTCTCAGTCAACTCGTCCGCTGTTTCATCTGGCGCGGTCAGGCCCTCCGCGTCGGAACTCGCGGCAGCCGTTTTCTTGCTGGCGGGGCCTTGTTTAGCGCTGGTTTGCCCTGGTTTCGCCGCACGTGCACCTTTTGAATCTCCCGGCTGGTCACTGGTGTTTTTTTTCGTTTTCGAACCGTCACCCTCAAGTCCTGTCGCAGGTTTTGGCACACCTGATGTCGACACCTGGTCCGTGGGGAACAGTTGCGGCAGGTTCTCAAAATCAAGTGGCGGCGCATCAGATTCGGACAGAGACTTGACCGGCGGCGCTTGCTGCAAATTATGGATATCACTGCCTAGAATCAAAGGAAGCTGTTTTTCTCCCGATCCAACGATAACAACTTTTGAATTTGGTGACTTTGCCAACTCCACAGTCGCCTCAATCCCACGCCAGGTCAGAAGGTTTTTATTCAAGGCACCGGAAACGATGGCATAAAAATTCTGCACCCCAAGTGCTTTAATCCTCAGCCTCTCCGCTTCCTGGCGTTCGGCCTCCAGCCGGAAAGTAAACGACGCCGCCACTTGCTCCTGCACCAATTTCTGCTCGATAGAGTTGGCTATAGCTGGTGGTATTACGATTTCACGGATGATGAGATCCGTGAACTCGAAAAACTGGGAGTATTCTGACCGCTGAACAATCTTATAAAGATCTGTTTCCAGTTCTTTATAATTGCTGGTGTAGAGCTCGACCGAGTTATATCGGGAAAGAACTTCGCGGACCGCACCCGTTGTCAAAGGAATAACGACGCGCTCCCGGTATTCAGGGCCAATACCCTGCAACAATTCACCCGCCTGATTGCCCCTTATCCGGAACAGGACCGATAGCTTCACCCGAACTTCCATCCCCTCGGCGCTGAGAGCCAAAACCTCCTCATTCGAATTGGTCGCCTGGATAACCAGATCAAACTGAACGGGTTTCGTATTGAAACCGGTGAAATTGAAGCACAAGTCATAGAAAGGCTCGGTTTTGATGATTGTGCCGTCATCATGCAGATGTCTGACGACAGGACCGACCACCTGGTTGCGTTCGTCACCGGGTCTGCGCGGTATCTGGACCGCCACGCAGACTGGGACGCCTGCAACACCGCCCTACGCGCCAACTTGCCGGACTATATGATACCGCAAGAATGGGTGACGCTGGAAGCCTTGCCCAGCACCAATAACAACAAAGTGGATCGCGTAAAACTGGCGTCGCTGTATGCTCAAAAACCAGCCCCGGAAAGCAGAAATCCTGTTCCGGAAAATGACCGTAAAAAGATGCTGTCCGACACTCTGGCCAACATTGCGGCGTCGGTAATAAAACGAACAGCAAGTGAACTTGATTTTGCACAGCCATTGAATTTGCAGGGGTTTGATTCAGTGGCCGTTATAAAATTGACCGAGCTGCTGAACGAGACCTATAGCCTGCATCTGTCGCCCGTCGATTTGTATAATGCGCCTACATTGGAACAGATCCGCGCATTGTTGCCGGCTGCTCCACGCCCTGCGCCCGCGCAACTCGCCGCAGAGAAACCGAGCACAACCCGCGATAGTAGCATCGCCATTATCGGCATGTCCGGGCAAATGCCAGGCGCCGATGATCTCGCTGCGTTCTGGGACAATCTGGAAGCGGGTCGTGTCAGTATCACGGACGTTCCGGATGATCGGTGGACGGAAGCAGACCGCGCGCACGGCCATAAGGCCGGTTTCCTGAGCGGCATTGACCTGTTTGACGCGCCTTTCTTTGGCATGACCAACCAGGAAGCCGCCAGCACGGACCCGCAGCAACGGCTGTTCACACTCAATTGCTACCGAGCCCTCGAAGATGCCGGGATTGATCCCAACAGCCTTAAAGGCCGGAAAGTAGGCGTATATGCCGGTGCCGCATTGGGCGATTACCAGAGGCTGCTGGAGAGTGCAGAGGGCTTTAGCGCCTTCAGCATGATCGGAATGAGCCCATCGATCATTCCGGCGCGCATAGCATTTCAGCTTGACCTGAAAGGGCCAACGGAAACCGTGGATACTGCCTGCTCGTCAGCCCTGGTGTCTGTCCACAATGCCGTTAAGGCGCTACAGTCCGGTGATATCGAAATGGCGATGGCCGGCGGGGTCTATCTGATGACCACGCCGCTTGGTCAGATGATCTCCGCGCAGGCTGGCATCATCGCCAGCGATGGGCGCTGCAAGCCTTTTGATGAGCGCGCAAACGGCATTGTGATCGGCGAGGCTGTGGGCGTATTGACCCTCAAGCGACTTGAGGATGCCATTCGCGACAACGACCCGATACGCGCGGTAATCCGGGGTGCTGCCGTCAATCAGGACGGGCGGACAAACGGCATTACAGCGCCGTCATCCACAGCACAGGCCGCGCTGATAGGCCAGGCCACGGATATTGAAGGCGTATCGGCAAAAGATATCAGCTATGTGGAATGCCATGGCACCGGCACCAGGCTTGGTGACCCAATAGAGATAGAAGGCCTGCGCCAGGCGTCGCTGGGCGATCGCGCGCCTTGCTGGATCGGGTCCGTTAAGGCCAATGTTGGCCATTGTTATCAGGCTGCCGGCGTTGTGGGTCTGATTAAAGTGGTTCTATCCCTTGAGCACCAACGCCTGCCGGGCCAGCCGGACTTTGGCGAGCCGAATCCTCTCCTGAAGCTGGAGGGCAGCGGATTACGTGTGCTTGACCGGACCCAGAACTGGGACGTAGCAAGCGGTGAGCGACGAATCGCAGGCGTCAGCGCGTTCGGCTTCAGCGGCACCAATGCCCATGTGTTGATTGAGGAATGGCCCGCCGCCGCAGCCACCCTGCGGCCGCAAACTCGCCGTGCCTTCAACCTTGCATCTTACTGGGCAAGCCCTGCCGCCACCAACATGCCAGCGCCCCAGTCAAAACAGCTTCAGCTTGACGGTGTTGAAACAGCCAAAAAGCTGATCATGAAGGAGCTGTCATCCTTGAGCGGCATCCCGACCGATGAGATTGCAGGCGACGCAAGCTTGGAGGCCGATATCGGCATGGACTCCATCAAACTGATGGGGTTGATGGCAAAACTTGGCCGGGTCGTTGACCTGCCAACCATTGATGCCGCAGGCATTGCCCTCATCACAACTGTTGATAGTCTGTTGGCTGTTCTGCCGTCATCAATACCTGATGCACATTCGGGCGGGGCGAGCGAAGCAAAGAAACTAATTATGGCTGAGTTTTCAGCTCTATCAGGCCTTCCTGCTTCAGAGATCAAGCGCGATGCCTGCCTTGAGGCGGATATCGGCATGGATTCCATCAAGCTGATGGGACTGGTGGCGCGGCTGAGCCATATTGATGGTATCACATCGATCGATTCCGGCAACATCGCCAGGATCGTTACGGTTGGCGACCTTCTGGATGCCGTATGCCCGTCAGCGAACAGCTCGGCGCAGTACAACAAGGCCAACCATCGCCAGCCGGATACCGCCCCACACACGCGCGACACCGACCTCACAAAGCGGCGCCTGCCCGTCAGCATACCTTACGCTGAATATCTCTTCCTGCTTGGACATCACCTGATCCGGTCGAGTTCGCTTTGCTCGTGGCTTCGGCTTGCAGGGCCATTGGATCCGGTGTTGATGCAAAAGGCGTGGCAATTGGTTGTGGACCAGCAACCAGGCAGCAGACTGGTTTTTGAACGACGGGGCGAGACAAACACATTCTCAGACTATCAAGCTGTCCTGCTGCAGAGCCCAAAGGTGCCAGCAATCAACCTGACTGATCTATCCGACCTGACGCCAGAACAACAGGAAAAAGCCCTGCAAGAAGCTTTTGACAGGGCGCTCAATGCTGAATGGTCCCTTGAAATCTGGCCCTTGCACCGATTCGACGTCTACCGACTGAGCCCGAATGATCATGCGGTATTTTTGGTAAATGAACACTGTGTCAGTGATGGCATTGGCAACCAAAGACTGCTGTCAGCATTGATGCTGTCTTATCAGGCGCTCGCGGGGAGCGGAAAAAACACCCCACCCGCCAATCCTGTTATGAATGACGCTGAATTTGTGAGACTGATGGCTGGCTTCAACGAAGCTGCTGATCATCTGACAGGACCCATGCCTGAAGCCGGGGAGGCGCCCCCTTATTTCTGGAATCCCGGAGGCCGGAAAATCGAGAACTTCCAGCCTGACTTCACGGTTGGTGTGAAAGTGAAGTCCCGACCGGAAACCAAAGCTTTAGTAAGAGCCGCGTCCACGTTTGGCATGTCGCTCAACCAACTGCTGGTGCTTGCAATGGCCCGCGCCACCCACGCCACGTCTGGTGACGATAGTGTGAGTGTGCAGATGCCCACGGGCGGTCGTAATATTCATGGGCTCGACGCGCATGACCTGGTCTGTTGCCTCGCGCAAAATCTACCCGTTGATTTTGCCGATGATCTTCTTGCTGCAGGATGGGGTTTAGCTGGGCCATTGTTTTCCCTCAAGTTGGCCAGCGTGTTGGCTGCGCAGAGTGATTGGCGCATCACGAAAGCGATGGCGGAAACCATCGCAGGTGACATCCCTCTTGAGCCAGAAGCATTGCGGGGTAATCTGCGTCCGCTTTTCAGGGGGCGATTACGGTCGAATATCTATGTTCCCTACATTGGCGATACCGGCCTTGAGCCCGCTTACGCTGACCTCAAGATTACCGCATATCGCGCGGGCACGGTTAATGGCCCGGCCACGGTGGATGTCTTGCACGAAATCTTTGACGGGCAGCTACACGGCTCCTGGAATTATGACCGAGGTTTCTTCACCGAGAACGAGATAGAAGGTCTGTGCGAGGCCTTCGACAAGGAATTGGCCGCTGCTGTAAAGGCTTCATTGAACGTGCCGGTTTCACGTGAAAAAGCAATTTCCGGGCAGGCCCTTCCCTTGCCGCTGATTGAGGCGGTCGAGACAGTGCTAGGCAGGACGCTGCGCCCGGAGGAAGCCGAAGGGAAATTGGACCAAGGACTGGGCTTCGATTCCCTGCAAAGAATCCGCCTACTGAGCAAACTACCCGCCGAGTTCAGAAGTAATGTGACGCAGCGTGCAGCCTTTTTGACAGCTCCGACGTTGATTGATATGGCCCGATTGATGGGGGATAACAGCTATTCCGCTCCGGGGGAGAAAAGCGAAGCTCCCCCGCGGCCGGACGATCTCACTTCTGCCACCCCCGGAACCTATGATTTCAGTGAATTGCCGATCAGCCGCATCGTCAAACAGATGACCGACACGCCTGACGCTGTCGCTGTAACCAGCCGACGCGGCCAGCTTACCTATGCGGAGCTTAACGGTAAAAGCCGCAGCCTCGCATCTTATCTGATCTCAAACGGGCTGGAAAAAGGCGATCGTGTCGGTCTATTGATGGGCCGCAGCAGGGATTTCATCGCGTCGGTAATCGGTGTTCTGAGAGCGGGTCTCGTATATGTGCCGCTGGACCCCGACCTGCCGAAAGATCGACTTGGCTACATCATCAACCACGCCAGGCTTTCACTTGTCATTTACGCTGAAGACCATGAAAACTTGCTGAACGCATCTGTTGACGCCTTTGATACATGTCCCGACGCCGCGTCCGCGCGGGAGGCGTTCGCGAAAGCGCCATTATCTGTCCCCGGCCTGGTTGAAGTGGCACCAGAAGATCCAATGCTTGTTCTTTATACCTCAGGGTCCACAGGGCGACCGAAAGGCGTCCAGTTGAACCACGGGGGATACGCCAATCGGCTTGCCTGGCACCAGAAGCAGTTCCAACTGAAACCCGGCGAAGGCGTCTTACACAAAACAACCATCTGTTTTGATGTCTCAGTTTGGGAGATATTCTGGCCGCTCATGTATGGCGGCACACTTCACGCCGTCGGGTCAGATGTCGCGCGCGACCCTTGGGCGCTCACACAAATCATGCGAGACAATAAAATCGCTGTCCTGCATTTTGTACCGTCGATGTTTGGCGAGTTTCTGAGCATACTGGAAGCCGATACACCGCACGCGCCATTTTCTGACTTACGTTGGGTGGTACTATCGGGCGAAGCGCTGCCCGTTGCACAGGTGCGCAAATGGTTCCAGCTTTTCGGCGATACCACCAAGCTCGCCAATCTCTATGGTCCGACCGAAGCATCCATCGACGTAACCTGCCAGGTGATGACGGGTACGCCGCCCTCTGACTGGACGCGAGTGCCAATCGGCGCCGCCATAGACAATGTCGAATTGTTGATTATGGACGATAGCCTGACACCGGTGAAGGACGGGGAAGACGGCGAGCTTTTCATTGGTGGGATACAAGTAGCGGATGGTTATCTTCATGCCAAGGAACTGACCGACAAGGCCTTTTTCGACATAGACCCCGACGGCAGAGGACCAAGACGCTTTTATAAAACCGGGGATCTTGTGCGCCGCCTGCCAGATGGTGCTTTCGATCATCTTGGCCGTCTGGATAGCCAGGTTAAGCTGCGCGGGTACCGCATAGAACTCGGGGAGATAGAGGCTATCCTGGGCGATCGTGCACAGGTTCACCAGGTAGTTGTATTGGTTGCGGATGGTGCCATTGTGGCCCACATCGCAGGCGATGCAAATGACCCCCAATCTTATCTGCACCACTGCGCCCTTAAGCTGCCTGCCTACATGATGCCTCAAACCATAAAGCTCTATGACCGGCTGCCGATAAATGCCAACGGCAAGCTTGATCGGCGCGCTATTCAAGCAGGATATGTGGAGCCAGGAACGAAGGGGTCAGCGCTCTTGCCAGCGCAAAGCTGGATGCTGCAGCACTTCCCGGCGCCTTACCGCTGGTGGGGAACAAGTCGCTTCACGGTGAACAGGGCGCTCGACATGGAGCGCGTGAAAGTAGCGTTTGCGAGCTTGGCAGCGCGCCACGATGCCCTTCGAACCGTTTACGACCGCGCGGTCGATGGAAACTGGTACCGACGTGTCATCCCCATTTCGGAAATCGATGAACTGGACGTGCGCATCATAGATGTACAGACAATGGGCACGGCCAAACGGGAGGAAATGATCGCCGAAGCAATGTACGAGAGCTGCAAAGCATATTCCCTTGACCTACTGCCTCTTGACACGGCGATGATCCTGCGTGAAGCGCCGGACCGCTACACCTTCTGCCTGGCCAATCACCATGTAAACGGTGATTTCGTCTCAGGCACGATCTTGTTCCGTGACTTCTGGGCCCTCTATGATGGCATGGAATTGGCACCGCCCGCCCGGCAACAGGGGGATCTCGTTGATCTCCTGGAAAGAATCGACCTGGACGCCGACCGTGAATACTGGAAGCGTCTCAACGAATGCTGCCAAGCGCCGCCCTCCCTGTTGATCGGCCCGGAGATAGATAATCTTGAGCACCGAGAGCTCACAAGCGAACGGTGCCTGACCAGCGCACAGACAAAGGCGCTATCCACTGACGTACGTGCCCAAAGCGGAACAGCGCTTTACCCTGTTTTGGCGGCAGCCTTCTATATTGCTGTTGCCGAACTTTTCAAGACGGGTAATGCAATTTTAAGCCACCGCATGATGGGGCGCGTGCTCGGTGACGACTTGCCTGACTTTACAGAAACTGTCGGCAACTTTGCTGTTCACTTCCCCTTGTTGGTTGAGGTAGACACCAGCTTGACCAGCACCGCCAACCGTGTGGCAAAGGCGCTGGCAGCTGTGCCGCACGGCGGCATAAGTTATGATTGGCTTGCGTCAAAAGCAGGCGGCGCGCCTGATTTCCCCTATCCTGATGAAAGGCTCACTCCACTGCGCCTGAATTATCTTGGACAAGTATTGCCCCGGGTCGAGAACGAGTTTGAATTTAATGCGGATCAGCTAAACCAGCGCTTCGCGCCAGATGACCTGCCGCGCTCGGCCGAGATTGAAATTCACCTGAGTGTTGAAAAGAGTTGTCTGTTCCTGCGTGCCCGCTTCGTGGAAGGCCGGCATGACGGCGCGCTGATAAACAGGCTTCTCGACCGGGTTACAGCGCTCTTGGGCAATACGTAAAGGCTTAGGCAGCCTATACTGCCAGCGTGGGGGGTTTATCGAAAACGACCTGGGCCAACCCGGGAGCTAAGGCCGAACGGTGTGCGTTGCACGGGCACGGGCACGGGCACGGGCACGGGCACGGGCACGGGCACCGAACTGTATATTTGAGGACCTTGACACTAAAATCAGCGATAAGATCGAAAAAACATCTGCATCGGTGCAAGCTCAATCACCGGAAAGACCTGCTGGACGATGCCGACGCCATCACCTGGCGCTAGCGCGGGTACAATCAAACTATCGACGCCGCACCGGAAAGCGGATACCTATGCGCTATGACCGCAGACAAAACCCTTGAAATATTCCTGGTGACAGTGCCGGGGCTGGAAGCAGCCCTTCAAAAGGAAGCGCTGGAAAAAGGCTTTGCGCCCGCCACCGTCAGCACGGGCGGCGTTACGGTTACAGGCGGCTGGCAGGATGTCTGGCGCGCGAACCTTGAACTCAGGGGCCCGAGCCATGTGCTGGTACGCCTGGGATCTTTCAGGGTGCAGCACCTTGCCAAACTCGACAAGCGCAGCCGCAGCTTCCCGTGGGACGATACGCTAAGGTCCGATAAGCCCGTGCGCGTTGAAGTAACCTGCAAGAAATCCCGCATTTATCACGATAAGGCCGCTGCCGAACGGCTGGAAAAAGCCATTCGCACTGTCGCGGGGGCTGAAATCTCGAAAGACGCCACCGTCTGCGTCAAGGCCCGCATCTTCGATGACCTTTGCACCATCAGTGTCGACACCTCGGGCGAGGCATTACACAAGCGCGGCCACAAAGAAGCGGTAAACAAGGCACCCATGCGCGAAAACCTTGCCGCGCTTCTGCTGCGCGAGTGCGGGTTTGACGGGTCTGAGCCGGTCATTGATCCCATGTGTGGGTCCGGCACTTTTGTCATAGAAGCCGCAGAAATAGCAAACGGCCTGAACCCCGGGCGTAGCCGTTCGTTTGCCTTTGAAGCGCTGAAAACATTTGATGCCGATGCCTGGCAGGAGCTCAAGCAGCAGACTAGCCCGCATGAGGTTGGCAGCCGCTTTTATGGGTTCGACCGCGATGCAGGTGCCATCAGGATGAGCCAGGCAAACGCAGACCGCGCGGGTGTTGCCGCGATAACGGAATTCAGTACGCAGCCGATCAGCGAGCTTTCGCCACCCGAGGGCGCGGCGGGGCTTGTGATCATCAATCCGCCCTATGGTGCCCGCATCGGGGATGTCGCGCGGCTGCGCGCGCTGTACAGCAGCCTTGGCAAAACCTTGCGGGCGCGCTTCGCCGGGTGGCGCGTGGGCCTTGTGACCAACACGCCGGAGCTTGCAAAGGCCACAGGCCTGCCCTTCGGCAGGAAGCCTGTTGCTTTCTCCCACGGCGGCATCCCCGTAAAACTGTTCAAGACGCCACCATTACGCACTGACTAAACACACAGGGCGGAGGCCAGTTCCCACCCCACATCCATCTAGTTGACTCAGTCATATATTTTCTATAACTTGACCAAGTCAACTAGATGGAGCACCGAAATGCAGCAGAGTTCCCCACGCCACCAGCGCGCCGAAGCGGCGAGAGCGTTCAACCGTTTTTATACCAGCCAGCTGGAACTCTTGAACCAACATCTGCATCAAAGCGACTTCACCCTAACGGAAACCCGTATCCTCTTTGAGCTGGCAAACCGCCACCATGTTGTCGCAAATGACCTCGTGCGGGACCTTCGGCTGGATGCCGGATACCTGAGCCGGATTCTGGCTAAATTTGATAAGGCGGGTCTTATAAAACGCACCCGGTCGGAGAGCGATGCCCGGCAGAGCCAGCTAGGCCTGACCCCTGCCGGTGTGGCAGCATTTTCTCCGCTTGACCAGGCCGCACGCACACAGATGATGGACCGACTTTCCAGCCTTAATGACTCAGACCAGATGAAGCTTATCGCAGCAATGGGTGATATCAGAACGCTGCTGGCTGGCTCCAACCAGCCCGCCGGTGTGCCCACGATCCGGAATCTGGAGCCGGGCGACATCGGCTGGGTCACCCACCGACAGGCGAAGCTCTATCATGAAGAATATGGTTGGGACCTGACCTATGAGGCGCTCGTTGCAGAAATTCTGGCGGACTTTGGCCGCCACCATGACAAGGAACGCGAACGTGCCTGGATTGCTGAGGTAGACGGCCGCATCGTGGGCAGCATTTTTCTTATGCGGGCAACGGACGAGCTGGCGAAGCTGCGCCTTCTTTACGTTGAACCTGACACGCGCGGCATGGGGCTTGGGCAAAAACTGGTGGAAGACTGTATCTCCGGTGCGCGCCAGCGTGGATACAAGCGCATGACACTTTGGACACAGAGCACCCTGAGTGCCGCCCGCAAAATATACGAGCGGGCGGGCTTCAAGTTAAGCGCGGAAGAAAAGCACCACTCCTTCGGCCACGACCTAATTGGCGAAACATGGGACATGACGCTATAACCCCATCATGACACCAGCCCTTCACACGGACCCGTGCGCCAGCCTACTCCGCGTCATGGCACACAAATTCCACCAGCCAGCAGGCAGGCGAGCGCGGGCTCTCGGTTGCGTCGGTACACCATCGGCTGAAACGACTTAAGCGGGAGGGCATCATCGAACGCGAGGTGGCGGTCCTCAACCCGGTCGTATTGAGGCAGGAGAGGCGGATTATGTGCTTATCTGCCCAGCCCCCGACATGAAGGTATTCGAGCTTTTGACCCAGCGGCTGTTCCTCGAAGACGACAATGTCAGGCGCTTCCGGACGCCCCTCACCATGAACCGCACTAAGGTCAGCCTGACTGTTCCGGTGTTCGACTAGTTATTCGAAATAAACCATGCACTGGCGCGAGAGTGTGAGCAGTTCACCGTCTTCCGAAAAGACCCGGCCTGACTGCTGGCTATAGCCGTTTGCCGCAGCTTCCAGCGTGTAATCGAGATAAAACCAGCCGGGTTTCACTGTCTCGGGCGCCACCAGAAACTCCAGCGACCAGCTGAGGGAGCTTGCCATCACCGGCCGGTTATAATGTGACATCATCACGGGTGGCGGGATATCGGCGATCGCGATCAACGCTTCGGTGGGGAAGGCCGACACATCCGAATTGTGACGCACCCATTTGCCAAGCCTGCGCGACTGCTGATTCGAGGCCGGGATGCCGCCGCCGGTCCAGTGAACATCAAAATGCTTCAGGAACGCAGGAAGCAGCCGCACCGAACTGTCCATCGGCGGCACGCTGTCGCGCGGTTCGGGCTTAAATTCTGGGTTCACCCTCACAGCCTTGGTATCCCGGTCCGAGCCAAAAGCCGCCATGGCCTGTGCACAGACCTTGTCGCCATCCAGAAGCCTCGCTGTCGCCTGGGTAACGTTGCGCCCTTCCCGCAAAACCTCAGACCGCACACCGACCGCACCGACGGGTGCCGGCCCGACGAATGAGACCATGAGCGAACGCAGGGTTTTAACCTCGTCAAGGCTCGTCATCATCCCGCGCGCCAAAAGCGCGGCGACGAGCCCACCAAAAGTGGCGCGGCCCTGTGTCCAGCCCTGCGTAAGGGTTGCCGTGGCGTCGGGGCCAGTGACATCGCCCAAAATTTCAGCTAACAAACGTTCCTGCATCACTAATCCTTAACTCCTGGTCTCAGGCGGGGTTCGGTGTCCTGTAGAGATAGCCCTATCGCGAACAGAGACAAGACATCATCTCTGCATGCCCCCTGTAACAGCGACAAATAGCGCCGCATGGGTATATAGTTCTTTTTTCTGCCACAAGGGGCTTTATAATGGCCGCTCCGCCTGACAAAATCCGGCAGCATGATCAATAAACAGGTATCAGGAGAGACTATGGCCATTCATCTCTATGAAGGCGACCTGCCGAACGGGCTGAATCTCGGCGCCGTTGTGGCAATCGACAGCGAGACGATGGGCCTGAACCCGCACCGGGACCGGCTGTGTGTTGTGCAGCTCTCCAGCGGCGACGGCAATGCGCATCTGGTGCGCTTCAAGAAGGGCATCTATGACGCACCGAACCTGTGCAAACTGTTGACAGACGAAAACGTGCTGAAGCTGTTTCACTTCGCGCGCTTTGACGTGGCGGTGATGAAAAAATACCTGGGGGTCGATACAGCGCCGATCTACTGCACCAAGATCGCGTCGAAGCTTGTACGCACCTACACCGACCGCCACGGCCTCAAGGACCTTGTGCGTGAGCTGGCGGGCGTTGAGCTGGACAAGCAGCAGCAGTCAAGCGACTGGGGCGCGGACGCGATCACCGAGGCTCAGCAAACCTATGCCGCATCGGACGTGCTTTACCTCCACGCCTGCAAGGACAAGCTGGATATGATGCTCGCGCGAGAGGGGCGCACGGAGCTTGCCAACGCGGCATTCGCCTTCCTGCCGACCCGCGCCGAGATGGATTTGAACGGCTTTGAGCCAATGGACATTTTCTCGCACTAGGACCAGTTATCCCTATATGTCACACGCCACCGAAGAGCATTTGAAAAGCAACAGCGCCCCCCGCGAGCGGGACCGCACGGCTTTGGGCCCGATGGTGATCAAAAAAACCGACGATAGCTGGGACCGTTTTATCCTGTTCATGCGGGCCCTGCTGCCGGTTCTCGCCGTTATCGTGGGCGGAACCACTATCCTGTGGCCGTTCCTCAATGAAAAAGAAGTCAGCTTCACCTTGTCACAAGACGACGTTGCCAAAAGCGACGGCATCATCCACATGACCAACCCGCGTTATGTCGGCACGGATTCGGGCAACCGGCTGTTCAGTGTGGAGGCTGGCTCCGGCCAGCAGGAAGATGTCAAGTCGCCCCGTATCCGGCTCAGTGACATCCGCGCGCAGATGGAACTGCAGCCCGGCAACCCGGCGTATGTGCACGCGCGCACCGGAATTTACCGGATGAAAGAAAGTACGCTTTCGCTTGTCGGCGGTGTATCCGTGCGCTCTGCCGCGGGCTATGAGCTTGAGATGGATGGTGCCGAAATTGATCTCAAGGCCCACAGGGCAGAGGGCCAGGGCAACGTACGCGGCGCGTCCGAACTGGGCCGTCTCGAAGCGGGTAAAATGGAAATTCTTGTGGATACACAGGAAGGTATTTTCGAAGGTGGCGTAAAGCTTTATCTTATTCCCCGGCGGCCCAAGACGGACGGACCAAAACCACCGCACCTGACGAGCCAGCCAAACCGTAACCAGACAGAGTTCGCCGGCACATGAGGCAGATGATGACAATTCGTACTTTGGTAATTTCAGGCCTTCTGGCAACAACACTGTGGGGGATAAGCGGCGTCTCCGCTCAGTCTGTTCTCAAGAACCACGACACCTATCAGCCCATCGACATTTCAGCTGAACGGCTTGAGATGAAGCAGAAAGAAGGGCGCGCCATCTTCAAGGGTGCCGTTGTGGTCAAGCAGGGTGACATGACCCTGAACGCCAATACGCTGACCGTTTTCTACCAGGCGGAAAATGGCGTCGAAAACCCGTCGATCTCGCGCCTCGATGCCGAAGGCAACGTGAAACTGTCGTCCGCGAGTGAAACGCTGACCGGTGAATGGGGTGTATATGATGTGGACCGCCGCCTGATCACCCTCGGCGGAGACGTCACATTCCAGCAGGGCGACAGCATGCTCAAGGGCGACAGGCTTGAGTTTGACCTTGTTTCGGGCCTCGCCAAGCTTGACGGTAAAGCCAGCGAAGACGGCCGGGTTCGCGGCCAGTTCAGCGTGCCACCGAAAAAAGATGACAAGGACGGCAACAAATAAGCGCCTTTATGGCTGAAAGGCGCTTTGGCACGACCTTTTAGCCCCTCGCACACGATGGGAACAGCCCGAGAAATTGAGCGCACCCCATTGCTTTTCTCTAGCGTCGCGCCCATCTTCATGATTTATTGATAAAGCTCATGCATAAAATGAGCCAAACAGCGTCACGGGTTGTCAGGCCGGGGAAAAACCTGACACGGAAGGCCCGCACCAAGGGATGGTCTATGAGTATGAAGGACAGCGCAAGCGGTCAAACTTCAGGCGATGACAAGAAGGTCGGCGACAGCCGCGAGGGCCTTCACGTTTGTGGTATCGGCAAGGCCTATAGCGGGCGCCCTGTCCTAAGAGACGTATCGCTTTCGGTGCACCGGGGCGAGGTCGTCGGCCTTTTGGGACCCAACGGTGCTGGCAAGACCACTTGCTTTTATTCCATCACCGGGCTGATCGCGCCTGACCATGGCCGGGTAGAGCTGGACGGCAATGATGTGACACATTTGCCCATGTATCGCCGCGCCCGGCTGGGCATCGGTTATCTGCCACAGGAGACGTCGATTTTCCGCGGCATGACGGTCGAGGAGAACATCCGCGCGGTCCTTGAGGTGGTGGAAAAAGACCGCGACGCCAGGGATGCGATCATCACCGAGCTGCTGGACGAGTTTTCGATCACACACTTGCGCAATACGCCGGCGCTTGCGTTATCGGGGGGCGAACGGCGGCGCTGCGAAATCGCACGCGCCTTGGCGGCACAGCCCAGCTTTGTACTGCTGGATGAGCCATTTGCTGGCATTGATCCCATCGCCATCGCCGACATTCGGGACCTGACGGCGCACCTGAAGGATCGCGGCATCGGCGTGTTGATCACCGACCATAATGTGCGCGAAACGCTCGATATCATCGACCGCGCTTATATCATCTATGACGGCCATGTGTTGTTTGAGGGTAACGCCGAGGCCGTGCTCAAGGACCCGGACGTGCGCCGGGTGTACCTGGGTGAAAGTTTCAGCCTTTAGGAGGGGTATCCGTGGCCTTAACGCCAAGGCTTGATCTAAGACAAAGCCAACAGCTGGTGATGACACCCCAGTTGCAGCAGGCGATCAAGCTTTTGCAACTGTCAAACCTTGAACTTGCAGACTATGTCTCGCAAGAGGTGGAGCGCAACCCGCTTCTGGACGTGGGTGAACCCGGTGACGGGCCCATCACCCAGGAAGGCGGCGAGCAGGGCGGCTCGGCCTCTGATGATTATCTGCGCGAAGGTGGCGAACAGGGCGGCGATGGCTCGGACGGTATTGTCGCGGCAGATCGCGGGCTTGAAAGCGCCATGGATACGTCATCCGGGAATGACGGGGCACTCGACACCGACTTTGAAACCAACATCTACAACAGCGATGCTGCATCGGACCGCGTCAGCACGGAAAGCGCGCCTGAGGGCATGTCATCCGGCAGCTTGTCGTATGACGGCGGCGGCAGCGTCAAGAGCAGCGGCGGCGGTTTCGACGAACGTGGTCTCGACCAGACGCTGGAGGGCGAAGAGAGCCTGCAGGACTATCTTATGCGGCAGATGGCCGTCGCGCTGCACGGCCCGGCTGAGCGGCTGATCGCCACCCATTTGATCGACCTTGTGGACGATGCCGGATATCTGCGCACCGAAAGCCTTGACGAAGTGGCCGAACAGCTCGGCACTGACGAGATGGAGATCGGGCGCATTTTATCAGTGCTGCAGACACTGGAGCCCTCCGGTGTCTTTGCCCGCAGCCTGGGTGAATGCCTGTCCCTGCAGCTCAAGGAACTGGACCGCTTTGACCCCGCAATGGAAGCGCTGATCAACAATCTCGACCTGCTCGCCAAGCGGGACATGGCTGCCCTCAAGCGTGTCTGCGGGGTGGATCAGGACGATATTACCGACATGGTCAAGGAAATCCGCGCACTGAACCCGAAACCCGGCCTGATGTTCGGCGGTGCTTCGGTGCAGCCTGTCGTGCCTGATATTTTTGTCCATAAAAGCCGCGTGGGCACCTGGGTTGTTGAGCTCAACACCGATACATTGCCGAAAGTATTGGTCAACCAGCAATATTTATCCGAACTATCCGAAGCTGCCTCTGGCAAGGAAGCCAGGACATTTGTGTCCGACTGCGTTTCAAGCGCCAATTGGCTGGTGAAGGCCCTTGACCAGCGGGCACGCACTATTTTGAAGGTCTCGACCGCGCTGGTCAAAACCCAGAGCCATTTTTTCGAGCATGGCGTGCGTTTCCTCAAGCCGCTTACGCTCAAGGACATCGCGGACGAAATCAGCATGCATGAAAGCACCGTCTCCCGCGTGACCAACAACAAGTTCATGTCGTGCCCGCGCGGCATGTTTGAGCTGAAGTATTTTTTCACCTCGTCCATCTCCTCCGGGGACGGCGGTGATGCGCATTCCTCCGAGTCGGTCAAATTCCGCCTGAAGGAGCTGATCGATGGCGAGGAGCCGAAAAAAATCCTCTCCGACGACAAGCTTGTCGCCATTATGCAGGGCGAAGGCATAGACATCGCGCGGCGCACGGTTGCCAAATACCGGGAGGCTATGCGCATCCCGTCATCGGTGCAACGCAGGCGCCTCAAGAATATGGGTTCGTGAGTCGCGCGCGCGCCCGTGTGGGACGGCCTCTGAACGGCCTCTCAAATTCTCTTTAGTTTCAAAAATTTGACATAAATCATTCCCCATTAACCACACTTAAACCATCTTTTGTGGTAGGCTAAATATGTTAGCCGCAATGGTTAGCAGCGGCCCCGATGTCGGACGGGGAAAGGCATCGGAAAGTGAGTGCCGCACGGCGGGTTGCAATGGCCCGCATTACCGTGAAAGGCTGCCTCCCCGGCAGCCAGAGAAAGGATGATTGGCACCTATGGATATCAATGTTACCGGACGGAAAATGAATGTAGGCGAAGCCCTCACCAGCCATATTGAAGAGCGCCTCGAAGCAGTCGCAGAAAAATATTTCAGCCGCACCATTGATGCTACAACCACTTTTGTCAAAGAGGGTCATACCTACCGAGCAGATATTTCACTTCACGCCAATCAAGGCATCAGCCTGCAAGCCAGGGGCGAAGCCGATGAACCCTATGCCGCATTTGAGACTGCAGCAGAGAAAATAGAAAAACAGTTGCGTCGATACAAACGACGCCTTAAGAACCACCACCACGCCCCGCAGCGCGACGTCGCCATGGAATTGGCACGCGATACAGTTATCGCGCCGGAGCAGGAAGACGACGAACCAGCCCCGAACGGGCACGATGATCAGCCGATCATCATCGCAGAAAGCAAAAAGGCTATCCCACTCGTATCTGTGGGGGATGCTGTGATGTTGATGGATTTGGCTGACGCTAATGCATTTGTCTTCCGAAACCGAAAGAGTGAGGCACTGGAGGTGGTTTACCGCCGACAGGATGGCAATATCGGGTGGATAAGCCCGGGGGCCGACGCCTGACGCCTTTTGGTACAGGTAGGATTTAAAGCCAGAGAGGTACCGGGCCCACATGTTGATGGGCCCGGGTAAGAGAGAGATCATGGAGATCGAAGATTTGTTGGCGGCCGAGCATGTTCTCGCCGACTTTAGAGCATCGAGTAAAAAACAGACGATTCAGGCACTGTCGCGCAAGCTGGCAGACACCACCGGCCTCGACCCTCGCACTGTTTTTGACAAGCTTCTGGAACGGGAACGCCTTGGCAGCACTGGTGTTGGCAAGGGTGTTGCCATACCGCACGCGCGTGTTGAAGGGGTTGACCGCATCGTCGGCCTGTTCGCGCGGCTGGCAAACCCCATTGACTTTGACAGCGTAGACGACCAGCCGGTGGACATTGTGTTCATGCTGCTGGCGCCAGTGGACGCAGGCGCGGACCACCTGAAGGCGCTCGCGCGTATTTCAAGGCTGCTCCGGGACGAAAACATGCTGGCCAAGCTGCGCGCAACCGGTGATTCCGGCGCTCTTTACGCGATGCTGGCACAGCCTGCGAGCAATGCAGCCTAGCTACCGCAGCTTAAAATTCGACTTTACGAAAATATAATCCATCTGGCGGGGCGTTGAGCCCCAACCGGCTGCGGTCCTGCGCGTCCAGCGCAGCTTTCACATCCTCTGGCGACCAGTTGCCCTCCCCCACCAGCTTGAGAGTGCCGGTGATCGAACGGATCTGATGATGCAGGAAAGACCGCGCGCCTGCATGGATATGCACTTCCTCGCCCACCCGCTCCACGGTCAGGTAGTCCATGGTCTTAACCGGGCTTTTGGCCTGGCAGCGCGCATGTCGAAATGTGGTAAAGTCGTGCTGACCAACTAAATACTGCGCCGCCTCATGCATCGCTGCATGGTCAAGCGGTGCCTTCACATGCCATATCAGCCCTTTTCCAAAGGATGGTGGCGCGCGCCGGTTCAGTATTTTATAAATATAGTGCCGCTTAAGCGCTGAGAAACGCGCGCTGAATTCAGCGTCCACCGCTTCGGCAGCCAGGATCGATATCGGCTCAGGCTTGAGGTGATAGTTCAGCGCGCCCTGCAGCGCATCAGGTGTCATGGGGCGGTCAAGGTCGAGGTGAGCAACCTGCCCCAGGGCATGCACGCCGGCATCCGTACGGCCGGACCCGATAACGCGAATATCCTCATTGGGCGCAAAGGCCGCGCAGGCATCCTCGATCGCGGCCTGAACGGATGGACCATTGTCCTGCCGCTGCCAGCCGACATAGGGCCTGCCGTCATATTCGATGGTGAGTTTAAAGCGCTGCATTAATCGTCCAAGCCAACTTTTGTTCCTTTTGGCAAGGTGAAGCCACGCAACAGGTCAGCGCGGTCCATCGGGGCCTTGCCTGCGCGTTGCGCCCGCTCAACCCGGTAAGCGCCACGCCCGCAAGCGATCAGCATCTCGTCATCAAGAGCCTGCCCGGCGGCGGCGCCCCCTGCTTCTTCCATGATACCGGCAAGAACCTTGATGCGCTCCCCCGCCATCTCGGACCAGGCGCCGGGAAACGGGAACAGTCCGCGCACGTGCTGGTCCACCTCCACGGCGGAACGGCTCCAGTCTATGCGAGCCTCTGCCTTCTCGATCTTCTTGGCGTAGGTCACGCCCTCTTCCCCTTGACGTTCCGCCACCAGTGTCCCGGACACAAGCCCTTCCACGGCCTCATTGATCAGGCTGGCTCCCATGTCAGACAGCCGGTCATGCAGGCTGAGCGTGGTGTCATCAGGCGCTATGTCGGTTTCCGCCCGAATAAGCACCGGCCCGGTATCAAGGCCCGCTTCCATTTGCATGATGCACACACCGGTCTTTGTGTCGCCCGCCATCACCGCACGGTGGATCGGCGCAGCCCCGCGCCAGCGCGGCAGCAGGCTTGCGTGCACATTCACACAGCCATGTTTTGGTGTATCCAGCACAGCCTGCGGCAGGATCTGGCCATAGGCCACCACCACAGCAATATCCGGCTGCAGGACGCTAAACTCCGCCTGCGCGACTTCATTACGCATGGACTTTGGGGTAAATACCGGCAGGCTGGCGCTTTCGGCAAAAGCCTGCACAGGAGACGGCCTCAGCTTCTTGCCGCGGCCCGCAGGTGCGGGCGGCTGGCTATAGACGCCCACGATCTCGTGACCGCCCGCCAGCAGTGCCTTCAAGGTTGGCACGGCAAAATCAGGTGTGCCCATAAAAGCGACCCGCATGGTGCCTTCTCCCGACATGAAAGGTTAGAGGATCATGGCGTCTTTGGTCGCCTTGCGAACCTTCTTGATGATCATATTGCGCTTGAGCTTGGAGAGATAGTCGATAAAAACCACGCCGTTCAGGTGGTCGATCTCATGCTGCACGCACGTCGCCTGAAGGCCCTCCATCAGCTCTTCGTGCTGCTGGCCGTGATAGTCAAAATATTTGACCTTTACGGTCGCCGGGCGCTCGACCTCGGCATAATGCTCCGGCACCGACAGACAGCCTTCATTATAGACGCTGAATTCCTCTGATTCCCAGGTGATCTCAGGGTTTACGAGGAACACAGGCTTGCGGCCGGTCTCTTCATCCCCTTCGGTATCAAGCACAATCACCCGCTTTGGCACGGCAACCTGGATGGCGGCGAGACCAATACCCGGCGCGTCATACATGGTCTCCAGCATGTTATCCATCAACCGGCGCAGGTCATCGTCCACCTGACCCACAGGGTCAGAGAGGGTTTTGAGCATCGGATCTGGGACATTGATAATCGGGAGCTTGGCCATAATAACTTTCCAACGGCGTTGTCGTTCTTTCCGCTTTACCTATGGACGGCGCTGCCCGACGTCAAGCTGAAAGCGCCATTAAAGCTCGGAAACCGGCGCATCACAAACATAGTTACCGGCCATGTCCTCAATCTCGAGGACCCAGAGATCGCTGTCAAATTGTCGTTTTTTCCGCACTCGGCTATCGGCGTCGGCCTCGTCCTCTCCCGTCTCGGGGCCCAGGCGTCGCCACAGGCGGTTGCCATCAAAATCGCGGGAGAGTTCATAAAGATGCACACCGTCCTTGAAGCGGTTCACCTTCAGCAGAATACCGCCCCGTTCCGCGTCGCCCTTGGCGACAATGAACGCCGGGCAGCCCTCGATATGGCAGGTCCGCACATGGGCATCGACCCAAAGTTTGCTGGTCAGTCTGTGATGTTGCATGCGCTGATATGGCGTGAAGACGGCATATTCGTCAAGTATTACCGCGGGTTAGTCATCGTCATCAAGACCCAGGATGTGCAGGCGGTCGGCAAACATCTTGCGGATCACTTCCTCCGCCACGCTAAAGCGGATACCAAGCGACTCGCCTTGCGCCCAGGCGACAAGCGCCGGAATATCACCGCGGTCGGCAACGGTCAGTATAATCTCGCTGCCTTCCTTGAGCGGCAGGTCAACGCGCACGCGCGCGCCCCCCAGCGACAGGTTCCATATCTGGCAGGAAACCGTGTGTTTACCGACAGTTAGCTTGGCAGGCCACAAAACGGAACGCCTGCGGTGCCTGCGGTTATCACTGCCCTGCAGTGGTTCAAGTTTTTCCTGCGCCATGGTCGGCCCTCTCAAGGTTGAGCTGGCAGTTTGCCTGAGATCTGTGGCCCAGTCTAGCGCAAGGGCGTAAAGCAATCGTCACCAAATACGGTCAATTTTCATTAAACTGAAGCCATGACCGGGGCAAATCTGTGTCGCAAAATGCGGCAATCTGTGCGAAAACTGTACGGGATGTGTGTGGGGTTTGTGCGAGATGTGTGCCGCACACAGCGACATATTTCGCTATCCGAAGGGGGTCAGATGGCAAACAGAGCAAGCATCCTGATTGTGGAAGACAGCCCGACACTCGCGCTGACCTACCGGGAATATCTGCGTCCGCTCGGGCTACCGGTGGAGATTGCCGAGACAGGCACCGACGCCCTGCGTCATATCGAGGCGGAGCTGCCCACCGTTATCCTGCTGGACCTGATGCTGCCCGATATGGACGGGCTTGATATCCTGAAAGGCCTGCATGCGGAGAAAAAAGACGTCCGGGTGATTGTGATCACCGCGCACGGCTCGGTGAAAACGGCCGTTGAAGCCATGCGCGTCGGCGCAACCGACTTCCTTCTCAAGCCCTTTGCCGCCGAACGGCTGGTAACCACGGTTAAAAACGCACTGGAGATCCACCGACTGTCAGGCCTTGTGGAACGGTTCGCGGGCGGACGGGCGAAGAAGTTTGATCGTTTCATCGGCTCAAGCCCCGCCATGCAGGCGGTTTACCGTATGATCGAGGATTGCGCCGCGTCAAAAGCCTCCGTTTTCATTATGGGGCCGTCGGGTACCGGCAAGGAACTGTGCGCAGAATCCGTCCACAACCAGAGCCCGCGCAAGGAAAAGCGCTTTGTGGCGCTGAACTGCGCGGCCATCCCGGCAAACCTGATCGAGAGCGAGGTTTTCGGCCACAAGAAAGGCGCCTTCACCGGCGCCGCCGCCGACCGTGACGGCGCAGCGGTAACAGCGGACGGCGGCACGCTGTTCCTTGACGAAATTTGCGAAATGCCGCTTGACCTGCAGGCCAAGCTATTGCGCTTTATCCAGACCGGGCAGGTGGTGCCGGTTGGCAGCAATACACCGCGCAATGTGAATGTACGCTTTGTCTGCGCCACCAACAGGAATCCGTGGGAAGAGGTGGAGGCCGGACGTTTCCGCGAGGATCTTTATTACCGGCTGCATGTGGTGCCCATCCACCTGCCCCCGCTGGCGGAACGCGGTGACGACATGCTGCTGATCGCCCACCACCTGCTGGCGCAATATGCGGCGGAAGAAAGCAAAACTTTTGACCGGATCGAGCAGGCCGCGGAACAACGCCTGAAGGCGCATAGCTGGCCCGGTAACGTGCGCGAACTGGGCAATGTCATCCATTCCGCCGTTGTACTGAACGAAGGGCCCGTGCTGACCGCCCCGATGCTGGAACGTCTGATGGGCCCGGCCCGCCGCCTGCGGGAGCAGGCCGGCGCAAACGGCATTCCGGCGGCTCAGACGGTTGCTGCCACCACAGATGGCACCATCAGCACTGACACGCCGCACCTGCCGACCAGCGCGGAAGAGATCGAGCCACTGGCAACCACCGAACGGCGAATTATCGAACACGCCATCAGCCTGATGGGCGGCAAGGTCAGGAAAGCAGCCAAAAAGCTGGAGGTGAACCCCTCCACACTCTACCGCAAACTAAAAGAATGGGAGGCCTGAGCCTCCCGATCCGGTAATTCAGTAGTTAGGCAGGCGCAGACTAGTCTTTGTCCTCGTCATGCGCCAGTTCCTTGCGGGCGGTCTCCAGCGCGTGCGCGGTCGAAGCCGCAAGGCCTGCCATGTTCACAAGGTCAGACGCCGACGCGGTCATGCGCGCCACCTGGATCGAATGGCTCATGCCCAGAAGCATCGGCCCGATTACCCGGCCACCGCCCAGCTCCGCCAGCAGCTTGTAGCCGATATTGGCGCTATGGAGCGCAGGCATCACCAGCACGTTGGCAGGCCCAGACAGGTTCATGAACGGATACTGTTCCATCAGATCCCTGTTCAGGGCGACGTCAGCCTGCATTTCACCGTCAAATTCGAAATCAACATCGCGTTCGTTGAGGATATTGACCGCCTGCTGGATGTGTTTGGTTTTGTCCGACGGCGGGTTACCGAAGTTGGAGAATGACAGGAATGCGACGCGCGGATCGTGACCCAGGCGTTTGACAAAATAGGCCGCGCTTTGTGCGATATCGGCCAGATCTTCTGCGCCCGGGCGTTCGTTCACCGTTGTGTCGGCCATAAACACCGTGCGCGACTTTGTCACCACGATCGACATGCCAAAGGGGCGCATGCCCGGCAGCGGGTCGATCACGCGGCGGATGTTCTTGAGCGCGCGCCAGTAGTGGCGGGTCACACCGGTGACAACCGCATCGGCGTCGCCTGTTGCCACCATGCAGGCCGAAAAGACGTTCCGGTCCCGTTTGACAAGGCGCTGCACGTCGCGCAGCAGGAAGCCCCGGCGGTTCAGGCGCTCGTAGATATAATCCACATAGTCGTTGGTGCGCGGGGTGTTGGCCGCGTTCCAGATCTCAAATGCCTGGTCATCGACGCCCATTTCCCGAAGCTTCTCGCGGATCGGTGCTTCATAACCCACAAGGATCGGCATACCATAGCCAGCGTTCTTGAAGCCAATGGCCGCGCGCAGGACTTTTTCTTCCTCCGCTTCGGCAAACACGACGCGCTTGGGTGTACGCCGCTTGAGGTCTTCGAACATGGTCGAAAGCGTGTCTGCCGTCGGGTCAAGCCGCGCGGACAACTCTTTTTCATAGCCTTCCATATCGGCGATCGGTTTGCGCGCCACCCCGGTGTCCATCGCGGCCTGCGCCACCTTCACCGGAATGCGGCGGATCAGACGCGGGTCAAACGGTGCCGGGATGATATATTCCGGGCCATAGTGCGGTTGCTGGCCCCCATAGGCCGCAGCCACCTCGTCCGGCACGTCTTCGCGGGCCAGCTCGGCAATGGCTTGTGCCGCCGCGATTTTCATCTCTTCGTTGATGGTGCGGGCCCGCACATCAAGCGCGCCACGGAAAATGTAAGGGAAACCCAGCACATTATTGACCTGGTTCGGATAATCCGACCGGCCGGTGGCGATAATCGCGTCCGGGCGGGCTTCGCGTGCATCCTCGGGCGTGATCTCGGGGTCTGGGTTGGCCATGGCGAAAATGATCGGCTTTTCGCCCATGGACTTGACCATATCCTGCGTAATGGCACCCGCCGCCGCAAGGCCGATAACCACATCCGCCCCCACCATGGCTTCCTCAAGCGTGCGCGCATCGGTCTTGATCGCATGCGCGGATTTCCACTGGTTCATGCCCTCGGTGCGGCCCGCATAAATAACACCGGTGCGGTCGACCATGGTGACATTTTCATGCGGCAGGCCCATGGCCTTGATCAGTTCGATACAGGCGATACATGCTGCGCCGGCACCGATGGCGACAACCTTGGTGTCCTTCAGCTCACGGCCCGTCAGGTCGAGCGCGTTGATAAAACCGGCGGCGGTGATAATGGCCGTGCCGTGCTGGTCATCATGGAAAACCGGGATATCCATGGCCTCGCGCAGGCGCTGTTCGATGATGAAGCATTCAGGGGCTGCGATGTCCTCAAGGTTGATACCACCAAACGAGGGGCCCAGAAGGCGTACACAGTTGACAAATTCGTCAATGTCTTCGCTGTCGACCTCAAGGTCGATGGAATCAACATCTGCGAAACGCTTGAAAAGAACAGCCTTGCCTTCCATCACCGGCTTGGACGCCTGCGCCCCCAGGTTACCGAGCCCAAGGATTGCGGTCCCGTTCGAGATAACAGCCACAAGGTTGCCCTTGGCGGTATAATCGTAAGCCGTATCCGGGTCCTTGGCGATTTCCTTCACCGGCACAGCAACACCCGGGCTGTAGGCCAGCGACAAATCACGCTGGGTTGCCATGGGTTTGGTGGGTGTGATCTCGATCTTTCCGGGGCGGCCGGAAGAATGGAACCTGAGGGCTTCCGCATCCGTAAATTTGGAAGATTTGCTAGCCATGGGGATTCCTCTGTTCTTTAGGTGGCGACAGATAAAAGAATGCTCTAAAAGCGGGGTATGTTATGCGGCATACTATGGCATAAAGCGGCTGACAATTGAAATCGGGCAGTAAACCGGGAGTTCTTAAAAAAAATGGAAGGTAGCGCGCATTTGGGGGCAAACGCGAACAATCAGGCTGACGGTGGCACTGACAGTGTGTCGGGCAGTGTGTCGGGCAGTGTGTCAGGCAGTGTGTCGGGAGCGGACAACAAATGGGCCCGCGCCGCGCAGGAGCCCGGCATTACCCCCATGATGCAGCAATTCCTTGAGATCAAGGCCACCTATCCGGATTGCATGCTGTTCTACCGCATGGGCGACTTCTATGAGCTGTTTTTCGAGGATGCGGAGCGCGCCGCTGAAGCGCTTGATATCACACTGACAAAACGCGGCAAACACCAGGGCGAAGACATCCCCATGGCCGGTGTGCCGGTACACGCAAGCGAGATGTATCTCTCGCGCCTGATCCGCAAGGGCTTCAAGGTCGCCGTGTGCGAACAGACCGAAGACCCGGCAGAAGCCAAAAAACGCGGCTCGAAATCCGTTGTGCGCCGGGAGGTCATCCGCCTTGTCACCCCCGGCACCATCACGGAAGAAAACCTGCTGGATGCCCGCGCCGCCAACTATCTGGTGGCGCTTGGCCGCGCGCAGGCCGACCTGTCACTCGCGGTTGTTGAAATCTCGACCGGTGAGTTTTTCATTCTCCCCACCAAACCCGGACGGCTGGACGCAGACCTGGCGCGACTGAACCCCGGTGAGTTGCTGATCGCCGAAGACATGCAGCGTGACGAAAAGCTGACGAGTGCGCTTTTTGACTGGCGCGGCGTGATGAGCCTTGTGGAAGCCCACCGGTTTGACAGCACCTTTGGCGCCAGACGGCTTAAGGAGCTTTTCGATGTCGCCACCCTTGACGGCTTCGCGAACCTGAGCCGCGCCGACCTGGCCGCCGCTGGCGCGCTGGTGGATTACCTTGAGGACACGCAAAAAGGCAAGATGCCCCGGCTTTACCCGCCCCGGCGACTGGCGGCCGACGGCACCATGATGATCGACGCCGCCACACGCCGCAGCCTGGAGCTGACACGCACGCAAAACGGCGAAACCTCCGGCAGCCTCCTGAGCGTGATTGACTGCACCGTCACGGGGGCTGGCGCGCGGCTGCTGGCAAAACGCCTTGCCGCGCCGCTCACGGACCCCATCCGCATCAACGAACGCCTGGACGCCGTGGGTTATATGCTTGATCGCCCCCACCTGCGCGGCGACCTGCGCGCAGCCTTCAAATCCGCCCCCGACATGGAACGCGCGCTGGCCCGCCTGTCGCTTGGGCGGGGTGGCCCGCGTGACCTGCATGCCATGCGGCTTGGGCTTGAAGCGGCGCGCGCGGTGAAAAGTTATCTGCTGGCCCCCAAGGACGCGTTTGAAGATATGCCGGATCTTGTGGCCGACGCCGCCACTGACCTTGGCGAACACGGCGGCCTGATTGATGAGCTTGGCCGCGCGCTGGTGGACGAACCACCGCTTCTGACCCGCGACGGCGGTTTTATTCAGAAGGGCTACCATGACGCGCTGGATGAGTTCCGTGTGCTCAAGGATGAAAGCCGCCGCCTGATCGCCGGGCTTGAGGCCGACTATCAGAAGCTGACCGGCATCAATTCCTTGAAGGTCAAACATAATAACGTCATCGGCTATCATGTGGATGTGACCGCTAAACATGCGGACAAGATGCACGCCGCACCTCTCAATGAAACCTTCATCCACCGTCAGACGCTTGCCAACTCGGTCCGGTTTTCAACCGCCGAGCTGTCGAAGCTGGCGGGGAAAATTTCGGAAGCCGGTGACCGCGCGCTGTCGCTTGAACAGGAGCTGTTCGCGGCACTGGTGGCAAGGGTCATGGAAGCGGCAGAGCCTATCTCCACCGCCGCTGAAGCGCTGGCGGACCTCGATGTGGCCACCAGCCTTGCAACCCTCGCCGAAAACGAACGCCATACCCGGCCAGAAGTTGACGACAGCCTTGCCTTCACCGTTCAGGGCGGCCGCCACCCGGTGGTGGAAAAGGCGCTGAAAGCCACATCAGACAAATCCTTCGTCGCCAATGACTGCGACCTTGGTCCCGATGACAGGCTGTGGCTGATCACCGGCCCCAATATGGCGGGCAAAAGTACCTTCCTGCGCCAGAATGCGCTGATTGCCGTGATGGCGCAAATCGGCGCTTATGTGCCCGCCGACCATGCCCAGATCGGTGTGGTTGACCGGCTCTTTAGCCGTGTGGGCGCGTCGGATGACCTCGCGCACGGCCGCTCCACCTTCATGGTGGAAATGGTGGAAACCGCGGCCATCCTCAACCAGGCCGGACCGCGCTCGCTGGTGATCCTCGACGAGATCGGCCGTGGTACGGCCACTTATGACGGGCTGTCGATCGCATGGGCGGCGGTGGAGAACCTGCATAACATCAACCAGTCCCGCGCGCTTTTTGCCACGCACTATCATGAACTGACCGCGCTGAAGGAAACCCTGGATGCCGTCAGCCTGCGCTCGATGAAGGTGCGCGAATGGAAGGGCGAGGTGGTTTTCCTGCATGAAGTGGCGCAAGGCGCGGCGGACCGGTCCTACGGCATTCAGGTTGCCAAGCTCGCCGGGTTGCCGACGCGGGTGGTGGAACGCGCGCGTCAAGTGCTTGACCATCTGGAGAACAGCGACAAGGGCGACAAGGTCACCGGTCTTATTAACGACTTGCCGCTCTTTCAAAGCACCCCAGTTTCACGTGAAGCAGCACCCAGGGGCCCCAGCGCCGTGGAAGAAAAACTGGCTGATATCAACCCCGACCAGTTGACGCCCCGCGAAGCGCTTGAGATGCTTTATGCTCTCAAGGATGAACTCGAGGGCTAGCCGCCAAGGCGCGCTGGCCCCACTGGAAACCAATTTATGAGCCAGATCAAAAATCGCCGCGCCCTCATTAACCGCAAGGAACTTGTGATCGCGCTCGACCAGATGGTCGCGGAAAAAAGCGCGAGCGACTGGCAGCTTGGCTTGACCACTATTCTCAAGGACGCGCATCAGGCAGGCTGGGCCGAAGTCAAACGGCGGTTTCTGGACGAGGCCGAGAACGGCCGCATGGCAGCAACGTCGCTGTGTTATGTGATGGATCAGGTGCTGCGCACGCTCTATGACTTTGCCACCACCCATGTCTATCCGCTCTCCAATCCCACCGCGTCCGAGCAGCTTTGCCTTGTTGCCACCGGCGGCTATGGCCGTGGTGAACTGGCGCCTTTTTCCGATATCGACCTTTTGTTCCTTATTCCCTACAAATCCACGCCGTGGGCCGAAAATGTCGTGGAATATATGCTCTATGTGCTGTGGGACCTGGGGCTGAAGGTCGGCCACGCCACCCGCACGCCCGAGGAATGCAGCCGTCTCGCCAAGGATGACCTCACGATCCGCACCTCGCTTCTGGAAGCGCGCTACCTGTGGGGTGAAGAAGAGCTGTTCCACGCCGCCGCCAAACGCTTCATTCGCCGCGTGGTCGCGCCAAGTGGCACCGAATTTGTCGAACTGAAACTTGAGGAGCGCGACAACCGCCACAAGAAGATGGGCGACAGCCGCTATGTGGTGGAACCCAACATCAAGGACGGCAAGGGCGGGCTTCGCGACCTGCAGACCATGTGGTGGATCGCGCATTATCTTTATGGCGGCCTCACCCGCGACACCATGGTGGCGGAGGATATGCTGACCGCCTCGGAAAACCGCCAGTTCAAGAAAGCGGAATCCTTCCTGTGGACGGTGCGCGTGGCTCTGCATTTCATGGCGGGCCGCGCCGAAGAACGCCTGACCTTTGATTACCAGCGCATGCTGGCAGAACAGTTGCGCTACAAGGACCACCCGGGCGCAAGCGGCGTTGAGCGCTTCATGAAGCACTATTTCCTTGTTGCCAAACAGGTGGGCGACCTGACGCGTATCTTCTGTGCGGTGCTTGAAGCCCGGCAGCAGAAAAGCACGTTCCTCGCGCGCTTCCGCCGCACCAAAAAGCTGCAGGATTTTGTCATTGAGGCCGGGCGGTTGTCGTTCGGGTCTCCCGAGGACGTCAAGGAAGACCCGGCCCTGATGATCCGCATCTTTGCGGTGGCCGACGACAAGGGTTTTGACATTCATCCGGATGCCCTCAGGCTTATCAAGCTGAACCTGCACCGTATTACGGACAAGGTACGCGCGGACGAACGCGCCAATGAGGACTTTCTCAAAGTCCTGACAAGCAAAAAAGAAGGTGAAATCAACCTGCGCCGCATGAATGAAGCGGGCGTGTTTGGCCGCTTCGTTCCTGACTTTGGTCGCGTGGTGGCGCAGATGCAGTATGATATGTACCACCACTATACGGTGGATGAGCATACGATCCGCGCCATCGGGCTGCTGCCACGCATCGAAAGCGGGGAACTGAAGGCCGACCATCCGCTTTCCTCCGACGTGATCCAGAAAGTGATCTCGCGCCGCGTGCTGTATGTCGCCGTGCTTCTGCACGACATCGCCAAGGGGCGGGGCGGGGACCATTCTGTCATCGGCGCGGAAGTGTGCGCATACCTGTGCCCGCGCTTTGGTCTCAAGCCCGCCGAAACCGAAACGGTCGCCTGGCTGGTGCGCTGGCATTTGCTCATGAGCAACACCGCCTTCAAACGTGACCTCAGCGACCATAAAACCATCCACGACTTCTGCGAGCTGGTCAAAAGCCCTGAGCGGCTGAGGCTCTTGCTTGTGCTTACCGTTGTGGACATCCGCGCCGTTGGGCCGGGCATATGGAACGGCTGGAAAGGCCAGCTCTTGCGTGAGCTTTACTACGCAGCGGAAGAAGTGCTGGTGGCCGGCCATGTCAATGTAGGCCGTGGTGAGCGGGTGCGCGCAAAACAGGAAGCGCTGCGCGAAGCGCTGTCGGATTGGGATGACAAGACCTTTGGCAAACACGCCGACCGCCTGCCGGACGCCTACTGGATCGCCGAGGGCCCCAACACGCTTGAGCAGAACGCACTGCTGATCCGCGAAACGGATGACCGGGGTGGCGCCTTTGGTGTCACCGCGCGGGTTGAAGCCTTTCAGGACATGACCAAAGTATCGGTCTACACCGCCGACCACCCTGGTCTTTTCGCCCGCATCGTTGGCGCGCTGGGGGTGGCGGGTGCCACCATTATGGACGCCAAGATCCACACCTCCAAGGACGGCATGGCAATGGATAACTTCGCCGTGCAAGACATGGACGGCAAGGCATTTGACAGCAAACCGGCGCTTGCGAAACTGGAAGGCACCATCCTTGAGACCCTGCGCGGCAACGTGCGGCCCAAGGAGCAGCTCAAGGACCGGCGCATCTTCGGCAAGAAAGACGCCGCCTTTGAGGTTGAGCCTGTGGTGCTGATCGATAACAAAGCGTCCAACTGGTCCACGGTGATTGAGGTGAACGCCAAGGACAGACCCGGCCTTCTTTATGACCTTGCCTATGCGCTGTACCGACTGAAGTTGTCGCTGTATTCCGCGCATGTGGCCACCTATGGCGAACGCGCGATTGACGTCTTTTACGTGCGCGACCTCGTGGGCCAGAAAATCTCCAACAAGATCCGCCTGCGCAACATAGAGGAAAAACTGCTGAAGGCCGCGCGCGGCGAGCCCATCTTCACCCAGAAGAACAAACATACGGAGACGGTGGTGTGAGCCTCGCCAGACGTATCTCCACCGTCGGTGGTTTCACGCTGCTGAGCCGCGTTTTCGGCTTTGTGCGCGATATGCTGATTGCGCGCTACCTGGGCGCAGGCATGGCGTCCGATGCTTTTTTTATCGCCTTCAAGCTGCCCAACTTTTTCAGACGACTTTTTGGCGAAGGTGCCTTCACGGTCGGTTTTGTGCCGCTTTATGCCCGCTTTCTCGGCAAGGATGTCACGCCGGAAAGCAAACGTGCGGCGGACGCGTTTGCAAGCCAGGTGTTGTCATGGCTGACGCCGATCCTCATTCTCTTCCTGATCATCATGGAAGTGGCGATGGTACCGGTAATGTTTGGCCTCTCCGGCGGGTTCGAAGGCGATACCGGGAAGTTCAATTTCGCGGTCGAGCTGGGACGCTACACCTTCCCCTACCTCGTACTCATTTCGTTGATGACCTTTTTCGCCGGTATGCTGAACGCCGTGGACCGTTTCTCCGCCGCCGCTTTCGCGCCGGTTATCCTCAATATTTTCATGATCAGCGCCTTGCTTTTCCTTGGCGAGACGACAGTTGAAAAAGCCCGCTGGCTGGCGATCGCAGTCTCGGCCTCGGGCGGCGGGCAGCTTTTATGGGTGTTTGTCGCCGCCCGGCGCGCCGGGCTGAAAGTGCGCCTGCCGATGCCAAAACTGAGCCCGGAGATCAGGGAGCTGTTCCGGGTGATCGGCCCTGCTGCCCTTGGCGCCGGTATCATGCAGATCAACCTGCTGATCGACACCCTGCTGGCCGCGCGCTTTTTGCCCGAGGGCTCTGTATCCTGGCTTTTTTATGCTGACCGGCTGAACCAATTGCCCCTGGGGGTGATCGGTATTGCGGTGGGCACCGTTCTGCTGCCCGGCATCTCCCGCCTGTTGGCAGGCGGGGACGACGCCGGTGCCGCGCGACAGCAAAACCGCGCGATTGAGCTGACCCTCTTGATCACCCTGCCAGCCGCCACCGCGCTGGCCCTGATTGCCTCGCCCATCATCGCAACCCTGTTTGAGCGCGAAGCCTTCACCAGCGCAGACACCGCAGCTACCGCAGGCGCGCTTGCGGTTTATGCCCTGGGGCTGCCAGCCTATGTGATTGCCAAGGCGCTGACACCGGGCTATTTCGCGCGGCAGGACACCAAAACCCCGGTGCGATTTGCCACCGTATCGCTGGTGATCAACACAGGGCTCAACTTTGCACTGATATGGGACTTCGCCCATGTCGGCCTTGCCGCCGCCACCGCCATCGCGGCATGGGCAAATGTGGCGATGCTGTATTATGGCCTTAAGAGACGGGATGCCTTCTCCCTCACCCGGCGGACATGGCTTGCCATCGGCAAATCCGCGGTGGCCTGTGGGGTCATGGCCGCGGTGTTGATGGCTTACCTTGGATATTTCGGCAGCATGTTCGAAGCAGACGGCAACCTGCGTATCGTACATCTGGTGCTTCTGATCATAGCGGGTGGTGTCAGCTACCTTGTGTTTGCCTTTGCGCTGGGCGCGGTGCGACTTGGTGAAATCCGCCAAATTATGCGGCGCTGAGGGCTTTGCCCGCTTGACCGGCTCCGCGCCCCTTGCCATAACGCTGCGACAGAGACGGCCCGGTCCAAAGGTGCCGTATTTTTATGATGGAGACATTTGGTGACAAATCGCGTTTTTTCGGGTGCCCAGCCCAGCGGCAACATGCATCTTGGCAACTATCTTGGTGCGTTCCGCAACTGGGTGAAGCTGCAAGACAATTTTGAAAGCATCTATTGTGTTGTGGACATGCACGCGATCACTGTCTGGCAAGACCCGGCCGACCTGCGTGCACAGGTGCGCGAAGCGGCGGCCGCTTATATCGCCACTGGTGTCGATCCCAATAAATCTATCCTCTTTAACCAGAGCCGCGTGCCCGGCCACGCCGAACTGGCGTGGATCTTCAACTGCGTCGCCCGGATCGGCTGGCTGAACCGTATGACCCAGTTCAAGGACAAGGCAGGCAAAAACCGCGAGAAGGCATCGGCGGGCCTGTATGTATACCCGAACCTGATGGCGGCGGATATCCTTCTATACAAGGCCACGCACGTGCCCGTGGGCGAAGACCAGAAACAACACCTTGAGCTGACCCGCGACATCGCACAGAAGTTCAACAATGACTTTGGCGTTGAGATGTTCCCGGTGGTGGAGCCCGTCATTCAGGGCGAAGGCACCCGGGTGATGAGCCTGCGCGACGGCACCAAGAAGATGTCCAAATCGGACCCGTCGGAATACAGTCGCATCAACCTCAATGATGACGCCGATACCATCCAGCAGAAAATCCGCAAGGCAAAAACGGATGCCGAGCTGCTGCCCGCCAAGGCAGACCAGCTTGAAGGCCGGGCCGAAGCGCAGAACCTTGTCGGTATCTACGCCGCGCTGATGGACATGACGCGTGACCAGGTATGCGGTGAGTTTGAAGGTAAGGGTTTTGGCGACTTCAAAAAAGCGTTGACCGACGTGGCAGTGGCGAAGCTGGCACCAATCACCGGGGAAATGGCCCGTATCCAGAAGGATGAGGCTTATATCGACAGCGTGCTGCGCTCCGGCGCCGAACGCGCACGGGCGATAGCACAGCCGATCCTGAACGAGGTCAAGGACGCCATCGGCTTCCTGCGCTAGCACTTCGTCACCACGGCTGGCCGTTCAGTCTGCGTTCAGGCTGCGGCCCCTATAGTGGCTGCGATGATATGAAACAGCTATCAAGCCTTGCCCAGCGGCAGGGGCTTGATAGACTGCGATACACACGAGCCAAACAAGGACGGAAAAACAAAAATGGCCAGCATGATGACAGCCAACACCTTCAAGTCGGTCGTGCTTTCGCTCGCGCTGATTACCCTTGGTGCCTGCTCCAGCACATTCCGAAGCGACGTTGCCACGTTCCACAAACTGACGGCCCCGCAGGGCGAGCGGCTGATGATTGTGCCCATGAACGAGGAACGCAAGGACAGCCTTGAGTTTCAGCAATATGCCGCCATTCTCGCCAACCATCTGCGCAATGAAGGCTACAAGGCCACCGGAGAAAAAGACCCGGACCTGATTGTCGGCTTTGACGTGCAGATCAGCGATGGCCGCGAAAAAGTGACCGCCACACCCGGCATGCACACAGATTTTTACTGGCGCAGCTATTGGTACTGGGGCCGTTTCTGGCACCCCGTATACCCCATCGGCCGCGACTTTGACGACCGGATCGTCACCCGCACGGTCTATACCGCCACCTTGTGGATGGAAATCCGCAAGCCCAATGGCGACCTTGTATTCGAAGGCCGTGCCGAAACCGAAACACGCAACCGCGCGGTGCCCGAAGTGGTACCATATCTGGCCGAAGCGCTGTTCGAGAATTTCCCCGGCCCCAGCGGCGTAACCCGCCATGTGAAGCTGGATCTGAGCGACGAAGAGTAAGTACGCCCAACACGCAAGATTACCAAAGCCCCCTGTGAAAGCCGGGGGCTTTATCTTTTGTTGAGACAGACCCGCCCACCGCAATAGCGCTGTTTTGCCCGCGCGCTTTTGACCAGATATAGCCATCCGCACGCATCGTTAGCGCAGAGACGCAGGCGCCTGTCCGGGAGGGTTTTCACAAGGTCTACGGCGTCACGCGTGATAAGATCAGCGATAATGGTGAGGCTTGTGAAAGCCACGGGGCGAATCTCAATATGGTCATCGGTGAAGGCCAGCCGGTGGGCACCAATCGCCTGCTTCCAGAAAGCTTCAAATGCTTCCATGTCGTCATATGCTGGCTCGCCCCCCTGTGCGTGGGCGGCAAGAACATGGTGCAGGATACCCCGCAATGCCCGGGCGTTTTCAAGCGCTACCACGGCATCGTCAGGCTCAAGGCTTGCTTTCATCGCCACGATATCGGCAAGTGCCGGTTCCATAACACCGGCGACAACCGACCATTGTGCAAGGCTTATATATCCGTCCAGCCGGTCAAGCGGCTCAGGCGACCCCCACCGTATCAGGGTGTTGATAAAATCAAGCACCGGGTGACCGCCTATGAGATCCCCTTCTCCGAACTCGTGGACGATGGCGGTTTCACCGGTTTCTGAAAGGTCTTTGGCCATACGTCCGCTCTACTGCCTTGATGGTGGTTCCTTGACCCACCAAACATGGCAACGCCGCATGGCAACCGCAAGACACTTCTTGAGCGGCGCGCCTCCCAGCCGCGCCAATGCCTATACCAACAGTCTTTCCGTTTTTGCAGCCACATACCGATTCCACACGATATCCCTCTTGACTTGTCGCAAAAAATACATACTTTGTATTTCAAAGTACTTTGCATGAAGCACCAAAGGATCGAATGATGGCGAGTGATATGGACAATGATGCCCTTGGCAACCCGGCGGAAGACCTGGCGATGATCCGCCAGATGATGGAAGCGGGCCGCAACCGTGTGGCTGTCAGCGGGGTCCACTTCATCCTGTGGGGCATTTTACTGACCATCGCATTTTATGTGCAGTATCTCAGTGTTTACGGCTACCTGCCGGAAATGCTGGTAGAGATATGGGTGCCGATGGCAGCGATCGGCTGGCTGGTTGAATATTACCTCGCGCGGCGCTGCCCCCCGGTAACCCGCACATCGAACCCGGCTGTGGTGGCTCATTCCGCCAGCTGGTCGGTTGTAGGCATCACCACGCTTGCCTACTTTGGCATGTCCGTCATCACGGATACCTTCGACCCCAAGATTATTACCATTTTATCCGCTGGCCTGATGGGTGGGGCTTACTGGATCACCGCAACGGTGACCGGCATAAGCTGGCTCAGGTTTGTTGCGCTGGGGTGGTGGGCCGTGCTGGCATACGCCACCTCGCTCAAGGTCTATGACGGCGAGATGCTTCTGGTGATGGCAGCGGCAAGTGCCCTGCTGCTGACCCTGCCCGGCTTTATTGTGAGACGGCTTCACAGCAGCGGGGAATAGACCATGTCGGATTTCGACTATCGGACGATCAACGATGTGATCCATTCCCGGGTGCGGCTGGCGATCATGTCTTACCTCGCGTCCGCCCGCGCGGCAGAGTTTACCGAACTCAAGAAAGTGCTGAAGGTGTCTGACGGCAATCTTAGTACCCACCTCAAAAAGCTTGAGGACCACGCCTATGTGAAAACAGAAAAGGGTTTTGTCGGCCGCAAGCCGCAAACCATGGTTGAGATAACAGACGAAGGCAGCAAAGCCTTCCGGGCCTATGTTGAAGGCATCGCAAGCATGCTGGGCCAAAGTTAAATACCTGACGACACGCAACACCAAATGGCGGGCACATACCGCGCCCGGGACACCACAGGAGAATAGAAATGAGAACACTGACAAAAAGCCTGATGGCGCTGAGCCTTGCTGGCATCATGCTGGGGGCCGTGCCAGCGGGTGCCGCTGACCTGACCGTGAAAATTGGCAATATCCGCGAGGCCAAAGGCAATATACTGATCGCGGTTTATGACACGCCCGAGAACTTCCTGCGCCCAGGCGGCATGACGGCAGGCATGAAACTGCAGGCGGCCACCGAGGGTGTCAGCCATACCTTCGCGGGGCTGGAGGCAGGGACTTATGCGGTCTCCGTATTCCACGATGTTAATGGCGACGGCAAGCTTGAGAGCAACTATATGGGCGTCCCGCAGGAGCCTGTGGGCATGTCACGCGATGCACGCGGCAGCTTTGGCCCACCCGCCTTCACCGATGCCGCTTTCACCCTCCCGCAAGGCGGTAGTGTACAGAAAATTGACCTTTATTGAGGCTCTGCCAGTAGCCCCATACCCGCGCCAGAGCGGTTCCCGCGCGGGTTTCCCGGCGCCTAAAGGCTGTCGAAAATAAACCCGACAAACATATCCGCCCAGGCGGGGTTATCGGTCTGCCACTTGGCATCCATGTCCGCGAGCGGCTTGGCCGTCTGGATTTCCTCTAGCGTTTTGCCTTCTTCCTTCAGCTTTTTCACCCGGTCACGCGATTGCAGAAGCATCGTGCGGTAAGCTTCAAGCCCGGCCTTGTCTGTCACCATGCCGTGGCCGGGGATGATCACCGTCTCTTCATCGGCCGCCGAAAGCGCGAGCTCGGCAGCGCGGATCATACCGCTGATACTGCCACCATTGGGTACATCAATGAACGGGAAGCGGTCGTTAAAAAAAGTGTCCCCCATATGCACAACGTTCGAGTTGCGGAAATGGATGATACTGTCGCCATCCGTGTGCGCATTGGGCACATGGATGATGCGGGTGTTTTCACCGTTCAGATGCAGCGACATCTGGTCGTTGAAGGTTACGACAGGCAAGGCCGCGCCGCGCTGTGGTTCCATCTTCTTGCCAAAAGCCTTGATGAAGGCACCAGCCCTGAGGCGTTGGCGCACATTGTCATGCGCCACAATGACGGTCCCGCTGCTGCCCATGCCTTCGTTGCCGCCGGTGTGGTCAAAGTGAAAATGCGTGTTGATGACATAGCGTATCGGTGCCGCAGAAATACCAGCGACAGCGGCCTTGACCCGCTCAGTCAGTGGCGCATACTGGTCATCGACGATAAAAACACCGTCGTCCCCCGCAGAGACGCCAATATTGCCACCAGCGCCATAGATCACATGTATGTTGCCCGCCAGCGCTTCCGTTTTCAGCTCCACTTTGTCCCAATCCTGCGCGGACGCGGCTGTGGAAAGCATCAGGCCCGCCATAAATAAGGCTTTGGCTTTCATGGTTCATGCTCCGTTAAAGTTTAAAGTGTCATCCCCAAACCCACGCTAGTCTAGGGAGCCCGGCCACAGGGTCAAATGACAAACGCTTGATGGCGAGACGCGAGCCTGCCCCTGCAGGGGTGGTCTATGGTTAAAAAACCTGCGCCTCGCCCTTAAGCTGCCATGCTTAGCCCTTTAAAGTGGCCCGGCGGGCGCATTTGCCTTTGCCGTCCGCGCCCGAATTGGCTACATGATGAAGTAGAGCCATAAACATTCAGGTGAAGGGAGCGCCCGTGACCCAAAAGAAGGTCATTGCCGTCATTTTTGGTGGAAGAAGTGTTGAGCATGATGTCAGCGTGCTGAGCGGACTCCAGTTTCTCGAAGCACTTGACCCCGGCCGTTATGAGGGTTTGCCCATTTATGTGGACCCCCTGGGCCAATGGTGGACCGGCGCGCCGCTGACCCGCCGAAGTCGCTATCCGCTTGAAGACGCCCCCAAGGATCTCACGCAGGTGATGCTTGACCTCGCCACCCCTGCCACGGGGCGGCCGCAGCTTGTTGCCTTCGCCAAGGGCCTGATGGGTGAAAAACGCACAACGATCCCGTTTGACCTCATGGTGCCTGCAATCCACGGCTCCAACGGGGAGGACGGCACGCTTCAGGGCCTGCTTGATTTTGCCGGCATCCCCTATGCCGGCTGCCGGACGCTTGGCGCGTCCGCGACCATGAACAAGGTCTTCGCCAAAAAGGTTGCCGCACAGGCAGGTATCAAGGTTTTGCCTGAACTGCTGCTGACCCGGCCGAAAAAAGGCGAGTTTCTTGACCCCGACACACTGAAGGAACAATTGCATGACACCTTCAGTGAAATTGACTACCCCTTCATTGTCAAACCCTGCAATCTGGGTTCCAGCGTTGGTGTCGGCAAAGCCAACGATATCGACGGCCTTATCGCCGCGCTGATGACCGCCTTCCGCATGGACAGCGAGGTCATCGTCGAGCCCTTTGTCGCCAACCTGGTGGAGTATAACATCGCGGTGCGGCGCACGGCCGACGGCGAAATCATTACCTCGGCCATCGAACGCCCACTGCGCGACGCTGAACTGCTGGACTTCAAAAACAAATATCTGGCGGGCGGAGCGCCGGGCGCTCCCAAGCTCGACACCGGCCCCAGCGAAGGCATGGCGTCGCTTAACCGGGTATTGAACCCTGAAGAGCTCACGACTGGGCAGGAAGCTTTTATCCGCGACAGCGCGGCAGGCATCTTTGATGCGCTTGGCCTTGGCGGTAGCGTGCGGGTGGACTATCTTTGTAATGAGCAAGGCGGCGAGCTTTGGCTCAATGAAGTGAACACCATCCCCGGCTCCTTTGCCTATTTCCTCTGGGAGGCCGCCGCAGAACCGCTCAGTTTCCTCGCTCTCGCGGGTGAAATTGTCGAGGAAGGCTTCCGCTTGTCGAACGACCGGCTTGGTGAAACCGATACCGCCACCGGCGGTGCCACCATCTTCACGCGGAGCTGATGCGTGCCTGAAGGTGATATCATCATGACAAACAGCTGCTGGTTCAATTTCACGGAGGGCACAGACGGGCAATCGCTGATATGGCTGCACGGCTGGGGCATGGAACATGCTTCGCTCAAGCGCCTCGCCAGCCTTTTCAAGACCACGCATAAAAGCACCCTGTATGACCAGCCCGGTTTTGGGCGCACCCCCAAACTGGCTGACGGTGCAGGCACCGAAGACTATGCCGATGATCTCGCCGCCGAACTTGAAGGCATACCCGGCGCACCGCACATCCTGATCGGGCACAGCTTTGGCGGGCGTGTCGCCGTGCAGATGGCCGCGCGGCATCCGTCACTGGTCAAGGCAATCATCCTGATTGGGGGCGCGGGCCTGCAACGCAGGCGTTCCCTGCGCTTCAAGCTGCGGGCTTATAGCTTAAGAAACATTGGTCGTCTGGCACGACTTAGTGATCACTTGTTTGGAACCCATATGCGCGCCGCCTATGTCGAGCGTTTCGGCAGTACTGATTATAAAAATGCGGGGCCACTCAGGCCGACATTTGTCCGCGTAGTGAACGAGGACCTGAGCCAGCCCGCCAAGATCGTACGCTGCCCGGCACTGCTTATTTACGGCTCAGATGATACCGAAGCCCCGCCTGAGATCGGCCGCCGCTTTGAAAGTCTGATTCCCATTGCGCGTTTTGTCGAAGTCCGTGGTTTTGACCACTGGGATATCCTCGGCCGCGGGGCCTACCAGTGCGAAGCGCTGATCCGCGCCTTCATGGAAGACCTGAAAGATGATTGAGGCCTTGCTTCCATTGTGGCCCGCCTTCCTGTTTGCACCGTTGGTGCTGTGGTTCATGCTCGCGCGCGGCAAAACGCTAATGATGATCTTCCAGCAGGAAGAATATGACGACGTGCGTTTCCTGGCCTGGTTCGGGGACAACAAGGCCTTTGACCGCAAGGCAAGCCTTTGGATGCTGGCCGCCGTGCTTGTCGGCTTGATCTCGCAAAGCACCCTGGTAGGTGAGCTGGGGGCGACGGCAAGCGCCGCCGCTTTTCTGGTCTGGCCACTGATGGTGGCGGCTTTTGTACACGGCGCGCTGGTGTCAGCCACCGCGCGCAACTCGTCGAAAAAGCCGCTGGTGATGACAGCGCGTGTCAAACGCATTCTGACGGTTTATCTGGGTTTTGCCGTAGCGCTTTACCTTGTTATCCTGCTGATTGCTGTTCTGGCCCCCAGGGGCACGCACTATGCTGTCGCCGTGGATATGGACGGTATCGGCTTTGCCAGCTTGCCCTACAACTGGCAGGTGGTCCTGGCCTCGATCCTCTTTCTGCCGCTCCTGCAACTACCACCTTTGCTGCTGGTGCTGGCGAACAAGCTGCTGGAACCCGCCGAGGAGCGCGTAAAAGCAGGCTTCCGCGCCGAAGCGATTGAGAAGTTCAGCCGCCTGCAGCCCAAGGTTATCGCCATCACCGGGTCCTTCGGCAAAACCTCTACCAAACATATCCTCAGCCACATTCTGGGGGCGGCCGCGCCGACACTGGCAACGCCGGGCAGCGTCAACACCGACATGGGCATCACCCGCGTTATCCGTGAACAGCTGGAGGGCAAACACCAGTTTTTCATCGTTGAAATGGGCGCCTATGGCCCCGGCTCGATCGCGCGGTTATGCCGTCTGACACCGCCGGATGTTGGACTGATCACTGCCATTGGCGCCGCACACTATGAGCGTTTCAAAACGCTTGAGACAGTGGCAAGGGCGAAATTTGAACTGGCGGAAGCCGTGTTCAAAAAGGGTGGCCAGGTTGTTGTCAACCGGGACGGCATCGCGCCCGATTTGCTGGCAGAACGCTTGGCAAATGTGCCCGGCGATTACCGCATTGTCGGCCATGAGGGTGACGTGGTGATCACAAACTGGGCCATGACTCCCTTGGGCGTCGAAGTAACGGTCAGGGACGGTGCGGAGGACCATATCCTCAGGGCACCGCTTTATGGCAGCCATCAGGCGGGCAATGTGGCGCTTGCCGCCGCCAGCGCCCGCGCTCTTGGCCTGCCTTGGGCCGCCATCAAGGGGGCCCTGGCGTCCGTGCCGCAAATTCGGCACCGGCTTGAGGTCACCCGGTCGTCTTCGGGGCCGACCATCATAAATGACGCCTACAACTCAAACCCCGTGGGCTTCAAGGCGGCGCTGGAATGCCTGGATGTACTGGTGGAAGAAGGCGGCCGCCGCATCCTTGTTACCCCCGGCATGGTGGAGCTGGGCGATAAACACAATGAGGAACACAAGGCTCTTGGGGCGCTTGCAGCCCAACACTGCGATATCGTGCTGGTGGTCACACCCGACCGTATCCCAAGCTTTGTCGAGGCACTCAATAAAGCCAACGATGGCTCCGTTACCGTGATGATGTATGGCAGGCAGGCAGATGCGGAAGCATGGGTCAAAGGTCACTGGCGCAAAGGCGACGCCGTGCTGTTTGAAAACAACCTGCCTGACCTGTATGAAGCGGTGATCCGCTTTTAGTTTTCTGCCTCACCGCTTTGTTTTACCTGAAAGTCAAGCTTTTCGAGATTGGCGCGGGCAGCCTCAGCGTTGCGGCCCTCCGGTGCTGAACGCAAAAGCGCCAGCCAGGCTTTTCGCGCATCATCCGTCCGGCCCTGAGCGTGCCGCAGGTTGCCAAGTTCCAGAAGCCCTGCGGTGTCATCGGGGTAAGCCTTGCGATACCGCATCAAGGCTTCCTCCGCGCGGTCAAGTTGACCCACGCCGCGCGCGGCTGCTGCCACAAGCACCAGAATGTCTGTGCGGTTTTCATCAGCTTGCAGCACAGCCTCAAGGTCTTGCAACGCATATTCAAAATCATCATCTGCCGCAGCAATGCGGGCACGGTCGACCAACAGTTCATTCTGCTGGGGGGTGCCTGCCGGCACCACGGCAAGGCCAAGTTCGATTGCGTCCTCGGCCCTGACGATCTCATCCGCCAATAGCCACGCATTGGCGGCCTGGCCATACATGTCCGCCAACAGGCTGGCGTTCGCCACCATACGTTGGTCGCCGCGCACCGGCATGCCTTTGCCCACCCGCATGTCGTCGGCTATCCGCATAAGGCGTACGGCCGCTTCGGCGTATTCCTTCATGTGCGAAAGCGCCAGCGCCTCGCAATGACGGGCGGGCACACCGCCGCCGCCAGCCTGCCATTCAAGCGCAAGGTTGATCGCCTTGTCGGGCGAACGGTCAATCATGCTCACGCACGTACGGTAACGTTCTTCCCCGCCTTCGTCAGCACGAACAGCAAGATGTGATGCAAGTACAGTGGCAAGCGCCGCTGAAACAAGTATTGTTGGCCTGATAATCATCTGCGCAAGGTGCGCAAAAGCCGTGGCAAATTCAAGGCAGAAGACGTGACGACAGCGAATAAAAAACACCTGTTCATCTTTGGGCCCGGGTACACAGCCGGTTTTATCGGCAGGCGCGCCATCCGCGAAGGCTGGCGTGTGAGCGCAAGTTACCGCGACGCCGCAAAAGCCGCTGCCCTCGAAGTCCATGGCTTCATCCCCTTCGCGCTTGAAGACCCTGGTTTGAAAACAGCGTTATCCAGCGCCAGCCACTTACTCACATCGGTGGCGCCGGGTCCTAAAGGTGACCCGATATTGCCGTTGATTAAAAGTTGCGCCGACCAACTTGAAGACCTCGAGTGGCTGGGATACCTGTCATCCACCAATATATACGGTGACCGTGGCGGCGACTGGGTGGATGAGGATACCCCGCCCGCCCCCAACCTGAACCGTGGTATCCGGCGTTTAAGTGCCGAAGAAGACTGGCAGGATATCGCCGGCATGATGCGGGTGCCACTGCATATCTTTCGCCTCGCCGGTATTTACGGACCTGGCCGAAACGCTGTGCGCACAGTGCTTGATGGCCGCGCGCGCCGCATTTTCAAGCAGGGCCAGCTTTTCAGCCGTATCCATGTGCAGGATATCGAGGATGCCGTTTGGCGCGCCATGACCTCAGGCAAAGCAAGCCAAATCTTCAACCTCGCTGACGACATGCCTGCCCCGCCGCAGGATATTATCGAAAAAGCCGCGCTTCGCCTGGGGGCGCCTGTACCGCCGCTGATCCCGATTGAAAAAGCGGACCTGAGCCCGATGGCGCGCAGCTTTTATCAGGAAAGCAAACGGGTGAAAAACAGCCGGGTGAAACATGAGCTTGGCTTTACGTTCCGCTACCCCACATTCGATAGTGCGCTGGAGGATCTGGTGGCGTTCGAGCTGGGCGACAAAAAGCCTTAGGCCATCGCGTCAATTTGCTCGTACGTCATGTTCCCCGGAATGAGGAACAGCGGGCACGGCAGATTGCTGGCAAGATCATGGGTGAAATAGTCCACGAGTGGGCCAGGCCCGCCTTCGGAGCCGACGCCAAGCACAAGCCCGAATATATCCTTGCGCTCCTCGATAAACTTGCGGATTTCCTCATTCGGTTCGCCTTCAAGGATCTGGGTCTCTGGCACCACGCCGCAATAGGCATGCAGGCGTTCGGCCATGTCGCGCAGAAGTTCTTCCGCCTCGTCGCGGGCTTCCTCGCGCATGCGGTCCGCAACGGCCATCCAGTGCTGAAACTCGCCCGGACGAATACAGTGGAACAGAATCAGGCCGCCACCAGTGATGTGTGCCGCCCGCGCGGCGGCAAAACGGATTGCCACCTTCGATTCCGGTGACCCATCCACCACGACCAGCAGCTTGCGCCACCGCTTGGCAACCGGACGTATCGGCCCGTGAATTTCTTCGGTCACTGTTTCAGTCACGATGATCTTCCCCTTGGTGCGTCATAGACTGACAGCACAGCCCGGCTCTGACAAGCTTATTTGAGCAGGATGTTGGACACCTCACGCAGCTGGGTCCGCGCCCGCAAAAGGTAAAAACCCTGCATGGACAAATGGTTGGCAAACACACCGTCGATTGCACCATTGGTTACCACAACAGGGTCGAGGGTCGCCGCAGCACGCAAGCTTTTTAGAAGTTCATTATAAAGCGGGGTCAGCTCGCGGTCTTCAACCACCTTGGTAAAATCAGCCCGGAGCGCCTCCAGGATCACCGTATAGGCATAAACCTGACCCTTGACCTGATAGAACAGGTCGTCGGCGCCAAAATCAGGCAGTACACCGCCCGCGTTTTCACCGATATAGGTTTCCAGTGCGGCAGACGATGCCCCGAGGTCAAGCGCGATACGGTCAAGGGTGGCCTGCAGATTATCCGAGCGGCGCTCAAACACCGCGTTACCGGCGGCAAGCCGCGCGTTATAGGCTTCAAGTTGCTTGACCGCCTGACGGAAATAGCTGTCCGACGGCGTGGTCGGCAGAATCGAATTGGAGAAATCAATGACCCAGCGGTCCGGTTCCTTGGCGAGGTTGCCTGCTGCCTGCTCCAGATCCTTGTCAACCGCGCTTGACCCGCGCGTGCGGCCAATCTGGTCCCGCAGCTCAAAGGTAAAGCGCGACAGCGCGCCCATCATGCCCTTCTGGTAATTTGGGGTGTTGTCAAGCCACCAGCCGGGCTGGAAAAAGGGATCATTCGCTGTCCAGCCATGATCAACGGTTTCCCGCTTCACCAGATAGCCGATATCCGCTACCACGCGGGAGCCACCCGCGGGTGTTGTTGTCGGTAGGTTCAGGGTATCGTCCACCCGGTGCACAATGGGCATGCCGATCAGGATATAAAGAACAAACACAAGGGGAAGTGCGACCGCAACCTTGCGCCAGGTGCTGCCTGAAATGGTAACAAGCCAGCCGGTAAAATAGCGCCACAGTGCTCTCAGGCCCCGGCCGATCATGGCGAAAAACGCCATAAACTTTTCCTTGAGCCAAAGCCATATTTCCTGCGCCATGATACCGTTTCCTGTCCTCTGTTAACCCCGAGCCTTAAGGCCTTGATATTATGCCTGATATCGTCATGAATTGCGTCCAAAACAAGTGCCTGGGACACAATTCATTCATGGACAGTTAAGATAAAGCCCGCCATTCTGCCGTTATCAATCATAGACGACGACCTCGCCGGGGACCAAGAAAATGCACGTCCGTGCTTTTACCTTTTTTGCCACCATGCTGCTTCTGAGCGCCTTGCCCGCACATGCACAGCAGGATGAAAGCGCGCCCGCGCGCCGCCCACTGCCGGGGGAAGCCGGGACACAATGCATTGATGCAGAAAATATCATTTCCTATCACACCGTCTCCGACGACCTGATCCGCTTCGAATTGAGGGACAAGGATGTAATGGCGCGGCTGCGCAAAACCTGTCCGCAACTGCATTATCATGGCTATATCTCGTATCAGCCAGTCAATGGACAGCTTTGCGCGCGGTTTGACGATGTGGTCAACCGGTCAGGCATGCCGTGCCGCATCGAAAGTTTCACTGAACTGCCGCACACGCCGGGGGACGAAACCTCTGACGCGGGTGAAGGCCGTCCTTAAGCGGCCTCAAACTCTTCCCTGAGCGCACGTTTGAGCACCTTGCCCGACGCGTTGCGCGGCAGGGCTTTCATCACATGCACCGCGCGCGGAACCTTATAACCCGCCAGGTCCTTTTCCGCGTAGGCAAGCAGCGCGTCAGGCGTCACGTCCTGCCCCGGCTTGAGGACCACAGCCAGTTGCACCTGCTCGCCCCATACCTCATGCGGCACGCCAAACACCGAAGCTTCGGCTATGGCGGGGTGCGCGGCAATCACGGCTTCTATTTCGCTGGGGAAAACATTTTCGCCGCCGGTGATGATCATGTCCTTGATGCGGTCCTTGAGGTAGAGGTAACCGTCCTTGTCGAGATACCCGCCATCACCAGTTTTGTACCAGGCGCCTTCAAGCACTTCTTTGCTCGCGGCACTGTTGTGCCAATAGCCATTCATTACAGTCGGTGTCTTGATCCACACTTCTCCGATTTCCCCCACCGGCAGGGCATTACCGGTCGTGTCCCGCACGCTGAGCTCCACACCCTTGAATGCCCTGCCCACGCTGGCGCGGCGATATTCATAGTCAGGCGCATGGTCTTCGGGTGGCAGGTATGTGGCGTATCCGCAGGTTTCGGTCATGCCATAAAGCTGCACAAACCCCGCGTTTGGAAACGCAGCAAGCGATGCTTTCAGAAGCGGTGCGGGCATTGGCGATGCACCGTAAGACAGATACTTGAGCGAACCGAGGTTTGCGGTGGCCAGAGCTGGCTCTTTCAGTAGAAAAGCCAGCATCGCCGGCACAAAGATCGCGCGGGTGATGCGCTTTTCCTCAATAGTTTTGATCACATCCGCAGGGATAAAGTCGCGCAGCACAACTATTTTAAGGCCGTGATAAAGCCCGATCAAGGCCCAGCCGCAGCCAGCGATATGGAACAGCGGCGTTGGCACCAGTTCAACTTCATCAGCCGACCAGACGTTCCAGTCGCCCGGCGCGGTCCCGGGCTTGCGCGACGCGAGGATGGCGCTTTGCGACACTGCCACACCCTTGGCGCGGCCCGTCGTGCCGGAGGTGTACATCATGATGGCGGGGGCTGCCGGGTCCACACTTTCATATGTGGCGTCGCCTTTCGCGCCACTTCGCCATTGGTTATACGCGCGCCCTTCATCCAGTGGCACGAGCGGCACGCCAGCGTGCCTGCCAGCGTTGATGCCGTCCACAAAAGTGCGGTCGGCAAAGATAATGCCTGGCATGCTGTCATCAAGTTGATCTGCGACCTCGTGGGTTGTCAGCCGCCAGTTGAGACTGACAAAACAAAGCCCGAGACGAGCGCAGGCATAAAGCAGCTCAAAAAACGCTATTGACGAGCGCCCGAGATAGACAACCCTGTCCCCCGACGAGAGACCCGCCTGCTGTAGCATCGCGGCGGCTTTATGGCTGTGATCCGCCAGTGTCTTGTATGTAATGGTGCAGTTGCCACATTCGATCGCCACCTTGTCGGGCAGCGTCGCCGCGTGTTCATCGAGATACTCCTGAAACAAACGATAGCTTTTGCTCATGCGCGCTCCTCTCCTTCACAAACAAACTAGCACAGTTATAAGGCACGGCAAGCAGGCCCACATGGCGCTTGAACGCAGGCGCAAGACCGCTTATTGAAAAAGCCATGAGCAAGCTGATTTACAAGATTTTACGCCCGCACGAGTGGGCTGCCGCCCTCGAGACCGACGCCTTCCCGGGTGCGCCCATCGACGTTGCTGACGGCTATGTGCATTTCTCTGCTGCCAGCCAGGTGCCGGAAACCGCTGAAAAATACTTTGGCGACACGGAAAAAATCCACCTGCTTGGTTTTGAGCCGGACGTTTTCCCCGATGGCTCCCTCAAATGGGAAAAGTCACGCGGCGGTGCCCTGTTCCCACACCTTTATGCCCCGCTTGACGTTGCGCTGGCGCGTGAACGGCTGACCTTGTCCCGCCGCATCGACGACACGTTCGACTTTTCTTTTCTGACAAAAGACAAAGACTGATGATCGACCTTTTCCCCCTTGTGCGGCCCTTGGTGCATGCGCTCGACCCCGAAACTGCGCATAACGCGACAATCAAGGCGCTCAGGCTGGGGTTGACCGGCAAAATTGGTGCGGAAAAGCATGATCCGGTGCTGCGGTGCGAGGTTTTTGGCCTCGATTTTCCCAACCCCGTTGGTCTCGCCGCAGGGTTCGACAAAAACGCGGAGGTCATCCGGCCTGCCCACAAAATGGGCTTTGGCTTTGCAGAAGCAGGCACGGTGACGCCAAAGCCGCAGGTTGGCAATGATAAACCGCGCCTCTTTCGCCTGACGGCGGACCGCGCCGTCATCAACCGGTTTGGCTTCAACAACCGGGGACTTGATTATTTTGAAGGGCGCCTGCGCACCCTGCCCGCCGCCCGAGGTATCTTCGGCGCCAACGTTGGTGCTAACAAGGACAGTGAAGACCGCACGGCAGATTATGTCAGTGGCATCAACCAGCTTTATGGGCTGAGCGATTATTTCACCGTCAATATATCCAGCCCCAACACGCCGGGCCTGCGGGCTTTGCAGTCAAAAGCCGCGCTTGAAGACCTTGTTGGTCGCGTACTGGATGCGCGGCAGGGAAAAATGGCTGCAGGGGCCGCCCACGTGCCAATCCTGATCAAGATCGCACCGGACCTGCTGGATGATGATATCCGCGATATTGCGGATGTCGCCCGATCAAGCACTATCGACGGCCTGATTGTCAGCAACACCACCATTACCCGCCCTGAAAGCCTGAAAAGCCGAGACAAGGACGAAGCAGGCGGTCTGTCAGGCGCGCCCCTTATGGGCCCGTCAACGGAAATTCTCTCCGCCGTTTACAAGGCAACCGACGGCCAAGTGCCCCTCATTGGTGTTGGCGGAATTGCTTCAGGCGCAGACGCTTATGCCAAGTTCCGGGCCGGTGCATCGCTGGTGCAGCTCTATTCTGCGCTCGTCTATGACGGGCCTGGCCTTGTGAGCAAAATCAACCGCGAGCTTGCCGCACTTTTAAAAGCGGACGGCTTCGCCTCGGTTGCCGATGCGGTCGGGGTTGACCAACACTAGGCGATCAGGTTGACGCCGCCTGTCAGCGACCGCGGAAGTGAGGCTGTATCAGTGTTCTCAATTTGGGCTACCACTGGTGGCAGGATGCCTTGTGGCTGGGCCTCAGGCGCATCGGACGCTCCCCCGGGCGCTGTGCGCACCGCTGTTTTGCCCGGCCCCACCTCCCCCTCAAGCGCGGCTTCGGCCTCGTCGCGTTGCCGGGCCCGCAGGTCTCCCTCCGCTTGACGAATGGCAGCTTCTGCCTTTGACGCGACCGCACGGTCCTGACCAGATGGCCGCGCTGGCGCCAGCGCAGCCGCCCGCACAATCTGCATCTTCTCAATGGTGGCTTCGGGGTTATCCGCCACTGCCTGGGTATCGATCGAGACATGGCCGCCCACCGCATACTGGACACCGTCCGGCCCGCGGATGAAGTCAAATTGCGGACTGCCAGCATAGCCCTGGCCCGTCGCCGCATGGGCAGATTCATGGGCCCTGACTTCGCGGTCGCGGGCTTTCAGTTCCGCCACGCGGGAACGGTCTTCTTCAGACAGGTCGCTTGATAGCTTCAGCGCGCCTTCAAGGGCAACAGGCGCAGGGGTTTCCGGCAGTTCGGGCGCTTCGGACGGGATACGCCCCTCATCGACCTGGATACTAACCGCCGCGGTCCCACCAAGGTTTTGTGAGTTGCCGGAAAGATAGGACCGGGGTTGCTCGAGCGGTGGCTCTGTCGGCCCGGTACCGACCCGCACAAACGGCACGCGCACGGAAGCCTTTTCCGCACCCGCGATGTCGGGTTTCAGGTTGTCTGGCACATCGGGGCGCCTGATATCAGGCGGTGGCGGCCCAATGGACGGCAGTATCACAGCGCTGGTCATGCCTCGTATTTTAGCACGAAAACGCGCATGCTGCCTACTGGGCTTTTAAAGCACGATTTTAGAAGCGCCCGTCCGGCCCCTCACCCGGCGTGCCTTCGAGTCCCTCGTCGTCAAACCCACCGGGAGGAGGAGGCATATGTTCGTCACCGTCACCAAAAGGCCCACGGGGGCCGCGTTTCATGCGCCATTTCCGACGTTTGTACATATCTTCAGCAAGCTTTTGCCTGGTCTCGAGATCGAGGTCCGCTACAATATCCAGAAGGATGGACTTCAATGGCCCATGCAGCATGCGCGTTTTGCTCTCCAGCTCGCCCAGCGCCGCGCGCAGCGCCGCTTTGTCCACAGTTTCGGCAAGCAGGATGCTGCGCACCTGTTCTTCACTTTCACGAATGCCGCGGAAACTCTCCCGCAGGTCCTTGCGGTGGCCAATCATCAGCGCCTTGAGGTCTTCGCGCTTGTCCTCCGGCAGATACGCGGCAAGGTGGCGCATGTTAAAAAGCTCCTTGCCCCCCATCCGGTGTTCACGGTGCTGCCGGTCAGGCCGGATTTCCTTACCCAGAAGATAGCCGCCAGCGAACAGATTAGCAGCCAGAGAGGCCGCCAGCACGCCATGCACCCAGTTTACCTTGAAAGCCATGATCTATTCTTCCTCCAGATACAGGTCCGCGTTGCTGGCAAAAAGATGGGCGCTCAGGTCCACACCCTCTGTGTCGACCTCATTGCCACCACCCTGCATACCCATCGCAACACCAACGCCAAGCACAACAATATAAACGGCCGCCTGCGACGCAATCGCCGCCCGCGCCGACCAACCACCAAAAAGCCGGGCGAAAAAGCCCTTTCCCCCACCTGCCGCCGCACGCGCCTGCCTTTCGGGAATATCCATCAGGCGGGAGAGGAAGGCATCACCGTCCCCCGGTACCGCATGGTCAACCGCCAGCAGGGTGTCAAGTTCGGCTTCGGCGGCCAGAAAAGCTTCGCCTTCGCGGCTGGCCAGAAAAAGCGCCACATTCTGCTGTTTGTCCTTGGGCCATGCCTCATGGTCTGCGCCAAAGCGCGCCCTCAGTTCATCATATTCCTGTTCATTCATGGGCATCTTCTTGCCCTCCTATCCCAATGCTTCAAAGAGCTGCTGTTTTTCAGCCTGCAACTGTTCTCTGAGTTTTGCCCGTGACCGCACCAGAAGCGATTCATAGGCTTTCAGGTTCATGTCCATTGCGGCAGCGGCCTCCATATTCGACAAACCGTCGAAATAGCTGAGGGTCACTGCAATTTTTTGCCTGTCCGACAACGCTGCAAGAGCTGTCCTCAACCGGGCCTTGCCACCCTCCTGGGCCAACTTTTCCTCGGCACCCGGCCGGTTGTCGGCTTCGTCAAACCCTTCCGGCAGGGGGTCGGCCTTTTTGCGGCGCTTGTCGTCAAGGCAGCGGTTGACCACAATGCGGTGAAACCAGGTGGTGAACTTCGCTTTGCCCGCATCAAACCGGCCCGCGTGGGTCCAGAGTTTGACAAACGCTTCCTGCGCAAGGTCTTCCGCCCGCGCCACATCATCCAGATAACGGAAGGCAAGCGCGCGGTAGCGCAGACCATGCCGCTTCACCAAAAAGGCAAAAGCGGTGCGGTCCCCTGTCGCGACCCTCGCAACCAGGGTCTCGTCCGTCGGTTCTTCGCCTTCAAACGCCAAACCAAAACTCTTTTTATTGTTTCATTCTCGTCGTCAACCTGCACTTTGTACGTAACAGACGGGGTACACCCTTCGCCTATTCTTGCGCTGTATCATAAATTCGAAATAATAAGGCCCTATGCGCAAGCGGTATCATACAGTATGACATTGCCACATTGTATTTTATTGATTTCGCCCACGGCATAAAAATCAGTTGAAGGTTAAAGGTTCAGTCATGAAGATTGCAGTTATCGGCACGGGGTATGTGGGTCTGGTATCAGGCACCTGTTTTTCCGAATTTGGTCATGAAGTGACTTGCGTTGACAAAGACGCAGGCAAGATCAAGGCGCTTGAAAACAACATCATGCCCATCTATGAGCCCGGGCTTGACAGCCTTGTCGCGCGGAACGTGGAAGCGGGGCGCCTGCACTTCACCACAAACCTCAAGGACGCCATGAAGGGCGCCGAGGCTGTGTTTATCGCCGTTGGCACACCAAGCCGCCGCGGGGACGGCCACGCTGACCTGCAGTATGTGTTCGCCGCCGTCGAGGAAGCCGCCGAATATATCGACAACTATGCCGTCGTGGTCACCAAGTCTACCGTCCCGGTTGGCACCGGCGCCCGCATCAAGGCGCGGCTGAGCGAACTGCTGCCTGCGGAAAAGTTTGACGTTGCGTCCAACCCTGAATTTCTGCGGGAAGGTGCCGCGATCGAAGATTTCATGCGCCCCGACCGGGTTGTGTGCGGTGTGGACAGCACCCGCGCCCATGACCTACTGCGCGAGCTGTATCGCCCGCTATACCTCAACGAAACGCCGATCGTGTTCACCAACCGCGAAACAGCGGAAGTCATCAAATATGCCGCCAACGCCTTCCTCGCGACCAAGATCAGCTTCATCAACGAGATTGCAGACCTGTGCGAGGCCGCGGGGGCAGACGTACAGGAAGTCTCCAAAGGCATCGGACTTGATAACCGCATTGGTTCCAAGTTCCTGCACGCAGGCCCGGGCTACGGCGGCAGCTGTTTCCCGAAAGACACCCGCGCCCTTGTCTCAACGGCGGACCAGTATGGCGTACCGCTCAAAATCGTACGTTCCGTCGTTGAAGTGAACGAGGAACGCAAGCGTGCCATGGCGGCCAAGGTTATCAAGGCGTGCGGCGGCGACGTGACCGGCAAACGCCTTGCCGTCCTTGGGCTGACGTTCAAGCCAAACACCGACGACATGCGCGAAAGCCCGTCGCTTGACATCATCCCGGCCCTTCAGGACGCCGGCGCCGTTATTCACGCCTATGATCCCAAAGGTACCGAGGAAGCCGAGAAGCTTCTCAAGAACGTCACCTTCCATGAAGAGCCCTACAGCACCATGGAAGATGCGGATGCCCTTGTTATCCTGACCGAATGGAACCAGTTCCGGGCGCTTGATTTCGACCGGGCACGCAAACTGATGAAAGACGGTATTCTGGTGGACCTGCGCAATATCTACGCCAAGGCGGACCCGGCGAAACACGGCTTCACCTACACCGGCATCGGGCGGGGCGCGTGACGGCAGCGCTCGCGCTTAACCACCCCCACAAACGCATCTGGGCCATTGCCGGCCCGGCCATCATCGCCAACAGCTCGGCACCGCTTGTCGGGCTGGTGGACACCTGGGTTATCGGGCACTTGCCGGGCGCCCGATATCTGGCGGCGGTCAGTATCGGCGCGATGATTTTCAGCTATCTTTACTGGGCCTTCGGCTTCCTGCGCATGAGCACGACCGGACTTATCGCACAAGCCCACGGCCGGGGCGACAGCGACCAGATTGCCCGCATTCTGACGCGCGCCCTGCTGACGGCCGTTGCCATCGGCACTTTACTCGTCATGTTCCAGGGTCCGATCCATGTATTGACACTTGAGGCGCTTGACCCACCGCCCACGACCATTCGGCTTTTTTCCGACTATTTTGCCATTCGCGTCTGGGCGTTGCCGGCCGCACTGCTAAGCTACGCCATCACTGGCTATCTGATCGGCACGGCACAGGCGACGCGCGCGCTTTATGTGCAGCTTGTGCTCAATATCGCCAATGCCGCCCTGAACCTCTTTTTTGTGCTCGGGCTTGCGCTTGACGTTCGCGGCGTCGCGCTGGGGTCCCTTATCGCCGAATGGCTTGCGGTTGCGGTCGGCCTTCTTTTTGTCGTCAGGTCGCTTGGGGGTGTCAGACTGGCGGCCGCACTCAGCAGTCCCATGACCTACGATTTGGGCAAAATGAAAAAGCTGCTCAGCGTCAATGGTTACATTTTTGCCCGCACGCTTCTGTTGATCCTTGCCTTTGCGCTGATGACACGCCAAGCCGCCGCCCTTGGACAGATACCGCTGGCGGCAAGCCATGTGCTCAATACTTTCCTGATGCTGATCGCCCTCGGGCTTGACGGCTTTGCCTATGCAGCGGAAGCCCTGTCGGGGGCCGCATACGGCAGGGGTGCACGGCTGGAATTCCGCGCCTGGGTGCGCTATGGGCTCCTGTGGTCGGGGCTGGCCGCCGTCGTCTATAGCACCGGGTTTGGCTTTTTTGGCACCGCGCTTATCCACACGCTGACAAATATAGAGCCTGTCCGGGCCGCGGCCGCCGGTGCACTGCCTGTGTTGGCGCTGCTGCCCCTTATCGCTTTCTGGTGCTACCTTTATGACGGCATCTATATCGGCGCCACCGCAGGCGGCGCCATGCTGGGCACTGCGGCAGTCGCCGCCGCCAGCTTCATCATGGTTCTTGATCCGCTGACAGACCGCTATGGCCTCACCGGGTTATGGATCGCCATGGCAGTGTTTCTGGCTATGCGGGGGCTGGCACAAGCAGTCTATTACCCCCGTATTGAACGGCGGCTCGCTGCTTAAAGAATATCAAGCACGCTTTCCGGCGGGCGGCCGATGCGCGCCTTACTGCCCGAAAAAACAATCGGGCGTTCGATCAGCTTGGGTGTTGCCGCCATCGCGGCGATAAGGTCTTCACCATCCTTGTCGGCAAGGCCCTGCTCCTTGTATTCCGCCTCACCCTTACGCATCAGGCCGCGCGGCTCAAGGTTCAGAAGCTTAAGGGTGTGTTTGATCTCATCTTTACTGGGCGCGTCCTCAAGATAGAGTCGCACTTCGGGCGCCATGCCGCTGTCTTCAAGCAACGCCAGCGTTTGCCGCGATTTACTGCACCGCGGGTTATGCCAGATAGTAACGCTCATGATTGTGTCTCCCTTGCTCTTGGTCCTTGACCAAAGGGTTTAACGACATCAGGCAGCGGCGGCAATATCATAAGAGAAGAAAGCTGGAGCGGGTGAAGGGAATCGAACCCTCGTCTTAAGCTTGGGAAGCTTCTGCTCTACCATTGAGCTACACCCGCAGTGCCTTGTGGGACCAAAGCATTTACCAGAGCTTTAGGAAAAAGCAAGAAATGATAGCGCAGCAGCACACCGAAAAGCTTGACGACAGGCGCGCGCCAACGCACCTTGGCGCCGCAAGCCCCCAACCAAGGGCTACGAAAGACATTTGTGCAGGAGACAAAGCGATGAAACAGCGCGCAGGCCTAGATAAAAGCCTTACTTCCACCTGGTCTCGCCAGACCCAGATGGTGCGCGCGGGTTCAATGCGCTCGAATTTTGGAGAAATGGGCGAGGCCATGTTCCTCACCTCGGCTTTCGCTTATGAGAATGCAGAAGAAGCCGAGGCGCGCTTTGACGGCCGCGCCGAAGGATTCACCTACTCCCGCCAGACCAATCCGACCGTAGCAATGTTTGAAAGTCGCATGGCAACGCTTGAAGGCGCCGACGTGGGCCGCGCCACCGGCACCGGCATGGCGGCAATGACCGCCTCGCTGCTGTCGAGCCTCCGGACAGGCGACCATGTGGTTGGCGCCCGCGCGCTTTTTGGCTCGTGCCGCTGGCTGATGGACGAGCTGTTGCCGCGCTACGGGATTGAGACCACAGTGGTTGATGGCCGGGACCTGAACGCCTGGAAAGCCGCGATCAAGCCAAACACAAAGCTGTTCTTCACCGAAACACCGGCAAACCCGACGCTTGAGATCGTCGACCTGCGGGCGCTCGCGGATCTGGCACACAATTCAGGCGCGCTTCTGGTTGTCGATAATGTGTTTGCGACCCCGGTGCTACAGCGCCCGATGGAAATGGGTGCCGATATTGTGGCCTATTCAACCACAAAGCATATCGACGGTCAGGGCCGCTGCCTTGGTGGGGTCGTCTTGTGTTCAAAAGAGTTCGACGAGGAACATCTCTATCCCTATTACCGCCACACCGGCTGCGCCATGTCGCCGTTTACCGCGTGGGTTATGCTAAAAGGGCTTGAGACCCTGAGCATCCGTGTGCACGCCATGTGCGACAACGCGGAAAAAGTCGCGGCCGCCATCGCGGAACGGGTGACAGACACTCGCCATCCCGCCCTTGCACGCTTTGAACAGCAGACCCTTGCCCTCAGCCAGATGGACCGTGGGGGCACCATGGTGGTGTTTGAGCTGCCGGGCGGGCGCGAACAGGCGTTCAAGTTCATGAACTCGCTGCAGATTGCCGATATTTCCAACAACCTCGGTGACAGCCGCTCGATCGCCACGCACCCCTGGAGCACCACACACAAGGCACTTTCGGAAGAGAGCCGACTTGAGCTTGGCATCACCCCCGGCCTTATTCGTTTTTCAGTAGGGCTTGAGGATGGCGGCGATCTCGTTCAGGATGTGCTGCAGGCGCTTGATAAAGCCGGGGTGTAGGGCGCTGGCACACCAAGCACCGGGAGGCATGTGAAAGCAATATGGTTGACGACGACCTGATTGACGGGGTTCTGACCTTCGAGGAAACGACCGAGGGCATCCATATCGCTGTGCAGAGCTATTATCTGGCCGAGCAAAGCAAGCCGGAGGCCCAGCAATTTGTCTGGGCCTACCGCATCCGCATCACCAATGAAGCAGGGCAGCCTGTGCAACTGCTCAACCGGCACTGGATGATCACCGATGCCAATGGTGGTCTGCAGGAAGTCAAGGGCGTTGGCGTGATTGGTGAGCAACCGGTCATCCGGCCCGGCGACACTTATATCTATACAAGCGGCACGCCGCTTTCGACACCGAGCGGGTTTATGCGCGGCTCCTACGAGATGCAGCGTGACGACGGTGTGATGTTCAACGCCCAGGTGCCCGCCTTCTCCCTCGACAGCCCGCACGTTTCCCTGCACATCAACTGAGGACCCGTCGGTGATCGATCTCAGGCCGGTTCTCTTTACCCTTGGTTCGCTGATTGTCTTGTTGGCGGCGGGCATGATTTTACCGATGATCGTTGACCTGATTGCCGGTAATGCCGACTGGCAGACCTTCGCCATCGCCATGTTCCTCACCGCGCTGATTGGCGGCATGCTGATGCTGTCGACCCGTGGCAGCGGAGACAACATGAATCTGAGGCAGGCGTTTTTGCTGACGACCCTGGCGTGGGCTGTCCTGCCTGCCTTCGCGGCGCTGCCGATCTCTTTTTCGGAGCTCGACCTCAGCTTCACAGACGGTTATTTCGAGGCCATGAGCGGCCTGACGACCACCGGCTCCACGGTCATTACCGGGCTTGATTATGCACCGCCCGGCATTCTTCTGTGGCGCGGGCTGCTGCAATGGTTTGGCGGGATCGGGATCGTGGTGATGGCGGTTGCGGTTCTGCCCATGCTACAAGTGGGCGGCATGCAGGTTTTCAAGGTTGAAAGCTTTGAAACAGTTGAGAAAATCCTGCCGCGTGCCGCACAGATTTCTGGCCTTATCTCAGGTGTCTACGTCGCCTTCACTGCGCTTTGCATGTTCTTCTATATGCTGACGGGGATGGAGTCGTTTGATGCGCTCGTGAATGCCATGACGACCATTTCCACCGGAGGTTTCTCAAATTCGGACAGCTCCTTTGGCAAATATGACCATCTGGGTACAGATACGGTTTGCCTGATCTTTATGATTCTCGGTTCAATGCCGTTTATCCTGTTCCTGCAGGTCCTGCGCGGCCGACCTATTGCCCTGTGGCGCGACGAACAAACCCGTGGCTTCCTGCTGCTTGTGCTTACCCTGTGTATCAGTGTCACCTTGTGGCTGATGATCTTCAAGAATTTTACCCTTGAAGAAGGCTTCCGGTACGGCAGCTTCAACATCATTTCAGTGCTGACAGGCACAGGCTACGCTTCCACGGATTACGGCCAGTGGGGCGCGTTTTCCGTAACCTTGTTTTTTGTCGTCATGTTCATTGGCGGCTGTGCCGGCTCGACCAGTTGTGGGATCAAGATTTTCCGTTTTCAGGTTTTGCTCAAGTCCATGCGCAGCTGGATCGAACGCATGGTACAGCCAAACGGTGTTTTTATCGCCCGCTATAACGGTCGCCCGATACCCGATGACGTGCGTGCGTCGGTCATGAGCTTCATGACCATTTTCCTGTGCATCTTCCTGAGCCTGTCGTTTGCCATTGCCCTCACCGGGGAAGACTGGATCACGTCGCTGTCAAGCGCAGGCACGGCGCTCGCCAATGTTGGCCCCGGGCTTGGTGACAAGGTGGGCCCCGCCGGTAACTTCGGCGGCCTGACCGACGTTGCAAAATGGCTGATGTCCTTTGGCATGCTGATCGGCCGACTTGAACTGTTTTCTGTTCTGGTGCTTTTTTCACCGGGCTTCTGGCGTGCCTGACAAATATCCGTTAGGCTGCCGTTCATCTTGAACATGTTATTCAGGAGCTTATGAAAACCGCCGCCTTCTTGATGCTCATACTAACCAGCTGGCAACCTGCCGAGACGCCGGGGTGGCCTGATTTTGTCAATGGCGCTTTTTCAAAGGCTCGGGACGTTGCCGCAGCCAGCAACACCGTGGACGGATTGGCCCTGGCCTGCCGCAGCGGGCTTGTTATCGGTGGTTTCAAACAAGATGGTGAACAGTCTGTGCTGTCGCTTCACCGCGCCCTTGCGGATTGTGAAGCTGCCCTCAAGCTTGACCCACACAATGTCGTCGCCAGCGTGAGTTATGCCCTTGCGTTGGGCTATGAAGGCAAACGCCTGAAAAAAGCATCCTACATCAACGCTTCCCGTGAACAGCTTGAACATGCGCTTGAACAGACCCCGGGCGACCCACTGATTATGGCTGCGCTCGGCGGTTGGCATTCTGCGGTCAGTAACGCTGGCTTTCTCGCCCGCATCGCGCTTGGGGGAAGCCGCAAAGATGCGGAGCAATATTTCCGTCAGGCCATCGCCCTTGATGATCGGTCCATCGGCATCCGGTTCGAATATGTACGCTTTCTGGCGCGCGGCGACCGCGAAGAAAGAGCGCAGGCCCTCAAGCAATTGAAGATCGTGTTGTCGCTCAGCCCCGAGGATGCGGCGGAAAAGATCATGCAGACCCGGTTGTCGGAGCTTTTGAAACCGCTGGAGCAGGATGACAAGAGCGAAGCGCGCGATACGGTCTTTCGCACGTCAGCCTTCCGCGATATCCGCGACTGGAGCGACCTTGAACCCTATCAGCTCATGCCGCTTGTAGACCCGCATTCCTGAAAACAAAAAAGGGCGCCGCATGGCACCCTTTTCAACCCGGCGTTCAAGCCTGATCAGCCAAATGTCTTTTGCCGTGCGGCCGCGCCACGTTCAATCGCTGCCGCCGTCAGCCGGTCGATGTCCAGCACATGGCGGATCATCTCAAGAAGCCGCAGCTCCTCCTGCGTCAGGCTGCCGTCGGACGCCGCCACTTCACACGCCAGCGCGTACACAAGGTCGCTATGGCTTTCCGGGATAGCTTCCTCAACAAGCCCCATCACGGCGTCAAGGCCTTCTTCACTTTGCAGCAGCTCAATGCAGCTGCTGGTGTCAGAGCGCAGCTTTTCCACGTTGTAATTGCGGAACGCCGGCAGGTAGCCAACGATGCCGGTCATGCGGTTAAGCTCGGTGTCCGTCATTTCCTCGTCAGACGCGGAAACGGTGACAAGGGTGTAGATAAGCGCAGTTTCAGGACTGATTGTCGACATATTTTTTCCTCTCGTAACTCGGCCATCACGTTAGGGCCAAACGAGCTTTCCCTCAAGCGCTTTAGGCGAAAATGTAAGCATCGATACCTGCTGTATCGCTTGCAACGCGCAGACGGCATCGGCTATTGTCCGCGCGGGGAAACCGTACAGATGCCAGGCACCCCACGAAAGACGTGAGGACAGGATTTGAGGGCCGCGACATGATTTTGCAAGAAGCACAGGATATCCTCGCGCGCATGCTGGCCCCGCTCGATTATGACCGTTTTTTCGACGACCATGTCAGCCGCAAACCATTGGCGCTGCTCGGAGGCGCGTCGCCGGAACGGGCAAAGATCCTTGGGGAAGATCCCAGGAAAGTTATCCTGCGCGACTTTGAAAAATATGCCCCCACGCTGACCTGCCATATCCGCGACGCGAAAACCATGCCGCCACAGCCGCGCGCTGTGGAAAGCCCGGCGGCATTTGCCAGGCTTATTGGTGAGTATCACGAACGCGATTATACCGTCCGCATCCCGGAGGTCACAAACCTGGCGCCGGGGCTGGATAAATTCACCCGTGCGCTTGAGTTTGTTTTTGGCAACCCGGCTGGCACCGTTATCTTCTGGAGCGAAAGTGAGGCCGAAGCCCCCGTTCACCATGACGAGATTGATGTCATCGTCATCCAGCTTGTTGGCACCAAAACATGGTATATCTCGGAAAAGGCGCCGAGCCACCCCAACCGCTGGAAAAGCCTAGGCGAGACCGACCCGGAGCTGGGGCCCTACAAGACCTATGACGTGACGCCGGGCGACCTTCTCTATGTCCCGCGCGGCACGCCGCACACCGTCAAGTCCACCAGCGAATCCATCCATCTTGCCATCGGCTTTGTGCCGGTGACGGTGCGCGAGGCAATCTCGGCAGCGCTGGACCATCTGTCCGATCTCGATGCGCCCTTGCGCGCCAATATTGGCAAACGCGCCGACAGCCTTGCGACCGGCAAGGATGATGGCACGGTACTCAGACAGCTTTGGACCGGTGTTGAAAAACTGCAGCAGCGTTGCAAATCGCCCGAGTTTATCCGCGACGCGCTTATCCATCGTCATGCCCGCATGATTCTGGACCTGCCGAAACAGCCAAAAACCGGCACGGGCAAAGCCGTCAGCACCGAAAGTCGGGTCAAACACCACCCGCTGTCCATCGCGCGGCTGAGTGTTACCCCCGATATCCTTGATTTCCGCCACCCGGGCGAGCAGATCCTGGTGCACCTGAGCGTTGAGGAATGTATGCGGTTTATCAAGGATACGGCTGAATTCCGTGTCGGTGACATACCAGGTGACGTAGGCGACGATATTCGCATTGCGCTGGTGCAGCGGCTGTTGAACAGTGGTTTTCTCGAGCTGGCCTGATAGGCCACCAATTGGCCTGCCCCGCTCGCCCGCCCAACGTAGACCATCTGAGCAACCTGTCTGTTTACTTTAGGGTGTCTACTGTCCGGGCGGAAAAAACTCACACACGGTTTTCACCGCTTCCGCGAGACCTACCCGCGCCACGTCTACACCCTCGGGCATGGCGTCCAGCAGGCGCGTCGGCGTCTGGCCGTCCAGCATGATGAAAAGCCCTTTGTCGGTCGCGCGCCGCACAAGCCTGCCATAGGCTTGTGCCAGCTTGAGGCGGGTCAGCATCTCGTCATAATGCCGCCCGCCAAACGCCGCCCGGCGTGCCCGGTGCAAGAGCGTCGGCCGTGGCCAGGGCACCCGGTCGAAGACAATCAGGCGCAAGCTCTCACCCGGCACGTCCACCCCGTCCCTGACCGCATCGGTCCCCAAGAGGCAGGCGTGCGCTTCGTCACGGAAAATATCCACCAGCGTGGCGGTGTCCACCGGGTCCACATGCTGGGCGTAAAGTGGGATGTCCATGTCCTCGAGCGGGCCGACGATATGTTCATAGGTCACCCGCAGGCGGCTGATCGCGGTGAAAAGGCCCAGCGCGCCGCCGCCAGAAGCCAGAAACAGCGACCGGTAGGCCGCCGCCACCTGGGCCGCATCGTGTTTGTTCACGTCACCCACAATCAGTACTTTGGTATTGGCCTTATAGTCAAAGGGTGACGGTACCGAGAGCCGCTTGGGCGGGATAAGAAGGTGCTGCGCGCCGGTGCGCATATCCGCCGAGGACCAGTCGCCCTCGTCAGCAGCTTTATCGCGGAGTGTGGCTGAAGTGATAACCACGCCGTGTGCGTGGTCCAGCACCACATCGGCAAAGGGCTTGGTGGGATCGATGAAATGACGGCATAGCGCCATGTCACGGTCCCGCCCGTCAAACCGGTCCACCTCGAGCCATTCGACAAATTCGTCCGACAGCGGGCCGCCGAAGCCCTCGGCCATCGCGGCCCATGTGGCAACCATGTCCGCGCGTTGCTTGACAGACCGCGCACTGGCCTCAAGCCTGCCGCGGGCGCTGCTGTCCAGCACATCCGCGTCTTCATCAAGCCGCCTCAGGAGCGCGTTTGCCAGCGCCTGCATGGGCAGCGCGAGGCCCTTGAGCGCTTCCGCCAACGCATGTGCGGCCTCGGTCAGGCCCTCGATCGGATCATTGGTAGTGGCCTCAAGCGAATGCGGGCCGCGCGCATCGGAGCGCGCGAGCACCTGCGCGCGCACGAGCATCAGGAACGTCTCATACCGGGTCATCGCCGCCGCGCCCGTCACCCGGCCGAGCCAGTTATCGCTTGGCAGGATACGCGCGGCTTCCAGCACGTCGTCGAGAAGGCGCTTGGCGTCCATGTCATCGGTGATCAACTCGTCAACGCGGGATTTGAGGCCGCGCGCACGGGTCGAGCCTCCGCTCTCCTTGCCCCTGAGCCAGCGCCTGAGCTCCGCCCCCTCAAGGCCTGACAGGTGAACGGAAAAGGCGCTGTCCGCCGCTTCGAACACATGGTGGCCCTCATCAAACACAAGACGTTTGGGCAGGTCCGGATCACCGGCCCGCGTGGCCGCCTGTGCCACCACCAGCGCATGGTTGGCGACCACAAGGTCAGCGTGCTTGGCTTTGCGGGCGGTTTTCTCGACAAAACATTTTCGAAAGTGCGCGCAGGCGGAATAGAGACATTCACCGCGCCGGTCCGTCAGACCCGCGATGCGGCCAATACCAAAATGGCCCCCCAGCCAGCTGGGGAAATCGCCGCCGATCATGTCGCCGTCACGGGTGAACCGCGCCCAGCGCACCACGAGGCCGATCAAAAGCCTGTCGCGCTCGCCGCCCGGCCCGGCTTGCGCGCGCATCATTACCGCGCGCAGGGTTTCCTCGATGTTCAGGAGGCAAGCGTAATTCTCCCGCCCCTTCCTGATCACGGCGCGTTTTGCCTTGATGCGCGGGTCCGGGTAAAGCCGGGACAGTTCCTGATCCAACTGGCGTTGCAGGTTTTTGGTATAGGTCGACAGCCACACCGCGCCGTCGTTTTTTTCCGCCCACACGCTGGCGGGCGCGATATAACCAAGGGTTTTGCCGGTGCCGGTACCCGCTTCCAGAAGCTGCAGGTTAGGACCTTCCTCAAATTCACGCGGGCGGAAGGCATGGGTGGCGGCGCCTGCAAAACGCGCCTGTCCTTCCCGGCTTTCCGCGCCCTCACCTAAAAGTTGGCTTAACCGACTTTTTGCCTCATCGGCATCAACGGCATCATCGCCTGCGGGCGGCGGCGGGCCGCCATCTTCCCATTCACTGAGCGCGGACCAGACAGCAAGACCATCTTCCCGGCTGTGGTCGGCATAGCTTTCGATCGCGCGCAGCGCAAGCGGGCCCCACGGCCAACCGGCGCGCGCCATCATCATCGCAACCTTCGCGCCGCCCGCGCGGTAGCTGTAGGTCTGCGCTTCCATGTCGGCGATCAGGCGTTTGGCGATTTCGCGCACACACAGGCAACGGTCCTCATCCGACTCCAGCGCCATATCGATATGGAGCGCGTCCCGAAGCCCCTGAACCGTGGGCAAACAGAAGCGCGCGGGCCTGACAAATGCGTATAGCTCCAGCGCGTCGAAGGCACGGATGGCGCCCAGGCGCAAGCGCCGCGCAGCAATCACCCGGTTGACCAGAAGGTGGGGTGACTTGCTGATGCGCTCCGCCGCTTCGGCGAGGGAAAGCACCTCAAAAGCGCCGTCTTCCGTCAAAAACTGCACATGCCTGACCCCCACGACCACCACGGGCAGGCGGTCAAGGTCGACACTCTCGGCTTCAGCACTGACAACAAGATCTTCCATGGGGCGGGAGCATATCGCCAGTGTTTCACAAAAAACAGGTGAATATGTTGCGTATCGCCAAAAGCAGTATATCTTGACGGAACCGCGCGCAGAGCCTAGCTTCCGCGCGTTTTTTAACCACTAATTTCGAAGGTGACCGACGATGACCGGTAATATTGATCTAGCCCTCTCCAGCAAAGCTTGGCCTTTCCAGGAAGCAGAGAAGCTTGTCAAACGGTACAAATCGGGCGCGCCCGAGAAGGGCTATGTGCTCTTTGAAACCGGCTACGGGCCGTCAGGCCTGCCGCATATCGGCACCTTTGGTGAGGTTTCCCGCACTACCATGGTGATGCGTGCGTTCCGCGAAATCTCTGACATCCCGACAAAGCTGATCTGTTTCTCCGACGATATGGACGGTCTGCGCAAAGTACCAAGCAATGTACCGAACCAGGAACTACTGGCGAAAGCCATCGGCAAGCCGCTGACTGCGGTGCCGGACCCCTTTGGCACGCACGCCAGCTTTGGCGCGCACAATAACGCACGCCTGCAGGCCTTCCTTGACCAGTTTGGTTTCAAATATGAGTTCTATTCCGCGACGGAATGTTACAAGTCCGGCCGGTTTGACAAAACGCTCGTCAAAATCTGCAGGAACTACGACAAGATCATCAATGTGATCCTGCCCACGCTGGGCGAAGAACGCCGCCAGACCTATTCACCCTTCCTGCCGCTGAGCCCCGAGACAGGCGAAGTGCTGCAGGTGCCGGTGCGCATCGAGGACCCGGAAGCGGGCCTGATCTCGTTTGAGGATGTTTCCGGCAAGCGCACCGAGACCTTGGTGACCGGCGGTAAGGTGAAGTGCCAGTGGAAAGTGGACTGGGCGATGCGCTGGGACGCGCTGGACGTGGACTATGAGATGGCGGGTTCCGACCTCATCGAGAGCGTCAAGCTCTCAAGCATCATTCGCCGCATCCTCGGTGGCCAGCCGCCTGAGGGCTTCAACTATGAGCTGTTCCTTGACCAGGACGGGCAGAAAATCTCCAAATCCAAGGGCAATGGCCTGACGATTGAGGAGTGGCTGGCGTATGCAAGCCCCGAAAGCCTGTCCTTATATATGTTCCAGTCGCCCAAAAAAGCCAAACGCTTGTATTTTGATGTGATCCCCAAAGCCGTGGACGAATATCACACCTTTGTTGAAAAGTTCCACACGCAGGAGCAGTTGGACCGCTACAAAAATCCGGCATGGCACATCCACGGCGGTGACGTGCCGAAGGCTGATCTGCCGGTTTCTTTCGCGCTGCTCCTCAACCTTGTGTCGGCCGCCAACGCTGATGACCGTGAAACCCTGTGGGGCTTTGTCGGCCGCTACGCCGAAGGTGCGACAGCCGAGACATACCCGGCGCTTGACAAGCTGATGGGCTATGCGATCCGCTACTATGAGGATTTTGTAAAGCCGAACAAATCCTACCGGCTGGCAGGGCCACAGGAACGCGCGGCTTTCGAGAGCCTGAAACGTCGCCTTGAAGATCTTGACCCGAATGAAACCGACGCAGAGGTGATCATGACGGAGGTCTATTCTGCCGGGAAGGACGCACAGTTTGATAACCTGCGCGACTGGTTCTCGGCATGTTATGAAGTCTTGCTGGGCCAAAGCCAGGGGCCGCGCATGGGCGGGTTCATCGCGCTTTACGGCATCAAGGAGACCATCGCGCTCGTTGAAAAAGCCATCAAGGGCAAACCGGTCGCTTGAACCACTGCTTCACATGAAACATTTAAGGCCGCCTCAAATGGGCGGCCTTTTCTTTTATTTTTGCTGTCGTCACACAGGGCCTGCCCGCGCTTCACTCCGGCTGAAAAATCTCTTCAATCGTACAGCCAAACAGGGTGGCAAACTTGAAGGCGAGCGGCAGGCTTGGGTCATATTTTCCCGTCTCGATCGCGTTGATGGTCTGGCGGGAGACATCAAGCTGTTCCGCGAGCGTCGCCTGGGACCAGTCCCGCTCGGCACGCAATACTTTCAACCGGTTTTTCATTTGTATTTCCCCGCTGTCACCGCACGACCAATGCCCCAGGCACCCACCATCATTGGCAGGATGAAAACCGTGTCCAGCTTGGGGAAGCCAATGCCCTCAAGGAAGCCATAGGCAAAGGTACCAAAGGCCACGAGCAGGAAGGCAATCAGCACCGCTTCCATCGCCTGCTGGCGTTGCAACTCATCCCACGAGCGGCTGAAGATGAGGAGGGCCCTCAAAGCCATCAGGGTTGGCAACACCGGTACCAGCACCAGCAGCACTTTCAGCCACATGGCCACCTCGTTGTTACTTAGGAAATAGACCGAGCCCAGAAGAGTGATGGTATAGAGCACCATCGAAAGGCTGAAGTTTTTCATATAGGTTTTATCTGCTTGTTTCATCGCTATCGTCCTGTCTTGCTTACACGACATTATGTCAATGACACTTTACATAACCACTCAAACAACAAGTGTCAAGCATACTTGACTAAAAGTCATGCTGGCTTGCTATGAGTGGTAAAGGAAGGTTATTCGCCCTTCGCGGGACAGGTTGCAGCCGGGCCGCTATCGCGTCCCACAGGCTGAAAGGAAAAAGTGCCGTCGATAAAACGTACACGGGTCACGCCGGGTTCATAGTCGCCCGTGCCGTTGAGGCGCTGCATATTCGTCACCCCCAGATAGCCGTCTTGCACGCAATAGGGGTTGGTGTCTCCGTGGATCACCAGCACAGGTTTGCCGAACGCCGCGGCTTCTTCGCCCAAGGCCTCAAGGAACGGCCGGTAGGGGTCACATTTGCTGCGTATCGTCTGGTCGCAGACCGGCAGGCCGTCCCGTGTTTTGGTCGGGTCCGTGTGCATGGTCAGCACCAGCGAATCAGCATCCTTCGCGGCACCGAATGTTTCCGCGAGCCATGTCAGATTCGCGGCGTCCCGGGCATCCACTCGGGCAAAGTTCATCGGCTTGTCACCAATTTTGATTTCCTCACGCCCATTGCCGGTAGCGACAATATGGAAGGTGGCAAACATGGTGCCGCCAGCGGTCCAGCGCGCATTTTCAAGCTGGCCGCCCTGGCGGACGATCTGCCACTCTGGCTTGGCGCGTGGGTCATTCTCGGGGCGGGCTTCGGGGCGGAAATAAAGCGGCATGAGAATGGTATCAAGGACCTTCAGCTCATCATCGCCCTTGCGGTCACAGTCGGTCCAGTCATTATCGCCAGGGGTGAAAAAAAGCGGCGCATCAACAATGGCCTCAATCAGTTTTTTGTTGCCACCCAGTTCAGCGACCGTACAGCGCGTGCCGCCAGATTTGGTGTCACCATAAAAAATCGCAAAGGACGCGCCCTCAAGCGCCGGATGATGGGCAAGGGATTTCATCCTGCCAACCTGCTCGGCGTTATAGGGCATGTCACCAAAGGCAACAAAATCGACATCCGCCAGCGCAGGCAGGCTTAACCCTGCCAGCACCCCCCCCGCCAAAACAACCCTGTTCACGCGCCGTCCCCTTATTGCCAACCGCCTTGTTTATTACATGCACAGTGATGAAACAGATGGTCAAGCGCAACAAAAAAGCCCGGCTGAAGCCCGGGCTTTCAATGTTTGATGGGGGGTCATGGGGTTTTTATGTGGGCGGGAGGCCTAGACCTCTGTATCCACTTTCTGGATTTCGCCCTTGGCTACACCCACCATGGCGGGGCGCAGCAGACGATCCTTGATCACATACCCGGGGGCGACCACCTGCATCACGCTGCCGGGGGCCTGTTCGGTTGTTGGCACCTCAAACATCGCCTGATGGAATTTATGGTCAAACTTTTCGCCCACTTCCGGGGAGACCTTCTTGATGCCGTGACGCTCAAAAATGTTCAGAAGCTCGCGCTCTGTCATCTCGACCCCGTCAATGAAGCTCTTGAGGTCGTCGGCAACCTTCTCCGGCATGCTGTCAAGCGCACGGCGCAGATTGTCGGAAATGTTCAGCATGTCGCGGGCAAAGTTGGTGACGCCGTAAGCGCTGGCATCCGCCTTGTCCTTGTCGGCACGACGCCGCACGTTTTCCGTCTCGGCCACCGCACGCAGAAGCCGGTCGCGCAAGTCGGCAAGCTCGGCCTTCAGCGCGGCAACTTCCTCGTCACCACCCGTCAGTTCTTCAGGGACAAACTGCTCGGCGGAAAACTCTTCCGCCGCATCTGTTGTTTGCTCTTCTGCCTGTTCGTTCGTCTTGTTTTCCTGGCTCATGTTCTGTCCGTTACCCAAAAATAATTCTTGTTACGCCTTTAAAGAAGGCGACCCACAATGCGCGCGGTATAGTCAACCATCGGCACGATGCGGGCATAATTCAGTCTTGTCGGGCCGATCACACCGATCACGCCGACAATTTTGTTCGCGCCATTCATATAGGGAGAAACCACGAGAGAAGAACCCGAAAGCGAAAATAAATTGTTTTCCGCCCCGATGAACAGGCGCACTCCGCGCCCGTCTTTGGCGAGTTCCATCAGCTTGATCAAGTCTTTTTTGCGCTCAAGTTCATCAAAAAGCTGGCGGATTCGCTCAAGATCTTCTGCCGCCTGTACGCTTTCCAACAGGTTTGACTGCCCGGAAACGATCAGCGACGCGGGCGCGTCCCCCCCGGTCCAGACGGCGAGGCCATCTTCAACCACCTTGGATGTCAAGGCGTCGAGTTCCGCCTGTTTGGCTGAAAGTTCGGTGCGCACTGCGTCGCCAACCTCGTCAATCGTATGGCCCATCAGCCGGGTGTTGAGGTAGTTGCCTGCCTGAATAAGCGCAGAAGCAGGCAGGCCCTGCGGCACGTCAATGATACGGTTTTCCACGCTGCCGTCTTCGGACACCAGCACCACAAGCGCGCGGCCGGGGGCAATGGGCACAAATTCGATATGCCGAACCGCCACCTCGTTTTTTGGCACCATCACCACGGACGCGCAGCGCGAAAGCCCGGAAAGCGCACGTGTCGCCTCTGACAAAACATCCTCAAGCGCGCGACCAGTGGTGGCGCATTTGCCGCGGATCGCCTCACGCTCCGACTTGGTCAGGTTGCCAACCTCCATAAGGCCGTCGACAAAAAACCTGAGCCCAATGTCGGTCGGGATACGCCCCGCGGATGTGTGCGGCGCCGCCAGCAGGCCCGCATCTTCAAGGTCAGCCATCACGTTGCGGATGGTCGCGGGCGAAACGCTAAGCCCCGGAGTGCGGCTGATCGTGCGCGAGCCAACGGGATCGCCGGTTTCGAGATAGGTCTCGACAATCTGGCGGAAAATGGTTCTGGAGCGTTCGTTCAGGTCAGCAAGCGACATGGGTTACCCTTACATCTATGCACCAGAATGTAGGTACGCGCGGGCCTTCCGTCAATCGTTGACAGGCGGGTGCGAAGCTGTGGCACAAATACCGCGTTTTGTGCGAAATATGTGCGAGATGTGTGCGGCGCCACACCCCTGGCCTAAACGCAGCTTTGACCTCACCCGCCTCAGGGAGTAGAAGGGGCGAAACACCGACAGCAAACAGAATGAAGGATTGCCCATGCGACCGAGCGGCCGTGCCAGTGACGAAATGCGTACCATCGAGTTGACCCCCGGTTTTGCCAAACATGCCGAAGGCAGTTGTCTTGTAAAATTTGGCGACACGCATGTGCTGGTGACCGCAACGTTTGAGGACCAGACACCGCCGTGGCTGAGGAACACCGGGAAGGGCTGGGTAACGGCGGAATATGGCATGCTGCCACGCTCCACCCATGGCCGCATGCCGCGCGAAGCCGCCAAGGGCAAACAGTCCGGCCGCACGCAGGAAATCCAGCGCCTGATCGGCCGCGCCATGCGGGCCGTTGTTGACCTCACCAAGCTTGGCGAAAAACAAATTCGCATCGACTGTGATGTCATCCAGGCCGATGGCGGCACGCGCACGGCGTCCATCTCAGGCGCCTATGTGGCGTTGCACCAGTGTTTTGCCTGGATGATCAAGGAAGGTCACATTGAAGAGCTGCCCTTTACCGACAGCATCGCCGCCATTTCCTGCGGCATCTACAAAACCCAACCGGTGCTTGACCTTGACTATGACGAAGACAGCGCGGCCGAAACCGACGCCAATTTTGTGCTGACCGGCAAGGGCGGCATTGTGGAAATTCAAGGCACCGCGGAAGAAGAGCCGTTTTCCGAAGAAGAGTTCCTGCGCCTGTTGCGGCTTGCCCGCATCGGCTGTGACGAGATCAAAGCAGCGCAAACCAAAGCGCTTGGGAAATAAGCCATGGCCCGGCATTTTGATGGCAGCAAGCTGGTGATCGCCAGCCATAACAAAGGCAAGGTGCGCGAGATTGGCGACCTGTTGGAGCCTTTTGGCGTGGAGACCGTCTCCGCCGGGGACCTTGGCCTGCCAGAGCCCGTGGAAGACGGCCTGACCTTCATCGCCAATGCCGAGATCAAGGCGCTTGCGGCAGCCAAAGCCTCCGGCCTGCCCGCGCTGGCCGATGACAGCGGGCTTGAGGTCAAGGCGCTTGGCGGTGAACCGGGCATCTATAGCGCACGCTGGGCGGGACCAACAAAGGACTTCACCCTCGCCATGGCTGCGGTTGTCGACAAGCTGGGTGAGGCGGACGACAAGGCCGCCAATTTCACCTGCGCGCTGACCCTTGCATGGCCAGACGGCCATATGGAAAGTTTTGAAGGCAAGGTATTTGGCGAAATTACCTGGCCGATGCGCGGCAACAAGGGTTTTGGTTACGACCCCATTTTTGTGCCCGAAGGCTTCGACACAACCTTCGCCGAGATGGAACCCGCGGCCAAACACGCCATGAGCCACCGCGCAATTGCCTTCAAGCACCTGATTGATGCCTGCTTTGATAAAAACTGAAACGCCCACACTGCAGCCAAGCGACTACAAGGGGCCAGCAGCCATTTATGTGCACTGGCCCTTCTGCCTAAAAAAATGCCCTTACTGCGATTTCAACAGCCACGTGCGCGATGAGGTAAGCCACGACCGCTGGCGCGCGGCGCTGGTGCGCGAGATTGATACATTCGCCGCCCATTACCCCGGCCTTGAAGCCAGCTCCATCTTCTTTGGCGGCGGCACCCCAAGCCTGATGGAACCTGAGACGGTGGCTGCGGTCATCGAGCGCGTGCGCCGCCACTGGGGACAGTCGGACATTGAGATCACGCTTGAAGCTAACCCGTCTTCCGTTGAGGCCGCCCGTTTCCGCGACTACCGGGCTGCTGGCGTCAACCGCATCTCAGTGGGCATCCAGTCGCTCAATAACGACGTGCTCAAATTCCTTGGCCGCCTGCATTCGGCGGAAGAGGCACTGAAAGCCCTTAAAGTCGCGCAGGACAACTTTGAGCGCGTGTCTTTTGACCTCATCTACGCCCGGCCTGAACAATCACTTGAAGACTGGCGATTAGAGCTCGCTGAAGCGCTCAGCTTTGGCACCAGCCACCTGTCACTCTACCAGCTCACCATTGAGGAAGGCACCGCCTTCTATCACCAGTTCCACCGCGGCAAGTTCAAGCTGCCGGACGAGGATGAAGCTGCCGCGCTTTTTGAACTGACGCAGGACATAACCGAGGCCGCAGGCCTGCCAGCCTATGAGACGTCGAACCACGCAGCACCGGGGCAAGAAAGCCGCCATAACCTGAGCTACTGGCGTGGCGATTATTATGTTGGCATCGGCCCCGGCGCCCATGGCCGTATCCCGGCGCACACGCTCGGTGCGGCTTACGCCCACGCACAGATCAAACGGCCTGAGGACTGGCTGGCTGCGGTCGAAGCCTCCGGCCACAGCACGCGTGAGCTGGACCATGTGACCGCGGAGGACCGTATGCTCGAAGCGATCATGATGGGCCTGCGCCTGAAGGAAGGCATTGGCATAACGGACCTTGAGGCCCGCTTCGGCACGAAGGTTGCGGACACTGTAAACGCAGACGTTTGGCGAGGCCTTGTCACCAGCGGCCATATGGTTGATACACCCGAAAGGCTTCAGCTGACGCGGGAGGGCTGGCCGCTCCTCAACTTCATCCTTGGTAAACTGGTGGCTTGAAGGCGACGCAACAAAAACGCTTGCCACACCAATAAGTTATCTTCTAACCTTTGTTTATCCCGCAAATCGTTACGAAGAAATTCTCCATGCCTTTCAAGTTGCCCGCAGTATTCATTGCCCTTGTTTCCGTGCTTTTTTCCACCTCGGCGTTTGCCGCCTTCCAAATTCCGGAAATTTGCCGCGCAGCAACTGTCGACTTCGCAAAATATGACCGCAATCCGCTTGAATTACCCGCATGCGCGAAGGACAAGAGTTGTGGTAACAGCGACGCGGAAGCTATTGCCGACTGGTTCGACGCCGCGGCAAAGGAGGCGTCCGACCGTCTGTATTCCCTGCCGGACTATTATGCTGGCAATACACAGAACGAGCTTTGTACCCAGCTGATTGCGATCTATGGCCGGGTGGGCCAGTTCAAATTTATAGACCTGACAAAATTCACCCCGGCCCGGCAGCAGATGGTGGGCAAGGCCGTCAAATACATGGCGGAAACCACGGACCGCGGCTATGCCCGTATCGGCCTTGGCCGCGCGGAACGTGGTCGGGCCGCGAGGGCCGACCGCCCCCTTCTGGAGGCGCGCCGCAAAGAGGCCGCTGAGGCCAAGGCGCGGGTGAAAGCAGAGGATGCTGAAGCTAAAGCCAAAGCACAGGCAGAAACAAAGGCGAAGCTGGACGCTGAGATCGCTGCCTTCGAAGAAAAGGTCGCTGCGGCACTCTTTGATGGTATCGAAGTGGGTTTCACCGTCAGCAAGGGTACTGGCCGCACAATTTTCCGCCCCAAGCAGGGAGAAACCTTCACGGACGCGGTCATGTATGCGTTTGCCGTCTGGCATGAAGACAGTGCCGCCCGCGCCGTGGCTGCTGCCTTCAAACCGCCCGTCAAAGACGAGTTTGAAACCACGGCCCAGCACGCCGCGCGGGTCGCGGAAGCCAAAGCAGCGTATGACGCAGATCATAAAGGTGATGGTGCACCGGACTATGCGGCCCTTGATGACCATATCGCCGCATCAACTGGCGGCTTTGTTGCGCGAAACATTAGCTACAACGCGGACCGGCAGGTATTCACCGCGGAAATTGTGACCGGCAACGGGCTTGGCGTCGCACGTGTGGAGATTCCGGTCCCGCTTGCAGAAGCCCGCGCGGCAAAGCCTGCGCTTGAGGCGGCAGACGTCGTGCTCGCGTTCAGCATTGATGCGGCCGCGCAGACAGTCGCCCTCAAACGCGCGGCCTTTGTGAGCCTTGATAAAAAACAGCCCGCCAAGTCAGCTTTTCACCTAACCAACCTGTCAGGACAGGCTTTCGCGATGGCGAAAGACCGCGTCGCGAGCTGGCATCGGCTTTTTGAGGAGAAACGCTCAACAATCGCGACGCAGCGGGCCGCTGAAGAACAAGCCGAGCGCGCGCGTGTTGCCGACCTTTACCCCTACCGCGCGCGGTTCAGTTGCAACATTGGAGCGCTTTATGTGTGCCTTGGCCGCGACGGCGGCATCAACGTCAGAAGTGGCGCGGAAAGCAATTATTACAGCGCGCAGGACGTGGCGGGACGCGACTATCTCGATGTATTCCTGATGCACGATTTTGAAATTGGTGCTGAGACCAGCAGCCGTGCAGGCCTCCGCATGACGCTTGAGATCACCGACTATGTGAACGGCAAAACCCTCTACCGCGAAGAGGCCGCAAGCCCAAGCGGCGTGATCAGGGTCAGTGACTGAGCCACGGCGCCGGATCAGTAATCGCGGCGGTGTGACCTGAGGCTATAGCCGAAGCTCGGGAAAGCCGCGGGCGCTGCGTCCACGACAGCGAAGCCTTTCTGGTGCACCTCAAGGATCGCAAGCGTGCGCTCGTTGGTGCCGTCAGTCAGAAAGCGGAACAGGCCGTCGGTGCCGACAAAACCATAAGGGTTGGTCAGCCGCTCAGCCGAAAAACGGTATTCGGCCGGCACACCTACATCGCGCGCCAACGAGGCCACGAGCGCCATGGCGTCATAGGCGATGGTAGCCAGGCGCGGGGCATTCTCGCCATAGGTTGCCTTGTAGCGCGCCAGCAAGGCCGCAGGCTTTTCCGGCATGGGGGCGGCGAACCAGGCGTTCTGAAGCGGCGGTTCCCTAAGGATGCTCTCGTCGTTCCATAGACCCGTACCCAGAAGTTTCACCTTGTTGGGGTCAATTTCATAATAGGGCAGTAGCGGTGCAAGGGTGCGCAGAAGCTGGCCCCCCTCGGGTACAATCACCGCATCAAACGGCAAAGGTTCCAGTGCCTCTGCGGCTTCCAGCCGGTTGGCGACCTCATCGGTCATATCATCATTGAGGCTGCGCAGGTAACGCACTTCGTCACGGAGCGCTTTTTTCCGTTCTTCATACCTGCCAAGCCGCTTGACCGGCTCAAACACCTGATCCGGGTCTGGGGGGTAGCTTTCCATCGCCGCGATGCGCGATCCGGTGTCCGCCACGGCGTCACCGAAGGCCGCGCGCACGCGGTTGCCATACAGGCCTTCCGGCAACAGGGCAGCAAAACGCCGCAACCCGGTTTCCGCAGCATAATCAACCACGCGGTCAACCTCGCCCTCGGGGATGAACCCGATGATATAGCGCCCGGGCGCCGCAACACTCTGGTCGTTTGAGAAGCCGATCATCGGGATGCCAGCGCGCGCCAACACTGTGCCAGCGGCAGTGACGTTCTGGCCCAGAAGCGGGCCAAGCACGATGTCAGCCCCCGCTTCAACCGCGAGGCCTGCCACACGTTCACTTTCTGTATAGTCTGCCTTGGTATCAAACGGCAGCAACACAAGACGCGGGTCGTAGGCGTCAAACAGTGCCATGGTGGCGGCCCGCAACAGCGCCCGGCCGGTTTGTCCCTCATTGCCGCTCAGAGGCAACAGAATCGCGATGTGGATTTTTTGCGCGGCTTCCTCGGCGGTCATGCCGTCCTTGAGTGGCACCTGCGCCTTGTCGCCCAGATCAATCTGCGGCTCGGGTCGCTCGGACACCCGCGCGCTATCTCGCGTGCGGGGCTCTGGCACCGGGCGTTCCCCGCCGCCGCCACAGGCCGCAACAAAACACAGAAGGGCAATCGCCCCTAAAGCTTTGCATGGTTTGAAGAAGCGGCTTGCAAGCATATCCAACCTTGGTGTTATCTGGTGCCCTGCCCATAGCGGAAATTTCCGGGCGGAAAATTCATGCGGCAGGTGGGCTGACCCTAGTCTGAAATCGCATGGCTGTAAATCAGCACCACACATCCGCGCGATGCTTTTTAACCACGATCCAGAGTATGGGAAGAAAAAATGGCCGAATTCGGGTCTCAGCAGATTTTGAAACCGGGGCTTTATGTCGTGGCCACGCCGATCGGCAACCTTGGTGACCTCAGCCCGCGCGCCAAACATATCCTTGCCGAGGTGGACATGATCGCCTGCGAGGACACGCGGGTGACCGCCAGGCTGCTGACGGCAAACCTGATCAAAAAACCGCTGGTGCCCTATCATGAGCATAACGGGCCTGTCGCGCGGCCCAAGATCCTTGCCAAGCTGGCCTCCGGCGGCAAGGTGGCGCTGGTATCCGACGCCGGGACACCGCTGATCTCGGATCCCGGCTTCAAACTGGTGGCTGAAGCACAGGACGCCGGGCATTTGGTCTCCGCCGTGCCAGGGCCCTGCGCCGCCGTTATGGCCCTCTCACTCGCGGGCCTGCCGACCGACCGTTTCCTTTTCATGGGTTTCCCGCCGGGTAAATCCAAAGCACGGCAAAGCTGGTTCAAGGCCGAAGCCAAAACCCACGCCAGCCTTGTGTTTTACGAAAGCGCCAAACGGGTAGCCGATTGCCTTAAGGACGCTGCGGATGTTTTGGGTGCCCGCCAGGCCGCCATATGCCGGGAGTTGACAAAAAGATTTGAGGAAGTCAGGCGAGACAACTTATTAGCCCTTGCCGCACATTACAGTGAGGCGGACACCCCCAAGGGCGAGATTGTTGTCGTCATCGGCCCACCGGCTGAGCACTCACACGACGACGCCACCGCGCTTGACATGGAAGCCCTGCTCACCGCCGCCCTCAAGCATATGAGTGTGAAATCAGCGTCTGCCTTTGTGGCAGAGCTGACCGACGTGCCGAAGAAGACCATTTATGCCCGCGCGCTTGAGCTGACAAAAGGGCGCTAGGTGTTGAGCGGAGGGCGAAAAGCAGCGGAAAAGCGCGGGCGCAGGGCGGAAAGCCTTGCCGCTTTTTACCTGCGCCTTAAGGGCTACCGCATCCTTGACCAGCGCTGCAGGCTGAAGGTCGGCGAGCTTGATATCGTGGCAGAGAAAGGCGGCTGTGTTGTATTTGTGGAGGTAAAACGGCGTAAGACCAGAGCCGCCGCGCTTGAAGCAATCACACCAAAACAACGCGCACGCATCGAACGAGCTGCGCTTTTGTGGACCGCGAAACATAAAAAAGCGCAGCAATCCCTTCGCTTTGACGTGATCACCATTGCATGGCCCGCCTGGCCGACCCATATCAAGGACGCCTGGGCCGAAAATGTTCAAGCAACGCTTTAAAGAATTAAGTTTAACAGTGAGGGTTTTTCATGTCAAAACAATGGCTTAAGGTCGCTTTTCAAATGGACCCGATGCATGGCATCAACATCAAGGGCGACAGCAGCTTTGTGCTCGCGCTTGAGGCGCAGGCGCGGGGCCACAAGCTTTGGCATTATCTGCCCGAAGACCTCAGCTATAACGAGGGCAGGATTTCCGCCATCGCCCACCCGATGACAGTGCAGCGCGAGGACGGCGGGCGGCACTTCGCATTTGGCGCATCACAGCGCATCAACCTTGAGGACATGGACGTTGTGTGGATGCGGCAGGACCCACCGTTTGACATGGCCTATATCACTTCTACCCATCTTCTGGAGCTGGTGCATCCGGGAACGCTTGTCGTCAATGACCCGGCAGAGGTCAGGAATGCGCCTGAAAAGCTGTTTGTCACCAAGTTTCAAGACCTTATGCCGCCGACTCTCATTACTCGCCGCGCGGACGATGTGAAGGAATTCCGCGCCAAATACGGCGAGATTATCGTCAAACCGCTCTACGGCAACGGTGGTGCCGGTGTGTTCCACCTGCGGGAGGATGACAGCAACCTTTCAAGCCTTCTTGAACTGTTTTTCCTCTCGAACCGTGAACCGGTGATGGTACAGAAGTTCCTGCCTGAGGTACGCAAGGGCGACAAACGCATTATCCTGATCGACGGCGAGGTCGCCGGTGCCATCAACCGCGTGCCGGCCAAAGGCGAGGTACGCTCCAACATGGTGGTGGGCGGTCAGGCTGTGGCCTCCACCCTCACGGCACGCGAGGAAGAGATTTGCGCGCGGCTGAAGCCTGAACTCAAGGCGCGCGGGCTTATTTTTGTCGGTATCGATGTGATTGGCGACTGGCTGACAGAGATCAACGTCACCTCGCCAACCGGCCTGCAGGCCGTGAACCGTTTCGACGGCGTAAAACTTGAAGCGGATATCTGGGACGCTATCGAGTCCAAGCTTTAGCGCCTGGTGTGACTGGCCAAGAAAAAGCCACGCGCCAAAACTTGATCGTGGCTTTTTCTCTATATACTTTAATAGCTTAAAATCCGCAAACGCCAAGCTTTGAGCAAAGCTCATCAAGCTTTTCAAGCGTGTCATAGGCAATGGTCACCTTGCCACCCTCGCCTTCGTGATCAATCACCACCTTCATCCCGGTCGCGGCTGACAGGTCTTTTTCAAGCGCCACGGTATCAGCATCCTTTTTGCTTTTACCTGAGGCAGACGTACCGCCCGGCCGGGGCTCGCGGCGGGTGCGGCCCTTGGCTTCACCGGTGAGCGCTTCGGTCTGCCTCACGCTAAGCCCTTCATCCACAATGCGTTTTGCGATCGAAAGCGGGTCATTCGCGCCAATAAGCGCCCGCGCGTGACCCATGGAAATTTTGCCCTCATCCACCATGCCCTGCACTTTTTCCGGCAGGCTCAACAGGCGCAGGAGGTTGGTCACGTGGCTGCGGCTTTTGCCGACAACTTCAGCCGCAATTTCCTGCGTGTGGCCAAATTCCTCGATCAGCTTTTTATAGGCAATCGCTTCCTCAATCGCGCTCAGGTCCTGGCGCTGGATATTCTCGATGATGGCGATTTCAAGCACCTCACCGTCGGTAAGTTCCTTGACGACCACGGGCACTTCATGGATGCCTGCCTTCTGCGCCGCGCGCCACCGGCGCTCCCCGGCCACAATCTGGAACTTATTGGGCCCCAGTTCCCGCACGAGGATCGGCTGCAGCAGCCCCTTCTGTTTGATGCTGGTTGCCAGGTCGCTCAGCGCCTCTTCATCAAAATGATGACGAGGCTGGCCTACGTTGCGCTCAAGAAATTCGATCGGCAGCAGGCGACGGCCGGAACCCGGCCCACCCGGTGTGGCGATACCGTCATCTGTATCTTCAAAAACCGGACGATCATCCCCCAACAGGGCGGACAGCCCTTTCCCCAGACCTTTACGTGCAGCTTTACTCATAAAATTTAACCTAACACATTGTTTTTATATAAGTTTTATGCTTCAGGCAGCAACTTTTTTGTCGCGCCCCAAAAGCTCCCGCGCCAGCTTTATATACGCCTGGCTGCCCACGCAGCGGTGGTCATACAACAGCGCCGGTTTTCCGTGGCTTGGCGCTTCCGACACCCGCACATTGCGCGGGATAACGGTACGATAAACCTTGTCGCCGAGATAATCCCGCACATCTGATGCGACCTGTTCCGACAGGTTATTGCGCTTGTCGAACATAGTCAGCACCACACCATTGATAGTGAGGCGCGGATTCAGGCTGCCGCGCACCTGCTCAATGGTTTTAAGGAGAAGACTAAGCCCCTCAAGCGCAAAAAACTCACACTGGAGCGGCACCAGCACCGAATCAGCGGCAACAAGCGCGTTGATGGTCAATAGTGACAGGGATGGCGGGCAATCAATGAGGATATAATCATATTCCTGCCGCGCCACAGCTTTCTCAAGCGCATAGCGCAGGCGAAAATTACGGTGTGGCAATTCGGCAAGCTCAAGGTCCGCGCCGGAAAGGTCCACGGTTGACGCCACGATGGACAGGCCGGGCACTTCAGTATCAACAATCGCATCGCCAAGCGGGGCTGCGCCCAAAACCACATCATAAGAGGTGATTTCCCGGGCGCTGCGGTCAATACCAAACCCGGTGCTGGCGTTGCCTTGTGGGTCCAGATCAAGGATCAAAACGCGTTTTTTAACCGCAGCCATGGCTGTAGCGAGGTTGATCGCCGTGGTGGTTTTACCCACCCCGCCCTTTTGGTTGGCCACTGCTATGATATGCGCCCCCGCATTAGACATTTCCACCGGCATAGCCGTTACTCTCCCCTCTTGAGCCCGCGGAAGGCAGGCCCATGCAACCGTTACAGTCGTTCGAGCTTTGAAAGCCTCAGAATGACCCCGGCCGGGTCGGAAAGGCTTTTGTGCTTTGTCACTGCCATCTTCCAACAAGCCTGCGCTTCGGTCAATTCCTCATCCACGCCTTCCCCCTTCAGAAGCCACATTTCGGTGCTTTCTCCAAGGAACGGCGCCGCCCAGCCGATAAGCTGAAGCACACGTGCACAGGCGCGGGAGGTGACAATATCTACAGGAAACGGCTCTAGCGCTTCGATTCGCGCATTATGAATAGTGGCAGTCGCTGATGTTTCACGTGAAACCTGGTTCATGAACACGCACTTGCGGCCATTGGCCTCCACCATATGCGCGTGGCCTACACCCATCGCCGCAAGCACCAGCCCCGGAAAGCCGGCACCCGACCCGATATCCAGCATGGCGATCTGACGGCTGCCATAGGCTTCGCGCAGCAGAGGCACCAACTGTGCCGAATCAAGAAAATGGCGCTGCCACATGGCATCAAGGGTGGAGTTGGCGACCAGATTTTTGGCCTTTTGCCATTTAGCAAGCAAGCCTGCATAAATTTCCAGCTTATCCAGTGTTTCACGTGAAACATCGAGCGCGCGGGCAAGATCGTCGGATGTGTACATAAAACCTCTTACGCCGCGCGGCGTTTTTTCACATGCGCCAGCAGAAGCGTCAACGCCGCCGGTGTTACGCCTGCAATCCGCGCCGCCGCACCAAGGGTCGCCGGGCGGGCCTCGCCAAACTTCTGCCGCATCTCGTTTGAAAGCCCGACAACTGTGTTGAAGTCGAGATCATCGGGGATCTCAAGCGCTTCATCCTTGCGAAAAGCCGCGACATCCTGCGCCTGTCGCTCGAGGTATCCGGCATACATGGCGTCAATCTCAAGCTGACGAGTGATGTCTGCGTCAATCTCGCCAAGCTCCTCGGGCCACACATTTTTTAGTGTGGCGAAGTCGATCGTGGAGAAAGCGAGTAACGCTTCGCCATTCCGCCGCACGCCATCCTGATTGATGCGGATATCATATTTCGCGGCCTCGTTGGGGGTCAGCGACAATGCCTTAAGTGTTGCGTGACCAGCATCAAGCGCCGCCTTTTTCTTTGTGAAGGCTTCAGTACGCCCGAAACCAATCAAACCAATATCCATGCCCTTCTGCGTCAGGCGCTGGTCTGCGTTATCAGCGCGCAACAGAAGGCGATATTCCGCCCGGCTGGTAAACATGCGGTAAGGCTCCCGCGTGCCCTGCGTGACAAGGTCATCCAGCATCACGCCGATGTACGCGTCTGCGCGGTCGAGCACAAATGTCTCGCCGTCACCGCGCGCTGCCAGTGCCGCGTTCACCCCCGCCATCAGGCCTTGGGCGGCAGCTTCTTCATACCCCGTGGTGCCATTGATCTGCCCCGCGAGATAAAGCCCTGGTGCGCGCCGTGTCTCAAGGGTCACCTTCAGCTCGCGCGGGTCAACATAGTCATACTCGATGGCATAGCCATGACGGATGATACGTACATTCTCAAGTCCGGGAATCGAGCGGATCAGCGCGTCCTGAACATCCTCAGGCAGGCTGGTGGAAATGCCGTTTGGGTAGACAGTGGCGTCGTCCAGGCCCTCCGGCTCCAGAAAAATTTGGTGGCTTGTCTTATCGGCGAAGCGCACAATTTTGTCTTCGATCGACGGGCAATACCGCGGGCCCTTGCTTTCGATCTGGCCGGAGTACATAGGCGACCGGTGGAGGTTCTCCCTGATCACGTCATGCGTTCGGGCGCTGGTGCGCGTCATGTAGCAGCTGATTTGCGGTACGGTAATCTTGTTGGTGAGGAAAGAGAATGGGACCGGTGGTGTATCGCCCGGCTGTTCTTCGCACACCGACCAATCGATGGTTTTACCGTCAAGCCGCGCGGGCGTGCCGGTCTTCAGTCGCCCAAGTTCAAAGCCAATTTCCTCAAGCGTGTCCGAAAGGCCAAGCGCCGGTGCTTCATCCGCGCGGCCCGCCGGGATCTTTTTTTCACCAATATGGATAAGCCCCCGCAGGAAGGTGCCTGTTGTCAAAATCACAGCCCGGGCACTGATGTTTTTACCATCGGCTGTGACAATGCCATTGATGACAGGTTTGTCGCCACACCGGTCAAGCATTAGGTCTTCCACTGCGCCGCCCTCGATGGTGAGGTTTGCATAATCCCTGAGCGTTGCCTGCATGGCCTCGCGGTAAAGCTTGCGGTCGCTTTGGCAGCGCGGCCCCTGCACCGCCGGGCCCTTGCGCTGGTTAAGTAGACGGAACTGGATACCACTGGCGTCCGCCACCTTGCCCATCACCCCGTCAAGCGCGTCGATCTCGCGCACCAGATGCCCTTTGCCCAACCCGCCGATGGCAGGATTACAAGACATCTCGCCGATGGTTTCAGGCTTGTGGGTAATCAGCAGGGTGTGTGCCCCCATGCGCGCAGATGCTGCCGCCGCTTCACAACCAGCGTGACCGCCGCCAATTACAATGACATCAAAATCCGTCATATGCCTGTCCATCACCATTCATTGCATAGAAACACAAAAAGAGGCCCGTACGCGAGCCCCTGATTTCCGCAGTCTATAATAGAGAATGGTGTTTAAGTCAAAGTTAAGCGCAGGCCACGGTTTTGCGATGTTTCACGTGAAACATCGATCATGTTATTTCCCGATGCAGAAGTCCGAGAAAATCACATCAAGGATATCTTCCACGCCCACACGCCCGGTAATGCGACCAAGCGCGCGAGCGGCCATGCGTACATCTTCCGCCGCCAATACGGCATCAAAACCCGCGTTGCCGTCAAACCGCGTAAGATGGCCGACCGCGTCTTCGAGCGCTCGTCGGTGCCGCACCCGCGTGAGCGAGGGAGCCTCGCGCGGTGCCATCGCATCCTGCACATGCTGTTCCAGCCGCGCAAAAAGGTCATCAAGTCCATGGGATCTTTTGGCTGAGACATAAGCAACATCAACCACCTGCCTCGGCAACTTTTCATGTTTCACGTGAAACATGTCGGCGCGGTCTGTCTGGGTAATGACCAGCATGGCTTTTTCATCCAGCCATCTTTCCATTGAGGATGGCAGCACGGGCCAATCATCCGCGCGCACAAGCACAAGCCGCAGGTCCGCTTCTTCCGCGCGCTTGAGCGCACGGCGGATACCCTCCTGCTCAATCGCGCCTTGGCTCTCGCGTACCCCGGCGGTATCAATCAGCCGCACCGGGAAACCGCCAAGGTCAAGCTGGATTTCAATCACATCGCGGGTGGTGCCCTCTTCGTCTGACACAATGGCCACGTCCGATTTTGCCAGTATGTTCATCAAGGTGGATTTGCCGGCATTTGGCTCCCCCATTATGACGATGCGGTAGCCCTCGCGCAAAGCCTCACCTCGACGACCATCTACTAGATGTTGTGTTATTTCTGCGCATAAAGACGATATATTTGGTTTTACAGCGCCTGCAACACCCTCTGGCAGATCCTCGTCAGGGAAATCGATGTCCGCTTCAAGGTGGGCGAGATAACCAACAAGCCGAGACCGCCAATTTTCATATAGCTCCCGCAGCGCACCATCCATTTGCCGCAGCGCCTGTTCGCGCTGCGCGGCTGTTTGCGCATGGATCAAATCATTCAGCCCTTCGGCCTCCGTGAGGTCGAGCTTGCCATGCTCAAACGCACGGCGACTATATTCTCCCGCCTCTGCCGGGCGCAGCCCGTCAAGCCGGTCAAGCGCTTCGAGCACCCCTGCCACCACCGCGCGGCCACCGTGCAAATGCAGTTCCACCACGTCCTCGCCGGTGAACGATGCCGGGCCCTTGAAAGCCAGCACAAGGGCTTCGTCAAGCCGGGCACCACTCTCTGGGTCACGCAAAAGCCGGAGGGCCGCATACCGCACCGTGGGTATTTTTCTGCCCGTGAGCGCTTCCAGTGCCGCAAACGCATGAGCCCCCGACAACCGCACCACAGCAACACCGGCGGTACCTGCCCCGCTTGAGAGCGCAAAAATTGTATCGTCATGCAGGCTGGTCACGCTGGTATCCTCATGCCCATTGGGCTTATATGTAGGTCAAACATTTTACTCTGTTCTGCTTATCCATATCGCGAGGGCATCCATGTCGCAACTCTCCATGCATACACCGGTCATTGATATCACGATCACCGAGTTTGACGGTGCCATCGTTTCGCTCGACTGGGGTTGGAGTCCGTTTCAGGAACGCACGCCTTTGCTTGATGAAGCCAAACGCCAGCTGGACCTCTACTTTGATGGCGACCTGACGATATTTGACCTGCCGCTCGCTGCCATGGGAACCAAACATCAGGAGAAGGTCTGGGCTGCGATGCAGGCCATCCCATATGGTGAAACCCGCACCTATGGTGAGATGGCGCAAGAGATAGGCTCGGCCGCGCAAGCCGTGGGCACCGCCTGCGGCCGCAACCCGATCCCGATCCTGGTGCCGTGTCACCGCATAGTGGCATCGGCGGGCAAACTTGGTGGATATTCCGGTGACGGCGGGCTTTATACCAAACGCGCCCTACTTGTTCTTGAAGGCGCCATGAGTGTTGAAGAAGGCCAGGCGCTTGAAGCTTCCGGCGCGCTTGATTAAATTCTACCGTGCGAGCGGAACCCCCAAAGCCTCGAGGAGGGACAAGATGGCAGACTATATCGATATCAAGGCGACAGATGACAGCGGCAGCTTCAAAGCCTATGTCGCAACGCCTGACAATGGCAAAGGCCCGGTGGTTATTGCCCTGCAGGAAATTTTTGGCGTCAATGAAGGCATGCGGCAAATCTGTGACGACCTCGCCCGCGATGGGTATATCGCCATCTGCCCTGACCTCTTCTGGCGCATGAAACCCGGCGTGGATATCTCCGACAAGACAAAAGAAGAATGGGACGAGGCCTTCTATTATTTCCAGAATTTCAACCACGTAAAAGGCATGCAAGATATCGCCGCCACGGTTGAGGTTGCCCGTAACATCAAGGGTGGCAGCGGCAAGGTGGGTGCTGTGGGCTATTGCCTTGGTGGCCTGCTCGCCTTCAAGACGTCAGCCGAAACCGATGTGGATGCCGCGGTCTGTTATTATGGTGTTGGCATTGATACCAAGCTTGATGACAAGAACAAAATCACAACGCCGCTTTTGATGCATATTGCCGAGGAAGACGGCTTTGTTGACAAGGATGCCCAGGCACGGATCAGGGACGGCCTTTCGGACAACGGCAACATCACCATGCATTCCTATGCGGGTGTCGACCATGCCTTCGCCCGGCCTGACGGCGTGAACTGGAATGGCGAAGCGGCAACACTGGCCAATACCCGAACCGCCACATTCTTTGAAAAATACCTGAAAGGCTAAACCATGAGCCATGCGATCGTGATGCACAAAACCGGTGGGCCGGAAGTTCTTGAGTGGTCGTCGCGGTCGCGTGATGCCCCTGCAAAAGGTGAGGTGCGTATCCGCCACACCGCCATCGGGCTTAATTTCATCGACACCTATCACCGCACCGGGCTTTACCCCCTCCCGCTGCCAGCCACACCGGGGCTTGAGGCCGCCGGGGTGATTGAAGCCATGGGAAGCGGTGTCGAAGGCTTCAGCGTGGGCGACAGGGTTGCCTACCCTGCAGGCCCTGCGGGCGCCTATGCACAGGAACGCAATTTCCCCGCTGCCAGACTGGTGAAGTTGCCGGATGAGGTAAGCGATGAAGACGCAGCCGCCCTGATGCTCAAGGCCTGCACGGTTGAATATCTCATCTTCCGCACCTTCGCGGTCAAACCCGGTGACACAGTGCTGTTCCACGCGGCAGCGGGCGGCGTGGGGCTAATCGCCTGCCAGTGGCTGAAGGCGCTTGGTGTCACCACCATCGGCACGGTAGGCAGCGACGCGAAGGCAGATCTGGCCCGCGCGCACGGCTGCCAGCACACCATCAATTATACGCGCGAGGATTTTGTCGAACGGGTGCAGGAGATCACCGGCGGGGAAGGCGTACCTGTGGTTTATGACAGTGTTGGCAAAGATACCTTCAAAGGGTCGCTGGAGGTGCTCAGGCGCCGGGGTACGCTGGTGACATTCGGCAATGCCACCGGCCCCGTAGAGCCGTTTTCTCCCGGCCTTCTGGCACTCAAAGGCTCGCTTTTTGTGACCCGCCCCACGCTGATGGATTATGTCGCCACCCGCGATGAGCTGGAGCTTTGCACCACCCGCGTGTTTGACGCCATTGCCAACGGCCACATCAAAGCAGAGATCAATCAGCGGTATGCGCTCAAGGACGCTCAGGCCGCCCACACGGCGCTTGAGGCCCGGGCCACGACCGGGCAGACCATATTGCAGCCCTGATGCCTGACGCGCCTTTATACCTCATCCCCGGCACCATGTGTGACGCCCGACTATGGGCACCGGTGGCCGTGCATTTGCCAGAAGCCGAAATCCGCCACTGTGATTATGCCGGGTCCGAGACCATGGAAGCCATGCTGGATGCGCTCTTGGACCAGGCTCCCGCCGGGCCCTGCCACCTTGTCGGCTTCTCCCTGGGTGGCTACCTGGCAATGCTGATCGCTATAAAACATCCAACCCGGTTCAAAAGCCTCGTGGTCATCGCCACATCGCCCTATGGCTTATCTGACGGTGAAAAGGCCCTCAGGCAGCGCAACGCGGAAATGCTGACACGTCTCACTTACCGTGGCATGTCAAAAACGCGGCTGAAACAATTTGTGCACACCGATAACCTTGAAGATAAAACAATCACCGGCACCATCCTGCAGATGGAACGGGATATGGGGCAGCAGGAACTGATCCGCCAGTTGCTCGCCCCGATCAACCGGCCGGATATGACTGAGGAGTTGCGTGCGCTTGCTATACCGGTGCATTTTATCATGGCGGAAGACGACGCCATGGTGCCCTTTGAGGCCGTGGAAAAGTTCACCACCAGATCAGCAAATATCACCCTTCACAAAGTCACCGGCAGCGGCCACATGATGCCCTTCGAAGTGCCAGCGGAACTTGCCAAAATCATCGCAAATATTTGTGAATAAACAGCTTTTCCAACAACCGTCCCAAGCACCTTTATAAAACATTTATGGAAATATAACCACTACATGTTGTTAATCTTATATTAGATAACACAGTATATAGTCAGTCATAGTGTAGTTTTGCAATGCAGCCGAAAGCACCACTGGTTCCGGGTATATGGTGCCCTGCAACAGGTCTACGGAGACTGGATATGTATGGCGAATTTGACAATTATAGATTCCGTGATGCGCGCGATGCGCTGAAATCTGAAATATGGAGCAAGGCAGGCAGGATCGCCGGGCACGATCCTGACATCTACCGCCGTGACAGCTGCGGACGCACCATCCGCTTTATGGATCACGGCAAACTTGGCCAGTTTGGCTGGAAGATCGATACCATCCTGCCCCTGGCGCGCGGTGGCTCCACAGATAACTTCAACCTGCAGCCTCTGCACTGGGAAAACCATCAGATCAAACGGCAACACATCCTGTGGATGCCCGAGTTTGGCGTTTCAGACACCCAGCTTGCCTCTTAAGGCCGGGGTTGAGCCCCTATTCGGAGCTGACCAGAATTTCATCGGTGCTGGAAACATCAGCGTAATCCGCCACTAGATGCGCCAGCGTAAGCGCATGCACATCATTCGCTGGCCAGTTGATGCCGCGACCATCCATCACATCTGTTGCCGCCGTCGCATCGGAAACCACGGTCACAGCAAAACCAAGGCTTGACGCCATACGCGCCGTGGTATCCACCGAATGCTGGGTCAGGACACCGCAGATGATCACCTCATCAATCCCCAGCACACGCAGATGTTCCTCAAGGCCCGTATTCACAAAAGCATTATTGGTGTTTTTGCCAATGACCGTTTCACCCTCAAGCGGTGCCACTGCCTTCTTGAAGCGGTGGGATGGCAGGCCAGGCGCATAAGGTGAGCCTTCGCTGACACTGTCATGACGGATATGTACAAGAGGCCTATCGCTCTCTCGCCACCGGGCCAGCAGCCGCGCCATGTTGACCTCAGCGCCGGCATTGTTGCGCGGCCCCCACCGAGGGGCATCGATGGCATATTGCACGTCAATTATGATCAGCGCCGCGCCGGGCATCACATCATCCTTGCAAAGAAAAAGGGCTCGCAATCCTGCAAGCCCTTACCCTAATAAGTCTTTTGAAGTTTCGCAGCCCTAGTTGTTCATCTGGGAGAAGAAATCTTCGTTGTTTGGGGCGTCCTTGAGCTTTGAAAGCAGGAATTCCATCGCATCCACGGTACCCATTGGCGTGAGGATACGGCGGAGAACCCACATTTTCGACAGTGTACCGGCGTCAACCAGAAGTTCTTCCTTCCGCGTGCCGGACTTGAGAATATCAATCGCCGGGAACACACGTTTGTCAGCCACCTTGCGGTCAAGCACGATCTCGGAGTTACCCGTGCCTTTGAATTCCTCAAAGATCACTTCGTCCATACGGCTACCGGTCTCAATAAGCGCGGTTGCGATAATCGACAGGGAACCACCTTCCTCAATATTCCGTGCCGCACCAAAGAAGCGTTTCGGACGCTGCAATGCGTTGGCGTCTACACCACCGGTAAGAACCTTGCCCGATGACGGCACCACGGTATTGTAGGCGCGCGCGAGGCGGGTGATGCTGTCGAGCAGGATCACAACGTCCTTGCCATGCTCCACCAGACGTTTGGCTTTCTCGATCACCATTTCAGCAACCTGCACATGGCGGGAGGCCGGTTCGTCAAACGTGGAGGAAACCACTTCACCATGCACGCTGCGTTGCATGTCGGTCACTTCCTCTGGGCGTTCGTCGATCAGAAGCACGATGACATAACATTCCGGGTGGTTGGCGGAAATGCTTTTGGCGATGTTTTGCAGCAGAACGGTTTTACCGGTGCGGGGCGGGGCGACGATAAGCGCACGCTGGCCCTTACCGATGGGTGCCACAAGGTCAATCACCCGTGGTGACTTGTCCTTAACGGTCGGGTCATCGGGGTCAAGCTTCAGCTTGCTGTCCGGGTAAAGCGGCGTCAGGTTGTCGAAGTGAACCTTGTGTTTTGTTTTCTCCGGCTCATCGAAGTTGATAAGCGAGACTTTGAGCAGGGCAAAATAGCGTTCACCATCTTTTGGTCCGCGAATCTGTCCTTCCACCGTGTCGCCGGTCCGAAGCGCAAAACGCCGGATCTGGCTCGGGCTGACATAAATATCATCGGGGCCGGGCAGGTAATTCGCCTCAGGGCTACGCAGGAAGCCAAAACCGTCAGAAAGAATTTCGATGACGCCGCCGCCGGTAATTTCGATATCATCTTCGGCAAGCTGCTTGAGGATGGCAAACATCATATCCTGTTTGCGCATGCTCGATGCGTTTTCAACGCCTACTTCTTCAGCAAGCGACAACAAGTCCGCCGGGGTCTTGTTTTTGAGATCCTGTAAATGCATGGGATCGTCCATATTCTTGTTATTAAAGGAGATTTTCCAGATTATTGGGGCATCTTTTCTGCTTTATGCCCAAGTCTTTTGGAAATTGACTGCCGGTATACTCAACGCAAAATCCGGCAATTTCAGGGAAATTGAACTGGCACGCGACAGAGACGGCGCGCACCGACGGTTTTCAAGCTACCACGATCGCTTTGGGTGTCAAGATATTTGGTCCCGAAACTGGAATATCAAAAGGCCTTTGGTACCACCAGAAGCACAATGGCAAAAATAAAGATCGCCGGTACCTCATTGATACGGCGAAAGAAAGTGGCATCCTTACTGCGCTCGCCACGCTCAAATGCCTTGCGGTATTTTGATAGCATGCCGTGAAAACCCGAAAGCAGGAACACCAGCAGAAGCTTGGTATGTAGCCATCCGCCCGCATCAAGGCCGATGTTTACCACCAGCATGATCCCTAAAATCCAGGTAATGGTCATGGCGGGGTTGATGATGATGCGCATCAGGCGGCGTTCACGGTCAATCCACTTCTGGTCCTCGTCCGACCCCACTGCACACTCACAGTGATAGGCCAGGTAGCGCGGCAGCATGAACATGCCCGCCATCCAGAAAATGACAAAGACGATATGCAGCGCCTTGGTCCAGAGATAGAACTCGCCGAGATAGCCTTCCATAACATCCCCCGAAATTTTGCCCCGAAATTTTGCCTGTCAGGCACCTACACTAAGGACTTGATACCTTACCTGCGAAAAGTCTTAATGGTTTCTGCGAGAAGCGCAACATGCTCTGGCGGTGTTTCAGGGACAAAACCGTGGCCAAGGTTGAAAATATGGCTGCCATGCTTGAGGGTCTCAAGGATACGCAACGCTTCGTCTGTCATGGCTTTGCCGCCAGAGACCACCAGATGCGGGTCCATGTTCCCTTGTACACAAACTTTATTCTGCACATTCTCGCGGGCCCAGGCCAGGGGCACACCGGTATCAAGCGACACCGCACTTACACAGGTCTGGTCAACAAACGTGGGCAACATCGCACCGGCAAGCCGCGGGAAACCAATAATCGGAGTCTCGGCATGTTTGGCGCGGATTTTATCCACAATCGCGCGCGTGGGTTCGATCACCCAGGCTTCGAACATGGGTTCCGGGATCGCGGCTGACCAGCTGTCAAAAATCTGCACAGCATCCGCACCGGCATCGATTTGCGCAATCAGATACTCAGCCGTGGCGTCCACCAGCATATCAAGCAGTTTGCCAAATAGCTCAGGGTTGCCATAACCCATCTGGCGCGCGGCCGCATGGTCCTTGCTGCCGGCGCCCTGGATCATATAGGTGGCAACCGTCCAGGGCGCACCGGCAAACCCAAGCAAGGTCACCTCTGAAGGCAATTCAACCTTCAGCCTGCGCAAGGTCTCATACACATTGCCCACTTGGTTGTGGAACCCACCAAGAGACAAGCGGCTGAAACTTTTTTCGTCGTTTACCGGTGTCAGTTTTGGGCCAAAACCTTTCTCGAACCACACCTTCTGGCCAAGCCCGTCTGGCACCACAAGGATGTCTGCAAACAGGATGGCACCGTCCATGCCATATCGCCTGATTGGCTGCAGGGTTACTTCGGTTGCCTTATCCGGGTTGTAGCAGAAATCCATAAACGAAGGGGCAGTTGCCCGCACCTCGCGATATTCCGGCAAATAACGCCCGGCCTGCCGCATGAACCAGAAGGGTACACGGTCGGAGGGCTTTCCCTTGAGGGTATTGAGAAGAAGTTTTGCCATGAAAATATCCTGGAACGTTGGGCGTGGGTTTTAAGGCGATGCTCAGACTACTTACTACTAAATATCTATTTATATATAATAATAGTAGTTGTTGTTTATCCCTGTGAATCCTGTGGAAAACGATTTATCCACAAACTTGTGCACACACAAGTCATGTGCGGCTATGGGCAGTGGCAAATGTGTATAACAGGTCGAACTGTTAACCAAAATGGCACATTTGTGACCCTAAATACTCTGTGGACAACGGGGATAACATCAAAATATAGCGTTTTTTGTCATCTGTTTTCCCGATAATGCCAGCCTGTGTACAATAGTGACAGTTCACTGAACAAACACTTCACAAATTGGGGGTAAAGGCCTTAGGCTGGTTGTCAACCGCTTCATCAACAAGTTATCCACAGGCTATTCCCATGAGTCTTCCACCTATCCCGCCAGCCTCAAATATGCCTGACAATGTCTCGCCCGCGACGGCCATTGCGGAGCGCGAAGACGAATTTCACCTGCATCTCGTCTCTGACTCGACCGGTGAAACGCTGGAAGCCATTGTGCAGGCCGCGCTGGTGCAATTTGAAGGCGTGAACGTGAAAAAACATTACTGGCCGCTGGTGCGTTCCGCCATGCAGATGAGCCGGTTGATGGAAGATATCCGCGAGCAGCCAGGGTTGATTATGTATACGCTTGTCAATGTGCCCATCCGGGAAGCACTGGAACGCGAGGCCATGGAAGCCAGCCTGCCGGTGCTCTCGATCCTTGATCCGGTCATTAACCTGCTTGGATCCTATTTTGGCGTGCAGGCATCGCATAAGCCAGGCCGACAGCACAAGCTGGATGCCCATTATTTTGAACGTATTGACGCGCTTCAGTTCACCATGGCCCATGATGATGGCCAACTGACACAGGATATGCCGCAGGCTGATATCATTCTTGTGGGTGTGTCACGCTCGTCCAAAACACCCACCAGCATTTATCTTGCCAACAAGGGCTATAAAACCATCAACGTACCCTTCGTTCCTGGGTGTCCGATGCCGCGGGAACTGGATGAAATAAAAGGGAAATTTGTCATCGGTCTGACAACAAGTGCTGAGCGGCTGGTGGCTATACGCACCAACCGCCTCAGGTCGATCAATCAGGCCGAGGAGGGTGACTATACCGACATTTCCCACATCCAGGAGGAGATCAAGGAATGTCGCAAATATTGTACCCAGCGCGGTTGGCCGACCATTGACGTGACCCGCCGCTCGATCGAGGAAACCGCAGCCGCCATCATCAGCCGCTATAACGCATGGCTGGACAAGGAAATGGAAGGCTCCAAAAGCAATGGCTGAGCTTGTTCTGGCGTCCGGTAGCAAGACGCGGGCAGACATGTTGACAGCGGCAGGTGTGATGTTTGGCGTTGCCAAACCCATGGTGGATGAAGCTGCCATCAAAACCTCCCTTCTCTCGGACGGCGCCCCGGCGCGTGATATTGCCGATGCGCTGGCCGATATGAAGGCGCGCAGCGTTTCCATGATGACACCCGATAAACTGGTGCTTGGCGCCGATCAGGTTATTTTCAAGGATGGTACGCTCTTTTCCAAGGCACAGACACGCTCCGCCGCCACCGCCACCCTTAAGGCGCTGTCTGGCGGGACGCATGAACTGGTCTCCGCAGCGGTGGTATATGAAGATGGGCAGGCCGTTTGGCGTGCGGCGCAGTCGGTCAAACTGACCATGCGACCCCTGAGCGATGACTATATCAGCCATTATCTGGACGTCATTGGCGAAGCGGCCTTCTGGTCGGCTGGCGCATACCAGCTAGAAGGCGTGGGCGCACAGCTTTTCACCCATGTGGAGGGAGACTTTTTCACCGTGCTGGGGCTGCCACTCTTACCCGTGCTGGATTTTCTGCGCCGGCGTGAGGTGGTGCCGGTATGACGTCAGCCCCGTTCAAACGCGCCGCTGTAATTGGTTGGCCTATTGCACATTCCTTGTCGCCGGTGATCCATAACCACTGGATGCGGGTTTACGGTATTGAAGGCGAATATGAAAAAATCGCTGTTGAGCCAGAGACCCTGGCCGCCGCTATCGGGAACATGAAAGCCCGTGGATTCTCCGGCTTCAATATAACGGTGCCGCACAAGGAAGCTATCATCCCGTATCTCGACAAACTGGCTCCGCTGGCACGGCTGATGGGGGCAGTGAATACAGTCAAGTTTGAGGAGGATGGCACCACCACGGGGTTTAACACGGACGGCATCGGCTTGCTCGCAAACCTTGAAAAATCCCTGCCGTCATGGCCGAAGGACCGGCCAGCGCTGGTTATGGGCGCCGGCGGTGCAGCGCGCGCGGCGGCCCTTGGCCTTCTCAACGAAAATTTGCCGTTTTTAGTGATCACCAACCGCACGCGTGAAAAGGCGGAAGCTATTGCCCGGGATATTGGCCGGGGCCGCATGGTGGTTGTCGATTGGGCGGAGCGGCACGATGTGGCCAAAACAGCCGGCTTAATCGTCAATACCACGACCCTTGGCATGCACGGCAACCCACCGCTGGAGCTTGATCTCAGCATCTCAGCAAGGGATACGGTAGTGTATGATATTGTCTATCAACCACTTGTCACCCCGCTTCTGGACCATGCGCAGGCCTGTGGCCTGAGGACGGTGACCGGTCTTGGCATGCTGGTTTATCAGGCGGCAGCAGCGTTCAAGGTGTGGTTTGATATCATGCCTGAGTATGATGATGAACTGCGCGATCGGCTGGAGGCAGTGTTCAAATGAAAATCGTCGGGCTGACGGGGTCCATCGGTATGGGCAAATCGGAAACGGCCAGGATGTTCAGCCGCCTTGGCGTACCGGTGTTCGATGCCGATGCCGAAGTGCACAAGCTGCAGGCCAGGGACGGCGCGGCCATTCCGTTGATTGCGGCGGCCTTTCCCGGTGTGGTCAGTGACGGCGTGTTGGACCGGGGCAAGCTCGGTGCCCTTGTGTTTGCTGACCCGGAGGCCAAAAAACGGCTTGAGGCCATCATGCACCCCATGGTGGCTGAAGCGCGTATCAGTTTTTTTGCGGAAGCGGAGCAAGCCGGCGCGAAATTTGTGGTGCTGGATATCCCTTTGCTCTTTGAAACGCGCGGCGAAAAGGCTTGCGACAAGGTGGTGGTGGTGTCGGCGCCCGCAGAAATCCAGCGTGAACGTGTGCTCGCCCGCCCTGGTATGACGACCGAAAAGTTTGACCATATCCTCAGCCTGCAAGTGCCGGACCGTGACAAACGCGCCCGCGCCGATTATATCATCGAGACAGACAAGGGCCTTGAGCACGCTTTTGCGCAGGTTAAAAAAATTGTAACGGAGCTGGAGCAGCAATGACGAGTGTGCGCGAGCTGATTTTCGATACCGAGACCACGGGGTTCGACCCGCTGACGGGCGACCGGCTGATCGAAATCGGCCTTGTCGAGATGGTCGATAAATCACTTACTGGCCGTCACTACCACCAGTATGTCAACCCGGAGCGTGATGTGCCGGATTCGGCGGTGAAAATTCACGGCCTGACAACGGACTTCCTCAAGGACAAGCCTGTTTTTGCCGATATCGCAGACGAATTCCTCGAATTTGTTGGCGGAGACAGCGTGCTTGTCGCGCACAATGCTGAGTTTGATATGCGTTTCATCAACTGGGAACTGGAAAACGCGGTCAAGCCCATCATCCATGTGAAGCGCTTCGTTGATACGCTTGCCATCGCGCGGAACAAGTTTCCGGGGGCGGCCAACTCGCTGGATGCGCTTTGCAAACGCTTTGGTGTGTCGAACAGCCACCGTACACTGCACGGCGCGCTTCTCGATTCCGAGATCCTCGCGGATGTTTACATTGAACTTCTGGGCGGCAGGCAGGCCGGTCTTGACCTCGCGGTCGACAGTGGTGCAGGGCTTGTGGCGCGCGAGAAGAAAAAGCGCGAGAAGCGCAGCTTCCCTGTAAGCAATGATGAACTTGAGGCGCACAAAGCCTTTATGGAAAAGTTCGAAACTCCGATCTGGAACGCCTGAGCCTTCAGGCCGTTCAGCCCTCTTCAAAAAGAAACCGCCTTCGCCGTTGACCAAGCGGCGACAGGCGTTACTTCATGAGTAACATACAGCTTTACAAGGAAAGAGAAGGACCGGAAATGTTCAGTCATATCATGCTGGGGGCCAATGATGTCGCCCAGTCCAGAGAGTTTTACAACGCCCTGATGGAGACGCTTGGCCATCGCCCCGGTGTGATGGATGAAAAGGGCCGCTGCTTCTATTTTGAGAAAACCGGGGTTTTTTCGTTATCGAAACCCATTGATGGCGAACCCGCCTGCAGCGGCAACGGCAGCACAATCGGTTTTGTGGCCGACAGTCCGGAAATGGTGGACGCCTGGCATGCGGCAGGCGTGGCCCATGGCGGTAAGCCGATTGAAGACCCGCCCGGTGTGCGGGAAGGCGGTGGCCGCAAATTGTATCTGGCCTATCTGCGTGATCCGTCGGGCAACAAAATCTGCGCCCTGCACCGCATGGGCTAAAGCCCGGTGTACAGCAGCACCAGGCGGCATGGCTTGCAAAGTATCTCCGGGGCTGTACGGCCCCGGCGCGCCCCGGCAGTCGTCACGATGCCTATTCTATCTTCTTCAAAAGGCGGTCCTGCATGAAAACAGGTGAGCAATTACGGTCTTTTTCCTCGGCACAGCCCTGTGTGCTGAAGGTAATCACGACAGCTTTGCCAATAAACCAGTTCTCTTTAATGAAGCCCATTCGGCCAGGATCGCGACTGTCGGCAGAACCGTCGCGGTTATCGCCCATCATGAAATACTGGTCCGGTGGAACCTTATAAAGCGGTGTATTGTCTGCCGGGCCACGGTCTGTACGTTCATAAATTCTGTGTTTGACACCACCGGGCAACGTCTCTTCGTATTCTTTCACCCGCCGATCATAGCCCTGATAATCAGTATAGCTGATCTGATCAACGAGCATACGCTCCATCAGGGTGTCGTTAATATACAGACGCCCCATTTTCAACTGAACCGTATCACCTGGCAGGCCGATAATACGTTTAATGAAGGAGGCATTGTCCCGATGCGGCAATTTGAACACAACGACGTCGCCATGTTTTGGTGATTTGCCTTCGGCGGAAAAGTCGTAGGCGAACTGGTCAACGAGAAAGTGGTCCCCAACCTCCAGCGTCGGCAGGTTACTGCCCGAGGGGATATTGTAGTGTCGGTAGACGGAGAAAAAATAGATAAGCGCAATGCCAAAAACCAGACCAAGAGCGATCCAGAACCGGCTGCTTGTCAGCTTAGACGTCCCTGCCATGTGCTAATACTTATTCAATTAGCTTGAAAAAGCGGCCAAGCGGCACACCGGCGGGACAGGAAATATCCTTGCCCTGATCACAGTCATACAGGCTGAAGGTGGTTACGTCAGCCTGGCCCACCAGATAGGCATGTTTGACAAAGCCCATGTTGCCAAGCTCGCGACTGTCAGCAGAGCCGTCGCGGTTGTCGCCCATCATGAAATAATGGCCCTGCGGCACAACAAAAAGCGCGGTGGTATCGGACGGGCCGCGGTCGGTGCGTTCATAAATGCGGTGCTTGACGCCGTTAGGCAGCGTCTCTTCAAACTCTTTCACCCGGCGTTCATGGCCCTGATAGTCGGTATAGTTCACATCACGCACCAAGGTGCGGTCCACGAGATCGCCATTGATATAAAGCCGTCCGCCTTTCATCTGGACCGTGTCACCCGGGAGGCCGATCACACGTTTAATGAAGTCCTCATAGCCGCGGTGTGGCAGGGTGAAGACAACCACATCACCGCGCTCGGGCGCGTCGTCAAACAGGCGCTCCTCGGGGATGAACTCAGGGTCGAAATTGAACGAAAACCGATTATAGCCATACGAGAGTTTGGAGACGAAAATGCGGTCACCCACTTCCAGTGTGGGTTCCATGCTGCCACTTGGGATGTGGAAACTGCCCCAGCCGAAGGTGGTGAACACCAGATAAAAAAGTACGATGACGACGAGGTCCTTCAACAGGACAATAGCCTCGTTTTTTGCAGGTTTCTGGCTGTCCGTGCCTTTGTTGTCCGCCGTGTTTTCCGGCTTTACGTCGCCCGCCTTGTTGGCCTGATCGCTCATGCGTTCCCCGCCCTTTATTGCAATAATTCTTGTTGTTGTGATCTGTCTTACTTGACGGCGAGTTTAGCCACAAGGCGCGCATTTTCAATCTTTGTTTGTCTGGCGCGACCATTTGCAGCGGCCGGTGAGGAGGCGATACAACACACGCGCCACGGCAAGAGCTGGTGCCCGAAAGACTTTATGCCATGCCTATTCTTACAATTTTTATGGATCACCACCCTTGCGGCAGCTCTCTCGCAACCCTATATAGGCGCTGAAAGACGCTGGGAGCCGGAAGTTTTGGCGATCAGCGATTGAACCAAAAACATGAACCCAAAGAGGCTGTAAAAGGGTGCCGACAGGGCCCAAGCAGTCGGCTTGACGAAGGGAAAAGGTAATATGGGTAAAGTAATCGGTATCGATTTGGGTACGACAAACTCCTGCGTATCCATCATGGATGGCTCCAAGCCAAAAGTAATTGAAAACTCTGAAGGTGGGCGCACCACGCCGTCGATCGTCGGTTTTGCTGACGGTGGCGAGCGCCTCGTTGGTCAGGCTGCGAAACGTCAGGCCGTGACAAACGCGCAAGACACCCTCTTCGCCATCAAGCGCCTGATTGGCCGCACATTTGATGATCCGACCACACAAAAAGACAAGGACATGGTGCCTTATAACATTGTGAAGGCGGATAACGGCGACGCTTGGGTTGAAGCCAAGGGTGAAAAATATTCGCCAAGCCAGGTTTCCGCGATGATCCTGCAAAAAATGAAAGAAACCGCTGAAAGCTATCTCGGTGAAAATGTTGATCAGGCGGTGATTACCGTACCGGCTTACTTCAATGACGCGCAGCGCCAGGCCACCAAAGACGCCGGCAAGATCGCAGGCCTTGAAGTGCTGCGTATCATCAACGAGCCAACGGCTGCGGCCCTTGCTTACGGCCTTGAAAAAGAAGACGGCCATACCATCGCGGTCTTTGACCTTGGTGGTGGTACGTTTGACGTGTCCGTGCTGGAAATCGGTGACGGTGTGTTTGAAGTGAAATCGACGAACGGTGATACCTTCCTCGGCGGTGAAGACTTTGACATGCGCCTCGTGGATTACCTCGCGGCTGAGTTCAAAAAAGAAAACGGTATCGACCTCAAGGGCGACCGCATGGCGCTGCAGCGTCTGAAGGAAGCGGCAGAGAAAGCGAAGATCGAGCTTTCCTCCTCGACCCAGACCGAAGTGAACCTGCCGTTTATCACGGCTGATGCTTCAGGCCCCAAGCACCTCCAGATCAAGCTGACGCGTTCCAAGCTCGAAAGCCTGGTAGAAGACCTGATCAAGCGTACGCTTGAGCCTTGTAAAAAGGCGCTCAAGGACGCAGGCCTCGCCGCAGGCGAGATCGACGATGTTGTGCTCGTGGGTGGTCAGACCCGCATGCCGAAAATCCAGGAAGTGGTAAAAGAGTTCTTTGGTCGTGACCCGCACAAGGGTGTTAACCCGGACGAGGTTGTGGCCATGGGTGCCGCCATTCAGGCCGGTGTTCTGCAGGGTGACGTGAAAGACGTTCTGCTGCTGGATGTAACGCCGCTGTCGCTCGGTATCGAGACGCTGGGCGGTGTATTCACACGGTTGATTGAACGCAACACCACAATCCCGACCAAGAAGGCACAGGTCTTCTCCACGGCCGAAGACAACCAGGGTGCTGTTACCATCCGTGTCTTCCAGGGCGAGCGTGAAATGGCTGCGGACAACAAGCTCCTGGGTCAGTTTGATCTTGTGGGCATTCCGTCTGCACCGCGCGGCGTGCCGCAAATTGAAGTGGCCTTTGACATTGATGCCAACGGTATCGTGAACGTGTCCGCGAAAGACAAGGGCACAGGCAAAGAGCAGCAGATCCGCATTCAGGCATCTGGTGGTCTCTCCGACGCCGATATCGACCAGATGGTCAAGGACGCGGAAGCCAATGCCGATGCCGACAAGAAGCGCAAGGAGCTTGTGGAAGCCAAGAACCAGGCTGAAGCCCTTATCCACTCGGCCGAGAAAAACCTCGACGAGCATAAGGATAAAGTCTCCGACGCTGACAAAACGGCGATTGAAGCCGCTGTGACAGAGCTCAAGTCCGCGCTTGAAGGCGACGACGCTGACGCCATCAAGCAGAAGACCGAAGCGCTGGCGCAAGCCACCATGAAACTTGGCGAGCAGATCTACAAAGCTGGTCAGGAAGCCGGTGGCGACCCGGATGCTGCTGATGCAGCGCAAGCCGATGCTGCGGCCAAGGCGGCTGAAGACGGCGATGATGTCGTTGATGTGGACTTTGAAGAAGTCGACGAAAACGACAAGAAATAAGATGGCTGCCTGACGCCATATCAGAATGGGCGCCGCCTCCCACAATCGTGGCGGGCGGCGTCTGATTTTAGGCCCTGCTTTAGCCAACAAAAGCGCGGCTTATCTGGGTGGCAAGGCATAACAGCGCGGGGAGCCGCTTATGTCCAAACAAGATTATTACGAGCTACTCGGCGTTGCGAAGGACGCCGATGCGGCGACGCTCAAAAAGGCGTTTCGCAAACAAGCCATGCAGTATCACCCGGATAAAAACCCGGGCGACGCAGCGGCTGAGCAGAAATTCAAAGATATCGGTGAAGCCTATGACGTCCTGAAGGACCCGGAAAAACGCGCGGCTTATGACCGTTACGGTCACGCAGCGTTTGAGCACGGTATGGGCGGTGGTGGCCGTGGTGGTCATGGCGGCGCCGGGTTTGATTTCTCGGACGTGTTCGAAGAGTTTTTTGGCGACTTCATGGGCGGCGGCGGTGGCCGCAGACGCCGGGGTGGCGCTCAGGGCGGCGGCAGGGGTAACGACCTGCGCTTCAATATGGAAATCAGCCTTGAAGATGCCTATCGCGGCAAGGAAGACAAAATTCGTGTGCCAACGTCTGTGGGTTGTGATCCCTGCGGCGGGTCCGGTGCGGAGCCTGGCTCGCAGCCGGAGGTTTGCTCAACCTGTGGCGGCGCAGGCAAGGTGCGCGCAAGCCAGGGCTTTTTTATGGTGGAGCGTACCTGTCCCACCTGTCACGGCAATGGCAGCGTAATCACCAACCCGTGCAAATCGTGTGGTGGTGCCGGACGTGTGCGCAAGGAAAAGACCCTTCAGGTCAAGATCCCGCAAGGGGTAGAGGAAGGCACGCGCATTCGTCTTGCCGGTGAAGGCGAGGCGGGCACCCGTGGCGCGCCGCCCGGTGACCTTTATATTTTCCTTTCGATCAAACCGCACCCGCTGTTCAAGCGCGACGGTGACATGCTTTACTGTCAGGTGCCGATCCCGATGGCGACAGCCACTCTTGGCGGCGACATCGAAGTGCCGACGATCGAGGGCAAACGCGCGCGGATCAAAGTGCCGCAAGGCACACAAAGTGGCCGCCAGTTCCGCCTGCGCGGCAAGGGCATGCCGGAACTCAACGGGGGTTTTACCGGTGATATGATCATCGAAACGCTGGTTGAAACCCCGATGAACCTGACCAAACGCCAGCGCGAGCTGATGGAAGAATTTGCGGAAGAAAGCGGCGATGATGTCTCGCCGCGTTCCGAAGGCTTTTTCTCCAAGGTCAAGGAGCTTTGGGACGACCTGACGGAATAGCCGCGAAGATTTGCCAAAAAGACAAAAGCCGCCTTCTCCGGGCGGCTTTTTTATCCGGTGTAGGCAGAGAACAGGTTGGCGATCTCAAGGATCAGCGCTTCAGCCTTGTCTTCATCGTCTTCCTCAATCGCCTGATCGACCAGAATGGAGATTGTGGTCACCATGGTGCGCAGCATGGGTTCGCGGCGGCTCGCGGGCAGTTTGACGCCAGACACCTCAAGCGTGTTGATAACAAGGGCGGCGAGGCTGCTATCGAGTCCCGGGGTGACCTCCCACAGGGATCGCTGGCTGTTGGCCCAGCGCGTTAGTGCGCGAAAGGTGGGATGTTCGCGCGCGGCAAGCCAGAAAGTGCGGTTAAGGTTTTCAAGGGTTTCCCTGAAAGGCTGGCCCTTGGGGGTTTCCGCCAGCGTTTCCTTCACGCGTTCTTCCACCTCGTTATAGGCGGTGTCATAAAGATTGAAGAGGATATCATCCTTGTCTTCAAAGTACTGATAGACCGAGCCCACGGGAACCCCGGCCGACTTTGAAATGCTGGTGGTGGTGACCGCCGCGGGTCCTTCTTCCAGCAACACTCTTTCGGCGCCACGCAGGATGGCATCGCGCTTGGCTTTGGCGCGCGCCTGCGTGGGGATTTTTTTTGGCGGACGTGTTTTCACAGGTTTTTCTCAGTCTCACTGGCGTTTCTCGGGGCTTTGGTGTGACGCTCCGTCAGGATACATGCGTTCTTGTATGTAGCGGCAAAATAACACCCCGTCCAATCGCGATAAAATGAAAGTGTTTCACTTTTTCTTGACGAACACACTTTGAAGGCGCATGCTCCAAGCTGAGAATTAATGGTTTCCATTGCCATGGCGGGTGGAAACGGAGGGGGAAGAGATGAAGAAACGCTTACTGGCCCTTTGCGCCACCTTTTTTGTTGCCTTCAGTGTACCTGCTTTCGCGCAAGGTACGGTCATCAGCATCGAACCCGGTGACGGTGTGCAGGAAGCGCTGCAGGAAGCATTGATCCTGGCCGAACCGGGCAGTGTGATCGAGCTGGCCGCAGGCCGCTATGATTTCACCGGGCCGCTTTCCCTTGATATCGCCAACATCACCGTACGCGGCGCGGGCATGAATGAGACCGTGCTGTCGTTCACGAACCAGACAACCGGTTCCGAAGGGCTGTTGATCACAGCAGGCGGTGCCCGCATCGAAAGCCTTGCGGTGGAAGACACCCCGGGCGACGGCATCAAGGCCAAGGGTGTCGATACAGTGACCTTCAAGGATGTGCGGGTAGAATGGACCCGTGGTCCGCATGCCGAAAACGGTGCTTACGGCCTGTATCCGGTGGAAAGCAAAAACGTGCTGATTGACGGCTGTGTGGTCAAAGGCGCATCGGACGCGGGCATTTATGTGGGCCAAAGCCAGCAGATCATCGTACGCAACAGCCGGGCGGAACTGAACGTGGCGGGTATCGAGATCGAAAACAGCTATTTCGCCGATGTGTATGACAATGTCGCCACCCACAACACGGGCGGCATTCTGGTGTTCGACCTGCCGAACCTGCCGCAAATGGGTGGCCATAGCGTCAAGGTCTTCCGCAACACCGTTGTTGCCAACGATACGCCGAATTTTGCCCCTCCCGGCAATGTGGTGGCGACCGTGCCCATGGGGACCGGTATCATGATCATGGCCAACCGCGAGGTTGAGGTATTTGAGAATGACCTGTCCGACAACGCCAGCACCAATATCCTGCTGGTGGCCTACCCGCGCGACTATAATGACCCCACCTACAACCCGCTGCCGCGTGCGGTTTATGTGCATGACAACAAACATGGCCGCGCGGGCTTCGCGCCCGATAAGGCGGTAAAGGACATCATTGCGCCCATAACCGGTTTGCCGGTGCCCCAGGTGGTATGGGACGGTGCTGTGGACGGCTTCTGGTCGGCCTTCTTTGGTCCGGATGCGGAGGACGCGATCTATATCCGCGAGCCCATGGGTACCACGTTTGCCAACCTGCAGATGGTCAAGGATATGATCCTGCCATGGGGGGCTTCGCCTGATTTTGACATCGATGATTATGACGGGTCCGTCCCTTCCCGCGAGCCCGTCAGCCTGCCGCAAGACCAATAGGCGGCATCCAGCAGCAAGAAGAACCAGCGGCAAGAAAGTAAAGGAGCGCAGTCTTTGTTCAGACCAGTTTTGAGTAAGCTTTTTCTTGGCCTTCTCATGGGTGTTACTCTGGCGAGCGAACCAGCCAGCGCGGAGGTCAATGATGCTGCGCTCATGAGCGCGCGGCCCGCCAAACTGTTGTCTGAATACGGATTGTTCTCCGACGCGGCGCATCAGGCCCCGGCCGAAGGTGTGCTGCCCTACACCCTGATCAACCCGCTGTTTACCGACTATGCGCACAAGTTCCGCTTTGTGTATGTGCCAAAGGGCAGGAAGGCGCGGTATGACAACACGGAAGTGATGCGCTTCCCGGTCGGCACCGTGCTTGTCAAAACCTTCGCCTATCCCGCCGACTTTCGCGTACCGGAAGAAAATATCCAGATCATTGAAACCCGCCTTCTGATCCATCAGGAAAGGGGCTGGAACGCCTGGGCCTATGTCTGGGACGATGCGCAGGGCGATGCAGTACTGAAGGTGGCAGGCAAGACCCTGCCGGTGTCATGGATTGATGAGGCAGGGGCAGAACAATCAACCAATTATGTGGTGCCCAACAAAAACCAGTGCAAAGGCTGTCATACGTTTGACAAGGCGTTTACGCCCATCGGCCCGAAAGCGCGTAATTTGAACCGTGATTTTAAATATGCCTCCGGGAGCGCCAACCAGCTGGATCACTGGGCCAGCCTTGGCCTGCTGCAAGGTGCGCCGGCGTCCGCCGAGGCCCCAAAAGCGCCGGATGTAACAGACGCAGGCGCATCGCTTGATGGCCGCGCCCGCGCTTACCTTGATATTAACTGCGCGCATTGCCACCGGCTTGAAGGACCAGCCTCCACATCTGGTCTGTTCCTGACCGCCGGTGAGGACAATAAAACCACATGGGGTTACAAAAAACGCCCGGTCGCCGCGGGCCGTGGCTCGGGTGGTTTGGCTTATGACATCATGCCGGGCGAGCCGGATAATTCCATTCTGGTGTACCGGCTCAACTCGGTAGACCCCGGCGTGATGATGCCCGAGGTGGGCCGCACCATAGTGCACGACGAAGGTGTGGCCTTATTGAAAGAATGGATTGCCAGTATTGAGTAAAGCTTATTGAGTAGATGTAGCGTTTAAAGTGAAAAACAACGTGGCTGTCCTTGGTGGGAGGGCGGTTACGTGTGTTCAGGTCTAAATCAGCGCGGCCAGCCAGAGTGCCGCCAAATCGGGAGGGGAGCCCTATGAAGACCAATTATCTTAAAAGCGCGCTTATGTTTGGTGCGAGTGCGGCTGCACTCGGCCTCAGCGCCCACGTGTCTGCACAAGAAGTATCCGCACAGGATGAAACACCAGCCGCGCCTTTCACCCTGGAAGAGATCACTGTCACCGCGCAAAAACGCGAGCAGTCGGCGCAGGATGTGCCCATTACGCTGAACGCTTTTTCCGGCGACTTTCTCAACACCATCGCTGCCGAAGACCTGCGTGATATCACGACCTACACGCCGGGGCTCGAGATTGACGGTGTGACACAGCCACGCTTCCGCCTGCGTGGCGTGGAAACCAGCGACTTTGGTGTGGGGACCGACCCGGCGGTTGGCCTGTTTGTGGACGGGGTTTATGCCTCCCGCTCGGGCGCTGCGATTGTGTTCTTCAGCGACATCGAACGGGTTGAGGTGCTCAAGGGCCCGCAAGGCACGCTCTTTGGCCGCAACACGGCGGCGGGGGCCATTTCGGTCATTACCCGCAAGCCGGTGATGGATGAGACCGAAGCACAGGTGCGTCTGCGGTATGGCCGGTTTGACAAGCGCCAGTTTGACGGCATGATCAACCTGCCGCTGACCGACACCATCGCCATGCGCGCCAACTTCCTTGTCAACAAGCAGGACGGTTATATCAACGATGCTGTCACCGGCGACGACTATGGCCGTGAAGATAACGTCACCGGCCGTGTGCAGTTCCGCTGGGAACCAAACGACCGCACGGCAGTGAACCTCGCATACGAGTTTGACCACACCGAACAAGACGAAGACAAACCGGTAATCGGTATTGGCGACGGCCATTTGCGTGCACCGGTGGGTGCCGAAACAGTGGGTGACCTGCCGGGGCACGGTGATTTCCTCGCGGCTGTTGCACCGCTTTTTGGCTTGCCCATCACCAAGGACACACCGCTTGATGTTTTGTATGGCATCCCGCTTGCGAACGTCTATGCCGGGTTCGGGGCCTTTGGCTACACTCCCTCAAACCCGAATGCGGACTGGAATTTCTTCCGTGACGCCTCAAGCGCTGGCGGCGCAGACCCGTTCGGCCCCACCACAAGCGATGTGGCAAACGGCGAGGAAAACCGCGACCTTGATGGCATCACCCTCAATATTACCCATGATTTCGGCTGGGCGACACTGACATCCATCTCCGCGTTCAAGAAGTTCACCTCAAATAACCTTGAAGAGGAAGATGGCACCGCCGACCCTGACTTTTATTTCGACACCAACAACGTGGAAGAGAATGAACAATTCTATCAGGAACTGCGTCTGAACGGTGTCTCAGGTCCGCTGACCTGGACCACGGGCCTCAGCTATTATTGGGAGAACGCCAAACAGCGGTCCGAAACCCATGCGACGACGGATTCGATCGATACCGTGTTGTATAACCTCGGGCTCACCCCCGGCGTGCTGGCGGCAAGCTTTGATCCCTCGGACGGTATCAACGCGTGCGAAAGCCGTTTCCTTGATTCCCTTGGTGGTTTCATCTCGTTCAATAATACGCCGCTCAACTGTTTTGACCCGTCGCTTCCCGGTCTTTCGCTTGAAGACATCGCCAACCTGGGTCTGACGACCATGTCTGGCCGCACGTGGACGGAAACCATGTATGGCGAAGGCACCTTCAAGGCGTACGCGGCTTTTGCCGATGTCACCTATGCGATGACGGACCGCTTTAATGTGAATGCCGGGCTTCGTTACACCCGCGATGAGAAAAAATGGTCGTGGTTCAACGGCCTGAGGGAAATCTCCGGCAGCGCCCGGCTTGATATACCGGGCGTTGGCAACCTGGCGGACATCCAGCAACAGATCCTGACCGGCATCTTCCAGGCCTTCGTGGGCCCGACAGCGTCCGGCGATATTGTTTTTGATGTTGGTGGTCTGGAAGGCGTTACCTATACCCGCGACGAGAGCTGGGACAACCTCAGCCCGCGCATCGCGCTTGACTACCGCCTCAGCGATGACGCCATGGTCTATGCATCCTATGCCCGTGGCTACAAGGCCGGCGGGTTCAACAGCGTTGAGGTCAATAGCTATTTCGATAATGAAAAAGTCTGGAACATCGAAGCCGGGATCAAATCTCAGTGGTTTGCCAATCGGGTCCGCTTCAACGCGGCGGTATGGAAATACAAATATAACGACAAACAGTCGATCCGCCTTGTGGATGTAGACGACGGCAGCGTGCCGCGCTACGTGACACAAAATCAGGATGTCTCCGGCAAGGGGCTTGACCTTGAGCTTCTGTGGATGCCGGTTGTAGGCCTGCGTTTCTTCGCGAACGGCGGTTATCAGGATGTGACCTGCACGGAAAACTGTGGCGACAGTGCCATCGGGGACCCAACCGGCGTGCCGTCAACCCGCGTATCCTTTGGCGGTGATTATACCATGTCGCTGGGCGATAGCGTTGGTGCACTCACCTTCCATGCCGACCACAGCTACACAAGCGCCCGGCGCGAAAACGGCGAATGTATCGAGGATGGCACGTGCGGCACCGTGAGTTGGGGCAATGTAACGTGGCAGACGGGTGAGGCGAAAAACTATACGAACGCCCGTATCACCTGGTCAAACGCCGATGATGACCTCAGCATTTCGGTCTTTGCCCGCAATATCTTTGCCAACCGTTACCGTGGAGGTGCTGGTGGCCTCGCTGTCGATACCTTCGGCGCACCCATCAGTGATCTTGAGGAACCAAGCACCTGGGGCATCGACCTGACCGCGCGCTTCTAGGTCGGGGCACAAGTAAAGCTGGGTCACAAATAAAAATGATGAAGGCCGGGCATGTCCCGGCCTTTTCTTTTGCGCGGGTGCCTGTTAGCTAGGAAGAAAGTATTTTCAGGTGAGGCGGTTGAGATGGCAGCTATGGTGAAAATTGGCATTCTTGGCGCAATGGGCCGTATGGGCCGCGCGATCGCGGCGGAGGTGATCGAGGCAGAGGGCATGGAACTTGTCGCGGTCTGCGACCGGCCCGACCATGCGCAGATTGGCAAACTCTATCCGGGCTCGGGTGCGTCGCTTGTCTCGGGTGCGGCACAGGTTTTTGCCGAGGCTGATGTGGTAATTGATTTCACCCCTCCCGGCGCGACGGCTGATCATGCAAGGCTTGCCGCTGAACACGGCAAGGGCATTGTTGTGGGCACCACGGGACTCAGCGCGGAAGACGACGCCGCCCTGAACAGCGCGGCGGAAAAGGTCACGGTTATGCAGGCGGGGAACTATTCGTTAGGGGTGAACCTGCTGATGGCGCTGGTGCGTTCCGCGGCGGAGAAACTGGGGCCTGAGTGGGACATCGACATCCTTGAAATGCACCACCGGCACAAGGTGGATGCGCCGTCGGGTACCGCGCTGATGCTGGGGGAAGCGGCGGCGGATGGCCGCGGCAGCGACCTTTCGGACCTGCGCACCCCGGCGCGTGAAGGCATCACCGGTGAGCGCGAAGAGGGTACAATTGGGTTTGCTGCCCTCAGGGGTGGCAGCGTGATTGGTGAACATGAAGTCGTGTTTGCCAGCGCCAGCGAACGGCTGGTGCTGGCGCACAAAGCGGAAAACCGCAGTCTGTTCGCCAGTGGTGCCGTGCGCGCGGCAGGGTGGCTGGCGGCGCAAAAGCCCGGGCGCTATTCAATGAAAGACGTGCTGGGCCTTTAGGCGACGGCAAAAAGAGGCAAGATTATGGAAGAAGCACTGATGGCCCTGTGGGCGGGCCTGCCGATATTTATGGTGCACTCGCTGACAAGCCTTGTGCTGCTTGGTGTTGGCATCGCGGTTTACATGCGGTTCACCCGGCATGATGAAGTAGCCCTGATCCGCGAAGGCAACGTTGCGGCAGCGCTGTCGCTTGGCGGCGCCATTGTCGGGCTTGCGCTGCCCATCGCCTTTTCGCTCGCGGCGGCGGTGTCGCTTTGGGACCTCGTGATCTGGGGCATTGTTGCGTTCGTGCTGCAGATTGTTGCTTTCCGGTTTGTTGACCTCTTTCTCAAAGACCTTTCCCGCCGGATCGAGGGTGGGGAAATGGGTGCGGCGGTGCTTCTGGTCTCCTTCAAGCTGGCCACGGCCTTCATCAACGCGGCAGCCATCGCGGGCTAGGGGACGCCAGGCATGCGACGTGGCAGGGAAATCCTCCTTTATATCGTGATCATTGTTGCGGTGATCTTCCGCTACGCGGCGGATGGCGGCGATGGCCCGCGGCGGCCCGCGCCTGACCTGCCGCGTGTGGATGAAGCCCCCATTCTGGTGCCGGATGACAGCCCGCTTCCCGGCAATGACGGCCGTGGTGTCACCGTTGAACTGGACCGCGAGGTCAAAAGCGGTGTGGGCACGGCCTTTGCCGTGGACGGTGAGGGCACATTCATTACCGCGCGCCATGTGGTTGACGGTTGCGGCAAGGTTTACCTGGTGCGTGGCCCGCGCCAGCTTGAACCGGTTGTCTCAGCCGTCAGTGAAACCAGCCGGGATTTTGCGGTGTTGCGCGCCAGGGGCCTGAAGCCCGACTATGTGTCGCTGTCGCGCACAAGCCCAAAGCGCGGAGACGACGGTTATATGATGGGCTTCCCTCAGGGCAAGGCAGCGGATGTGCGCGCCACGGTGATTGGCACCACCGAGATGCGCTCGGTCGGTCGCTACAGCATGCGGGAGCCGGTGCTGGCATGGGTGGAACGCGAACGCAGGCCCACGTTTGGCGGGTCGTTGGGCGGTATATCCGGTGGGCCGGTGTTTGACGCGGAGGGCTATGTGGTGGGCACGGTGGTCGCTGGGGCGCCGCGCCGGGGCCGGGTTTACACCACGCATCCACGCGTGTTCGCCGATGCGGGTTTCCTGCGCGACATGAACCGGGGTGATGCAGGCCATGCCCTGAGGGGCGGCGTGACCCGGGATGATTTTGACGGCAAGGGCAAGGCACTCAGGGCCGGGCGCACGATCGCGCAGGTTTACTGCGAGGCAGGCTGACGGGAAAGTGCGGCCTCAGACGGTCTCGTCAACCGGGATACGGCGGCGCCAGCGGGTAAGGGCACTCTCAAGCGCGAGGGCAAACTCCCTGCGTTCATCAGGCAGCATGAAGTGCCCGAAGGACAGCCGTTCCCCATGTGACCGGAGCGACAATTCATTTTCACCGTCATCCAGTTTCCGCAGCCTCACCTGTACCCAATAGGGTTCAAAGCGCCATGTTTGCGCGCGGCCGTTCGGGTGCACGCGGGTGACCAGCAAATCCCGGTCTGTCAGTTGCACGGTCTCGAAACGCTGGGCCGCCCGGTAATTAAAATGAAACGCCAGCCACAGCGCCACAAGGTCGATGCCGACAAAAATAACCACCGGCCATGCGCCAATCATGATGAAGCGGATGGCGGCAAACAGGCAAAAGGCGGCAAGGATCATAATCATACGATTAAAGTTTTTACGCTTGAGCGAGCGGTGGACATAAAGCGTGGCGTTAAAATGCAGGCGCCGGGCTTTTGGCGCCTCGTCCAGCGATGCGCAATCCTCAACCGTATCCGTGTTGTGCGTCTTTGTTGCCATTGGCACAGTTTATCAGGAACGCAGGCTTTCGCCGCGTAACAGTTTCGGGAGCTCGCCAACAGTACCGCGCGCGTGGCTCATGAAAAAATTCTTGAGCGGGGTTACCTCGTTTACGGCAGCCATGCCAAGGTCACGCGCCAGCTTGACCGGGCCAATATCGTTGGAGAACAGGCGGTTGAAGCCATCGGTAATGGCATAAACGCTGGCGTTATCGGTAGTGCGCCACTGGCCGTAGCGATCAAGCACGCTGCGCGCCCCGATATCAAGCCCGACCTTGCGGGCTTCCACCAGCACATCGAGAAGCGCAGCCACATCCTTGAGGCCAAGATTGAGCCCCTGGCCCGAGATGGGGTGGATGCCGTGCGCGGCATCGCCCACCAGCGCCAGCCGGTCAGCCACATATTCCTGTGTATATTGCAGGCTCAGGGGATAGGCCCAGCGGCCACCGATGACCTTCACGTCACCCAGGAAATCCCCGATGCGGCGGCGCACTTCGCTTTCGAACGCACGGTCGCTCAGGGCCATGATGGTGTCTGTCAGGTGGCTTTTTTCCGTCCACACCAGCGATGAGCGGTTGCCGGTCAGGGGCAGGATGGCAAAAGGGCCGGAGGGCAGGAAACGCTCATGCGCGATGCCGCAGTGGCTGAATTCATGGCTGACAGAACACACGATGCCGTGCTGCTTGTAGTCGATGCGGCTGGTGGCTAGGTCGGCATGCTTGCGTACCACTGAATTGCGGCCATCAACCCCCAAAATCAGGCTGGAGCGGATAACCTGTCCACTTTCAAGCGTGACGGTTGCCTCGGCCGCGCTACGGTCAAGCGTGGCGACTTTTTCGGGCAGGTAAAGTGCAATACCTTCCATTTCCTCGATACGGGCGAACAGAGCAAGGCGGGTGTGGCGGTTCTCGACCATATGGCCCAGCGGGCCATCGCCCAGGGTTTCATTGTCAAAATGCAGATGCAGCAGCGACGGGCCGTCCGACACCCTGATCTCCAGGATCGGCTGGGCATAGGGTTCCATGTGCGGCCAGATGCCCAGCGCCTCAAAAAGCTGGCAGGAGGCATAGGCAAGCGCGCTGGCGCGGCCGTCATAGCTGGCCGCCGTCAGGTCGCGCACAGGCACCATGTCGATCACGGCGACCGAAAAACCGTGCTCCGCAAGGCCGATGGCTGCCGTCAGGCCGGCAAGGCCGCCGCCCACAATCGTCACGTCGTACCGCACATCGGGTGCTGGTTTTTTGCTCGCCATACGCCTGTCTCCTTGAGACATCATGTAGGCGCGGCAGGGGTAAAAAGTAAAGGGACCTGATGCCGCACAGGCCAAAAAGCCGAGCCCGGGGTGGGGCAAAAACGCTGCCATGAAATCGCCGCTCTTGTCCTAGACCCTTGTCACGCAGTAGAGTGCAGCGAACAGGACAAGAACATTGCCCTGGCCGCTATCTTTTTGGGGTGTGCCGGGCAGTTTGGGTAAAGCCCGAGGGAGCAGAAGATCAGTGTCGTCACGCAGGCAATCGGCCACGGGGGCAAAACCGACAAAATCAGCAAAAGACACGGCACCCTTGTTGCCGCCGGCTTTTGTGGTCTTTCTCAAAAGCACGGCATGGCGGTTTCTCGGCCTTGCGCTGATCGCCTTTGCTGTCAACCTTGTGCTGGCACTTGCCTCCTATAACCCGGCTGATCCCACGATCAATAACGAAGCCGCGCGCGACGCCACCAACTGGCTGGGCGCCTATGGTGCCAATGTCGCCGATGTGCTGATGCAGACCCTGGCGCTGGCGTCTTATCTGCTGCCGGTGCCCATTGCCCTATGGGGCATCAAGCTTCTCAGCCTTCGCTGGCTGCCCCATTTCTGGCTTAACCTCACCTTTGTGCCTGTCAGCCTGATCCTGGTTGCGATTGCGCTCAGCGTGATGGCGCCTGCGCCTGATTTTGTGGTGCAGGCGGGTTATGGCGGCGCGCTTGGCCAGCGGCTGTACCTGCTGCTTAATGAGCTTTTTTCCGGCGTGGCGGTGCCAAATTATGTTTATGGCATCGTGTTCGCGCTTATTGGCCTCCCTGCCTATGCTTTCACCCTCGCTTTCACGCGTGAGGAATGGCAGCGCATTGGCCGCGGTATCCTTTGGGGTATAACGAACTTCACCACCGGTGTGATGTGGCTTCTGCGCAAGACCGGTGCCGGTGTGGTGGCAACCTTTGCGGCCATCTTTCGCCGGGCGGATGCGAGCGAAGACTATATCGGTGACGACGAACCACCGTTTGACGTGGATAGCGCCCGCGAGCCCATGGCACCACGCAAGCCCAAGGTTAAAAAACCGGCGCCCGAGAAACGCGTGAAACCGCAGGCTAAACCGACGCGGGGCAAGCGCGAGACCAAGGAAGCACAAACTGTGCTTGACTTTGGCGACGCGGGCGGCTTTGGCCTACCAGCGCTGGAGCTGCTGGCCCCGCCACCACCGCCGGAGAAACTGGGCCGCATCAGCGAGGAATCGCTCGAACAAAACGCCCGCATGCTCGAAGGTGTGCTGGACGACTTTGGGGTGCAGGGGGATATCAACGACGTGCGCCCTGGCCCGGTGGTCACGCTTTACGAACTTGAACCCGCCCGCGGCACCAAATCGGCCAGGGTGATCGGTCTTGCAGACGATATCGCGCGGTCGATGAGTGCTATCTCCGCGCGGGTGGCGGTGGTGCCGGGTCGCAACGCCATCGGGATTGAGCTGCCGAACAGCGACCGGCAGACCGTGTTCCTGCGCGAACTGCTGGCCAGCAAGGATTATGAGGGCACCAAGGCGCGCCTGCCGGTGGTGCTGGGCAAGGATATTGGCGGTGCGCCGGTGGTGGCTGATCTGGCGTCGATGCCGCACCTGCTGGTCGCGGGTACCACGGGCTCCGGCAAGTCGGTGGGTATCAACACCATGATCCTGTCGCTTCTCTATCGCCACAGCCCCGAGACACTCAGGCTGATCATGGTGGACCCCAAGATGCTGGAACTGTCGGTGTATGACGGCATCCCGCATCTTTTGACCCCTGTAGTAACGGAACCCAAAAAGGCGGTGGTCGCGCTCAAATGGGCGGTGCGCGAAATGGAAGAGCGCTACCGCAATATGTCCAAGCTTGGGGTACGTAACCTGGCGGCGTTCAACAAACGCATCCATGAGGCGCGGGTAAAGGGTGAACGCCTGTCGCGCGAAGTGCAAACCGGCTTCGACAAGGAAACCGGTCAGCCGGTGATGGAACAGCAGGAGTTTGACTTCCAGCCGCTGCCATTCATTGTCATCGTGATTGATGAGATGGCCGACTTGATGCTGGTGGCGGGCAAGGACGTGGAGGCGACCGTACAGCGCCTGGCACAGATGGCGCGGGCGGCGGGCATTCACCTTGTCATGGCAACCCAGCGCCCCAGCGTGGATGTGATCACCGGCACCATCAAGGCGAACTTTCCCACGCGCATCAGCTTTCAGGTCACGAGCAAGATCGACAGCCGCACCATTTTGGGTGAACAGGGTGCGGAGCAGCTTCTGGGCATGGGGGACATGCTCTTTATGGCCGGGGGTGGCCGCATCACCCGCGTGCATGGGGCCTTTGTCTCCGACAATGAGGTCGAGAAAGTCGTTACTCATCTGCAAAAGCAGGGCGCGCCGGAATATCTCTCGGAAGTGACGGAAGAACCTGAAGAAGGTTTTGACAGCCCGTTCATCCCCGGTCCATCTGGGGGAGGCGATGATAACAGCCTCTATGACCAGGCGGTGAATATCGTGCTGCGTGACCGGAGAGCGTCGACAAGTTATATCCAGCGCCGCCTCAAGATCGGGTACAACAAGGCCGCCTCGCTGATTGAGGAAATGGAAGATCAGGGTGTGATCAGCGCACCAAACCACAAGGGCCAGCGCGAAGTGCTGGTGCCTGAACGAGAGGAAGACTTCTAGCGCGAAGAAGTCTTCAAGCGCGGAAGAAATTTATAGAGAGGGCACATGCCCTCCAGCGAAGGATAGGTTGATGCGGTTTCGCATGATGTTTTCAGTATTGCTCGCGTTTGCCGCTCCGGTAGCGGTGGCGCCGATTGCTGTCACGGCTCAAGAAGGTGAAGCGCCCCTGCCACCGGTCGAGGAAAAGGTATTGCCCGGCAACAATAACCTGCGCGCGCTTGGCCAGATTCAGGATTATATGAAGGCGGTCACCAGCCTGAAGGCGAGCTTTCGCCAGCATGCGCCAAACGGCACAGTGGCTCAGGGTACGCTGTACCTGGAACGCCCTGGCTATATACGGTTTGACTATACCGACGAGACCCCTTTTCTGGTGGTGGCGGACGGCAAGACGCTCAATTTTGTCGATTATGAAATTGGTCAGGTCAGCAAATGGCCGGTCAAGGATACGCCGCTCAGGGCGCTTCTTGGCAACTCGGTGGACCTTGCAGCCCTTGGTGCGCATATCGAGCTGGACCCAGCGGGTGCCACCGGCGTTATCGCGCTGACGGCACAGGACAACGACCGGCCCGAACTGGGGACCATCACGCTCTATTTCCGTCAGAAGGACGAGACCAAAGGCGGGCTTCAGCTCAATTCATGGGCGGTGGTGGACGCCGAAGACCGCGTCACCTATGTGGAGCTGTCGAACCAGCAGGTGAACATCAAGCTGGATGATAAGCTGTGGGAATTTGAAGACCCGCGCGGGCTATCGAAACGCCGCCGCCCGCGCTAAGGCCCGAAGCGCTATCACCAAAGCAGCCAGATGACGTATTTCCGCTTGCGCCAGGCCTGCGCGCGGGCTAGGCCTTTTGCCATGGTTTCACCCCAGCAAGGCACTTAGGGCATATGAGTATCGAAGACGAAGATATCTCCGAACTGTTTGAAGAATCCCCGGGGCTGAGGGCTGTCGCTCCTTTTCTGAAGCTTGCGACAAATGTGCACTGGTTCAGGACGCTGGGTGAAGACCCGGACCGCCGCACGGTGGATATCGCCCGCGCATACGCCGACGCGCTCGGCTTCCCCGAAGCGGACCCCGCTTTCCTCGCGGACTGGGAAGAAGCGGCGGACGCCGCCGAGAATACCGAGATCAACAGCCCGGCCTGGGAAGCGGAAGAGCAACTGCGCGCCGCGCTCACGGATGACGCGCTTGATGTCTTGGATGAGCAGACGCTTGAGATGGTCATGACCCATGTGGCGACCGAAACATCCGAAGCGATTGAGCAGGCAGCGATGGAAGCGGCGCAGGAGCTCAGGATTGTTGATGAAGAATTTGTGCGCGCGGTCTCAGGTGCAGCCGTTCAGGCCGTGTATCAGGCCACGCTCGCGGCCATCACTGGTGCGGAAGAGGACCATCCGTTTGTGCTCCGGTTCCAGCTTTTCGAAAAAGGCCGCTGGCCCATCGGCGTCATTGGCAATAGTTTTCTTATATTCTAACAAGCGCCCAGCCTTATAGGGCGCCCACTCAGGCGAGGGACAGCAGCATGCGCATTATCACGTGGAACATCAATTCGGTCCGGGCACGGCTTGATATCGTGCGCCAGCTTGTTGAGGAATATAACCCTGACATTTTGTGCCTGCAGGAAATCAAGGTGCATACCGACATGTTCCCGCGTGGCTTTTTTGAAGAGCTCGGCATGCCGCACCTGGCCATCCACGGCCAGAAAGGCCACCACGGCGTGGCGACCGTCGCCAAGGCCCCCTTTGAGGACAGCTTCCATATCGACTGGTGCGCCATGGGCGACGCGCGCCACATCGCCGTCAAGCTCAAGGACGGGCCGACCCTCCATAACTTCTATGTGCCAGCGGGCGGCGATGAGCCGGACCCCCTGATCAATGACAAGTTCGCCCACAAGCTGAAGTTCGTGGAGGAGATGACCGCATGGTCAAAAGAGCTGAAGGAACCCAGCATTGTGGTGGGTGACCTCAACATCGCGCCGCACCCTGACGACGTGTGGGACCACAAGAAACTTCTGAAGGTCGTCTCGCACACCCCGATCGAGACCGACGGCATGCTGGCGATGATTGAGGCCCATGGCTGGGTCGATGTGATGCGCGAATTTACCCCGCTGCCGGAAAAGCTTTATAGCTGGTGGTCCTACCGGGCGCGGGACTGGTCCGCCGCTGACAAGGGCCGCAGGCTTGACCATGTGTGGGTCAGCCCAAGCCTGAAAGAAACGCCCGTGCATATGGAAGTGCTGCGCGGCGCGCGGGGCTGGGAGAAGCCAAGCGACCACGCGCCGGTGCTGGTGGACTTCAAATTCTAAGTGGAAGGTAGCAAAGCCATGACGGGTGATTACCAGATTGAGGCAATGACCCGCGAAGACGTGGCAACCGCGATCGCATGGGCGGCGCGCGAGGGCTGGAACCCCGGCCTTGCGGACGCCGCCTGCTTCTATCAGGCCGCCCCGACCGGTTTTTTCAAAGGTGTGCTGAGTGGGCAGACCGTCGCGACCGGCAGTGCCGTTTGTTACGATGATAGCTACGCCTTCTGCGGGCTTTATATCGTTGCACCTGAGCATCGCGGCAGAGGCTATGGCCTCGCGCTCACCCGTGCGCGCCTTGCCTATTGCGGCAACCGCAACGTGGGCATCGACGGCGTGCTTGAGAATGTCAAAATCTATGAGCGCATCGGTTATGAAGCCTTCTATGAGAACTGCCGCTTCCATGGTGAAGCCAAGGCAATATCTGCATTAGCGCCTGAAGTCGTGGACCTTGGTGCCGCGAGCCTCGGCACCATTCGCGCCTATGACCGCCAGTGTTTCCCCGCCCACCGCGACAGTTTCCTGAACGCATGGCTTGGCCAACAGGAAGCGCGTTCAGTCGCTTATGTGGAAGACGGCGTGGTGAAGGGCTATGCCGTTCGCCGTAAGTGCTTTGAGGGCTTTAAGGTTGGCCCGCTGTTCGCAGATGATGCGGAGGTTGCGGGGGCGCTGTTTGATGCCCTGCAGGCGGACATCAAAGGCGCGCTCATCATCCTCGACACGCCGGAGAAAAACCCCGCGGCAGTCAGCCTCGCCAACCGTTACGGTATGGAAAAAGTCTTCGCCACCGCCCGCATGTACCAGAAGGGCATGCCAAACATCGCCAACCACAAGATATTCGGCATCACCTCGTTCGAGCTGGGCTAGACCCAACTCTCTTCGTCACCTGCAGGCGAATGACGATGCTGGGGTTAAGCTCCCAGCCCTTGCAGGCTGTAGCCGCCGGGTTCGGTGATCAGGATGCGCGCGAGGTTGGGCTGCGGTTCGATCTTCTGGCGCAGGCGATATACATGGGTCTCCAAGGTGTGGGTGGTGACGCCCGAGTTATAGCCCCACACTTCCGTCAACAGTTCCTCGCGGCCCACAGGTTTGCCGTTCGCGCGGTAGAGATACTTGAGGATGGCGGTTTCTTTCTCGGTCAGGCGTACCTTCTTGCCGTTTTCCTTTTCCTCTAGGATCTTGCCGGAGGGGCGGAACTGGTAGGGGCCGATGTCGAAAGTGGCGTCTTCGCTTTGTTCATACTGGCGGAAATGCGCACGGATGCGCGCGAGCAGTACGGTGAAGCTGAACGGCTTGGTGACATAGTCATTGGCGCCGGCGTCAAGGCCCAGCACCGTATCGGCGTCCGAGACATTGCCGGTCAGCATCAGGATCGGCACCGAGATGCCTTGTTTGCGGATGCGTTTACAGAGCTCACGGCCATCCATGTCCGGCAGGCCCACATCAAGGATGATCATATCAACCTGATTGTCCTTGAGGAAGGAGAGCGTGTCGGCCGCGGTGCCCTGCTCGACGGTTGAGAACTCGTCACACAGCGCCAGTTGGTCTGCCAGACCTTCGCGCAGGTCCACGTCATCATCAACAAGCAGCAGTTTCCTCACAGCCATGTAGTGTCTCCGGTCGTCAAAAATTATTTTCCTAGTATGCTTTACTCCGCCCTATATAAGAAGTGGAAAGCTAATCTGCCATCACACACGCTCACATTTGATTGATCATGGTGTGTTGGGCTTGCGCACACCAACGCAATTCTAGTGCTGACATTGCGGTATTTTCCCCTATATGAGGGTGCATGACAAAGACGGATATGGAACTTCTTTCGCTAGAACGCGCCGCCGATGACCTGCGCCGCGGTTATGTGGCCGTGGTGGCAGACGGCACTGACCGCGCGCTTGCGCTTATCCCGGCTGAACTGGCGAACACACCGTCGCTTGCGCGGTTCGATGCCATCACGGACGCTTCCTTTATCCTCCTTACCAATAACCGCGCCGCCAGCCTCAAGGTGCCGGGCGAAGACTGGCCGGTGGTGCGCCTTCACCGGCCTTCGTGGATGAAGGCCGAGGATATCGTCGCGCTGGCGGACCCTACACTTGACCTTGCGACGCCCCTGAAGGGACCGTTCAAACGTATGAACCACCGCGACGAGGCGGTGGACCGCGCGGCGGTCAAGCTGGTGAAATGGGCGCGGCTATTGCCTGCTGTGGTGGCGGCAGAGGTGCCCGCGACTTTCGCAGCACAGTATGGTTTCCTCAAGGTGCCCGCGGACCACATACTTGACGCAGACTTCACCCAGGCCGCGAAGCTCCGGCAGGTGGCCTCGGCCCGTGTGCCGCTCGCGGGGGCGGAGAACACACGTCTTGTCTCCTTCCGGCCGCTGGTGGGAGGGGTGGAGCATATCGCCATCGTTATTGGTGAACCGAACCGGCATGACCCGGTGCTGATGCGCATCCACAGCGAATGTTTCACCGGTGACCTCTTGGGCTCGCTCAAGTGTGATTGCGGTGAGCAACTCCGGGGGGCTATCAAGGCCATCGGCGACGCGGGTGGTGGTGTGCTGCTGTACCTTGCGCAGGAAGGTCGGGGCATCGGGCTTATCTCCAAATTGAAGGCCTATGCGCTGCAGGATCAGGGCTATGACACTGTGGACGCCAACACCCGCCTCGGGTTTGATGTGGATGAGCGCGTGTTTGCGCCTGCGGCCGAGATGCTGAAGGCGCTGGGTTTTGACGCGGTGCGCCTGATGACCAACAACCCCGATAAAGTCACGGGGCTGGAACGGTTCGGCATCACGGTGGCTGAACGTGTGGCGCACAAATTCCCCACCAACCCGCATAATGAGAATTACCTCGCCACCAAAAAGGCCCGCACCGGGCACCTGCTCTAAGCCATGGCGGTCTGGACGGTCAGCGCGGATGCGGATGACGGTCGTCGTGGGCGGCTCACCGGCCCGGTGTTTGGTGCGCCCTGTGCGCTTGGCCGCGGCGGCATGGTCCCGGCGGACAGCAAACGTGAGGGGGACGGCGCCAGCCCCATGGGCAGCTATGCCCTCAGGCGGGTCTATTTCCGTCCTGACAAGGTTGAGCAGCCGCTGACCGCTTTGCCGTGCGAGATTTTGCGCCCTGAATACGGCTGGTGCGACGATGCGGAAAGCCCGCACTATAACCGCCTTGTGCGCCTGCCCTTCGGGCCGAGCCACGAGAAGATGTGGCGGGACGATGATGTCTATGACGTGGTGGTGGTTATCGGCCACAATGACGCTCCGGTGGTGCCGGGCCTTGGCAGCGCCATTTTCATGCATGTGGCGCGCGGCGGCTTCACTCCTACGGAAGGCTGCGTCGCGCTCACTCTCGATGACCTCACCCGCTTCCTCAGGCAGGTCGGGCCGGAGGATACCCTCAAGATCGGCTAAATCCCCTTTGGTGTTTTACCGCCAGTTTGACATTTGTTACCGCTCACGGTTGGCAATCTCGCCTGCGTTGCATATATTCAAACATGGCTTTAATGGGGGATGGTGGTGATGGACAACAGAGGTGCATCTTTTTTGGCGTTGACCACATTGCTGACGCAGCTCCGCAGTGATGCCGGCTGGAAGAGCCGTAAGGTAGTACCTGTGGTGATTGCCGTTCTAGGCTTGACGTCTGATTTCCTTACTCCATGGTATGATCTGTTGTCATGGTTGATGCCTGCCGCCGCCCTGCTCGCGCTCGCTGGTTTCTGGCTTTGGCGCCGAGCGCATATTCAGGGGCAGCCAGCCCAGCGCGCAGCGAGTACGGCGCTTTATGGCTTGATGAGCGTAGTTATCCTGCTGCCGATTTCCACCATCAATGCCCTGGCGGGTGGGCAAACCGGAGTGATGGCGCAGGTTGTACCCCCACTTGAAAAACTGCAGGCTGCGGTGAATGTGCGGCTGGATCGGGTCGAACGCGCGCTTGATGTGCTCACCGGCGCGGTCGAGGACCAGACTGGTGCGGTTGAGAATGTGCAACAAACCATGGAAAGGTCTTACGCCGTTGAAGTGCTGGACCGTGCAATGGCTGCCCGCAATGGGTCTAATCAGGGGCAGGTTGAGGCAATCGAATCCCTGCTTGGTTATGGTTACGATTTTGTTGAAATGGATCTCAGTGGCATTTCGTTCCGTGGGGCCAAGCTCGATGGCGGTGATTTTTCAGGCGGGCGCAAGGTCTTTCTAAATCTTGATGAGGCCAGCCTGCGCAACAGTGTGCTTGACCGGACCGATTTCGCGTTAACAACTGCGCGCCGCGCGGACTTCACCGGCGCGGCAATGGAAAAGGTAGAGGCGGCTTTTTTTGATGGTCACCGCGCGCTGTTCGCCGGGGCCCGCCTTAAACAGGCCAACTTTTATGGCGCGGACCTGAGCGGCGCGGACTTTTCCGGCGCTGACCTAAGCGGTGCTTCCCTCGCCTTTGCTGATCTCTCCGGTGCTGACCTGCGCGGTGCCGACCTGCGCGGGGCGTATTTGACCGGTGCCATACTGCTTGGGGCAAACCTTTCCGATGCGATGTTTGGCGCCACCAATATGCTGGCGGTTGTCGCAGAGCAGGAGATATTTGGCGATGGCCAGCGCGCAGGTTTCTGCCGCCATCCGATTGCTGACCGGCGCTTTTCTGTCAGTTTTGTCGAAGAACGATCCGGGCCGCCTTACAAAGGGGGCAGCCGGTACGATAATTTTCTTGAGAGTTGGCAGAATGAAGACAATTCATATGGCTTCATTATGAGTGAGGTGCTGGCGGATAAAAGCCTGCCGCCCTGTACGACGCCGGACGACGCGGCACCTGGCTTTCAGGCGGACTACCCCCTTAATCTCAGACTTCAATTCGAAGAACCATTCCTGCAAATCGGCCGTCGATCCAAAAAGGCGTACGATCATTTTATCGGCGTGGTAAAAGCGCGGCAGGCCGCCTATGAAGCGGGGCCTCTGGTTCGCGGTACGGGAGCGTACCGGGACGCATGGTTGAATAGCATGCAAGCGGTTGCCGACGACCTCGGGACAGTTGACACGCCGATCTATTTGGGTTCCGACACTATGATGCTGCTTCTTATGGCTGACGGTGTCCTGAGCTCCGACAACATCAATTGGGGCCGCGCAGCCCAGGCCCGTTTCTGGATTGAGGAAAATAAGAAAACGGAAACTTTTGCTGTGACGGGATGGCCACGGTTTTTCCCCGGTGACGCCGCCTTCGATGATTTGCCAAAGGAAGCAATCAACATCTTCCGGCGCTGGAGCGAGCGGCGGGCGGCTACCCTGGGTACAGAATTTGTAATTCGTCCCGGCACCAAGCTCAGAACCGACGCGCAAGACCATCAGGTGTTGTTGATGTCTGGCAGCATCGCCAGCGTATCCTCCCAAAGTTGGTCGAGTAGGGTTTCATACGCACTCAGCAGTATTGGCGCAGACACAAAATCCAGTCTGATTGCACCCTCCCCGCGCGGGGCATTTGATTTCAGCAATATCATTATGGTGTTTGAAAACCCTGTCAGGGAGATGGGAGTGCGGTTGCCTGCGACCCTTAATCTTTCCGCCCCGCCTTCGGGTACCGAGGTGACGCTTGTGGTCACCGGAATCGAACGGCTGCCAACAAAAAGCAAGCGCGACATAATTGTCAGGGTGCGTCCGGTAGAGTTTCGCATTCGCAGCACGGACGGGTCTATTGCCTTCAGGGCACCGCTTTCAGTATTCCCCGGCCTGTGATGAGGTAATCTAACGGTAATCCCGCGCGCCGAAGATGGCGGTGCCGACGCGGATGTCTGTCGCACCCATGGCGGCGGCGAGCGTATAGTCCCCGCTCATGCCCATGGACAGGCGCTCGAGGCCATGGCGCTTTTGCAGTTTTTTCAGCAGCGCGAAGTGCATGGTGGGGTCCTCGCCCGCCGGCGGGATACACATCAGCCCCGCCACCTCAAGACCAAGGTTCTGGCATTCATCCAGAAGCGCGGGCAGGTCCTCAACCATGCAGCCGCCCTTCTGTTCCTCGCGCCCCGTGTTGACCTGAAGAAAAACCGGCAGCTGTTTGCCCTGTTTTTCCATCTCGCGTGCAAGCGCTTTTGCCAGCTTGATGCGGTCGACCGACTGGATGACATCAAACAGCGTTACGGCATCTGCTGCCTTGTTGGTTTGCAGGCCGCCGATCAGGTGCAACTCCACATCCCTGTACTCGGGCTTCAGCGCACCCCAGCGCTCGCTGGCTTCCTGCACCCGGTTTTCCCCAAAGACGCGGTGACCAGCCTCAAGGGCGGCGCGCACCCGCTCAAGCGGTTGCACCTTGGAAACCGCAATCAGCTTCGGCTGGTTCACTTCGGTGTCCACATGTTTGCACATGCGGCTGATCTCGTGGTGGACGGCGTCGATATTGGCTTTGATGTCGGGCATCATGGCGTGGACCTTCCTTGTGCGCGTCAGGTTCATATTTTGCTTATGCACCCTATGTGATAGGAAGCGAGCATGGTCAAGCTTGTGCTAAAAAAAAACCGGCAGTTCCCCGCGCACGCGCTTGCAAAAGCGGCGGGGGTAGAGCGGCTTATTTTCTGCACAGATCTCGCACGGGTGTGCGACCCGGTTGCGGTGGCTGAAAAATTGCCTCCGGGCAGCATCATCATCTGCCGGGACTATGACCACGCTGACCGCGAAACCTATGCACGGAAGCTGTGCGCGGCAACCCGTGAGAACCGCCAGTTTCTGTTGGTTGCGGGCGATGTAGCGCTGGCCCGAAAGGTGGGTGCCGACGGGGTGCACCTGCCTGAATACATGCTGTCGCGCCGTCAGGTGCTGAGCGGTTTTCGTCTTATTACCGCCGCCTGCCATAACCGGGCTGCACTCAGGCGCGCTGAGCGGCTTGGCGTCGATTTTGCCCTTGTTGCCCCGGTGTTTAGCACACGCAGCCATGTGGGCGCCCCCGCCCTTGGCCTGCACCGGTTCGCGCGGCTCACATTCCGCACACCTGTGCGGGTGGCCGCACTGGGCGGTGTGAACGTGGCAACGGCCAAAAAACTGAGGCCATTAAAACTAGCGGCCCTTGCTGGTATAGATGGATTTTTGTCTGATAAGTCAGGCGCTTAGAACTTCAGACGGCCGCCAAGGAAGACCATCTGGGATTTTTCGCCTGCTTCAGGGTGCAGCATGATGCGGCTGCCATAGTCATAATAGCGCAGGCCGCCCTGCAGCCCGAGGCTGTCTGTCAGCCGGTAGCTCGCACCCAGCTCAACCGAGATGATATTGCGCGCTTCGTTCTCGATACCATAAAGGTCCGCGCCCTCCTTGTATTCGCTGAGGGAAAGCCGCGCCATCCAACTGGATGCCTGATAGGAGAAGCCGACGCCGTAGCCGGAAATCTCCCGGTCGAACAGGCTTTCCTGCCGCATCATTGACGCATCAAGGTTGAAGCCGGAATACCCAACCGTCAGCCCGATGTTATAATTGCGTTCCGTTGTATCGCTGGAGCTAAAGCCCGAAAGCGCGGGAATGCCTTGCAGGGACATGCGGTAGCTGCTCTCCAGCGAGACTTCGATGCCCGGCGCATAAGGGTTGTCGCTTGTCGGCAGGCTGATGCCCATGCGTGATGTGGTGTCGAGAATATCCTGGCCATATGAACCCCGTACGGTGCCGTCTGGCGCCAGAAGCGAGGAAAAGTCAGGCCGGTCGCCAAGGTCACCAGGGATGATCATCGAACCCGGCATGCCCGCCGCGCTGCGGTCACGCAGGTAGAGGAACCCGCTATCGTTGGCGCCGGAGGTGTCTCGAAGGCTGAGATCGATATCCTTGATCTTCTCATCCTTGTCTTTCTGTTCGCCGCTGCGCAGTTTGGAAACCTGCTCGGCGATAAAAAGATCAAGGCTTTGCATGAAGCCGGTTGCTTCAAAACGAGCTTTATCCTCGGCAGTGGAGACTGTCGAGGCGCCACAAACAAGTGCTGCGGCTAGGCTATATTTCAAAACATTCTTCATGACCTTGGGGAGACTCGCTCTCGTAACGTGTATACATGGTATGGAATCTACCCCCCACTATGCAAGATGGTCGGGCAAAAATAGGGCGCTCTGTGTCCTCGTTGCCACTATTTGTTCCACTTTCTGACTGGTCAGCGCCTTTTATGGTCGTTATAACCCGCATTAAGCCATGGTTGTTACACATTTGAGGTGTAGCACCCGTGTGACGATAAAAACGAATCTACGGGGTGTAGCATGCAAAAATTTGCCCGGACCATGATGGCGCTAACGCTGGCGTTCTCGCTTGGTGCCTGTTCCGGATTGTTTGGCGGCGGTGATGAGAAGGGTGAGCGGCTAGCCCCGCGCCCCACAGCCATTGGCGTAAACGGTTATCTGTGGCAGGCGACGCTTGACACATTGTCCTTCATGCCGTTCGATCGGGTCGAACCCTCGGGCGGCGTGATCACAACAGACTGGCATTCCACAGCCGATGCGCCAAACGAGCGCGTGAAGGTCACAATCCAGTTCCTGTCTGAAGACCTGCGCTCCGATGCGATCCGTGTGTCTGTTGTACGGCAGGAACGGGAGACAGGTGGAAGCTGGCTCACTGTGCCTGTACAGGCGGCCACCACGCTGCAGATAGAAGAAGCTATCCTCGCGCGTGCCCGCCAGCTCCGGATCAGCACCCGCGGTTAAGCGGCTGCGGGCCTTGAAGAGGCCCCGGAGACAGAAAAGCATTCACTTCATGCCGGGCGGTTGCCCGGCTGTTTCAGTTACACAGATGCCGTCCCTGACCGGCGAGCCCAACCGAGATCAAAAACATGTCGCGCTACAACGCAAAGGCAACCGAAGCCAAATGGCAGAAAATCTGGCGTGAGGCCAACACGTTCAAGACCGACAGCAAGTCGGACAAGCCAAAATATTATGTGCTTGAGATGTTCCCGTACCCTTCTGGCCGCATCCATATGGGCCATGTGCGCAACTATACGCTCGGTGACGTGGTGGCCCGTTTTCGCCGGGCGAATGGCTTTGAGGTCCTGCATCCCATGGGCTGGGACGCGTTTGGTATGCCGGCTGAAAATGCGGCGATGGAACGCAAGGTGCACCCGGCCGACTGGACATACGACAATATCGCCAACATGCGGGACCAGCTGAAGCAGGTTGGTTTTGCCATTGACTGGGACCGCGAGTTCGCCACTTGCGACGCTGAGTATTACGGCAAAGAGCAACAGATATTCATCGACTTTTTCAACGCGGGCCTTGTGTACCGCAAGGAAAGCTGGGTGAACTGGGACCCTGTGGACAATACCGTGCTCGCCAACGAGCAGGTGATCGACGGCAAGGGCTGGCGCTCGGGTGCCACCGTTGAACGCCGCAAGCTGAGCCAATGGTTCCTCAAAATCACCGATTTTGCGGAAGACCTCCTCGGTGGCTTGAAGACGCTTGAACGCTGGCCGGACAAAGTGCGCCTGATGCAGGAAAACTGGATTGGCCGTTCCGAAGGGTTGAAGTTCAGTTTTAAAATTGCCGAGACAGGCGAAGACCTGCCGGTTTACACCACCCGGCCCGATACACTTTTTGGTGCCAGTTTCTGCGCCATTGCGCCAGACCACCCACTTGCAGCCAGGCTGGCGGAAGATAACGCCGAGCTGAAATCCTTCGCCGAAGAGTGCCGCAAAACCGGCACCACCGAAGAAGCGATCGAGAAGGCGGAGAAAAAAGGCTTCAATACCGGGCTTCATGTGCGCCATCCGCTGGACAAGGATTGGCTTCTGCCGGTTTATGTGGCCAACTTTGTGCTGATGGATTACGGCACGGGCGCGATTTTCGCCTGTCCGGCCGGAGACCAGCGCGACCTTGATTTTGCCCGCAAATACGACCTGCCGGTGATCCCGGTGGTACTGCCGGACGGCGAAGACGCCGCAAGCTACAAGATTGCCGATGAGGCCTACACGGGCCCCGGCAAGATGATCAACAGCCGCTTCCTTGACGGCATGGACGCCGTGGACGCCAAAGCCGCGCTCATTGACAAGGCCGAGGCCGAGGGCTGGGGCGAACGCACGGTCAATTACCGCCTGCGCGACTGGGGTGTGTCCCGCCAGCGTTACTGGGGCACGCCTATCCCCTTTGTGCACTGCGATGATTGTGGTGTCGTGCCGGTGCCAAGCGAGGAACTGCCGGTCAAGTTGCCGGAGGATGTCTCTTTCGACAAGCCGGGCAACCCGCTTGAGCATCACCCGACATGGAAGCACACCAAATGCCCAAGCTGCGGCAAGAAGGCAGTGCGCGAGACAGACACCATGGACACCTTTGTCGATTCGTCATGGTATTTCATGCGTTTCTGTACGCCGGATGAGGAGGCCCCGTTCGACAGTGACGTGGTGAACGACTGGTTGCCGGTGAAACAATATATCGGTGGGGTTGAGCACGCGATTTTGCACCTGCTGTATGCACGCTTCTTTACCCGTGCGCTCAAACATGTGGGTCGCACCAATGTGGACGAGCCGTTTGAAGGCCTGTTCACCCAGGGCATGGTTACCCACGCGACCTACAAGGACAGCGACGACGAATGGGTCTTCCCCGAGGTTGTGCGCGCGCGCGATGATGGCTCCCTCTACCGGACCGATAATGGCCTTGAGGTCTCTGAGGGCCGCATCGAGAAGATGTCCAAGTCAAAGAAAAACGTTGTCGATCCCGATGATATTATCGACCAATACGGTGCCGATACCGCGCGCTGGTTTGTGCTTTCGGATAGCCCGCCAGAGCGTGACCTGTTGTGGACCGAAGCCGGGATCGAGGGCGCCTGGCGCTTTGCCCAGCGCGTGTTCCGCCTTGTGAACAACCCGCCAGCACCCATTGGTACATTTGGCGCGGCACCGCCCGAGGCCTTGTCCAAGACGGCGGAAGCTTTGCGCAAAGCCACGCATAAAACCATCGAGGGTGTGACGGCGGATATCGAAAACCTGCATTTCAACAAAGCCGTTGCGCGGCTTTATGAGTTTGCCAATGCCGCAGGCGGCAAATGCACCGGCGACGGTGCGCCTGAGGTGCTCAGGGAAGCACTTGAAACGCTTGTGCTACTGGTCGGCCCGATGATGCCGCACCTCGCGGAAGAGCTTTGGAAAAAGCTGGGCCACAAGGAACTGGTTGCCAATACGCCGTGGCCGAAAGCCATCAAGGCGCTGACCGTGGATGACACGGTCAAGATGGCGGTGCAGGTGAACGGCAAGGTGCGTGACACGATTGAAGTTGCGAAAGATATGCCGAAGGAAGAGGTTGAGAAAATCGCCCTGGCATCCGACAGTGTTAAAAAGTTCACCGATGAGGGCACGATCCGCAAGGTGATTGTGGTGCCGGGCCGTATCGTCAACATCGTGGTAGGCTAATGAAAAAGCTGCTGGCTATCGGTTTTGTTCTGCTGCTTGGCGCCTGTGGTTTTCGCCCGCTTTATGAAGCTGGCGGCTCCTCGGCGGCGATGCAGCAGCATCTGGCAGGGGTGGAAGTTGCCCCCATCGCCGACCGCCTTGGCCAGCAGATGCGCAATCGGCTTCTGGACCGGCTGAACTCGGGCGGCACGCCGGAATACCGGCTTGTTATCACGCTGGCACAGGAAAGCGAAGGCTACGGCATTCGACCTGACGCCGCGGCGACACAGGAACAGCTAACGGTTTTTGCCAAAGTGCAGCTTATCAACCTGAACGGCGAAACGCTGGTGTTTGAGGAAGATATGCGCGCAACCACATCTTATGACCTCGTGCTGTCGGATTATGCCATTCTGTCCCGCCGGGAAGATAGCGCGCGCAGGCTTGTGCTTGAACTTGCCGAACGCATTCACCGGCGACTGGCACTGCATTTTACCAAGGTAGAACCGGCACCGTGAAAGCCAAACCCCGCGATATACCGGCCATACTGAAGGCGCTGGACCCGAAGATGCGGGCCGTGCTGGTTTTTGGCCGCGATGACGGGCTGGTGCGCGAACGTGCCGAGAAAATCGGCAAACAGATCTGTGAAGACCTTTCCGACCCGTTTCAGGTCGCCCGGCCCGGCAGTAGCGATATCAAGGAAAGCCCGAGTATCCTGCTTGATGAAGTTGCCGCGCTCTCGATGATGGGGGGCAGGCGGCTGGTGCGCCTCGAAAGCGTGGGCAATGAGGCCACCGAGGCGGTCAAACTTGTGCTCGATAGCGATGCGGGTGATGGCCTGCTTGTGATCACCGCCGGGGATCTCAAGCCGACATCAAGCCTCCGGAAACTATTGGAAGGTGCCAAAAACGCCATCGCCATCGCGTGTTATGAAGACAGCGCGCAGGACATCATGGGTCTTGTGCAAACCGTGCTTGGGAATGCCGGGCTGACAGCGACACAGGACGCGGTGGCTTATCTCGTTGATAATCTGGGCGGTGACCGCATGGTCTCGCGCAGTGAACTGGATAAGCTGGTGCTTTATAAGGGCTCGGCTGGTGGGCAGGTTACCATTGAGGACGCCAAGGCGTGTGTGGGCGATACGGCGGCGCTTGGCCTCAACCAGATCGCGGAAGCGGTAACCGCAGGCAACCTCAAGCAGCTTGAACGGTTCCTTGAACGCGCCTGGACATCCGGCGAAAGCGCCATCGCCATTTTGCGCACGCTGCAGAACCGTATGATGCGTATTCATCTGGCGCGTGGCTTTATGGATCAGGGCATGAGCGCGGGGGAAGCAGTGGGTAAATTGCGCCCGCCGGTTTTTTTCGGTGAACGTGACAAATTCATGGGGGAGGTCAGCCGCTGGTCTGCCCGTAAGGTAGAAACCGCGCTTGATATCCTCATTGAAGCCGAACTTGCGTGCAAAACCACCGGTAACCCGGCAGACACCATCTGTGCGCGCGCGCTTTTGCGTCTCGCCAAAGCGGCACGGTAAGGCGGGCGGATGCGCATTGGCTTTTTTGGTGACAGTTTTATCGCAGGCATGGGCGAGCCGGACGGCAAAGGCTGGGTGGGCCGCGTGGCCGAGCGCAGCGGGTTTACCGCGGTAAATTTTGGCATTGGCGGCGATACCAGCACGGATGTGCTCAGGCGCTGGCGCGCTGAGGCTGAGGGCGCGAACCTCGACCGGCTGGTTTTCTCTTTTGGTGCCAATGATTGCCTGCTGACAGACCACAAACGCATTACCGTAGGGCAGGTGGACCGGCTGAAGAACGCCAAGTCCATTATGGCCGAGGCGGGCAAAAAGTGGCCTGTTTTATTTGTCAGCCCCTTGCCGGTGGCAGGTGACCGGGCAGCCACCAACCGTATTGGCGAAATGGCCCGCCAGCTCATCACCTTCACCCGTATCCACAGGACACCCTATGTAAACATCTTCGATGATGTGAATGCTGCGGATGTCTGGCACGGGGAAGCGCTGGCGAACGACGGCGCGCATCCGGGGGCAGCTGGCTATGGCTTTGTGGCGGACCTTGTGGCGGCGCACCCCGAATGGCAGGCGTGGCTAAAAAGCTAGGCGGCGGATGTGCCGTGCAGCTTGCGGTAGGCGCCGGGGGTCAGGCCAAAACGTTTTTCAAACACCTGGATAAGCCTGCCCGATGAGCCAAACCCCGAGGACGCCGCAACGGTTTTAACCGGGATATCCGGTTGTTCCAGAAGCGCGCGGGCGCTGTCGAGCCTGAGGCGTTCCAGATAGCGTGCCGGGGTCACCCCCATTTCAGCGACAAATTTACGGTGGAAGCTGCGTTCGCTCATGCCCGCCGCATCGGCTATATCTGCCACAGTAATCGCCCCGTTCATATGGCTGGCCATCCATTCGGCCGCCTTTGCCACAAGGCCTGTGCCTTTGCTCTGGCCTTCGAGAAGCGCGCTGAACTGACTTTGGTATCCGGGCCGACGCGCATAGACCACAAGGCGGCGCGCAATGCCCATGGCCAGCGGGCGCCCATGGTCGCGCTCAATGATCGCAAGGCTCATGTCGATACCGGCGGTGACACCGGCCGAAGTCCAGAAACGCCCGTCTTCGACATAGAGGGCCTCTGCGTCGACGTCGACGGCAGGATAAAGCCGTGCCAGCGCGCGGGTGGAGCGCCAGTGCGTGGCAGCGCGTCGACCCGCCAGTACGCCCGCCGCGGCCAGCAGGAAGGTGCCGGTGCACACACTGGCAACCCGCTCCGCGCCGTCGGCCATATGCTTTAGCCACGTCAGCACTTTCTGGTCTTCACACGTCGCGCGCGTCCCGTTCCCGCCGGAGACCATAAGGGTGTGGACAGGGCCGCCTATCTCCTCATAGGGCACGGTCGCAAGAGAAATGCCGCTGGTTGTGCGCGTGCTGGCCCCAGCCGGGCTTGCGAGCACAATGTCATACTCCGGCGTGTTGTACGCCTCATTCACCGAAGCAAAAACCTGTGCGGGGCCGGTAATATCAAGGATCTGGGCATCGTCGAAACACAGAATAACAATTTTTTTGCTCATGGACTCACTCACAACTTGGCAGAAATCAATAATAATATGTCATATCCGCCATCCACCGACAAGTCTAAGGTGCCCACGTTGCCGAGTGACAACCGCGAGGAAAATATCATGACAATAAAAATTGGTTTCTATCTCTTCCCTGACATGACCCAGCTGGATTTCGCCGGGCCTTTTGAAGTTTTCTCCCAGGTGCCGGGGGTGGAGGTTTATCTGGCTGCCAAAACGCTGAAGGCTGTGACCGCCGACAAGGGCCTCGGGCTCATGCCGACCGTGACGCTTGAGGATTGCCCTGACCTGGACGTGCTGTGCGTGCCCGGTGGGCCGCATGTGGACTATCTGTTTGACGATGAAGCCACGCTGGCTTTCCTGCGCCGCCAGGGTGCCCAGGCGCAATATGTGACGTCTGTGTGCACCGGCTCCCTGATTTTGGGTGCGGCGGGCTTGCTGAGGGGCTTTAAAGCCACCTCACACTGGACGTCGGTCGATATGTTGTCGAACTTTGGCGCGGTGCCGACGGCGGGCCGCGTGGTCAAGGATCGCAACCGTATCACGGGCGGCGGTGTCACTGCCGGTATCGATTTTGCTCTGACATGTGTTGCGGAAATCGTAGGCGAACGGGTGGCGAAAATGATTCAGCTCGGGCTTGAATATAACCCGGAGCCGCCGTTTGACGGTGGCCACCCGAATGTGGCGGAACCCGAAATTGTTCAGGCCGTTGGTGTGCTGATGAAAGAACGGCTGGAACGCCGCCGCGGGCGGGCGGGTGCATTTGCCGAATAACCCCCTCCCAAACGAAAACCGGCTGATGAGATAAACCCATCAGCCGGCCTGCATTTCGGAAATTTACTGCCTGATTAATTAAGATTAATCGGGGCAGGGTCTTCGGAACTTGCCGCGTCAGCATTTGCTGCCCCGGCTTGTTGCGCTTCCTGTGCCGTCTGGGCACGGTAAAGCGCTTCGAAGTTGATTGGCTCCAGAAGGAGCGGCGGGAAACCGCCATCACGGCTTGCATCCGCAATAATGCGGCGTGCAAACGGGAACATCATCATCGGCGCCTGCACCAGAAGGAACGGCTTTAGCGCTTCTTCAGGGACGTTGCGGATGCCGTAGAGGGAGCCATAGGCAAGTTCAACAACAAAGGCAACCTGCTCACCACCCTCTTGGGCAGGTGCTGTCGCTTTTGCGGATATCTTCAGCTCAACCTCATAAACTTCATCGTTCATTTTGCGAACGCCGACATTGACGTTGACGTCAATGGCGGGTTTGGCGCCAGCGAGCGCCTGAAGGCTTGCCGGTGCGTTCGGGTTTTCGAACGAAAGGTCTTTTACATATTGTGCAATGACGCCTGCTTGTGGGCCTTCTGCACCAGCCGGTGCCGGGCCGCCTACGGGCGTTTGGTCATTCCCAAATTCATTATCAGCCATTTTTTCACTCTTTAATTGTCTGCCACCCCCCCAAACCACCTGGGTTGGCGAATCTGGGGCAAACGGCTAGCACGGTTTCAACAGATGAACAATAAACAATTGCGCCGGAGATGGCGGTTTTCCTAATTTTCGGGCCTGTCTGTGTTCCCATCCTCACGAGGAAGCGGCTCAGGCGCGGGTTGCTTGGTCTCCGCTGTCCAGAATTCGCCCTCGATGACGATGTTGCCACGCCGCATGCTTTCGGCCTTATGGGTCATCGCCCATGAGGCAATGCCCTTGCCAAGCCAAAGCCTGAGCGGCGGAATAAGAAGCAGGCCGCCGATTATGTCGGTCATGAAGCCGGGTATGAGGAGGCAGACACCGGCAAGGGCCAGAAAAAAGCCGTGCACGATGCTGGTACCGATGCGCTGACCCTGCGTCTGGATATCCCGCAACGTGGATAGCCCCTGCTGCCGCACGATGGTCAGGCCAACCGCTGCGGTCAAAATACACAGGGCGATGGTAGGCAATGCGCCGATCTCGCCACCGATATCGATCAGGATCGACAGTTCAACGACCGGAACGGCCAGAATTAACAATAATATGATTAAGGGCATTCCTTGTTCTTTCCTTCATTTCCACCTATCTATAAGGGCATGTTAGGCGCTTCGTTCAATAGCGGGCGGCCAAGTCTTTCAATATTTCAGGACGATCGGACTTCTATAAGTCATGTTGGATATCATTCTTCTCGCCATGTTGGCCGGTTTCATAATTCTGAGGTTACGCTCGGAACTTGGCAAAAAAACGGGCAATGAACCGCTTCCCCCGGCCGCCCCGCGTTCATCCGCGCAGACAGGCCGTCCGTCTTCACGCGAAGATGCGACGCAAGACATACCCGGGCGCGAGGACAATGTTGTAGAATTGGAAGAAAATCCGGCGTTGAGGAAGGCCTATCAGGATATCCGCCGGGTGGATTCAAGTTTTGACGTGCCTACCTTCATGGAAGGTGCGAGCGCGGCCTATGAGATGATCCTCGAGGCTTTCTGGGCTGGTGACCGGGAAACGCTCAAGGGGTTCCTTGATGATTCCGTCTATCAGCAATTCTCCTCTGCCCTCGATGCGCGGGAAGAGAACGGCTACAAGGTGGAAAACAAGTTGATCGACGTGGCGAACGCCGAGATCACCAAGGCCCAGCTCCAGAACCGCATGGCGGAACTGACCGTGCATTTCACCGCCGAGATTATCGCGGTGACAAAAGACGCGGACGGTAACCTGGTTGAAGGTGACCTGTCGGACGCCGTTGAGGTCAATGACCGCTGGACATTTGCGCGCGACACGCGCTCGCGCGATCCGAACTGGACCCTTGTGGCAACCCGCGCAGGCTAATCATGGCCGGCCGCGCCCTCAAATATATTGGCTTTCTTGCCCTGATTGCGCTGCCGCTTGTGGCGGCGCTTTTGCTGATGAGCCGCAAGCCGGCCGGCCTGAGCTTCCGGCCTGTACCGTTTGCAGAGCTGCCTGGCTGGGGGACGGATAATCTCATGGAGGCATTGCCCGCGCTCAGGAAAAGCTGCGACAGCATGAAACGCCAGCCAGCCAAACGTGGCCTGCCGGGCGCGGCGATTGGCGGCACGATGGGAGACTGGGCCGAGGTATGCACGCATATCCTGTCTGCCGGGCCGGATGACGACCTGCGCAGCTTTTTTGAAAGCGCCTTCCAGCCGCTTGAGGTCTCGCTGGGCGGCGAGACCAAGGGCATGTTTACCGGCTATTATGAAACTCTCCTCCGCGGTAGCGAGAACCAGAGCATCCGGTATCATGTGCCGCTTCACGTGAAACCGCCGGAGCTTGTAAGCGTTGACCTTGGCTCATTCCGGGCAGACCTCAGGGGACGCCGCATCGCCGGCAAGGTGCAGGGGGACAAGCTGGTGCCCTATTATGACCGCGAGGCTATCACCTCCGGCGCGATAGATGGCCGGGACCTTGAGCTGTTGTGGGTGGACGATCCGGTGGATGCTTTCTTCCTGCATATCCAAGGCTCGGGCCGGGTAATAATGGACGACGGTCGGCTTGTCCGCGTCGGCTACGCCAGCCAGAATGGCCATGCCTATACCGCGATTGGCAGGCAGCTGATTGCCGAAGGCGAGGTCCCGCGCACGAAAATGTCCATGCAAGCTATCCGCAGCTGGCTGGACGATAACCCGGACCGCGCCGAAGAGCTACTGAACACCAACGCATCTTACGTCTTTTTCCGTTTGCTGGAAGAGGGCGATGGACCTTTCGGGTCTGCCAATGTCGCGCTGACGGCTGGGCGCTCGCTGGCGGTGGACCGCAATCATCTGTCGCTTCATGTGCCGGTCTGGCTTTCGGCCAGTTATCCCGACCCCTCTGACCGGGAGGCCGAACCGCTGCCGCTCAACCGGCTGATGGTCGCGCAAGACACAGGCGGTGCCATCCGGGGCGAAATTCGCGGTGATGTATTCTGGGGCTTCGGTGAAGAGGCGGAGGAGATTGCGGGCCGTATGGCGAACCGTGGTCGCTACTGGATCATGCTGCCAAAGCCGCTGGCGGCGCGCCTGCTTGAGGACAGGGCCGGTGGCTAGGAAAAAAGACCCGTTAACCGAGCGGGACCGCGAGATATGGCAAAAGGTGACGGAAAGTGTCACGCGGCTTGGAGGTCGGCCCGAGACGCCGCCCCTGCAGTCGCTGCCCAAAATCTATCTGAAAGAAGAAGCGCGGGGTCTGCGGATGGAATGGCATACCAAAGCCTCGCCACAGCCCGAAGCCCGGATCGAAAGGCGCATGCAGCGGCAAATTGCGACCGGCCGGCAGGAGGTCGATCGCTCAGTCGATTTGCACGGCATGACACAGGACCGTGCTTTTGCCAAACTCCGTACCACCGTCGAGGGCGCTATCAGGCGTGGTGACAAGACGCTTCTGGTTGTCACCGGCAAAGGCGGCAAGCGTTTCAGCCAGCTTGATGCAATACCGGCTGCGTACCGTACAAGGGGTGATTTTGACCAGCACGGCGGCGTGCTGCGCCGCATGGTGCCTCTGTGGCTTGAAGGGCCTGAGCTGAAGCCTTTCATCCAGTCCTACGGGACGGCCGCGCCGGAACACGGCGGTGACGGCGCGCTTTATGTCATCCTCCGGCGGCGCTTGCCGGGCAGCCGGAAGAAGGGCTAGGCCATGACACCTTTTGGTGAAAAACTGCGCGAACTCAGACAAAGGCGCGGCATCACGCAGGCTCAGCTTGCGGCAGCACTGGATGTGACACCGGCCTATCTCTCGGCGCTTGAGCACGGCAAGCGCGGTGCACCGTCGTGGGCGTTTTTGCAAAAAATCATCCAGTATTTTGGCTTGATCTGGGACGATGCGGAACAGTTGCAGGACATCGCACACCTGTCCAAGCCCAAGGTCACGATCGATACCGCTGGCATGGATCCGCGTGCCACGCGCGCTGTCAATCTGCTGGCGCGGCGCATTGGCCGCCTGAATGACCGCGAGCTGGACCAGTTGCTGGCCTTCCTGAGCGAACAACCCCGCGCTGGTTGATTACCTCTTCTGACCTTCCATTTTCGTCTGGAAATCGTTGCCTTTTTGTTCTAGCTTTGCCACTGAAGCGATGGGAATGGGGGCTTTATGGTTGCATCGGTGCGGACAGTGGCGTTTGAGGGTATTGAAGCCTGTCCTGTTGAAGTACAGGTGCTGATCACAAGTGGGTTGCCGTCCTTTACTGTCGTGGGCCTGCCTGACAAGGCCGTTTCAGAAGCGCGGGAGCGGGTACGCGCCGCGCTTTCCGCCATTGGCCTTTCCCTGCCCGCCGAGCGTATCACCGTCAACTTGTCCCCCGCCGACCTGCCAAAGGAAGGGTCGCACTATGACCTGCCCATCGCACTGGCGACGCTTGTGGCGATGAACGTGCTGCCAAGCGATGCGCTTGAGGGTAGCGTGGTGATGGGGGAACTGGGGCTGGATGGTAGCATCCGCGCGGTGATTGGCGCGCTGCCCGCCGCGATCCATGCCAGTGCAATGAACGCCAGTTTCATATGTCCCCACGCGGTGGGGCCAGAGGCCGCATGGGCGGGGGGGCTCGAGATACTGGCGCCCGAGAGCCTTTTGGCGCTGATCAATCATTTTCGCGGCAACCAGATATTACGTGCGCCTGAGCTGAAGCCCGAGGCGGACCTGAGCGATCTGCCTGATCTTGCTGATATCAAGGGGCAGGAAACCGCCAAACGTGCGCTGGAGGTGGCTGCCGCCGGCGGGCACAACATGCTGATGTGTGGGCCGCCGGGGTCGGGCAAGTCGATGCTGGCGACGCGCCTGCCGTCGATCCTGCCGCCGCTCAGCCCTGAAGAGGCGCTGGAAACCAGCATGATTGCCTCGGTGGCCGGGCTTTTGAAAGGTGGCCGTATCAGCAGGGCGCGGCCTTTCCGCTCCCCGCACCATAGCGCCAGCCAGCCAGCACTTGTGGGAGGCGGGCAGAAGGCAAAGCCGGGCGAGGTATCGTTAGCGCATAACGGCGTGCTGTTCCTTGACGAATTGGAACTTTAAAGTTTTTGAACGCTCGTCCATTCTCCAGAAACATTAAATAATACAATTAATTAGTTTATTCCAGCAGCAGTAAAAAAATGGACGATGGTCCATTTTTTCTTTTCGGCTCGGCACATGCAACGCACTTTTTTGGGTGCACGTGTTGCTTTTTCAAAAAACATGTTCCTATTGGGTAGACCTTTTAATTTTGGAGGTCTTATGAGCATCATCAATGGCAAGCGCCACGATCTACGTAATTACGAATACAAGAGCGTCCCGGCGGATGTACGCGCGGACTTTATTCATACGGTAGCAACCGTTACACCCTGGTTTTCGGATAACATGTCTTTAGCCCTCATTGGGCTAGAGTGTTTCTGTCAGTTATATGATCGAAAACTGAATAGATCAGCAAAGCATTCCGCATCAAACAGGCAGATTGTAGAGCAATATTGCGTGTCGGTTTTTCAGGGAAAAATGTTTGACCGGAGCGAGTATGGTAACGTGCTTATGGCGCGATATTTTCTCCGATGTGCCAACGCCCTAAACTATGTGGATGCCAGTCCACTTCGCCTGTCACTGAAGTATCCCGATGAGTATCGTGAAGCGGTTGCGCGGGATTTACATGATTTGCCTTTCGATCTGGAGTTGCTGGAATATTGGAAGGGCTGGCCGTCGGTCTCTAAGTCTGGCTCCCGAAGGTATTTTCCCTTGCAAGAAGTATTGTCCACATGTGGAAAAGATTTCACAAAGAAGCTCTATGCAACGTTGGATGAATTCTTTCGAACCAGACAACGGGGCTTACATGGTACCTGGCAAGTTCTGATAGACGGCTATGCGGAATGGGGCGCCGAGGGGAAGCTTGAAGACTTGAAGTCCCCACAGCACGCGGCAGCTTTTTTACGTACCTTATTAGTCCGATTTCTCTCGGAATCCAAGAATGCGGAAAATCCAAAACAGTATGCATCTGCTGCAATTGAATGGCGATGTCAGTTTCGGACATTTATTCAGGATTACCTGATACCTGCCGGTTTGCTGGCACGCCCTGAAGGGGAATTTCCAATGCCGCGCGGAGAGCGTATTCGCGGCGCTGATACAAATGTTCGAGTGGGTACGTCTGGCGAAAAAATAAAAGCAAAGCTCATTACTGAGGTACCTCTGGAGGTTACAGATCGCAATGCCGTTGAAATACTCTTTGACGGCATTGAGAAAGATGTTGGCTGGATAAGAAGTTGGGCTGAATTTGTGACCGGCACCGTGTGGGACAACGTCGTGCGCCGCAGACGCCTGGCCGAAACAGGCGTCGCCATTCCTCTGCCACGCCACATGTCATCCCATACTGTAGAGAGGTCAATGCCGAACACCTGGCGGCGTTCGTCATCCAATCCTCATGTTGCTAACGACATGGCCGCGACATTTGAAAAGCACGGATATCTAACAGGAAAAGATTTGGGTTTGCAGCAGCTGTATGAAAACAGAGGCTCGGCGGCAAGAGAGCTCGGTATGCCATCCACCAGAGTTATTCTGGCATATTGCGCTCTTCTGACGATTGAACATCCAGCCCTCACTCAGGCAGCACTTCTGTCGCTGAAACTGTACGATAAGAACGGCTATATGACTGGATATCAAGAACGAGAGGGACAGGCGTTTTTGATTAGCTATAAGCCCAGAGCGGGGTCGAGCAACGCACAAAAATCAACCCAGTTAAACCAGCGCACATCTGCATTGGTACAACAAGCAATTCAAGTAACTCAGCCTTTGAGAGATTACTTGCGGAGGAAAGGAGACGATAACTGGCGTTACCTTTTTCTGGGATCGGGAAACACCTTCGCCTAGCCTAAGCCGATAAAAAAAGACGAAATTTCCTACCGCCATGAGTTGCGCAGGGAATTTTCTGCGGACATGAAAGAATTGGGGGCTCCGACCAGTGTAACCCATCGTCTGGCTCATGCCTTTACTTTGACACGCTTACGAGCCAGCGCAGCAACACTTGAGTACCTACGCACGACCAGCATTTCTGCCATGGCAAGCGCCCTTGGCCACAAAGAATTCAAGACCGCACTGATCGACCACTATCTCCCGGAGCCTATCCGACGTTTTTTTGAGGAACGATGGATTCGTATTTTTCAGTTGGGGATCGTTTGCGAAGTCATGAAAGACTCTGATTACTTAATGGAGGCTTCCGGTTTTCAAAGTGTTTCGGAGATGGATGCATTTCTCCGCAACCACGCCATCACTTTCCCTGATGAAGAAATCACAGTCGATGAAACTATCGGTCAGGTGGGTAATGTGATTGTTGGGATCAATGAGGATGTACTCGGTATCTATTGTGCCTTGTCGCAAGTCTCCGAGGCGGATGCGGAAGCTGCAGGTAGAACTTTCCATTTCTGGCACCAATTCGCAGATAAATTGATTTCGCACATTGAAAGCGCCGAGTTTTTGAGGCCGGACATCCAGAAGATGTTGGCTTCAGTGCGCGATAAGAAGGGCCCATCTCTGATCCGAGGGTTCGTATCATGAGTGAGGCTATCAAATTTCAGCGGGAGATCGAGCTTCTTGCCAATAGCACAGGCAAAAATGATCCATCACCGATTTGGTTGATCAGCAGTTTTGCGGACAATGATTGGACAATTGATCTGGGTCAGCAAGGCGTGATGTCGATTAACTTCGGAAAGAGGTTGGAGGATGGCAGTAGCCTGCTTGAGCCTCAAAATTCCGATTTGCTCAATGTTTTTAAGCATTGGATAGTGGGTGCTGTTGAACGAAGTGAAACCAACTTTGGCGTACTCAGAGGACCGTCACGGTATAGGAAAATCTCTGCTACACTGGCGCTCATGGACTACTTTCTCCTTCGAGCCGAGCAATTTCAGTTGTCGGAGTTTGGTCTTTCGCTCGTAAGCATCAACGACATTCGCAATTTGTTGGAAGATCTTGTCCGAAGCTCGTGTTCCAGTCTCAGCGTTTACCGCTGGCCGATCGAACTAAAATCCTACCTTGATCGGTGCATCGTTGGTTTCGATGCGGACCGGATTTTAAACGAATATCCAATTTTGTTGAGTGGTTTGGTGCCTAAGGAAGATCGTTGGTGGGCCTCGTCCGAAGACGAAATTTTCGCCTACAGAGCGTACCTTTGGTCAATCGGCCTTTATTATCAGCGCGGGGATCCAAAGCGGCTCTTCTCCGTGAAGCGAAGGTGTTTGGGTGATCGGGTTTTCTCTGAGATATTCAAGGGTGGATTTAATCACCCTGCTCCGCCGGAACTGGAAATTTGGCGGGCCATGCCCAAGGTGGAACGGTTTGACGCGGTATCGGTCAAAGCTCAAGGGGCGCGGCCGTTGCCCAAACAAGAGCTCGGCCGCTATGCCGCTTCACTCCGGGCGTTGGTGCGTTTGAACGTAAGTCTGGAGGGAATTACAGAACAAGACATTGATGAAGCCACGAAGGTAGCTTCGAACAAGGCGGTTGAAACTGGTAGGTTCAAGACTGTTCCACATCGCGTGGTGACCTACGCGTTGAGATCTGGCATGGAGTTTTACTTACGCTACGGGTCTGACCTTCTAAATGCTTATGTCTTATGCTGTGAGATAAGAAAGAAGCAGCCCAACCTTTCCTATGATGACGCTGTAGCGATTGCCCTACAAGATGGGGCTTTTGATAGCTTGTCTGATTTTGCTATCGCAGGTTGGTTTTTAGACAATAGAACGTCACCTACAGCGCATCATACAACTGCTGAGCCGAAGCAAGTGACTGGTCTAATAAACCTGATTCAAGTGTTGTTTGGCGCAATTCATATTACAGTCGCTGCCTTGTCGGCACGCAGAATATCCGAGTTTTTAAGCGTGCCGGTAGATCGCTGTCTCGATGCCACCGAGAGCTTTCTCGTGTTCTACAACAGAAAATCTGGCGCTGGGCCCTATCGGGCAAAAAAAATCAGGCCGGTTCCGACAATCGTTTCCAGAATGATAGGACAGATAAAGCAGTTCCAGACAGAGCTTATAGAGATTGAATGTTTGCCAGCTTACGTGCCGTTTCTCTGTGTTCCCAAGGTCCTCGGTGTTGGCCTTGTTTCTGTAGCTACTGTTAAATCTCAAGTGCACATCAACCGCTTCTGTGATTTTTTCGACATGCCCGGCGATGGTACGGGAACGCGCTACTATATTCGCACCCACCAACTCAGGCGTTTTTTTGCGATGGCATTCTTCTGGTCTGGCACGCCGTCCGGAGAGGATACCTTGAGTTGGTTTCTTGCCCATACCGATCCCGAACATCTTTACCGATATATCACGGAGGAAACGACGGGCGAGGTTTTGAGAACAATCAAGGCGGGCACGATTAGTGCCATGGTTGGGCACGACGCTCCTTGGAAAGAAGACCTGGAAACATTGATGTTTCAGCGTTTCGGCGTGAAGAAGTTTACTCTTTTGACCGAGAATGAGCTGAATGACTATCTTGAGGCGCTGCTTGAAGAAGGTACGGTCGATCTCGAACCAGTCTTCTATGAGAGCGAAGGGGGGAAAAGATACCGGATGTGCGTCAAAATCTCTCCGTTGGACGCTGGCATATGACAAGGATTCAACAGCGAAAAGAGGCCGTTATTGCGCGCAAGGAGTGGCTGGAGACAATCAACCACTCGATTGATCAGTACATTGATGACACGGCAGTGCTTGATGCCCTTTCATCCCAGGTAAAGTTTGCGGCTTTTACCAACGAACACCACATGGCGATGTCCTTGAACGCGTTAAAACGGCAGGCAGATGCTGTGCTTGAGGGAGGGTTTCTCGCGCTGGAGCAATTGCGCAGGTCGGTGCATATCCGTTTGAACAAAAAACGCGATGTTCGATCCGGCATTTCTCGAGACACCGTTCGTGACCTGAAGCGGACCAACACGCGGCTCCGGGAAAGACTACAAAGCCTTCATGGTGAACTGATGGTCTCCACCAATTGCATACGGCGCATTTTACGTGAGTTCGAGGAAGTAGTGAGGCGTTGTGGCGACAGCAAGGAGCTGGCGCGTTATCAAAAATTACGACGGGAGCTACTTGCCCTTTTCATGCATGGCATTAGCACGGATGAGGCGCTTGCTCGATTTGACAACGTTGTAGACCTGAAAAATGTCCAGAAGCGCTAAATCGAATTTTGAACTCCCGTTCGCATTAAGGTCGGACGGAACTATTAGCACTATTCTTGCCGGCAAAGTTTCGCCAATTTATTGGCCCGATGGTCGGTGGTGTTTTGCTGCAAACGCATTTTTGGTCGATTTGATCGAGAATAACAAATCGACGATCGACGGAGGAGGTACCATCACCACCTACGCTTCTCAGGTGAACCATCTTGTCACGTATTGTTATTCGAGAGGCATGGACTTTTTGGACCTTACCGATAACGATTTCACTGATTTTGTCTTCTCACTCTCAAGAAACTCGCACCAGCCCGCCGTGCCCGAGAGAAACGCGACGACCGTTCTAAATATTGGTCGCCTAGCCCTGAGGTTTTTGGATTTTCTGGGTCGACACCTGTGTGACACGCCTCTCGTAGGAGCTCAGGGGAAAATAAATGCAGAAATTCGACAGGTAAAAGACCGCAGGAGACATGGGTGGAGCGCTGTATGGCACCATCGTAGCTTCCCCGCACCTGAACCGGTAAACAATAAGAAACCGATCGGAACCGATTCACTCGAAGCATTAAAGGCCGCCGCAATAGAATGCAGCGGCAGTCACTTTATACTCATGCGACGCTTGGTCATGATTTTGCTCCTTGAGGTTACGGGTTGCCGAAGAGCGGAGTTAAACGGCATCAAGACCCACGACATTCGGCGAGCGTTGCGGCTCTCGCAGCCCATGCTTCGGGTGCCATCGCTGAAGAAGGGTGGTAATCGTATCGAGATGCGCGAAATTCCAGTGAACCGCTCAGATCTGGAGTTTGTGGACGAGTATATTGAGGTGAGCCGTCGTGTACTGAGACGCCAACTTGGGTTTAAAGGTGAGGATGCCGGCTTCCTCTTCTTGAACGCGCGAACAGGCCGCCAACTTACTACGGACACAATCACAGCAGAATTTAGAATGTTAGGGCGGCAAGCAGGCTTAAGGTGCGCGGTGTCTCCTCACCTGTTGAGGCATCGATTTATCACGAAAATATTCGTGGCGATAAGAGAGCGATACAGATTTGAAAGCGCTGATGAGTTTACAAGAGCGTTGCAAAACAATCTGGCACTTCAGCGGGAGCTCAGGCAGTGGACCGGGCATCGGTCTGCCCAGTCCCTCTACGTTTATATAGATGCGACCTATGCGGCGCCGGAAATTAAGCAATTTGTTGCCGACTACCTACGCCACCGTTGATGGAGGCTTCTTTCCAAGCCTGTGCCATAGCTCTGGGTCCGGCTTTCTGATGATCTCCAGAAGGTCATTTTGAGAAATTGATGCCGCCCATCTTCTGAACACGCGGCTTTCCCCGGGGCTCATGCCGTCAATTTTGGCCAGTGTTGGGCGCATTTTCCTGGCCACTGTGGATCTAGCGCACCCTGCAATGTCCGCAATCTGGACGGTGTTTTTCCTGTGGATACGAAAGAGAATAGCGAAAACGAGGCCCTTGGACTCTGATTGCAGAAGTATTTTATTCATAACTTCTCCGTTCGCCGAACGTATTAAATTCGACGTTTTGATTGAAAAAGTGAGCAAGCTATGAGAAATTCCACTTGGATTAGTAGCGAAACTAAACATAAAGGCTGCTCGGAAATCCCCATTTCCGAGTGGCTTTTTTGCTCATGTAAATTGGGCTGTTATGGTCTAGTGGTTTTGTACCAGAAGTGCGCTCTCCCTCTTTTGACGTAGTTAGCCAAGTGCCGGTCCTCCAGTTTGAGGAGTACCTTATGAACGTCTTGCGTCCTTTTTATTGAATACCCCTGTGAGTTCAGCTTCTCTTTCAGGGTTGCAACCGGCAATGCCGCGTTTGGATGCTCCGGCAGTGCATCCAGGGCAGCTTGTTGCATCGGGCCCAATCTGCCGCGAGCTGGTGTGTCTGCATCAGAAGGCAGGCCCTCCGGCTCCCTGAGGGCTTCAAGCGTCTCCAGTTGGATCTGCTGGATCTTTTTTTTGTCCTCTGTTTTCGAAAGCTTGGACCGAAGGTCGCAGATCTGTTTTTCTATACGGCCTTGCTCCTCATCAAGCACCTCGAGCGAAGTCATCACGTCCTGTAGATGCTGGTTCAGCCTGTGTTCGAGTGCAGAACTACTGTCCATGTATCCCTCCAAGTATTGTTCGACTCATCCAACCTGTAGATGAATTGGTGGGATATTTCTATAGCTGCACCCACTTCAATGTCGCAGGAGCTTATATTTTAATATAAGTCGTTGAAATATATGAAAAGTATTTAATATCAATAGCTTGTGTGAAATATACTATTTTTTCGCAGTATATTCTTGTGAATTTTATGGAAGTTTTGCGTATAGGTTTGCATTTCTGTGCTACTACCTATGAGAGATTACGTTGATTTGTCTTAACTTTCCCCGTTTACGCCAATCCAAGGCATTTCTGCTTCGCTGAATTTTGCTGTTGGGTGTTGTGTGAAAATAACCAAAAAAGCCAACTTTCTCGCAGCCCTGCTTGAGAGAGAAAGCCCAGTTTTACTAGGTAAGAACAAAACGTTGATCTTTCTTGGGTTGTATTGAACTCAACTCTATCGCAGTGTGAAAACCACCAATCCCAGCGTGGCAATAATGTAAAGTTCCCTTGATGCCGGATACCCCAAAACCCTCAAATCTTCTTGATGCATGGTTGGCGATTGAGGCGTTGCAGCCGCAAACCTTTGTCAAACAGGAAGCCCTACTGAAAGATGAAGTTCCCCGCCGCGGCCGCCAGAAGCCAGCAAAGGTGCCAGCGCGCCTGCGCGTGGAATTCGATATTTCGTCAGGTGTTATGCCGTGGGATACAACGGTCGGTGATCGGCAATCCATCGGGCTGGCTGATGATGACAAAATCAGATGGTACCTACCGATAGCATTTATCCGGATGAAACCAGCCACAGAGATGCTGGTTGCGGGCTTTGAGCCAGAGGGGCCTGAGCGTGAGGTTGCGTCTGGCGTATCCATTTTGGCCATGGTGCCTTTCGATGAGAAAGGGTTTCCCGTGACGTCAGGACTGATCCTCTCGAGCTTCGGCTGGGCTTGCGGGATGGTTCTGGCGGGAAGTCTCGACGAACTGCATCGTTACAACGAGGTAGAAGAAGAGCTCCGCCGGGAAATTGCCGACACTCTCGTTGAAACAGCAGAAGATGGCCTCCAGATTCCGACAAGTGTGAAGGCCTTTACGAGATGCATGGCAAAAGCCATGGAAGTCTTGAGGCTACCAAAAGACATTCTTGAGCGTCCAAGGGTTGCGATCCGTGTAATTGGAGATACAGAAAGGGACCCTGTCGACATCATCAACAGTTTTTACCTCCGAGACCTTTATCGAGTGAAGGCAGCAACCGCAGATGATTGCATGGGCGCAGCGCTACAAGCGTATCTGGCGCAGGCGTTGCCCTCCGCCAAAAAAGATGTCTTGAACGATCAGACTGTTCTCGAAGAATTGCTTGCCCCACGAAACTTTCCTTTGGCGCGTTGGCCAGCACCGATGCCTACAAAGCTGGTAACATTGCAACAGGCTGCTGTGAACGCGGCAACAAAAGATCTGGCCGACGGCGGCCTTCTGGCTGTCAATGGGCCGCCGGGAACAGGCAAAACCACTCTGCTTCGGGATATCGTGGCAGCAGTGATCTGTGAACGGGCTGACCGGATGGCGGAGTTCAGCAACCCTGAAAGAGCCTTTGAAGAAAAGGATATCGTGGCCGATGGTGGTTATCGCTCGCGGGTCAGTGCTCTGGATCCGCGGCTTCGTGGGTTTGGAATGGTTGTGGCTTCATCAAACAACGGGGCAGTTCGAAATGTCAGCGCCGAACTGCCGCGCGCTGATGCAGTTTCCCGTGACTTAGGTTTGAAGTTTTTCTCGGGCACCGCCGACAATATTCACGGCAGACGTGACAGTTGCTGGGGGCTAATCGCGGCAGTTCTCGGTAACCAGAAAAACCGCTCAGATTTCATTGAAGAGGCTTGGTGGCATTCAGATTGGGGCCTTGAAAAATACCTGCGAGCTATCACTCGTGGACGCTCACAGAAAGAAGGGGAAGACTCGCCTGCCATCGTTGCGGCAGAAGACCCGCCTGCCAATAAGCGCGCGGCAATGGAACGATGGAAGCGGGCCCGCCTGGAATACCGAGAGAGCCGAACCAACGTTGGTTTGATGATCAGAGTGCGGGAACAGTTCCGCATTGCATTATCCTCGAGCGCGGAGGCACATCAGGCAGCCTCAAGTGCGCAATCCGACTGGGAGGCAGCATCTCTTCGCTCCGAGGCTGCCAAAGCCACCTACAGCGCGGCGGAGCGAGCGTTGGTCGCTGCAGGTCAAGCATTGGAAGACGCCCGACTAATGCTTGATGGTCACACGGCCCTCAAGCCGCACGCCTTTTTCCAGTTGCTGGGTATGGGCCGCAAATGGCGCCTGATCCAGGAACAAAAACTGGAGCAGATGGGCGTCGCTGTCTCTGACCGCAAGAACGCGGAAGTTGAACGACTGGCTGCCGAGGAAAGAGCGCGTCAGGCAGAAGCCGATGCACAGGCGGCGGCATCAGTTCTGGAGAAAAGACAGACGGAACTGAAGGCGCTTCAGGAGGTCGAGGCGGAAGCTCAGATCGAATGCTCAGGTGTCCATATTGGATCTGAATTCTGGAATGGAAGTCATGAGGAAATCCACGTGGCTAGCCCTTGGATGGACGACAAGCTCATCGCTGCGCGCGATCGCATGTTTGTGGCGGCAATCAACCTTCACCGCGCCTTTATCGATGCAGCGGCCTGGCCATTGAAGTCTAACCTGGGCTTGATCATGCAACACATAAAAGGTCGGCGTATTCCCTCCGGCGCCGACGCTTACCTTGGTGATCTCTGGGACACTTTTTTTCTCATGGTCCCGTTAATTTCTACCACCTTCGCATCTGTAGATCGGCTGCTCGATGGGCTAGGCCAGGAAGCCATTGGATGGTTGATTGTCGACGAGGCGGGACAGGCTACACCACAGTCCGGAGTTGGTGCTGTGTGGCGATCGCGGCGCGCATTGATCATCGGAGACCCTCTGCAGATCGAGCCGGTTGCGACAGCGCCAACCGGTCTCGTTCGCGCGATTTGCACCAGTCGAGATGTTCACCCGGATATCTGGTCGGCCCCTAAGGCTTCTGTTCAAACACTGGCCGACGCAGCGAGCCACTTGGTGGCTGCTTTGGGCGAAGGCATGACCACAAGGGAGATCGGTTTGCCGCTCCTTGTTCATCGGCGATGCCAGGATCCGATGTTCTCTATCTCAAACGAAATTGCTTACGGCGGGTTGATGGTTCATGCGCCGGGGGACCCATATTCTGCTATAGGCGAAGCGCTCCAAACTTGGTTTCCCGGCAGCGCATGGATCGATGTGCGTTCGAGTTCTGAGAAATGGAGCCCAAAGGAGGGCGAGGCCGTCGTAACTCTAATGAACAAGCTTGCTGAACAGGGCATCTCCAAACCCAGCCTCTATATTATCTCGCCCTTTCGCGAAGTGGCGGACAAACTGCGGGCTTATATCCTTAAAAGTGGGGTGCTGGGCCCACTGGGCATTGATAGCCGGAGCCAGAAAAAGTGGGCGGAGGATCATGTCGGGACAGTACATACCTTCCAGGGCAAGGAAGCAGAGGCGGTGTTCCTGGTACTTGGTGCTTCGGCGGAGGAAAAGCGAGGTTCTCGGAACTGGGCGGGTGGAACACCAAATATTCTGAATGTCGCGGCCACTCGAGCAAAGAAGGTTATATATGTCATTGGGCATTACCAGCATTGGTCACGTGCAGGTGTTTTTGCCTCGGCCGCGACGAACCTGGATATTGTCAGATGGCCTTTGAGTGAAGAAATAGCTACAGAGTGATACCAGAGGGATTGAAAGCATGGTGAAGCTTGTAAAACTGACATTCGCACTCTCGGTGCTTTATTGCCTCACGTCATTTGGACTCCTGGGTCTCATGGTGCAGACCTATAAACTAGTGGGTATATCTGGGATGCGCCGATGATGAACTCTCCGCTGAACCCTAAGTAAACGAAGGGCGCCACTATATCTCCCGCCGTTGAGCATGGTGTGTTAGGAACCCAAGGACTGTCGTGCTCAGTGAGTTGGAAAATACACTGAATGCGTCTTTAGGAGGGTTGGTGCAAGACTAGCTTACGGCAGAAGTATCCCGTGACTTCGTCGGTGCTCGCTTATACCAGAGTTTGTCAATTTACTTAAAATTAAACCTATAAGTTGCAATTGTGGTTGTGCTGGATAGCATCTGTTCATCAGGCACATATTTTGAAGAGATGCTGTAATGAAAACATTCCAGCGCACAACAGGCTTTACTTCAGAAAGCATAGGGCGCGGCCCCAAGGCCGTCATGTGGTCCGTGGCGATATGCTTTTGGTCGGCCACCGTGGCTCCTGCCGCAACGGCCTGCGACCTCATCGGCGCGGATGAGAGCTCACCCGCCCAGGGGTCAGATAACACGCCGAACAAGTTTGAACTGCAACAAACCTATGACGGTTATGGTGGTGGTCCCTTCTGTAGCGAGATCGCCCGCGGGCTCGAAGCGCTTCAACTCACCAAACTGAACTTCTGCGGTGTAGCGGTTCCTCCCGGCTCCGAGGATTTTTCATTTCCCGAATGGCAATCCCTTGAGCCGTCTGAACACATGGAGCTGATGCGAACGGCTGTTCTCTGGAACAGCCTGGATATCAACACCGCCGATCCGGACCGACAACTGAAGTTTACGGAACTGAATGAGATCATCAGGTCTGGCCAGATTCCGCCGGAGATAAGGGCCCGCCTCATGGACGGGATTGCGGAGGAACTTGACGCACGGCTTCTCAAGGCTGAACTGGCTGTCGCACACATTGACCTCAACGGCGATGGCCTGCCCGACACGCTCTACCGCATGACACCGCTTTATCGTGTGAGTCACTATAAAAAAACCGAAACAGGCGAACGACAAAAGGTACTGTCCTCGCTTTCGCATTCATTCGCCAGACCATGCACGAATATAGGCCTCCCCGGCCCAGACCGTCCCTATATGTATTATTACGAACCTACGATCGCGCCAGGCCTTTTCGATAACTTGGTTGCGGGACAAGGTCACCGCTCCAGCAAGAACATTTTCTTCTGGCAACAGACGCTCCACATGTCCTCCGATAACGGTACCGGATACTCGCGCATTAGGTTCGATCGCGGCGGCGGCACAAAACCGCTGTGCGCGTTCCACCTCTTCCCCAAGCAATAACCACAGGCAGCAAAGGATATCAGGCAATGATCAACTGGCGCACATCCACAGGTACAACCAATTGGGGCATTGAAAACAATCATGGAGAGTATAATGAGTTTGCAACCAATTTAATCGGTCAACTTGAAGGCAAAGTATCGAACCTATATCTGGATACTGACGGCATACCCACAATCGGAATTGGCTTCAACCTGCGAGCATCCGCAATACGCGAACTGGTATTTAATGCGCTTGCGCTACGCGACGTGATTGAGGAAGACCGGAACTTTGCAACTCAGATCAAGAACATCTTGGAGGGTAATGTCAGCCTTACCGACGTAAATAATCTGATGGCTGACGCGCTTGACGCAGGTGACGCCAATCGGGATACATTTACCCTCACCCAAGCCGAGATAACCAACCTGTTCCCTCAAGTTGTCGATGAGCAGGACTTTGAAAATAATATCGATACCTTTTTTGCGAATATCCCTGTTTCTGACGAACGCGCTGCGCTTCTATCGCTAACCTACAATCAGTCGACAGCAAGCCCACTTCTCGGCCCTTCACTGGAAGCTGCTCTTAACGATTCAGACCGTGCAGAGGCGTGGTACGAGATTCGCTACCGCTCGAACGGTGACGAGGTTGCTGGCAAACGCCGGTATGTCGAGAGCGAAGTTTTCGGCTTGTTCGATGATGACACCGCTGATGTCACATCTGTTGGCGAAGCATTGCTGGCATTCCGCGTCGCCACGAAACATGAACAGTGGATAAAAGACTATGAGGCAGCATACGGCGAAAACGTAATGCTGAATGCAAACCAGGACCTCGCCGCTATCGGCCGCGATCAAGGTGTCGATGAACTTGAAGATGTACTTGAGGACCGCAAGGTCTTCGATTTATTGAAAACGGAGTTCACAGAGCTCGAAACTTCAGACAGCGCCGATTTAGCGACCGCCGGCTATACTGGAAGCCTTACGCAAGAGGTGGACTGGGTATGGGTCGCCGCACCAGAACAAGGCCCCCAACGACCAGGCAGCAGTGCTGAAGTGGATGCTCATACAGTAGACCGAACTTCTACCACTCAGAATGACCTGATTTTTGGCAATATTGATCAGCGTCACGGCAGCACAGCCACAAACGTCGGAGGGGATGACACGTTACTCGGAGGCGCAGGCAACGATTTCCTGATTGGAGGTGACGGTAATGACTCGATGGACGGAGGCGCCGGGGAGGACAGCGTTTCATACAAGAAAAGCAATAGCGGTGTGTCAGTCGATTTGGCAGGCGGCACCGCTAGCGGCGATATCGCACAAGGGGACACCCTTGCAGCTATCGAAAATGTTATAGGGAGCGACTATAACGATACGCTCACAGGCAACGCAGGGGCCAATGTCCTGATCGGCGGGATGGGCGCGGACTCTCTCTCAGGCGGCACGGGCAACGACACGCTGTTGGGTGGGAATGGCGACGACACCTTGGATGGCGGAGACGGCGAGGATTACCTTTTTGGTGGGGCTGGAAATGACCAGTTATTACTCAATGGTTCGGCTTGTACTGTCGACGGCGGCGACGGCGAAGACATTCTTATCATCTATGATACTGACCAAGACGCTGTGGTGAACGTTAGCGGCATCGAACATATCATCATCCTGCCACGGGACGATGCATTAGAACTCGTCGGATTGGACGATGTTAGCGATACTTCCATATACGTAACCCGTGATCCTGAAGCGACCAGTCTGCAAGCCAGTACCGAACTCATGCCTTTGATTGGCGGAATGGCCATGGCATTCAGCCCGTGGGACGACGAGTACCTCCCGATATCGAGCGCAATGCGTTTCGCACCAAATGATTTAACGTTCTTCGATCTGGTTCTTCCCAGCATCAATCTTTGGGAACATGATGGAGGCGACCCCTATTACAATGACCCTGGGCGCTATTGGGCAAACGCGGATCTCGCTTACTACGAGGGGCCGGGACCAGAAGTTTATGTTGGCTGGTCTATTCCAGGAAGTTCTCCGTTTGATCCAGTCGAGGTCTATCTGGACCTGACAATTACAGGTTTCACGAATGGCGATTTCGGCATCACCCTAGACGACTATGGCCAACAGGCAACTTATGACAACTATACGGACAGCGAGGAAATAGCGGCCTACATTTCGAATTTTAATGCGAAGATCGGTGCCTTTAATGCGGGCAGCCAGCCGGTCGAATTTGGGGAGCTACTGGGTATTGCGCCCCAGGCGGCACCCCAGTCCATGGGCGAAGACCTATGGATGTTTGCTAGCCTCGGGGACGAGGCAGCAGATAACGCAAGGCCAACCATGGTTTTTCTGCCGGAGGATCATGTGTTCGACCAGCACGCCCAATACTGGCAAGAAATTACGTTCGAAAACGCCTATGCCTAAACACACTTCGTTTAATGCCATGCATCTGGTTTCGTTTTCAACGATTTCAGTTGCAATACCAGCCTCCGTGTTAGCAGGAGGCTAGTGGGAAACCGCTAACTTAAAAATATCAACTGACAAACAAGCCGGAATTATAAATGCATATCCCATAGTCCGTGCTTGTTCTATGGCCTTCCTGTTCCTTCAGGACCGCGATTATCTGCTTTTCGCTGAACCGACTGAGTTTCATTGGGTCCGTCTCCTCATTGAGCCGGACTCTACATCAGTTTGAGAACATTCTAGGGGAGCATGTCAATTTGGCTAGAACGCGTCAGGATGGGCAACGTTATCCCGTCGCCAAGCGTCTTTGAACTATAGGAGGCTTTGAACGGTTTTCGCAAAGTATTTTGTGACCCAAGCGTCAAAGCTTGGGTCACGGTCTAGCAACCCAGTATTTAAATATCGCTGATATTGTGGAAATAATCTCTTGGTAAAAATTGCTGTGCTAAAATCAGCAACTTGCCTGAGGTACTTCGTGTAGAAGCGTCTATCAACTTCGGGGGTACATACCTCATGTGCTATGATCATTCCCAGAAATTCACATACGTCAGCCCAATATGAATGAGGAAAGTTCAGCTCTATATCTTTATGTAGCTCAAGAAAAACTATATTGGGAAGTTTCCGACTCAGAAAACGGGCAACGAGATAGCGATGCTCTCGCTCATGAGAAAATAAGTAGGCCTTGCAGTTGCCATAGTATCTTATAGTCAATAAGCCGCTGTCTACCAATGGTAAACATATTTCATCTTCTGGTATTTTACTAGATGGATAGAAATAGTTTTCGTTACTACAGAATTTTTCCCATGCAAGGTGTTCGAGATTAAGGAACAGATTATTCTTAGCAACAGTACTACATAAACTTTCATAAATTGATAGCGAAGAGGGAGGCAGCTGCTGATGTTCTTTAATGTAACGGGCTAGCAATTGGACCGTTTCCGGCAGTGCGGTAATGTCGGCAAGATATTTAGCACGCTCCACGGCCTCGATAAATTCCGTGGGTAGAATTTGGGAGATCTGTTCCTTCCCGAAGGGCTTGAGTGTAATAGAGGCTATATCAAGATCATCCCATTTCGGCTTTGTCTGTGAGGTTAAGATTATCTTGTTCTTTGAAGACATTCTACGAATGAATTCTTTAGTGTTTTCAGGAGTTGGATCTTCATTAAGGCCATCCATTAAAAGTAGAAAGCGCCCTTGTGCAAGAATGTCGTTTGCCTGCTCGAGGTCTTCTGTACGTGTTATGATTAGGGGCAAGTGGCCAATGTGATTCATCAAGGCACAAATTTCTCTGTCAGGCGGAAGTGAATTTCCCAGTGATATTAGAAATGGCGTGTAGCCTGCTTCTAAGGAGGCTAAAGTGAGATTTTCTAGAAGCGCCGTTTTCCCAAGGCCAGATACGCCTTGAACACACCATATAGCTTGCCGGTCGCAGGTTTTTACGTAGTCCAATAAGGACAGGCAGGTGAGGCAGGGTTGCTCGTTAGCTGGCTTCTTAGGCCCAGTTGCGATCAATATGTCAGGTGTAATGTATGTTTTTTCTTGCCATTTTTTAAGAGCGGCGCTTTGTGGCAGATTCTTGCGATAATCTGATAGCAAAGCACGTCTGACACTGGGTATAAAATGAATTAGCGGATCAATTATTACCCATTTTCCAAAGAATAGACTAACAAGTTTGGCGCCAGTCTTATGCAGAATTATATAGCGAGCCCACGCATAGCGCGTCGCCATGAATACCAAAACGGTGTTGAGAGCTAGTAGGGTTATAGTTGTATAAAGTGAGAATGATATCACCTGCCCTATGAGGCTAGGCTCGCTGAGTGGATTTGAGGTGAAATGCTTGATAAATTTGAACCTCTCCACTGCACCCATCGGGCCAACCAAGTTGGCTGTAACCAATAGTTGCAGCTTGCGTTTTGGGTTTAGTAACGACTTTGATGGGTCCTTAAAGTGTAGTTCAAATAGGCGAGAGGAGGTACCTTGAGGGGCAATACTGCGATAGCTATCGCTTTGAACTAGGATCTGACCATAAACTTGTGGATCCCATATCTCAACCTTGGGCGTGCCAATCACATCATGCGCGAATTCTAGCAAAAATGTTCCGCTGAGTTCGGATATCTCATCGTTTGAAGTCGATCTCAAACTTGGAGCAGACACCATTGTGGAGGTTATCTTTAGTACTTCACCCTTGGAGCCTAACGCCCAACCCTCTGTCTCGCTTTGATTCATTTTCAAGTCAAAGAAGCAGAGATCGTAGTATGCTGAGGAAAGATTATAGATGGTCAACTGGTCTGACTCACCGTTCTTAAACATGAAATTATCAGCTACCCATTTATGGTCTGAGTAATGTAATAATTGCCCGCCACAGCCGACACCCCAAATTTCTGTCTCCGCTTGGTTTAGCCAACCAGCAGTTATTTGCAGATATTGGTATGGGTACTCAACTTCATTTCGCTGTTCCCATCGCTTACCATCGTAATAAAAGAGTGAATTTCCAATAGACCAACCTTCGGAGCCATCTGGCGTAAAGATGACATTTCCTAACGATATACGTTGCGAGAGATCCGAGTTTGTATACTTAGTCCACTGATTACCCGAAAAGTGCAAAACCTCCGGGTTGAAGTCGCCGGTTATACTGTCTTGAAGAAACCCGAATGCCCAACCTGTAGAGCCTAATTCACTTAACCATATATCTGTCAAAGTTGAGTTGGTGACACTGGAGGCCGTTTCGTCTCGTGCCCAACTCCCATTGTTGTACCGCAAGAAAACACCGTTTTCCCCTGTCGCCCAACCGAAAGTCCCTTGCTCATCCAACCACAGGTCTAAAAGATTGCTCTCAGTTAGTAAGGAAGCTGAATCAGCTTCTGACCATACCCCATCAGAAAAATGTAGTATTGTGCCTTTATTCCCAATAGCCCAACCTAGTGAGCCGTGCTTGCTAATCCAAAGCTTATTGAGAGAAACCTTGGTAAGTTGGGAAGCTTCTAAATCTTCTGTCCACTTACCATCCTCGAGCCTCAATATAGTCCCGAGGTCGGCCACGGCCCAGCCTTGCTTGCCTTCCCGGTCTAGCCAGGCACTGTTGATGTCGTTTGGTGGTAGTCCTTGTGTTAAAAAGTCATTCGACCACTCATCGTTTTTAAATTTGAAGATTGCTCCTTCGGCACCGACCGCCCATCCTTCATTGAAACTGGAGCTAAAAGCCAAGTCAAATATCGCGTATGGCGTTTCAAAATAGGTAGACCACTTTTCGCCATTAAAATACAAAATCACCCCATTTGGGGCAGATGGAAATGGGTGGTAGTCAGCAGATTTTGGGTTAGTTGTGTGGTTGGCTGATGCCCAAGCCCGTTCGCCCGTTTCATCGACCCACACTGAGGTAAAGGAGTAGGTCATGTACATCGGGGAGGCGGTCCAATCAATCGATCCTTCATTGAAGGCAATGATCAAACCCTCTTCTGTTACTATCCATCCTTTCGAGCCACTTGGGTCCATTGCTATATCTTTTAGGTTTACATCAGTATCGCTCGATATACTAAGGTTGGCTGTCCAATCTTCCCCGTTAAACTGTAAGAGTGTTCCGGAGTCACCGACAGCCCATCCTTGGGTGCCTTTTTCATTTAGCCATATAGCGTTGAGGTTGAAGCCCATTCGTCCGCTTATGGGTTGATATTCTCGCCAGGTTTGTCCAGTCAGATGAAGAACTAGGCCATTAGAACCAACAGCCCAACCTTCAGTGCCGTCCGCGTTTAGCCAAACATCATTTGGAATTCTTTCGTATGAGATAGGTGGTATAAATCTCCATGCTTTGCCATCGAACCTAAGCACCTCTCCATTGTGAAGAAAAGCCCAACCAGCTTTCCCGGATTCACTCAGGCACATTGTTGATATGGATGAACTTGCCAGTCCATCACGATGCTGCTGTTGCTCCCACATCTTACCGTCGTAGTGCAAAATATTTGACCCACTACTCATGGCCCAGCCATCAGTCCCACTAGAGTTTAACCAAATGGCGGTTAAGGCTTCTGGCAATGTCCCGGAAGAGGGGTGATGGCGCGAAAAGTGAAGAAATCGCTTCGGCGAAGAAGAGGCAATTTCTAAAAAGTCCTCCGCAGCAGCTGCCCCATGGTCGGGCAAAGCTAACGCAATCTGGATAGCGGCTAGTAGGCAAAGCTTTAGCGATAGATACTGGCTTCGCACAGGAGAAGGTCCTTAAATTCAGAACGCCTTACTTTCCAGAACTCACATGATATTTGGGTTACCATAACTAAGTTAAATAATAGATGACTCTAGATATAATATGTCCGTCGACAGAACATTCGAGACAAGTTACCTCCATTGATCATGAGGATTGGTCTCAGATTTGTGTTTTAGCTTAGGCAGCTTGCATTTGGTGAAGCAAGCGCTTTTTACCTGATGGTGTCTTCTTTGATTTTTCTCCTCTTATTCAGAATGGCTTGTCCCCTATAGCCACCGTCGAGTTGCTAGGCACCATAATACTCTCATATTTCTAAGAACAACGCCTAGTATTAAAACAACAACCTTATAATTTTCTTCTGATGGCAAAACAATGAGGCATATGGCGGTCCTTGTCCTCGTCGTGTAAATGGGTGCAGCAAGCTTAAATAGCTAAGTGCTAGCAGGGTCTCACGGGCGCGATTCAAACAATCCACGAGCAAGTTCAAGTGTCCAATTAATACAAAACACTTCGTTGTATTTTTATGCTCGCGGCGTAGCCGACATCTGTTTATTTATCTCGCTAGCTCAGGTGCCGTGCGGCGGTCACTCCATCCGCGGTTCTAGCGTCGGGCAAAAGATTCTCTCAATTCTCAAGGCCAGTCTCTGTTCCAGATCATCCGAAAATGACTGCATACAGGCTTTGAGCGAGTTAGTGCTAGTTAACCGAATACCCGGCGCGCCAGTAACGTCTAAGGCGTTATGGGAACGCTCTACATAGCTACCCAAGATCGAAATGGGATTTGTGCCATAAGTTCCAATGGAATTCGCCGCTTCGTACACGGAAGCACCATATATATTGACTGTATTTATCTGGCTTGAGATTTGGCCTTCAGTTTCATCACAAAGATTCACAGAGATTGTAACATGCCCCGTCCAGCCCCCGGCGCCGCCCTCTGGCGAGAAGCCTGGATTTAAGGTTACATCCCTCCCGCCTATAATGACGCTCAAATCGGCAGGATGGTGTTTTTGCAGATGAGCCTTCCAAGTATGCCTTTTCACTGCCCCGGGGCAGTCGAACCAATAACCAAGCAACTGGCCAGATGCAACAAACTGCTCTCCTCTGTCCATTTCGAGTATTATTACTTCGTTCCGTGGATAGGTTGGTGGTTGGCGGTCGATGCAGCGCTCGAAAGTTGCGTACGGATTGGACGTTGCGTCTGCTGGTGTCTCTGCCGCTGGGCTGCAGACGGCGGGCACGGTCTGTCGGTCTTCGGCACCGGCTGGTACACTGAGGTAACATATCCCAAGTCCCAGTATGGCTGAAAGTAGATAACCTGCGTTAGAACGATGTACGGTGGGTACCAATCTAGAAGCGTGGGTCATTGAATTTGCCTTTCAGTTCCCTTTATTTGAAATCGCTGACGATAGCATCCAGAACTGGTCGAGTGATCTGTGCGTATGATCGCTAAAACGAAAATTTCCCATTTCAAGATGGTACGCTGTTGGCAGTCCAACCCAACAAGAGTCCGAGTCTGATTGAACTTCCAGCGGTTTACATTCGGTCCAAAGCTTAACCTTCCAATCAAACTTTCTAACCATCGCTTCATCGGTCGTGATCGTGTCAAGCCAGTCAGGAAGCAGCGATTTTAGCTGTGACTCTGGATGGCCAGTTTGAGGCACATATACGGCCCAGCGATAGAGTTGGGTGGGCTTCCCAAGTTCATTCAGGCGTCTGGCCACCAGAAATCGACCAAAATTTTCGCGGAGGATGTTGTTCTTGGTCAGCAGATAGCGAGCAAGACCCTTTGCTTTGGACTCAGTTTCGAGCTTGCAGGCGGTCTCCAGCCTTTGGAGCAATGCCACGTCGCACTGCGGCCCCGTGTCTTCGTTAAGGGCACGGTACAGGAAGGGCAGCAGTAGATCGCCATCGGCTAGCACTGCCTGGCCTAAACCGATCTGAGTTGCGAACAAGGCAGCATCGATCATGTCCGTCAGCTTTTCTTTTGTCGGATCAATTTTTTCGGCGTCCTGATAATCAGGCTTCACAATCCCGATATACTCTCGAAGCAAGGTCTCAACCTCTAAGGCCGTACCAGTAGCGAACTGGAGATAAGCTAGGTCGACTGGACGCCGGGCTTCCTGCATGAGCGTGCGCACGCGAGCATCACGCTCTCTGCGCTTCCGGCTATTGTGTTTTGGAGGACCGGATGCCTCGACATTGAAGTCTAGTTGGGCGCCGTTGTCGGTCAGCCAGCGATACTTTTCTTCGAGAGTGGTGAACGACGCCGCAGGGTAGCCTAGGGCCATAACCAGTTTTACGAAGAAGCGCTCTTGCTTTCTCCACTGTCTGAGAATGATGTCACGGTTGCAGTCCGTTTCGAACTGAACGATATAGATGAGGCAATAAGAATCTGTGAGGCTTTCCATCACCTCCCGAGCCTTCGAACTCATATGGCCCTGCGGACGTTCTTGGAGTTCAAGTTCAGCCCAGTCTGGGCCTCTTAGCGCGACGGATAGGCCTGTGGATTCGCTGGCGACTTGGAAGATGCGCCCAATCACATCAAGGCACTCATCGATTCTTCTGCGGGAAATCTTCTTTTTAATAAGGTGCTCCCGAAAAATATCGATATTTAAATCTTTCTCACTCGCCGATGTGTTTTTGCTGGCCAGCTCCCGCCTTCGGTCAGACACCTCCATTTCGATCTCGGCGCCTGTCCGGACGATCGCTATACAATTGCCAAAGCCGACTTTTTGCTGATCTCGAATATCTTTGTGAATAAGGGCCAACATTTGTTCCAGAGCGTTGAACCGTTCATCGACGTCAACCCGGAACGCGGCAAGCATGACCTTGAGTTCGTCCAGTCGGCCCAGAATTTCCTCTTGGTTCTCTAGGACTTTATCGAGCTTCTCATCGATCTTATCGAGCTTTTCGCTTAGAGCTCTCAAAGCTGCCAGCATTGCGGTGTTTTCGGACGAACCACCACCGAGCCCCCCGCCACTGAACAAGCTCGAGCCCATGCTAATCGCGTTTAGCGCCATGACTGGATTTACACCGCCGGAGAAAGCCAAACCTACGACATTGGCCAGCTCAATCCCTCTGTTGACTTGTGAAACCTGATGCATGACATCATCTGAAATCGGGACGCCCTCACCCTTTAAAATAGTCAACATGGCGCTGGTTTGGGCAGCTAAGTCGGTGGCTTTGGAGAAGACTTGGTGATTGCTTTTCAGTATCTGCTCGAAAGATTCGCTATTGTCAATTAAGGCCTTACCAACGTCCACAACCCGCCCCAATGCTGTCGCCTCGTATTGAATGAATGTCTCAAGGAGTTGCTCTTGAAGGTCGTGAGCCGTGATCTCTGATGCAAGTGCATCGGTGAAAAGGCTCACAAGATCGCCACGGGCAATATGATCCAGGAATGCGAGTTGGCCGTCGGCAGTCAAGCTGTGAAGGAGCTTATTGGCCTTCTTGTCCTTCATTAGGCTCTCAAGTGCGCCGATCTTGAGCCCATTCAATGCGGCTTCGTCGACAATCTTCATCAGGTTGCGTACTGACGCGTCCTCCATGTTTAACTCACTGGATTCAGGATCGCTGAGTTTACTTACGACTGTAGCACAGGCCTCTCCGTGTCCTTTAATCCGACAGGCGCGCGCCAGATCAGCCAACAGACTAACACTTGCGCCGCCCAGCCTGGTGCTGAGGGTAATCGCCGACCGCATGCCGCCCCCAGGCAATTCCTCAAGTGTGGGCCGTTCATAAAAGTCGCGGACTAGTACCGTTGCCAGCGGCTGCGATTCGATCCCGTCCCTGGCGGTTGTCTTAGCACCCCCGAGCATTTTTTTGAGCGGTCCGGGCGCGTCAGGCGGATTAGAGTCATCCCATTCGAGAGGTGGGCAGCCCTTTGGATTGGTCAGGGAGGGGTCGACTGGCTGAATCTCGTAATAGCGATTCAGAAATTTCTTCTGAGGATCTGCTACATGTTCCCCGAACCGTTCCATACCACCGAATATACTCTTATATTCAGCCGTACTGGAACGGCCAGGGACGTGAAAGAGCAATTCAAAATGGACGTGGACCTCAACCATGCGGCAGTACGTCGGGTTCTTTGCACCTCCTTTAACCGAACGTCTCACGTTACCGGTAGGGTTGGCAAACATGGTAAAACCGTCAACTTCTCCCTTGAACTCCGGTCCAAAAAAAATGCCATATCCGACTTCATTCCCGGCAGCAATCCGATCACCGACCTTCCAGACTTTGGTCTGATAACCATTCGAGCCTTGGATAACCGCAAGATGTGTGTAGGCGGTGTAGCAGCCGTTTTGATGATCTATAAGCACCAAGTTGCCGTAGCTACTCTTCACGCCGGGAGCTCCATTATACCGGGCATAGGCAATCCTACCGTCTGCGACGGCTCGCACTGCGTAAGCTCCTTGATCCCGGTACATGGCCCGCCAAAATAGGTCCACGCCAGTGTGCGGCTTCCCGTTTCTTGATGTGCCAAATTCTCCGACTTCACCACGAATAGCCACAAAGCGATCTGATTTTTTTTCGACATGCAGAGGACCGATTGGTGGAGACTGGTAAGAGAGCCAGTCTTCGCAGGCTTCTTTCATATTATGACTGGGTTGGCCTTGCATACCCATGCAAAGCAACGCAGCGGAAATTAAGGCACTGAATTTCATAAAGCAGTCCCCCGTTGTTGGTCGTTGTGGCAATGGCCTCCCAACGGCCGCAGTTGCTTACTCCTCGATACGAACGATTATTCTCTGAAGTCGACGATCAGCCCTGCCTACGGATGTTCAGAGCTCGAGACATTATAAGCCTGTCCCAACTGCATGAACTCCCCAGATGACATACTCGGAGACACTCTGGTGGCCGTCATCTTGAGTGCGCCCCTTAATAGCAACAAAGTTTTTCTACTAGAAGGAGTGCATGGCGGTGCTCCGCAAAACAATTATGCCACTTAAGCTGTTATTTTTCTATTTAATTGTGTTCCTTTGCTACTATTGGTGAGGACGTCGCTTTGGTAATCCAAGGGGCTCGTCCTAGGTGATAAACGGAGCGACAGCCCAGGTTGTCCGCCGTGCAACGTGTCGGCAGTTTCAGCAAGATGCTTCCATGAGGGGATACAGTTTGGCAAAGGGATGTGTTTGGCAGTGACCAGTCAAAGGATGCGCTTAAGAATAGGCTTGGCCGCCAAACCTATTCTCCACAAAAGTTCGTTGATACAGGTTCACAAAAACTCAACGACTTAAGAAAGGCAACAAGATCTATAATTTCTTCATCTGACAGAGTGATCGGTTCAAGAGCTTCGTCAGACCAGGCAAGAAGGCGCCCGTAGAATTCCTGTCGTGCACCAGAATTCATGTTTTGCGTTTGCTGTAGCACCAATGGATCAAGGTGCGCCGCAATTACTTCTTGCAAAAGTGGAAGCGAGCCGGAGTGAGTATAGGGCGCTGTGTGTTGGACGTTATACAGGGGAGGCGTTCGGAACTTATACCTATCGGCTGGTGCAAAGGTGACGTTGTATCGTCCATAGTCTACGCCGAACCCGTTCTTACCAAACCCTAACTGAGGCGTTGGTATCGCATGGAAATCTAGATCTGAAAAGAAGGGGCCGTTGTGGCACATTGAACACTGGCCTTTTCCGTAGAAAATAAGGCCGCCAGCAATTGCATCTTCTGAAAGCTCTCCCTGCCCGAATACAAAACGATGGAAGTCTGTTTCTCGAATGCGGAATTCCGCCCTGATAAAGGCAGCAATTGCCATGGCGGCGTCTTCAAAGCTCAGCTCTTCTGGGTCCTTGTTCAGGCTGTGGGCTAACTCTTTTGCAACGGATTTGTCCTCCCGAATTCTCCCTGCCAAAAGTTGGTAGATTGCCTCGGCACTCTCGGTAGTCTCTGTTTCATAAGCCAGGACGTCAGCCTGTAGATCATCGAGCATTTCTCTGAACTCGACGGGTGGCAAGTGAACGGCAACAACTAACGGATCGTCAGATGGAGACACAGTGCCAAACTGACTGACAATGACGCCCGACGATGTCTTTCTCTCAACTTTGCCATCCCAAAAGAATGTATCGAAGCCAACACTACCGCGCCCCCACAATGGCAATGTGTTTCTGGGAACAATAGCTCCCCCGCTCGTCAGCCGAGAAATGCCTTCCCCTTGGCCCCTGACGCCAATAGCATTGGGCAGTCCATCGGCCGATGAAAACTGCGGAAGATGGCAACTGCGGCAGGAAACTTTCGAATTCAGGCTGAGATACTCTGCTTCAAACAGTTTTTGACCAGCCGCAGCGAGTCCGGGATCGACCGCTGGCGTGAGAGCTTCTACTGGGGTGAGCCCTGACTCGATTGCGCGGTCCTTTAATATGCGCTCCCGGAGTGTGTCCTGGCTTGCATGGTTGTCGTATGAACAGAACACGACCAACGAGGCTATAACTCTGACCCTAGTACCGAAATTCATGTTCTTTCACCACATCAAGAAGGTCCTGGCCCCGTTCCTCGAAGGCGACAAGGCGCATGCGTGATAGGTCTTCCGCATTGAGCCCGAACTGCATCAGTCGCTTTTGATAGAGGTCGTAGTCTTGACAGCTCAATAGGCCGACCTCTGCAGCGCGCAGCTTCTCGAGTTTCTGATCGGACGCATTTTCAGCAAAAGCGAGTTTGGCAACCAAGTGAGTGCGCATGGAGTGATCGCAATCATACATAAGCTTTGAGTATGTATCTTGCGTAACGCCACTCAGCAGTATTCGGTAGGCTGGCTGCACGCCCACACCAAGGGCAATGCCAAGCGCCAGAAATGCAGCAGCGGCAGACTTAGGATGCGCGGATACGAAGTGCATCTAGTGTCCTGCTATCAAGTATACCTGACGGTATGATGTCAAAATCCTCTTGGAACTGCTTAATGGCTGCCTGTGTTTGGACTCCCAACACCCCGTCGATGACTCCCTTGTAGTAGCCATACAAAAACAGGACGACCTGGACTTCTTGTACAATGTGCCTAAATTTTGCGGAGTTGCCGGGTAGTTGCTTAAGATATCCTCCTTTGTCGAATATCAGGGACAGCCGGATGTCCATGGCGCGTAGCAGCTTTTCCGTTATACGCCCCGTAACTGGCAAGCCGTGGGCTTTTTCAAATTTGCCAATTGCTGCCTGCGTTTCTGGACCAGGAAGCCCGTCTATATCTCCGGTGTAGAACTTATCCACCCAAAGCCGGGCCTGAACCTTTTGCACTACTTCGATATGGTCTTCGAAATCCTGCTTTTCCTGTCTTAAGGCCACGTAGGGAGAGGAAGGCAGTACCGATTGGTCCGGCGTGCTATTCTCATTTCGGGAAGGCGCTGCAGGTGGCGTATAGACGGGCCTAGATCCGCCAGAACTCGACCGATGTGACCGGTGGCTAGAATGCGAACGGTGACTGGAATGAGACCGGTGCATGGCCAGAGTATAAACATGGTCCAGCCGCATGACGTCTGCCAGAACTGGCTCCTGATCTTGGCCTGATGGATCTTCCAGCAGAAGGGCTTGTGGGGCGTCTGTCGATGCTGTATGTGTGCCAATCGTACCGATACCTAGCATAGCCCAGGTTTTTCTGTAGCGTGTGGATTTCATATCGCTCGGATCTCCTGATAGGTGTGATCGTCCGGGTGCCATTCAAAAAAGCCGCAGCAGTCATTTTTCAAAGTGCAGAGATCACAGGCTTTGGCAAATCGGTTCTTCCAATCTGATATTGATCTGGCGGCATAGCCCCGGAATGATGAGGGCACAGTACAAAGCGGAAAATTATACAAGGCAACGTCCTGTCCGTACGTTTGTACATGTAATATCGCCTCCTTGATGGGGTCAAAGTCGACAGAATTGTCGAAGAAAAGGTCCCGCCAAGCCCGGCGGGCAAATCCCGTTGCTTCCAGTTGCATGATAGCCCACACGTCGATAAATGGCAGGTGGCCTACCACGAACCGCGCAAGGTTGGGCAACACGCCGCCATTATGTTTGGTCAAAACAGTGCGAAGTTCGATTGCTGCACCGGCGGCTCCCAAGAGCTCAAATGACGCCATCAGCCGGGCGAAAGCGCCTGATTTGGCAACTATCTTGTCATGGAGCTCTGGATCAGGTGCGTATAGTGGAATTCCCCAAACGACGTTTCGTAGTTGAGCCAGTGTGGCGGTGTCGGACGGCTCAAAATGTTGGCCGTTCGTTAAGACGTGGAATTTTAGGCTGGGCCTGTGTGACTGCATGGCAAGCAAGAGTTCGAAGAGCTGTTGCTTATACAAGGTTGGCTCGCCACCGGATAAACCGATGGTGCTGTTTGCTGGTGCGAGAGAACAGGCCTGCAGAAAATACTCAAACTGATCGACATGCGTTTTCTTTGGCGGCTGCGAACACATGATGCACAACTGGTCGCAACGTTCGGTTATAAGGAGTGTGTTATGTTGAGATCCAGCTCTGATCCACCGATGAACGGTCTTTGAAGACGGAGAAACCAGTACGACATCGCCTAACATGTCTTCGCCTGACTGTTGTCGAATGACAAATTGATGCTCCCTATAGCGATATATGGACAACGCACTATCCTGCGCGACCAAAGCCGCATCAAAATCGCTCAACTGCTCATGGTTAGGGCCAGCCAGACGCACCACGAAATCCGGTACATAAGGGTCGATTCCTTCAAGTGGGAGCTGCAATTCAATCATGGTGTACCTTCAGGAACGTATCCGGTATTGCCGGCAGGCCGAGCCAAAGCGCGAGCGTATACGCTTGTTCAGCAGTTGGCTGCGCCAACATCTCGAAAAGGAAGTCGAAGATCATGGTCTGTTGCTGGCAAAAATATTGATCGTGACGAGGCTGGTCTGTGCGGCCGTAGCGAGAAATGCTGTCGATGGGATCGCTGCCGCAAAACGGCTGATACGCACAGTGAATGCAATCGGGGTCGAAGTCATTGAGAGCCAGTTCCGACAGAGCGAGCACTTTCGATCCGTCCAACCCGGAGTGAACATCCCCAATCGACATGTCTACATCGCCAGTCCGATCAATCATCCGAGCCTCGTCTGATGGAAAAAGGCGGCCGTCATGATCGATGACAAAATAATCCAAACCCAGCGGGTTTGGATTCCGCAGATCGGCATGGCCGTTGGCGCGTGGACGGAAAATGCGGCGCAGGCAATGCGCCATGTAGAATTCTTCCAGCGCTTTACCTTCGTGAAAATTTCGCTCGATCATGCGCCTGACGACGGCGAGGTAATAGTCGAACCATCGCTCCTGACCTGTGCGAGCGGCGTCATGTTTTTTGCGGGCAAATCCCTGGAAGTTGATGGGCCGGAGATAGATAGAGTTCATCCCCAATGCGAGATATTCATCTATCAACGTATCCGGATCAGGAGGCGAATTGGCATCAATAGTTGGCAATGCTGAAACGCGGGATTGGCCGAAATTTTCAATCACATCTTTGATGTTTTTGAGCGTACGGGCCGTTGCTTCAGCGGATCCCGTGCGTTGCACTGTGTGCTTCTTCTCTGAGCCATCGAATGAAGTGCTGATATAGACATTGCCTCGGCCTAAGAGCGTTCTCAAATCTGATGAAAGCTCGCCAAGGTTCGTGCAGATGACCGCCTCTACGTTCCGACCGGTTTTTTCAACTGAATCTATAACGCGTTTAATCAGGTCGAGGCGAAGTGTGGGTTCTCCTCCCTGAAATTCTAGCTTCACTGTCGGGGCACCGGTAGTGCAAATCAACTTGATCGCATCATCGGCAATCTGGTCCGTCCAGTCGAAACCTCGCGCGTTCTCCGCGACCCGGGAAACCTGGCAATAACTGCAAGCTAGATTGCACCGAAGCGTAGGTACGAGAATGAAATAGTCTATCGTGTTTGGCAAATGATGGCGCTGGGCAAAGCGATATGCATTTGCCACTGACGGCTGGCCAGTGTTTGAGCATCCCGCAAACCCCTCTGCGCGGAGAAAATCCACATCATTTTCGTTCAAGTTCTGAAAGACGTAGCGGTTCAGAAAGCTTTGACTGGCTAGGAAGCTTTGCCCACCGTCGTCGACAAAGATCAGGTCCCTATCGCCGCGGCTCGTATCTTTGAAACGCAGCGGTATCACCGGCGTTTTCCATATAGATGTTGAATAAGTGTCGCCCGCTGATCCTCATATCGTAGCCGTATCATCTCGCGATACAGGAGGTAATTTACCTCTTTCGCAATTTCGTTTCTCTCTGATTGGCTCCCTATCACAACGGTAACGATATCATGATCCAAGGTTGCTTGATGTTGCGGATACAGATAAGCGAACCTCACCAATGCGCTTTGAGCGGCTGCGACGGGCATATTTAGCCCCTGTAAGTCAATGATTACGAGCGGCAGGTCTTCCGATGCGGTGGCTTCATTTATTCCCATAACACTACCACTCAAGCACATAGTTATCGCAACCGCCCGGCCTGTCCTCGTCCCTTCCGAAACGGTTGGTAACGGCGCAGCCAGTCCCATCGCTTACATCCGTTCGCAGCACTTGAATTCCCTCACCTTCCAAGAACGAGACAATCTCCGCATCCGGCAGAGTAACCGTCTGATACTTCTTCGGCCCTCCAGAAATCAGCGCAATCTCGGGCGACACATGGCGCACAAACTCAGCCCGCGAGGATGTCTTGCTACCATGGTGGCCAACCTGAAGGATATCCACGTCGATGAGCGACGGGTAATGCTCCACAAGATGCTTTTCCACATCGCCGAGTGCCGCAGACGGCAACTCGCGCGGGCCTGACTCTGCGTCACCGACCAGAAGCAGCGACTTTGATCCAAGATCCATGCGGATCACAATTGAGTTCTCATTGAAGTCACCACCTGCATGACCGTTGGCGTGGAGAATGGTGAAGCTGGCCGTGTCATCAAGCTTGATGACATCACCCTCTGCAAATTGCCGCCAAGTGTGGCCGGAGAGGTCATGGTTTTTCCGGACCTTGATCTGAGGCGGCTGGGGTGGCGCAACGGCGGTGTTGTAAGCAAGCCCCTGCTCTGCAGCGACCCGCTCGATAATACGGTCATAAAACACGGTGTCGTTGATGGCACCACTGTCCCACATGTTCGCGACCGCATAGCAGTCGAATACGTCGTCCATCAGTGAACCATGGTCGTCATGGGGATGTGACAAAACCATATGATCGATGCCGCGCTCCGGGAGGTCTGCCACCGGCCAGGGATCACTGTCTGGCACGCATTTCTTTGCACCAGAAGGCCCCAGTGCCGCGTAGAGGTAGGCTATAACCCGACTTTTGCTGCGACCACTCGATTGGTTGCCAGACTTATCGTCGGCAGACCCTGCGTCATAGAGCAGATTCCAGTCGTGGCCTTGAACGAGCACCGATAGCCCGGTTCCAACGTCAATCAAATGCAAACGGTAGTGCCCCGTATCTGGCGGCGTTGCCGATAAATCGGATGCGCTCGATACTTGCCTAACTTGAATGGCTTGAGCATGAACTAGTGATTGGCATGCCGACAGGCTCAGTGCCAGCGCCAAGCCACGGACAATATTCCGCAAACCATGAGAGTTCATCGTTAGCCCCCTTCTCCCTCTAAGGCGGCATAGTAGCAAAACTCTCTTTAATCGCGAACTAGAAATAGTTTGGGTGACATGAAGGGTTTGGACGTCACGTGCTCAGAACATGCTGGGCTGTAAGGTGTCGTAGCGCGACATGGGCGGCGCGACCGCGCGAACAGCAAAGTTGTCGCCGTCATAGGGCCGCATCAAGGCAATCACCTCTTCCATGTCACGTTTGGGATCAAGCCACACATCATAATCTTCTGGCCTGACGATCACCGGCATGCGGTCATGAATGGGCGCCGCAATGGCATTGGGTTCCGTGGTGATCATGGTGCAGGAAATCAAGCCTCTCGGCCAATCCGGCGTGCCCCACTCCCACAGGCCCGCGACCGAGAATATCCACTGGTCAGTGAGCGTGAACAGATGGGGTTTGCCGTTCTTGAACTCATAATAGCCATTGACCGGCATCAGACAGCGCCGCCCTTCCTTGAACGGGGCAAGATAGGCTGATCCCTTATGTGAGCTAAGCGAAGGTGGCAGGTTCTGCCACCAGCGATACTGCTCAATCAGATTGTCCGCACGGGCATTGAACATTTTATAGCGGCTCTTGAGCTCAGTCGCGAAACTGGGCACCAAACACCAGCGCGCTGTGGTGATGCGGCGCTCCCCGTCCCGGAGCGCCACAATGGGCACAGGATCGCCCGGGTTCATATCGCCCGGTCGCCAGTCTGGGTGGCTCCTCATCACAAATAAGAACATATCAAGAACAACAAAATGAATCTATACAGTTATTACGATATAAGTAACCTTTCGATGCTACTAACAACAAAGGTTAGCTGCGGCGTTGGATTTCGGGTGCCATTTGAGCAGCGACCACCGTACAAATTTAAGCAGGTCTCAGATGAAGCGCATACTCGATTAAGACGCCGGTCCTCTGTCACAGGCTAGTACTGCGCGAATATCCAGTGGTCATCGGGGATGAAGTTTGTTTCTTAACCGGAGTTGCCTCACTTGATTTTAAATTTGGAAAGAAGGTGTGCCGGAAAAAGGTTCTCCGAAATAATATGAACCGTTGGCGCGAGGTTCTCTCTCGGAAATAAAGATATGCCTGCGAACACCACTTCATACAGTGCTGGTGGTCAGCTGTGGCAAGTGCTCAGCCAGTTCGGAGTGTCTAAGGTAAAAGCGCGCAAGCTGCAGTGCGTCTGGCCCTGCGCGATGTACTGTGCTTTGCCGCAGTACCTTCGCCCACTCCCTTAATGCACGGTTCATGTCCGAAAATAGATTGGCAAAATGTCGGGCGGAAAGTTCTTGATCGGTCGCTCCGGCCGCATCCGCTAAGCGCCGGTACCAGAACCCATCGTAAGCGGGAGCGTCACAAAAGAGAGTGTCTACTCCGGTTAAGTCACTTTGAAATTCTTGCCACACTGCATCAGCGGTCCGGCCTTCATGCACAAGCATGGCCAATGTAATGCCATGAAGCTCTTCCGAAGCTGAAGACCAGTCAGTCAGGTCCCATGTTGGTGCCGGCTTTATCAAGCGAGACTTTGAGAGATATTCACCTCCACTTTCGACAACTGCCCACCCTAGTTCAATAGGCCAGCTATGACGAGACAGACTGGAGGCCTCAAAATCTATGAAAACCAGCCGCCCCTCAGTAGACGTTAACGGTCCTTTGCGCACTAATTATCGCCCACGCCACAGGTCCATTCATAGACCGAGTTGTCAGTCCGAAATCGGACGTAATTTCCACGATCCTCGATTATTTCCACCACAGGGGTGGTTATCCAATAATCTTGGACCTGATAGGTCCGCGCATTTTGAGCGCCCACAAGAACACAAAATCCGAGTTCTGGTCGCCCGTGCTTAGAAAGAGTAGAGCCATCGGGACCGCGTTTCAGCAATTTCGACACAGCGCCAATATCGCCTGCCCCATCTGCAACCCGCCTAAGTGTATATGTCATAGCGTTCGAACCACTCAATGGGTGCTTGGTCGCGACGGTGCCTTGTAGTGCTGAATGTGACGCGTGGCTTCGCGAAACACACGCAATGTTGGCGCTTTTCCAACGCAACTCAAACCCAGCTCAGCGCTTACCTCCACGAATGCGGCAAGGATGCAATTCGCCTGCGAGGTTCCGTTTTTGACAAGTGCTGTTTCAATCAAAACCCGGAGTGCGTCCTTGATTGCATTAGCGGTTTGTCGCTGGTCGGTGGCCATATCGTATCGTGTCATAAGGTAAGAATATTCGAAAATCGAATACAACGCAATATCGATTAGTAGGTGTGGGAAAGGAGCCAATGCCCAATGTCCCGCACCAAGACGTTACGCTCGCCTGCTCAGATGGAGTTGCAAAAGCTCCTGAAGGCGGCTCGTGTTCAAGCAGGGCTATCTCAGCTAAGCGTTGCGGAAGGAATGGGGTGGAGGCAAGCTGACATCTCGAAGGTTGAAGCAGGGGAACGCCGACTTGATGTTGTTGAGTTTGTGCGCATGGCCAGAGTAGTCGGCTTTAACCCAGATAAAATACTTCGTATGATCGATGCGGTTCTCGACTAGGTGAATTCAACCTATCATGGTGGTTAATTATTGCACCCTTATGCCGCATGTCTCGATTTGGAGTAGTCGGTGTGGAGGCGTCAGGCCGCTCCCAGTAAAAAGCGGGCTGAAGGCCATGTGATCGGTCGCCGGGCGAGTTCTGCTCTGTTCCCGATGTCCTGTTTCAAATGGGTAAAAGTGCATTTGCCGCTAGTTAATATGCCTGTCCATATAGGCGCACATCAATCCGAAGAGCACGATCGGCGCTGTCACCACCAAGCTCGAAGCCCAGTCCCCTCCGGTAGCATCTATTACGACATTTAATTTGGTAATACCGTGATCGACGTCAAAGCGCACGAACTTGTCGGTCCCAATAAAAACAATAGTCGCACAAAGTGCAGTGTTGAATGAGCGCCGATACGCATACGCGGGGTTGTGAAACAACACAATGATAAAGGTTAGCAATCCCGCAGTAATTGACCCAAGTACTCTTGCCTCGAGTGACCAATCTATCGGCATCAGCCACCCAGCTAGGACGCCGCTCAATAGGCCTATAACTAGCCCCCCCGCTAGCCACTGCCAGGAATTATTTGCCTCAGCAGTAGCCTTGGCTGCAAGTTGCTCTCGTTGTCGGCTAAAACGTTCCTCATTGAGGCGTTTACAGAAGCCGTCGTACTGATCTAGCAACTGTTTGAATTTTGCGCCAGGGACGCGAAGCACGGTTAATTCCGCCGACCTGACGAAGACATCTGCGGTCCGAGGGTGACCAGAGTCCATTGCAGCCATCTCACCAACTTGGTTAGGAGAAGAGCGTATGGTGATGCGCTTAGACTTTACGAACACATCGACCTCACCAGCGATCAAGAAATATACGTCTGTATCGTGGTGCCCTTGAGAAATAAGCTTTTCGCCCTTCTGAAAATGGGCCAGTTCTCCAATTTTTATCAGCTGATTTGCGATAGCTTCATCACCGCCAACCGCTCTATTCTTGCATAGAATTTGAAGGAGCTGCTCGGCGCCATGGTCTCGATCGAACATGCCCTCATGAGTTCTGGATGTTGCGAATCCGAATTTTCGAGCTAGCCTCTGCGCCCAATACATTTCTCAATTTCCTCGATATTCTCAATCGTTAGCATGTAGCTGCTTTCGTTTCTCATTACCTCGTCCTTCACCTTGCGAGGGTCAAATCCGAAGTTTCTCAAATAGTAAAATAGCATTGCCTGTCTAACCGAAAGGTGAAGCTGTCCACCTTCCATATTATACTCGAGTTGCAGTTGTTGTGCTTTTGCTGCGGGAAGACTAGGATCTGGACGAAGAATTACCGTGATATGAGTATTCCAAGAAGTGTCCTCGGGAAGCTCCCTGTCCAAAACTTTTGTTAATTCGACTTCCATTAGCCGAGATAGCACAAAGTCTGAATATCGCGCGTTTCCAAAGTCAAAAGCTCTTACGTGCCAACGATGGCCATCGCACCCTAGGGCGTGAGGAAAAAGCGTACGAAATTCTGTATTGTCCGAAGCCATTGAGACATAGCGGCCACGAACACCAGCTTTGTTCCTTATGGCTGTTAATATCGTCTCGAGGGTGTCTGTCCTGATTTCGCGTGATGGTATATTCACCGCTTCAAAAGTCGGAACGTCATTAATCCAGGTCTCATCAACTGAAACATGCCTTCGGCTTATCATGTCGAGATGGTGAAGGTACTCTGCTGCCGTGCCCTCGGCAAAACAGGATTCGAAGCGTTCAGTAGGAATATATGTCTTTCGCCTTGGGTCGTAGACCATGTTGTTAGGGCAAGTGTCAGCATAGGCGGTTAAATCTTTTGTGGCCTGCTGAGGCGAAATCAAAAATTTATCCTGCAGCTTTTTCCGGCCGACGCCACCTTCCCACTTCAATTGGAACTCAATAAACTCAAACCGTTGTCGGACATTCTCTCTTACATCTAGTCTGCTCATGACGCCTCCCAAATACATCCAATTAATGATATATTGACATTTTATACAATGCTACTATAAAATAGCATGATAGAAAAGAATCGGTGCGCGAATAGATGGGGGGCTTGATGCGCTAGCAAAACCAAGGAGGCCACGTTGCTTTGGCGTAAAGACGTAGCGCAAAGGCGCATTGACAAGCTGCTAAGAGAGGCACCTGCAGTAGATGTCCGGAATTTTAGGGACGACTATTTGCCTCACTACAAACTTCGCGCAGCCATGTTGCAAGCTGAGAGCAAGGCCGTCGCGCCACCACTATATAACCTTCCCAAGGGTAGCGCGGTGCTGGTTCAAACCATTCAGATTTATATCTGCATTACCAATTACGACGATTTCCGGCTAGAAAGCGGATCCGAGACCGCATCGTCTCATGACCGCGCCTTAAGATTTCTACACCTGTATTATAGTGCATGTGATCGATCTACAGAGGGCACGGATGCCCAACGCGTAGACTTTCATGGTAGCCGCATGCATGCTGTGGTTATTGATGAAAATGGGGGCAGCAACCCAGAGGAGGCGATCGCAGAAGCCTTATCCTTTGTGCTCCGTTTTCAAAAAGTGGCCGAACAAGCAAATCGTCAACTTGCGAGGAATGAATTCGACGCAAGAATTCGGGTCGGGATTGATGTTGGCCCGTGCGTTGCCATCAACAATGGTACTGGCAACGAGCAGGAGCCGTTGTTCTTGGGTAGCGCAGCCAATCATGCTGCAAAGCTGGCTGCGGGAACCGAGCCCGGGGTGTTCGTGTCTGATGCGGTACGCGCAAGGCTGAGCTTAGTGCAGTTAGGCGCCCTAGAGCATAAAAAACCCCTTAGTGATCTTGATATTTCGCGGGTACTTACTCGTCAGCAAGAACGCGACTTAAGTTTGAGGGCGCAACCTCGCAGCGGCCCATCAACTGATAATATAGTCGAGAAATGGAGAGAGGAGATCGCCAATCGCGATGTGCCAGACCCAGTGATCGCTCGCTTTGCGTTCCATTACAAAGCGCCTCCCCTGAAAAATATTGATTATGGCGAGTTGTCACCGAGCAACTCAATCCGGATGCCGCTGGCGTCGGTATTTGCGGATCTATCCGGCTATACAGCTTATATAGATAATGCGATTGCCCAAGACAGCATCGCATTGGCTGTAAAGGCGCTTTATGTAATTCGCGCAGAGTTCCAAAATGTAATTGAGCAAGACTTTGGTGGACGTAAGGTACGCTTTATTGGAGATTGCATCCATGCACTGCTTGCGGAGGGTTCCAGTACCACTACCGATGACAAGCTTAGTGTGCAACGAAGCCTAGAGTGTGCGGGTGCGCTGCGTTCTTCCTTCGAGCTTTGCCAAACATCCTTGCCCGGACTCAGCTCACTCGGCCTAGCCATTGGCCTAGAGTTCGGAGCGACACCGATCTCGCGAATAGGGATCCGAGGCTTAAGATCCGTTCGGGTGGCGTCCAGCGTCGCAACAACACGCTCGGAAAAAATGCAACGTGAGTGTGGGCATAATGATACGCGAGTTGGCCCAGCGATGAGTTTATTGATCCCAGCGTCTGTTCGGGACCTATTTGATGGTGATGGCTCGACTTCAGATCTTACATACGACGATATTGCAACTGCCATGGGTTCGTTTGGGGTGCAAATCAGTGCGCCAAGCTATATTCCATCACCTTCCCGAAATACAGGAAATGTGTCGAGAGCGCACAGCGACATTTTATGACCTCCATTTCATTTCTCCTGAATGCGGCACCGCCTTGGGTTTCTGCGCTAGAGCGAGGTGAGAAAGGACTTTCGTTTCGTGCTGCGCCGCCAAAGCCTAGTGGGGCGAGCACCCGGCAATATTCGCTGGTGATTTCAGAAACGAGTGGGGGGAAAGTGGCAGTGCGTGAAGGCGAAGGTGAGCGATTGCTTCCGAAATGCTGCCCTGAACGACACATCAATCCTGGGGGTTCATTTTGCATCTTTCTCAGCTCAACTGCTGCGATCCTGGGGCCGGAGCCAGCGGTTGATTGGTGGAAGTCCTTGGGCGATTTCCTCGTAAATCAGGATTACGCCAATAAGCACCGCAGGTGGCCCATAACTGCCCAGCTGAGCCACGGAAGCGCTGCGGAATTACAGCTGAAAATGGAGGCTATTGCTGATCGACTGGGTTGGCGCGACGAAATTCTTTCGGGAATCTTCAGGCGCCAAGGGTGGCTTGGTGGAAAGCTGCCAAAACTAAGGAAAAAAACTTCGAAGTTGGTCAACGGGCGCGCACCGTGCCCTCGGGAATGCCATCAACTGCACTCACCATTTAAGAAGCATAGTTGTGGTATCCAGAAATGCGCTGGCAATTGCTATAAGTCACATAGACACAAGCTCAGACGCGCGTGTCCTCACCGATCCGACATCGAGCAGCTAATAATACTTGAGAGCGAACGCCGCCGGCTGGATATAGAGTTTACCAAGTCACTTAGGAAAGATAATTACAGCTGTTGTGGTACCATGGCATACTGTCCGCTAGCGGACGAAGACAATGGAAGAGAAGAACGTTCCTAGAGCCATAAGCGGATATGCCTGTAAACTCGTAATAACCACTTTCAAAAACAGCATTTCAGATCATCGAAATAGCTTGAATATCGGACGGACCTCAACATGTTCCGCCTATGTTCTTTTGTCTGGCACGCACGCTTGCAATGATCCATAAAAGGTTGCAAAAATAAACAAATAAATTGTTGAGGGATTCCAGTGTCAATATTTAGCGCAGCAATCCAGCTATTCTGGGGTGGGGGGCGAGCTTTAGTCCCCTTAAGGAAGTGGCTGAGCTGGTCTTCGCAACAAGAGCAGCAGTTGGGGTCATTGGGCCTTTTTTTTAGCGTGCTTGACCGATATCCATACAAATTGACTATGTTAGTTCATATAGCAGGGGCGGCGGCATCCGTTATATATTTTGGCAAAGAGTTTAGCCTTGTTGAAAAATGTTTTTTGGGAATTCCGGCATCTATACATGACCACTTCCAGAGCATTTTTTGGGCGTGGCTAATTTTTGCACTCCTGGATTTCTTGGCGTTCATACCAGCGCTGCTACGACTGGTTTTTGGCAGTTTCGCCGTGACCCGAAATACTTATGGGTGGGCGAATGCGTCATGGCATGCGGAGTATAAAGAACATGCCACCGCAGTCATCCCGAACGACACCGATCACATAGAAGGTGTAGCGGGCAATATTATAGATGCATTAGTCACTAGTTCTAGCAACCCCAACCGCGCAATTCGTCCTGAAGGGCTGACCGATGAAGTCGCCGCAAATATTCTATTCGTCGGACACATTGTCGAAGCGAGGTTTCAGCACGAGCATCAATGGCTTAAGGAAACGGAATGGACTGCATTCTATCAAGAGCTTGGTGCCTTGGCACTAATTGATAGCGATTTGTTCTCTTCCAAGGGCATTGCTAGCCCAATCTGGCAAGATAAAAGCTACGCCTTCACCCTTGCAGAAGCGATAGGAGGCACCGAAACGCGCGGTATATCGGGTTTGTTGAGGAGAGAGGCGATTGCAACATCTATAAATGAGTCCGTTGACGAACTCAGGCGAAACTATGGTGGTTCGGCGCTGAAACTAGCGACGGGATTCTGGTGCAGTAATGGCAGGCCTAAGAAACTGGAAAGCAACTTGAAAAAGTTTCGTTGGTTCGCGGCAAAGGGCATGCGACGTCAGTTTTTAAAACTTACCGTTATTTGGAATCTACATCCTCACATGAAACGCCCAAAAGTATTTGCTATTCCTTTCAATGCAGGAATGGCGCGGTATCTATTGGACAGAAGTGTCATGCGCACAACCGCGAAATTTTTTAAGTATGAAGAGGAACAATTTCAGATTTGCTTCGATCTTTCAATGAAATCGCTGCTTGAGACAAGCCTTTCAATGCTGACGAGAAGTAATACCCCAAATGTAAAGAACTGGCGGCTTGCACGAGAAGCGGAAGCGGAAAAGCTTAAAGCAGATCCCAATTGGTACATCACCTATCGTGTTGACCAATATATCTATCATCTTGGAAAAACCCCAGACGCAAATGGTTGGCAAGTAGATCACGACAACAAGCAGATTAAGCTGTCTATCTAGGGGGGGGCCAATTGAGCGCGTTCAATCGGGTTGACTATCGGGAGCTACGAAGAGATTGGTACGCAAACGGCGACCTCATGTCTCGCTTTATTCGGCGCGCGGTTCAGGGCATGAAAGAAAACACAGATAATTTTCAGTTCATTAATTTTCCGAAGACTTGGGTGGCGCTATTTGAATATTTTGGCCTAGATTGGAAAAACTCTACTGATGTCAACACATATGTTCCATTCATCTCAGGGCTTACAGAAGAAACACTCATTTATGAAATAGAGGCCGCTAAAAGAAACGGGCAATTGAGGTTGTTGCTTGAGGCCGTCGCGTCTGTTGATGTGACAATTTCAGAGACACTTCAACGTATAGACGAAGCATCATTAGGCCCAATAAATCCAATTTCCGAAGTTAGAACTTCAGATGACGAGCCAATAATTCTTTCCAATTGGCATTCTTATCTACGCCCTGACATCCGACGATTTGAGGCGGAGGTGCCAACACTTGAGCAGCAAAACAAAAAGATTCTGCTTTTGCCGTGCGGGAAAAAACGCCCTTATCATCAATCGCCGACCTACAAGAATCTTACGGGTCGGCTCTTTGAGGCAGGGTACGACCTAGAAGATTATGATCAAGTAGTGGTCACTTCTCTCGGCTTTATTCCTAAGGAGACCTGGGAGCATTCTATTGTTATGAGGTATGATACGGGGGTCCGTGACCTATATAGAATGCTGGTTATGGGCCGTCGGCTGTTGAAAAACTGCTTTTATGAAGAGGCCCTAGATTGCTTGAGCTTTCGCCCATACAGAGACCTAGTTAGCATTCTTGGCATAGAGGGTCATTTTAAAAAAATTCAGCGTCCGAACGGGCTACGGGTAAGAACTATCCCAGTCTATCGATAAGGTCATCACCTCCAACAGCTTGTTTTCGCACAGGAATGACACCCTCCTATGTTTGAATTTTTGCATGCGCCCACCAAGCACTCAAAGGAAAAAAAACTTCAGTTGTGGCTTGGTCAAAGCGTGCGCGCCCGAGTTGTAAGCGCAGAGTTTGATGAACTCAAAGGTCAGCCTTTGATGCTGAGCCTAGGGGAGGCGGTACATAGGCCACAATACCTCCAAAAGATATTCTCGAAGCCACTAAAGCCGCAGTTTGGAGTGGATGGTCCATTGATGCTGGATTCAGGGGGCTTCACCATGATGACAAACCCCGACGGCGCTTTACCAATTCAAACTATAGCGGATGTGTACCGAGATACTGATGCAGATCTATTTATTTCCTTAGATTTTCCACCTGGATTTGACGAGACGGAGCAGGAGCGATCAGACAAATATAGACGAACTCAAGAGAATTTGGAGTTTCTTCTCCAGGAGCTTGGAACGGAGAAACTAATTCCGGTAGTGCATGGGCGAACGATTGATGAAGTGTCAGCGAATATTGATGTGATAAAAGCTAGATCTAGTTCTTGGGCTTGGGTTGGTGTGGGTGGAATAGTGCCCCTGCTCCGGCAAAAAAATGATAGCCGGCTATCTGATGGAAGACATGCCCGAGAACACGTGTCCTCAATAGTCAGACAGACTAAAGAGGCGTTTCCTGAACATAACGTTCATGCTTTTGGTGTAGGCGCACCGTCAACAATTCTATCTTTAATGGCGCTTGGTGTGAATTCCGTGGACTCTATCGGATGGCGCTCAGCTGCTAATTTTGGCACAATTTATTTGCCCGGTCGCCCCGCACGCTTTCCTACAAAGTCTGGTATAAAGACACGACACACTCGTCCTGCGCTAACCGAAGCAGAGATTGAGCTCTTGGAGAATTGCTTGTGCCCGATCTGTAAACATTGCTCATCAGTCGAGGAGCGCCTTGCGAAACTCAACTCTTCCTACGTGCCCCGCGCGGCTCACAACGCGTGGGTGGTTCTAAGCGAGGTCAGATCATTGGAAAGTGCAATAGCAAGCGGCGAGCACCATCACTTCCTCAGCTCACGGTTGCCAAGTCATTGGTTCAGTTTACTCAATCTTTGATTACTCCAACCATCAGATCGTTCGCTGTGGGTCGTTTCCGGATAAGAGAACCAGCTACTGATCTATGCATCACCGCCAGTTTTTGACAATAACATCGTACTCGCTCTGTCAAGGTAACCGCTTCGCGGCGGTCTTTGACCGACCTTGACTGCCGCTGCGTTCGCTGTTCTTCTGAAATTGGTCGGGACGGAAGGATGGTCGTTATTTGGGGTCCAACAAAAGGATGCAGAATTGAGCACCTATCATGGATAAAATGGATGACTCATGTCCTAAAACGTAAAATGCCGGAGTTCTCACGCAATGCACTGGAAGCGCTAAGGCAACCGCTTGAAAGCGGTGAGGCAGCGGTGGCACGGGTTCAGGCCCATGTTGTCTATCCGGCCCGGTTCCAGATGGTGGCCGCCATGAACCCCTGTTGATTTGTTGCCCTGTTGCCATCGTTTTCCGAGGAAAAGATGAGATCAATATCGATTTCATCTTTTCCGATGGTGATGCGGCTGCAGACCGCCTCAACAATGGATCTCTTCTCTTCGTAAGAAAGAAGAGTCCATTGCTTGTAAAGGTCTGCAGCCTCAGCGAGGATATGATCTTTCGAAAGATGATTAATTTTCAGAACGTCACATTCTGCCTGAGCGCGAGGCAGCTCATCCTCGATTTGACGCAATTGTTCCTCGTAAGGAGCAATCCTTTTTCCAAAGCCGTCTTTTGGGATTTGGCCATCTAGATAGAGGTCGTAGACTTGGTCAATTTTCTTTTGAATGTCGCGCTGCTTGGCTTCAAGCACATGCACGCGTTCTTCATGTGCCTTGAGGTTCTCGTCCACTTGCAAGAGGTAGTCGTCCAGTTCTTGCGGATGCAGCGAAAGCTCTTTGAGCTGTTCATGGAACACGGCGTCGAGGTCTTCGATCGGGATTTTGTTCCGACACAGATAGCAAACATATTTCGGAGTGTTGGACGGAACATACATTTTGTGCCCGCACGAGCAATAGGCGATACCAGTGAACAGGTGAGTGACCTTGCGGCTCATCTTCTTCTGCCGTGATGTCCGCTGCTGATCAAGAAAGCCCACACATTCATTCCACAACTCTTCTGACACAATTGGCTCAACGGGCAACCATATCCACTCTTCCTCAGGCTTTATGGACCACTGCTTGTTTGCACCAGGAGTTCTTGTGTAGTTGGCACGGCGCAAACCCTTGGCTGTCGGATCGCGTAGCAACCTATCTACTGTAGTATCGGTGAACTTGCGGCCTTTGCGTGTGCGGTATCCACGCTCGTTCAAGATACGGGCTACTGTCTTCTTGCGTTTATGCTCCTTGAAGAGTTCATAGATCAGCACTCGGACGGGGGCTTCCTCAGGGTCGGGCTCAAGTTTGCCGTCATTCCAGCGGTAGCCAAAACTTGCCTGACCACCAATGTTTTTCCCAAGTTTGGCCCGGATGGGGATTGAGGCCGCGACACGATCAGCAATCTCTTCGCGCTCCCATTGCGCCATCGCAGCAATCATTGTGTAGAAGAGGCGTCCCGCAGGGCTGGTGGTATCAATGGCCTCTTGGAGGGAAATGAGGCCCGCACCGTGCTCTTTGAAGATATCGGCGAAATCCAGCAGTTCTCTGGTGTTTCTGGCGAGACGTGCCAGTTTAGAAAAAATGAGCCCTTGGATGGCGCCAGCTTGCACATCAGCAAGCATGCGTTTCGTCTCAGGGTGGTCCATGACCGCCTTACCACTGACACCCTCTAGGTGGTATATAGAGACCACATCCCAGTCTTTGGCGTCGGCATACCCTCGGGCGCGTTTCTCATGGTGCTCAGGGCTATCGCCCTGAGCCTGCTCCTCGGTTGAAACCCTTATCCAGATGCCCACTTGTTTGCGAGCGTCGGTATCGCCAGCCTTCCGAGGCATGGCCTCCTCCTATTTCTTCTGGTGGCGTTTGATCCATTTAAGCACTTCATCTTGATACCATAGGGGGCCAAGTCTACCGGCTTTGGTGGGAATGCGGACAGCATCGGGGAAGTCGGGTTTACATACCACTCGCTGTTGGATCGTGATTTTTGATCGATTGAGATACGCGGCAATATCATCGAGAGACCACATGCGTTTGATCGTTTTCGACGCCCGCGTCTCGTGGAGGATTTCCTCCAGCAACTCAATTATACGCCGGTTCTGAACGTGCGTGGGAACATAGTCCTCGGAAAGATGCTGAAATGACATTTTCTCCCCCAACAGGAAATGTGCGAGGAGTGGATTTTAAGTTAATTTAAATAAATGGTACAGTTAAAACTATCGAATTATCCATGTTTGATGGATTTTGAACAGAATTACGTATTTTGTTCAAAATACTGATTAGAAGTCAACTTGTTTTGAGTAAGTATATGAGTGCGTACAGAGGATTTAAGCCGTTCGATGAGGCTGGGAATAGAACATACCTTACAACAAGGGAAAGAGAGGCATTCTTAGAGGCAGCGCAGAATGCTGATCCAAGTGTGATGACATTCTGCATGATCCTCGCCTACACAGGTGCACGGCCTTCAGAAGTGAGCGCATTAACGCCAAGTTGTGTAGACTTAGCGCTTCAATGCATTGTCATTAAATGCCTGAAGAAACGCAGAAAAGTTGTGTTTCGTGCCGTTCCCGTGCCCTACGAAGTATTGATGACTCTTGTTCGGGTTCATGGCATTACAGAGACTGAAAAGCGATCCGACAAGAGGTTGTGGGCATGGTCGCGCACGACGGCATGGAGCCGGGTTGCTCAGGTAATGCAGAACGCAGGATTATCGGGAATTGGTGCGACTTCACGAGGACTTCGTCATACATTCGCAGTATCCGCTGTTCAGTGCGGCGTAGCACTTAACATGGTACAAAAATGGATGGGCCATGCAGATATTGAGACCACAGCGCTCTATGCAAATGCGACAGGAGCCGAGGAATTGGAGATAGCCAAAGGAATGTGGCGGAGTTTTCCTCTGTCGTAGCTGGCTTGGCTCGGCGATTTATTCAAAGTGCTTTTTATAAATCTCTTCGCCCATTCGCCCGTATTGACTGGAATGGTAGTCTCCAAATGCAAATGCATCGATGCCATCTAGCCGCTTGCTGTAATAGCTAAGATCCCCGAGTTTATCGTTCTCCACGATGTGGCGTAGGCAGATCAATAGGCCGTTTATGAAGGTTGTCGTTAGTAGGCGGCCCTTTATATTTCTTTCCGTGACCCACTTGTCACTGGGCATGATCTTTTTGACGGCAGACAAGAATAGATTAATTTCGCTTGTACAGTGTTTGATATATTCTTCTAAAAGCTCCTTGTCCGCTCCAGATTCAAGGGTTTCTTTGGCTGGGTTCTTCCAGGCTTTGAACAGAGAATCTGAGCCGCCCAACTTGATGAGTGGTATCAGCCCATAGCTAATTATAGACGTCGTTTTGAGTTTCTGCGCGTCATAGAAATGACGCTCAAACTGATCAAACAGAGCACCTTTCTCATTCAACTTGTTCACAATCTGCTTGCCTATTGACGCAGGCGAAAATGGCGTCAATAGCAATCCAATAGCATGCTTTAGATCTGACTTGGCGTTGGTTTGATTGGAATTGATTTCCAAGAAGAGGTTTGCTTCAAACTTTGTTCGCTCAATATCTTTAATGCCTTCAGGATATATTATTCCTGTGACAAGCAGATTTTGGCGCTGTCTCAGTTTGACGATGTCTTCGTCAAAGCTCCCTCCTTCATGGTAGGAAAAAACCCGATGCTGCCCGTCGATGATCCCGATAGAATTGTATGAGTCTGGCAACTGAATTGTTACAGGTGATGTTTTGGTCAGCTTATCAACATCCATTGTATTTTTTTTGTCGTCGAGAAGTTTGGTCTCACTCGGAAGGGTAACAATGATGTTGTTGATAAAAACTCGTTTTTTCTCTTTCAGGTGTTTACGAATTGCGGAAACTTTGCCAGCGGAGATCATGCGTTGATATAGGCCGTCGCCTTCACGCCAACCATCCTTACGCAGTACATATGTACGAGATAAAAGGGCTTCGGGGTCTACGTAGAATGAGACGACCTTGAAACCTTCATCAAAGTTGGAATGCGCTTCGGGAAGGATTGATCCCGAATATGTCGAGTTCTTTTGGCCTGTGCCACCACTGCCTTTTACCGCAATATCTGTACAATCAAAGCCCAAGAAATTCAGTAGTTCGAAACGGGCAGATTTTTTGACCGCTTTAACTACACTCTGAAAATATTTCATTACGGGGTAGTCAAAATAGACTGTGTTGGGCACAGAGGTTTTATGAGCTTCATCTATCTTGTTTTTCGAGGCATAGACGATGCGGAGCTTGTATTGGGAGATGTGGTGATCATCGCCCCGGCGTTCTTTGAAGATGGGAAACTTTGTATCGAGGTACTTAATAAATCCAGTTGGATCACCAAGGATTTTATCGAAGAGAATTTTCTTCTTCAGCAGATGCGTAGAGATGTTTGCCGATTTTGTGCAGGTGTACTCTGCTAGTACGACAATGTTTTCGTAAACAAAAATGTCGTCTACGTCTCCCGTTCGACCTCCGAAAGTGAATTCCTTGTCGGCAACGGCTGGAATTCGTTGGAAACCTGAAAGCGTAAATACAGAACGTATTTCGCTGGTATGCTGTTTTCTCTCCTTTTCTTCAGGAGACAATTTTTTCTTTTTTGGTGCCTTAGCCATTTAGGTTCCAGTTATTCATTAGTCTGCAGCCATTCTTCAGGGACTTGCGCAACCTTTTCGGTCTTCTTAGGGCGACGGACAGGTTTGCCTGACGGCCTCATAGCCAACTCGCCTGCACAAAACTTGGATACTCTATCGGTGGCGATTTTCACGTATTCAGGGCTCTTATCTATCCCCACACTTGCCCGCCCATGCTTGAGAGAGGCAATAACGCTTGTGCCGGTGCCGACAAAAGGGTCCAACACAACGTCGCCTGCGTTACTGAAAGCGAGGATGCATCTTTCCGCCAGTTCTATTGGGAATTGGCAGGGATGTATTGTCTTTTCGGGGTGCAAAGATTTAACATTCGGAATATCCCAAACAGGATCGTCTTTGAAAGCCTTTTCCCCCGAAAACTCCCAATAATCAGAAGGGTTTTTGCCAAGCGGGTTTCCTGATGGCTTTCCCGCTTTATCACCTTTTTTGTCGCTGTGCCGCTTTCCTGGATATAGTTGAGGAACTCTAACGGGGTCTAGGTTGAAGGTGTATTCGTCCGATTTTGAAAACCAAAGCAATGTTTCATAGCGTCCAGAGAACCGATTAGTGGCGTTCAGGCCAAAATTGAAACGCCAGATAATTCTGTTTCTGAGCTTTAATCCACGCTTTTTGAAAAGCTGGTAGAAGAATATATCCAGTGGGAAAACCTCTCCTGCGTCGATGTAGTTTCCCACTTGCCAGCAAATAGAGCCTGTATTTTTGAGTTTTTTTACAAGCTTTTCAATTATACCGTCGAGCCACTCCAAATAGTCGTCGAGCGAGAGGCGTTCTTCACGCTCATACTCTTTACCAATGTTGTATGGTGGCGAGGTAATAACGAGATCAAAATGGTCATCTGGATAGGTCTCCAGAATCTCTTCTGCGAGCCCCTCCCTAAGGTCAAACAGACTGAAATCATTACAACTTAATGGCGCGTTCATGTTCTTCTGCATCTAATATACAACCATAATCATATAGATAATGAGTTGGTGTTTTGGCAACCATTCAATTTAAAGCGTCTTATTTTGCCACTAAAAATTGCCATCAAATCTCCGTAAGATATTGATTTATTTATGATTCTGCTATTCACCGCTTCTAGCATTGCTTGATATCACGCTTGTTTCCGGACGTGTAGAGAAATTGAAAATTCGACGTTTATGGGTGTCGCGCCAAATTTCAAGCGTTTCCAAGTAGGCTACCAACAAGCTCGCCAGTCCTCCTACAGCCTTGAACAAAATACGTAATTCTGTTCAAGGGCTAATCGCATTTCCCTTGGAACAAATTCGTGATCCAAGGGGAGGCGGACGTGAAAAGTATATTCTCGGTAGTGTGTGTCGCCGTTGTGCTGATGCATGGCTCACCGCTATGGGCTGACGCCGCGCAGGATAAAACCGAAGCCCATCTCCTCGGCCTCATCAAACAATTCTCCCTCACCGAAATCGACGAAGCCGCCTGCCTGCAAGATATCCGCAAGGAACTGAGGGGCAGTCGCGGCGATGATTGTTTCGGCCCCTTTGACCGCATCATCGGTGGCTGGAAAGAGGAAGCCGCTCGCAAGGATTGGCAAGAAGACACCGATACCGTTTCTGTAGACGTGCCGGGAGACTGGGCTTATGTGCGGATAACGCGTTTTGGCCTCAACACCGCTGACGAGTTTTATACTGCCGTCTCCGATATCGAGCAGAACCACATTGTGCTGGACCTGCGCCAGAATGGCGGCGGTCGGCTGGATCAGGCTATCAAGATGGCGCTCATGGTCGTGGACCCCGACGGTGACGCCCCCGTTTATACCGAAACCAAGCGGGATAGTGAGGCTGAGGACTTCAGCCTCATCACCAAAACATTTCATGTGCAGGAACTGGCTGAGCGTTTCTATCCCGATAAGCGGGACCGTGTTGGCAGCCTCAGAGACAAGCGTTTCGCCATCCTTATAAATGACCACACCTACTCAGCTTGTGAAATTCTGGCGGAAATCATGCGCCGCCTAAATTCCGACAACGTGTTTCTGGTCGGGAGACAAACCTTCGGTAAATGGACAGCACAGGCGTGGTTTCCGTTTGAAGACGCCGAGGGCAATAAGCGCCGCCTCGGATACACGGTGCTGCGCTATGCACCGGGTGCGGACAAAGCACCGCCAGCACATGTGATGCCAGATTTCAAACGAACCTACAGTCTTCGCCGTGACGGTGAACTCGGTGTGGCGACCGACAGGGTCTACACCTTTGCCATCCGCCAGCTTTTCCGAAAGGCGCGATGATGGTGTGCCTGAAATTTCATCCAGTTTGCTCTCTGCCCCTCCGTATGAAAAGCAAGTGGTGTGAGAGCCGCGTGTCCAGTCTTCCTTCCCAAAAGATGGCTGGGCACGCACCTGTTTATGACCCCTAGAGGTTCCTCCTGACAGTCCCGCGCAGGGGAATGTCAGGATAGCTCCGGTTTTTCATGGTGTCTTGCCGGGGCGGGGGTGAGGGGTGGTTCTGGCGCTTCTCACCCTTTTTTATGGAATATTATTGATACGCATTGCATCCTGCCATGAGCGCCGAGGTTCCAGCTCGACCCAAACTCGTGTGACCAGCAATCACAGGAGCTTCGGCGCTTTCACTATTGAAAAAGCCTCGGCGGTTACACCCGCCGAGGCTTAAAAGAACAGTTTTCATTCCGCTGCCACCATACGCACTCCTGCTGTTTCAAGCAGATAATCCATGGCAGCACTTGCTTTGCTTGCCGCCGTAAACACCGCGCGATTGTCCTTCTTGAGCAGAGACAGCCAGTTGTCGATATAGGACGCATGCCTCAGTTGCCCCTCGATGCCGAACGCAGCACAGAGATACGCGGACGTAAGTTCGGCAATCAGTTCCTCAGCCGCATAGGCTTCGGTACCGAACCGGCTCCTGAGATCACGGTTCAGACGAACTTGATGCCCGCTCGCGTGCCCAAGCTCATGGAAGAGCGTGGCGTAATAATGCTCAGGTGTCTCAAAACTTGAGAGAGGGGGCATGACAATGGCATCGTGACGGGGGTTATAGGCCGCCCTATCGCCACCATGGGCGATATTGATGCCGATGGCCGCGATGAAGCTTTCCGCCAGTTCGATACGCTCATGTTCAGGCAGGCCTTCAGGCTCATGGGTATAGGCCTCTGGCAGTTCGTCTATCTGGCTGAGATTGAAGACGACATAGGATTTGATGATGGCCACCGACTTGGTGGCTTCTTCATCATCTGCATCATCATCCTGTACTTCCATGCGCTTGACGAACACCACATGCGAGCCTTTCTCGCCCTTCCGCACCCGCGCGCCGAGTGCTGTGGCCTGACGGAAGGTGAGCCAGCCAGGGCGATCATAACCACGTTCTGCAGCCATGCCCCAGAGAAGCAGCACATTGATGCCGCTGTATGGTCGACCGGTGACGGCATTGTGTGGCAGCATGGGACTGCCTTTTGATTTCCATGGTTTGACCCACGGCACGGTACCTGCCTCCAGTTCTGCGATGATCTTGTTGGTGACGGTTTCATAGATTGCTTGCGGCTTCACGGGGAGCCTCCTTTGATTGATGGAACGGATGTGAAGCCAGGAACAGGGTTCCAGGCTTCAGCCCCGCGCCATCCGAGGAGGCGGGTTAACCGTGCTGCGTGACGTGGAAGTGCGTGAGGGCAAGAGAGGCAGCCGAAAAGTAGCTCATGGCCTTATGCTCCACTTCCCATGGTTTCTTGTGTGGCGGCACGAGATGCGTGAGGTTCGGTATGATGGCGCCGACTGCTTCCGCGATTTCCTGCTTGGTGAAGGCATGGCGGGTCTGAAATGCCTCCCTGATCTGCGCTCGGGAATAGAAATGAACCTCGCACCCCTGCGCCATGGATATCTGTGCAAGCGAGATGATGAGGTCAGCAACACGAGGGCGGCGGTGCTCTTGTTCTCTCGGAATATCCTCCAGCACGATATCGGTGGGATGGCTCTTGTTGAGGAGACGGATGAACTTGCGGACACAGACCTTGTTCTTGTCCCCGGCGGCCCGCTTAACACCCCAGGCAAGGATGGCGTCGGTATTCCTGAAGAGCGCGAACCCGAACCCAGGTCCATTGGGATAAATGGCCAATGTGATGCGGTCGGTCGATTGATGTTGGTACATAGAAAGAACGGTTATCTCGGCTTTTCACTGGCCATGTGGGCATCCAGTGCAAGGGTATGTGTCGGGCAATTCGAGACGCTGGAAATCCGAGGACGACTGATAACGTTGATACCTGTCTGCGCAACATCGACGGTATATGTGCAACAGGATAACGAACTGCAGGGAATAGAGGTAGGTACCCCAATGTGGGTGTTGTGCTGTGGGTACCGAAAGGGAGACACCTCGACCGACACGCACCTGCCCGTATTCTGGGGACATAGCCGCTAACACTATTTGCCATGTCCACATCAAAACCATTTAAGCCGATGGGGTCTGACCAATTGAGTGAGGTTCTCGATCTCACCATCAAACATGACCGCACCAACAAGCTGGTGACGTTCCTCTGTGCGCTCTCGGCCTTCACCGAAGGCGATCAATATAACGTATCCTTCAATGCACCGTCATCGACGGGCAAGAGTTATATCCCCACGGAAATTGCCAAACTGTTCCCAGGCGAAGATGTGATGCAGATGGGCTACTGCAGCCCGACCGCTTTCTTTCATGATGTGGGAGAGCCGGACAAGGAGAAGAAGGGAAGGGTCATAGTGGACCTGTCCCGTAAAATACTGGTCTTTCTGGACCAGCCGCATTCGGAACTGCTCACCCGGCTCCGTCCCTTGCTATCCCATGATGCGAAGACCATCAATATCAAGATTACCGACAAGAGCCAGAAACAGGGGCTGAGGACCAAGGATGTGGTGCTGAAGGGGTTCCCGTCTGTCGTGTTCTCGACAGCGGCGCTTGTCGTCAATGAACAGGAATCCACACGGTTCTTCCTGCTGTCCCCAGATGTGGATCAGGAGAAAATTCGTCACAGCATCGATGAGAGCATCAAAAAGGCCATGGATGGCGCTCGATATGTTTCGGAATTGGAACAGAATGCGGCACGTATGGCCCTAAAGGAGCGGATCAAAGCGGTGCGGGATGCGCGTATCGACAATATCCGCATAGCACCTGATCTGCGTGAAGAAATACAGAAACTGTTTCTCGGTGACGACACCACACTTCGACCACGCGCGCAGCGGGACATCAAACGCTTCATATCCCTGATGAAGGCATTCGCGCTCCTTAACCTGTGGCACCGAGACAGGGATGGCAGCACCATCACCGTCAGTCCAGACGACTTTGCTGAGGCCTATGCGTTATGGGAAGAGTTGCGTCCTGCACAGGAAGCAAACATCCCGCCCTATGTTTATCAGCTCTATACGGATGTGATCCTGCCTACCTGGCAGGACAAACAGAAGGCCTACAATGGGCGCACCATCGGTCTGACGCGGGGCGAGGTTTTGACCGAGCACTACCGTTTCTATGGTCGCATGCTGGATGCCATCCAGTTTCGTCAGCAAATCCTCCCCATGCTGGAGACGGCAGGGCTCATTGTTGAAGAGCGCGACCCGTATAACAAACGGCGGAAGTATATCTATCCTGTTCAGGACACACACAGTGAGTTGCCCCGTGGGGAGAATCCACTGGCTGAGATTCGCACGGATAACCATGACGCGGTATGATGAATAGAGACCAGCACCCAACCCCAAAGGCCACCCCCAAAGGCGACAAGTTTACCGAAGAGGAAATGCAGTCCTTTCGCGACCTCGGTGCCGTCCTGCGCCGGATTCACAATCGCCTGATATCTGAAGGATATACGATCACCGACGATGAAATAATCCCACCATCACATGTCAGTTCAAACGGACAAACAAATACTCAAAAAGATCCAAAGCGGCGCCTACCGTGACTGTTATCTCGTCTATACCCGTAAGAGTACCGACGAAGCCAATAATCAGAAAAACTCTATAGCGTACCAGCGCACTGAAAACGCCAAACTGGCGAAACGGGAACATCTGCCTATAGCACCAGTGACTCTCAAGGGCTTCGCGGTATCCGGCGTTATCTCCGAACGACATTCAGGTTTCAAGGAAGATACCAATGTGACTGTCACCAAGGACGGTATGGTGCAATATCGCATCGAGCGCCCGAAGTTTCAGCGTCTGGTTGCGTTCCTCAGTCAGGGATATTTCAAAGGTGTCATCTGTCTGTGCTGGGACCGTATCAGCCGCAATAAAGGAGATGATACTGTCATCAGCAAATTGATGCGGAGCGGTATTGATGTACGTTTTGCCTATGCCACCTATGAGAACTCAAGTGCCGGCGCATTGCACATGGACATCGACGGCATGTTCGCGGCCCACCATTCACGGGTGACCAGCGAAAAGGTGCGGCTCGCGACCTATAACCTGCGGGAACGGGGAGTCTGTACCTATCGTGCGCCCATCGGATATCTCAACAGGGGCGACATGCTGAAAAAGCCGTTCGATCCTGACCGCGCCCCTCTTATCAGACGACTCTTCGAACTATACGCGGAGGGCACATGGGCGCTTGCGGAATTGGCAGCGTGGGCGGGCGAAGCAGGGCTGACAGCACTGCCGATGCGGCGCAAGCGCACCGAAGAAGAAATGCTTGCCGATGACGAAGTGACTCTGAAAAAGGTAGCCCGGCCATTGACCACCAGCCACATACAAAAAATCCTCCGCAATCCGTTCTACACCGGGCGCGTGATCGGCAACCACGGGCAGTATGTGAGAAGTGTGAGCCATGAGGCACTGGTGTCAGACAAGCTTTTCGACCAGGTACAGGGCATGCTCGGCGGCAGGAATGTCAGCATCCGCTATGCGAACAAGATCGAGATGCCGCTCCGAGGCAAAATACGATGTGCGTACTGTAGTCGTGTCTATACGCCGTACATGAAGAAGGGGATTCAGTATTTTGGCGCCCGCTGCGCCAAGGACTGCGTGAACACCAAGCGGAGCTTTAATCTGTCTTTCATAGAGGACAGGATCGGCGAATGCATTGCCAAGCTGGTATTCACCGAGGAGGAGCTTGAAGAGCTCAACAGAAAGGCAGACACCGATGTTGCCGTCCTTGAAGAACGCCGCCACAGCGAACTGGACCAGATGGAACGCCGCAAAAAGAGAATCCGCAGCGACCTGAAATACATGCATGAAAACCGCCTCAGCCTCCTCAAAGCGGGCGTATATGACCCTGACAGCTTCGTGCGGGAGGAAGTTCGGCTGAATGCTCAACTCGCCGATCTTCGGCAGAATGAGCAGATTTCTGACGAGGCCATGCACGAAACCATGAAGGATGTCGTAAGGCTTTCCGAACTCGTAAATAGGGCTAAGCTCTACTATTTTTCAGCGGAATCGATTGAAAAACAGATGGTCATCGATTTGATGTTTTCCGAACTCACCCTGTCCGAAAATACGTTGAAGTTTAAGTGCAAGAATGGATTCCGAGCACTCGAAAACCATTCTGTTGCTTTGGGTGACCCTACGGACTGGCTTTCCGAACTTGATGAGGGAGAAGTCCTTGTAAGTATCGAACGCTTGAGGTCCGCTATACGATCATAAAATCCCCCACCCTCAGACTCACATTATCTTACGGGCGGCAGTGGAAATATTGTTACCTCATTGTTCGGGCGGAACTGGCGGGTCAATAATCATCGTTAAATTCATGAATATCAATATTGGCATGGAATCTGTGCTCGTCTAAAATCCTACTATGTCGCGACCTCGAAAAAAGATTGGCACAGAGCTATCGGTATTGCCCCACAATCGGGCAATTGTCATGCGCAACGTCACTTGCGTTTATTGTGGGATACTTCTGACCAAGGAGACATCTACCAAAGAACATGTTGTTGGTCGAAGATTTGTCCCCAGAGGAAAACTCAACAATCAATGGAACCTCATTGTTAAGGCTTGCGAGCAGTGCAACAGTGAAAAGGCCGACCTTGAGGACGATATTTCAGCAATCACGATGCTTCCTGGGTATGATGGCGATGGATTTAATATTGATGACCAGATTGCTGCGGAAGCGCATCGCAAGGCTCAAAATGCTGTAAGCCGCCGAACTCAGGAAAAGGTATTTCGGAGTGAAGAAGAAGTGAACATCAACGCCAAAATCAGTGCAGGCGTTACGTTCAAGTTTAACTTTAAATCGGCACCACAAATCGACGAGCAGCGCGTTTATCAGCTTGCGCGTATGCATATCAGGGCTTTCTTTTATTGGATCACTTTTCAGGAAGTGGAACAGAAAGGACGTTTCTGGTCTGACGTATTCTGTGGCGTTGCTACTGCTTGCCGCGGCGACTGGGGAAACCCAGTATTGGTGACGTTTTCAAATATGGTTATAGGTTGGGAACCGCGTGTTATAGCTTTCACCGCGGATGGGTTTTTTCGTGTCGCAGTTCGCAAACATCCAGAAAAGATGTGTTGGTCATGGGCTCTCGAATGGAATCACAATCGCCGCGTGGTCGGCTTTTGTGGCGACAAAGCGACCATATTGGAGCTGAATAAAAAGCTACCCAAGCTCGAGCTGGAGACTCTTCATAGCGCTCCCAATGAGTTGCTTCAAATGCGCTTTGAGACTCCTCTGCATGACGATGAGGACGACAAACTTTTCTTTCATCCAACATTAGACGAGACAGCCGACTGAGGAGCGGGGAGAGCTGCTGTCAGTCCACCCAATCAACGCACGTTAGGGTACCTAGTGGCCGGCGCTGACCACATAGATAATTGCGTCAATGCTCAATCAGACCACCGACATTTCATATTTTGCCCGCACTAATTTCCGCAATCGCGGCATCCGCTTCGGTATCAAGCAGGCAGATCGGCACCATCACATGTATGTGGTAGGGAAGACCGGCTGTGGCAAAACCACACTCCTTGAAAACCTCATCATGCAGGACATTCGAGCTGGGCGCGGGCTGGTGTATCTGGACCCCCACGGAGATAGTGCCGCCCGAATGGCTGCATCCGTGCCAGCATACCGAAAACCCGACCTCATCTATCTCAACGCACCAGACAGTGGGCAGCCGTATGGCTGCAACCCGCTTAGGCCAGTGTCACTGGATAAGCGGCCTCTGGTGGTGTCTGGCATTCTGGAAGTGTTCAAGAAGCAATGGAGCGGCAATGCGTGGGGTGTCAACATGGAACATATTCTGCGGTGCGCCCTTCTGGCGCTTCTCGATATGCCACATGCGACCCTGACAGATATCCCGCGCCTTCTTTCTGATGAGGCCTTCCGCAGGCAGGTCATTGCTCATATCCAGAACCCACAGGTGCGGGCGTTCTGGGAGCGGGATTTTGTTTCTGGTGGGTTCAATCGGCCAGGTGCGCTCGGGCCCGTGATCAACAAAGTGGGGGCGTTTCTCTCTAACCCCATGCTCTTCCGCATCCTGACCACATCTGAGAAACCCATCTCGTTCCGCAAGGTCATGGATGAACGGAAGATACTCATTGTGAACCTGGCTAAGGGGCAGATAGGGGAAGATGCGTCTTCTCTCCTTGGTGGGCTCATTGTGTCCATGCTGACACTGGCTGCCTTCAGTCGGGCAGACCAGCCGGAATACATGCGTGTGCCATTTGCCATGTTCGTGGACGAGTTCCAGAACATGGCGACCGAGAGTTTTGCCGATGCCGTATCCGAACTGCGGAAGATGAAGGTGGGGTTGGTGCTCTCACACCAGCATCTGCATCAGGTGCCGGAGAGTATTCGGCTTGCCATACTGGGCAATGTGGGAACGCTGATTGCCTTTCGGGTGGGAGGGAAGGACGCGCCCTACCTAGCCCGCGAACTCTATCCTGATGTCAGCCAGGAAGACCTGATCGGGCAGGCCAATTATCACGTCTATATCAAGCTGATGATCGATGGAGTGCCGTCGAGGCCATTTAGCGCGGTAACGGAATCATGGAACTTCACTCAATGACCATATATGCGCACTTCACATGTCATCATCTTGTGCAACGAAAGCCCGTATATGGCGGAACCGTGGGTACAGGCTGGGTATACCGTTTACATGATCGACCCGCTCCATCCCAAGGGACAGCGGAACCATCCGTTCTTGCCCAATTGTCATACGGTAGGGGCCGTTATTGCCCCTGATCGTTCTACGCCTGACATACCACATTGTCTCGGGTTGATCGGACGTCTGGTTCGTAGTTGCCGGACAGAAATGGTAATCGGCTTTCCACCCTGTATCGACCTGGCAGCCAGTGGCGCGCGACACTGGGAAAGGAAGGCCGCACGGGATCGATATTTTCAGGCAACGGCTGCACTTATATTGGAACAGTGCCGCATGATAGGCACGCTGTCGGGTGCACCGTGGATGTTTGAAAATCCGATCGGGGCCACAAGCGGCATTATGGGGCCGCCATCATTTCACTTCGATCCTTGCGACTACGGCGGGTATCTTCCTGAAGATGACCTTCATCCTGACTATCCTGAGTATTTGCCGCCAAGGGACGCATACCGCAAACACACGAATATCTGGTGCGGTGGTGGATTTAGGGAACCCCGAAAACGGCCAGTGCCAAGCTTGCCGTATTTCCCAGGCTGGAAAAAGTTGGGTGGAAAAGCTGAGAAGACCAAGCGTGTTCGTAGCGCGACCCCGAGGGGTTTTGCTATTGCGGTGTTTGAAGCGAATGCCCGCGCGGGCGGCAAGCGGCGTATGGCATCGCCGAAACGTCTACCTTGAATGCTTCTTTCGATAATTCTCAACCATCGTGTCTGAAACATCCGCAGGGTAGCACAGGGGGCTATATCCACCCGGCTTGCTGTATGCGCTCCGTTTTCCACAGCTCCTGCCATTTTTCATGACGTTGTACGGGCAGGGACAGTTACCTGGATAGCTGGCCAGAGACTGCTGGATCAGGATTTGTCGAATTTCGGCGTCGGAAAGCGGCTTGTCAGCGGCGACGACTGTACCTGATACCAGTCCACAGAAAATTACCAGTATGAGGGGACTTTTCATGATGATTCTCTCTATTCAGGTGAGCAGCCAAGGGCGTTGTTTAGGTTTCCTGTTGGCCATGTCGATGCTTCGGGAAAGAGGTCAAGGCCGCTAGCGGTCTCCACATCGGTAAGCGATTTGATATGGTCACAATAGTTGGCATTGCGGTCTGTATCTTGGTCAAAGATAAAGGCCGTCATTGCACCCGTATCGGATGCGACCACCTTGAAATAGCCTGTAGGAACCGTGTGCGTTTCATCGGCCTCGGGTAAGGTCATTTGGTTCTCGTCTGCATCATACAATGGGCCAGTGACGACATAGATTTCTTTGCGGGTATAGGCGAGGTCACGCACGGCGCTTTCAAGCGCCACCCAAGCTCCTTGATTGAGGTTACTCTTCTGGGGCGTGATGTTGGACAGAATGTTGGTGGAGCGCCAAAAGATGGTGCCCGCAAAGCTTGCGAGCGGTGCCAGGTGCCCCCGATCGGTGTGAAGCTGGTTGAACGCTTTTTTATAGTCGTCAGGCTCGAGTGTCTCATTGTCATCCAAGAAGGGGTCAGCCTCCCAGTCTCTGCTGAGCGATTTTGATGTACCTATTGTCTCTGAAGTCACCCGATAGGCTACCCAGTCGGCAAACTTAGTTTCATCATTTGAGGACAAAGCAAAAATTTCGCGGACAATCAGGTCATTTGTCTCAGGGGTGCCAGTGGGGCAGCCTTTGAGACAATGCACGATATGCATTTCACCACCGAGGCTCGCTGTGGCTGACAGAGTTATCGCGAATGCAGTAGAAAGCATCTGCATAGGAAGGCGCATTTGATTTCCCCCTGAAGTTAGGTTGGCATTGGCTGCACAGCTTTTGCAGATGAATACTACACTAACACTTCCTCATGAGTAGCATTAATTCCCGCACTGCGGTATGCTTCTGTCTCTCGGTGACGCGAAAAAGAGGGGGCTATGATGGAGCTTTTGGTTCGTCGGGGACAGAAAGTGGATGCCGGTGCGTTCAGCAACACCCGGTGGTTCACGCTCTATGTCAAGGCACAGTTGACAGATGAGGAGGCAGACAATCTCAACAAATACGACATGGGCAGCACACTGCTCTACAGCAACCCTGAAGCGGCGGCTGACAAATCGGTAAGAGTTGATGGGTATAAATATCCGGTCATATCGGTGCAGGGGCTGGCTGAAGGTCTCCATGTGAAGTGTGCGCGCATAGTGGATATGATGGATTTTGAGACTAAGATTCTGAGCTCAAGCGAAGTCTTTAAACAGATGCTTGATGTAGCGGCGAGCTTTGGTGGTGAAGAAGTCTACACCTTTGATTGAAGGTAGGTGCAGAGTGTAGATCGTGGACGGCACCCAGGAGCAGTTGGTTGAGCGCGACGATGGTCCCGGACCATCTCGCTCTTGGCTGTTTGAGCTGTGGCAACATGTTTGGCACGGAAAAACACAACACACTAACGAGCGGCAAGAGGCCCATGCGCTGTTTTCCGAGGCGCGGCGTCTATACTTGCAATCGCCACTCGAAGGCCTCGATCCTGACGACCTCACTGTGGCATGCGTGATCGATGCCTGCCAACATCTGGAACAGCGGCCTTCGATACCCGTGCTTCGCCAATGCGTCCGGACTATAAACCTTTTCATACAAGAAGAAGGGTTTTGGAATCGTCCGTCTTTTATTTGGTCTGATGAGTATCCGCTCACTCACATCAATGCGATGCGAGAGGCCTACCGCAGAAAGATCCGATTCTACACCGATTTCGAGAAGCGGGCGGAAGTCTGGGCCATCACGGCGACACAGATTATTTTGGCGGTTCTTGCAAGTCTGCCTGACGAGATGATGTTGGAACTTTCCGAGGACGATGACGACGACGAAACACCGACCTTCAATGTGCCGCTTATATCCGTACTGAAGGACCCTCCTGGTGCTCTGCATTTCATTCTGGATACGATCATTGACGAACAGATTGGCCAATGTGAGCTTTTCGGTGCTTTCCGAAAACAGGTGATAGACAACCTCTATCGGGTCAGTGGTGTTACGAAAGATCAAAAAAGAAAGAGTACACCCCATTTTCTGTGGCCGACCGAGGCAAAGGGTCTGACAGAGCTGGAATTGGTCGAGGCTTATTACGGCGGAACGGCGCTGGAACTATTGCTGTCACACCCGCTCCCGTTTTCCATTCCTGAGGAGGTACGGTTCGAGCACTGCCATATTCTTGGCGGGACAGGCCACGGCAAGACACAGCTCCTGCAACTTCTTATCTATCAAGACCTGCTGAAGGCGCAAAAAGATGGACGCTCGGTGATCGTGATCGATAGCCAAGGCGATATGATCCAGACGCTGTCGAGACTTGCCCTATTCTCGCCAGCCGCTGAAGGAAGTCTTGCTGATCGGCTTGTCATCATCGATCCCACTGATATCGAATATCCTGTGGCTCTGAACATGTTCGACTGCAAACAGGATCGCATAGAAGGGTATGGCCTTGTTGAGCGCGAAAAATTGCTCAATGGCATAATAGCCCTCTACAGCTATATGTTTGGAGCACTCCTCGGTGCGGAACTTACCGACAAACAAGGCGTCATATTCAAATATCTTGCACGTTTGATGCTTTCCATACCCGACGCGAACATTCACACGATGCGTCAACTCATGGACGATGCCACGCCGCTCAAGCCCTATGTTGCCAAGCTCGACCCCACGACGAGGCAGTTCTTTGAAACGCAGTTTTTCAGTCGTTCGTTTGCGCAGACGAAACAGCAGATCGCACGCAGACTATGGAGTGTTTTGTCCCATTCCACGCTCGACCGTATGTTTTCGCAAGCCCGCAGCAGTCTCGACATATTTGAAGCGATGAACAGTGGAAAAATAGTGCTCATCAATACCGCGAAAGACCTGCTCAAATCCGATGGCAGCCAAGTCCTGGGCAGGTTCTTTATCAGCATGATTGTGCAAGCGGCTATGGAACGGGCCACCATCCCCAAAGACAAACGCACTCCTTGTTACGTCTATGTAGACGAGGCGCAGGAATATTTTGACGAGAATGTCAGTGACCTCCTTATACAAGCTCGCAAATACAAGGTGTCTCTGACATCTGCGCATCAAACGCTTGATCAGCTTTCACCAGCGTTGCGTTCGACCATGATGACCAACACTTCCACCAAGCTGATTGGGGGAGTGAGCGCTAAGGATGCCCGCGTATTTGCTGAGGAAATACGGTGTAGCACGGAGTATCTGCAAAACATCAAAAAGCGGAAAGATGAGACGGAATTTGCTTGCTGGATACGAAATGAGACAGGGAAGCCGGTGACGTTATTTGTGCCGTTAGGCGCTATAGAGCGGCAGCCGACACTATCTGACGACGAATATCGATCAGCGATTGATAGGAACCGGGAAAAGTACTGCGTTCGATGGAATGGCAAGGTGTCTTCAGCACTTGAAGCGACCATTCATCCGAAAGTTATCCATAATCCATTGGACCGACAGACCGCAACTGAACCTCAAGCCAATGCACCAGCAGAAGCCGCAAGACCAAAACGCAAAAAAACTACTCCAGTAGAGCCACCAGCGATGGGACAAGGCGGGCAGAAACACGTCTATATGCAGACGCTTATCAAGAGGTGCGCAGAAGAAAGAGGGTGGCGCGCAATTATTGAAAAACCAATAGCTGATGGTGCAGGCCGGGTGGATGTTTCGCTAGAGAAAGGTAAGCGCAAGATCGCGTGTGAGATTTCAGTGACAACTACCGTTGAACACGAACTGAATAATGTGAGGAAATGCTTAGTAGCTGGATACACGCAAATTCTCATCATTGCAGCTGAAGCTAAGCGGTTGAGAGCGCTGGAACTGTATATTACGCAGACATTAAACCAAGATGAGTTGAAAAAGTTAGTCTTCTTGCTGCCTGAAAGCGTAGTGGGGTTTTTGAACAGTGTAGCTCCTGATGTCGATTCCGCGGCCATTCGAGGATATAAAGTCAACGTGAGGCGGAAGGAAGTCAGCGCAAATCTTTCCAAAGAACATAGGAGCGCGATTGCTAAAGTCATCGCAATGTCAGTAAAAAAAGGGCCATAACGTCTGCGCTTATGAAGTCGCATACAAAAAGTCATCGATCAGACCGTTTCAGCATGCAAAAACTGGGAGATTGGCGTGATCAAACAGAGATATCGGAATGCCCAGCCTAATAGATATTACGACTCTGGACCATTTGATATTATCGGCGATATTCATGGGTGCGCGATGGAGCTTCTGCTGCTTCTCGAAAAGCTGGGCTACAAACTGGTTTCTTCAGCAACGGAAATTAAGAAAGAAGTCCAATTGGAATCTCCGCTAGGACGGAAAGCAATCTTCCTGGGAGACATTGTAGATCGTGGGCCGCAGATCCCGGAGGCATTACGCATTGTTAAGGCGATGGTTGAGTCAGGAGATGCGCTCTGCGTTTGTGGAAATCACGAAGCTCGATTGATGAAAGTTCTGAGTGGGCAGAGGGTGAAAGCCGGATATGGACTACGGGAAAGTGTTGCTCAGCTGGGACTGGAGGGCGCTGGTTTTTGTCAGGAGATGCTCAGTTTTATTAGAGGTATGCCAAGTCATTATGTATTGGACGAAGGCCGACTTGTTGTGGCGCACGCGGGTATACCAGAAAGCATGCATGGTCAAACCTCCAGTGCTGTATGGCATCACTGTTTGTATGGTGGGCTTCATAATTTGCGGAAGGACGTGCGCCAGCCTGTCGACCGAAGCTGGGCATCAGAGTATCGCGGTAAAGCTCTAGTGGTATATGGACACTATGCTGTGAAGCACGTAGAATGGCTAAACGGAACTGTTTGTATTGATACAGGTTGCGTTTTTGGTGGCCCACTAACGGCTCTGCGTTACCCAGAAATGAGTTTGGTTCATGTGTCTTCGATGCAATACGCAAGGACTAAGACATCTTGCGTTTCCGGGTAACAGATTTATCCTGTCTTAGACAAAACTCCACGGCTTTAGCCGTGGAGGAATGAACCTTCCCGCTCAGTGGGGCCATATTTTGATGGGTTTGTGTTTGGTTGTGTAGTGGGTGTAACTGTAGAGATACGGATCTACCCGCGAGTGTCTACAGGTGTTTTTTTCGCTGAAGAGTTTCCTGGTAGAGGTTGTACCAGTGCTCATTAATCTCATTAGATTGTTTGGAAATATTAGGTTTGGGAACGTCGTCTACATTACCAATATTCAGAAATTTAAATACCCTTGCAATAGAATCTCTCGGTGAGCATGATAAGTCTTCATAGTGTAGTTGAAAAACATCACAATCTTTATTTTTTACATGCCGATCCCATTGCTGCTCTAATTCTTCTAGGTATTTAATATTTTTGCTAATTTCATCGAAATCATAAACAGGATCTTTTGTTTTATTGTTTTTCTTGAGCCATTCGTTGTCCAGAATCCAAATGTTGGTTTGGCGGGCTATTGTGTGTGATATGGCTTGGCGGACAAGGTCTTTTCTGCGTATTCGAACGATTTTGTAGTCGGCAAATAGTTCTTTAAAATCCACGTGAGCGTTTATAGGTTCATCCAAGTGGCAAACGTGAATCTTTATTCCGAAAACGCCGTTCGGAGATGTGCGTACCTTCTGGAGTTTCTCTAGATACTTGCCATGCGCAATATTAGGCTTCTTCTCGCCTTTTACCCATGATTCGAAATTAACATTTGTTTTTGTGAGCATGTTCCAACGACTATCAAAGTCTTGGACGTATCTGGATGCAAAATACTCCTCGGGTGCTCCCGCTTGCTTGCTTAACCACAGATATCGGGTTAGAAGATTGCTCCCCGATCTTGGCGTAGAAGCGATAACGTATTTTGTTTTTGGGGTCCCATTGAATTTAGGAAAGTCGAAGGTAGGGCTGTTCGTGCTATAGAATAAAGTCATGACTTCAAGCCTAAGCTGGGGAATAGAAAAGAACGCTGTCGCTCTCGAGGTCCTTGTGTGCGATCAGGTCTGGGTGTTTTCGCCCAATTTCATGAAAACGCAACACACGAACCGATTCTGGTGTCAGAGTCTGGTGATCTTCGATCAGGGCAACGCCATTCCAAGGGAAGCAAGAGCCCAGCTGCGGCACAGCAATCTGCCCTTTCTTTGGATGAACTGTAGCGCGAAGCGCCTCTGGGAACATCTGATTTAGGAGGTCTGTACACTTGAGCAGAATATTCTCACTCGCATATGAGATGGCGGCAGCCCTCGCTAATTCATCAATTTCCGCACGTGCCAGCCTTTCGTTGTCGTCTAAATTTCCCAAAGAATCGTCCATGATGACATTCCACGCTCGTTCTGCTCCCAATTGTTCCACCAAGTGATGGTTGGGGAGGTTTTGTCGCATACCTCTCATTAAGACATGGAATGCTAATTTGAATTCCTCAGATCCACCATCAACTAGTTCCTCGATTCTATCGGCGACGGATTGTCGCAGTTTATGGTATGTCGTGTCTGCTGTGCCTTGGGAGAACTGATTGATTATGTCTTTAAGGTCTAATATTGAGACGGTTCCCTGAATGTTTAGATATGTCCGAACACTCTTTAGTCGATTAAAATATTTCTGCGCTGAGGTTGGCTCTATGCCAAAAATGTCACTATAGAGCACCCCATCGGATGCAACGATCCAGTCTGCCCCAAATGGGTGCAGTTGGTAGATCGCAATGGATAGCGAATGCAGTCTCGCTAGGAGAGCTATCTCGCCCATATCAAAATGATGTGGCAGAGCCGAGCCGGTACGGAAATAATTTTGATCTTTAAAGGGGAATGCTGGAAGTATGAAAACTAATCTATCGGCCGTGTCATTTTTCTTTTCCACAACTCTGTTCAGCTCATCATGGTCGATGTTTCTTTCGTTACTCTTGTTTCCAATTTCTGGATGAGATAGCAGAAGGTCTATACTCTTACTTAGGCTTTCACCAGATACTTCCGATACGGCTTTTACGTAGTCGGAATATACGAGGCTCTTTTCGCATTTCTCTAAATATCTTGTTGTGAAATCAGGAGGTGCAACTTTCGTGGCAACAACTTTTGGCAGCCTTGGGGGTGTTACTTTATGTTGCGTGTTGCCAAACTCTCCTTTTACAAATGATCGAAATAGCTTCTCTATTTGTAAACTTTCGAGGCTTGGGATTTTGCTGCCGATTGCTTCAAAGCTGTATTCTATCGGAGAATAAAATAAGCCACTGGTTGAGTCATAGTTGCAACTCCGAGAGCGATTGATTGAGGCCCCCAACGGAACGTTATCCCAGACTCTCTCGATTTTGGAACTGCCACTTTCATGACCAAAGGGCTCGAGGTTGGTTTCGGTCGTTCTATCGTCCATTATATACCTCATTCGATGGCAATCTTTGTAGGCCCGAGATTAGCCGCGCAGGTATCCGTATCCCATCTCGCACAATAGCAACCATACCCTCACCTGCTTTGTATGGAGAAGTAGCTCCTCGACTTTCTTGCGAATATCGATCGCCCGCTGGTCCTTATTCTCGATACGCTGAAGGAAAGCATGGGCGATGATTTCCAGTTCTATATCCCCTATGGTCTTACCCCTACATTCAATAAGCCGAACGCTAACGTGCGAGGAGTCCAGTTGTATATCACTGACACATAAGGACTCAGCCACGATTCCTGCAAGGTTGTCTATTATTGGCTCTAATAATAATATATTTTCTTCAGATGTATGTATGTTTAGTATTGGCATTCGACGCACCAGTCTAAATCATAATAAAGTTGTACTGTGCCTAGTTTAGCTATCGTGCCAAAACGTATTCGAACGAAGCTGTCTCATGGGAATGTTTTCTAATAGATAAGCCATCCGTTCAATGTGAAATGAAAAGGTCAAGACTTTTAGTCCGCCAAATCTTATTTCTTTTGCACATTCAACTATGACACTTCTTCCTGGAAATACTAGCCTTGAGAGTTCAATAACTTCCGGCCGCGACAACCCACCATCTGCCATTCGTTTGGGCGTCAGAATGTGAATGCCCAAATCGGGTCTTTTGAAAAGCTGAACAGTTGGGACCTCTACGTCCATCTGTTCTATCCTCGGCGGCCACTTGAGAGCCTTGGTTTCCCAAAGATGTGGATCAAATGTGCGTGTATCTCGTGGCAGTGTCTTTACGTTTTCAAAGACGGATAGCATTACTTTGGTGAGGTATTCCCAGTAATTCTTACCAATATCTGTATCCTGAGCGATCGCGAAGACAACAGATGCTTCGGTACTGCTCTTCTCATCTCTGTAGCTGGTACTAAAGCATTTTCCGGACGCGTATATACGTGGCAAACCTGTGGCAATCATAGCCTCGAAGAGTTGCGGAACCGGTGTAGGGGCAAGATAAGTATAATAACCAAACCCAGGGTATTCTATGCGCATTGGCTCTAGCCCAACGCCACTCCAATTCACGGAGATAAGATTTGGTTCAATTTCGACGAATTCGCTCTCACTAAGTACGCTGCAGACTCGTTGCTTCAGGCGCGCTAAAATTATTTGTCCGCCTACGCGCCTATATGGTTGGTCAGCTTCGGAAACGGCGATATCCAAGTCAGTGGACAGCGGTATAGGATTTGTTGTGATACTTAGTGATAGCCGATCAGGCAGCCCTTCTTGACTTTGAACGTCGACAAAACCTTCTGCCAAAATAAAGTCAGTCTTTCGTAGGGACTTCACTTGTAACCATTCCGCGTCGGAAAAGTGATCGTGCTTGAAAATTAATTGTATGGACCCGGTTGTATCTTGAAGGCCTAAGAAAAGAATTCCTCCTCTATTATTACGATGTGTGATGACGCCTCTAAGTCGGGCATAGATCGCGCTCTTATCGTCGATGCGAAGCTGCGCTTTAATGTCTCTGACATGCTCAAGCCTTAGTGCACTTTTATGGTTCATGGTGCTCCCTCCAGTCGGCAAAAACACCTATAGACCAGCAACTGCCTCAGGCAGTGCCTGAGAAAAGGCTCGTATTTCCTCAATGGTATTAAAGTAATGCGGAGATACCCGCATTAGGGCCTTAAGCTGTTTCTTCGAGTAGTCCCACGGGGCGTCCCAATCATGCATTACAGAAACGTTAATGTTCTTTTCCATAAGTTTCTGTTTTAATTTGTCTAGATCTACAGTGTCGCTGGAAAACGTCACTGTTCCACTTTGGGGGTTGGTTTCGGGGTATAGGTCCAACTGGGTAATATTCTTTACGGTAGATACAATCTCTTCACGCAACTTAGAAACATGGGAAAAGGCTGCGGATTGATCGAGTTCGAGGAAATGCTGGATTGCGGTTGCCAGCCCTATCTGACCGGCAATGTTTCGTTCCCAAATCTCGAAGCGCTTTGCGGTTTTCGAAATCTCTAGTCTAGAGGCTCCGGGGCGTGCGTCATATACCCAGTCAGTATTGGCAAGGTCCACGGCAACGGTGTCAAGTTGTGGTGCAACATTATTTGCCACGAACAAAAAGCCAGTTCCTCTGGGGCCTCTCAACCACTTCCGTCCAGTAGCGACTAGCGCATCGCAATGAAACGCTTTTACGTCTAGGTTCATTTGCCCAACCGACTGACAGGCGTCAATCATGTAGAGGCATGAGTGACCTTTAGCGACCTCGCCAATTGCTTGCACGTCCTGGACCGAGCCACAATGTGCCGGAACATGGGTAACAGCAATCAATTTCACCCTATCATCTAGTAACGCCGATATTTTTTGGGACACCGAGCTTGAACCTGAGCTGGTATCGACGACCACCAGTTCTAGGTCATGCAGTTCTGTGATGTGTTGTAGCGATACAACGTTGCTTCCAAACTCAAGGTCTGTTGTGATAATTTTATCGCCGGCTTTAAATGGGATTGAATAGAGGAACGTATTCCATGCACGCGTTGCACTGTCGGTAAATGCGATCTCTTCAGGTGCGCAATTTATAAGCTTCGCCGCGTTTGCATAGAAAGACTGGGTAAGTTGAGAGTTCTCGACAGCTGCTTCATATCCCCCTATCTCAACCTCACGCAATAAGTGGTGCATGACAGAGTCTAAAACTCGTGCTGTCGGAATAGAGGCCCCAGCGTTGTTTAAGTGGATGCGCGTGCAAGCCTGGTCTTTGTTCATCGAGGTTTCCTTCGCCATCATTGTACCTTTATGTATTATCTACCACCCCCAACAATGCCCTGCCTAGTTCAGTAGTTCGCCAATATACATTGCCTGAGTGCTCAAGAGGCTTAAGCCTAGCATCATCTACTAATAGCCCGTGTAGCTCCATTACCCGTACAACGGACCTCAATACCGATTCATAGTCAGGGAACTTCAAAATTATCTCATAAGGTGTGCGCCCCGACAAATTATCACCCTCAGGGTTGTGCTCGTCAATATACTTGAGAACCGCTAGATGTATGGGGTCCAGTTGGTCCAGAATTCGTGAGAAAGTGAAGTACTTCTCTAGATTCCCACCTTCCTGCCTAATCTCGGAAAGTAACTGGGAATAAGCAGCTCGTTTTTCATCAAAGTTTGTGCTGGCGGACATGTTTAGGATTATAGCACTCAAGTCGACCTTATCTTCTGACGCCAGAAGTGCCGCAACAAATGTTTCGGTGCCTTCGTTTTGTAGCTGGGCCGCCAGTTCAAGGGTTTGGAGGGCTCGCCTTTGGCGGCGTGCTAGATATTCCAGCGCAAATGAGGTCGTAGGGCCGCTAGCGGCTCCAACGGCCGCTCCAACAGGCCCCCCGATTACCAAGCCTACCATTGCTCCAACTAGTGAGCCACTGATGTTGGTAACAAGAGTGCTCAATTTAGTTCCGTTTTCTGTATTGTGCGGTTTGTTGACTTTTCGTGGCATTGTTGCCCCCTTCACGCAGGTGCAAAGCTGTGAGATAGCAAAGCTCTAGTCCAACATTCCATCTGCTTTTCATGCTGTACGGCGAAATCACACTGAAATTCAGCTGATTGGGCTCCAGTTTTTGACAGAGTCTCTTTCCCGAGTTCACACCAAGCTCTGATGGTCTGTAAGGTTGCATCTGGGTGAAACTGAAGTGCCAAGGCCTTTCCAAATTCATAGGCTTGGATGGGAAAAAGATCTGAATGAGCGAGCCACTTTGCGCCATCAGGTAGCTTCATGTCATCCCTATGCCACTGGTAAACAAACATCGGTTTGGAAAATAAAGGGTGGCTATGGGATGTGGGGTAGATTTTTTGAAAGCCGATCTCAATCGCCCCTTCGGGGTGTGGTTCAACGATACGCCCCAGTACCTTCGATATGAGTTGCCCTCCAAGGCATACTCCAATCGTGGGAACGCCAGCCTTCAATAGTTTTTCAATGAGGCGGCACTCCATTTTAAGTTCTGGATGTTGTTCGCTCTCCGCGTTCATTGTTCCGCCGAAAATCACCACACCCCTATATCGCTCAATGCTTGTAGGTATTTGATCTCCGCGTATAATATTTAACTTCTCCACACAGTGGCCTAGTTCCGTAAGCAAGCGGCCAACTCTTCCCAAATTGTTAGATTCGCTATGTACGATACATAAAATCATCTAGTTCACCGAGCTTGACCGTGGGTAAATTAAAAGTAGCATCGTTCAACCATTTATAACAAGTTTTCAGCTTAGATTGGTCAAAGGCAAGATGTGCCTGCGTAGGTTTTGGGCGTCATGAGGAATTTGATAACAGAATGGGGGAAGGTGATGTTGGAGAAAGACTACCAACCGGTCGAAAGATGTGTAGCGGTGTTAGATATATTAGGTTTCCGATCTCAAATAAGAGATGGGGGGATTCGCAGCCTGGCAAGACAGCTTGATATTCTTTATCTTGATGCGTCCGCTTCTTTGACTTGGGCAGCAACTCAGTTTAGCTCAAAAGACGATGAACGAAAACCCAACTGGTACAAAGGTGTTGAAACGCTCCACCGCCTTTTGTTCTCGGACAGCCTTTTTTTATGGTCTGACCCGCTGCCTAAAACTCAAGTTAGAGAACAAGAAAGAATAGCCGGATTTGCAACGCTAGTTGCGCGGATATTATGTGGGGCGTTTAAGCGAGGGCTTCCAATGCGAGCAGGCCTTGCTTTTGGCGAAGTGGTGATTAACACCAAGAAACAAATAGTCGTGGGGCAACCAATAGTGGATGCCTATTATGTAGAGAGTATTCAGGAATGGGCGGGAGGTGCCTTTCACCAAAGCTTTCCCTATATTGGTTCCAATTCTGCACTACATGATATGGACATTCCGTTAAAGGACGGTGTGACCGAAAGGCCAGACAGGGTGCTAGACTGGGTAAGCCCGCTCTATTGGGGAACGCGGGAACAAGCAACAGAAGACATTGATAAAATAAGATCGTTCTTGGGGGGCGCGGTCTCAAATTCTGAGACTGAGGTGATTCGAAGAAAATATGTTAACACTCTGGAATTTCTAAATACTCGCGTGAGCTATTGGGAGGGGCCAAAGCGGTTTGGATCTAACATTTCATGAGTTGTGAACATATTAGACATTAATAAAAAACCACTCTCGCCTTTTACCTGTTGATTATGGCCTAAAATCGCGGAAGTAGGTTAAAAGCACAGTTGAGTTCGGTGTGCATCATTTGCGAGGAACTGCGCCAATCTTTCGCTGGCCCGACCTAATGGCTTCCGATCATTGTGCTCCCATTGATATATCGTTGATGGATCGACATTGATCAGTTCTGCGAACTGTCGTTGGGTGAGGCCAAGACTTTGACGCTTGAACCTAATCATCTCACCTTGTGTATGTGGCTCCGGAAAAGGCTCATACCCAAGAAATGATATAATCGCCGGATAGTATCGAATTTCCGGCGTAGAGCTGCCTTTTTCCCAGTTCATGATCGTGCAGCTACACACGCCAATCTGCTGACCAACGTCCTTTTGGAAAAGTTCCAGCTCACACCGCCGTTTTAATATATGCTCTCCAATGGTTGTAGGGTTTTTCGGATAAGGCGTTGATCTTTCTACAGAAAGGCGAAATGCCATGTTGGCAACGCGACTATGATTGATGCCCCATCGCGACCAACTGGAAGCTGACAGGATCAAATCATAATTCCTCGTCTATCGCGAGCGTTCACGTATACTCCGCCTTCTGGCCCGCAATATAAGCATCTGCTTCAATGTTGATTGTGTATCGTCAGGCGCGTTCCCTTGTGGGAAGGGCGGCAGATAATCCCATGGTCAGAATTGCGGCTTTCTGAAATTGGCGCCGACGAAAGGGTGCTCACTGCTGTATTTAGTGGGCTCGTATCCTATGGACAAGGTTTAACGATTCACCTGTCAGCAGTTAAGCGCGTAATGAAAATTGCTCTTCGCGAACATTGAGTTTGTCAATGAAATACCCCCTTCCGTCGCGGTCAACCTGAACACCAAGTTCGCGAGCTTTGGGTAGCTTGGCTTTGTGGAAGTATATTTCTTCGCCATCGACTTGGATACATAGAACAAGGTCTTGATTTGGGGGTATCCAACAGTTTAGGCCAACCACCCGCTGAGATAATTGAAGAGTTTGGTCATCAACAAAGCGGCCCGACACCGTATAGACCTTCAGGGGAAATACCAGCATTTTAGCTCGCTCCATGACATCTTCTTCAAAAAACGAGATGATTACGTGGTGTTCAGGCGAAGTGCCATTGGTTTCATGATCAAAATCCAGCACTTTCCGCACGATGATCCGCTTGCTGTCAGTGTTGTTTTTGTTGGCTGAGAAGCCCTGTGCTCGCCAAAAGGCTAGTGAGGTGGGCTCATGCACTTCAACTTCAAACACCGCCACACCTTCTCTGAACGCTCGATACATCACCGCCTCTAATAGAGCAGTACCGTAGCCCTTGCGGCGGTGATCTTCATTCACATAAAGCGTTTCAACTTCGGTCTTTCCAACCTGGTACCCAAAGACTTTGCCTGTGTGCTCCAAGATGTGAAGCGCGCTTTCATCATGGGCTGTCGTGATCATTCGTTTAAGTGATTCCAGTCCGGCGTATGTATCTGCGCGATAAGATTTGTGGTTATCGACTATTTCAACAATGTCTGACTGTCTCGAAGACCTTACGCATGCTGTCACAGTTCCCCCCATTACAATATCACTGCATGCAATGACTATACCTCTAATTGTGTGTATGAAAAGGGCTCCTGAAAATACTTTCCCATTTCGCCGATGGTAGGGAAGAGTAACGCGCGTGAAGTGAGATCACGAGCATATACGTTCCTGGAACTATTTGACTGAACCATCGCAATGCGATGAAGGAGAAAGCTAACTCAGTTGGGGTTTGGCGCCTCTCTTGCGAAACGAAATTTGCTGGATTCACACACAATCTACCAAGCTTCGGTAATCTACTCCAATGCAAGTTCGCGAAGAGCTTGGCCAATGGTGGTCAGCTTCAGCGCCTGTCCAGGCAAAGACGTGGTTAAACTCGAAAGGGTCGCCTCAAGGCTCTCAATCGATTGGGCCAATAGTTCAGGGTTGTGTTCATCGCGCTGCGGCACAGGCAATAGAATGCGCCCGGGTAAGGGAATGAGTACAATTTCGAAAACCCTAAGTCGAAGTAGATGTTCCAAGCCTGCTTCATGGTCAAATCCACAGTCATTGCATTTGTCAAGCAGCCGTTTTTTTGTGTAGCAGGAATGTGGGCTGAGGTTGATACCACTCTCTACATCCAAATTGACCAATTTTGAAAAGGTTCTGGCGGCTTCAGGTGGCATCCCTTGGAGCAGACTTGCTAAGCCGTGATTATCCTTTGAGCGGTTAGGTACCATCGTGTCTGCCAGAAGTTTTGCCCACAATTGCTGAAGGGTAGGATCGTCTTCTATCCATATCGCTGAGGCGGCCAACTCAAGCATCTTGTCGGAGAGATTAGCAGGCTCATATATCTTGAGCTTCCTCAGATGTCGCTGGGTCTCGGTTAGTATTTGAGCCGCACGTGCCTTATAGCGTTCTTGCCGCTCTACGCGCATATGCCGACGTCTGTCCGTAATCCAGTCTCCTATGAGGCCATATGCATCTTGAATAGGCTTTGTACAGCCAAGAAGAATGGCTTCACTTACCCTAAGTTCCAACAGCGGTGTCTTCACCTCTAAGCCGACTTTGCCTTCTCCATTCATTTACCTCGCTCCAAATAGTTGAGTCCAAGAGTCCTCGTATTAAACCTTGTATTACGATAATCGTAAATTTCAATGTATGTTGCAATGGCAAAAATGCTGGAGGCATATAAATTAAATGAGGCTATATGACACGAGGGTCAACATGGCTGGAAATATATGAGTTTCCAAAATTCGAGCATATAGCTGGACAAGAATACAACTTTCAGGGCATTTGACGTTATGTTGTACAACGATGTCAAAAGGCAAAAGTAAGAAAGAGAGATCGGCATGGGGGTCTATGTTGGAACTGTTGGTAACGACAGCCTGACGGGAAGCGAAAGTGATGACAATTTCTCCGGCGGGAACGGATCGGACTATCTGTCTGGTGGCAGCGGCAATGACCGTTTCACAATAACGGACAAGACAGGTAGCTGGCACGACACGGTTATTGGCGGTGAGGGAACAGACCGAGCTATCATCTCACTCGATGGAGTTGATAGTCTCGAAGAATTCTCGAGTATTACAGCCGAACTCGACGATACGCTTGGACTTAACTATGTCCTGACAGATGAAGAGGGAAACAGCATTACCCTCGCTGAAGTCGAAGAGATCGAGATAAATGGGCAAGTCTTCTCCGTTTCGGACGGAGCCACGTCCGGCAGCACCATTTACTCAGACTACTTGCACAGCCTGACGAGCGAAAACTTGATGGTATATGGCATCTCCGATGCCACTGCGACGACAGGCGCCTACGCCTATTGGACCACCGAGTTGGACAGCACGGCAGTTGACCAGAGAATCATTGGCACCGAGAGGGACGATGTCTTGGTGAATCCCTCCGGCCCGTCCATACCTACACCCGCGAATCCAGGGCCTAATGAAGGGTATCGCATTACAGACGATTATATTGATGGGCGTGATGGCGATGACGATATATCAGCCCAGTACGGCACAGACACTCTGATCGGGGGTGATGGTGATGATACGATCGCTGTGTATGATGCGGGCGACTATATTGACGCGGGATCCGGTGACGATTTTGTCCATATTGGCCTCGCAGATCCGTCCGATTTTCTCTTGCTTGATGGTGGCGACGGCATTGATGCCCTGGCTATTACTTTTGAAGGCGATGGGGCGTTTAACCTCGAGAGTTATACGGGTCATGTAAATTTCGAACAATGGAGCCTTCATTTCTACCAGCAGACCACAACTGTTGCGGGCACCTCCGCCGATGACATCATTACACTCTGGTCACACGAGGCTGAGGTGTCTCTCTTTACTGGGGACGGTAACGATACAATCTACGGCGGAGGATGGTCCAGCGATAGCGCTGTGTCTATAAACGCAGGCGTGGGTGATGACTTTATCTACGCCTACACTCACGATGCCACTGTTTTCGGGGGATCAGGACGCGATACAATCTGGGGTTCGTTTGGGGACGATACATTGGATGGCGGCGAGGGTCATGACCTGCTCGAGGGCATTATGGGGACGGATGTTTTCGTTTTACGTTCCGGCGACAGCGACGGTACATTTGACGATGCAGACGAAATTTCCTCATTCACTCCGGGTGATGATAAGATTGCTCTGGACGGTATTTCGCTATCACACATCACCCTTACTGACGAGATAGAAGTAGTAACGGATGAATACTCCCGGCCGATTGTTGTCATATCGGTCACAGATACGAACGAAATTATCGGGGTGGTACGGGACGTCACTTCTACAGACTTTTCTGCCAGTGACTTTATCGCTCTGAATGATCCATTGCCTGATACTCAAGAAGATCCGACTGGGCGTGCATTCACAGCCGTGCTGGATGAAGATACAAGTCATATCTTTCAGAGTTTCCAATTTTCGTTTCGTGATACAGACCCATTGGATACGCTCGCTGCAGTCATCATCGACAGTTTACCCGCGACTGGGGTTTTACTGTTGGATGGCATCGCGGTCGAGGTCGGAACGCGCGTCATCGCCTCCCACCTCGCGGATGGGCTGCTGGTCTATACACCGCCAGCTAATGCAAATGGCGCGAACCTCGCTGCTTTCTCGGTGCGTCTCGAAGACAACACAGGGCTCCTGTCCGAGAGTCTCACAGTTACTCTTGATGTGACGCCGGTCAACGATGCGCCAACCACTGTGAGGCTGTCGTCAAGTACTGTGGACGAGAATACTGTCGGCGCAATTATCGGCACCCTTTCAAGCAATGATATTGAAGGCGAAGCCATAAGCTACACTGTGTCCGATGATAGGTTCGAAGTGGTTGGGGATACCCTGAAACTAAAGGACGATGTTTCTCTTGATTTTGAGATGGGAAGCAGCATTCGGCTCCGCGTTACTGCGGTCGATGCGTCAGGGTTGCGCCACTCCACCTTTCACCGGATTTCTGTTGAAGACCAAGTTGAAGTCTCCCCAGAAACATTGGCCGGGAGCGCAGGTCATGACAGCTTGGTTGGTGGAAGCGCCAATGACCTTGTACTAGGACGCAGTGGCGCTGACACACTCTTGGGTGCTAACGGTAATGACGCGATCGGAGGCGGTGATGGCGATGACCTCTTGGATGGTGGTAGTGAGAATGACCTTTTGTGGGGTGCCGCCGGCAATGACATCCTTATAGGGGGCAACGGCAACGACACTCTATTTAATGGCGCTGGTGCTGATACAGTCGATGGCGGTGATGGAGGCGACACCATTTGGGCCGGCCAGGGGAATGACAGGTTAAGTGGGCAGGGGGGCGCAGATAGATTCGTGTTTGGTCGAGCAGTTGGCGACGATACAGTTACAGATTTTGACGTCTCAGAAGACATATTGGATCTTCGGTATTTGGAAACTCGCTTCGACACCGTGCAAGCGGTTATCGCAGCATCCACGGAAGCTACATACGACGGAGAAACAGGAGTGCTGGTCGACCTCGGTGGGGGCAACAGCGTGTTTCTGATTGGGCTTCAGGTAAGCGACTTGGCGAGTGTTACGATGGTAATTTAGGGAAAACCAATCAACTAACTCTGGTGCCTGAAAAACATTCCATATGGTCTGCCTATCGCTGGGTTTGTCCGACTTCACATTCACTGGATATTGTCTGGATCTTCGCAGTGATACGGGACACGTCGGGGTGACGGTCTTGTAGGCCTAGCTTCTTCAAGTTCTCACGTTCCTTCCCCAGCTTCTCGATACGTTGTTGGCAGGTACCCTGCTCCGCATCGGCGGCACCGGCAATCGGTGGCAAGCGTTCCGATACAAGCTTTTGAATCTCGGCAAGTTTCGCGGACAGTGCCACATTCTCCTGCCGAAGCTGTAGGACTTCCATCTCAAGCCGCTGCACCCGTGTATTCAACTGGTCGGTCGAGTCACTCACGCTCAAGCCAGGCGAAGACACCGAAAGCAGTAAAATAGTTGTCGCCAGACATATACGCATTATCAGCCCCCTAAGATAGAATGGCGCCCCTACGCCATACATATAAATCGCCCGTCAAGGCCAGGTTGTGGAGGTCAGCATATGGGCAGAATTGGTAAATGTCTCGGGTTTTTGATGAAGTCAGCTTAATGCACTTCGGCAATGGCTCATCTTGGATGACAGGCCAGCACGGAGTACACCTTGATTGTACTGGACCTGTTTGCGGAAACGGTTCTCGACTTTAAGGGTTTTGCCTGTCGGACTTTTATAGATGACCGCTTGTGGGCTTTTTTCTAATTGGCCCTCGAGAAATGAAATGGCGCTCCTGTATGCGAGAATCTGCTGGACGCATTGGGCCTTTGAGAGAACTGGCTTAATATACCGCAGTGTTTTTGCTGAGTGCTCGCTCGCGTTTGCGGTAAGGGCTGCCTGGAGCACGCCTATGACGCATATAAGGCTAATTAGGGCATATCTCATACCGTGCCTCCTCAACTGACTGGCAACTGTACCACTGGTGAGCTTGGGATGCCAATATCCTAACCTTCACACGCCAGCGCGGCGTTTTCAGGTTAAAATGGTGTTGGCTGACTGCCCCGCTGCTTTCGAAAGAGCAAGGGGAACGCTAACCGCTGCCGTAGGGTTGGGAAACACCCGTATGCTTGTATAGCTTTATGGCGTTACCGGATCCACCCGTGATTTATGTCGACCGTTCGTTTGGTCAGTCAGCCACCTAACCCAAGGGGGGCATCATGACCTATGTTGGCGTGGATTTGCATAAGAGGACATTCACTGTCTGTTATCGGCAATCTGAGGAAGAGCAGGCTACCGCAGAATTTGAAAACACCAAAGCAGGCGTAAGTGCTTTTATTGCAACCTTGAGCTACCTTGATTCATTAGCTGTCGAAGCAATGAGTATGTCGCGTCCGTTCATTAAAGCGGTGAGGCCGCATGTAAGGGAGGTGGTGCATGTCAACGCGGCCCGGAATGAACTGATATCTAAATCCAACAAAAAGACTGATGCACACGATGCCCGAATGCTGGCTTTCGGTCTTGAATATGGCATTCTTCCGAGAGCTCGCTTCAGATCTGAGGCAGCCCAGCAGTTGCGCAACCTTGTCACCACCCGCTTCAAGCTCGTGATGACGCGGGTTTCGACAATGAACTTCCTTCATGCCGTCTTGGCGCGAAACGGCCTCTCCATTCCAGAGACAAAGATGCGACATGAGAAATGGCGCAGCCAAATTGATACAAGCGTCTTTGGATTCGGGGATGATGCGAGTTGGTATATTTTGAACTTGCAGATGCTCCAGTTAGACAAGGCGATAAATGTTCTTGAGAAAAAGATCCAAATCGCTGTGGAGCAGTTTGAGGGATATAAATCGCTTAGCCCCCTGCCAGGGTTCGGACCAATAACCATCGCGACGCTGCTTTCATACATCGACAGCATTGATGACTTTCCAAGTTCCAAGAAGTTGTGTTCATATTTCGGCATTGTGCCGCGCACCCGTATGTCGGCAGGTGAGCCGTTGCCGAGCAAAAAGTTCGGGCGCTTCCGAACTGGTGCCATAACCCGGACCGGAGACACTCAAGCACGCACAGCGATAACGATGGCTGCCAATTATGCAATTGCAGAGAACGAAAGCTTAAGAGCGTTCTACGACCGGATAAAGGGTCGAAAAGGCTATCGTAAAGCACGAACTGCGACAGCGAGAAAGTTGCTGGGATTAGTATTCTACCTGCTCAAATATCGGTGCACGGTCCGGAATTTCAGACTCATCAACTTTTCCCAGGCATATGAAATCCAACCTTATGTCTGTCCGAAGTTACCAGATTTGCACTAGGCCGATTATCATCACGCGGACCAATATCATGCTACGTAATCCGTTCTGGAAATGGCCGGGTAGTGTAGAATTTCTGAGAGTGTGTCTATAGTCCCAAGCGATATGGTTTAGCCACAAACTTCCATCCTGGCTTATGCGAGAATTTGATTGAGCTTTTGTCCTGCCGAACCTGATGGCTTTCGGCGATTGTGCTCCCACTGATGCACCGTCGATGGATCAACCTGTATCAGCTCCGCGAATTGCCGTTGCGAAAGTCCGAGACTTTGGCGCTTGAACTTAATCATCTCACCCAGTGTTCGCGGTTCTGGAAAGGGCTCATATCCAAGAAACGATATGATAGCCGGATAAAATTGTATTTCCGGGTGAGTAGCCTCTTTTTCCCAGTTAGTGATCGTCCATGTATTGACACCTATTTGTGCTGCTACATGTCGTTGGAAAAGGCCGAGCTCATGGCGTTTTTTTAGGATATGCTCTCCTATAGTTTTCGGGTGTTTTGGATAAGGTTTTGATCTTTCTATGGAAAGGCGAAATGACATGTTGGCAACGCGACTATGCCGCTGTGGTTATCTGGATGATCCGGCGCTGGCGTGCGGGCGTGCGCCCAAGTGCGCGCTGGATTACCAGTCTAAAATCTCAGGCCCGCTGTATGACCGAATGGACCTGCATGTGGACGTGCCCGCGGTATCCGCGAGCGATCTGACCTTGCCGTCACCGGCGGAGACATCGGCGGATGTCGCTGCGCGCGTTTTCAGGGCGCGCGAGGTACAACACCGGCGCTATAGCGCACTGGGCGCGCCCGAGGCTGTGCGGGTTAATGCGCGCGCGGACGGTAAAATTCTTGAAGCGGTGGTCAGGCTTGACACCAGCGGCAGGATATTGATGGAGCGCGCGACCGATCGCATGCGCTTGTCAGCCCGCGGCTATCACCGGGTGCTGCGGGTGGCGCGTACGCTGGCGGATCTTGAGGGCGCGTCAGATGTGACCAGCAGCCATATCGCCGAAGCACTGACCTACCGCCGCATGAGCCCACACATGGCAATGACAGCGGCGGGATAACGCAAAATGGGGAACGCACATGGATCTCGGGATTTTTTCTGTCAGCCTTGCGGTAAAGGACATCAAGGCATCACGCCGGTTTTATGAGACTTTGGGTTTCAAGGCCGAGCACGGCGATGAGGACAAGAAGTGGCTGATTATGGTGAACGGGGAGGCCAAGATTGGCCTGTTTGAAGGTATGTTTGAAGACAATATCCTGACGTTCCATCCGTCAGACACCCGCGCGGTTGAAAAAGTGCTCAGGGACGCCGGGTACCACATCGACAAGGAAGCCCAGGGTGACGATGGTCCCTGCCACACCGTCCTTAAGGACCCGGACGGCAATGTGGTCATGTTTGACCAGTTCTGAACATGCCCCGCAAGCTGAGGTATATCATCGGCATCGGTTGCATGGGCGCAGTGCTTGCGGCGGCAATTTTTTTACCGGCGCCCGCGATATGGGTGGCGCGGGTCGCCCTTGTCGGGCCGTTCGTGTGCATGGTTTGGCAAAGGCGGCAGTACCGGCTTTTAAGAACGCGACAGGTTTTCTGGTCCGCCCTTTTGACAAGTTGTGCAATGGCACTGGCGATAACGACGATATTGGCACTCGGGGGAGGAATGTTACCCTTTACGCTTGCTGTGCTGCTTATGCAGCCACCGGTTTTGGCCACGCTGATGGCCGCAAGCTTTCATCACCTGAGCATGGGAACAGGGCGAATGGCCTGAGCACTATTCGACCCGAAACTCGATTCTGACCTTTTTTTCATCCTTGTCCGCGCGCGAGGCTGTCAGTTCGCCGGTCCAGATGCCGGGCATGAAGCCGCCCGCTGGTTGTTTGCGGCCAATGAAGCGGTAGTAGAACTGATGGTCCTTGTCGATATCCATGTCCTGATCGACAAATGTTTTACCCTTCGGGTCCCTGATCACCATATGCCACTGGTCGGCCTGGCGGATGTGCATGGCCCGGGCTGTAAGCACCAGCGCCGGGCTGTTCCGGCTGAGGATGTTTGCACCGGCTTGCCAGATTGTCTCACGTTTGGGTGGTTCCTCCGAGGCCTGTAACTCAAAGAGCACCAGCGGCTCATAGGCGATATCATGCGCCCACAGCATGGGCCCGCTGGCGTCACAGACGTCGGACATGGTGCTGCCGTCAAAGGGGTCGATAATCTGGCCGTCACGGCGCAGCATATAGTGCAGGTGGGGAAACTCTGTCTGGCCCGACAGGCCAATCTCAGCGATTTGGTCACCTGCCGTGACTGTGTCACCCTGCGCTACGGTAATGCTGTTGTTCTTGAGATGGCAATATTGGCTCTCGTCGCCATTGTCATGTGCCAGCACGATGCCGTTGCCGCACTTCTGTCCTTCAACTTCCGCCTTGCCGGTTTTGCGTACCGACACATCCGGCATGCCATCCCGCACCCGAAGAATGGTGCCGGACTTGGCTGCCAGCACCGCCACGCCGTCCGCCATGCGGCCGAGATCGGCGATGGCGATGTCGGTGCCTTTGTGGCCGGGCTGGCTTTGGCCACCACACAGGTAATCCTTGGCTTTTCCGCCTTGGCCGTGGTTGACATACCGCGCGATCCAACAGTCTTTTCCTGGCTCACAGGCTACGGGAAAATGCAGACCATCGGGGTTGGCCGGTGGGGTTGCTTCCGAGCTCTTTTGCTCGCAGGCCGAAAGCAGTATCGAAACGATGGCCAGCGCGACAAGGTGTTTCGGTGTTCCTGTTGTGCCAACCATGCCATGTCTCCTCTATTTGCTTCGGTTTGCCTTCTCATCAAGCCCGGAAAGCCCTTCGCGCCGCGCGAGTTCCGCTGCAACGTCGCCAAGGCTCAGGCCTTTGGCGCGCAGCAGCACCATCAGGTGAAACAACAGGTCAGCGCTTTCGGCGACCAGTTCCTTGTCGTCACCCCCGGCGACCGCCATGGCGGCTTCAACGGCTTCTTCCCCTACCTTCTGCGCTATCTTTTTGGCACCTTTATGGTAAAGCCGCGCAACATAGCTTTTTTCAGGGTCGGCGTTTTTTCGTTCCTCCAGCAGGGCCTCAAGTTTTGTTAGTGTCTCTAACATGTCACTCATGCTGCTGTCTCCCTGACCGGAATACCTTCAAGCGCCATATGCGCCTTTGCTTCGGCAATGGTATAATCACCAAAGTGGAAAATCGAGGCCGCAAGCACGGCGGATGCGTGCCCGTCGCGCACACCTTCAACCAGATGGTCCAGCGTGCCCACACCGCCCGAAGCAATCACCGGGATACTTACCGCGTCTGATATCGCGCGTGTCAGCTCAATATTGAAGCCTTCCCGCGTGCCGTCGCGGTCCATGCTGGTGAGCAGGATTTCACCCGCACCCAGGCGTGCCGCTTCTTTGGCATATTCAACCGCGTCAATGCCGGTGGCGGTGCGGCCACCATGCGTGAACACCTCCCACTTGCCGGGGGCGACCGCCTTCGCGTCAACGGCGACCACAATACACTGTGCGCCAAATTTTTCCGACAGTTCGCCAATAAGGGCGGGACGGTCCACAGCGGCGGTCATCACAGACACCTTGTCCGCGCCCGCAAGCAGCAGCTTGCGCACGTCCTCTGCCGTGCGCACACCGCCGCCCACCGTCAGCGGCATAAAGCAGGCTTCGGCTGTGCGGCTGACCACATCCAGCAGGATATCGCGTCGCTCGGATGAAGCCGTAATGTCCAGAAATGTCAGCTCGTCCGCGCCTGCTGCGTCATAGACACGCGCCTGCTCCACCGGGTCACCGGCGTCGATGAGGTCCACGAAGTTCACACCCTTGACCACACGGCCGTCCTTCACATCAAGGCAGGGTATAATGCGCGCTTTCAGCATTTTGCTACCTCCAGCGCGGCCTTGAGGTCAAGCCGCCCGTCATAGATGGCGCGCCCCGTGACCACACCCTCAAGGTTGCCGGCAGCCTTGACCGCGTGGATGTCATCAATGTCCTTCACACCGCCTGACGCAATCACCGGGATCGATACCGCGTTTGCGAGCAGCGACGATGCACCCGCGTTCACGCCCGCGAGTGTACCGTCCCGGTCGATATCGGTGTGGATAATCGCGGCGACACCGGCGTCCTCAAACTGGCAGGCAAGCTCTGTCACCTCTACTTCGCTGGCTTCGGCCCAGCCTTCGACCGCAACCATGCCGCCCTTGGCGTCAATACCGACGGCAACCTTACCGGGGAACAGCTTGCAGGCTTCCTTGACAAGGTCGGGGTTCTTGACCGCGAGAGTACCGAGGATCAGCCGCGAGATACCGGCCTCCAGCCAGCGTTCCATGGTTTTGAGGTCGCGGATACCGCCGCCCAGCTGTACGGGAACATTGGTTGCCTTCAGGATGGCTTCCACAGCTGCCGCGTTCACCGGTTCACCCGCGAAGGCGCCGTTAAGGTCCACGAGGTGCAGCCAGCGGCAACCTGCGTCCACGAACTCCTTCGCCTGCGCGGCAGGGTTGTCGTTGAAGACGGTGGCGGCGTTCATGTCACCCTTAAAGAGGCGTACGCAGTTGCCGTCCTTCAGGTCGATGGCGGGATAAATCGTGATCATGGCTGCCACTCCAAAAAGGCGGCGAGAAGCGCAAGACCAACGGCCTGACTTTTCTCGGGGTGAAACTGGGTGCCGACCATATTATCGCGGCCGACAAGCGCGGTGACACGCCCGCCATGCTCGGTGGTGGCGAGAAGGGCGGCGTCATTCGTCAGTGTCATATGGTAGCTGTGGACAAAATAGGCGTGGTCACCGGGGCGGATATGCTTACACACCGGGTGCACACGGCCTGCGCCCGACAGGGTCAGCTCATTCCAGCCCATGTGCGGGATCTTGAGGCTGGGGTCAGCGGGGGTCATAGGCTCGACCACGGCGTCCAGCCAGCCGAAGCCTTCATGGATGCCGTGTTCATGCCCTTCGCCCGCCATCAGCTGCATGCCGACACAGATGCCAAGGAAGGGTTTAGCGGCTTCCAGCACGGCTTCTTCGATCGTGTCGGCAAGACCATCAATGGCCATCAGGCCACGGCGGCAATCGCCAAAGGCGCCTACGCCCGGCAGCACGATACGGTCGGCTTTTGCGACCACTTCTGGCTGGTCGGTCACAATAATCTTGCGGTCAAGCTTGGCGTCCAGCGCCGCCCGCGTCAGCGCTTTTTCAGCGGAACGCAGGTTGCCCGAGCCATAATCAATAATGGCAACGGTTTCGGTCATAAGGTGTCCCCGAAATGTTAGAGGCTGCCGCCAAGCGTGCCTTTGGTGGACGGAACAGCATCTGCCTTGCGCGGGTCTACCTCTGTGGCCACCCTCAGCGCGCGGGCAACTGCCTTGAAGCTGCTCTCGATAATATGGTGGTTGTTGACACCGTACAGGTTTTCCACATGAAGCGTCACGCCTGCGGCAAACGCAAAGGCGCGGAAGAACTCTTCAAAAAGCTCGGTGTCCATCTCGCCGATCTTGTCGCGGCTGAAATCCACCTTCCACACGATGAAAGGCCTGCCGGAAATGTCGATCGCGGCGCGGGTAAGCGTCTCGTCCATCGGGATATAGGCACTTGCATACCGCGTGATGCCCTTCATATCCCCCAGCGCTTTTTTGATTGCCGTGCCGATCACAATACCGCAGTCCTCGGTGGTGTGGTGGCCGTCAATGTGCAGGTCCCCTTTGGCGCGCAGGGTGATATCCATCAGTGAATGGCGCGACAGCTGCTCAATCATATGATCAAGAAAACCAATGCCGGTATGAACGTCGTACGTGCCCGTACCGTCCAGATTTACCGTCACGGAGATTTCGGTCTCCTTGGTCTTTCTTTCACATGATGCCGTGCGCATGTTTTACTCCGCTTGCAGCCTACAGGATAAAAGCCGTGTAATCACCGGCCTTTCGGTCACTATGGCTTTAGGGTTAAAGTACCTGAAACGCAAGGGTTTATGGGGCTTTTCAGCCTAATTGCTTGTAAGAGGGCTGTTCGGTTCATATATCCTTTCGCAAAGAGAAAAACCGGAAAAGGAAAACTAAACTCCTATGACCCAGTTCCATTCAGAACTCCCCACATGGCATGCCACCACCATCTGCAGCGTGCGCAAGGACGGCAAGGTGGTGATCGCCGGTGACGGACAGGTTTCGGTCGGCGACACGGTGATGAAAGCCAACGCGCGCAAGGTGCGCCACTTGGCAGGCGGCAAGGTTATTGCCGGTTTCGCCGGTGCGACCGCTGATGCTTTTACACTATTTGAGCGCCTTGAGGCCAAGCTTGAACGCCACCCCGGCCAGCTTGCCCGGGCGTGCGTGGAGCTCGCGAAAGACTGGCGCACGGACAAATACCTGCGCCAGCTTCAGGCCATGATGATTGTGGTCGATGAAGGCACCAGCCTTGTGGTCACCGGCAACGGCGACGTGCTGGAGCCAGAGCACGGTGTGGTCGCCATCGGCTCCGGCGGCAACTATGCGCTGGCCGCCGCCCGCGCGCTTTATGACCAGGACCTGAGCGCCGAGGACATCGCGCGCAAGGCAATGAAAATTGCCGCCGATATCTGTGTATACACCAACAATAATATCGTGGTTGAGCATATGGAAGCTTCCGTCCCCACGACCGATCGTCAGGAGTAAATATGACCAGTTTTTCCCCGCGGGAGATTGTCTCCGAGCTTGACCGCTTCATCATCGGCCAGCAGGACGCCAAACGCGCCGTTGCCGTGGCGCTCAGGAACCGTTGGCGCCGTCAGCAGCTTGAAGGCCAGATGCGCGACGAGGTGCTGCCCAAGAACATCCTGATGATCGGGCCAACCGGCGTCGGTAAAACCGAGATCTCCCGCCGCCTTGCCAAGCTGGCCGAAGCCCCGTTTATTAAGGTTGAGGCCACCAAATTTACCGAAGTAGGGTATGTGGGCCGCGATGTGGAGCAGATCATCCGCGACCTGATTGAAAACGCCATCCTGATGCTGAAGGAAAAGCGCCGCAAGGAAGTGGCCGCCAAGGCCGAGATCCACGCCGAAGAGCGTGTGCTGGACGCGCTTGTGGGCGACGGTGCCGGCGACGCCACGCGGCAGAAATTCCGCAAGATGCTGCGCGAGGGAGAGCTGTCGGAAAAGGAAATCGAGCTTGAAGTGGCCGATACCCAAAGCCCCTTCCCGCAGTTTGACATTCCCGGCATGCCAGGCGCCAGCATGGGTATGGTCAACCTTGGTGACATGTTCGGCAAGGCCATGGGCGGCCGCAAGGTCAAGAAGCGACTGAAGGTTTCGGAAGCTTATGAAGTGCTGATGGCGGAAGAAGCCGATAAGCTGGTGGATGAGGAAAGCGTGACCCGCGACGCTACCAGCCTTGTGGAGAACCACGGCATTGTCTTCCTTGATGAGATCGACAAAATCTGCGCCCGCCAGGATGTGCGCGGCGGTGATGTCAGCCGCGAAGGCGTGCAGCGCGACCTGCTGCCGCTGATTGAAGGCACGACGGTGTCGACCAAATACGGTGCGGTCAAGACCGACCATATCCTGTTTATTGCGTCCGGTGCGTTCCATATTGCCAAGCCAAGCGACCTGCTGCCTGAGCTTCAGGGCCGCTTGCCGATCAGGGTTGAACTGCGACCGCTGACGGAAGAAGACTTCAAACGCATCCTGACGGAACCCGACTATAGCCTCATCCGCCAGTATGTCGCGCTGATGGGCACCGAAGACCTGACGCTTGAGTTCACTGAGGACGGCATCGACGAAATCGCACGTATTTCTGCACACTTTAACGAAACGGTTGAAAATATCGGTGCCCGGCGCCTGCATACCGTGCTGGAAAAAGTGCTGGAGGAAGTCAGCTTCACCGCCAGTGATCAGAGCGGCGGCAACATCACCGTAGACGCCGACTTTGTGCGCAAAAACATGGGCGAACTGGCCGAGAAAGATAACGACCTGTCCAAGTTCATCCTATAGCGACCCCTAATAAATTATCATGGCGCTTCAACTGCCCGGTGGACGCCGGCGGTTGGGGCGTTATAGTTTCTGGCAAGCAAAGACAAACCAGCGGAGACACCTTCATGGCCTATGACGAGAATAATATTTTCGCGAAAATTCTGCGCGACGAGATTCCGTGCAAGAAGGTCTATGAGGATGATTTTGCGCTCGCCTTCCATGATATCAACCCGCAGGCACCCGTTCATGTGCTGGTGATCCCCAAGGGGCCTTATGTGTCCATGGCGGACTTCACCGCCCATGCGCCGGATGACCTGGTCGCCGGTTTCATGCGGGCGGTGGGTAAAACGGCGGAGGAACTTGGGCTGGCGGAAGATGGTTACCGTACGCTCGCAAATGCGGGCGAGAACGCGCATCAGGAAGTGCCACACCTGCATATTCATATCTTTGGCGGCAAGCCGCTTGGCCCAATGCTGGTCGGGCACGCTCTAGGCGGGGAAGGCCCTGGGGGCTATTGAGTCTTAAAGCTCGCGTGCTTCATCGGTCAGCAAAATGGGAATACCATCCCGGATCGGGAAGGCGAGGTTTGCTGACCTGCTGATCAACTCCTGCTTTTCAGCGTCATACTCAAGCCGCTGTTTGGTAACAGGGCACACAAGAATTTCAAGAAGTTTGGGGCTGGTGCTGCTGCGCTCGCTCATGTTGTTTTCCGATGTGCTGGTTGCCCCTTAGTGGGCTTTAGCCGGGCCTTCGCTTTTCATGGTGCTTGTCGCCGCCATGGTCAACAGGTTTCTCAAAAGTGCCGAGCGCATGTAAACCGTCTCGGCCTCCAGAAGGGCCTGTTTTTCCGCGTGCGCAAACGGCACGATCATCGACAGGGTGTTCACCAGCACGTCATCCGGCGCTTCGGCGATGGCGCTGAAATCAGCCTCAAGCCCCTTGATGTCAAGGTAGGCTTTCAGCGACGTGAAAAGGTCGTCGCGTTCCACGGCTGTGGTGGTCTCCCCGCCCCAGGGATCGGCGGCAAAGGGCGCCCAGTTTGCCCGCACCTGCCGGTAAGGCGTGGCCGTGCTCAGTTCTTCTTCAATCCTGAACCTCGATATACCCTTGAGGCGAATGAGGAATCGACCGTCGCCGGTTTCCTTGAGTTCCGAGATCATGCCCATGCCACCTACGCCATAGAGCGCGGGCTTTTTGCCGCCTTCGTCCTTGTCCTTGGGCTGGACCATGCCAATAAGCTTGTGGCTGGCTTCCGCATCGCGCACCATCTTGAGGTAGCGCGGTTCAAAGATATTCAGCGGCAGGCTGGCACCCGGCAGCAGGATAACGCCCGAGAGCGGAAACACAGGAATGACGGACGGCAACTCCTCTAACGTATGCTCTTTGTCCGTCACACCACGCTCCTAGCTGAACAGTACCGAAGACAGGCGGCGCCTGTACTTCAGGGTGAAGGGGTCTGTCGCTCCCTGTGCTTCAAAAAGCTTCAGCAGCTGCTTGCGCGCGGCATCATCGTTCCATTCGCGGTCCCGCATGATGATACCAAGAAGGGCCTCGGCGGCTTTATCAAGCGCGCCCTGCCCCTGGTACGCCAGCGCGAGCTTGTAGCGTGCCTCATGGTTCATCGGGTCGGCAGCGACCTCAGCCTCAAGCGCGCTGGCGTCACCAGCGTCCTTTGCCTCATCAGCCAGTTGAAGGGCGGCGCGGATACGGGCAAGCCGTTCCTTGAGCTTGGCATCTTCAACCTTGCTTTCGTCGATAGTGTCGAGGATCTGCCCGGTTTGTTCGCCCTGCCCCAGCTTGGCCGACGCGTCGGCCATGCCGATAAGCGCGTGCACGTTACCCTCGTCATGCATCAGGATCTGTTGGTAAACCTGGGCGGCCTGCATGGCCTCGCCAGCGTCGAACAGCTCATCGGCATGCGCCAGTGCTTCCGCCAGCGGGTCGCCTTCGCTGCCGCCTTCGCCGCCTGACAGTTGTGTCAGCCGGTCAATGAAGGTTTTGAGGTGCGATGCGGGCACGGCACCCTGAAAGCCGTCGACCGGTTGCCCCTGCCAGAAAGCCAGCACAGTTGGCAGGCTTTGGACCTGAAGCTGGGAACACAAAGTCTGGTTTTCGTCAGCGTTTACTTTCACCAGCGCCACGGCGCCACCCGCAGCCTTCACAGCGGCTTCAAGGGCAGGCATCAGTTGTTTGCACGGGCCACACCAGTCCGCCCAGAAGTCAACGATCACAGGCCGGGTGCGCGACGCGGCGATAACATCTTCGCCGAAATTGCGGACGTCACTGTCCTTGATCATATCTGCATCTGCGGTGTTTACGTCACCGCCCAATATGGTTTCCATAACGATACTCTTGTTAATTTTTTTGCCCGAGGCGGCGTCAGCTCTTTCCGCGACCATAGGCGCTCAGTCGCGTCATGACCAGTGGGGATTGATGAAATTTTCTGTGCGCAGCGTCAGGATAAAGTGTCGAAGTCGATCACCTGCGCGGTGTAACCGCAGGCTTGGACAAAGCGCATGAGCTCAGACGGCTTTATTGCGGTAGTGGCGGCATTATGAAGGGGGTGCACATTTATCAGGTCACCGTCCAGCAAGTGTTTATCAATGGCGAAGACCAGCGGCGGCGTGCCTCCTTCGAGAACGCGGTTGTTATAAAGCGCAAGCGGTGTGACCGAGCCCGGCACCACCCCGAGATAGCTCATCAGGCTATCGGCGGAACCAAACGACAGGCGACCCAGCGCAATCCGGTCGGCCAATGTGCGCAGATCTACCTTGCGGTTTTCCTCAAGCGTGATGAGCGCACGGCGCTTTTTCTTGTCGCGCACAAAGAGGTTTTTGGTGTGCGCGCCGGGCATGCCTCCTTCGCTGCTGATACGCGCCGCCTGTGCGTCTTCAACGGTGAAAACAGGCTCATGGCGATAGGTTCTAACCTCAATGCCCAGGCCTTCAAGGAAGGCATAAAGGGCTTGTTCCGATTTTGGCGATTCCATGTAAAATTCCCGATTTTCCCTACGGCTATCAACAGTCTTTCGTGCAAATATCCATTATTTTCATTGGCTTAAGCAAGTTTCATAAAAAAATAAAAAAAGGTGTTGCAAAGGAAAGGTGGATAGCTATTATCCCGCCTCGCAAGCAGCAATGCTTGTGACCCCTTACGTGTTGAGCGGGCGTAGCTCAGGGGTAGAGCATAACCTTGCCAAGGTTAGGGTCGTGAGTTCGAATCTCATCGCCCGCTCCATTATCTCCCTGATTTATCAGGGATTTACAAAAGCCTCCCACACTGGAAACAGTCGGGAGGTTTTTTGTTTTGTGCGCTTAGAGGCCGGCGAGCCGGGCCAGGATAGCGCGTTTTTCATCATTGCTGGCGCGCGACCAGACACCAATTTCAAATGGCGTGCGCAGGCAGCCGATGCAATAGCTTCCGCCCGGGTCCAGCTTGCATACACCGGTACAGGGGCTTTCGACTTCATCAGCTACATCATTTTCGGGTTTGGTGTGCATGGCGGCTCAATAATGCGGCGGCGGCGGGTCCGCCTTTGCGTCGGTGCGCCCCGCCTCAAGGTCGGCCATGTCGTTTTGCAGCTTGTCGAGCCGGCGTGTCAACCGATCAATCAGCGCCCATTGTTTGGTTACGATATCGTTGAGGCTGTCGATCGTCTCCTGCTGGAAGGCGAATTTTACCTCAAGGTCTGATATCCGGCTGTCTGATTGTTCGCTCATGCGTTTTTTGCTTTCGCCCGGTGGTAAAGTTTTTCCAGTCGCTCGCCATAGACCGCGCCCGCCACATGGCGGCGCAGCTTCAGGGTTGGTGTCAGTTGCTCGTTCTCGATCGAGAAGGCTTCATCGGCAACGATGAACTTGCGCACCTTCTCAAGGTTCGAGAGCCGCCCGTTGATACGGGTGACCGCGTGGTCGATGGCGCGGTGCAGGTCGGCATCGGCATTCAGGTCCATGTTGTCCGCGTTCTTACCGTGCTCCTTCGCCCAGCCGCGCAGCCACTCGGCGTCCGGCACAATAAGGCCCACGAGGTGGGGCTTGCGGTCACCATAGACCATGGCCTGCGCGATCTCGTCCTCAAGTGCCAGCATGCCTTCAATACGCTGGGGCGAGACATTGTCACCCTTGTCGTTGACGATGATATCCTTTTTGCGGTCGGTGATCATCAGGTGGCCGTCCTCATCAAAGGTGCCGATGTCACCGGTGTGCAGCCAGCCGTGCACGATTGTTTTGGCGGTTGCCCGGTCGTCACGCCAATAGCCCTTCATCACCAAATCTCCGCGCACGAGGATTTCACCGTCGTCTGCGATGCGCACTTCCGTGTCAGGGAAAACAAGGCCGACTGTGTGGGCCTTGGGGGCCGACGGCGGGTTGACCGAGATGATCGGCCCGGATTCTGTCTGGCCATAGCCTTGCAGAAGTGGCAGGCCAAGGGCTTCGAAGAAATACCCCACATCCGGCGCCAGTGGGGCCCCACCCGAAACCAGCGCCTTGATACGCCCACCAAACTGATTATTCACCTTGCGCCTGACTGTCAGCGACAGGAAGATATTCTCAAACTTTTCGATGAAGGTGAGAGGTTCGTGCTTGGCTTTTTTGGTGCCAAGCTCGATCGCCCGGTTGAACATCTTCGCTTTTGTGCCGCCTTCTTTTTCAATGGCGCGGCTGATGCGGGTGCGCAGCATCTCAAAGAGGCGCGGTACCACGACCATCACGGTTGGTTTGGCTTCGGCCATATTGGCGGCGAGCTTTTCAAGGCTTTCGGCGTACCAGATCTGGGCACCGATGGTCAGCGGCCAGCATTGGCCCGCCGTATGTTCATAGGCGTGGCTGAGCGGCAGGAAAGAAAGGAAGGTATTGTTCTCAAGGCCCAACTCGCGGAAAATCTCAATCGCGCCCTCGGCGTTATGCAGAATGGAGCCGTGGTGGGTTTTCACACCCTTGGGCGCGCCGCCGGTGCCGGAGGTGTATATGAGGCAGGCGATATCATGGCGGGAGACGTCCTGCGCACGTTTGGCATAGTGCGCGATGTCAGCTTTCTCAGCAGCCAGCGCCTCGTCCCAGTGGTGTACCCCCACATTCACCTGTTGTTCAAGCTTCACTGGTTCGATGGTGATGGCATGTTCCAGTTCATCGGACTGATGGGCCGCCTTAAGGAACGTGCGGGCAAGCTGTTTCGTTGATACGATTGCCGCTTTGGCGCCGCTGTTTTCCAGGATATGCAGATGGTCGCGCGCGGTGTTGGTGATATAGGCTGGCACGGTAATGGCACCGGCGGCCATGATGGCAAAGTCCGCGATCATCCATTCCGGGCGGTTTTCGGACACAATGACAACACGGTCACCAGGCTCGACCCCCAGGCGTTCCAGCGCGCGGGCGAGCTTGGTAATCGTCTCGGCGACGTCATGCCAGCTTTTTGACTGCCAGGTGCCATCTCGTTTGGCGCACAGCAGGGGTGCATCACCCATTTTGGCGGCCTGGTCAAAGAACATGGCCGTCAGGCTTTGCCAACGCGTGTTTGGCATGTGTCTGGTCTCCCTCTTCTTCCCCCGAAGGTTCCGCCCTTTTTGACCCAAAACGCGAAAAGGGGCAAGCATCAAGCGCTGTCAGCGCTGTCAAATTGCCGCGAGCGGTGACGCGTATAAAAAAGTTGTCTATTCGCGGCGATCTTGCTTGCATGTGGGGGGAGGCGATGCCATACCCGGAGGCATGCGACACAGTGCTGACGCAGAAATCAACGATGGTTTGTGGGCCATGAACGGCGATCACGAAGATAAATCTGAAGATACAGACCACGAAGTCCCAGACGACTTTTCGCCTGCCGCCCCCGGTGGCCATGCTCAGACCGATGCTGAAGAACGCCGCCTGCATTTGCGCGCCTTTGACTATTGGCATGCGCTGAAGGGTGACCGTGTTTTTCCGCTGTTCAAGGAACTGAGCCCGCAAGGGCTTGCACCGTTTAAAACCAACAGCCTTCTTCTGGAGTTTACGCCAGCCGGCGCCACCGTGCGTTTCGTCGGCGATGCAGTTGTGAGCCTGATGGAAGAGCCGATCGCCGCCGGTACCAAGCTTGAGGAAATGCCGGGCTCGCCTTTTGCCACCGCGCTCCTTGGCCAGTTTGATAGTGATGATGGCCGGACCCGGGCGGCGGAATTTGAATTTGTCGAAGACTTTCTCGACTGCCGGGGCATCATGCTGCCGTTCAGCCGCACCGGGGATGACGCCCATTTTATCATGGTGGTTGTCAGTTTCCGGCAGCGTGAAGAATGGAAACCGTCCGCCAATGCGCCGGACGGTGCGCCGTCGCTCACCCCGGATGCGGCGATTGAACATGAAAGGGATGCTTCGGACGCAGAAGCCCTCGCGGCGCCGCTTGAAGCATGCGAAGACGCGGTCTCGCAGGTGGCGCACCTTGATGGCGGTGGCCGGGACAGTCTCTATAACGCCCTGGCCGCAGCGCTCAGGCTATATGAAGAAGCCAGCCTGAATCCAATGGCCTATCAAGCGCTCCTCGCGGAAAATAACCTGAGGGTGCAGGCCCGTGCACCCTATACGCCGGTGCTCAAGCTCACCTTCGGGCTAAACTATGACAAAACCCGGCTGACGGAATATGCCGCCGCGCTCGCCTTCGCCCGGCGTGAAGGCGAAACGTCGGAGACGCTGGCATCTTTCCTCAAGGCGCAGCCGGGCGGCATCAAGGGTTGTGTCAAGGCCGAGCGCGAGGCGCGTCGCAGCAAAGAGGGCACCAGCGCTCACACCCGGCAGGAAGCGGCGCTGGCGACCGCCCGCAAGGCCCAGGCCCATGATTTGACCACACTTGAAAACAAAGGAGAGTTCTGCCTTGTGCTTGCACGCCGCAAAGACGGCGGCGGGCTTGAGGCGATCGGCGTAGCGGAAAGCCCGCCGGGTGAGGTGGACGCAGCCCTGCGCCGCCTTCACCGCAAGAGTGAATGAAAACAATAAAATAAAGACCCCAGTTACCAAGGTTTTGAAGGGACCAAAAAAGTGACCAATGATGAGCAGTATAAGCAGATCATGGCAGAGATTGGCAGGCGCGCTGTGGAAAGCATGTCAGGCGAAGAGTGGGAGGCGTTCGACAAGTTCCTGACGCAGTTTTACGCACAGGGGCCCGACGACCTGATGGCTTTTGACCCCGAGGCGCTCTACGCCATCGCCCACAATATGTGGCAGATGGCTGAAAGCCGCCCGGCTGGCAAGCCGCTTATCAAGATCATGAACCCGCGTGGCGGTAAGGTGGGCTGGTCGACCAAACATACCGTCATCCAGATCGTCAACGACGATATGCCGTTCCTTGTTGATTCGATCACCGGGTGTCTGGCCGTTACCCTTCAATACCGTATCCACATGATGCATCACCCGATCCTCAAGACATGGCGGGATGACAAGGGCAAACGCACCGACGAGGGCAAAGGCACGGAGACCACCGAAAGCTATATGTTCATCGAGATCGATGCGCAGTCTGACAAGACGGTGCTCAAGGAGATCGAGGACACGCTCGCAACCACGCTTGCCGATGTACGTGCGGCCGTGAGTGACTGGAAAGCCATGCTGGCGAAGATCGATGAGACGGTTGCGTCCCTGACGGTGAATCCGCCGCCGATTGACCAGGAAGAGGTGGACGAGACAATCCGCCTGTTGCGCTGGCTGGGCGCGGATCACTTCACCTTCCTTGGTTTCCGGGAATACCGCTTTGAAGGCGACCCGGCGAAGTTCGACTTTAACCGCGTGGAGGGGTCGGGCCTTGGTATCCTGCGTGACCCTGAGCGCAATGTGCTGCGCGACAAGGAAGGCCTGACGCCGATGTCGCCCGAGATCAGGCACTTCCTGTCGGCGCCAGACCCGTTGATTATCACCAAAGCCAATGTGAAATCCATGGTGCACCGCCAGTCTCACATGGATTATGTCGGCGTGAAAATCTTCAACGAAGACGGTGTTGCCGTGGGGGAACGTCGTTTTGTCGGCCTGTTTACCTCGCTTTCTTATCGCAAGTTCGCAACCGACGTGCCGATCATCCGCGGCAAGGTTGCCAATATCATGAAGCGTTCGCAGTTTGCCAGCCGGTCCTATGCCGCCAAGGCGCTTGCGCATATCCTTGAGGCTTTCCCCCGCGACGAGCTGTTCCAGGTTAGTGAGGACTGGCTGTTTGAAACCGCGCTCGGCATCCTGCAGCTGACCGAGCGTCCGCGCCCGCGCGCTTTTGTACGCGCTGACCGGTTCGAGCGTTTTGTCTCAGCCATGGTTTATGTGCCGCGTGAGAACTACCACTCTGGCCTGAGGCAGGCGGTAGCCGATATCCTGTGCAAGTCCTATAACGGTGAAGTTTCGGTCTATTACGCCAACCTGTCAGAGGAAGCGCTGGCCCGCTGGCACTTTATTATCCGCACTTTCCCCGGTGATGTGCGCAAGCCCGATGTTGAGGACATCAACCGCGCTATCGCGGAGGCCGCGCAGGGCTGGGTCGACCGCCTGCACACCGAACTGATCCATCATCACGGTGAGGAAAAAGGCAGCCGCTTGCATCACTATTATAAAACCCGCTTCAAGATCGCCTACCGGGAGAATTTTACACCCGCCCAGGCCGCCTATGATGTCGACAAGCTGGAAGATGTCTCCGGGCAGGATGACGTGCGGGTGGATTTCTATCGTCACCGCGAGGACGGGGGCAACCATTATCGCCTCAAGATCTATCATGGCAGCCAGTTGATCGCATTGACCAACTGTATGCCGATCCTTGAGAATATGGGCTTCAAGGTTATTTCCGAACATTCCTATGAGGTGCCGGGCAAAACCACGAGCTATATCCACGATTTCGCGCTCGACCGGCCCGAGGGCAGCCCGTTTGCGCTTGAGCGTCTGAAACCGCTTGTTGAAGAGCTGTTTGTCAAGGTGTGGCACGGCACGGTCGAGAACGACGGCTTTAACGAAATGGTGCTGACCTCTGCGATGGACTGGCGCGAGATTCAGCTTCTGCGGGCCTACGGCAAATATATGCGTCAGCTGGGCATGGGCTATACGCCGGAATATATCGCCGACGCCATGGTTGAGAATACGCAGATCTCGGCGCAGTTGGTGGCGCTTTTCAAGGTACAGTTCGACCCGGCATATGAGGCCACGAACCGCGACAACATGGCGCAAAATATCGTCACCGATATCCGCAGCCTGCTGGACAGTGTCACAAGCCTTGACCATGACCGTATCATGCGGGCCTACCGCAATATTATCAGCGCAACACTGCGTACCAATTTCTACCAGCCCGGTGTGCTGGATGGGGTGGACGAACGCGCGCTTGCGTTCAAGATCCGGTCCCGCGAGGTCAACGAGATGCCGCTGCCCAAGCCCTTTGCCGAGATCTGGGTCTACAGCCCGCGGGTCGAAGGTGTGCACCTGCGCGGTGGGCCGGTGGCGCGCGGCGGCCTCAGGTGGTCTGACCGCCGGGAGGATTTCCGCACCGAAGTGCTGGGCCTTGTGAAAGCCCAGCAGGTGAAAAATGCTGTGATCGTGCCGCAGGGCGCGAAAGGCGGCTTTTTCCCCAAACAACTGCCGGGCATGGGCGACCGTGAGGCCTATATGGCCGAAGGTGTCGCCGCTTACCGCAGCTTTATCTCGAGCCTCTTGTCGATCACGGACAACCTTGTGGGCGCCAAAGTGAAGCCTCCCAAGAATGTGGTGCGCCGCGACGGCGATGATCCATACCTTGTGGTTGCCGCCGACAAGGGTACGGCGACCTTCTCGGATATTGCGAACGGCATTTCGGTCGATAACAACTTCTGGCTGGGTGATGCCTTTGCCAGCGGTGGGTCAAATGGCTATGACCACAAAAAAATGGGCATCACCGCCAAGGGTGGCTGGGTGTCCGTACAACGCCACTTCCGCGAAATGGGTATCAATGTACAGAAGGACGAGTTCACGGTCATTGGTGTGGGCGACATGTCGGGCGATGTGTTCGGCAATGGCATGTTGCTGTCGAAAACCATCCGGCTGAAAGCTGCCTTCAACCACCTGCATATCTTTGTTGACCCCAACCCGGGAGACACCAAAGCCGCTTGGAAAGAACGCAAACGCCTGTTCGACATGCCGCGATCGACGTGGGATGACTATAACAAGAAGCTTATTTCCAAGGGGGGTGGCATCTTTGCCCGCGCCGCGAAATCCATTTCGCTGACACCGGAGATCAAGGAATGGCTGAAGGTTGAAGCGGACGCGATGACGCCGACAGACCTGATACACCACATCATGAAAGCAGAAGCCGACCTGTTGTGGTTTGGCGGTATCGGCACCTATGTGCGCGCCACAAGCGAGAATAACGCACAGGTCGGCGACCGCGCCAACGACGGCCTTCGGGTCACCGCGCCTGAGCTGCATGTGAAGGTCCTTGGCGAGGGTGGTAACCTTGGCATGACGCAGAAAGCACGTATTGAGTTTGCCCGCCGTGGCGGCCGGCTGAACACGGACTTTATCGACAATTCCGCCGGTGTGGATTGCTCGGACAAGGAAGTGAACATCAAGATCCTGCTTGCCGGGGCTATCGCCAACCAGAACCTGAAGGCAGAGGACCGTGACAAACTGCTCGAATCAATGACAGATGAAGTGTCTGATATCGTGCTTTCGGACAATTATCTGCAAACCCAGGCGATCTCGCTGGCGGCGGAGAACGCCATCCGGTCGCGGGAATATCACCTTGGCCTGATGCGCACGCTTGAGCGTGACGGCGGCCTTAACCGCGAAATCGAAAACCTGCCATCTGATGAAGGGTTTGCTGAACTGGCGGCCAACGATCAGGGCCTGACGCGGCCGGAGATCGCCACCCTGATGGCTTACGCCAAGATGTCGCTGCTTGATATTCTGGTGAAAAGTAAACTGATCGAAGACCCTGTCCTGAGGCCTGAGCTTGAATGGGGATTCCCGACCAAGCTTCGCGACAAGTTCGAAAAAGAACTATCGAACCACCGCCTGAAGCGTGAGATCATTGCCACCGTTCTGGCGAACGAGGTTGTGAACTGGGCTGGCCTGACCTTTGTATATGAAGTGAAGGAAGAAACCGGCCTGGGTGTCGAGGATATCGTGGCGGCGTTTGTAGTCGTGCGGCAGGTGTACGGCTTGCAGGATCAATGGGAAGCCATCAACGAGCTGGACTATAAAGTGTCAGCCAAGGTGCAGTATGACATGCACCAGTCTGTCTCTGATTCGATGAAACAACAGGTGATGTGGGTTCTAAGGAACCTGCAACGACCATTTGATGTCAGTAAGCTTGTTGAGCGGTTCGAAGGGCCGGTTGAAAAGCTCTTTGGCATCAAGCAGGAAATCCTCTCGGAGCCGGCGCAGGATGCTTTTGTGGGTCGCCGCGATGCGCTCAAGAAAGAGGGTGTCGGCCATGACCTTGCGACCTTTGTGTCGGCCTTTGAGGTGCTGACATCCGGCCCCGATATCATCGAGGTGGCTGAGAAAGCTGAAAAACGCGTGGATTATGTTGCGGCGGTGCACTTCGCGCTTGGTGACCGGCTTGGGTTTGACTGGCTGCGCCAGCGTGCCGACCGAATCCAGCCTGAAAACCACTGGGACGTGCTTTCCGTCCGCTCGGAGCTTGAGGACCTTGCCGATCAGCAGCGCGCGTTGGTGGAACGTGTCTGCCTTGAAGCGGGAGAGAAGTCGGCCAAACAGGCGACAAAAGACTGGGCGGCCAGCCAGGCAACGCAGATCATCCGCGCTGAGCGGTTGATTGAGGACCTGGCGTCATCCGGCGGCCTGACGGTGGCGAAACTAAGTTTCGCAACCCGCCACTTGCGCTCGATCCTGCGCTAGATAAACGTGGCGATAAACCGGTAAACGGGGCGGCACCATCATGTGTCGCCCCGTTCAGGTTTGGTCCCGGACTGTCGCGTGGGGTTCAGGGGGAGGAGAGAAGCCCCACGCGACAGTCCGGGGCAGGGAAAACAACATCGTTGTCGGAGGCACATCCCTGTTACGTTGCCGACAAGAAACGTCCTTTGTTCCAGTCGTCGATTGTTGCGATAATTTCTTCCCGCGTGTTCATCACAAATGGCCCGTACCGCGCGACCGGCTCATTGTTTGGGGCGCCCGCGATCATCAGGAAGCGCGCGCCTTGTTTGCCGCGAACCACCACATGGTCACCATCTGACAGGATCGCAAGGGTGCGGGTCGGCACCGCATCGCCAGCGACAACCAGTCCGCCACGGATGCCGTACAGAAATGCTGTATGGCCGTCGTCCACTGGCAGGGTGACATCCCCGTCATCGGTGAGTGTGACATCCGCGAAGAACGGCCGCGCGGCAATATCTTTCACCGCTCCTTCCTGGCCAAGCAGGGAGCCGGCAACAAGCTGTGCTTTGAAACCATCGCCCACGACGGTGGGAATTTCGGCCTTCGAGACATCCTGATAACGCGGCGCGATCATTTTTTTGGCGGCGGGCAGGTTCACCCACAGCTGGAAACCATGTACGTCCTCATCTGATGCAACCGGCATTTCCGAATGGATGATGCCGCGCCCGGCGGTCATCCACTGGGCGTCACCGGGGCCGATAACCCCGCTGTTGCCAACCCGATCGCCATGTTCCATGCGGCCCGAGAGCATATAGGTCACGGTTTCGAAACCCCGGTGTGGGTGTTCGGGGAAGCCAGCACCTCTGGCGTCCCTGGGCAGGACCATCTCATCCAGCAGCAGGAAAGGGTCCAGCACGGAAAGGTCGGGCCTGCCGATACTGCGGTGTACCGTGACACCCTGCCCCTCCGGGGTGGCGACCGCTTGATAGAGCTGGGCTATTTTGCGTGCTGACATGATGGCCTCCTTAAAGCCAGTCCCGCCCATGCGGGGCATCGAGGTCTTGTTCCGGCCCCACGGGGATGATGCCCGTCGGGTTAATGTTTTTGTGGCTGGCGTAATAGTGCGTTTTGATGTGGGTCATGTTGACGGTCTCCCGCACACCCGGCATCTGGAATAGTTCACGCAGGTATGCGCCAAGTTCCGCATAGTCCGCGATGCGGCGGACATTGCATTTGAAGTGTCCAAAATAAACCGGGTCAAACCGGACAAGCGTGGTGAAAAGGCGGATATCCGCCTCTGTCAGGACATCGCCCATCAGGTATCGGTTGTCCGCCAGCCGTTCTTCCAGCCAGTCCAGCGTTTCAAAAAATGGTGTAACCGCATCTTCATAAGCCGCCTGCGTGGTGGCAAACCCGGCCTTGTACACACCATTGTTGACGGTGTTGTAAACGCGGTCATTCACGTCATCGATTGTCGCCTGCATAGCCTTGGGATAATAATTGCCAGCTTTGGCGCCAACGACATCAAACGCACTATTCAGCATGCGGATGATTTCAGCACTTTCGTTTGAGACAATGGTTTCCGTCTTTTTGTCCCACAGCACCGGTACGGTCACCCGGCCCGAATAATCCGCCTTGGCGCGTGTGTAGATCTCATGCAGATAGTCGGCTTGATAAAGCGAGTCGCCTGTGCTGCCGTCTTGCTTGTCGAACGTCCAGCCATGATCAAGCATTTTCATGCCGACCACCGACACGTCTATCAGTTCTTCAAGTCCCTTGAGCTTGCGCATGATAAGCGCCCGATGCGCCCAGGGGCAGGCAAGCGATACATAGAGGTGATAACGACCAGCCTCGGCCTTGAAGCCGCCCTTGCCGGAAGGCCCGGCCTCGCCGTCTGTCGTGACCCAGTTGCGGAAAACACTATCCTGCCGCTTGAAGCGGCCGTCATCGGTGTCATACCACTTGTCTTCCCATTTGCCGTCAACGAGCAAACCCATGTCTGCCTCCTGTCGTTACCTGTTACGTGTCTTCCCCGCTTGAAACCAAGATAAGCGACAAGCTTGACGACTTGTAGGCAGGGAAACGCGAAGCCTGTGTTGCATAGTTGCGAACACACTTTTGATACAAAATCTGTAACCTGTTAAAAAGAAAGAGTTTATACTGGCAGAATGAACGCTCAGTTACGGAATGTGACGTTGCTTTACAGGTTTCTGGCGGGTTGGGTTTTATTGCTCATACTCCCATTTGGTGTCGTGCGGGGCGGGGATAACCAATGTCTTCATATCGGCCGGCCGGCGGTACTTGTGGATGAAGGCCAGCTGGAACGCTTCAGGCAACAGGCAGCGCAGGATTACGGCGTCTGCGTTGCCTTTGTTGCGATTCCTTTTCGCCGCAGCGAGCAGATGATGCTTGACGGCAAGCTGGACGGTGATCTGCTGCGCACCGGCACTTGGGCAGAAATGTACGCGCGCGAGGTCGTGTTGGTGCCGACGCCGTCTTTCAAAAGCGCGGTCGTGGCCGTCAGCCTGCGCGAGCGTGGCATTACGGTGACCTCCCTGGCTGACCTGAAGACCCATCGCCTAGTGTTTTCCAGCGGTTTTCGCTGGGCGGAGCAAGCGGTGCTTGATCTTGGTATCGGCGCCGAAGAAGTTTCGTCGCTCGGCCGCTATCTTGAGCTTCTGCGCAGCGGCGGTTCAGACGTGGGGCTGCTGGAGAAGTCCGTGTTGCCCTTTCTGGGCGATGTATCGGACATGCAGATACAGGAAATAGAAGTCCTCAATTATTATCTGGTGCTTCAGCGTCGTCACGCGCCACTGCTTGACGCGCTTGATGCAACGCTGGTGAAAACAGGGCCGTTTATCCTCGGAAGCCAGACTTCGCGCTAAAGGTTGCAGGCGTGGCAGTCCCGGCCGAACCAGCTAGCCAGATGGTCGATCAGCGCGCGCACCTTGAGCGGCAGCAGGCGTTTTTCGGGATACAGCGCATAAAGGGTGGTGGGAGGTCTGGGAAAATCTTCCAACAGGGGAACAAGCTGGCCGACCTCCAGTGCTTCATGCACATAAAAGCGTGGCAGGTTGGCGATGGCCAGGCCGGCAAGCGCTGCCTCCATCTGCATCTGGCCGGAGTTGCAGGTCAGCCGGCCCTTCACGCGCACGCCTTCACTGTCCGCGCTAGTGCCAAAGCGCCAGTGCTTGGCCGTCTCCACATTTGAATAGAATACAGATTGATGATCGCGCAGGTCTTCCGGCTTCTTCGGTGTGCCATATTTTTCAAGGTAAGCGGGGCTGGCGACAATATGGCTGCGCATATCTGCAAGCTTGCGGGCGATCAGGCTCGTGTCATCCAGTTCACGAGTGATGCGCAGGCCAAGATCATAGCCGCCGCCGATGATGTCCACGCGCTCGTCCGTCAGGTTCATCTCGAACTTCAGCTCGGGATGCCGGTGCATGAAATCCATCAGCGGCGCGCCGAGGAAAATGTCAGCAAAACTGCGGGGGGCGGTGATACGCAAGTTGCCGACAAGGTTGCCTTCGGTGCACTTGACCATCTGCGCAGCGTCCTCAAGGTCATCAAGAATACGTTGCCCGCGTTCGTAAAACAGCGCGCCTTCGTCGGTTGGACTGACCCCTTTTGTGGTGCGGGCCAGCAGGCGCACACCAAGGTCATCTTCAAGCGACTGGATGCGCCGGGAGGCGACGGATTTGGTGATATGCAGCGCCTTGGCCGCGGCTGTCAGGTTGCCGGTTTCAACCGCGCGGCAGAAGGTGCGGATGGCTTGCAGGTCCACGGCGTGTCTCCGTCATCATATCTGGAACATGTTCGGTGCAATTTTGGTTTAGTGTTGCTGTGTGCGCAACAAAAAACTGGCCTCGCGAGGCCGGTTTGAGCGATATCTGAGCCAGATGTGTGCGGAATATGCGCGACAATTGTGCGGGTTTCTAGTGCCAGCGTCGGCTGATGTAGAAACAGGCCAGCCCGCCGAAGATAAACATGATGCCCATGCTGTAGTGCCAGCTGATCGCGGTGGGATGGTCTCCGCGCTGGGTGTCGTAAAGGCTGTATTTTCGGTAGCCGCCCGCCACCTGCTCGATGAAATTATTGCCCTTGTTTTCGCTCAGCGACTTGAAGTCATAGTCGACCCGGTCGTTGAACTTGCGGTTTTCGCTGTCCGGGCCACCGACGGCCAGAAACTCGAACACCATGGGTGATTCGTCAGCTTTGATGACCCCTTCCGAGCGGTAGAGGAACCTTATGTGCTGGCTTTCTGGGATGGAGTAGGCAAGCCCAAACGCACCGCCGCCGATCATGATCATAATGAGCCCGGCAACAAGCCACACCCGCATGAAGCGGTTTTCGGCTTTCTGGCGCGATAGGATGACCGCCCGCACTTCGCCGATCTCGCGCAGCTTGTCGAGCTCCGCGGCAAAAACCTTCTGGCTCAAGTCGTCGATGTTGATGTCATAGGTTTTGACCAGGCGGCCAAAGATATCTTCCGACGGGTATGACTTCCCTGTCTCAAGTTTTGAAAGATAGGACTGTTCGATACCGGCCCTCGCTGCGGCCTCGGGCTGGGTCCATCCATTTTTTTCCCGTTTCTGTCGTATATAATCGCCAAACTTCATGTTGGTCTCCCGCGGTGCTATTTATGTGCACTAGCTTGTTGATAACACGACACATTCTTTGAAAGGCATGCCGGGAATGCCAGATGAATATAGCGGAATATCACGCTTATTGTGGGAATAATGCCCGTGGTGGGGAATGCAAACACTATTTCAGCCGTATCAGGCCCATATGCTTGAGCGACGGAGACACGGCATGACGAAAATCCTGCGGACCCTGTTTTGTATGGTGGCCTTTGCTGCGGCGACGCCTTTTGCGCAGGCCGGCGCGCGCCAGATAGACGATGCCACCTTTGAGATGTTGATGGAGCGCGCCGAGGAAAACAACGCGCGGCTTGGCCTCACCCCCGCGCAGGAGGAACGGGTCAACCCCATCCTTGAGGCGGGGCGTGATCGCCAGCTTGCCATTCTTGAGCGATACGGCTTTGGCCGGGGGCAGAAACCCTCCCTGCGGTTGCGGGAAAAACTGAAGCTGGCCAAGGAAATGAAGGCGGTGCGCGCAGACACCGAATCAGCCCTTGCCACCCACCTGAGCCGCGACCAGATGAAAATCTATAAAGATATTCAGGATGAACGCCGCGCGCGGATGAAAGAGTTTATGAAGTCACGCAAGGATTGATCGATCACGTCGATGTGCGCGCCGGTTTAAATTCCGCAGGCCAATAAAAAACCGCCCCGGATGAGGGCGGTTTTTTGGCTGTTTCACGTGAAGCGCGGCCTTATTTGGGCGCGATGACCATGATCATCTGGCGGCCTTCCATTTTGGGGCGCGCCTCAATCTTGGCTTCTTCTTCCATCTCGGCCGCAACCTTCTTGAGCACGTCCATGCCCAGTTCCTGGTGCGCCATTTCACGGCCACGGAAACGGATGGTCACCTTCACCTTGTCACCTTTTTCGATGAACTGGTGAATTTTCTTCATCTTGGTTTCATAGTCGTGGGTGTCGATACCAGGACGCATCTTGATCTCTTTGACCTCTTGCGTCTTCTGGTTCTTGCGGGCCAGATTGGCTTTTTTCTGCTGTTCGTATTTGAACTTGCCGTAGTCGAGAATCTTGCATACGGGCGGTTCCGCACCTGGCGAGATCTCGACAAGATCCAGCCCTGCTTCGTCGGCGAGGTCTCTCGCCTGCGCGACGGTGACGACACCGTGGTTTTCACCATTAGCTCCGATCAGCCGGACTTCTTTTACTCTGATCTGATCGTTAACGCGCGGCCCTTCCTGTTTGGGTGGGGTCGCAAATTGCCCTCTACGTATGGTCAGTTCTCCTGTAGACGTTAAGTGGCGGGCCACACTTGCGGGCCCGCCTTGCACTTTTTTTACTATAGCCTGTATCGAAGCCCTTGCAAAGCCTTGAAAAACGCGGGCTTTGGCAGGTTGTTACATTCAGGCAACACTAGTTGCCCGTTGGCATCGTCGCTTCAGCCGACAACTGCACCGCAGCTTCATCAAGTGTCATCACCTTGTTCTCGTTCGAACCAAGGCGGCGCATGGACACTTTGCCCTCCTCCGCCTCGCGCATGCCGACCACAAGGATCACCGGCACCTTGGCGTGGCTGTGTTCGCGGACCTTATAGTTGATCTTCTCATTCCTGAGGTCCGTGTTCACGCGCATGCCAAGCGCCGATAGCCTGTCAGCCACGTTCTGTGCGTATTCGTCCGCCTCCGACGTGATGGGCGCCACAGCAACCTGCGTTGGTGCCATCCACAGCGGCATCTTGCCGGCGTAATGCTCGATCATGATGCCGATGAAACGCTCGAGCGTGCCAAGGATGGCGCGGTGCAGCATCACCGGGCGGTGCTTGTTGCCGTCTTCACCGATATAGCTTGCGTCCAGCCGCTCGGGCAGCACAAAGTCGGTCTGCAATGTACCACACTGCCAGGTACGGCCGATGGCGTCCGACAGGTGGAACTCAAGTTTGGGGCCATAAAAGGCGCCTTCGCCGGGTGCGTATTCAAACTCGAGGTTTGCCGCCTTCAGCGCGGCTTCAAGCGCGCCTTCCGCCTTGTCCCACACTTCATCACTGCCGGCGCGCATCTCAGGGCGCGTTGCCAGTTTCACTTGAAACTCAGGGAAGCCGAGGTCTTTGTACACGCTGGCCAGCAGCGCGCAGAAAGCCACACTTTCTTCTGTCACCTGATCTTCGCGGCAGAAGATATGCGCGTCATCCTGTGTCATCTGGCGCACGCGCATCAACCCGTGCAGCGCCCCGTGCGCCTCGTTCCGGTGGCAGCAACCAAACTCGGCAAAGCGGATCGGCAAATCGCGGTATGACTTGATGCCCTGCTTGAAAATCTGCACATGCGCCGGGCAGTTCATCGGCTTGAGCGCCATCAGCTTGGCGTCGCCCGACAGCACCGGGCCGTCCTCTTCGGTGTTCGGCACCTCATCGGGCACGACAAACATGTTTTCGCGGAACTTGGCCCAGTGGCCGGATTGTTCCCAGAACTTGCTGTCGAGCACCTGCGGTGTCTTCACCTCGCGGTAGCCCGCGCCCTGAAGGCGGGTGCGGATGTATTTTTCCAGCGCCAGCCAGATGGTGTAGCCCTGCGGGTGCCAGAAGACCGACCCCTGCGCTTCTTCCTGCAGGTGGAACAGGTCCATCTCGCGGCCGAGTTTCCTATGGTCACGTTTCGCCGCTTCTTCAAGTCGCAGCAGATAAGCTTTCAGTTCTTTTTTGTCGCGCCAGCAGGTGCCGTAGATGCGGGTGAGCATTGCGTTTTTGCTGTCACCGCGCCAGTAAGCACCGGCTACCTTCATCAGCTTGAAGGCGTCGCCCAGTTTACCGGTTGACGGCAGGTGCGGACCACGGCAGAGGTCTAGCCATTCGCCTTGCCGGTAAATGGTTACCAGTTCACCTGCCGGGATGGCTTCGATCAGCTCGGCTTTATACAGCTCGCCAATTTTCTTGAAGTAGGCGACGGCGTCGTCCCGGTCCCACACTTCGCGGATGATGTTCTCGTCGCGCTTGACGATCTCGTGCATGCGTTTCTCGATCACCTCAAGGTCTTCTTCGGTGAACGGCTTGTCGCGCGCAAAATCGTAGAAAAAGCCGTCTTCGATCACGGGGCCGATGGTGACCTGCGTGCCGGGGAACAGTTCCTGCACCGCTTCGGCCATGATGTGCGCGGCGTCGTGGCGCATCAGCTCAAGCCCGTCGTCGTCACGTTTGGTGATGATGGAAACGTCTGCGTCCGCTTCAATTTCACGGTTCAGGTCCCACAGCTCGCCACCCACTTTGATCGCCAGCGCAGCCTTGAGAAGCCCCGGCCCAATGACCGAGGCGAGTGTGGTGCCGGTTACCGGGCCATCAAACGTGCGCACGCTGCCATCAGGCAGGCGCAGGTTGACCGGGTTTTTGACACTCGCGTTCTCGTTCATTGGTCTGGTTTCCTCAAAATAGAAATTATGGAATTCGCGAGTTAACTACGCGGTGGCGGGAAGTCAAGCAAAGCCTTGGCTTTTATGCCGCTTGAGCCTTAAAAAGACCCCTGCTAGGGTCACGCCGGAGCAACACCACTGTCAGTCTATTATAGCCAAGGGGAAACAGCGTATGCCAAAACCATCCTTCATGGACACCGATCACGGCACCCGCATTGCCTATCACCGCACCCATGGCGCGGGGCCGGGGGTGGTGTTTTTGGGCGGGTTCATGAGCGATATGGAAGGCTCCAAGGCGCTCGCGCTTGAGGACTGGGCCAGGCGCACGGGCCGCGGCTTTGTGCGCTTTGACTATCAGGGGCACGGGCAGTCGTCGGGCACGTTCGCTGACGGCACCATTAGCCTGTGGCTTCAGGACGCGCTCGCGGTCATTGACCGGCTGACCACTGGCCCGCAAACCCTTGTCGGCTCGTCCATGGGGGGCTGGGTCGCGCTTCTCGCCGCCAAGGCGCGGCGCGCACGGGTGAAAGCGCTTGTCGGTATCGCCGCAGCGCCTGATTTCACGCTTTGGCACTGGGACGCGCTGACGGATACTGAGCGCAACACCATCCTCACCGAAGGCCGCCTGCTGGTGCCAAGCGATTATGGCCCCGACCCGTATGTTTTCACCCGTGCTTTGTTTGAAGATGGGTGGCAGCACCGGGTGAATCACGGCCCGATCCACCTTGATATCCCTGTGCGGCTTATTCAGGGCACCGCCGACCCTGACGTGCCGTGGCAAACCGCGCTCAGCATTGCCGACAACCTCACGGGTGAAGACACAGAGGTTATCTTGGTGCCGGGCGGTGACCACCGGCTGTCGCGCGACGTTGACCTTGCGCGCCTTGTGCGCGTAGTGGGGAACCTCGTGGAAGGGCTCAGGTAATGGCAGGCAAATATTCAAAGCTGAACCGCGACAAGATTTTTGAGTTTTTCAGAAGGCTCGCGGAAGATAACCCCAACCCCGAGGGCGAGCTCGATTATGTGAACGAGTTCACGCTTCTGGTCGCCGTTGTGCTGTCGGCGCAGGCGACGGACGTGGGGGTGAACAAGGCGACCAAAAACCTCTGGCCCGTGGCTGACACGCCGGAGAAGATGGTTGCGCTCGGCGTGGATGGCCTGAAGGACTATATCAAGACCATCGGGCTTTATAATTCCAAAGCCGAAAATGTTATCAAGCTGTGCCGTGACTTGATTGACAAGCATGGCTCCAAAGTGCCTGAGACACGGGAAGAGCTTGAGGCGCTCGCCGGTGTTGGCCGCAAGACCGCTAATGTGGTGCTGAATATTGCCTTCGGCCAGCCGACATGTGCGGTGGATACCCATATCTTCCGGGTGTCGAACCGCACCGGCCTCGCGCCCGGCAAGGATGTGCTGAAGGTCGAGCTGGCGCTTGAAAAAGTCATCCCCGAACCCTTCCGCCTGCACGCGCACCACTGGCTTATCCTCCTGGGCCGCTACATCTGCAAAGCGCGCAAGCCCGACTGTGCCAAATGCAAGCTGACGGACATCTGTTTGTACAAAGAAAAAACGATCTAACTCATAGCTGTAGTATGGCGCTGTAAATCGAGGGACTGTGATGCGTACTGTTAAATTTTTAGGGCTTGCCCTGCTGTTGGCTGTTGTTGTGTTGGGTACCGTGATGGTGACGCGCACCTTTATGCTGTTGCCGGCAGGGGAAGCGCATAGCGTGAAAAACGCGACGCTTGATGACGCCGAAGTGCGCCGAATCGGTGAAAACCTCGCGGCCGCCATCCGCTACGAGACCATCAGCCACGACCTGAATGCCGCCCCCGATGAAGCCGCCTTCAAAGGTTTCCACAAGTTCCTTGAGGACACCTACCCCAATGCCCATAAGGAGATGGAGCGTGAAGTAGTCTCAGATTACTCGCTCATGTACCGCTGGCCGGCGGCTGAAGGCGTCAGCAAAAAGCCCATCGCGCTTCTGGCGCACATGGATGTGGTGCCGGTGCCAGAATATGGCCTCAAGGACTGGAAACACCCGCCGTTTGACGGCGTGATTGACGCGGACGGTGTGCTGTGGGGCCGGGGTGCCTTGGATGACAAGGGCATCCTGATTTCGCTGATGGAAGCGGCGGAACGTATGGCCACGTCTGGCTTCACGCCGGACCGGGATATCTATTTCCTCTTCGGTCATGACGAGGAACTAGGCGGCGACATGGGTGCCGTCAAGATGGCGGAAATCCTCAAGGCGCGCGGTGTACAGCTTGCCTGGGCGATGGACGAAGGCTCTGCGATGACGGACGGCATTGTGCCGGGGATTAAAAGCCCGGTGGCGCTCGTCAGCCTTGGCGAGAAGGGTTCCGTGACACTCAAATTCTCGGCTGAGGATGAGGGCGGACACTCAAGCGCGCCGAAAGAGTTTACCGCTGCCAGCCTCGCCGCCAAAGCCGGTGCCACAGTGATGGATAACCCTTATGAGCCGATCCTCGATGAGCACTTGGAAGAGTTCCTCTTTGCCATCGCGCCCGAACAACCCTTTATCAACCGGTTGATGATCGCCAACCTGTGGCTCACGCGCCCACTCATGGAGGCGCAGTTATCAAAGAGCCCGACAGTGGCCGCCTTCATGCGCACCACCACGGCTTTCACCATGATGAAATCGGGCACCAAAACCAACATCCTGCCGCAGTATGGTGAGGCGATTGTGAACTACCGCATCCACCCGCGCGACACGGTGGAGAGCGTGACCGAACGCGCCCGCACGCTTGTGGATGATGAGCGGGTGACAATCACCAACCTTGGCGGTGGCCGCGAAGCCACCAGCATGTCTGACGCTTCGGGCGAAGGCTACAAAGCCATTGTTGCTACCATCGCGGATGAGTTTGGCGATATCCCCATCGCGCCTACGCTCACCGTGCAAGGCACCGACGCGCGGCACTATGACATGGTGGCCGACGGCGTGTACCGCTTCATGCCTTTTGTGTTTAAGCCCGAAGACCTCAAGCGTATCCACGGCACCAACGAGGCCGTGCCCATCGCTGTGATCGCGCGGCAAGTGGACTTTTTCGAGAAACTGATGCGACGCGCGGCAGGCGCGCAGCACTAATGCGTGAGCATCACCCTCCACGGTAGTGGGGGGCATTAAAGTGCGCTAGTATACATAGCGAGTGTTCTGAGTACCGAAGGTCATCTGAGGAGGGGAAGATGAAAAAACTCCCGGTTATTACCACTATTTTTGCGGCCTGCTTTGCCGTCGCGGGCATGGGTGCCGCGCAGGCGCTTGATCACCACGAAAAGGGTGAGAAGGGCGACATGCACGATGTGCACAAGGCGGCGATGGAAAAGGCGCAAGCCAAGTGCGATGCGGCGATGAAAAAGGCTGAAGGCGGGTCCGACGAGGACCGGGCCAAAGCCCAGGCCAAGTGCGACAAGGCCATCGCCAAAGCCCATAAGAAACACGCCAAAGAGATGGGCAAGGAACACAAAAAGCACGCCAAGGATATGGCTAAGGCTCATAAGAAACATGCCAAGGACATGGCTAAGGCTCATAAGAAACATGCCAAGGACATGGCAAAAGAGCACAAAAAGCACGCCAAAGAGGCCGCTAAAGAGCACAAAGACCACGCCAAAAAGATGAAAGACAAAAAGGCGAAAAAGGAAAAAGAAAAGGACGATGATGATAAGGACGAGGATGAAGATCCCTCCGTCTGATCGCCCGGTCTTGATGAAGATGTATTGATGAAGATGCCGCCCCGGTCCATGGTTCGGGGCGGTTTTTTTATGGCAACAGGTATTCCATGATCACAAGCTGTTCGCCGGGCACCGAGGTATGGTCCTCCCCCGTCTGCTTGAAGCCGAGTGACGCATACACATGCACGGCGCGCTCATTGCGGGCGTAAACATCAAGCCAGATGGTTTTCAGCGCTTTGTCGCGTGCAAAGTACGCAAGCACATCGCGCATGAACGCGCGGCCAATACCAAAACCCCTGCGGGCAACGATAATGCGCCGCCACTCAAGCCGATCAGCGCTGTTATAGTTCAGGATGGCAAAACCGATTGGCCTGCCTTCAACGTCTTCAGCGATCAGATACCTATAAGTTGTGTCAGCCAACTTCTTTTTGTGAAGGTTTTCGCTCCAGCGATGCACATATTGATTGGCTGGGTCCATCTCCAGCGCCTGGATAAAAAAGATATCGTCTTCCGTGCCGAGGCGGGTACGATGGAATGAGGTCATGACACTACCTTCAATGAGCTTGGGAGCGCTACTATGACAGAATTTTCGCTGCACGCAAAACTGGCGGCTGATACCGAGTGGATTGAAACACTTGCGCTTTGCCGTGTGCTCATGATGAACGACGCCACCTACCCATGGCTCATTCTGGTGCCGGAGCGTGCGGGCATTCGCGAAATTCATGAGCTGTCCGAGGGTGACCAGCAAACCCTGATGCGGGAGATGACGGCGGTCGCACGCGTCATGGAACTGGCGTTTGATGCGACCAAGATGAACGTGGCGGCGCTTGGCAACATGGTGCCGCAGCTTCATGTGCATGTGATTGCGCGTTATGAGGGTGATCCGGCGTGGCCCGGCCCCATCTGGGGCAAGATGCCCACAGTGCCCTATGAAGCCGATGTTATGAAGGCGCGCATTGCCCACCTGCGCCAGCACCTAAATAATCTATAGGCAATAGAACTCTCCCTATGGGTGTATACCCCTCCCTGTCCGCAAGCGCCCCATGCCTTGGCCCGGTTAAATTGAGGAGGGGATAATGTTGAAACCAGTGACACTATTTGGCGCAGGTGTTGCGCTCTTTGCCCTGGTCGCGTGCGGCGAGGCAAAAAACGGTGGCGAGGAACCAGAGGGCGAGATGGATACCACACAAGGCGCTGCCTGCGACCCCAGCACCATGATGGGGACGGTTCATCTTAACATCAGTGGCAATGCGGGCGACAGCTTCCGCATCAGCTATATGTGCGGTGGCCAGATGGTCACCCAATGCACAGCGACCGTGGCGGCAGGTAGCAACAATGCCACATGTACGTCGCAAGGCAATGTGCCACAAGGCGGCACACGGCGCTGCCCGGTTGGGCCGGGGAACGGCAACACACCACAGGCAAGGGTGGTTGCCGCCGGGTGCGGGTAAAGAGAATGATCACGATTTGATCTCAGGCGAAAAAGGCCGGGGCAATGGTGCGCCCCGGCTTTTCTTTTTCAGTCCGCATGCAGGCAACGAAGCCTTGTTCAACTGCCGGTTTTTTGTATACGATGGTTCGTTGATGCAACGAATTGGGGGTGCTATGACAGACATTCAAAAGGCAGCGCCGGCTGCGGATGATGCGATCCGCCGCGTGCTTTCCGCCAACGTCGAAGATTTTGAAAAGAAAGATGCCATGGGCATGGCGGTGGTGGGTTTTGTGGTGGCCAGCCTGAACCTTGCTTTTGCTCTTCTGATGATCTGGCGCTCTGAAGACAGCGGCGGTGCCATGTGGTTGGCCCCCATGTTTAACACGGTGGCCATTCTTGGCCTGTCCTTTCTCGTGACCCAGCATGTGCGGCCAGCAGGCATAGTCCTGATATCGGTGGTAAGCGCAGCTTTTGTCGCAAATATTGTCGCGAATTTCCTTGGAGAGGCGGTCAGTTATCCAGGGCTTGGCCTGACCTTGCTCGTTGCCATTTTTGTGCTGGGGAAAATGTATCCGGGGCTTGGTGCGCTCAAGACGCTTGATAAAGGCGAGCGGGCAGGGGCGACAAAAGTTTTACAGCCTGTGTTTTTGGTCTGGGGTGCGCTCGCGGTACTCAATTTGCTGGTTTCGCCGGTTTTGGCCGTGCGTTAGGTCTCGGCACTATAGCCATAAAAAAAAGCCGGAGCATTTGCCCCGGCTTTTTTCTTGAGATAGCTGTAAGCCCTAGTGGCGGAAGTGGCGCATGCCGGTGAAGACCATGGCAAGTCCGGCCTCGTCTGCGGCGGTGATCACCTCGTCGTCACGCATGGAACCCCCGGGCTGGATGATGGCGGTCGCGCCCGCTTCTGCGGCGGCGAGCAAGCCGTCGGCAAACGGGAAGAAGGCGTCAGAGGCCACAACCGAACCCTTGGCGAGGCTTTCCGTCTCACCGGCCGTCTCGGCCGCTTCACCCGCACGGATGGCGGCGATGCGGCTGCTGTCTCGGCGGTTCATCTGGCCCGCGCCAATACCTACGGTCATGCCGTCCCGTACGTAAACAATCGCGTTTGATTTGACGTGTTTGCCCACTTGGAAGGCAAAGAGCATGTCCTTCAGTTCCGCGTTCGTTGGCGCGCGTTTGGTCACGACCTTCAGGTCATCAAGGCTCACGCGGCCGGTGTCGCGGTTCTGCACAAGATAACCTCCGGCGACGGACTTGACCATCTTCGCGGCCTGGGTTGGTACAGCGAGGCCGCCGGTCGTCAGCAGGCGCAAGTTTTTCTTCGCGCCGATGATCTCCCTGGCTTCGTCGGTGACCTCGGGCGCGATGATCACCTCGGTGAAGACCTTGATGATCTCTTTCGCGGTGTCCGCGTCCAGGCGGCCGTTGAGCGCCACAATGCCGCCAAAGGCTGAAACAGGATCACACTTGAGCGCCTTTTTGTAGGCGTCCAACAGCGTTTCGCCCATCGCCACGCCACAAGGGTTGGCGTGTTTGATAATGGCGACCGTGGGCACGCTCGGGTCAAACTCGCTGACGAGCTCAAAGGCGGCGTCGGTGTCGTTGAGGTTGTTATAGGACAGTTCCTTGCCCTGGTGCTGGGTTGCGGTGGCGATGCCCGGGCGGTTCTCGGCATTCTTGTAGAAAGCGGCAACCTGATGCGGGTTTTCACCGTACCGGCATTCCTGCACCTTTTCCCCCGCAAACGGCAGGCGGTCGGGGAAGGTTTCGCCGTTCTGTTCGGCGAACCACTGGGCGATGGCGGCGTCGTAGGAACCCGTGCGGCTGTAGGCCTTGGCGGCAAGGCGGCGACGGGTCGCGAGTGTTGTGCCGCCGGTCTCGCTGACCTCGGCGATGACAGTGGCATAGTCTGAAGGATCGGTCACAATGGTGACAAAGCCGTGGTTTTTGGCCGCCGAGCGCACCATGGCCGGGCCGCCGATGTCGATATTCTCGATACAGGTTTCAAAATCCGCACCTGAGGCAACGGTGGCTTCAAACGGGTACAGGTTGATGGCAACAAGGTCGATCGCGCCGATATCATGGTCTTTCATCGCCTTGACGTGGTCTTTGTTGTCCCGAAGCGCCAGAAGACCACCATGAATTTTGGGGTGCAGGGTCTTGACCCGCCCGTCCATCATCTCCGGGAAACCGGTGTGTTCAGCTACTTCCCGAACCGGCAGGCCCGCGTCGCGGATCGCCTTCGCCGAACCGCCGGTTGAAAGAAGCTCAACGCCCTTGTCGGCCAGTGCTTTTGCAAGCTCCACCAGCCCGGTTTTGTCCGACACCGACAGAAGGGCCCGTTTAATCGTCACTTTATCCATACTTTATGGTCGCCTCTAAAATAAAAACATCCGACACATGCGGCCACCCATCAGGCCGGGTTGTGTCAGATGTTCATTTCACTCAAAACCCAATTGCAAATGGGTTGCTCGTTCCCCCCTGTGCCCGCACCATGGGCCAGCGTGACAACAATTTGCCGCGCCGCTTCAGGACGGTCGGGCCGGCTGAGATAAAGGCTGTCCTCAATCTCGGCCTTGCCGCCGTCCGCATCGAAAATCCATGTCTTGCCGGATCTTGTCTCCAGCGTGATACGCCCGTCCGGCGCCTTCATGGCGCGTACGTGCGGATGCAGATGAAAGCGCAGCAGCACTTCCTGCCCGGCTAGTTTTTTGATTTTTGGGCCGAACAGGCGGTCGCTGCCCTTGATGCGGCTGCCGTCGGCCAGCACTTCAATCAGCCGTTCGTGTTTGATGCCAAACCGCTTCAGGTAACCGTCGTGGGTCAGCCTCAGGCGTTGGCCTTCGTCGGTGCCTTCGCGGATCATCAGTGTTTCACCCACGCCGGCACCAAGCCGCCCGTCTTCCATCAGGCGGGTGGAGTTGCGGTCACCAATCACCAATGTCGAATGCGCTGCCGTGGTGCGCGAGAGCGTGGCCAGCCGCGGCATGGGGCCGTGTTTGGATGCGGGGCCGACGCTGACAATCATGCGTTCCTGGCCAACGGAAAATTCAATTGCGCCGGTGCTGGCGTGCGCGCGTGCGGCATAGGCCTGCGGGGGTGGCGGACCGGCGTCCATGATCAGGCAGGCTTTGCCCGCAATCACGCGCTGGAAGCCCGTGTGGGCAGCATTCTCGATGGCTTTGCCCTTGGCGTCGCTGGCGGCTAATATGGCATTTGTGCCGTGTCCCCCTTCGGCGGTAACGCCGCCAAACTGCGCGAAACTGCCGTCCCCATGGCGCATGGCACGGATGAAAGGTGCGATACGGTCAAGTGTTGTTAGCACCCAGGCAGGCAGGTCATCACCACGGTCCTGATAGGCGCCGCGCACAAGAATGAGCAGCTGCATGGTGCGGATAGCATCCGCCGTGTTGCGGCTGGCGGGGCCGCCGTCCGGCAGGATGAAGCCCGCCAGCGCGCGTTCAAGCTCTGTACTGCCACGGTTCAGCCACGCCGTGCCGCCGGGCAGCAGCAGGCCACAGAGTGTCAGTGCGGTAGTGGTGTAAACACGCGGCAGGCCTGCGGGCGCGTCATGCCACACGCGCATCAGGTGGCGGGTCTGGCGTGCGAAACTTGTCAGTACCTTCGAACGGTAAACAAGGTCTTCGCTGGAGAGAATAAGCGGCGCATGGGGCAGCCAGTTGATCAGGCGGCGGGCCAGGGTTTCCGCGTTCCACGCGTCCCTGAACCAGTCTTCCCCATAGGGAAGCCACCAGGACAGCATGGTTTCTGCCGCGTCGCGGGCTTTTACCTGGTCCCCCACCTGGGCCAGGTCCTGCAGCCAGTGGAAGCTGTGGGCATAGTGGCGGAACCTGAGGCTCGCGCTTTCCATGCGCAACCAGAAATCTTCTTTCAGCACATGTTGTTCGCCATCATGCAGCATATCGCCGCCAAAAATAGCGGAGCCAAGCGTGGCATTACCGGGTGCCGGGTCGTCGGGGCTGCCGAGCAACTGCCCGGGATGACGGCCGCGCAAACGGTAGCTGTAGAGCGAGGTGGAATAACCCCATTCGCGCAGCTGTTGGCCGGCGCGCTTGAGGGCGTTCAGGACAAAATGGGAGCGTTGATCGCGCCTTAGCGTGGAACGCGACATGGGCGTCCGGGCCGCATATTCGGCAATTTGATCAAAGGCCGCGTTCATCGCCGCCTGCTCCCTGTCCTTAATGTTATACTCTAAATTGGTGATACACCTAAACCCTGAGCGCCTTGATGTTGGCCGCGTACATGTCCGGTCCGCCTTTGAACGTGGCGCTGCCGGCAACAACCACATCGGCGCCTGCGTCCACGACCGACTGGATTGTCGAGGCGTTCACGCCGCCGTCCACTTCAAGGTCGATATCCAGCCCCAGCGCATCGATGCGCTTGCGGATGGCTTCAATCTTGCGCAACTGGCTGTCGATAAAGCTCTGCCCGCCAAAACCGGGGTTAACCGACATCACAAGGATAAGGTCTAGCTCTTCATAAAGATAGTCGATTGTGCTTTCAGGCGTCGACGGGTTGAGGGAAACCCCGGCCTTCGCGCCTGCCGCCTTGATCACCTGCAGTGTGCGGTGGGTGTGCGGGCCCGCTTCCACGTGGGCGGTGATGATATCCGCGCCCGCCTTGGCAAAAGCCTCGATATAGGGGTCGACCGGTTCGATCATCAGGTGCACGTCAAACACCTTGTCGCTGTGCGGCCTCAGCGCCTTCACCACATCGGGGCCGATGGTGATGTTGGGGACAAAATGGCCGTCCATCACGTCGATGTGGATATAGTCGGCACCGGCCGCGTCAACGGCTCTGACTTCTTCACCCAGCCGGGCGAAATCCGCCGACAGGATGGAAGGGGCAATTCTGAGAGGCTTTTTCATGGCGCTTCCATATCAGTTTGGCCCAATGCCCGCAAGCGTTTGGGCGTGCTTTTGGCACAGTTTTCAGGCCGTTTGGTCTTTGGTGATCCGGGCGGCAAAAAAGCCGTCCATGCCGCCTGCATCCGACATCATAGACGGCAGGCAGCGCATGTCACCCTCTGGCGTGACAAGGGCATCCATGCCGCCAAGGTCATCCGCAGATATACCCGCGCGTTTGGCGTTTTTATGGCGGGAGAGGAAAGCATCGATCTGATCTTTCCCTTCTGCGCGCTCCAGCGAACAGACGCAGTAAACAAGCGTGCCGCCCGTGGGCAACAGCGCGAAGGCGTGGTCGAGGATACGGGCCTGCAGGGTCGCCAGCTTTTCCACGTCCTCCGGCGCTTTGGTCCAGATGACATCCGGGTTGCGCCTGAGCGTGCCGGTGGCCGAACACGGCGCATCCAGAAGGATATGATCCACTGGCGTTTTGGGGGTGAAGGTGGCGGCGTCGGCCACATGGACATCGGCCTTCAGGCCAGTGCGCGCCAAATTGGCGTGCAGGCGCTTCAGGCGGTTCCTGTTGCGGTCGATCGCTGTTACGGTCGCGCCGCGGCTGACGAGCTGCATGGTCTTGCCGCCCGGTGCGGCGCACATATCCAGCACGTGTTTGCCACTTACGTCGCCAAGCAGCATGACCGGCAGGCTGGCTGCCATATCCTGTATCCACCATGTGCCGTCGGTGTAACCCGGCAGCTCTGCCACATCGGTAAGCGCCCGGCGCAGGCTGCCGTTTGGCATGACCGTGGCCGCCAGAGCCTCTGCCCATGTGTCGGCGTCTTGCCCGACGGCCAGCGTGATATCAAGCGGCGGCGCGGTTTGCAGACAGCGTGCGATGTCCTGCATCACCGCGGGGCCATAGGCTTTGGACCAGCTTTGTTGCAGCCAGTCCGGCAGGTCGGCGTCGGGCATGGCGTCCAGTTTTGCCACCAATGCATCGCGTTCGCGCACGGCACGGCGCAAGACGGCGTTCACAAGCCCGGAAAACCCTCGTTCCTTGCCGGACAAATTCTTGACCATAGTCACGGTTTCATTAACTGCGGCATGGTCCGCCGTGCGCATGAAGAGGATTTGGGCAAGACCGGTCAGGAGCGCGGCGTCGGTCCAGGTGGCGTTCCGGGGCAGGCCACGGTCGATCAAGGTACGCATGAGAACGCGCAAGGAACCAAGCCGCCTGAGGCATAGCATCACAAGCTGCATTACAAAGGCGCGGTCGCGGCCGTCCAGTTCGCTGGTGATATCATCCAGCGCTACGTCAAACGGGCGGCCTTTGAGCGTTACGGCCATCAGGGTGCGCACTGCCGCCTCGCGAGCGTTTTTCGGCTGAGCGTTTTGCGGTGCGTCGGTGGTTTTTGGGGTTTCTGGCTTTGTCATCATGGCGCTTCATAGCGCCAAGCGCGCCGCAAGGCAAAGCGAAACGCAGACCAAATGCACGATTGCCTTGCGCGCGACGCATTTTCCCCCTTACTTAGGGACAAAGACAAGATACGCGGGGAGGACTATATGCACCAGACAGTGACGATTGCATCGCGCTTCAAGGGCCCACCGACGAGCGGCAATGGCGGTTATGTCTGCGGCATGCTGGCCAGCCTGATTGAGGGCCCGGCGGAAGCCAGCCTCAAGGCCCCGCCGCCGCTGGACATTGACCTTGCACTTTCAAAGTCGGGTGACGGCAGCGTGCTGATGCAGGGCGATGTAGTACTGGGTGTGGCAAAACCTGCAACGCTTGACCTTGAGGTACCCGCCTTTCCGACCCCGCTGACGCTTGGCGGCAACCCCGTGGACGCGCCGGGGCGGCCCAAAAAGTTTGAACCGTTTGAAACCTGTTTTGTGTGCGGGCACGAGCGCACACATCCGGACGGGCTGTGTATCCACGCAAAAATGGTTGAGGGCGTGCCCGGTATGGTCGCCGCCAAATGGCTGCTGGATGAAAGTTACGCGGGGGCTGACGGCAATCTCTCAGACGTGATGCTGTGGGCCGCGCTTGACTGTCCCGGCTATTTTGCCTGTGCGGCCGGGGAAGCGGCACTGCTTGGGCGCCTGACCGCCGAGATTACCGGAAAGCTGAAGGCCGAAGGCGAGGCCACGGTGATCGGCTGGGATTTAGGTGCCTCTGGCCGCAAGCGCCGCTGTGGCACCGCCGTGCTCGACGCGGGAGGTAACCTCATCGCAAAAGCAGAGGGGCTTTGGATCGTGGTCGATGCCGACCGCTTGAAGGCTGAGGGTTAACCGCGTGTCGAAAGCAAAAGACCTTTGGGCCGCGCTGGAGCCCTACCGCGACCGGCGCATCGTCGCCACCTTCGGCCTTGGCATGTCGAGCGGCTTTCCGCTCACCTTCGTGATTTCGCTTCTGGGAATCTGGCTGTCGCGGGAGGATGTGAGCAAGTCGGACGTTGGGCTTTTTGCGCTTATCACCACTTTCTACACCTGGAAGTTTCTGTGGTCGCCGGCGATTGACCGCCTGCCACTTGGCCCGGTCACCCGGTTTTTTGGCCAGCGGCGCGGCTGGCTTTTCACCATTCAGGCGCTGATGGCTGTGGGTATCTTCATCGTAGCGGGGCTTGAGCCCGCGAGCCAGCTTTACTGGGTTGCGGTCCTGTGCGCGTCCATCGCCTTCCTGTCCGCCAGTCAGGATATCGTTATCGACGCCTACCGCATCGAGATTATCGACGACAGGGAAGAGCAGGGCTATAGCGCGGCGGCATATGTCTTTGGCTACCGTACCGCCAACTATGTTGCCGGGGTTGGCGTGTTGACGGTTGCCAATTTTTACGGTTGGTCGTTGGCGATCAGCCTGCTGCCGCTTTTGCTGCTGCCCGGTACGCTGGCGGCCCTTTTTATTGGTGAGCCGGAAGGCCGCGAGGATAGCGAGTTTCTGGCAAACGAACGCAAGCGCCATGCAGGATTACCGACATTTGTCGAACGCCTGCGCGAAGCCGTGTGGTTGCCGTTCAAGGAATTTACCCGTCGGGATTACTGGCTGCTGGTGCTGTTGTTCATCCTGCTTTTCAAGGCTGGCGATGCGGTGACGGCAATCATGACCGGCCCGCTGATTGTGGAGATGGGCTTCTCGGACCTTGATATTGCCGCGGCAAACAAGACGGTTGGTTTCATCACCCTCATGATCGGCGTTGGGTTGGGGGCGGTGCTTTACAAACGGATTGGCATTTACCAGGCGCTTCTGTTCACGGGCATTCTTATGATGCTGACAAACCTTGGTTTTGCCTGGCTTTCCATGGGCGCGACCGAGAGTTGGCGGCTGGCGGTGACAGTTGGGCTTGAAAACTTCGCCACCGGGCTTGGTACGACTGTGATCATCGCCTATTACGCAGGGCTTTGTAATGTCAATTTCACCGCGACACAATTTGCACTGCTGTCGTCGCTTGGTAATCAGGCGCGTACCCTTCTGGGCGCGCCCAGTGGTTTTGTCGCCGAGGCCGTGGGCTGGGTGGAGTTTTTCCTGTATGCGACAGCGATTGCCATACCCGGGCTTATTCTCCTGTTCATTCTCTGGAAAAAAGATGTGGGAACGGGTAACCTTGCAACCGGTGATGGGAAGGCCGACATATGAAACCATGTCACGGATTGTTCAAGCGTCTGTAACAATATCGCCACGCTGTGTGCCTATAAGGATCGCCTTATGAAAAGATACGCTCTCATTCGCCCACGGGTTGCCGCCGCGCAGACATTGGCAGGTGCCCCGTCCTATGTGCGGCAAGGCAGCCTTGAGGTTCGTCTCGCGCGCTCTTTCAAGGAAATCAAATGGGCGCAGAAGCTGCGCTATAAAATCTTCTACGAAGAAATGCAGGCCAAGCCTGACTGGCGCATGCGCATGACCAAGCGCGATATCGACCCCTATGATGCGGTGTGTGACCACCTGCTGGTGATTGATCATGACCGCAAGAAGGGCAAACGGGTTGTGGGTACCTACCGCCTCTTGCGCCAGGAAATTGCTGAGGCACATAACGGCTTTTATTCCGGTGGTGAGTTTGACCTGACGCCGATGAACTCACCCGCCTTCCGCAAGCAGATGGGCGAAGGCCGCCAGCTTCTTGAACTGGGTCGGTCATGCGTGCACAAGGATTACCGCGCCAATTCCACCATCAATATGCTGTGGAAAGGTATTTCGGAATATCTGAAGGCACACAATATCGCCTATATGTTCGGGTGCGCCTCATTTGAAGGCACGGACCCCGAAGACTTCAAGGAAGCGCTGGCTTACCTCTACCACAACCATCTGGTGGCCGAGGATTTCCACGTGAAGGCGCTGGATGGCCAGTTTGTGAACATGAACACCATGCCGGCTGATGAGGTTGACGTGAAACGCGCGCGCCGCGCATTGCCGCCCTTGATCAAGGGTTACCTGCGGATCGGCTGTTTCATCGGTGATGGCGCGGTGGTTGACAAGCAGTTCGGTACCACGGACGTGTTTATCCTGCTGCCGGTTGAGCGCATCGCCAGCCGCTATTCCAAGCATTTTGATATGGGCGCGGGCACACAAGCCAACGACAGCGCGGATGCGGGCCGGGAAGCTTCCGCCGTATAGGAATTGAGATGAACCGTGCCGTCTAAAGGTTAAAGTGTGAGATTATAACAATTCCTACCCTTATGCGCGCGGGTCGTCAGCTTTTCTCCCTGGCAGCCTGGATATGTTTCTCGGAAATATGCAGGTGGGCATCGGTGGGGTAAAAGCCGTAGCGGCTGATATCATCAAGGCATTCATTGACCTCCACGTCGGCTATGGGGCAGTCAGTAAACGTTAATCCACATGGATGACTATAAAATGGTCCGTATTCAACCCCTAGTGAAAATCAGCGAGAAATTATTGGCTGGCATGCCGACGATATCAAAGTCGGCAAAACCGGCACTGTCGGCAAGGTCCATCACGGCTTCCATGTCGCGCACACCCCATGCCGGGTTTTTGCGTTTAAGCGACAGGTCGAAGGCTGCGTTTGATGATGCGGTATGTTTGCCGTGTTGTTTGTAGGGGCCATAAAGGTACAGGGTGCCGCCGCTTGGCAAGGTTTTCCCGGCCCCCTTCATCAGGGCAACTGCCACCTCCCATGGTGCGATATGAATGAGGTTGATGGCCGCAATCGCCGAAATGGGCGCGGGCAGGTCATCAAACTGCCAATCATCTTCCAGCACGTTGAAGCGACGCACGGGTAACAGGTTTTCTGCGCCCACATGGTTGCGCCAAGCGTCAATACTTGTCAGGTGCCGGTCGTCGATGTCGGTGGGCTGCCACAAAAGCGGCGCCAGCTTGGGCGCCATATGGGCGGCGTGTTCTCCTGTGCCGGAGGCAATCTCCAGCAAGGTGCCTTTACGCTGCAGGCAGGCTTCCAGAAGCTCCAGGATAAAGTTCCGGTTGCGGGCGGTTGCGGGGGCATGCAGTCGCGCTGCTTCCCCATCATGCGCCTGCGGGTCGAAAAACTTGCTCATCTGTCACGGCGCCGGTTTTTGAGTTGCATGAGAAAATAAACCGGTACAACGATGGTTGCACCCAGGAGGATATATTGCAGGCCACTGCCGACAAGCCATGCCCAGACATCGGCAACACGCCCGGCGGCCCAGCCATAGACATCGCCAGGGCTCCACTCAAGCCAGTACAGAAGCGCGCCGACAAGGAAGCTGTAGATAACCAGCTTGATAATGGTACCGGCGTCAAAACGCATGAAGTATCCCCTTGCTTATTGTCGGGCCCTTATTCATCGGGCCAGTGACCGCCCGGCAGGTGCGAGGCAAGACAGGCGTCGATATTGACATTGTCGCCTGTCCGGGTGCGCGCTGCAAGGTGGCGCGCTTCAAAATACTCCCCGCGCGTTGGTTCGTAAAACACCACCTCAAGCACACAGCCGTCGTTCTCAAACAGCATGACCTGCATCATGTCGTCGCGTCGCACAAGCGTGGGGTTCCCTATCAGGGCCTGAACATCGCCGGGGCTTGCCCCCATCAGGCGCAGCGGGTCGGCGGGTGGCCGGGGGTGGATCTCGGCCAGTGGCTCCGGCTCGGGTTCCAGCACCGGTGTGGGTGTGGCTTTTTCAGGCGCGGGCGTGGTTGGGCCGCAGCCCGCGGTGAGCGCAAGGCAGCCAATTGCACCAAGTCGCGCAAGAAGGTGGAAGGGTCGTCGGCGATGGTCCTGATGTGTCACTCTTTCTCCTTCGCCCCCTCACGCACGGCCACTTGCCAGATTATGGTAGATATGGGTCATCATCGCCGTGCCGATGATGGGTGCCAGAATATTCACGAACGGGATGGCAAACAAGACCGCGATCATCGCGCCGCCAATAAAAATTTTGCCGCTGAAGCGTTTGCGGAAACGCCGGACCTCGCGCGCGTCCATATGCCGGATGGCAACCATCTCGAAATATTCGCGGCCCAGCAGGATGCCGTTGACCGCCACAAACAACAGGAAGGTGCCGCCAACAGTGAACAGCAGCAGGATATAGGGGACCAGCGCAATGAGGTTGATCAAGATGACAAGGAACATCAGTTTCAGCGAACCCAGCACCACCTCAAGCCCCGAAACTTTGCGAGTGCCCAGCCGGTGTGGGTAATACTCTTCCTCCACCGCCATGGCGATGCCGTCAGTGAAAAACCCCATGACGGTCGTGGAAATGGCCGGGAACAGCACATAGCTGCCAACGGTGGCGACCGCCAGGAAGCCAGCCTCGTCCAGCCATTCAAGCCAGCTGTAGCCAAAGGAAAGGTCCTGTGGCCAATAGATGTGCAGCAGATACAAAAGCAGCCCAAGCGTGGCGAGGGCGACAAACACCCCGGTGAAAAACACACTGCGGAATTTTGGGTGTAAGAGTTGTTGCCAAGTTCGGTTAAGGGCCTGCCCTATCATTGCTGTTTCCTCGCGCTTTCATGGTTTCCGTCGCTTGCGGACGGCTTTTTATTCCCTAAAACATAGGAAGGGCGATCAAAGCTTGCAATACGGTATGGCTTTTCTATGGTGCGCGAGACGCTATGATTTGCCGCCCTGGCGCGGTGCCCAACTCAGGAGACAGGGATTTGAGCGATTTTCAGGTGCTGTGCATTGGCAATGCAATTGTGGATATCGTGGCCCGTGTGGAAGAAGAGTTCCTCACTGACCATGAGCGCGTGAAGGGCTCGATGATGTTGGTGGATGCGGAGACCTCGGCGCGTATTTATGACGCCATGCCGCCAGCCGTGGAACGCTCGGGCGGCTCCGCCGGGAACACGGCTGCGGGCATCGCATCGCTTGGTGGTAAGGCCGCCTATATGGGCAAGGTCCATAATGACCAGTTGGGGGCTGTTTTCAGCCATGATATCCGCGCCATCGGTGTGCACTATCAAACACCGCGCGCCAGTGAGGGTGCACCCACGGCCACCAGCATGATCCTTGTCACGCCGGACGCGCAGCGCACCATGAGCACCTATCTTGGCGCTTGTGGCGAGCTGGCGCTTGCGGATATTGACGAGGATATCGTTGCGTGCGCCGACGTGACCTATATCGAAGGCTATATGTGGGATCGTGACAACCAGAAGGAAGCTGTGCTGAAGGCCATGGACGTGGCGCACAAACACGGCAAGCTGGTATCGCTGACCCTGTCCGACAGCTTCTGCGTTGACCGCTTCCGGTCCGAGTTTGTTGACCTTGTTGAGGGCCGCGTTGATATCCTGTTTGCCAACGAGGCGGAGATCAAATCGCTTTATGAGGTGGATACGTTTGAGGAAGCGGTCGCGCGCCTGCGCCCGCATGTAAAGCTGGCGGCGATCACACGTTCGGAGAAAGGCTCGGTAGTGCTCAGCAGGGACGAGATGGTGGCCGTGCCCGCGCATCCGACTGCGCTGATTGATACCACCGGCGCTGGCGACCTGTATGCGGCAGGCTTCCTGCACGGCTACACATCGGGCAAAAGCCTTGAAGACTGTGCACGCCTTGGCGGGCTTGCGGCTTCGGAAGTCATTTCCCACCTTGGTGCAAGGCCGGAAGTGAACCTTAAAAAAATGGCGGCGGAGGAGCTGGGCCTCTAGGCATGGCCACAAAGACCGAGATATCAGCCCCAGGGACCTTTCCTGGGGCTTTTTTTTGCCTCGCCCGGCCCGGTGTGAGGCACGCTGCCTGATTGCGCGCGCCGCGTGGCGGACCTTGATACAGGTGTGTAATCACCGGAGGCGGCCATCGCTTCAAGCCGGGAGATGCGCTCTTCCATGCGGGGGTGGGTCGAAAAAAGACTATCAAACGAACGGCCGCTTAGCGGGTTTACAATAAACATATGCGCCGTGGCGGGGTTCTGTTCCGCGCGGTCGTTGACGTTCATGGCCGCACCCTGATGCAGACGCGCCAACGCACTGGCCAGCGCCAGCGGCTGGCCGGAGATGGCGGCCCCCTCCCTGTCGGCGGCATATTCCCGCGTGCGTGAGATAGCCATCTGCACCAGCATGGCGGCCATGGGGGCCAGAATCATCATGAGGATTGTGCCAAAAATACCCAGTGGGTTATTGCGGTTGCCGCCGAAAAACAGCGCGAAGTTAGCCAGCATGGAGATGGCACCTGCAATGGTGGCGGTGATGGTCATGGTCAGGGTGTCGCGGTTTTTCACGTGTGCCAGCTCGTGCGCCATCACGCCGGTTACTTCGTCGTGGTTCAGGATACGCAGCAGGCCGGTGGTGGCAGCCACAGCGGCGTTCTCTGGGTTGCGGCCGGTTGCAAAGGCGTTGGGCTGGTTGCTGTCGATGATATAGACTTTGGGCATCGGCAGGTCAGCCCTGCGCGCAAGTCGGCGCACAATGCCGTAAAGTTCGGGCGCTTCACGTTCGTCTACCGCGCGCGCACCGTGCATGCGCAGCACCATTTTATCCGCATTCCAGTAGGCGAACATATTCATGCCCGCGGCAATCACCAGCGCGATCAACATGCCGGTCTGTCCGCCAAGCATCAGGCCAAAAACAAGAAACAGCGCCGTCATGGCGGCCATCAAAAGGGCGGTGCGGGCATAACTCATCATAGCTCACTCATCTGTCGGTTGGTCGCGTTTGACTTGCGTATTACATTATATTTGGGCAGCGTGGGGCATGGCTTCAAGTCTCCATGCATGTCAGGTGATTTATGCCGAGCGTGTTTGAAGGGCAAGAATAACAGAACTGAAGACGGGACCATGTCAAAAGAAGGCCAACTGGAAAACCTGCCCCGGCAGGCGGTAACAAAAGCGCTGGTGATTTTTGTCCTCGTGACAGCAATACTGTCACTCTTGGCATCCAAGCTGGTGATCGATATTGGCCTCAAGCGCCATTATATGGTCATGCTGATGTGGACGCCGGGCATCGGGGCGCTGGTCGCCTGCAAACTTTCGGGCATTGGCGTTGGCAGCCTTGGGTGGAGTTGGGGCCGCTCACGCTGGCAGCTATCCGCCTATCTGCTGCCGCTTGTATATGGGCTGATCGCCTATGGCATCCTTTGGGGTGGCGGCCTTGGCGGTGTGCTGGACACAAAATTCATCGAAGAAGCGGGCTATCACCTTGGCCTTGTCGGCTGGTCGGAGACGGCAACGCTGATGATGGCCATTTTCATCTTCGCTGTGGTGGGGATGACATGGCACCTGGCGTCGGCTCTGGGTGAGGAGATCGGCTGGCGCGGGTTCCTGACGCCTGCCTTGATGCGCTATATGTCTTTCCCGTTCGCGTCGCTGCTGACTGGCCTGATGTGGGCGGCGTGGCATCTGCCGATCATCCTTTTCACCAAATATAATGCGGGGCCAGGCGATATGGGGCTGCAGGTCGCGAACTTTGCGCTGCTGTGTGTCGGCATTTCCTTTATCATGAGTTACCTGCGGCTCGTTTCCGGCAGCCTGTGGACGGCGGCCGTGATGCACGCAGCCCATAATATTTTCATCCTCAGCTTGCTTGACCGCATGACGATCAAATATGACGACACTTGGCGCTTTGCCGGGGAGTTTGGATTTATTCTGCCGCTTGTCGTGGCTGCCTTTGCCCTATATGTCTGGCGCCGTGCGCACAAGGAAGGCTTTTGTGCAGGCCCGGGCGAGAGGAAGGTGGAAGCATGAGTGGAAGAAAGACAGATGAAAAGGGCGCAGGCGCGCAACCTGTTAACGAGAAAGCCAAGGTAAAGCCGCAGCCCAAAGAAATCGGTGGCCGGGCTGGCCCGGAACCCACGCGCTATGGCGACTGGGAAAAAAACGGTATCATTTCAGACTTCTGACGCGAGACCTAGTTCCCGCCGCCCTTGGTCCCGTCGTCCTTATCGGGGGTATTCTGTTGCCCTGATCGCTCCGAGCCCGCCGAGCTTATCGGATCGCCCGCCTCTGGGGTGTCCGCGGCATCATCTTTGTCCGCTTCCGCATCGCTTTCAGCCGGATGCTCTTCAGCCGCTTTTACCGCCTGCGCGGACTGTATGAAACCTGCGCGGTCCAGCAGGTCCCGGAACTCCTTGAGCTCCTTCTCCGCTTCCGCACGCGCCATGCCCTTGATCAGCCCTTCGGTGAACCCCGGTTGTTTCATATAGATGCGGACCTGATGGTCGGCACGGTTGCGGCAATCCCCTGCGGTGAAATAATTATCTGCCATCAATGACAGGATTTTTTTCGCCTTGTCCTGCAGGCTGATGTTCAGGTTATGAAGTTTTTTCAATATCTGCGTATTGTCGAGGATGGCGCGGCAGAAAGCATCCAGTTTTTCGGCAATCTTGCGCCGGTGCATTTCTGTCAGGTCGGCTTCCATGATGCGTTTTTGCAAAAGCACGAGATCGTGCATGCGTTGCATGGGCTGGTTGCTGTCGAGGCCGACAAATATCGATTCGTATTCGGGTCGGGTCAGTACAGGCAGCATGAAGTTGGCTACCATGCGTTTGTTGCTGTGGCCGATGGTAAATTTCTCAAGGTCAAGAAGCGCGTTGATCTGGTCGATGGGGTTTCTGGTTTCATACAGCATTTCACCAACGGCCTGGCTGTTAAGCAGCCGCCCGGCCCGCGAGGCCAGCGCCTCTTCAAGGCTTTCTTGCATGCCCACGTCGTCTTGCAGTTCGTCAATCGCGTGCTTCAGTAGGTCGATGCCCTTCAGCTGGTCAACCAGTCCGCCAGGGCAAATGGGTTTGGCAGCGTCTATTTCGATCTTGAGCCGACCGAACAGGGCGCGGGCAACCTGCGGCATCTGGCCTTCGGACAGGAAACCGTTCAGGCGCAATATTTCGTCGGAGAAAACCGGGGACCGTTCGTTTTCGCCCATCATGTTGAGGCGGCCCGCCTGCAGATAGGAAAGCCAGATCATGAAACGGCTGCGGTCTTCGGGTTCATCGAGGATCTGCCCCAAAATACTGGGGTGGAGGAACATCTCGGCGATCATCTGGTCAAGGATTTCCAGCACCCATGCCGGGCGCCCGCCGCTGAGCATCGCAATAAGCCGCCCGACCTTGTCGGACAGGGTGACAGCCGGTTGCAGATAGTCGGTGATGGCTGCGATCAACAGAAAGCGTTTGTTGGAGCGATCCTGCAGCACCTCAATCACCGGCTTGAGCCTCCCCACTTCAAGCGAGGGCGTTTTTTCCTTGTTGGCCTTCATGATTTCGACCGACGTATCGATCACCTTGGTGATCTTGCGCATGCGTTCCTGAATGGAGCTTTGATCATTTTCATAGGACACGGCGGTCCGCTGCACGGCGTTCTGTAGCTTAGTGCCAGCATTATAGAGCTTATAATAATGGTCGAGGCTGTGCAGCAGTTCGGTGGGGGTGATCATCCAGTCCCCGAGCGTATTGCCGAGCAACTCCCAGATGGCGCGGCGGCCATCGGCGCTATAGAGGTCGTCCGGTGTCAGGCACGGTGAAATGGTGCCGGTCTGATCATATTTGGATGTTTTTCGGCTGGCCCCCCGGGAGTAGATCTCCACCGAGGCAAACTCCTGATTGACCTTGTCGTAGCTTTCCTTGAGAACCCTGATGCCAGTGAAACGCTTGGAACCCCATAGTTCCTCTGCTTTCTCTACGGCAAATTTTCTGTCGTTGACGACTTCAAGAATTGTCCAGCGGGTGCCGCGCCGCCCCATAATCTCAAAATGGACGCTCTGGCCTAGGGACACTCAATTCTCCTCTTCCCGCTAATCCGCACCAATCGCGCGCTCATGGTCAACCAAATTCAGGGGGCAGTCAACATTGGCCCTGTATCCCGACCTGAATCGTCCGTTTCTGCATCCTGCAGGTACGCCGCAAAACCTTCTCAGTTGGTTAAAGCAGCTTTTCTTCCTTGAGATAGGCAATGCATTCATCGACCGACTGTTCAAGCGGCACGATGCGGTAGCCAAGATCCTTGACGGCCTTGTCGCTTTTGGCATCAACCACTTCAGAGGCAAAATATGCTTCTTCCGGCGTTACCATGGGTCTTTTGCCACTGAAAGCCGCGCGAAGGCTTAGGACGCCTGCGGCCAGTTTCAGGAAAAACGCCGATGTCGGGTGTTTGGGTTCCGGCAGGCCAAGTTTGTCAGATGCCAGCGCAAGAAAATCATACATGCTGGCGTAGGGGCCGCCCAGGATATAATTTTCGCCTGTTTTTCCTTTTTCAAAGGCAGCAAGCAAAGCTTCCGCAACGGCCCGGGCGTTGGCGAAGTTGCCGGCGCCAGGTGGGGTGCCGGGCAGACTTCCCTTGGCGTGGCGCAGGATAAGCCGCGCCCAGTTGCGGCTGTCGTAGCGGCCTATGATATGGGTCGGGTTGACGATGACAGCATCCATGCCGCGCCATGTGGCCTCCTTAACCTTGCGTTCCGCAAAGGTTTTGGTGTTGACGTAGGAAACCCAGCTCGTTGACCCCAGCTTTTCGGTCTCCTCTGTCACGGGCGTATGGTGGATGCCGTACACACTTGTACTGGAGACATGGATAAAACGTCCGACATCTTTGTCGGTAGCCAGTTGCAAAAGGGCTGCTGTCCCCTCGACATTCACCAGATACTGGCTGGCGGCATCAGCCTTCCATGTGCTGGTGTTCGCGGCGATATGGAACAAGGCGTCCAGATCCTCCGGCACCTGGTGGGCATAGGCGGTGGGCTGCGAAAGCTTGCCTTCGATATACCGCACCCGGTCGCCAAACAATGCCTCGGCAGCCTTTCGGTCGCGCGCCAAAATGTGTATGGTCCACCCTTGTTCGGTTAACACATCGATCAGATGACGCCCCAGAAACCCGGTGGCGCCGGTCACAAAAGCGGATGGCATGTTTTCGTCCCCGGTTCTATCGCTTGAATTTATGCCTGTTTTTTGGCTCAGCGCTTGAGTTTTTTTGGAACTGACGTTAAGTCACAGGCAAATTTAATCCCGTCTGGCAAGGAATATGACGTTCATGCGGCTTTTTGGCAATGTGAAGACACAAAAAATAGTAGCATCTTTACTGATGATCTCGGTGCTCTCCTCCGCACCTGCCTATGCGTCGGACGCAACGGCAGGCGTGGTAGCCATGCTGAAGACAGCGTCCGTTGCAAATGACAAGGCCACATTCGACACCTTGCTGAAAACAGCGCTTGATACCTGGCCGAAAAACCGCATCCAGATTCTGAGATCGGCAAAAACCATTAGTGAAACCTGGATGAGCCAAGCTTATCTTGACGAGCTGGTTGCTGCAAAAAAAGCAGAGGAAGCAGCGGAAGCAGCGTCTCGTGCCCGGGGGATCATGTATTACCTTGACCCGGAGCTTTGGCAGGGACAGGCGCAGCTTGGCGGAAGCAGCAGCTCAGGTGACACGGATGAGCAAGGTGTCTCTGCGGCGTTGAGTTTTGAGCGTGCTTTTGGTCCCAAGTGGAACCACTCACTGAATCTCAAGTTTGATCTCGCGCGCTCTGAAGGTGCTACCACGCGGCAGCGCTTCGTGGGGCAGTATGAGGTGATGTGGAAGCCGTGGACGGATATATTCCTTCTCAACTTCACCGAGCTCGAGCTGGATAAATTTTCCGGTTATGATTATCGGGTAGTGGAAAACCTGGCAGTGGGTACCGAGATTTTTCGCTCCGCCAACCAAAGCCTGCGTATTGAGGCGGGCCCTGGTATTCGGATCAGCGGTGTCGAGGAAACCCTGCAGGACGGCATGGTCGTGCCCGCGCACACTGAAAAAGAGTTCCTTGGCAGGGTCTCCAGTACTTATGAACTGAAGTTGACCGACAATCTGACATTCAAGGATCGGGCGTCTGCCATCTTTGGCGCGCAGTCAACCACACTTGAGAACTGGGCGCAGTTCTCGGCACGGATCAATTCGCACATGCAGGCACGGGTATCGTTTGAGGTGAAATATGATTCACTTGCGCCAATTGGTACCGCCGCCTGGGATACCGCCACGCGGGCAACGCTGGTATATGACTTCTAGGGCGCTCCGGCGATCGCATGACCCATCATGAGCCCGCGTTTGGCGCGGGCTTTTTCATGCCCCCGCCAGATGGCAAACCACGTGCCGCTCCTGGGCGCTGGTGCGGTGTTCAAACACATAAACGCCCTGCCATGTCCCAAACACAGGCTGGCGGTTGAGCACCGGTATGGACAATGATACGTCGCTGAGTGCAGCCTTGATATGGGCGGGCATGTCATCCGGCCCCTCCGCGCTATGGCGATACAGGCCGCGCGTCATGGGCGCCATGCGGTCAAACGCATCGGCCAGGTCTTTCCGTACATCGGGGTCGGCATTTTCCTGCACGGCCAGCGAAGCGCTGGTGTGCCGGATAAAAAGCGTGAGCAAGCCTTCGGTAATGCCGCTGGATTGTACCCAGCCAGCCACCTCATGGGTAAATTCATAAAGGCCAATGCCTTTGGTTTCGACGCACAGTGTGGTTGTGGCTTGTCGCATGCAGTCCTCTAGCGAATGGGTACAGTGCGTACCATTTCCTGCGCTTCGGGGCGCTCCAGATCGATATGCAGCAAGCCGTTTTCCATAAAGGCGTCTGAGACTTCCATCCCGTCGGCCAGCACAAATTTACGCACAAATTGCCGCGCCGCGATTCCCCGGTGCAGGTATGCTTTCTCGCCACTGTCTTCGCGCTGTTTGCCGCGGATGATCATTTGGCTGCCTTCAAGCGCGAGGTCGAGGTCTTCGCGCGTGAAGCCCGCGACCGCCAGGGAGATGCGTATGGCGTTATCGCCAATATGTTCGATATTATAGGGCGGATAACCGTCCCCGGCGTTTTTGGCAACCTTGTCGAGGACATCCTCAAGTTGGTCGAAGCCGAGAAGAAACGGGCTGTTGAAAATAGACATGCGCGACATGGCGGCCTCCTTGAAAAAGCGAACCCACACCGCGAGGCCCCCGGATGGGCGACCAGAGCGGTGGTCGTGACGCGCTCATGCGTGAGCCGCCAACACTCCAGAGTTTGGGAGTCTGCGGCACATACTTCAAGTATAATTCGTATGAACGCCTATTCCATCACGCTGGCGGTGGTGACTGCGCTGCCTGAGGCGGGCTTCCTGGCACTGTCGGGCAGCCGTCCTTCGCTTTTCTCCGGCGGGCGTATCCAGCATTCAGTGCCGCGGGCCTTCAGCGCCTGACATAGCGTCCGCGCTGCGCCAAGGCTTTTAAGCGGACCCGCGTTCAGTCGGTAGTAGAAGCCTTTTGGTTTGCCCTCAGTGTTCCCGAAGTCCACTTCCGAACGCCGGGGCGGGATGTCAGTCAACAGATCCACATTGGCGCGGTAAAGGATAGTCCAGCCGCGCATCAGCGCCTTGGTTGTACGGTAAGCCCCGATCTGCAATGCCCAGCCATTAGGCTCCACAAGAGGCGGTATTTCTGTCAGCTCATAGTTCGCGACATCAATATCCGTTTTTGCCTCTTGTTTCACCGGCTCCTGCTTGACGGGTGCGGGGACTTTTGCCAGCACGGGCCGGGCGGCGATGCGTTTTGCTGCTTCCTCTGCATTCGGTTTTTCGGCCAACACAAGGTTGCCAGCCTCGGCGTTTGTCCAGTCTGGCTCCACGATGCCCGTTGTCAGCGCCTGCATGCGGCGGTCAACTGGCAGGCTGGTGAGCGACCGATAAAAGGTAAAAGTTTCCCCCACGCTTGCTGGATCAAGATCCAGCCGCGCCATCTGATAGGCGTCGGTTTCCCGGCCCGCCAGCAGATATGCCATGGCGAGGTTCTGGCGGCCCTGTGCGGACACCTTGCCGTTGAGGGCAAGAGGCTCAAGGATGTTGACGGCGGCGGCGGCGTTTCCGGTCATGGCAAAAATAAGCGCGAGATTGGACAGGCTTCCCGGGTCGGCGGTGTGCCGGAAAGCGGCGATAGCGTCACCGGTGCGGCCAAGGGCTGCCAGTGTGATACCCCGTGCCGATATGACACCTGGGTCCGAAGGCATGGTGGTGGCGGCGCTGTCGAATGCCAGAAGGGCGGTGTCGAACTTGCCAAGCGCGATACGGCTTTTGCCAAGGACGTACCAACCTTCGCCAGACAGCCCGGAACGCAGGGCGAGGCCTTCGAGGATATTTTCCGCCTCATCATATTTACCAAGCGCGGCAAGGCTGCGCGCAAGCCCCGTCGTCGCCGTTGGCGACCCTGTCGCCGTTGCCTGATGGCGATAAAGGGGAATGGCGGCGCTGTGGTCCCCCTTTGCGGCGAGGTCGTCGGCGATCACAAGGATTCCGCCGGTTTGCGCGCCCGCGTTGACGGGGGTTGCAGCCTTGATGGCAGGTTCATTTTGCCCGTTGCAGGCGGCAATGCTGAGCATTGCACAGCCCAGGAGCAGCCGCCTGGCGGTGTTGGAAGTCTTCATAACTGTCTCGCTTTTCAGCGTGGGTTGCCTGATTTATCAAGCTGCAGCCTAGCGAAGACACATGAAAGAAGCTTTAATTGACCTTCCGGCTTTTAGCTGTAATTTCAGTAAAGTTGCTTAAAATTTGAGGCTTCGGCCATGATTGATGTGTTCCATAAAACAGTGATGCTGCCTCTGTTGGCGGCATTGATGGCAGTTCCCGTTGCTGCGCAACAGGAAGACGAGGAAGAAATTCCCGAACGCACCCCCACGGTTTTTAGTGGCCCAACCATGGCAGATTCAGAGATCGAAGACGCGCTTGCGCTGGTCCGGGAGGGCAATGTTGAGGCCGGAGCTGAGACCTTGAGGCGATTGGGGGAGCTGGGGAACCCGGACGCGTTTTTCCACCTTGCTGAAATCAACCGGCTCGGGGCAGGCAAGGAGTCATCGGAAGATGTAGCGCTTATGTATTACCGTTTTGCTGCCCGTCTGGGCCATCGCCGCGCCGCGCTTAGCCTTGCGAACATCCTGTTTTTTGAAGGCCAGGATACCGAGGCGGAATACAAGGAGGCCATGGAGATCTGGCAGAAATATGCCCTGAGGGGGGAGCCTGAGGCGATGTATTTGCTGGGCATGGTGTACTGGAACGGGGAAGGCGGCGTGCTGCCTGACCCGGTTCGTGGGTACGGCCTTGTGACAAAAGCGACCCAGTTTGAGTATGCACCCGCCATCGAGGCAGAACCCGCAATGCGGGAGCAGCTAAGCCTTGATGCCCGCGCCAAGGCGGCCGCTTTCGCAGACAATATGGCGCTCGAAGGTTTTGACGACACACCACTTGCCCTTGAGTTGGTGACTGACGACGCGGACACCATTATCAAGGGGTATGAAGAAGCCAAGGGCAAACAAGAGAAACCGGAAAACTGGGATGACGTATGGCATCTTGAGGTTGGCTTTGCCATGAGCCAGGAGGAGATCAAGAAACTGCAGGCCAAAATTATCGCCGACCCGAAGGCAGACGTGAAAGATATGTTTTCGGAAGTGATTGAGAATACGAATCGGGAAGGCTTGTATCGACTTGTCTTTGGCCCTGTTGGGAGCATGCAGGACGCTGTCCGACACTGTGTCGCGCTCAAACGGGTTGGGCATGACTGTTTTGCCAAACCCCCGCGCGAGGAATAACAGGTTTAGTGGCGCGGCTCGCCAGCGGCGGACTTGACAGCTTCTTCTTCCAGCATCTTGACAACAGCGTCCTCCATCAATGATTGCTGGCTCACCCCTCTTTGTTTTGCAAGCGCCCTGAGCGCCCGGTGCTTTTCTCTCGCCAGCCTGAGGGTCTTCTGCTGTCGTTCGGGTTTATTCGCAGTATTAGCGGGAAGCGCTGTGACGGGCTTTGGCGGCGGTGTCGGGGCGGTTTTAGCCGGCACGAGAAACAGCTCACCGTTTCGTTTGCCTGTGGTTTTGTGCCTTCCGCCATGGGGGGTGCGTTCTGGTCTGCTGCGTGTCAGTAGTGATGCGCTGAGCGATGCCATGCTCATTATTTTCCCTTTCCTCAGAACTGTTGATGGCTTGCGGCAACAGTACGGGTGCCGAACGCACCGCGCTGCAGCGGTGCGGCCTTGAAGCTCGCTTTTACCGGCAGGCGCTTGATGCGGTCGTCTATATAGGCCCATAGCGCATCAACCTCTTCCGCTGACCTGCCGCCCGCGGCCGCTTCCATCACGGTGCGCCCGTCAATCATGCTAGCGGCAAAGTCTTGCCGGTTATGAATGATGGTTGGAGCGACGGTGCCGTGTTGGGACAAGGCAATCGCGGCTTCACCTGTGAGCCGCGCCCGCGCTGTTGCGCCGTTGACAACAAATACCAGCGGTTTTTCCGCCCGTTCAACAAGATCCACAGTGGCGCCCGCGGCACGTAGATCATGCGGGCTTGGCCGTGTCGGGATGATGACAAGGTCTGATTTTTGGATCACTGCCTGTATAGAGCGGGTAATGGCGGGTGGCGTGTCGATAAATACCAACTTGATGCCACGTTCCTTGAGCATCAGCAGGTCCTGTGCCAAGGCACCAATATTCACGCGGGCAAAGGAAGGCCCGCCTTGCTGGCGTTCTGCCCACCAGTCGGACAAGCTGCCCTGCGGGTCTGTATCAATAAGCGCGACGGGGCCTGCGCCGGCGAGTTCTGCAGCCACACCAAGGTGGCCCGTAAGGGTGGTTTTGCCTGACCCCCCCTTTTGTGACGTGACGGCGATAATGCGCATCTCTTGTCTCCAAATTGCCTGATCGGGAGTATTTCAGCACCCAAAGTGGCACAGCAGGCGTAAAAACCCCCTTAAGGAGTGCGGAGACTTTTCCTCTAATGATATGATAATATTGAATAAAATTTAATCGCATTCGATATTTCGCTTCCATCTGACAATGTCTGGGCGATTTTCTTGGTGCCGGGAGGCGAGTGTTCAGGCGCTATTTCAAAGGCTACCGGCCATATTTTGCGCGGAGGTCAAGTTTTCGTGCGTGAAAGCAAAGCCATAATGAGTTTTGAACCTTTCTGATAGGTTGATATTCCGCTATGGCTGTTGTCGGAGGGGCTGGCCAAGTGCAATTGCGCTCTTGCCACGCTTGTTTTGACCGAAGGGAAGGTCTCTATGTTACATCAGTCCGCGTTTTCAGCGGCAGAAACAGCGGTCGTCCGGAAAGCCGCACGACATCTCATACCGTTTATGGCGTTGCTGTATTTTGTGTCCTTCCTGGACCGGGTAAATATTGGCTATGCGGCGCTCACCATGAATGCCGATATAGGCCTTTCAGCCAGTGCGTTTGGCTTCGGTGCCGGCATCTTTTTCATTGGTTATTTCCTTTTCGAGGTGCCAAGCAACCTGATCCTCAAGCGTGTCGGCGCGCGGCGCTGGATCGCCCGCATCATGCTCAGTTGGGGCATCCTGTCGGCCGCTACGGCATTTGTCGAGGGTCCTGTCAGCTTCTGGATCATCCGGTTCCTCCTCGGTGTCGCCGAGGCGGGGTTTTTTCCCGGTATGATCTACTATCTCACCTATTGGTTCCCTTCCGCCGTACGCGGGCGGGTGATCGGCGGTTTCCTGATCGCGGTCCCGCTTTCGAGCGTGCTGGGCGCACCGGTTTCGACATGGCTGCTGGAAACACCGATGTTTGGTTTCGCGGGCTGGCAAACCATGTTCCTGCTGGAAGGTGTCCCGGCGGCACTGTTGGGTGTCGTTGTGCTGTTTGTGTTGCCGGACCGTCCAATGACAGCTTCGTGGCTGAGCGACAGTGAAAAAACCACCCTTGAGGGGCTGCTTGATAAAGACCGTGGACCATCGCAGCATACCTCATTGAAAGCTGGCCTGCTCAGCCTGAACGTCTGGCGTTTCTCCTTGATATATTTTGGTCTTGTTGTCGGCCTTTACGGTTTCAGTTTCTGGTCTCCCCAGATCATCAAGGCGCTTGGCAATCTCAGCAATATAGAGGTTGGTATTGTCTCCATTGTGCCCTACGCGCTGGCCGCTGTTGCGCTGTACTGGTGGGGCAACCGGTCCGACCAGGGTGGCGACCGCGTCCTGCATCTGGCAATGCCTGCGTTTCTCGCGGCTGTGGCTTTTGCCATAAGTATTTTTGTCGCAGACCCAATGCTGAATTTTATCGCGCTGACAGTGGGTGCGGTTGGTATTTATGCCAGTTTGCCTGTCTTCTGGACGCTGCCCACACAGGCTCTGAGCGGCACAGCGGCGGCAGGGGGCATTGCGCTCATTAATTCCATTGGCAATCTGGGAGGTTATGCGGGGCCGGTGGTCATCGGTTCGTTGCTGGACAGTACTGGTGGTTTTGCTGGTGGCATGCTGGCGCTGGCGGCCGCTATGCTCGCCGCCGGGCTTCTGGCCCTGTCAGTCAAATGGCGGAATGCCGGTTGAAGCCGGGGATGGACAAAGGAGGGCATCACAATGAAAAAAAGCAAGCTTATTGGCAGTACCATAATTTTAGGAGCACTCGTTGCGGGCACCGCATACCTGCTGACGTCAGCGAATGTGCCGCCCCTGCCTCGCACCGTGACAGCCATCGCGAATGACCCAGCGCCGGTCGGGTTTGATGCTGTAGCGTGCCGCAGCATGGAAGGCGGTTACCTTGCTTATGGTACCGCGATGGTGCAGGCGGCGGCGCTCGCGGATAACACCTCCTCAGGCACAGCTGACTGTGTCGTGACGGTCGCGTTCACGGCGTCTGACCTCAAGTTTCAGGCACGGTTGCCCCTGGGCCGCTGGAACCAGCGTATGGTTTATATCGGTGGCGGCGGTTTTGACGGCCTGATGACCGATGTGCCCGATTATGTCAGCCCATCGATCAAGGCCAAGCCCTATGTCACGGTAATGACTAATGGGGGTCATGATGCGCCGCTACCCACCAGCTATTTTGACGCCGAATTTGCCTTGGACGGGCAGAAGCTTGTGGATTTCACCTATCTGTCCGAGCATCGCAGCCTGCCGGTGGCGAAAGAACTGATCGAGAATGTATATGGGACAAGCCCTGCCCGCAGCTATTTCGAGGGCTGCTCTATGGGAGGGCATGATGCGCTGATGGAAGCGCAGCGTTTCCCTTATGATTTTGATGGTATTATCGCGCGGGCCCCTGCGGGTAATATCATGGGGCTGTTTGCCAAGTTTCACCAGATTTCGCAGCAGGTGGAAGCCGTGGGCGCGCTTTCAGACACGCAGCGTGAAGCCCTGTCCGTCGCGGTCCTGCAAGCATGTGACACGCTTGATGGGGCAAAGGACGGCATCGTTTCAAACCTCAAGGCATGCAAGGTGGATGTGAAGGCTCTGGCTTGCCCGGCAGCGGGGGGTGGGGAGAATTGCCTCAGCGCAAAACAAGTCGCGCTTGTTGAGATAATCACCTCTGAATTTCGTTCAGAGAAAACCGGCATCCACCATGGCGGCTATCCGGTTGCCGGTGCCGCTGAAACCAAGGCATGGGGCGAATATATCTGGCCGCAACTGATGCTTGGAAACACTTCGTTACAGGGGGCGTTCTCAACCGGTTTTATCCGCTCCTTTATCACCCGCGACGCGGATTATGATGTGGAGGCCTGGCAGGTAGACGACTGGAAGGCGCCGCTTGGCCAGGTCAGCAGCCTGTTTCAGGCGTATGACCCCGACCTTTCCCGCCTTGCTGACTATGGCGGCAAGCTTATCGTGTGGAACGGCGTGTCAGATACGTCCGTCAGTGCCAACGATACGGTTGGCTATTATGAGGCCGTGCGCAAAAGCCTGGGGGAAGCGACGGCGGAAGAAACGGTTGCGCTGTTTCTCTCCCCCGGAGTTGGCCATTGTCGTGGGGGTGCGGGGGCAGACAAATCCGAACTGATGGACAGCTTGGTCAAATGGGTGGAAGACAACAGAAAACCTACCAGACAGGATGTCACGGCTGAAAAGCACGCAGACGATGGCACGGTGATCATGACAGCGCCGCTGTGCAAATATCCATCTTATCCCCATTATCGTGGTTCAGGTGACATGAATAGCGCAGAAAACTTTGACTGTCGCACCTAGCGTGAGCATGGGAGCATCAGGGCTTGGCCCTCGCTGAAAGCTAAAATGTAAACAGTTCGTGCGGGCATGCACATGCTGCACCTCAAACAGACCTTTCAGATAGGTTTTCTGTTTGATATGACAAAGGTGAGACACGGCAGGCGTCTTCCGTGTCAGGGAAGTCATACATACCAAGGGGAAGGGTATATGTCGCATACTATGAAACAGTGTCTGCTCGCAGGCACCTGCATCGGTGCTGTGATGTCAGTGCCAGCCGCCGCGCAATCGACCACGGATACAGACACAGCGCAGCTTGAAGAGATTGTGGTCACCGCCCGCCAACGGGAAGAGTCGCTCAAGGATGTGCCGATAGCGGTCAGTGCGATTACGGGCGACAAGCTCAAGGAACAGCAGATCTATGCTGTGAAGGATATCGCGGCTTACGTGCCGGGGCTCAATATCAACTCCGACAGCGTGGGCCGTGCCTTTGTATCGATCCGCGGTGTGGGCACCACGCTCATTGACACCGTGCAGCCGGGTGTTGGTATCTTCATTGACGGCATTTATCAGCCCAACACCTCCTATCTTAACAGCCCACTTGTGGATGTTGAGCGGGTTGAGGTGCTGCGCGGGCCGCAGGGTACGTTGTTTGGCAACAACACTCTGGGTGGCGCAATTAATGTCATAACACGCAAGCCGGGCGATGAATTTGAAGGCCGGGTGGATGGCGCGTATGCCGACAGTGATGACTTTCGCTCTTTGTCCGCCAGTGTGAGCGGGCCGATTGTGGAAGATGTGCTGCAGCTACGACTTGGTGCCGCCTATCATCACCATGACGGGTTTCAGGAAAACGTGCTTGCCGGTGGTTATAGCAACCCGCTGACGCAGAAGACAGTGAACGGAACCATTCGCCTGCTGCCGTCTGAATGGGCTGAATTCACGCTTAACGCCAGCTACGATAAGGTCAAGGGCGGCAATGTCGCTTATCTTGGGGTGGCGGGCCCGACTGACTATTCGCTTGAAGGTGCATCGAACGTTCTCAATATCGCTGAGCATGAATACAAGGGCGTGAACCTCAAGGGTGAATTTGATGTGGAAAGCATCGACACCATCATCACAACTGTGCTGGCGTATAACCGTCGGGACCAGCAGTCGGTCGGTGACGGTGATTATGGCCCGGTGGATTTCTTCCGCAGCGCGGGGGAATCCAGGCTTGTCACCAAAACAGGGGAACTGCGCTTTGACACAAACTGGTCTGCCCGCTTCTCCACCCTTCTCGGTGTTTTCACCAGCCGCTCCACCACCGATGCGTCGGGGGTGACCACGGTGGTGCCCGCCGGGCTTGATGTACCAAGCGCAAGCTTTGCAGAGATCGAATCGCAGGCCGTGTTTGGCACCGCCTTCATCGATCTCAGCGATAGCGTCGATCTGGCCGTGGGTCTGCGTTATGACCACCAGAAACTCGACGCGACCAACGCCGGTAGCACCGATGCTTATGAAGCGAACGATGTGCAGCCGCGGGTAACATTGACGAAAAACTGGAACGAGGACGTTATGACCTATGCGTCGGTTGCGCGCGGTGTGCGGGGTGGCGGTCAGAACGGGCCGGGTGCGCCAAACCTCATCTATCGTGGAGACAGCGTCTGGACCTATGAACTGGGCACCAAACTGACCACAGCGGACAAGAGCTTCTCGCTCGATGCGGCAGTGTTTTATAATGATTATAAACACTTCATTGGCCAGAACGCACTGGCACCCAGCACCACGGGGGCGGGCTATGTGGCGGTAAACCTCAACAGCGGCACCGTGCACAGCTATGGTGCGGAAGCGGAGATGCACTGGCAGCTGACCAGCAACTGGCGCATCGATGCCAGTGCCACGCTCCTCCATGCCCGTATTGTGGATGGCAGCGAGTTTGAAGATACCACAGGCTATGCCCTGCCAAGCGACCGGATCATCTTCACGCCGGACTGGAACTTCAGCCTTGGCACGAATTATGTCGTGCCGGTGGGTGATAATGAGCTGGCATTTGACCTCGGTCTTGTTGGCAAGGGCAGCCGGATGGGTTCAAGTCTTGACCCGGATGTAGCCCCCCTTCTGGAGACTTATTATCTTGTGAACGGCTCCATCACATGGCGGATGGAAAGATTTGAGGTCGCCGCTTTTGTCAGTAATCTCTTTAACGACAAATATATGGAAAGCTATATCGACCAATCGCTTCTAGTGCGGGCGGGGCTTGCTGCTGTGGCGCAGAACCTCGGCCTGCAGGGCGAGCGGCGTCGCATCGGTGTGCGCGCCACGGTGAGGTTCTGATAATGGCCTCGCTGGTCCAGAAAGCGCACCCGCCGCTTGGTGGCGAGTTCACGGACGGCCTGCGTGCCATCTTCGGTGACCGGCTTCATTTCGGTGAGGCCGTGCGCGCGCAGCATGGTGGCAGCGAAAGCCATTTCGAGACCATGCTACCTGATGCTGTGGTGTTTCCGCACAAGACGGAAGAAGTCGTGGCGCTTGTGAAACTGTGCCAGCAATACCAGATACCGGTGGTACCCTTTGGGGCCGGAACATCCGTGGAAGGGAACATAACCCCCATCGCCGGGGGCGTGAGCGTCGATCTTTCTGAGATGAACCAGATCCTGTCGGTGAACCCGGAAGACCTCGACTGTACTGTGCAGGCGGGTGTGCGGCGGGAAGAGTTGAATGAGCACCTCAGGGATTTGGGGCTTTTTTTCCCCATTGACCCGGGAGCGAACGCCACTATTGGTGGCATGGCCTCGACGCGAGCGTCGGGCACCAATGCTGTGCGCTACGGCACGATGCGGGAAGCTATCCTGTCGCTCCGCGTTGTGACACCTGACGGGCGCGATATCCGCACCAGTGGCCGTGCGCGCAAGTCTGCCGCGGGCTATGATATCACGCGGTTGATGATTGGCGCCGAAGGCACGCTGGGTATTATCACCGAGATCACCCTGCGCCTGCACGGCATCCCGGAGGTAATATCGTCGGCGGTTTGCAGCTTTGAGAGCATTGCTGGCGGGGTGGACACGGTTGTGCAATCGATTCAGATGGGAGTGCCCCTCGCCCGCGTTGAGATCCTCGACGATATGCAGATGAAGGCGGTCAACCTGTGGTCCAAGCTCGATTATCCTGAACTGACCACCCTCTTTTTCGAGTTTCACGGTACCGAGGCTTATGTGGCCGAGCAGGTGGAAATTGTGCGTGATATCGCCGCTGATAACGGCGGTGGTGATTTCCACTGGTCCAACCTGCCTGAGGAACGCACCAAGCTCTGGCGCGCACGACATGAAGCCTATTATGCGGCGCTTGGCCTGAGGCCGGGCAGCGTTGGCTGGCCAACAGACGTATGTGTGCCCATGGGGCGGCTGGCGGAATGTATCAGCGCCACGAAAGAAGACCTTGGCACAGCAAGTATACCGGCTACCATCCTGGGCCATGTGGGCGACGGCAATTTCCACGTCATTTTTGTGTTGGACCCGGATAGGCCGGAAGACCTTACAGAGGCTGAAAGGCTGAATGCGCGGCTTGTCGGTCGGGCGCTTGAAATGGGCGGCACCTGCACAGGCGAGCACGGCATAGGCCTTGGCAAGCAGGACTGGCTTGTGCGGGAACTGGGCGATACTGTCGACCTCATGCGGATGGTCAAACGCGCGATAGATCCCAATAACCTGTTCAATCCCGGAAAAATTTTCACGCTCTGATCCATGGATCCAGGCCAGTAGGGAGCTGGGTCTGCCTTATTAACCTATCTGATAGGTATTGACTATACTATCTGATAGGTTATGGTTTAACCGGGAAGAAGGGGAATAGAGTTGAAATATTCCTGCATAAAAGAAGCGGCGCTCTTTGGCGATGTGCCGATCTCGGATGAGATCAGCATTCATTGGGGCTGTGACGCAGCCCATGAGGTTGCCGCAGTTGGCGCCCACGTGGCATTCATATACCTCCCAGGGTCAGGCGGGATGCCGGGCACGTTTTTCATACATGTCCGGTCGTCCTGCCGCTCTGGTGACGCAATCTCTGAACTTGACGGTGAGGAGTGCCTTGTCGTGCAGGTGTCGGAAGCCGCGCTCAAAAAATTTGAAGCGATGCAAATCAACCACCTTGGTGGCTGTCGCTATCATATGCCGGAAAACTTGCGAGCGATCACCCGGGCCCTGCTTGAATGCAACATGACCGGAAAAATGGCGCAAACATACCGCACCGCGAAGGCGATGGAGCTTTTATGTGAAACCCTGCGTGTGGGTGCCGATGAAACCCTGGTGCCGTGTCTTGACCATGGCGGGCTTTCAGCCACGGATACAGCTCGTATCATGCAGGCCCGTGTCGTGATAGACGAACACTGGAGCCAGAAACTGACGCTTGATCACATCGCGCGCATGTGTGGGCTGAACCGGTCCAAGCTCACCTGCGGCTTTCGTCAGCTTTTTCATTGTACGGTTGCGGAAGCCCTTGCAGAAAAACGCCTTCTTGAAGCGCGGCGTATGTTGCTGACGACGGATATGTCCGTCTCGGCGATCGGCTATAAGGCGGGATATCAGAACAATGCCAGCTTCTCGCGGGCGTTTGGCCGGCGATTTGGTGCGCCGCCCAGCGATTATAAGGCTGGCAAGGTTGCGGCTTAGCGTGATAATCCGAAATGTGTAAAAGCTGGCAGTCAGTGATAGAGGATTGGGACGAGGCATGAACGTGCAAGAGCGCGGTGACGAAAAAGGTTCGCTTGTCAAAAAGGCGATGCGAGCCGTTACCTTTCACATCAAGGACAACCGGTTGCGCGTCGGCGATACCCTGCCCGGCGAAGGCTATTTTGTGTCGGAGCTTGGTGTCAGCCGTGCGGTGATGCGTGAAGCCTTCGGTGCGCTTGCCGCGCTGCAGCTTATTGATGTCGGCAACGGCCGCAAACCGAAAGTGGGAGCGGTTGACGGCTCGGTTATTGCGACCTCGCTCAATCATGCGGTGGATACAGCGCAGATCACCGTACCCGAGGTGTGGGACGTGCGCCGCACTATTGAACTGCGTACAGCTACCCTTGCCGCTGTGTCACGCACCGAGGCGGAAGCAGTGGGCATCATGAACCTTGCTGACGCCATCGCGCGCGACAGCGATAACTTTGAGTTGATGACCAAACACGATATCGCCTTCCACGAAGCCATCGCGCGGGCCAGCCATAACGCACTTTTCCTGCAGATCGTCACCTCTTTCTCACCCCTCATGCAGGTGGCGGTTCCTACTGCCTGGCAAACCCGCAAGGCAGCGGAGCAGAAGTCCGTCATGCTGGAGCGCCACCACGATGTGGCGGTGGCGATCGCCAACCGCGATCCAGAGGCAGCGGGCAACGCCATGAAGGCGCATTTCGATACGTCCATTGGGGACTTGTTGCGCGGTCTCGCGGGGCCATACGGCGGGCTTTGAGCCACGCCGATGTCCACCCCCTTCACCTGACTCTATGGCCTGGTGCTTGGCCTTGGGTAACGGTTATTTCAGGAAACGATCATACCAACTGATATAGCGCTGGTAGCGGTCCAGCACAAAACTGGGCCGGACGATGCTGTGGGTTTCACCCGGATAGACGACAAGCAATGTCTCGATCCCGCGCCGGCGCAGGCCCTGATACAACTGCTCGGAGTTCTGGATAGGGACGTTCCAGTCTTCCTTGCCGCCGATCACCAACGTGGGCGTGGTCACCTTGCCGATATCGTTGAAGGGCGAGATACGCTCCCACGCTTCAGGGGTTTCCCATGGTAGGCCAAGCTCCTGTTCCCAGATGGCCTGGTAGATGTCGTGGCCATAGTTTGCGCGGTAAAGCACCTCGCTCGCGCCGGAGATCGCCGCTTTGAAGCGGGTGGACTTGGTGATCACATAATTGGTGAGGATGCCGCCATAGGACCATCCGCCAACGCCGAGCTTATCCGGGTCTGCGTAGCCTTCAGCGATAGCGAAATCCACCGCCGCCATCACATCCTCAAAGTCCTTGACGCCCCAGTTGGCGAACAGGATGGCCGAGAAATCTTCGCCGTAACCAGTTGACCCGCGTGGGTTAGGTGCGATGACGACGTAACCGGCCGCCGCCAGCACCTGCGCTTCGGTATAGAAGCCGGAATCATGCTGCGCAACGGGGCCGCCGTGGGGCCGTAGAATGGCGGGGTAGCGCTTGCCTTGCTCGTAACCCGGCGGAAGATATATGAAAGCCTCGATCATGGTACCGTCCGCACTGGGAAACTGGACTTCCCTGACGCTTGCGAGGTTGACGGAGGCCAGCAGTTTGTCGTTCAGGTGCGAAAGCCTCTGCAATTTACCCTTCTTCAGCGTGTAGATGGCGTCGGGCTGGTCCGGCTCACTGCGGTTGAGGACCGTCATGCCGTCACCGTTCATGTCGAAAGCATAGGTGGAAGACTGGTCTTCGGTTACGCGTTTCACTTTACCCGATTTTGTATCAACAGCGATTAACGGCATCTGGCCGTCATCCTCACTGACGACATAGATGGAGCGTCCATCCGGGGCGTAACGCGGCGCATGTACGGGTCGATCATAATCTGTGGTCAGAAGCCGGGCTTCACCGCCCGCGGCGGGAGAAATCGCCAGATGGTTCGTCGCATACCAGATTTTGGCTGTATCTACAGTGCTGACATAGGCAATCCACTTGCCGTCCGGGCTCCAGGCGGGACTATAGTCGGCACCCGGGTTGGAGGTGACGCGGCGAAGCGGATGGTTCTCTGCCGTGGCAGCTTTACCGTCCTCAAGCGTGGCGGACACTACCCAAATATCACTATTTGTATTGCTGTCGGGCTCTTCGGTGCGGTTACTGGTGAAAGCGATCCACTTGCCGTCCGGGCTCCAGGCCGGGGACTGGTCGTCATAGTCGCCGAAGGTGATTTGTGTCGGGCTGCCTTCGCCACTGAACAGATATAAATGCTGACGGTAGCGGTCGAGATATCCAACACCGTCTTCCTTGAATTGAAGACGGTCGATGACCCAGGGCATAGGCTTGTCTTCGCCATCGATCTTTTCCGGCTCCGGTTGGAGGTCGGTGAGGGTGAGCAGCATTTCCTCACCGTTCGGTGACCAGGCGAAGGCGTCAACGCCTTGCTTGATGTGGGTGTATTGCCGGGCCTCACCGCCGCGCCGGTCGAGCAGCCAGACCTGGCTTTTTTCGCCTTCCTTTTTCTCTGCCAGAAAGGCCAGATATTTGCCGTCCGGGCTCCAGCGCGGGCTGCTGGCGCAGTAACCTTTGCCGCTCATCGCCAGTTCGGCTGTTCCGTCCGTGGCGGCAATCCAGACCTGTGTCCGGCGCTTATCTTTTTCAAGATCGTTGCGGCTGACGGTGTAGGCAACCCACTTGCCGTCCGGGCTCAGGCGCGGGTCGCTCGTGTACTGCAGTTTAACCGCGTCGGCTGCGGACAGCGAACCTGGGTCGGCTGCGTGGCCGCTATATGAGATGACGGCGGCGAATAGTGCTGAAAATATTATCCTGTAGTGCATGAAAACTCCCCCTCTTCATGTCCCCGAACCGTGCTGTGGCATGACGGGTGTCAGCGAGCATGGATCGCGATCAAAGCAGGAAACGGGAGGTTTAGCAATCCCGCGTTTGCGCTTTTCGCTGTCCAGATCAAGTAGTTATGCAGAAATATTCTCCGATACTTAAGTAAAGTTATTATATCATTCGTTATATAAATGAAAAAACTTAAGTTTAAAAATAGCTTCACTGCGTCATCTAGTTGACGGACAGTTTAGTTTTCCTGTAGAATCCTCAAGTTAGGGATAGTGGTAGGAAGGGGGGCTTTTTACCAAAAAGTATTGTTTAACTTTGCAAGCTTCGGTTTGCGGGTCAGCCCCCGTTGTTGTCTTTTGAAAATGCAACTAGGGAGGAAGCTTTTATGTCGGACAGGACAAAAAAAGCACTGATAGTCATGTTAATGACGTCTAGCGCCATGGCATGCATGGCACCCGCAGCTTCGGCACAGGAGGCCGGAGAAAGCGCGGACACTGACGATGAAATGCAATTGGAGGAAATCTACGTAACCGCGCGGAAAAAGCGTGAGCTTGTTGTCGAGGTGCCAATGAATATTTCTACCGTCGGAGCGGTGGAAATCGAAAAACGCAACCTTGTCAACAAGGAGGACATGTACCGCACGATCGCAGGCGCCGCGAGCCCGCGGGGATCGTTGATCCTGAGGGGTCTGTCGGGCAGTAACTCGACGGCGCCCGGCACCACCACCACCTTTACCGACGGCATACCGTATAATTTTTCCAACCTGTTCGATGTTGAACGGGTGGAGGTGCTGCGCGGCCCGCAGGGTACACTCTGGGGCTCCAACGCGATTGGCGGTACGGTGCAGGTGATCACCAAAAAACCGAACCTTGATGAGTTCGAAGGTCTCGCCACACTGCAGCTTGACCGGGAGAAAAACCGACCCAGCACGGGTGTGCGTGCTTCTGCTGCGGTGAATTTCCCGCTGATTGCGGGTGAGCTCGCGCTCCGGGTAACCGCGTCTGTCGGTCATGTGGGCAAAAAGGTTCTCAACACCTATACCGGTGTGATCGGCGAGGACGAAGACCACTTCATCCGTACGCAGTTGATGTGGTCGCCCAATCCTGAAACCCGCATTAACTTCATGCATGTGAACGAGCGTATATTTGACAGTGGTGAAACCGATGTGGATGCGAACTCACCCACATACTATTATGACGCCATCCTGACTGCCAATCCGGACGCACCCTACGGCTATGATGTCGCGTTCGACTTCCCAAGCTGCCCGGATGGTGCCAGCCGGACCTCGTGTTTCGGCGGGCAACTGAACGGTCATGATCCGAAATTCACGCAATATATGCTGATGGACCAGTTCACCCGGGACCGCCAGAACCTGTTTGCGTTGAATATCGAGAAGGACAGCATCTTCCCTGGGGCGGACTTCACCTATTCCGGTTCCTACCGGCGGAATGACAATCTTGGACGGCAGTCCTGGTGGTCACGGGCGGACGCCAACGATATGTTCCGTACCTGGATCATGGACGAATCCGAAGGCCGTCGCTGGACCCATGAAGCGCGGCTTCAGTCCAATAATGAAGATAGCGCGCTCAGCTGGACCGTCGGTGCTTTCTACGACCAAAACGAAACGCTGCCGTCAGGTGACGTACAGTGGCAGTATCATGCAAGCGACGACCGGTCACGCGCGATAGCCGCTTATCTGTGGGGCTCCTATTGGGGGCTTGGCGATCCGTCGGAAATTGGCGCAACCATGTATGGCGACGATACCAAGAACTACAACTACACCATCTACAAATGGAAAAAGAAGGAACTCGCCTTCTTTGGAGAGCTGAGTTACACGCTAGACCTCGGTGACGCCGGGGATCTCGAGCTAACGGGTGGCCTGCGCTATTATGATCTGAAGGATGACCTGCATGACGAAGTGTCGGGCATCTGGATTGATCCATATGACCTGACGCGTCAGGAAACCATCACCAACGACGGTGAAAACGGTACCCGGAAAAAGTTCAGCGTTAACTATATGCCGAACGAGACCCTCGGTATCTTCGCGATCTATTCGGAAGGCTACCGCCGGGGCGGCAACAACGGCCCGACCCCGCCGGCCGACTGTTTGAACGATGAGAATATCGGTTCCTATACAGACCGTTATGCATCGGACAAGATCAAGAACTATGAAGTGGGTGTGAAAGGCGCTGTCTTTGATCGGCGCATGTCGTTCTCCTCTGCCGTTTACCAGATTGACTGGTCCGGCGTGCAGGCAGATGTCTATATGCCGTCGTGTGGTTTCTCCTACATCGCGAACGCAGCTTCGGCCCGCTCGCAGGGTGTGGAGTTCGAATCGACGACCCAGATCATGGACGGTTTGAACCTGATGGTGAACGCAGCTTATACCAACTCGAGGATGACGTCCGACGTGCCGGCACTTGGCGCCGAGGACGGTGACGATATGACGATGGTGCCGAAGTATAATTTCTATGTCGCGCTCGACAAGGAATTCGAGATCTGGAACAAGGACGCGTCTGTCCGGCTCGAGATGCTTGGCTATGGCAAATACAAGTCTCACTTCAACGTACGTGAGGATGACATCTCGCCTGCCTATGAGTTGATAAACCTCAATGCTTCGTTCGGAGTGACCGAAAATTCGCGCCTTAGCATTTTCGTGAACAACCTGCTTGATAGTAATATCATCACCTATAAGCGGTCGCGCAGCCGGAGTGACTGGTCTGGCAACGCGCTGTGGTACACCTACGGGCAGGAACGCAACGTGACGGTTCGTCTGGATGTAACCTTCTAAATTTCTTCAGACCGTTTTATGGTGGCAGGCCTTCGGGCCTGCCATTTTTTTGCCCGAAGGTTGGGGAGGTATCTTTCAGTATGGACAAACAGGCATTCTACAGACAGGCCGCAGCCCTTGTGCAGGCGCAGGCATTTGCTGACGCCGAAGCCCGGCTGGCGGAGTTTCTGTGCGCGCACCCGGATGACGAGATCGCCCGTTCCATCTATGGCAGTGCCCTGATGCGGCAGGACAAAATTCCTGAGGCGCTTGAGGTGTTCGTCGAGAATACCCGACGGCACCCGTCGTCCTGGGCCGCGCTTGCGGATCTTGGCTTTGCCGCCATGAAGGCGGGAGACGCTGACCACGCGCTTGCAAGCTTTGAAGAGGTCGTCGCCCGCAACCCTGACTTTTACCTCGCCTGGTGCAATCTGGAGCGGCTTTATTTTGACAGGCAGGACTACAAGGCGGCGGTTCGGGCCAGCGACCGGGCGGAAACCTGTGATCCGCTTGATGGCGCCTACCGGGACATCCGGCAATTGATGCAATCGGACCGGCGCGCGGACGCGGAGAAAATCGCGCGGCAGATGTTGCAGCAACAATCTGGCCATCCGCGCGCCAGTTTTTTCCTTGCCCATCTTGCCGATACCGTCGGCGCGCATGAAGCTCGGCGCGATATCCTCCGCGCAAGCATTGAACAGCATCCCGCCAATGTCATGCTGCGGCGCAGTCTTGTGGAAGCACTTGAGGCCATGGGCGCCTATACCGCCGCACTTGCCGAGGCCCGCGCGCTCACCGATATAAAACCCGATTTTACCGCTTTCTGGCTCCTCAGCCGCATCTGTGGTCATGTGGCGGACTATGAAGGCGCGCTCAAGGCGGCTGAAGCCGCGGCAGCATTTCTTGAGGAAGGCAGCACAGAACTTGGCAAGGTGGATCTCCTGCGTGGCCACGCCCTCAAGATTCTCGGCCGGCGCCGGGAATGCGAGGAGGCTTACCGTGCCTGCACTGTCAATACACCGGACAATGGCGCAGGCTGGTGGGGCCTGGCCGACCTTAAGGATTATCATTTCTCAAGCGGTGACAAGGAGGCCATGGCAGCGCTGGCGGGTAACGATGGCCTGCCCGATGCGCAGCGATGCCAGGCGGCCTTTGCGTTGGCGCGTGCGTGTGAGAATGACCAAAAGCCGGGTGAGGCGATAGGCTGGTACAAAACGGCAAATGCCTTACGTACCGATGCTGCGTATGACCCTCTGCAGCATGCGGATTTCTATCGCCGCCTGAAGGAAAGCTTCAGCGTAGGTTGCCTGGAGCGGCGAGCGCCGCGCGAAATGCTGAAGGGACCAACGCCCATTTTTGTGGTGGGCATGCCGCGGGCGGGTTCCACGCTCATTGAGCAGATGCTGGCGAGCCACAGCCGCATCGATGGTACGATGGAGCTTCAGGCGCTCGCGCATCTCGAGCGTCGCATCCGTATTGAAGGTGGGCGGCGTTTTGGTAAACAGTTCCCTGAATCCATCGCGGATTTCAGCGCGGAAGACCTCTGCCGGTTCGGGCAGGCTTATCTCGATGAGACCGCAATTTACCGGGCAGGTGGCGATTTTTTCATCGACAAGATGCCGCCGAACTTCGAACGCATCGGCCTCATTCACAAAATCCTGCCACATGCGATCATCATCGATGCACGGCGCTATCCAGTGGACTGCGGTTACAGCGCCTTCAAGCAGCATTTTGCTGGCGGTCATGACTATAGTTACGACCTCGGTCACATCGGCCACTATTATAATTGTTATCTTGACCTGATGGACTATTGGCAGCTGGTCCTGCCGGACGGGATCATGACCGTGCAATACGAAGACACCATCAACGATACGGAGGCCGTTGTGCAGGCCATGCTGGCGCATGTCGGTGTGGCGTTCGAGGGGGCGTGCCTTGAGTTCTACCGGAACAGGCGCGCGGTAAAGACCGCCAGCAGTGAGCAGGTGCGGCAGCCCATCAACCGCAAGGGCGTCGGAGCATGGACGACGATTGCCGAGGAAATACACCCGCTTTTTGACAGCCTTGGTGACGCGACGCTGAAACGTTTTGCTGCCTACGCGCCAGACGGCGCACGGTAGGCTGAAGGCCAAAGTATATTTCCTCGATCTCGCCGGGATCCATCACCGACCGTCATCGCCAGCTTCATTCCCTGGCGCCGCAGTTCATGCCGTGCCGAGATTGGGCTCGGCCGACATGGTGTCGTAAAAAAGGGTCATCCGATACCCACCGTCAAACAGGCAGCAAAGGTGAGAAATCAAGCTCATTCAATACCCAGCCTAGACACCTTCTGGCCGTGAACAGCCATCACGGAAGAGTTGTTAACAAAAATAGGACATAAGCGGACATCGGTGACATAGGGGCCTCAAGCCCACGCATATTTGCGACGTCGGATCCACATCACCTGCTTGAATCTTTCCTTTAGTGCATAAGCGCTAGCTGGAGCGACTGTATGTTCATGAAAAAAGCGCAGGTGCTCCAGAATTGAGGCTAGGCGGCGCTCAGCGTCTGGGCCAAACGTAACCTTAGCAATATGAGAGAGGTTGTTGGCCCTAAAGCATGATTTGCGCTGCGCTAAACTCATCAAGCGCCAACCCGGCAAGGAAAACGCTTTCACCGCCTCCGAGGTCGAGCATAACACCGCTTTCCCCGTTCACACTGGCCTCAATGGCCCCGTTTAACACGGCGTCAAGGCTCTCGAACCCGCGATAGGACAGGTGAAGCGTGTCCTCATCCACGTTAAAGTCGGTGACCACGTCATTGCCACTTACAGTACCGAAACAAAAGGTGTCAGCGCCCGAACCGCCGGTGAGCTGGTCGTCGCCTGCGCCGGCCCAGAGTGTATCATCACCCGCGCCGCCGTCGACCGTGTCAGCGCCAGTGCCACTGAAAGCCAGATCATCGCCTGCACCGCCAAGTACTAGGTCGTCGCCCGCGTGGCCAAAGAGCGTATCGTCGCCCCCCAGGCCAATGAGCTTGTCATCGCCCGTTCGGCCGCCGATGAGGTCATTACCGCCTGAGCCAACGCCCACATCGTTGCCGCCCCCTGCCCAGATGTGGTTTTGCGCTGTGCCACTCTCGATTTCCTCACCGTCATCATAGCTGCCGTTGTCATTGATGCGGTCATCATTCCAACCGCCGCCGAGGATGGTATCGTCTCCCATGCCGCCGCGCAGCGTGTCCGCACCATCGCTGGACGTATCGCTGTCTTGGGGAAGTGATTGGCGGGTAGTACCGTCGGATGCGCCGTCGCCCACGATAAAGTCATTGCCGCCACCGGCGTGCACCATGTCATTCCCGCCGCCGCCGACGATGATGTCCTGCCCGTTGTCACTGCTGTCCTTCAGAATGGTGTCGTCGCCCTCGCCACCATCAAGCGTATCATTGCCCGCACCGCCCGTCAGTGTATCGCGGCCGTCTCCACCCATAACCGTATCATTGCCGTCCGTTGGCGTATTGATGACCGCTTCCGGCAGGTCGTTTACGTTGATATCGAGAAAGGCTGTACGACCTTTACCGCCGTCTGACGCGGTAACCTTGATGCTGAGTTCCTGGACTTCTTCATAGTCGAGCGCGACATCGTCGGCCAGATAGAGCTTGTCATCCACCACTTTGAAACGTGCGTCATCCACTGAGAAGCTAACGCTTTTTCCTTCCGGATCTGTTGCGCTAAGGGTACCGACAAAAGCGCCCATTTTATCTTCATCAACACCGGTTGAAACCAGCCTTGGCAAAGATGGTGCATCGTCAATACCCTCGATTGTCACTGTTATTTCCTGGGAGGAGCCATCTGTAGCCTGATAGGTGATGGTGTCTGTCAGGTTGCTGTCCGCCCCCAAGCCCGACACGGTGCTGCGGTCAAGGGTATAGGTCCATGTGCCACCAGTGAGTTCAAACTTGCCGTATCCGTTATCGCCCCTTGTGGCGCCCTGATCAGCGAAGGTGGGGGTGTCGTCTTCATCCAGATCGCTGATCGACAGCGTGCCGGTTGTTATGCCCGATGAGGTTGCCTGCTCAGACACGGAGCCGTTGAACGTGCCGGTGATAACGGCGTCATCTGCGGTGCCGATAATTGTTATGGTGATTTGTTGTTCCGCGTCGTTTGATGCGGTGTAGGTGATGGTGTCTGAGACAATATCGCCAGCATCCAGGTCCTGCACTGCGGCTTGGTCCAGCCTGTAGATCCAGTCTCCGCCCGTTAGCTCAAATGTACCGTAGGCGTTATCCCCCGCTGTAGCTGCCTGATCCGCGAAACTTGGGTTGTCTGCCGTGTCGACGTCACTGATCGAAAGCGTGCCGGATGCGGTCGTGCCCCTGCCGCCTTCACCCTCATCACTCTCAACCACAGCACCGGTGAAGGTGCCGGATACAACGGCCTCGTCATCAACAGCGGTGATATCCACATTGGCGCTTTCGCTCACTGTGGCATTGCCGTCGTTGACCGTGACGGTCAGTGTTGCGGCGTTATCACCTTCCGCATTTTCCGCCCCGGTATACTGAACATTGCCGACCGTATCCAGATAGCTGGTGATGTCGTCCGCGCCGCCCACAAGGGTGATCGTTTGCGCGTCTGTCAGCGTGGCTGTTACCCCGTCGCCAACACCCGCGCCGTCCGCAGGGGTGGTAAACGTGCCGCCGGTGACCGTGAGGGTCAGTGTTTGCGTGTCGTTCGTATCGATGTCAGTGATGCTGACGGCGGACAGGTCGAGGTTTCCTTGAATGTCTTCCGTGAAGATATAGTCGCTTCCAACACCGGTAAGCGTTGGTTCGTCGTTCACGCCGGTTATCAGCATGGATATTTCGCGTTTGGTGCCGTCGGCCGCCTCAACATTAATGCCGTCACCAAGGGTGTCGTCGCGGCTCAGGCCTGCCACAATATCGAGGTCATTATTGAGATCGAAGGTCCAGGCGCCGTTTGTGTCAATCGTTAGGGTGCCAAAATCGCCTTCCAGCGTTTCGGCTGTAAAGCTGTCAGCACCGTCTACATCGCTTACGGCCAGCGTGCCTGAATAGGTGTCTGCGTCTTCATTCATATAGGCCGAGACATCGCCCGTGAAGACAGCGGCATCGTTTATGCCGCTGATCGTAATGTCGATATCGACATTGTTACCGTCGTCCGCATAAACCGTGACAGTATCACCGAGCGTGTCGCCCTCCGTCAGCCCATTGACCGTATCGCTGGTATTATCAAGCGTGTAGGTCCATGTGCCGTTGGCTTCAATGGTAAGCGTGCCATAGTCGCCCTCAATCGTATCGGGGGTGAAGGCAACATCATTGTCGACATCATTGATGCCAAGGTAATTGCTGGTGGTTGGCACGCCTTCAAAAATCGTACCTGTTGTGGTGCCGGTGATAATGGAATCGTCGTTGGCACCGGTTACCGTTATAACCACCGAACTTTGGGTGCCATCGTCTGCTTCAATGGTATAGGTCAGGTCAATCTCGTCACCTTCCTGCATTTGATCAACGACGCTATAATCATTGTTGAGGTCAAAGCTCCAGTCGCCGTTTTCGGCGATTTCAAAGTCGCCATAGGATGAGGTTGAAGTATCTGCGTTGAAGCTGTCTTCTCCGTCCACATCGCTGACAGACGCAGTGCCGCCAATACTGTCTGTATTATCGTCAAGGTTTGCTCCTAGGGTACCGCCGATGACAGCTGCATCATTGACGCCGCGGATGGTGACGTTAACTGCTTTTTCGGTCCCGTCCGAAGACTGAATGGTGAAACTGTCGCCCAGCGTATCGCCAGCACCCAGTTCATTAATCGTGTCATCGCTGTTGCTGTCTGGCGTATAGGTCCAGCTGCCGAAGGCATTGATGGAAAGGCTGCCATAATCACCGTCCTGAACACTTGCCGTGAAATAGATATCACCGTCCGGGTCGCTTGAGGTCAAATCGCCGCTTATCGATGTGCTGCCTTCGTTGATGGTGCGGGCATCTGTGCCCGTGATCACAGACGGATCGTTAACCGGGGTGACGGCAACATCGATCGATTGCCCGACCGTGAAGTCGTAGGTCAGGAGGTCGTCCTCTGAAAAAGCGCCGACAACAGCCTCATATACGCGGTCGCCGTCAATATCGCCTAAGGCCACGTTGCTGATATAATAAACGGAGACATCATTTAACGGGTTGTCGTCGCCGGTGCGCTCGGTGAAGCTGGCACTATTGGTCGAGCCTGTGTTCTCAAAATAGCTGATATCGCCGCTGTTTTGCCCAAGCACGGCGTCCAGGTCGCCATCGTTATCCAGATCGATAAGCTCGATTGACGATGTTGAACTCAGGTCGACGCCGTTGAGCGGATTGCCGCTGCCGCTCACCTCTGTGAAGTCAGCGGTGTCGTCGTTGCCGTCGTTCCGGAAGAAGGTGAAAGACCCGTCCCCCTGACCTGCGAAGGCGTCGAGATCTCCATCATTATCCAGGTCACCAAAGGCAAGCGCTGCTTTGCTACCCACATCGAGAACATTGAGCGGGTTGTCGCCGCCTGTGCGCTCTGTAAAGCTTGGGGTCGCGGCGCTGCCCGTATTCTCAAAGAAGCGGACGGTGCCGTCGTTTATACCTACGAATGCGTCCTTGTCGCCGTCGCCGTCAATATCTGCGAAGGTAGGTGCCGCACGTGTACCAAAATCCACCCCATTAAACGGATTGTTGGCGCCGGTTTGCTCGGTAAAGTCGCCGCTGCCATCGTTCTCCCAAAACCGAATTCCGGCACCCGCGTTCCCAAACCCGACAAACAGGTCTATATCGCCGTCATTATCAATATCCACCATCGTGGGCGCGGTATATTGATTGCTATATGTATTGTCATAGAAGGGGTTGTCGCCCGATGCACGTTCTATAACCTGACCGCCGCCAAGCACGGAGTTGCCGTCTGTGTCAGCTACATTCAGGGTCAGGGTGCGGGCTTCAACCGGGCTGTCATCTGTGGCGGAGAAAGTGAGCGCTTCGATAAGCGCGTCAACCACTTCATCGGACGCGTTAGCGTTCAGCGCAATGGAGAAGGTGTCGCCGTCACCGCCCGATGTGGTGCCAACGCTCACGCCCTCATAAGTGACACTGGTGCCCGAAAAACCAACTTCGCCGCTTCCGGTTCCGGTATCCTGCAAAGATACCACGTCACCGGACAAAAGGCCGCTGACGGTGAGCGTGCCGCCGCTTGAATCAATGTCGGTGAAGGTCACATCGCCATCAAGCAGGGTGATTTCGTCCTCATTCACCGTAACGCTGCCAGCAAAGCCAGATAGCGAGCCCGGGTCATCGGCCCCGTTGATCGTGATGGTAATATCCTGGTTGGCGCCGTCTGCTGTCTGGATCGTTATCACATCGGTCAGCGTTTCGCCTTCTGTCAGGCCTTGTACGTCAGCGTGGCTTTCATTCAGGTCGTAGATCCAGTCGCCTTCATACTCGGTGGTGATCCGGCCATAATCACCATCATAGGCGAAGCCCGAGAGGCTTTCGGTCCCGTCCGGGTCGGAAAGGTTCAGCGTGCCGGTAACGGTGCCGGTGTTATCTTCATCGATATTGCCGCTTGTATCGCCGGTAATGACCATGGGGTCATCAACCGCAGTGATATCAATCGTGAGGGTGTCGTCATCATTGCCACCGGCACCGTCAGCTGTCTGGAGGCGGATCGAAGCGGCCGCGTCGCCGTAAGCATTGGCCGTTGGTGTAAAGGTGAGGCTGTCGAGTGCCGCGTTCACCTCCGCCAATGTGCCACTAAAGGTCATGCTGGCGTCGTCGGTGCCGTCTCCCACGGTGAAATCGAGGTCGGTGGTATCAAGCGAAACCGTGCCGCCCGTTACTGTGAGCGTAACGGTTTGGTCGTTGCCGTCTTCGTCGGTTATCGCGATCGTGTCGCCAAGGGAGACATCTTCGTCGTCCTCGATCACCTCAGGTGCGTCCGGCAAGGTAATCACCGGCGCGACATTATCCGGCGTGATGGTTACGTTCACGGTGATGATGTCAGTATCGATACCGTCGGAAACCTGAATGAAAAAACTGTCAGAGCCTGAGGTGTCCGCGTTTGGCGTATAGGTATATGTGCCCGGCAGGTCCCCACCCCCAGACGTTGCTGTTGCCGTGCCGGTCAGGGTCACCGAACCTTTGCTGGGGCCGGAAACGACGGTCCACGTCAGCGTGTCGCCTTCGTCAGCATCGGTGACGCCAAGGCCGGGAATTGCCGTCGCACTGTCATTTTCATCGACAGTCAAAGAGACCGTATCATCCGCATCGTCAAACTCGGGTGCATACTGGTTAAACACCAGATTGTCGAAGCCCGGATTGAAGGGAAGACCAATATTCGCGCCGCCCAAACGAATAGTCATGCCGGTAGCATCGGTCGACAAAATAGCAAGAGAGTCACTGGTGTCAGCACCCAGAACGCCTTCAATCGTCGAGTATCGGCTCGTGCTGATAGAAAAGCCGCCGGAATCTCCTCCGGTTATATAACCGCTAATGGTACCATCCAGCGAGTTGTCGATTTCAATAATCTGAAACTGGTTGAGCCGGATACTTTCGGAAAACTCGAACGTTACCAGAGTGATAGCCTGCCCTCCCGGCGTGAAAACAAAGCCCCCGTCAGAACCACCTCCACCACCAACGGCAGACATAGTTACGCTGCCGTCTGTGCTCCCAAGACCATCCGTGAAAGTGACGGTCATGGTCACGCCGTCTTGCGTTTCCGTATAAACAGTATTCCCGTTTGAGAGTGATCCGCTCGAGAAATCAAACATCGGCAGGGTGTGCGGGTAAGATGACTGCGCAGCGTTGGTAAACGGTGCCGGCACACCGATGTTCCAGTCACCGCCTAGTGATGCGGCACCTACCGGCCGGTCTGTGGCGTGTACCTTTGCGTCCGTACCCGCCGCTAGTGTACGGATAAAGCTTGCCCCCTGTGTTGTCCACGCAACCGAGCAGGCCCAAAGTGCAATGCTCGCGTCATCGGCCAGCAAGGCATCTATGGCACTAAGCAGACCTTCATGGGTGTGAAGATAAGCTTCATCAACGTCCACACCACCGAGATGAATTGTGCCCGGTGAGCCGTGGGCGAGAATATGTACCGTCGTTATATGAGAGCGAGACGCCAGTGCCTGTGCGACCTGGAAAAGCGGATTCTGACATGTGTTCAGGTAAACAACGTCAACCGATGGCGAGAGTTCGCTCAGCAGGATCTCAACGTCTTTCACACCCCGGTCGATGATCAGGAGCTCACGCGCCGCTTCACGGTCAAATCCGTATACTGCTTTATAGTTGGTCATGGGTCCTCCCGCCATCTGTTGGCCACCATTTGATGGCAATGCCCGTATGCCGATTGGCCATTGGGCGTCATAACTGTCTCGCCCTTAAGTTCCCATGACCGTTCAGGAAAATCCTGCCAGAAGCCTTGAATTTTCTGCATTGGCAGAAATGTCGGTGTGAATTGGCAGGAATTTCAGTCCGGTTTTGAGTTTGTTTTTCAAGGAAGCTTTCTCGCTGTGACATGCCGCATTTATGGCGAGTATTGCTTCGCGCATATGAAGCTCAGCCACGAATGGCTAGGTTAAAAACACCACCCCGAAAACCAGAACGGTGTCTGAAAGTGTCGTATTGCGGCTCTGATAAGGGGCGGTTGAGGTTTGGGCGAGTATCGTGCGCGGGCGTTAGGTCTGTCCGATATTAAACGTGCTCACGGACCGCTCAAGGTCTGATGGTGTATAGAGCACATCGCTGCTCACAAGCGCGAGGGCCACATCAACCGCCCTGAGCGGCCGGTCAATTTCGAGCCCATGAAAGGAATTGGCAAGAGCCAAGATGGCATTTTCAACATCCTCGGATACAGCTGTCTGGTCCGTCTGTTGCGTCGCCTTAATCGTTGTTGAGCCATTTTTGCAGAACTCGCGGCTTATTTTATAGGTGCCCAGACCGTCTGCCTCATTAAAACAGACCGCCACCATTTCAGAGCACACAAGATGTTTTTGCTGCCGCCAGCGATCAAGCGCCCGGTGGAAAATATCGACAAGGAACAGCTTGATGGTCTCTGGTGCAATGAGCGTGTAGAGCATTTCCGTGGCTTGCGTCCCAAATGCAAGGACCAAAGCGGCGTGCAGGCGGTCCATAACCATATCTTCCCCAGCCCTGAACAGGCACCAGATAGCCAGAAGGCCAGCGTGATAATAGCCGTATTCAATATCGCCAGCGTTGCAGAGGTCGTTCGCTTTTTTCAGCACCGGCTCAGCCGGTAAAAGCTTATCGCCGAGAGACACTGCATCTCTGTGGTAACGATAAACGCTGATCGGGCCACCCCAATAGTCCTTTAAGGGTGTTTGCATGATGCCTTTGGGACCAGCTTCAATCACTACCTTTTCATTATCCGCATCCTGCCCGACAATTGCGGCATGGAAATAACGGTTATTGTCAAACGCCGTGATAGCGAAATGGATAAGCGGCATCAGGGCTGCAAAATGCTTGTCGCGGGTTTCCTTGTCGTAGTCAGCCCAGTGTTTCCAACCTTCAACCGCTTGATGCGCCAGCTTGAGAAGCTTCAGCATCTCCGCAATCCTGTTGTGCTCTGGCACATAATGCAGCAACAGGATATCGCCCAATTCTACGTCTGCCTTGCTAATAGGCACCCCTGCCACGCTTATTTTCTCAGAGGAAAGCGAGGGTTTGTTGCGTTTCTTGAGCGCGGCGATCTTGGATAAGGGTGACATGGAAGGCCTCTCGGTTGCCGGATTTGTACGCTTAGTTGTGTACAGGGACATGAAAAGAAAATCCTGCCAGCGGCCATGATTTTCCCGCCATGGCAGGAATGTCGTTTAATATGGCAAGTTTGTCCGGGGTTAACCATCGGCGTGGGGTAGGTTTGGCCTATTGCACGGTGTCGCTCAAAAGTTTCGAGGCGGACTTTCCGTACCGGCTTGAGAACAATTTGGTGAAATAGCTCAGGTTCCTGTCCCCGCATTTGTGGACGGTTTCTGACAGATTAGCGGCCCGTGCGCTCAATATCTTGTGGCCATACCCCAGCCTGAACGTGCGAATATAGGTTGATAATGATTCGTTTTCGCCTGAGTGGGGTGATGGCCGACAAGGGCTTTAATGAGGGCCGAAAGATCACGTTTGATGAGATATCCCGGGCGACGCTGACCAAGGTCGCGAACCAGAAGGGTATAACGCGTCGAAAGACATCATCGACAAGTTATGCAATTACTTTCGGGTGCCGGTTGAAAAGCTCATAGAGAACGTCCCTGACAGTCTCGATCAATCCGTATGGGTGTCAGGAATTGAGGAGGGTGGCAGTTTCTCAAATTTCGTTGGTCCCAGTGTGGTCCCAGTGTGGTGCCTTTTTGGGGACCAAAAAAGAAAAGGGCCTAGGATTTTTATCCTAAGCCCTTGTAAATCTTGGTGGAGCCGAACGGGATCGAACCGTCGACCTCTACACTGCCAGTGTAGCGCTCTCCCAGCTGAGCTACGGCCCCATGATCGCAAGCGGATCTTGTTGGAATATCCGGAAGCGATGGTTTGCTTCCCAGAACGGCGCGGACTATAGGCGGAGGCCCATGTGTGCGCAAGTAAAAAATACGCTTTGGCAGGGCGGCAAAAGAGCCGCCCAGATCCGGCTGTTTTACTTAATTGTCGTCTTCCGACAGCTTGGTGTCGACGATGCTGGTGACTTCATCGTCATCGTCGTCATCAAGGCTGACGTCACCGAGAACGTCATCGTCATCATCGTCGATTTCAATGTCGTCATCGTCGTCGTCGAGATCCGTCTCGTCCTTCTCGGCTTCTTTCTCTACCTTTGGCTCAATCACGACTGGCTGCTTGGCTTTGAGAACCGGTTCTGGTGCCCACTGGTTGCCGCAATCAATGCAGGTTGCAGGATCGTCTTTTTTCAAATCGTAAAAGCGCGTGCCACATTTTGGGCAGGTGCGCTTTGTACCCCATTCGGGTTTTACCACGTTTCTCTCCTTGCGTTTCCGCCTCTGGACAGCAATTTGTATCAGGCCTTGCGCTGAAGGTGCTTTTCGGCCAAGAATTCGGCGCATCCCTTGCCATGATCGGTTGCGCCTGTCAAAGCATTAGTGTCCACCCATACTTCTAAAGCTGGAAATCCCTCCGTGCCAAGTCTTATTTCATCATTCCTCACACCACTCACTGGTACCGTTAAGGTGCCGGGAGATAAATCGGTTTCCCACCGATCAATCATGTTATCCGCACTTGCAGTGGGTCGAAGTGAAGTGACGGGCCTTCTTGAGGGTGAGGATGTGCTTGCCACCGCCGAGGCCATGCGCGCCATGGGTGCGCAGGTTGAGCGAATCGGTGAAGGGCACTGGATTATAGACGGAGTTGGCATCGGTGGCCTGATGAGTCCGGACGGCGTGATTGACATGGGCAATTCCGGTACCTCCACCCGTTTGTTGATGGGGTTGATTGGAACCCATGACATCACTGTGACCATGACCGGGGACGCCTCCCTGCGCGGGCGTCCGATGGGCCGGGTGATTGACCCCCTGACAAGCATGGGGGCCCGGTTCAGTGCGCGAGACGGCAAGTTCCTGCCGCTCACTGTCACGGGCACCGGCAACCCGCTGCCGATCGATTACACCACGCCGATGGCGAGCGCGCAGGTGAAGTCCGCCGTGCTTCTGGCGGGGCTGAACACGCCGGGTATCACGACCGTGCGCGAGACCGTGGCGACCCGCGATCATACGGAACGCATGCTCAGGGCCATGGGCGCGGAGATAGAGACCACATGCGAAGCGGGGCTCAATATCGTGCGGCTTATGGGTCAGCCCGGGCTGAGGCCTGTCAATTTCGAAGTACCGGGGGATGTGTCCTCGAGCGCCTTTTTGCTGGTGGCAGCGTCCATCATTCCGGGGTCCGATATTACGGTGCAGAATGTGGGCATGAACCCGCTCAGGACCGGTATCGTCCATGCGCTCAAGGCCATGGGGGCCGATATCAAGATATTGGCCGAGCGGAACCTTGGCGGTGAACCGGTGGCAGACCTGAGGGTGCGGGCGGCGACGCTCAAGGCTGTAACCGACCTGCCCGTAGATCCCTCGACGATGATTGACGAGTTTCCTGTGCTGTTTTGCGCCGCAGCGGTTGCGGAAGGCGCCAGCCGTTTCACCGGACTCGAGGAGTTGCGCGTGAAAGAGTCGGACCGACTGGCCGTGATGGCGGAGGGCCTGAAGGCAAACGGTGTGGACCTGAGCGAGTTTGAGGACGGTATCGAGATCAAGGGCGCAGCCGGCAAGGTGCTGGGTGGCGCTACCGTCGCCACGCATCTCGATCACCGCATTGCCATGAGCTTTTCGGTCCTGGGGCAGATGGCGACAAGCGCCATCACGATTGATGACGCTGCCCCTATCCAGACCAGCTTTCCCACGTTTATCGAGCTGATGACAGGTCTTGGCGCCGGGCTGAACCTCAAGGGTTGATCAGCTTTCGGCCTCACTTGAAAATTCAGCGAAGGTGACAATATGGCCGCCGGGTTCGCGGTAGCCAATTTCACGGGCACCATAGAAGGTCGTGCGCTCCGCCATCACCACCTCGTAACCGTCGAGCGCTTTCATGCAGGCGTTGAGATTGCCGGTTTTGACAAACAGCAATACCGGCGTGCCTTCGGTCTCATTCGGGAGCATGCCGCTATCGTCAAAAATGCTGGTGCGGGTCTGGTACATCACCTGTACATCGCCTTGCATCAGGATCACAAAGCCAAGGTGATCGCCTTCCGGCACCTCGGTTACTTTTTCAAAGCCGACACGGCTGAAAAAGTCGATACTGGGTTCAATCCGGTCTACTGGCAGTACCGGTGTTACGCTTTCAATCATTTTCCCGTCCTTTTATATGTTCCCTTTTTGTTCTTTTATCATCAGCAAGAGAAAGAGTCGAATCCTTAAATCAGACTATGCTGCGTAAATAAAACTGCGGCCCCAAAGGAGGCCGCAGTCCTGCATATGTCCGCCGCTGTCGTGAAGCGTATCCGTCCGCGCTTAGGGTCGCAGGCAGGATACGGACATGTGCAATGTCAGGATGGCTCGTCCGCCTGTTTGCGATATACCTTGAAATTCAGGCTGTTTACCGTGATGTCGCGGAACACGAAGCCAAGACCTGCCACGATGCAAAGCTGCAGGTAGAAGCTGATCAGCACCGGATCGAAAACCTCGAAGCCAAAACGGTCGGCCGCCTGGGTGAAAGCAAGGAAAAGGCTGATGCCAATGCTGGAAATACCATATACCTTGCCCATCACCCTGATCTGCCGGTCGCGGTCCTCGTCGGACCGGTAGGGGTCGACCTTTTTACCAAATACCATGCGACGCAGGTACAGCACATAAAAGACATTTATACCGGTGATCACGGCAAGTGTGGCATAAACCTCACCGCTCCAGGTTGCGACCGGCCCTTGGTCCGATAGGTAAAAAACCAACCACAGCACATAAAAAACGATCGCCGCGCCCACAAGTGCGGGGGAGACAAACTGACTCATGCGACGCGGCGCGAGCGAGGCCGACCGGTGCTTGGCGGTGAAACTTTCCCGCATGAGGGCGTAGTAGCGCCACTCGGTGATCTGGATGTAAAGAAGTGGGCTGGCCTGCAGAATGAAGTAAAACATGACAAATATCTCGTCCCCGCCGAGCAGGGCCGGTTCATACCCGGACAGCATCATCATGCAAAGTATGCCGAGGCCAATGGCGGCAATGATGTAATTGGCGGCCATGAATATCTTCAGGCCGTGTTTGCGTGCGCTCTCGGCATAATAAACATAGGGGCCGGGATAGAGGTGGGGATATTCGGCAGGGGGATAGGACTCGACCACCTCTCGGATTCTCGCACACATCTTGCGCGGATAATGCACAGAAATAAGATAAATCTGGCTCAGGAACACAGTGTACATCACTGCGAGAACGGCGGTCATGTTGAAGTCGGCAGGCATTTTATGCTCTTCCTTTCTAGGGCTGCATGGCGTTCGCAAACGCGATGCGAATCTCGCTGTCAGTGGCACCTGCCTCACGGCAGGCCTTGATGGTGATTGCCAGTTGGGCTTCAATCCAGGCGCTGAGATCGAAGCAGCAATGCGCGGTGGCATCTGCATGCACAAAGGTGCCGCGATAGCCTTTGGTCACGATGACATTGTCGCGCTCCAGAAGGCGGTAGGCTTTCGCCACGGTCTTGTTGTTCAGCTCCAGGTCATTTGCCAGTTGTCGGATTGACGGCAGAGGGTCGCCCGCCCGAATGGCCTTTGTCCTGACCGCTGTTTTGATCTGCTCCACAACCTGGGAGAAAAGGGGTTCCTCGCTGTCGATGTCGATCATGATTTTCATAGGTGTTTCGCTATCAAATTATATGTACCATCTGTAATAGTGGTACAATGGGTACAATAGAGAGTCAATTGATTTTTTGGTTGGAGAGCCTGTGAAAAGGGTTGACCGGAGTGGTGCAGGCGCAGTCCCCGCTTTTTGAAAAGAAAGCCGGGCGGTGCGAGAAGCACCGCCCGGCAGCCCGAAGGAGGTCGTTGGTGGAACCGATCAGAAGGTTGCCAGAGAGTTCAACCTGCTTGTCGAAATCCACCGACCGACCACACTTCGGTAGCCCCCTCGTGTGCTATCCGTCAGCGTATGTTATCGTCACTTCGCCCAAGCGCACCGCGTGTGTCGGCGCGTTATCAAGCTTGGTGGCGAAGCCAAAGGCCTCAAATGGTTTTGCGTGACGCATGAGGAGATCGTTGCTTTCCGGTTCCTTGGAAAGCGGCGCGCCTGCATAGGCTACCTGCAGGTACTGAATATGGACTTTGGCCCCGGCGGGAATCGATAGCCCTTGGGGTGGAGTAACAAACACGCCCAGCACCCCGTCCGATACGGCGGTAACAGTGTCGGCGACAAGGATGTCGTAGGGGCTACTGTTGATGGTACGATTGATGTCGATCATGCTACCTAGGCAACTGGACTGCGACATGATCTGAACCTGGCTGCCATAGTCAAACCCGATACATTGGACGGTGAACATCACCTGGATGGTGTGGTTGTCGATATTCCCGAACGTCTGGGCATAGGAAGTGGTTTCAGTCGTGTTTTCCTGAATAACCAGATTGCGCCATGCGATGGCCGGATCATTGATGACCCAGTCGATAAAGGCACCATTATTCGCGAAGCTGTCCGGGATACTGTTCGGCTCTGCTTCGGTTGTGATTTGCGACACAAGGCAATAGTGAATGTCGCGCTCTGGTGGCGTCCAGATAAACGGCTCGCTACCCAGCAGATGCTGCTCGTTGGCGGTGGACGTCAGGGTAACGCTCTCGCCAGAGGTATCAACCGGGTCCCAGCGGTCCGGGGTCATGAACAGGCAGGATGGAACACTGAACAGATTTACCTGGCCGACAACCGGGCCCGCTGTACCAATATTGTCCCGGCTTGCGCCACGAACATAGATATAGTTGGGAATTCCCTCCACAAGCGGCTCGCCATAATCCTGATCCCAGCCATAGGGAGAGATTAGTTCCGGCGGGTCCCGCATCAGTTCAACGCGCGGTACAATATCTGGTGAGCAGCTTGCTGTGCGTGCGCCGCTCGGGATTGAGCCGTCATCGTCAAAATCATCCCGCATATAAAGCTGGTAATTGTTTACCACAGACCCCGTATTCATTTGATCGTACATCTCGATAGCTCCCTTGTTGCTGCGGGTGTCCGGATGACAGCCAGTTTGGCGGAAGTGCCGATCGAGCCATCGTCAGGGTCACCTGCAGGCCGGCTTATCTGGCCACGACCCCCCAAGGTCTTAAGGCAGCCAGACGTGAAGCCGATGCTTGTATAGGGGTATCAGCAAAGCACGTGCCAAAAAAAAATGTTTTATAACAGTAGCTTGTGTTATTTTCGCGCTGTCAACCGTGCCAGCCTGGCATGGCTGACACTCTTGACACGCTTATCGGCGTGGTTCGCAGTTGGTGAATAGAGAGGTTTAAGACGTAAGGGCCTTGATGCGGCGTTTAAGAGCGTCCCGGCCCACCCGGAGCGTGCGGGCCCAGGCGGTGAGGTCACCCGGGTATTCGTTCATGACCGTCCGGATCTGGGTGTCATCAAGGTCTTCCACCTGCCGAATGCCGGAGTGTTGGCGCATCAGATTATAAAGCGTGCCGCGTGACAGGCCAAGCCTATGGGCTGCCTCCTTGATTTGCCAGCCTGTCTGGTCAAGCGCGGCGAGTATCTCGCTCTCAGATACATCGGCGGAGTCGCGATACTGGCTGCGCGACCTGAAGGCTGTATGCCCTTGTGCTGCTTTGAAGCCTTCCCCGGCGGGCGGCTGGCCATGGTTTGGCGCCCGTTCACCGCCCGATGCAGTCAATTCGGGTTTGAGGCCAAGGGCCATCTGCTCGACCACATTTCGCAGTTCGCGTACATTGCCGGGCCAATTGTGGAGAAACAGGGGTACTATCCATTCAGACGGTATATCGGCGGGTGCGATATCCGGGTTCTGACGGTAAAACTGACGGAAAAAATACACGATCAGCGGCCCGATATCGACACGCCGTTGCCTCAAGGCGGGGACGGTCAACACGTAACGTTCAAGCCGCCGGAGGAGTGGGTGGCTGAACCCCGATGTCTCAAGTGACTGATCGGTCGCGGCAATAATGCGAGCACTCGTCCGCATCACCCTTGTGCCGCCCACCCGGCGTATCTCTCCCAGTTCAAGTGTGCGCAACAACATGGGTTGCACACTCTCCGGCACACTGCCGATCTCGTCGAGAAAAATGGTGCTGCCATTTGCCTGTTCAAACAGGCCTGCCCGTGCCTGGTGTGCACCTGTGTATGCTCCCTTTTCCGCGCCGAACAACTCAGCCGCGGCCAGTTCGGGTGCAAGTGTAGCCATGTTGACACTCAGCATGGGCTTGGCGCTATGCGGACTGAGGGCATGAAGGGCCGCTGCCACAATTTCCTTGCCGGTTCCGGTTTCCCCCCGGATTAGAACTGGGATACCGCTTGGTGCAATCCGTTCAATATTGGCACGCAGGAACTGGGTCTCAGCGCTAATGCCAATCATGCCGTGATGGTGCAGACTGCCGGCGGGATCCATCGGCTGTTCGAAAATAGCCAGAACCACATGGGCGGAAAGCGACAGAAATATCGTGCCGCCGCAATCTTCAAGCGCAACTTCCGTTGGCGCAGTGATGATATTGCCATTGACGGCAATTTGCATCCTGCTGGGCGGTGGTGTGATGGTGTAGGTCCGGGTTGCGGTGCGGCGAATGCCGACGGGCGCGCGTGATACGTGATGGTCAAGTAGCGGTTTGCCGTCTTTGTGGGGCGGCTTGGAAAACAGGGGTTCGGACCGCGAAATGGCGGCACCGGAATTCCCACTACTCAAGAGTGTGCTGGTAGAGCCTACCCGGTCAGGGTCCGGGTGCCATACAATGGCGATGCTTGGGACAACCGGCTCCCCGGCAGACCCTTGTAATCTTTCCGGTATAAAACTAATGGTTTCGCTATTAAGATCGGGCCAATCACCCATAGCGTGTTACCCTTCCTGTTATTGTCTCGCCGGAATTTATTCAGATTTAAAGCAATAATATAGATACAAGAGCATTCATATGATAGCAAATGTGCAGACAAAGAGTTGAAACGATGCCAACTCAAAATATAGAACGATACAATCTTTTATATACTGTGGGGGCAGGGTCTCACGGCACCGTATTGTGCGCCTTTGATACTGTCCTGCAACGTAAGGTGGCGCTTAAGGAGCTTACCTCACCGGCAGGGACGGATACGCTGGCGGATGACGACTGGCAGGAAGCCCTGGCGCTTGCACGCATCAATCACCCGAATATTGTGACAATCCATGAAGTGTTCCGTGATCAGGGGACGGCTTATCTGGTGACGGAATTCGTCGAGGGGCAATCGCTTGGCGCGCGCCTTGCCGAGGATGAGGTTGACTTTACACAGGCGGTAACGATCGCGCTGAAGCTGGCAGACGGCCTCAGGGGGGTTCACGAACAGGGCCTCGTTCATGCGGATATCAAACCGGATAACATCATGATTCGTGATGACGGCGAGCCTGTGCTGGTGGATTTTGGCATTGCGCGTGCCGCACCAACCGCAGATGATATGAGGACCGTAATGGAGGATGAGCCATCATCCCTTGGCGGGGTTGCGGGTACGCTTGCCTATATGGCACCGGAAGTCATCCGCGGAGACCCTCCAACAGCCCGGTCGGATATATTTTCGCTTGGTGTGGTGATTTACGAGATGCTGAGCGGCACCAAGGCCTTCAAGCAGAAAACAGAGGCCGGGACCATCTATGCTGTGCTGGCTGATCGCCCCCCCTCCCTGACGAAAGTGCGCCGGGAGACACCGTCTGCGTTTGCTGACCTTGTATCGAGCATGATGGCGCGGGATGCCACTGAGCGTCCGGCGTCGATGCAGGATGTCTACAGGGCCCTTTACAAGTGGTCGCCCGAAGGGATCAGGCAACGCCAGTCACGCCAGCGGCTGACGTACCTTGGTGTGGCGGCAACTTTTCTGATCATGCTGGTTGGTTTATGGCGTCTGGACATATTGACCCCACCGAAAACCATCTCCGGGCTGATGGCAACAGGCCTTGAGGGGCTGAAATCAAGCGCGAGCGAGGAGCAGGTCGACATAACGATTGAAGCCTTCAGGCATGTGCTCCTGCGGGCCCCGGACAATGCCGGCGCCAAATCGGGGTTAAGCCTTGGCCTCACCCGCAAATATGTGTTCGGCGAAAAGAGTGCCGCATTGCTTGAGCAGGCACGGACATTGGCGGAAAGCGCGGTTGAGCTTGATAACCAACTTGCCTTGTCCCATGTGGCGCTTGCGCGTGCCCTTGAATTTGAGGGAAAGGACGAAGCGTCGGAACAGGCGTATGTGCGGGCGCTTGAGCTGGACCCAAGCAATTTCTTCGCTTTTCGGAACTATGGCCGCCTGCTGATCAAGCGTAACGATCTTGCGGAGGCGGAGCAGAAGCTCAAGGCGGCGATTGCTTATTATCCCGAAGAGAGCACCCTTTATGATCTGTTGGGGCGGGTATATTTCCGCAAGCAGGAATACGGCCCAAGCCGCGAGGCTTTCAAGGCCAGCTTGAGCATGGAGCCAGACAACGTGTATGCCCATGCAAGCCTCAGCGCGACCTACTATATGGAAGGCGATACGGCAGGTGCGATAGCCGCATTGCAGGCGGGCTTGCAGGTGCGTCGTGCCGCCGTACTGTATAGTAATCTGGGCACCTATTATTTTGCGCTTGGCCAGTACCCGCAGTCGGCGCAGGCGTTTGAACGCGCGCTTGAAATGACCGGCGGTGGTGCCGACTATCGCCTTTGGGCCAATCTGGCCGATGCCTACCGCGCCGTGCCGGGGCAGGAAAAAAAGGCGGTCGGCGCCTATCGTCAGGCGCTGGATCATATGGCTCCTCTTCTCGCTGTTGCCAGGCCAAGGCCCGACCTTTTAAGCCGCGCGGCACTCTATCACGCCAAGGCTGATGAGGGGGCAGATGCCAGAAAACGCCTTTCCGAAGCGCTGGAGCTTGACCGGGATGACGCGACCCTTTTGTTCCGGGCGTCTGTTACAAGCGAAATTCTCGGTGAACGCACAGAGGCTATTCGTTTTGTGCGCGGTGCGCTTGACCAGGGTTTTCCCCTCAGTGTGATCCGGGCTGAACCCGACCTTATCAACCTGCGGCAAGACAGGGAGTTTCTTGACATCATCCTCAGCCACAACATTACACCAGGAGACTGATATGATTAGTACAATAAGCCGCGTTGCTGTACCTGCCGGTGCCGACTATATGTTGGCCTTGTCCTTTGACCCGTGCCAGATATCGAAATCACTGCACTATGAGTTCTCCATCGCCGTCGATGGCAGCGGTGTCCGCAAGGCAATCTATGGCCCGAACGCGGGTTGTTTCTATTTTCAGGCGGGTAAAACCATGGCGGTGACGATTACCGCTTTGTGCTCGCACGATTCCTCCATGTCGAAATTGCCGGATATTGATATCCTTGCGGTGCAAATCTCCCTCAATGACCAAGAGCGGCATCTGGATGTTCAAAAGGGAGCCGAGGGCGATTATTATGTCAGCTTTGTCGCGACGGAATTGTATCAGTTTGTCAAAAACGATGACCCGTGGCCGTTGAGTGTGACGGTTGTTGCGAGCATTGACGGGCAGAAGAAAATCTATTCCTTTGATCCCGAAGTGATTGTTGGCGACGGTGAATTCTAGAAGGATCTAGGCGAGTCTCCTGCCGGAAACGGTGGGGGAAATTACCCCGATTTTAACAAGCGGCTGGTGATACACGCCGCATTTGTCCTATAAACGCAGCATGATTTCAGGGGTGATTCGCTTTGATTATTGCAATTGATGGGCCGGCGGCGGCCGGTAAAGGCACGTTGGCGCGGCGGCTCGCGGACGAATTTGGCTTCGCTTATCTTGACACCGGTGCGCTATACAGGGCTGTGGGGCTCAGTGTGCTGCGGGCCGGTGGCAACCCGGCGGACGCCGGCGCAGCCGAGGTGGCTTCCGCGACCCTCGACCTTGCCCTGCTCTCCGATCCTGACCTCAGGGCAGAAGATACAGGGAATGCCGCATCGAAAGTGGCCGCGCTGCCGGTTGTTCGCTCTAACTTGCTGGATTTTCAGCGCAATTTCGCTGCGAGCCCGCCTGGTGGCGCTGCAGGCACGGTGCTGGACGGCAGGGATATAGGCACCGTGGTGTGTCCGGACGCCGATGTGAAGTTCTTTGTAACCGCCAGTGCGGAGGTGCGCGCCAAGCGTCGTTTCCGTGAACTTGAAGAGCGTGGCATCGAGCCGGATTTTCGTGTTATACTCGCCGACGTGCGTGAACGGGACGAGCGGGACATGAACCGCAAGGATGCGCCGCTCAGGCCCGCTGAAGATGCCCTCTTGCTTGATACGAGCAATTTGGATATAGACGCCGTGTTTTTAAGGGCGGCGGCTCTCGTGAGAGAAAGCCTCTCGCCCCAATAACCGAAGACGCTTTACGAGAGCGACTCCCGGACCAGACGCTACCCTTAAAAGGAAGCTTGGCCCGAGGGGTCAGAATTTGTTGGTGTTTGAGGCTTCCGGACCACAGGAAAGCACGGGATGGTCCCGCGCTTGAGAAACCCGGAGGAAGACCGTCGGAGCCAACCGGCTGGCAAGAAAAGTAATAGACCTGAAAGGAAGACATACATGTCTGAAGCGGCAACCATGCCGAGCCTCGAAGATTTTGAGGCACTGCTGAATGAAACACTCCCCTCTGAGGATGACGGCTTTGAAGGCCGCGTTGTCAAAGGGACCGTCGTCTCGATCGAGAACGACTTTGCGATCGTGGACATTGGCCTTAAAGCCGAGGGCCGCGTTCCACTTAAAGAATTTGCTCCCGCAGGCAAAGCAGCTGAAATCAAAGTTGGTGATACAGTAGAAGTATTTGTTGACCGCGTTGAGAACGCGCTCGGCGAAGCGATCCTGTCCCGTGATAAAGCTCGCCGCGAAGAAGCTTGGGAACTGCTGGAAAAAGCGTTTGAAGGCGATGCCCGTGTTGACGGTGTTATCTTTGGCCGTGTTAAAGGTGGTTTCACTGTTGACCTCTCCGGCGCTGTGGCATTCCTGCCGGGCAGCCAGGTTGACATCCGTCCGATTCGTGACGTGACACCGCTGATGAACATCGAACAGCCGTTCCAGATCCTGAAGATGGACCGCCGTCGCGGTAACATCGTCGTATCTCGCCGTGCTGTTCTTGAAGAAGACCGTGCAGAGCAGCGTGCTGAACTGATGGGTCAGATCAAAGAGGGCGACGCTGTTGAGGGCGTTGTGAAGAACATCACCGATTATGGTGCGTTCGTGGACCTCGGCGGTATCGATGGCCTGTTGCACGTGACAGACATCTCCTGGCGCCGTGTGAACCACCCGTCTGAAGTTCTGGCGATTGGTGAGACCGTGAAGGTACAGGTTGTTCGCATCAACCCTGAAACACAGCGTATCAGCCTTGGCATGAAGCAGCTTGCTGCTGACCCATGGGATGGTATCGAAGCCAAATACCCTGTCAGCGCCAAGTTCACCGGTACGGTGACGAACATCACCGACTATGGTGCGTTTGTTGAGCTCGAGAGCGGTGTTGAAGGCCTTGTGCACGTATCCGAGATGAGCTGGGTCAAGAAAAACGTACACCCTGGCAAGATCGTTTCCACGAGCCAGGAAGTCGAAGTTATGGTGCTCGAAGTTGATCCTGCGAAGCGCCGCATCTCTCTTGGTCTCAAGCAGTGTGGCGAGAACCCATGGGAAGCCTTTGCTGGTAAATACCCGCAAGGCACCGAAATCGAAGGCGAAGTCAAGAACATCACCGAATTTGGTCTGTTCATCGGCCTCGATGGCGATGTGGACGGTATGGTTCACCTCTCCGACCTCGATTGGGAACGTTCCGGCGAAGACGCGATCCAGGAATACAAAAAAGGCGACATGGTCAAAGCTGTTGTCCTCGACGTAGACACCCGCAAAGAGCGTATCAGCCTCGGCATCAAACAGCTTGCCGGCGATCCGTTCTCCAATGTTTCTTCCAAGAAACGTGGCGAGCAGGTTACCTGTGTTGTTAAAGCCGTAAACGATAACGGTATCGAAGTTGAAGTTGGCGATACGGGCGTTACGGCCTTTATTCGTCGCTCCGACCTCGCGCGTGACCGCGGCGACCAGCGTCCAGAGCGTTTCGCTGAAGGCGACAAGGTTGACGCTATGGTAACCGGTATGGACAAAGGCAGCCGCAAGCTGAACCTGTCGATCAAAGCGCTTGAAGTTGCTGAAGAAAAAGCAGCTGTTGAGCAATATGGTTCGGCCGATTCGGGTGCAAGCCTTGGTGACATTCTCGGTGCAGCGCTTGAGAAAGCCAAAGAAGACAAATAATCCGCACATCTGTGTGAATTGTGATTTGAAAGGCCGTCCATTGGGGCGGCCTTTCTTCTTTTTGACATCCGGATGACAAGAAGTTGAGCAATTGTCGTCGCGTTGATACAAAAAACTCATGATAAAAGCCCTTTTCGTAGAAAGGCTTATCTTGACGTGGGCGAGATCAGGTGGCACGCTTGACCGGTTGGACATGGGTAGCTTCGTTTTGAGTGTCGCTGAAAAGATTGCCCCGAGGGGAGGACCTAGATGATAAAGTCCGAGTTAATTGCAAAAATTTCTGAAGCCAATCCCCACCTGTATTACAGGGACGTTGAGCGCATCGTTTCCAAGATTTTTGATGAAATTACCGCAGCTCTTGCCCGCGGTGACCGGGTTGAACTCCGCGGTTTTGGTGCCTTTTCAGTGAAGGAACGCCCCGCGCGTGTTGGCCGCAATCCCCGCACGGGTGAAAAGGTTGAAGTGGCAGAGAAGCGTGTGCCTTACTTCAAGACCGGCAAAGACCTGCGGGAGCGGCTGAACGGCTGAAAATAGTATCTGTGGCGCAGCTGGCCTGCGCAGCAGAGTTTATCAAAACAAAGATGAAAGAGTGTCATGGCACAGTCGCTCGGCAGCCTGATTCGCCGCATTTTCTGGTTTGCGCTTGCCGTACTGCTTATCCTTTTTGCGATTTCCAACCGGCAGAACGTGGTCCTGAGCCTTGAGCCCTTCGGTGCGCTGATGGCGCCAGTACCTGTTTATGGTGTCCTCTTTCTGGGTATTTTTATCGGCCTCCTGATTGCAGGCAGTGTGACGGGATGGCTCAGGCTCAAAGGCTTCGCCAGGCGCCGGAAAGCCGAAAGGCGGGCAGGGCAGCTTGAAGTGCAGGTCTCGGCCTTGTCGGAAGACGTACACAAGGCGCATGCGAAGGATGCGCATGAAACGGCACGCGCTGCGACCCAGGCCTTGCCAAGGGGTGGCAAAGAGGGCTAATCCGTGTGCAATCAGTCCCAACCCTGAGAGGATTTTGCCCTTGTCCCAGAACCTCAAGTCCAGTGATCGGATATACTGCGCCCTTGACACCGTTGATGTAGATAAGGCGGTGCAGCTTGCATCCACACTGAAGGGTAGTGTGGGCGGCCTCAAGCTGGGGCTTGAGTTCTTCTGTGCAAATGGGGCGGATGGCTTCAACCGGGTGGCAGAGCAGGGCCTGCCTATCTTCCTTGATCTCAAGTTTCATGACATCCCGAATACAGTCGCGGGTGCCATTCGTGCTGTGGCGCCACTGGCGCCCAAACTATTCACCATCCACACGCAGGGCGGGCCTGAGATGATGCGCCGCGCGGCCGAGACAGCAGGGGAAGAGGCGGCGAAATACGGCCACGCCAAGCCGTGGGTTATCGGCGTCAGTGTGCTCACAAGCCTCGACGGCAGTGATTTGAATGCGATTGGGGTGCCTGACCCGGTTGAGGAGCAGGTGGCGCGCCTTGCGGCCCTCGCGAAAGCCAGCGGCATCGACGGTCTGGTATGCAGCCCGCGTGAGATTACCCGCGCGCGCAGGGCTGGCGGACCGGATTTCAAGCTGATCGTGCCGGGGATCCGCCCCGCAGGCAGCGCGGTCGGTGACCAGAAGCGGGTCATGACACCATCGGACGCGGTCGCCGCAGGGGCGGATATCCTCGTGATTGGCCGACCTATCACCGCGGCTGCCGATCCGGCTGCTTCGGCAAAGGCCATCGCCGACAGCATCAACGCTTAGGGGCGGATATGGCACCAGCCCCGTTAGAGACGATCTATCTGCATATCGGAGCTGAGAAGACCGGTACTTCTACCATTCAGCGTTTTCTGGCGGGAAATCGCCTGCAACTGGCAACGCAGGGGTATTGCTATCCAAGTGCGCCTGGGCCCGAAAATCATATAGCCCTCGCGGTGTATGCGCAGGATAGCATGCGGGAACGCGGGTTGCTTAACCAGACAATTGGTGAGGTCTCCGCTCAATCACTGTGTGCCTTTCAGGTCAACTTTGAGCACGCACTTGAAGCTGAACTGATGGCTGCCCGCGAAAACGGATGTCGCAACCTGGTGCTTTCCAGCGAGCATTGCCACACCCGGGTTAAAACCGTATCCGAGACGCGAAGATTATCGGCATTGCTCTCCAGGGTCGCCCGTGACGTGAAAGTCATCTTTTATGTGCGCCGTCAGGACGAAATTGCCACCAGCATATATTCCACGGCGGTCCGGGTCGGTTACAGTCATCCCCTTCCTGACTTGCGGTTCGGGCCGGATGCCCACCGCTACAACTACTGGAACGCGTGCCAGCTGTATGAAGAGTCTTTTGGCCGGGGCGGCCTGGTGGTGCGGCAGTTTGGTGAAAAAACCTACGAAGGGGGGACGCTGTTGCGCGACTTTTGTCGCACCGTCGAGCTTGATTGGGATGAAAAGTTCGCGGCGCCGGAGCGTCGGAACAAATCGCTCGACGGTACGGCCCAGGGTCTGCTTGTATTTGTGAATGATCTGAGGGACGGTCCGTTCCATCCAAAGACCGGACGTCATCGCCCCGCGCTGCTGGCACGGCTGCAGGAGGTCCATGTGGGTACAGGCATTATGCCAGCACGCTCCCAGGCCATGGCTTTCGCCAATCAGTATGACACCGGCAATGAAAGGGTACGCGCGCGATATTTACCCGATGTGCCTGCGCCGCTTTTTTCCGCGGATTTCTCGATGTACCCGGAGGCAGCGTGCGAGGCGCGGATGAGCAGCGATACGGCGCGCGTCCTTGTGGACGCCCTGTTTCATGACCGGCCGGACATTGTTGCTGCGTTTGAGGCGTCGCTATCTTAATTCCTTGCGAATCACTAGCTTGAGGGCGGACCAGACTTCATCCACCGCACAGACCTTCACATCCACAAGCCCCAGGGGTAGCGCAACTTCGCGCACAACATCTTCGCTCATGTCCGTTGCGACTTTGGCGGCCTTCTTCGGCCATGAGATCCAGATCATGCCGTCACGCCGGATGGTGGATATCAGATCACCGATCTCGGCCTCGAAAAGGTCATGCTCTTTATAGAAAGCGTGGACAAAGTGACAATCGGTCTGAGCTTCCTCAATGCCTACGGGCAGGCCACCAAGCAGGTTGGCATAGTGGGGCGGCGTGTGGGCGAGCCGTAATCTGAAGCCATCCTTGATGCCCAGCTTCTTGATCAGTGGTGTGCCTGAGTATCCCGCCATGTGGCACCTTACTGCACCCTGTTAACGGTCAGTCCCATGGCCCGCAACATTTCAATCAGCGACTCCTCGTCCGTCAGGTGCCCCGCGCCCACGGCAACAAAATACCGCCCCGGACGTTCCAGTACCTGCATCAGCTTGTCGGCCCAGTCGCGGTTACGCGCGGTCAGCAATTGTTCCTCAAGCCCGGGCGCGATGGAAAGCGCGTCATTCAGAATATGGTCAAGCTCTGCCACATTGCCTGACAGCCAGGCCGCCTGCATTGCAGCAAAATGCACGTCAATCGCCGCGTTCTGCTTGAGGGTATCAATAAGAAGCGCTTTTTCCTGCTGGGTGTTCAGGCTCTCAAACAGCGCCACCTGTTGCGCGGCGGTTTCAAGTCCAAAGATGGGTTTGCCCATTGTCTCCGCCTGCGCGATGAAATATTTATCCGTCCCGCTTGCCGGGTCATAACCCGCTTTCACAAGGCCGATCACCGAAAGGGACATGCCAGCGAACCATGGTTCGCTGTTGGCAAAGGTGTCCACTGGCATCCCCAGTTGACGTGCGAGTCGCTGCACATCGTTATAGATGCCGTTGCCGACAAGTGCGCGCAGGCTTTGGCCCTCGGGCAGGCGCCCGGCATCGGTGAACAGCGGCCCTGCACGGTCGATTTCATCGCCATTCAGTTCCACGATCAGCGCGCTTGCACCTTCAAAGGCAGTCTTTGTCTCTGTCGTCAGCCAGTTTATATCCTTGGCCAGCACATGCAGCGTGCCAAAGATGTGAATCTCCGTGTCGGCGTCGGCTAACCGCCACAATGCCGGGGCAGCACCGGCGGCGTGACCGGTGAAGACAAGGCAGAGCGCCAAAAACACTTGAAGCGGGAGGTGCTTGATGCTGTGCATATGGACAAATATCTGTTTCATCGGGTCACTTTCCCACGGGTCTCGCTTCTGCGCAAGAAAACGGTGGGCGGAATTCGTTGAATCTGCTTGCAAACCGGGGCTTGCGGCGCTATACACCCCACTTCATCGAACCGACCGGCTTGTTTAAGGGCTGCCGTGCCGGTTCAGAAATGTCGAACTTGCAGTTATAGAAGTGAGGACAAAAATGCCCAAAATGAAGACGAAATCGAGCGTGAAAAAGCGCTTCAGCTTGACCGCCTCCGGTAAGGTACGTGCAAACCAGGCTAACAAACAGCATGGTATGATCAAGCGCACCAACAAGCAAATCCGTAACCAGCGTGGCACCACCATCCTTGCAGATTGTGACGCCAACATCGTCAAGAAGTTCATGCCCAACAGCCTCTAAGGCTTTTCGGGTCCTTCAAGGTTAAGGAGAAAATACCATGGCACGTGTCACGCGCGGACTTACATCACACGCCCGTCACAAAAAGGTTCTCGAGCAAGCCAAAGGCTATCGGGGCCGTCGTAAGAATACAATCAAGGTTGCTCGTCAGGCTGTTGAAAAAGCCGGTCAGTACGCATACCGCGACCGTAAAGCACGCAAGCGCACCTTCCGCGCTCTGTGGATCCAGCGTATCAACGCCGGTTCGCGCGCTCTCGGTCTGCAGTACGGCCAGTTCATGCACGGCCTCAAGCTCGCCGGTGTTGAGCTTGACCGTAAAGTGCTGAGCGACCTTGCGATCACCGAACCAGCTGCTTTTGAAGCGCTTGTGGAACAGGCTAAGGCCGCCCTCGCTAAGTAAGCTGGTTTTGCGGCTGTTGTCGCAGCACCAAGATATTAAGGGGCCTGGCCGTTGGCGGGGCCCCTTTTTATTTGCGCCTTTGGCATTCCCGGTGCAGATTTCAGCGACTTTAAGAACATTTGATCAGATCATCCCGAAGCGGAAGAGACATGCAGGAACAAATCTCAGCCCTCAAAGAGGAAATCACCGCGCGCATTGACGCGGCAGGCGACGTCGCCGCCCTTGAAGATGTACGTGTTGCCGCGCTTGGTAAAAAAGGCAGCGTGTCGGAGCTCATGAAAGGCCTTGGTCGTATGAGCCCCGAAGAGCGCAAGGAAATGGGCCCTGCCCTCAATGGCCTGAAGGCCGAGGTTGCGGAGGCTATTGCGGCACGCAAGGAAACCCTCGAGGAAGCGGCGCTTGATGCCCGCCTCAAGTCCGAGAAGCTGGATATCACCCTGCCGGTGCTTGACCATGCCTCGGGAAGCGTGCATCCGATCAGTCAGGTGATGGATGAGATTGCCGAGATTTTCGCCTCGCTTGGCTTTGATGTGGCTGAAGGCCCGGACCTCGAGAGCGACTTTCATAACTTCACCGCGCTCAATATCCCGCCCGAGCATCCCGCGCGCCAGGATCATGACACCTTCTACCTGAAGCCGGATGCGAACGGTGACCGCAAGGTTTTGCGCACGCACACCAGCCCGGTGCAAATTCGCACCATGCTGAAGGAAGAACCGCCGATCCGTATCATCGCGCCCGGTCGCACCTACCGGTCTGATTCGGACGCAACCCACACACCCATGTTCCATCAGGTGGAGGGGCTTGTGATTGACCGTGACACGCACCTGGGGCACCTCAAGGGCACGCTCGAGGCCTTCCTCAAGGCTTTTTTTGAGGTGGACGCGGTGACGCTTCGCCTGCGGCCCAGTTATTTCCCCTTCACCGAACCATCCATGGAAGTGGATGTGCAGTGCAGCTTTGAGGGCGGCACAGTCAAAATTGGTGACGGCAATGACTGGCTTGAGATTTTGGGCTCCGGCATGGTGCACCAGAATGTGCTCGAGGCCTGTAACCTTGACCCCAATGTCTATCAGGGGTTTGCCTTTGGTTGCGGCATTGACCGGTTGGCCATGCTGAAATACGGCATGAGCGACCTGCGGGCCTTCTTCGATGCGGACCTCAGGTGGCTCAAGCACTATGGTTTCCGCGCACTTGACTTGCCGACGATCGCAGGAGGGCTCAGCCGATGAAATTCACTCTTAGCTGGCTCAAGGACTATCTCACCACGGATGCAAGCCTTGAGGACATTCTTGCCAAGCTGAATGCCATCGGCCTTGAGGTTGAGGGTGTTGAAAACCCGGCTGACGCGCTGGCGCCGTTCAAGGTTGCACAGATCATCTCGGCAGAGCCACACCCCGACGCCGACAAGCTTCAGGTGTGCAAGGTGTCTGACGGTGCGAGCGAGATGCAGATTGTGTGCGGCGCGCCGAATGCCCGCACGGGCATCAAAGTTGTGCTCGGCCAGCCCGGCGACTATGTGCCGGGGCTTGATTTCACCCTGGGTAAAGCCAAAATTCGTGGCGTCGAATCGTCGGGCATGATGTGTTCCTACCGTGAGCTTGAGTTGGGCGATGACCATGACGGCATCATCGAGTTGCCTGACGATGCGCAGGTCGGCCAGTCTTTTGTGGACTATGCGAAACTTGATGAGCCAATGATCGAGATTGCCATCACGCCAAACCGGCAGGACTGCCTTGGTGTATATGGCATCGCGCGCGATCTTGCCGCCGCGGGCATGGGGACGCTGAAGGCGTTGTCGGACGTGAAGGTCGCGGGTTCCTACAAAAGCGATGTGACAGTTGCGCTCAACCTGCCGGAAGACCGAAGGGGCGATTGCCCGCTGTTTGTGGGCCGCAAGTTCACCGGCGTGAAGAACGGCCCAAGTCCCAAATGGATGCAGGCCCGGCTGAAGGCGATCGGCCTCAGGCCCATTTCGGCGCTTGTGGATATTACCAACTATGTCTCGTACGACCTTGGTCGCCCGCTGCACGTCTATGACGCGCACAAGCTAGACGGCAGCCTGCAGGCGCGGATTGCAAAGGAAGGCGAAAGCTTTCTGGCACTTGACGGTAAAACCTACACCTGCAACGGCGGTGAGACGGTTATCGCTGATGACCGGAATGTCCTCGGCTTTGGCGGCATTATCGGCGGCGAGGACAGCGGCTGCACACCCGAGACCACGGATGTGGTACTGGAGTGTGCGTTGTTTGACCGGGTGAAAACCGCGATGACAGGCCGGGAGCACGGCATCAACACCGATGCGCGTTACCGTTTTGAACGCGGCGTTGACAGCCAGTTTGTGCATCAGGGCATGGAAATCGCTACCCAGTTGATTCTTGACCTGTGTGGCGGCGAGCCAAGTGAGGCTTTTGAGGCCGGTGCGGTTCCTGATTGGAATCACACGGTGCCTTTCCGGTCAGAACGGGTGAAAACCCTGGGTGGTGTGGACCTGCGCGGTGAAACCAGCGTCGCCATTCTTGAGCGGCTTGGCTTTACAGTCTCGGGCAGTGATCCTTACACAGTCCATGTGCCGTCGTGGCGTGTGGACGTGGAAGGCGAAGCCGATATCGTTGAGGAAGTGCTGCGTATCCATGGTTATGACAATATCCCGAGCGTGCAACTGTCTGCGACCGACCATAAAGCTGGCACTACCCTGAGCGCCCGGCAGAAACAGGCGCGTGCCACCAAACGCCGCCTGGCAGCCGTGGGCATGCACGAGGCGGTGACGTGGTCCTTCATGAAGCGGGAGAATGCCGTGCTGTTTGGCGGCGGTGACGAACGCCTTGTGGTTGATAACCCGATCTCGTCGGAGCTTGACTGCATGCGGCCGTCCGTTCTGCCGAACCTGATTGAGGCAGCGGGTCGCAACGCCGACCGCGGCGCGCCGTCGGTGGCGCTGTTTGAAGTGGGTGGCATTTACCGCGATGACAGCGACAAAGGTCAGCTTTTGGTCGCAACCGGCATTCGCGCTGGCGACGCCGTAGAGCGGCACTGGGAAAGTACAAGCCGCAAGGTATCGGTCTTTGATGCCAAACGCGACGCGCTGGCTGCTCTGGAAGCTGCGCTTGCGCCGACGGCCAACCTGCAGGCCTTTGATGAAGCGCCGGATTATTATCATCCGGGCCGGTCGGGTACCTTGCGCCTTGGCCCTAAAAACATCCTCGCAAGTTTTGGCGAGCTGCATCCGCGTGTCCTGAAGGCACTGGATGTAGATGGTCCGGTTGTCGGCTTTGAGGTGTATCTTGACGCTATTCCGGCACCGCGCAAGTCAGGCGCGGCCAAGGGCGCGCTGAATGTCTCCAATCTGCAGTCCGTGGAACGGGACTTTGCGTTCCTTTTGTCCCGGGATGCAAAAGCCGGTGACCTGATCCGTGCGGTCAGAGGTGCCGATAAGGCATTTATATCGGACGTGCGTATTTTTGACCTTTATGAGGGTAAAGGTGTGCCGGATGACATGCGCTCTGTCGCGCTAACGGTGACACTTGAACCCAAGGGTGAAACCTTCGCCGATAAGGACATTGAAGCCATCGCTTCCAAGGTTATTGCGGCCGCTGAAAAGGCGGTTGGGGCAACTTTGCGCGGCTGAGGTGGCTAAAAATCGATAAAATTTGAATCGATCGGGGCTTGCAAAATATTCCCGATCGGTTTTCATATTCATGTTAAAGAGGAATTGGGTTCATGGGGTGTGGTCCTTTTCCATACGTGTGGGTGTGAAATTTGGCAGCAAAACAGCAGAAAGGCAAAGCGGCTTCGGTTCCGCTCAAGTTGCGCTTGAAGGCCTGGTGGGAAGGCTATGATACGGAAGATATCAAAAAGCGCATAGGCTCTCGGCAACCTCAGGAGGCTGCCAAGGAGGAACCAAAAGAGGTCGCGCCGACGAAAGCGGCAACCGCGGAGAATCTGGATCCGTGGGATAACGCTACCGTTGATATTGCCCAATATATCTGGGGCAAGGGCTTCTGTGGTCCTGGCGGGCCGGAATATATTGTCTCGCTCTCAAAACTTCTGGCACTCAGCCCTGAAATGTCCATGCTGCAGATCGGTGCGGGTCTCGGTGGCCCGGCACGTGTGCTTGTGGACCGCTTTGGCGTCTGGATCACCGGTTTTGAAGAAAGCCAGACGCTCGTTGACAAGGGGCGTAAGCTTTCCAAAATGGCGGGGCTCGAGAAAAAAGCCCAGCTTGAGCAGTATGACACTGAAAATTTTGATGGTTTCGACCGGAAATATGACCGAGCGCTCTCCAAGGAAGCGCTCTACACCATCGAAGACAAGAATGACATGATCGCCAAGATTGAGGACAAGCTTAAGCCTGGTGGCCTGTTTCTCATGACTGAATATGTTATTTCGTCTGATGCCGTGCTCGGGAAAGACCGCTACAAAGAGTGGGTCGTGGGCGAACGCCATCACCCATATCCTGTGCTCTCGGATGATCTCGTGGAGATGATGAAAAGAAACCGACTGCAGGTGCGCGTGTCGGAAGATATCAGCATGCAATATGTTGATATGATCAACAAGGCATGGGCGGGTGCTGACGAGGTCGCGGCCAAGCTTGCCAAGCGTGAAGACGGCACCATGATGATCCAGACCCTGATGCGCGAAGCCGAGTTCTGGACCCGGCGCAAGAAAATGCTTGAGAGCGGCGATTTGAAATTGTGGCGGATCGTGGCGAATAAAAAGTCCGGCGGCCCCTCCATGATGTCTGACTGGTAAGCGACCAGTTGGCTGAAAGTGGCGGAATCACAAAAATGACATCGTTGCCATAGCGGGGGTTGCAACAAGGCCAAACTGCCGTCATGATCCTCCCCCAGCCTACTGGAGGGAGTTGAGAAATGAGTGAAGGTCTGAAGTTTCCGGTGCCCGCGCACGCGCTTGAAGGCACCCTTTGCACAAATGAAAAATATCAGGAGATGTACCAGCGCTCCATCGACGCGCCGGAGGAATTCTGGGCGGACGAGGCCAAGCGCATTGACTGGATGAAACCCTTCAGCAAGGTCAAGAATACCAGCTTTGAAGGCGACGTGCCGATCAAATGGTTCGAGGACGGCACCCTGAATGCCTCCGTCAACTGTATTGACCGCCATCTGCCAGGGCGCCGCGACGATGTCGCGATCATTTGGGAAGGTGATGAGCCGACGGACCACAAACACATCACCTTTGGTGAGCTTCATGAGGAAGTGTGCCGCTTTGCCAATGTACTGAAGGACCGGGGCGCCAAAAAAGGTGACCGTATCACCCTTTATATGCCGATGATCCCGGAGGCGGTTTACGCCATGCTGGCATGTGCGCGTATTGGCGCGGTGCACTCTGTGGTGTTTGGTGGTTTCTCGCCCGACGCACTGGCGGGCCGTATCAGGGACTGTGGGTCCACCCTTGTTATCACCGCCGATGAGGGCCTGCGCGGGGCCAAACATGTGCCGCTCAAGGCCAATGTGGATGAGGCGCTCAGGCAGTGCCCCAATGTCGCAAGTGTTGTGGTTGTAAGGCGTACCGGGGGCGACGTATCGTGGCAGGATAACCGCGATGTCTGGTACCACGAGGCGAAGACCAGGGTGTCAGCGGACTGCACGCCCGAAGAAATGGACGCGGAAGACCCGCTGTTCATTTTGTATACCTCCGGTTCAACAGGGACGCCGAAAGGCGTGCTGCACACCACTGGTGGATATATGGTCTGGGCGTCAATGACCCATGAGTATGTGTTTGACTACAAACAGGGTGAGGTTTACTGGTGCACCGCCGATGTGGGCTGGGTCACAGGGCACAGCTATATCGTTTATGGGCCGCTCGCGAACGGGGCGACCACCCTGGTGTTTGAAGGCGTGCCTACCTATCCTGATGCCGGGCGTTTCTGGCAGGTGTGCGAGAAGCACAAGGTCAATATTTTTTATACTGCGCCGACGGCAATTCGCGCGCTGGAGCGGCTTGGCGAGGAGCCGGTCAAAAAGCATGACCGCAGTTCGATCCGCTTGTTGGGATCAGTGGGAGAGCCCATAAACCCTGAAGCATGGCTGTGGTATTACCGCGTAGTGGGTGAGGAGCGTTGCCCGATCGTTGATACCTGGTGGCAGACTGAAACCGGCGGTGTGATGATCTCGCCGCTGCCGGGTGCCACGGAGCTTAAGCCCGGTTCTGCCACCCACCCGATATTCGGTGTCAAACCCGCGCTAGTGGATCAGGATGGTAATTTCATTGAGGGGGCCGCGTCCGGCAACCTCGTGATCACCGACAGCTGGCCCGGCCAGGCACGCAGCGTGTATGGTGATCACGCGCGGTTCATCCAGACCTATTTTTCCACCTATAAGGGCCTCTATTTCACCGGCGACGGGTGCCGCCGCGATGAGGATGGCTATTACTGGATTACAGGTCGGGTTGATGATGTGATCAATGTGTCCGGCCACCGGATTGGAACCGCAGAGATTGAGGCAGCCCTGGACGAACATGAGGGTGTTGTCGAAGCCGCGGTGGTCGGGTTTCCGCACGACATCAAGGGCCAGGGCATTTATGCTTTTGTGACCACGGCCCTGGGGGTCGAACCTTCCGATGCGTTACGCAAGGACCTCGTGGCTTTTGTCCGCAAGGAAATTGGCCCGGTGGCGACGCCAGATCATATCCAGTTTACACCGGGCCTGCCAAAAACCCGTTCAGGCAAGATCATGCGGCGTATCTTGCGCAAAATCGCGGAGAACGAGTTTGGCAATCTGGGCGATACGTCAACGCTTGCCGATCCGGGCGTTGTGGATGACCTGATTGAGCACAGGCTGAACCGCTAACAGCCTGAACGGCAACCAGGCACCATTAGTGCGCCCGGGTATGCTCGGCAATGGTTTGCATCAGATGGTCAAGCTTGATCGGTTTGGCCACAAAGCCTGCGATGCCGTATTCCTTTGCCATTTTTCGCGTCTCGGGCGAGGTGCTTGCGGTTAGCGCGATAACGGGGGTCTGCTGTGCGAGGCCCATGGCGATTTTGCGGCGGTTGAACTCAAACCCATCCATATCCGGCAAGTTAATATCAAGCAGGATAAGGTTATATTTGTTGGATTTCAGCTTTTCGAGCGCGGTGTTGCCATCATAAGCGAAAGACATCTGGGTAATCCCAAGCTTGATAAGCATGCGCCGCACAATATCCTGATTGATCTCAAGGTCCTCAATACACAAGACGCTCAGGTCTTCAAACGGCGTAGCTTTGCCGCCGTCAGCTCCCTTGGCGTCGGTTTTTTGCGGCCCGGTCAATGTCGCCGATAACCGGAGGGGGAGGCTGAACCAGAAGCGGCTGCCTTTACCCGGTGTGCTGGAGACACCCATGTCGCCATCAAGTTCTTCAATAAGTTTGCGCGAAAAGGCGAGGCCGATGCCTGACCCCTCGATGCTGGTCACATCGGTCCCAAGGCGGGTAAATGGTTCCCACAGATTAGGCATATCCTCCTTGGTGATTCCCCGTCCGCTATCGTCCACCTGAAAGCGGACATTGCCGGCACCGACGGTGACATGGATACTGACATACCCACCAGCGCTGTTATATTTCACCGCGTTGGACAACAGGTTCAGCAGTACCTGTTTCACCCGCGTCGGGTCTGTCCATATCTGTGGCAGTTCGCTGAGGTCGTCGTTTTCAAGGTGAACGACAATTTGCCCTGCCTTGGCAGAGGGCTCAACCATCTCGATCGACTCGGTTACAATATTGGCGATGGAGGTTTTGCTATATTGGAAGGAGAGCCTACCCAAGTCCAGTTTTGCGAATTCCAGTATTTCGTCGACGAGAGACAGAAGATGTTCGCCGCTTTCCTGAATATTGCCAATTTGCCGGGCATGCTCGGGGTTTTCCTTTACACTTTCCTCTTCGAGAAGAAGCTGGGCAAATCCGATGACGGCGTTGAGCGGCGTGCGGAGTTCATGGCTCATCGACGAGAGAAACACCATCTTGGCCTGATTGGCCTGTTTAGCCTGATCAAGTGCTGCAAGCACGGCCAGTTCCTGCTGTTGCCTCCGGTGCCTGTTGCGGTGCTGTACATAAGCCAGAATGGCCAGCAGCAGGACGATGCAGCCGGCGAAGGTTCGAATGGTGGCAATGCTTGTATTCAGGCCGGAAAAGGCTTCGCCTTTGCCCACTTCTGACGCAATGCCGTACCCAAGTTCATTGTCCCACACCCATGCCCCGACAACCGCTTGTCCGAGATAGTTGCGGTAACCGACCAGGTTTTCACCATTTCCCCCTGCCAGCGCACTCTTGGCCATTGCCGTGGGCGGGCTGGCGTCAATGTCCACATCGCGGGAGCCGTCAAAGGCGTTATAGCCTGGGTCGTGAACCGGTATGTTGAGCATGCTGGCTTCGCCCCTGCGCAGCAGACCAACAAGTTCCAGCGTATCGGTGAAGCGGCTCTCGCTGATCATCAGGCCGTGTTTGTTAAACGCGTATGTCTCGCCGGTCAGACCCATGCGGCCGCGCGCGAAAATGGCCGCAAAGTCATTGAGTGGGTTTATCCGCAAGGTAAAAACCGCAATCACATTGCCGTCACGGTCCCTGAGCGGCGCCAGGGCAAACATCGTGGGGGCCGCTTTGGAGACAACACCGTCTGTACCCAAGACAGGCACGTCGGTGTGAACCGGTTGGCTGATGGTGATGTCACCGGCGAGGGCGCGGGAAAAAAGTTCCGGCGCCTGTACACGAATCAGGTTTTGGCCGCCGATGTTATTGTCGCGCATCGAGGCGATGCTGGTGCCATCGGGCGCGATAATGAAAAACCCGAGATAGCCGTAGTTGGCCAGGATTTTCGCCATATGCGCCCGGAGGTCTTCAAGGGTATCGGAGGTGAGACTGTCCCCGGAGTCCTGGAGACCAAGCAATTTGGAGCCCTCCCGCAGAATAACCGGGTGCTGGGAGATGCTGGCCATCTGCGCTATATGGCGTTGTTTCCAGGCGGCGGCGGCTTCCTGGGTGCTGGCGACGGTTTGATGGAGTGTGGTGGATACCTGTTTGCGCAGGGTGTGGGATAACCTTTGTTCCTGCACATACGCAAAGGCTATAACAAGCAACATTGCAGCAAAAAATAACGTGAGATTTTGCCAGGTACGTTTGGTCATACAGTCCCCCGCCCAATAACTTATTATTTAATAACTATATCCTAAATACACTAAAAGTATAAATTTTCATTCGTGTGGTTGAATTGTTTGTGTTTAAAGGCCTGTTTCTCAGCATTGGCAGGTCGCAAAAATGTTATCGCGCGTGATCTTTCAACCGTCTCCTGCCACGCTATCTTAAGCAGGGTAATTGCAACCGGATTGAGGAAACCATCGTGATCACACTATATTCTGCCGCGACGCCAAACGGTTACAAAGCTTCCGTTGCCCTTGAAGAGATGGGCTTTGACTATAAGCTCGAAGCGATTGATCTCAGTAGCGGTGCCCAGAAGGAAGACTGGTTCCTCGCCATCAACCCCAATGGGCGCATTCCGGCCATCGTGGATCATGACAATGGAGATTTCGCGGTGTTCGAGTCAGGGGCCATCCTGGTATATCTGGCGGAGAAAAGTGGCAAGCTGATGCCATCCGACGAGAAAGGCCGTTCGCTTGTCATGCAATGGCTGATGTTCCAGATGGGTGGCGTGGGGCCAATGCAGGGCCAGGCCAATGTGTTTTATCGCTATTTCCCGGAAAAGATCCAGAGTGTAATCGACCGGTACCAGAATGAGACCCGTCGCCTTTATGGCGTGTTGGACCGGCGGTTGAAGCAAAGCCCCTATCTGGCGGGCGACGATTATAGCATTGCTGATATTGCCAACTGGTGCTGGGTAAGGGCGCATTCGTGGGCCGGCGTGGATCTTGACGGCCTGGATGCAGTGCGGGCCTGGCAAGACAAGATCGGCGACCGGGCTGCGGTAAAACGCGGATTGATGCAGCCCCCCCGCCCGGACCTGAACGTAAAAGAGTCGAGCGAAAAATTCGTCAAAGCAGCACAGCAAATGCTGCAACGCTAATCCATAGCCATAAAACAGGGACAGATAGTCAAGGGAGACAGAGAATGAGTTTTGTACGGAATTGGGGTTTTGCAGCGGCCGCGGCCATTGGCATCAGCCTTGGTGGCGCGATCGCAGACCATCATGAGGACGCAATCTGGAAAGCAGTGCATGACAATAGTGTCCGCAAGGACGGGGAAAGCAGCCGTGACGCGGCGCGCCACCCGGAGGAGTTTTTGCGTTTCCTTGGCATTGAACCGGATATGACCGTCGCGGAAGTAAACCCGGGTGGTGGTTGGTACAGCCGAATTCTGGGGCCGCTCCTCAAGGAGGACGGCAAATATGTCGGGCTTGAACATAACCCGGACGTCTATGCCGAATATGCAAACTATGCCGCCAACCTGCGGGCCTATCCTGAAAAATTTGAAGCTATGCGGGCGGATTTTGGGCCCAACGCAGTTGCGACATGGATTCCCGCGTCAGCGGGCTTGCCAGTGGATGAGGCCAGCCTGGACGCGATTATCATCGTGCGGGCGCTTCACAACTGGTGGCGCCGTGACTTTTTCGACAAGGGCATGGAACAGGCCCATGCGATGCTGAAGCCCGGCGGGGTGATGGGTGTGGTGCAACATCGCATTGACGAGGATTTTGACGGTGACCGTATGGCAGCGGCACAAAAAGGCCGCTGGAAACAAAGCGACCTCGTTGCGGCAATCGAAGCCCACGGCTTCAAGCTTGTGGAAGCGTCTGAAATGAACGCCAACCCCAAGGACGAGAAGAACTATGAAAAAGGCGTGTGGACCCTGCCGCCGGTACTGGCTCTGGGTGATGCGGATAAGGCCAAATACGAAGCCATTGGCGAATCAGACCGCATGACGCTCAAGTTCGTGAAGGTTGAATAGACCGAGGCATAGGCCTAGCCAAAATGACGGGCGGCTGTACCTAGTGCGGTCGCCCGGTTTTGTTGGGCCGTAAAGCCGGATGCCTTCCTGGGGCTCAGGTCGTGGTTGCCATCTGACGCCCAGTGCAGGGTGAAGTTGTCCGCCAGGTCTAGTGTGTCCACCAGCGCCTTGTTGCCAAAAGGATCACGCTCTCCCTGGATGACAAGCGCTGGCACGTCGATGGCGGCCAGATGCCCGGTGCGCAGATTCTCAGGCTTGCCTGTTGGATGAAACGGGTAACCCAGGAGCAGCAGCCCATCGCATAGCGTGGGGTCTTCGGCGGCGACCATGCTGGCAATACGTGCCCCCATTGATTTCCCGCCGATGATCAGCTTGTGCGGGCTATAGCGCACGTGGGTTTCAGTGATGGCATGGTGGTAAGCCTCCATCAGTTTCGGTGCGCGGTCTGGCGGGCGTTTTTTTCCGTCTTCACGGCGCAACACCATATAGGGGAATTCGAAACGCAGCGTCCGAAAGCCGCGGCACGCCAGCCCTTCAGCCCACGCCACCATGAAATCGCTGTCCATACCTGCGCCTGCCCCGTGCGCCAGCAAGACAGTTCCCTTTTCTCCCGTTCCGTTTTCTATAAAATCTGTCATCATGGCCTTGGTCTCCGTCCGGGCGCAGGTTGGGGTGTGTGCGGCCAGAAAATGGATAAGGAAGAGGGCGATGGCAAATCTTTATTTGTTGCGGCACGCAAAATCCGATTGGGCGGACGTGCGCCTGTCTGACCATGACAGGCCCCTCACTGAGCGGGGGCGCAAAAACGCGGTACGCATGGGACGGCTGTTTGCCAAGCTGGGTATAGCCCCTGAGCTTGTTGTCTGCTCCACGGCTGCGCGGGCACGGGAGACGCTTGAACGTGCGATGGATGCAGGCCAGCTTCGTTGGTCGGTACAATTTGAGCCAGCGCTTTATATGGCGAGCGTCGAGACGATTGTGAGCGTTGTACGCAGCGATGCTGGCGACTGCACGAGTGCCCTGCTCGTCGGGCATAACCCCGGGTTCCACAGCGCCGCACTTGAGCTTATCAAGACCGGCGAACCCGAGCTTGTGCATGCGCTTGACTATAAATACCCGACCGGCACGTTTGCCGATATTGAATTTGAGGAAAGGCGCCTCGCGGACATCGGTCTGTCCACGGGCTGCCTGAAACGCTTCATCAAACCCAAGGACCAAACCATGGCTTAGTTGCTTTTGCGAGGGCCCCGTTATAAGGTAACATTCACCCACTTATATGAATACAACTAGTTGTGATGATAAGGATTCGGGGGAATCTGTGTTATAGTGGGATCGACACGGGGGTGTCGAAGACTGACGGGGAGCAGTGAAGTGGAGGTCGTAATGCGTCTTTTAAACCGTCCTGTAATTGCTCTGGCATGCGTGCTTGGTACCGCCTTTTCTGTAAGTGCGGACCGGTTCTCATCCGATGCCATGCCAAAGCTTGAAATTATTCTGCGGGCCTCAGAAAACCTGAAGCGCGGCAATGAGCTGATTATCCGTGGTGACGCGATTGCCGCCCGCGAGGTCTATGCCCGCGCGCTCCGGGGTACCCTGACCATGCAGCAGCGCGCCCGTGCCCACAACGGCTTGTGTGTCAGCTATATCATGGAAGAAGAGTGGGTCGACGCGCTCAAGCAGTGCAATACTGCCATCAGCATCGCGCCCAACAATTGGCGCTTCTATAATAACCGGGGCAATATCTTTCTTGAAACCGGTGAGATCGGCCGTGCCCAGGAAGAATATGCCCGTGGCCTTGAGCTGGCCCCAAGCTCCGTTGTGATCCAGCGCAATATCGAGCTCGCCGAGGGGCGGGCCCAGGGGCTTAAAGCCGAACGGCCGCAAAACACGCGACCAATCTGATCATTTTCCATCCTTTCTGGCTGGGCATGGGGGTGTGCGGCCCTTGAGGCTTCCCACCGCTTGCGATGGGTGATATTAGGGGCTTGAGGATAGATAGTGGAGGCAAAGTGCGTGCCAGTGGTTTCGCGCCTTTTTGCAACTTTAGCCGTGATATTGCTTGTCGCATGTGACCCCGTCGCGCGCGCACCTGCGACGCCGTCTGCAATTGTCGGCACCCGCGCGGTTATCCAGCGCCACGGACAGGAATTATACGCGGAGGTCACAGCCGTGACCGACAAGCTGGTTACCACCGAATATTATTGGCAGGACGAACGTGTCGTTGTGCATAATTATTACCGCGGCCTCTATAATGTGAGCGGGGTTGAATTCGGCTATCAGTATGAGGCCGACTTTGACTATAAGCTGCTGGAGCAGTTGTTCCCGCTTGCCGTGGGCAAGGAAGTCAGCTTCCGCGGCAACACCAAGAACATCAATCGTGGCACTGCGATTGATTTCTGGGCGAATATCCATGTGATCGGTGAGAAAACCATTTCGCTCTCCACCGGAGACCGCAAGGTTTTTGTCGTCGATATTGTCACCGAATATAAAAAGGGCAACCAGTCCAAGCGCAAGACCAACACAGTCTATTACGACTCCGAGCTATCGATGGTGCTGAAGTCCGTCATTCACGAAGATGGCTACCAGAGTTACTGGCGCGCGGTATCGGTTGAGCTGCCGGGCAATGCCCGCACGCCGTCACCGACCCAGCAGCGTCGCGCCGGTACGGTGATGATCTGACCGGCCTTCAGGCGCTATAGATCGCATCATCCCTGATGTCGATATTGACCGCCCGCAGGTGGTCGCCTTTGCACGGACCGCGCACACACCGGCCGCTGGCGATGTCAAACAGCGCGCCATGGGTGCGGCACAAAAGCCGCCCGCCGGTGATATCGATAAATTTGTCGTCAAACATATTCAACGGTGTGCCAGCATGCGGGCAACGATTCTCGTACACGACGGCACCTGCTCCGTGGCGCTGTACCAGCAGCCGCAGGACCATATGGCCGTCGCGAAACACCAGTTCCTTGCCGCCATGGTGCGGCAGGTCGTCAAGCCGCGCGAGCAGAGTACCGCTTGGCGGCCCTGCAGGCACGTCTTCAAGATCAAGCGGGGATGGTGGCATGGGGTTTATCGCCCACCTTTGGCGCAGATCAGGGCCCAGCTGTCGGCATCGATGGGCATAACAGAAAGGCGGCTTTGCCGCACCAGCGCAAGGTGATGCAGGCGTTCATCCGCCTTGACGTCAGCCAGGCTGACAGGTGAGCTGAGCGGCCTTTCAGCTTTCAGGTCGACCAGACAAAACTTGCCCTTCTCGTCATCGGGGTCATCGTAGGGACCGGTTGCCACCGTGCAGATACCAACAATCTCGCGGTCCTTGCCGGAGTGGTAGAAAAACACCTCGTCGCCTTCGGCCATCTTTCGCATGTTGGCCTGCGCCTGATAGTTTTTCACTCCGGTCCATGGCTCCGTGTCTACACCAAGCTGGTCATCCCATGACCAGTCGTGCGGTTCGGATTTCACCAGCCAGTAAGCCATATCAAGCCTCCCGCGTGTCTAGCTTTTGGGCACCCATTCGCCGGTGACCTGCAACCAGTGCTGGATCTCAACCCGTTCAAAAAGCCCGGCGGTGGCATAGGGGTCATTATCGCAAAAAAGACGCACCGCACCTTCGCTGGCGGCATCAATGATAATCATGCTGCCTGTCGGTTTGGGCTCGTCGCCCCCCGAAAGCAGGGGGCCCGCAACCTTGATGCGGCTACCGGCTCCCTTGATGTATTCAAGATGGGCTGCACGGTTTGCCATGCGGAGCTCAAGGCTGTCCGCCTTGTCTTTTGCCAGTATCATGAACAGCATGGCTGTCTCCCGATTTGATGGTTGGGTTTAAGTGTTTTCTGACGTGAATGGCCGGGCCATCAGCTCGTCCATGACGGCTTTGGCTTCGCGTCCTTCCTTCAGGATTTTGTAAACTGCGGCGGTAATGGGCATATCAAGGCCCTTCTCGGTCGCGATTTTATGCACAATTTCAACCGTGTGTGCTCCTTCGGCGACAGAGTTACGTTCCGCCATAATTTCTTCAAGGGTGCGGCCTTCACCGATGGCCTTGCCAAGCGACATGTTACGTGACTGGGTGCTTGAGCATGTCAGGATCAAATCGCCAAGGCCGGAAAGGCCCATCAGGGTTTCGGTTTTGGCCCCATAAAGCTTGCCGAAGCGGATGATCTCCGCCAGTCCGCGGGTGATCACGGCGGCGCGGGCGTTTTCCCCCACGCCAAGGCCCGCTGAAATACCGGTGGCGATTGCCAGCACGTTTTTCACCGCGCCACCAATCTGTGCGCCCACAATATCGGCGTTATAATACGGGCGGAATGTTGCCTGTCCAAGCGCCTCCACAAGCGCCTTGCCGGAGGCTTCATCCTTGGACGCCAGGGTCAGTGCACATGGCAGGCCCTGTGCCACCTCAATAGCGAAGGTCGGGCCGGAGAGCACGGCCACCGGGTTGTTTGGGGCTTCCTCTTCCACGGCTTCACTCAGAAGTTTGCCGGTGGCAACCTCGATGCCCTTGGAGCAGATCACTAGCGGTACACTATCCGGCAGATGTTCCTTGAGGCTGCGTACCATGGTGCGCATATGCTGTGCGGGGGAGACAACGAGAATGGCGTCCCGGTCCGCGAGGTCCGCAAGTGAATGTGTGGCTTTCAGCTTGGCATCAAGGGTTACATCGGGCAGGAACAGCGTATTCACATGATCTGCGTTCACGCTCGCAACCACATCTTCTTCCCGCGCCCACAACAGCGTATCGCGGCCTGCTCCCACGGCGGCTGCCGCCAGTGCTGTGCCCCATGCTCCTGCGCCCAAAACACCAATTTTCTGCAAGGCTGTCTCCCGTTTGTTTTTATGGAACCTAGATTGCCCTTTCCCGCGTGTCTCGGCAAGGTGCTTATGCTTTGGCGCCTTTTTTCCCTTTGCCAACCATGGGCTTGGCATTCTCGTCCAGCGGCCAGCGCGGGCGCACCGAAACATCCAGGTCGTCGATCGTAGGGTCGGCGGCAAACCGCTCCAGCCCTGCCCAGGCGATCATGGCGCCATTGTCTGTACACAGCGCCAGCGGAGGGGCAAAAAACCTCAGCCCTTCACTGGCGGCCAGCGCCTCAAGTTCGTTGCGCAGATACTGGTTTGCGGCCACACCACCCGCTACCACAAAAGGATGGTCGCCTGCGCCAACCTGCTCGCGGAACAAGGCAGTGGCACGCTTCAGCCGGTCCACAAGGCAGGCACCCAGTGCCTCCTGAAACGCGGCGCATATGTCGGCGCGGTCCTTTTTGGTCAGCACACCTTGGCGCGCCACGCAGTCTTCGGCCAGCCGCCTGACGGCGGTCTTGAGACCCGAGAAAGAGAAATTGCACCCGGGCTTGCCCACCATGGGCTTCGGCAGCTTGAAGCGCTTCGGGTTGCCCTCACGCGCAGCGGCTTCCACAGCGGGACCACCGGGGTAGCCAAGGCCCAGGAGTTTGGCTGTCTTGTCAAAGGCCTCCCCGGCGGCATCATCGATGGTGGTGCCAAGGCGGGTGTAGCGCCCCACGCCTTCGACCATCAAAATCTGGCAATGTCCGCCCGATACCAGCAACAAAAGGTAAGGGAACGGCACATCGTCCGCCAGTCGCACGGTCAGTGCATGGCCTTCAAGGTGGTTCACCGCCACAAAAGGTTTGCCCGAGGCCCTCGCCACCGCCTTTGCTGTCATCACGCCCACCATCAGGCCGCCCACAAGACCGGGGCCGGTGGTGGCGGCAATGGCATCAAGGTCTTTGAAGTTAAGGTCAGCCTCGTCCATCAGGTCCCGCAGCAGGTGATCGAGATGGCTGATATGCTGCCGGGCCGCGATCTCGGGCACTACGCCACCAAATTCGGCGTGGTCGTCGACCTGTGACAACACCCTGTGTGCCAGCACTGTGCGGTCCGCCGCGACAATGGCGGCGGCGGTTTCGTCGCAGCTTGTTTCAATCCCCAGCACAAGCGGGCGCTTGAGCGCACTCAGGCCGGTTTCTTTTGTCGCGGGCATCATAATTCCTGTCTTTGGGCTTGGGCCGCCGCTTCATAAGTTCTATAAGCCAAATAGCTAAAAGCATCAAAGAGAAGCGGCGCCTGCGCGGCGTCCGATAGCACCGAGAGAGGGTTTTGTGCAACAAGGCATTAAAATTGGCACACGCGGCAGCCCGCTGGCGCTGGCACAGGCCAATGACGTCAAGGCGAAACTGATAGCGGCGCACGCAGACCTTGGCGACGGTGACGTTGAGATTGTGGTGATCAAGACCACAGGTGACCGTATTCTGGACCGCCACCTGATGAATGCGGGCGGCAAGGGCCTCTTTACCAAAGAGATAGAAGATGCGCTGACAGCCGGTAGCATCGACTGCGCGGTGCATTCGTCGAAGGACATGCCCACACGCCTTCCTGAAGGGCTTGTGCTGTCCACCTTTTTGAAGCGTGAAGATGCGCGCGATGTGTTCATGAGTGCAAAATACGCCTCTTTCAGCGATTTGCCCGCGGGGGCAACGCTGGGCACGGCTTCCCTGCGCAGGCGAGCGATGGCGCTGCGCGTCCGGCCGGACCTCAAGGTTGTCACCTTCCGCGGCAATGTGCAGACCCGCATGAAAAAGCTGGCGGCCGGGGAGGCGGACGGCACCTTCCTTGCGCTTGCCGGGCTCAACCGGTTGGGCATGAGCGATGCCGCCACCGAGATACTTAGCCTTGCTGACTTTCTACCGGCGCCCGCTCAGGGGGCTGTAACGGTGGAAATTCGTGAGGATGATACGGCAATGGCCGCGTGCCTTGCCCCGCTGCACTGCGACGAGACCGCACTTGCGGTAACGGCGGAGCGGGAGTTTCTCGCCGCGCTTGACGGTTCCTGCCGCACACCAATTGCGGCCTATGCTACCCGTTCCGGCAATAGCCTGATGATGCACGCCATGCTGCTGTCACTGGACGGTAAAACCGTGTTTGACAAAACCGGCACCTGCGCGGCGACACTTGAAGCTGCCGCAACACTCGGGCAGGATATGGGAGCCGCTATCCGGGGGGATGCGGGCGAGGCGTTCTTTGAAACCCTTGCAACCGATATCGAAGCGGAGATTGAATGAGCACCATCCTTCTCACCCGGCCGATTGACGAAGCTATGCCGACGGCGGAAAAGCTTGAGGCCATGGGCCACACTGTTATCATCGCGCCAATGATCCGTATTGATCCCGTGTCGTTCGAGATACCGGGCGACGACCGCAGCCTGATTGTCACCAGCAAGAATGGTGCGCGTCATGGCCTTGCCAACATTGGCAACAAGGCACGGCCGATCTTTGCGGTCGGGGAACAGACGGCGGAAGAAGTCCGCAAGCTTGGGTTCAGCAATGTGGTTGTTGGCCCCGGCACCGCGCGCGAGATGATCCCGACCCTGCTGGAATGCGGTATCAGCGAGAAGCGCAAATACAGTTATCTGTGTGGCACCAATGTCTCCTACAATATCTCTGACGTATTGAAGGGTGAGGGCATTGACGCTGTTAATGTGGTGACCTATCAGGCGCGGCCCATGCGGGCTTTTTCATCTGGTGTGCAGGAAGCCATGGAAGAAGGCGAAATTGATATTGCACTCTTTTATTCGCCGCGCACCGCCACCACATTTGAGGAAGCTGCGGCAGAATATGGCCGGTCCGACTGGTTGAACAGGATTGATGCCATCGCGCTTTCGACACGGGTTAAGGAACAGCTGATCGGTCCGTGGCGTAGCGTGCGTTACGCTATCATGCCGACGGAGAAGGCGCTCTTCTCCATGCTCGAAGACTAAGCCTGCCCAAACGGCAGCGACCAAGGGACAGTATCTGTGGCTAGTGAAGACCAAAAACCAGATGACGCAACGGGTGGGGATGCAGGCGCGACTGAACCGTCGGTGGATGAAAAGGACATCATCGACGCCGAAGTGATCGCCGAACATGAGCACCCGCCACGAGAGGCTGAGACCGTAAAAAAAGGCGGGTCCTTCATGGCGAAGGCAGGATGGGTTCTTGCCTTTGGTGTCAGCGCTTTTGCCGCAGGTGTTTATTTTGCACCGAAATTTGACCCGGGCCTTGTGTATCTTGGCCTGAAAGAGGACGCGGTGGTGCCCCTACCCGCTGGCACAGCCAGTGGCCCGGACGGCCCGGACGGCCCGGACATGGCACGCTATAACGCCGCGCTTGAGACATTGTCCGCCGCGCTGGATCGGCACACGGAAATCCTCGCCCAACATGAAGCCGCGCTTGAAAGCGGTGCCGCCGCGCGCGAGAAACTGGCGGCAGACATGGCGCTTGTGGCTGCTGCCGATGGCAATGCCGATGCGGTCCCTGACCCGGCGGCGGTTGCTGGCCTGCAGGCGGATATCAACCGGCTGACGGATGATATCACGCGCCTGTCGGCGATGGAAAGCGCGGAAGACCCGCAGATATCCAAGCTCTCAGGTGCGCTTGCGCTTGCGCGGGCGGAAAGCAGCCACCTTAAGAATCGCCTTGAAAGCCTTGAGACCGCGATGAAAGCGGTGGAATCCGGCGCGTTGGAGGCCAGCCCGCGCGGGCGGCTTGTGTTGTCGCTCGGGCGGCTCAAGGACCGCGCGCTTGTCGGCCAGCCGTTTGGCGCGGAGCTGAATGCCCTGAGGGCTGACTTTTCTGCCCTGCCAGCCCTTGACCAACAGTTGATCGGAGCGGACCTCGCGGTGCTTACCGAGTATGGGGAAGGCATCACGCCATATGGTAAACTCGTCAGCGACTTTGATGCCGTCGCAGCGGCTGTCATGCAGGCGAGCGACAGCGCCGAGGGTAATTTCCTCAACAAGCTTTTCACCGTGCGCCGCACCGATGCGGGCGCCACAGGCCTTGATGCGGACCTTTTGAGGGCCGAGCGTGCACTGGCGGCCCGTAACATCACAGGCGCAGCGGACATTCTCGCCGCGCTCGAGGGCCCGGCGAAGGACACCAGCGCGCAGTGGCGCAAGGAAGCGCGGAACCATGTCGCGGTTACAGAGGCGTTTGACCGGCTGACCCGTGGTGTTGCCAACGCTGGCACGCAGGAAAGGCCAGCCTCGTGACCCGGATCGTTCTGTGGTTTATCGCGATACTTGTGCTCGCGGTTGGGGCTGCGTGGCTTGCCGACCATCCCGGTGATGTGGTCATCGATTTTCAAGGCCTCAGGTTTTATACCAGTTTTGCCGCGCTCACGGCTCTTGCCGTTGCCGCCATGGCGCTTGCCGCGCTTGCGGTGTGGCTTTATGGCTGGCTCAGGCGCGACATGCCGTTTTTTGGCTCCAACAGGGTGGTCAAGCGGCAGGGGCGCGGGCTCAAGCTTCTCAACCAGTCGCTCGTGGCGCTATCGGCGGGGGATCACCGGCTTGCCGCCAAACTGATTGAACAGGCGGAGGTCTTGCTTCCGCCGCAACCCATGGTCCATCTGATTGCGGCGGAAGCCGCGTCCCGCGCCGGGGACCATGCCGGTGCCGCCAAACGCTATCAGGCACTTGAAGGCACGGAAGATGGCCGCTTTCTTGGCCTGCGAGGCCTTGTGGGCGAAGCGCAGCGGCTGGGCCGCGAAAGCGAAGCCCTTCGGCTTGCACGTACCGCCTTTAAGGAAAACCGCAAAAGCCCGTGGGTGCTCAGGACGCTGTTTTCGCTCGAGGTTGCCGCCGGCAACTGGGCGGAAGCGGAAACCGCGCTCGACAAGGTCGCGCGGGAAAACCTGATGGAAAAGCCTGTCATCACCCGGCACCGGAGTGCCCTGGTGTTTGCGGAAGCCACAGAGGCCAACCTGCGCGGCGATACGCTGGCGGCCAAAAAGGGCTTCAAGAAGGTGCTGACCCTCCGGCCCGATTTTGCGCCTGCAACCGCGGCCCTTGCCAAGATCGAGCTGGGTGAAGGCAACAAAAAACGCGCAAGCAAGCTGATTATGGACGCCTGGGCCAACCGGCCTCATCCGACACTGGCGCGTGTGTTCAAGGCGCTGGACGCGGCCGAGGGCGCGGCTGACTGGCTCAAGCGCGTGCGCACGCTGACCACACCAAACCCGGATCATGCAGGCTCCATGCTGCTGCTTGTGGATGCGCTGATGGACGCCCGTGAATATGACATTGCCAAACCGCTGCTCGACAAGCTTATCAAAGCCGCGCCGACGCGGGCGGCGTGGCAATACCGGCTTGCCCTTGCCCACGCGCTGCATGAGGACCCTGATCCGATTGAAGCCGCCCTTGCGCACGCGGAGGCTGGCGAAGGCTGGCACTGTGACGCCTGCGGCCATATGCCAACCGCATGGTCGCCGCTTTGTGGCAATTGTGGTGGTTTTGATACGGTGGACTGGCGCGATGTGGGCGGCAGTGTGGCGCCGCGAAAAGCCTTCCGGGCCGAGGAAACCATTGCGCTGCTGGGCGCGGACGCGGGTGACAGCCAGCCGCTTGGACGCGATACACACACCCGGTAAAGGGCCTGGGGGTGCACGCCAAAAAACGCTTGCCGTGGCTGGGCCCATCCGGTATACAGCCCGCCTGTAACGGCCTTTCCGGCCCACACGCACACTTGTTGCGACGCCGCTTTAGCTCAGTTGGTAGAGCACATCATTCGTAATGATGGGGTCACGTGTTCGAGTCACGTAAGCGGCACCACTTTTACTACCCAGAATCGCCGATCATTAGTGCTTGAAGCAGTTTTCGCGATGCCATGCGAGAAAAGTGGGGTGGGGCCTATCTGTCGGACGTAAGGGAAAAAATGCCTTTCCATTGTCATTGATAAGCCCTCGTATGCGGTTGGGGTCATTTCCCTGCCTGCTGACGATGATCTCAAGCTCATCAGTGAGGCTGATCAGCCCGCGATCAAACATCCAATGAACTGTACCTGAGAGCGCAAGCCCGTTGTTTACAATATCCGGCCCACCATGCTCGACTGGTCTGATATGGGCGGCTTCCACTTCTGCTCGACCGCCGCCATTGATGAGCTTCAACCCAGTAATGGCGCACCGTTCGTTGTAAGCTCTTACAACTCGCTGGCGGAAGGCTCGGTCACGTAAAGTCCTTGATGTCAGGAAAGTTGTGCGACCTCGGTCAACAGCGAATTCAAAGGGAGTTTGCTCTTCGTGCAGAGAAATCTGATGAATGTCGTCTGTTCGCGGAAGAAATGATTGATCGTCCGCCAAACCAATATCAAGAATTCGGTTAAAGTCTGCAGAAGAGAGTGGTCTCACTGCGGCCTGTGCCCAGCCTGATAATTTCCCGTGTTCGTTCAGTAGCCCCTGTTCTAGCAATCCGTATTCTCCGTTGAATGGCACCGGATTTACAAAATCGAGATAAGAGCCGGGTTCAATGATCGCTAGATGCATGTATGGGGTGGTTGGATCTGGGACAATACATTCGACTTTTGCGACGGCAAAATAGCCCCGCGTGTTTTTGACTTTCTTTGGTTCGTGGTAAACAATCCAATCGCCTACACATGCCGAGGCCCGCGCTAGATATGATTGCGGAAATTGATAGCGCTCAGCGGGACGATCATCATAAATCGAATCTGCGCGGTGGATGAAAACACCAAATGCCATGAAACCCCCGGAGCACTGTGTAAACGGTCTACCCTGAACTGTGCCCCGCATCTTTAATAGTTGCAATATAGAAGGATGAAATAGCGGATGAAGAACGGTTTGCGCCCATTGTTAGCTTGCCTTACAGTCCCCGCATGATCGAGATTGCACCCCATATCAAGATTGATGAAGCTGAAATTCAGCTGTCGGCCAAGCGGGCATCCGGGCCGGGCGGGCAGCATGTCAACAAGGTCTCGACCGCTGTGGAACTGAGGTTCGACGCGCGCGCGTGCACGGCTATCAGTAGTGAGATGTTTGTGCGCCTGCGTAAATTTGCGGGCAGTCGCATGACACAGGACGGGGTGATTGTGCTGACGGCAGAAGAAAGCCGCAGCCAGATCGACAACAAGCGCGCAGCAACAAAGCGGCTGGTGGAAATGCTGGAAAAGGCGAGCAGGAAACCCAAGTTCCGCGTGCCGACCAAGCCCTCAAAAGGCTCGAAGGAGCGCCGCATCACGACAAAAAAAACCACTGGCGAGCGCAAGAAGATGCGCGGCAAGCTGAAGATTGTAGACTAACCTTTCCCGCCTTAATCGCGCCAGAAGTGCGGATCAAACAGCAGAAGCAGGGTGAAAATCTCCAGTCGCCCAAGCAGCATGGCGAACGACAGCACCCATTTGGCAGCAATCGGCAGGCTGGCGAAATTACCCGCAGGGCCAATAATGGGCCCAAGTCCCGGCCCCACATTGGTGATGGCGGTGGCACTGGCGGTGAGCGCGGTGACAAAGTCGATCTCAAGGATGGTCAGGATTATGGTCACGAGGGTCACGGACGCAAGGAAGACCGCAAGGAACGCCAGCACCGAAACCGGCAATTCCGGCGGCAGGCGGCTGCCGTGGTAGCGCATGATCACCACGCGGTTGGGGCTCGCGAGCTTCGAGAGCTGTTCGCGCATCGTCACCCACAGCACCTGGAAGCGGTAAATTTTGATCGCGCCGGAGGTTGAGCCCGCGCAGCCCCCCACGAAGGTGAGGATGAAAAAGGCCGCTGCGGCCGCCGGGCCCCACGTCGTATAGTCGGTGGAGGCAAAGCCCGTCGTGGTGACAACCGACACAACGTTAAAAGCGGTAAGCGTCAGCGCACCAAAAAGCGAGAGGTCCTGACGTTTCATCAGCCATGCCGTCATGATGATGATCACCACGGCAAGGAAGCGGATGAATGTCTGGATTTGTGGGTCCGACAGGAAGGGCCGCCGGTGGCCGCGCACAAATTTGATATAGCTGATAAACGGCAGGCCACCCGCCAGCATAAAAAGTGTACCCGCCCACTGGGTTGACAGGTTGGTGAAATAGCCGAAGCTGGCATCATGGGTGCTGTAGCCGCCGGTCGACAGCGCCGTCATGGCGTGGTTAACGGCGTCAAAGCCGCTCATGCCGGTCAGCATGAAGATGATGGTGGCCAGCACCGTCAGCCCTGCGTAAACCCCCATGATCCATTTCACCATACTGGCAGCCTGTGGCATGATTTTTTCCGACTTGTCGGAGCTCTCGGTTTTAAAAAGCTGCATGCCGCCAATGCGCAGAAACGGCAGCATGATAATGGCCATGACGATGATGCCCACCCCGCCGATCCATTGCAGCAGCGAGCGCCACAGCAGGAGGCCCGGCAAAAGGTCATCAAGCCCGCTCATCACTGTGGAACCGGTGGTTGTCAGACCGGAGACAGTCTCGAACACCGCATCGGTGAAGTTGAGGCCAATCTCTGGTGACAGGCCAAGCCCCATAAGAGGCAGGGCGGCAAACAGGGGCAACACGATCCACGACAGCGCGGTCAGCAGGAAAGCCTGTTTTACATCCAGGCTGAAGGGCTGGTTGTCACGCGTGGCAAATACCGCCATCAGCCCGACCGACGCGCAAAAAGACGCTGAGAAGATAAATTCATACGGCATTTGGCCGGTCATCATCTCTTCTGCAATGGCGGGTATGGCCATGGTAACGGCAAGGCTCGTAAGCATGAGCCCCAGCACATGGATGATAGGATTTAGGCGCATCGGGAGTGTCATGGCGGTTTCGGGCTGGCGCGTGGATCGCGCGGGCATTTCCCTTTCAGCTGTCACGGGTTGGCAGGCAAAGGCCTGCGGTGACCAGAAGACGGCAAGGCCGGACATTTGTCAAATGCTGTGTTGTCAGCTTATGGTATTGCAGGACTTTAAGGTAATCCTGAAAAGGCCTAAGCGGCTTTCGGGCCTTATCGCCGGTGTGCAGAAAGCTGGCACAACGGCATTGCACAGTTTCCTTTCAGCTCATCCGGAGCTGTTTTTACCGCCGACAAAAGAGCTGCACTTTTCCGGGCATGAAAAAATGGATTGGGACCGGCCCCAGTACGAGACATATGATAAACATTTCGCCGCCCGGAAACAGGAACAAGACGCTGGCGAAGCAACGTCAGTATATACTTATTGGCAATCCGTCCCGGCGCGCATCGCCCGCATAACCCTGCGATGAAACTGATAGTCAGCCTTGGTGATCCCGTGGCGTAAACAATATCAGACGTGGAAGCTTTCGCCGCAACCGCAGCGGCCTTTTTCATTGGGGTTGCTGAACTTGAAGCCGGTTGAGAACATGCTGTCCTCCCAGTCCATTTCTGTGCCCAGAAGGAACAGGAGCGACTTACGGTCGACAAAAACTTTCACGCCTTTGTCCTCAACCACTTCGTCGTCTTCCGCGGGCTCTTCAACATAATCCACCGTATAACCAAGGCCCGAACAGCCATGGGTGCTGGTGCCAAGCTTGATGCCGACAGCCGTTTCGCTTTTGGCGAGCAGCGCGCGGATATGGTCTGCCGCCTTATCTGTAATGTTGATCACTGCCACTTTAAAAACCTCGTTTCATCATTCTCTAAAGGTGGGACTAAAGCAGGCCGAGTTCAAGCCGGGCTTCGTCGGTCATTTTCGACATATCCCACGCCGGTTCCCATACGAGCGCCACGTCGCAACCGTTTACGCCAGGGACCGTGTTGACTTTCAACTCCACCTCGCCCGGCATGCTTTCGGCCACGGGGCAATGCGGGGTTGTCAGGGTCATGGTCACGCGCACGCGCCGCTCGTCGTCAATATCGACACCGTAAATCAGCCCCAGTTCATAGATGTTAACCGGGATCTCGGGGTCGTAGATTTCCTGCAGAGCCGCGATGATATTGGCCTCAAGCTCTTCCTTTGAGGAAGGCTGGTCACCAACTGGTTCGCTTTTGGTTTCTGCGGTCGCGTCCCCGGCGGCTTTTTTCTCGGCGTCGCCCTCCAGGAACTTGTTGAGGAAATAGCCGCCTTCCTGCGGGCTAACGCCCGGTTGGTCCACTCTGGGGCGTTCTACATCCTTCTTCGGCATGTTCTCCGCCGGATAGTTGTCACCTGAAGGGGCGCTGACGTCCATAACGTCTCTTTTTTGCTCGTTATCCATCATCCAAAGATGTCCACAACTTTCTTGAGGCCCGCAACAAGGCGGTCCACATCGGTTTTGTCGTTATATATGCCAAAGCTGGCGCGCACGGTGCCGGGGATACCAAAACGGTCCATCACCGGCTGTGCGCAGTGGTGCCCGGCGCGCACGGCGATGCCCTGCCTGTCCAGAATAGTGCCGATATCATGCGGGTGGGCGTGCTGCATGGTGAAGCTGATGATCGCCCCCTTCTCGGGCGCGGTGCCGATAATCTTCAGGCTGTTGAAGGCCGAAAGCTCGCGGGTGGCATACTCCAATAGTTCATGCTCGTGCGCGACGATATTGGCGTGCCCGAGCGACGTGATGTAATCAAGCGCCACTTTCATGGCGATACCGCCCGCAATGTTGGGCGTGCCAGCCTCAAACTTGTGCGGCAGGTCGTTGTAGGTCGTCTTCTCGAAGGTCACGGTGGAGATCATGTCTCCGCCACCCTGCCATGGTGGCATGGCGTCCAGGAGTTTTTCCCTGCCGTAAATCACGCCAATGCCTGTGGGGCCGTAAGCCTTGTGGGCGGAGAAGGCGTAAAAGTCGGCATCGATGTCGCGCACATCGACCTTGAGGTGCGGCGCTGCCTGGCAACCGTCAATGAGGATCACGGCACCGGCCTCATGGGCCAGGCGGGCGATTTCCTTCACCGGGTTCATCACGCCGATGGCGTTTGAGATATGGCCGACGGCGACAATTTTTGTGCGGTCAGACAAAAGCGACTTGTAGGTTTCCATATCGAGCGAGCCATCATCGAACATGGGGATGACCTTGATGGCAGCCCCCTTTTCCTCGGCCAGCATCTGCCACGGCACGATGTTCGAATGGTGCTCCATATAGCTCAGGATAATCGCATCACCTTTGCCAACATTCGCGCGGCCCCAGGTTTGGGCGACAAGGTTGATGCCTTCCGTTGCGCCGCGCACGAAAATGCATTCGCGCGCTTTTTCGGCGTTAATGAACGTGCGCACCGTCTCACGGTTGGCTTCATAGGCTTCGGTCGCGTCCTGACTGAACTTATAGACCCCGCGGTGGATGTTGGCGTAGTAGCCTTCATAAAGCGCGGTCTCGGCCTCGATCACGGCACGGGGTTTTTGCGCGCTGGCGGCTGTATCAAGGAAGGTGAGCGGCTTGCCGTAGACCTCGCGGGCGAGGATCGGGAAATCCGCTTTGATCTTCTCGACACCAAGGCCGGGTTTTATGACTGACTGTGTGTTCATCACTTTCCTTGTGCCTGTTGGCCTTAGGCTTCCCGTACTTCCGGGATGGCGCGGTCCGCGCGGGTGGCCATCCATGTCCCGATACGGTCCATCATCGCGTCGCGGATTTCATCGAATGCCACACGCTCCAGCGCGCCAGCGGTAAAGGCCTCCACCAGCATGCGGCGCGCTGTGACCGGGTCAATGCCGCGCGAGGTCAGGTAAAAGATCGCCTTGGCGTCCAGCTCACCCACGGTGGCCCCGTGGCTGCATTTGACATCGTCGGCAAAAATTTCAAGCTCCGGCTTTGCGTTCGCTTCCGCCGTGCGATCAAACACCAGTGCCTTGAAGCTCTGGTCTGCGGCGGTTTTCTGCGCGTCTTTCGCCACCGTTACCTTGCCCGCGAAGGAGGTTTTGCCGCGTGCGTCGGCAACGGTGCGGAAAATCTGGTCGCTGGTGGCAAACGGCACCACATGGTTCACATGTGTCAGCGTGTCGTGCACCTGTCCGGTGGCGGTCAATGCCACGCCGTCAACGGTGGCATGGGCTTCTTCGCCCAAAAGCCGCACATGCGCTTCGAAGCGCGCCATCTTGCCGCCTGCGGTCATATTGGCGCAGCGGTACTCGCCGACCGCATCCACATTGGCATACACCTTGGCGGTATGCAGCGCGCTCGCACCCTCTTCCTGCAGTCGGATATGGCCGAGATTCGCGCCTTCGGCAATGCGGGCCTGCAGGATGATATTTTGCCAATAGGCGCTATCGTCACCAATGAACCGCTCAAACACAGATAGTTTGGCACCCTCACCAAGCTCGATCACATGGCGGAGGTGCGCGGCCCTGCCTGCAGCCTCTGTCATGACATGCACGATCTCGACCGGGTCGTCGACCTCAACCCCTGCCGGCACGGAAATCACCATGCCGTCGCGCAAAAGCGCAGTGTTCAGAAGCGAAACCCCGTCCTCGCCGCGCACCAGTTCATCCAGCCGGGCGGCGTTTGAGGTGAAATGGTTCGCCAGCGGGCGGATCGATGCCGCTTGCCACAGGTCGCCAAGGTCGGACAGGTCTTCCTGATAGCGGCCGTTCACAAAAACAAACCGTGCCGCTGTGTCGCCCATGGAGGCGGGTATGGTCGGCATGGCTTCCGGTGCCTCCGCCGGTGCGTAAACATTGGCGCGCAGGGCCTTCAGGTCGCTATAGCGCCAGTCTTCGGCCCTGGCATGCGGGAAGCCGTGGGTGCCAAAATCCGTCATGGCCTGGGCGCGCAGGTCATCAGCGCCCGGCACCGTTCCCTTAAGGGCGGCCGCTTGCGCGCTATATCCGGTTGTCAGTTCGTCTTGCATATTTGTCCTGTCCCAGCGCGTTTAGGCAACGTCAGCGTAGCCTTTTTCTTCCAGCTCAAGCGCCAGTTCCTTGCCGCCCGATTTCACGATGCGGCCATCGATCATCACATGCACCACATCCGGTTGCACGTAGGATAAGAGGCGCTGGTAGTGGGTGATCAGCAGAATGGCGGTATCCTTGCGGCGCTGGGTGTTGATGCCCTCCGCCACGGTTTTGAGCGCATCGATATCAAGACCTGAATCGGTCTCGTCAAGGATGGCCAGCTTGGGGTCCAGCACTGCCATCTGTACCATCTCGTTGCGCTTTTTCTCGCCGCCCGAGAAGCCCACGTTCACAAAACGCTTCAGCATCTCGGGGTCCATGTTGAGCGCTTTGGCTTTCTCGCGCACCAGCTTCATGAATTCAGCCGCTGACATCTCCGCTTCCCCGCGATATTTGCGTACGCTGTTGAGCGCGGTCCGCAGGAAATTGAGGTTGGAGACGCCGGGAATTTCAACCGGGTACTGGAAGCCGAGGAACAGACCCTCGCCCACGCGCTCGTGCGGCTCAAGGGCCAGCATGTCCTTGCCGCCAAACTCGATCGAGCCGGACGTGACCTCATAGTCATCCCGGCCAGCGATAGCCGCGGCCAGCGTGGATTTGCCGGCGCCATTCAGGCCCATGATGGCGTGGGTTTCCCCCGCCTTGATCTCAAGGTTCAGGCCCTTGACGATTTCCTTGTCGCCGACGCTGACGTGAAGGTCTTTGATATTCAGCATAACTATCCGTCCTTAACCCACGCTGCCTTCAAGGGAGATACCGAGAAGCTTCTGGGCTTCTACGGCAAATTCCATTGGCAGGTGTTGCATTACTTCCTTGCAGAAACCGTTGACGATCATCGCCACGGCTTCTTCTTCCCCAAGCCCGCGCGCCCGGCAATAAAACATCTGGTCTTCCGAGATCTTGGAGGTGGTGGCCTCATGCTCGATCTGCGCGGTGGGGTTCTTGACTTCGATATAGGGCACCGTGTGTGCGCCGCTCTCGCTGGAGACCAGAAGGCTGTCGCACTGGGTATAGTTGCGCACATTCTCCGCCCCCGACAGCACCTTCACAAGGCCCCGGTAGGTGTTCTGCGACTTGCCTGCCGAGATACCCTTCGAGATGATCGTGGACCGTGTGTTGGGCGCCATATGGATCATCTTGGTGCCGGTGTCGGCCTGCTGGTAATTGTTGGTCACGGCGACCGAGTAGAACTCACCCACGCTGCCTTCGCCTGCGAGGATGCAGCTTGGGTATTTCCAGGTGACGGCAGAGCCGGTCTCAACCTGGGTCCAGCTTACTTTCGAGTTCTTGCCTTTGCACAGCGCGCGTTTGGTCACGAAGTTATAGATGCCGCCCTTGCCCTCTTTGTCGCCCGGGTACCAGTTCTGCACGGTTGAATATTTGATCTCGGCATCATCCAGCGCGATCAGTTCCACGACAGCGGCATGCAACTGGTTCTCATCGCGCATCGGCGCGGTGCAGCCCTCAAGGTAAGAGACATAGGAGCCTTCGTCGGCCACAATCAGCGTGCGTTCAAACTGGCCGGTATTTTCGGCATTGATGCGGAAATAGGTCGAAAGCTCCATCGGGCAGCGCACACCCTTGGGCACATAAACAAAGGTGCCGTCGGTGAACACAGCGCAGTTGAGCGCAGCAAAATAATTGTCCCTGACTGGCACCACGGTCGCGAGGTATTTTTTGACCATCTCGGGATATTCGCGAATGGCCTCACTGATCGACATGAAGATCACGCCAGCTTTTTTCAGTTCCTCGCGGAAGGTGGTAGCGACAGACACGCTGTCGAACACGGCATCAACAGCAACTTTTGCGGACCCCTGCACACCCGCCAGCACTTCCTGCTCGCGGATCGGAATGCCAAGTTTCGCATAGGTTGCGAGAAGCTCGGGGTCTACCTCATCAAGGCTTTTGGGGCCATCTTTTTTCTTCGGCGCGGCGAAATAATAGGCGTCCTGATAGTCGATCTTGGGGAAGCTCACCTTGGCCCAGTCCGGCTCGTCCATCTTCAACCAGGCCCGGTAAGCCTTCAGGCGCCACTCCAGCATCCACGCAGGCTCTTCCTTTTTGGCCGAGATAAAGCGGATCACATCCTCGGACAGGCCCTTGGGTGCCATGTCCATATCGATGTCGGTGACAAAACCATATTTATAGTCACCGGTGACTTCGGCGATCTGTTTTTGGGCTTCAGCGGTTCCAGCCATAACGGCGGCTCCTTACATCAAAGTTCAAACTCTTGTACTGCGGCACGACAGGGTTTTCCCGTCAGGCCATTTGCGCGCGCTTTTCAAAACGTGCGGCTAATTCTTCACCACTGCCGTGCGTGGCAATGGCAGACAGTTTCACATCTGCGAGTGCACCCTTGACCGCGCTGTTGATCACCTGCCAGCGCGGACGCATCTGGCAGATATCGTCAAAGCAGCAGTCGCTGGTGCCGGTTTCGGCACAGTGGGTCAGCGAGATCGGGCCATCAATGGCTTCGATAATATCCGCGACCGTAATCTCATCCGCCTTGCGCGCCAGTGCAAAGCCACCCTTCAGCCCGCGGTGGGATTTAAGAAGCTCCGCCCGGCCCAGCGCATTGAGGATTTTGGCGACTGTGGGTGCCGGTATACTGGTGGCGGCGGAGAGATCCTGCGCGCTCACGCGGTTATCCGTGTGCGTCATCTCGCACATCAACACCACGGCATAATCTGCTAAATTGGTCAGCCGAATCACGGCGTGTGTCCTTGTATGATTCTCGGGTCAGCGGGCAAACCCAAGCTTTTCCGGGCATTCTCGCTAATTCCTACCAAATTACTCATGATTTACATATGGGGAGTGGACCCCATGAGTCAATGGCAATTTCATGCGGGTTTGGTGGGCTTATGGCGTATTTCTGCAATGATTGCACCTCTTTATTGTCATTTTGATAAGCATCATGGTTAACACCGAAGAAAATTGGCTTTACATATGAACGATGTCCGCGAGGGAAACGCACGCACTTATGGATTTGGGCGAACTTAAAAATTTGTATGAAAAGGCGCTGTTTATCCGTGCCTTTGAAGACCGGGTTGCCGCCAGCGCCGATGCGGGGCATGTGCCCGGCCTTGTGCATCTCAATTCGGGTGCCGAGCTTGCGGAGCTTGCGGTGATCAGCCTGCTTGACATGCTGAAGGATCAGGTTACCGGTTCGCACCGCAGCCATGGCCTCGCGCTGGCATGCGGCGTGGACCCCCTTGCGCTCGCGCGGGAAATTCTGGGCCGCAAGGGTGGCTTGTCCGACGGCCTTGGCGGAACCCAGCATCTGATGGCGCCCGAAAACGGTTTTCTGACCTCCAATGGCATTGTCGGTGGGCAGGTGCCGCTGGCTGCTGGTGCAGCGCTCAGCGCCAAAACGCTTGGCACAGGTGGCATCGCTGCGACCTTCATGGGGGACGGCGCGGTGAATCAGGGCGCGGTGCAGGAAACGCTTAATCTGGCGGTTGCGCTGAACCTGCCGCTTCTGTTTGTGGTGATCAACAATGGTTTTGGCCAGTCAACCGCTGCCAGTTACGCCACCGCAGGCTCGCTGATTGGCCGCGCACGCGCGTTTGGCCTCGCTGCTGATCAGGTGGACGGGCAGGACCCGGCCGCGATGATGAAAGCGGCTGACCGTATGGTTGGCTGGGTGCGTAAAACCGGTAGCCCGGCGTTTATTGAGGCCAAGGTCATCCGTCTCTCCGGCCATTATCACGGTGACGCAGAACCCTACCGCCAGCGCGGCGAGCGCAGTGACCCGCTCCCGCGCGTGCATGACATGCTTATCAAGATGGGGGCCAAGGCCGATGAGTTGGAGAGCTTTGCCATCACGGCCAGGCTGAAGGCCGAGGGTGTTATCGCCAAGGCAGAGAAAAGCAAGGACATCAGTGGTCAGGCGCTCGCGGCATGGCAGGCGGCGGGAGGCGTTTGATGGCAAGGGTGACGATTGCAGAGGCGCTGAACAAGGCCCATCACGCGGTGATGGCTGCCGATAGCCGCGTGGTTGTCATTGGTGAAGATATTGTTGGCAGCACCGAGGGCGAGGGCACGACCGAACTTGGCGGCGCCTTCGGCGTAACCCGGGGCCTTGCGGGCGTGTTTGGCCGCGAGCGGGTGATTGATACCCCCATCTCGGAGGCTGCTTTCCTTGGCATGGCCGCGGGTGCGGCGATGACAGGCCTCAGGCCCATCGTCGAAGTGATGTTTTGTGATTTCCTTGGCGTGTGTTTTGACCAGTTGATGAACCAGACAGCCAAACTGCGGTTTCTCTCAAACGGGAGGGTCAAACTGCCGTTGGTTATCCGCACCACCATGGGGGCGGGCGACGGTTCGGGCGCCACGCACAGCCAGTCCCTGCACGGCCTTGTGGCATCGCTCCCCGGCCTTGTGGTGGCATGCCCGGCGACGGCGTCGGATGCTGCCGGGCTGCTCAAATCAGCGGTGGCGAGCGATAGCCCGGTGGTGCTGTTGGAGCACAAGGGCCTATATGGCTTTGAGAGCGAGTTGGTCGACGAACTGCCACCGGTAAGGCTTGGTGAAGGTCGTGTGGTGTGCGAGGGCGACGACGTGACGATTGTGGCGCTCTCGGCGATGTTGCATCAGGCTCAAAAGGCTGCGGGTCAATTGGCGGCAGGGGGTGTGCAGGCTGAAGTGATAGACCCGCGCACGGTCCAGCCACTCGATTCCCAACTGATACTTGCCAGTCTTAAAAAAACCGGGCGCTTGCTGGTGGTGGATGAGGGCGCGGCTTTCGCGGGCTTTGCCGACGCTGTACTGGCATTGGCGGCGCAGGAAGGCTTCGACAGCCTGCGCGCGGCACCCAAGGCGCTGACACCCCTGCATACCCCGGTGCCTTATGGCCGCGCGGCCGAGGCGGCATGGTTGCCGCATGCGGGGGACATTGTCACGGCAGTCAAAACCATGCTGACAAGGGGGCCGGTATGAAGGTCAAGGTATGGGACGGCGGTGTTCGCCTGTTTCACTGGGTGCTTGTTATCCTGTTTACGCTGTCAGCATACTCTGCGTTTCAGGATAAATTCGGCATCTATGCCGACATTCACATCTATTCCGGCGTGGCTATCCTGACGCTGGTCATCTGGCGCATCCTCTGGGGCATCGTGGGTAGTGACACCGCGCGCTTCAGCCATTTTGTCAGGGGGCCCGGCGCGACCTTGCGGTATCTGGGCAAGGCATTCCGCCGCGCGCCATACACCCGCGTGGGCCATAACCCGCTTGGCGCGGTTTCGGTCGCGCTGCTGCTCATGCTGTTGCTGGCGCAGCCTATTCTGGGGCTTTACGGCACCGATGCGATGTTTTTTGAAGGCCCGCTGGCGCACACTATTGATAGCGACCTGGCAGAGGGTCTGACTGAAATCCATGAATGGATCGGCTATACGCTTCTGGGGCTTGTGGGATTGCATTTGCTGGCGATTGCGGCGTATGCCCTCATTCGTCGTGCCAATCTCATCAGCCCGATGATCACCGGCAAAAAGCAGGTGGCCCAAGGCACAGCAGCGCCTAAAATGCGCAGTCCGTTTCTGGCGCTGGGGCTTTTTGTTATTGTCGCTGCCGGGGTGTGGTTCAGCGTTTTCTAGTAAAAAAAAGCGCGCAAGCCGCAGCCGCGCGCTTTACCCGGTCCGGGCTGGTCTTAAAGACTATTTTCGATATTCGTCATGACAGGATTTGCAGTTGCTTGTCGCCTTCTTGAAGGCTGGCGCAATCTGGCCCATATCGCCTGACTTGGCGGCCTCTGCAAGCGCGGCAGTGTCAGCTTCATATTTGTCGAGGCGGTCAGAGAAATCTGCCCAATTTTCCCAGATGTCGCCTTTGGCGTCGGTCTTGCCCTCCATGCCGCGGGTGTCTTTTTCAAACGCGGTCTTCGCCATGGCGGCCGACATGGCCATCATTTCCGCAAATTTGGCAACATCGCCTTCCTGATCCGCCGTGCCCCGCAAATGCTGCAAAATATTACCAAGGGCATATTTTGTGATCATCATGATATCGTGACGATACTGCGATTCTGCGAAGCGCTTTTCTTCCTCTTCACCATGGGCAAAGCTTACGCCGCTGGCCAGAAGCACGGACAGGGCGGCCGCGCCTGTAATCAATTTACGCTTAACTGTCTTTTGCATGTACCCCTCCAAGGATGCCGGATTTTGCGCATAAGCTTAGCGCCTGCCCATTTCTGGGCAAGCGCTCAATGCTGACAAAATTGTGATGGCCGGATCGGTGCGGCGGAAAAGCCGACTCGAATCAGAGAATCACTTTTTGCTGTTGCTGGCGGCGATCGCGGCGTGGCGGCTGTGCCTGATAGGCTTCCGCGCAGTGACCGGCACAGTAGGGCATGCCCGGCTCGCTGGCCTTGCCACAGAAGTGGAAATCCGCGTCGCCAGGGTGGCCAAGCGGCCACTTGCACATGCGGTCCGTCAGGTCGAGCAGCGAGACAAGCTGTTTGTCTGCCTTCTTCGCCACGCGCTTTGGTGCCGCTTTTTTCTTTTCCTTATCGGTCTTTACCGGTGACGGGCGGGACTTCAGCCCCAGCCGGTGCGCCTTGCCGATAACCGCGTTGCGGGTGACGCCTTCACCAAGCTCCTTGGCGATCTGGCTTGCGCTCAAGCCGTCGTCCCACAGTTTCTTGAGCTGATCAATGCGGTCGTCCGTCCATGCCATGATGGTATCCTTGTCTTTTTATGAAGGGCGGCCTTGAGGGCGCCTCCGAGTCTTTCCCCGCTTATATCGCCCAACAGGCCCTCTTGCCAAGGGAACATTCATCCCCATATGGTGTTGCCGGCCATTCGGCCAGAATTCCGGGCGGGATTTTACAAGAGATAAGCATGACAGCGGAAGGAACAAGTCCCATGAGCGCGACCCTGCATTACAAAACGGACAGCTACCCCGATCTGGGCGCCCGCACCATCGGGGCTGTCAACTGGCGGGGCCTCTGGACCCTTTACATGCGCGAAACCCGCCGTTTCATGAAGGTTTGGGCGCAGACGCTGGCGGCGCCGGCGGTGACCACCATTCTGTTCATGGTAATTTTCACCCTCGCGCTTGGCGGTGCCGGGCGACAAATCGCCGGTCTTGAATATGCGCAGTTCCTCGCCCCCGGGCTGATCGTCATGGCGATACTGCAAAACGCTTTTGCCAACACCTCAAGCTCAATCCTTATTGCCAAGGTGCAGGGCAATATCGTCGACACGCTGATGCCGCCGCTTTCTGCGCTTGAGCTGACGCTTGGCTTTGTCGGTGGCGGCGTGACCCGTGGTCTGGCCGTTGGTTTGTCGGTCGGCCTTGCCTTTACCCTGATGCCAGGTGTGACCATGCAGGTCGCCCATATCTGGCCGATCATCTATTTTGCCGTGGCTGCCAGCACCATGCTGGCGCTTGTGGGGGTGCTGACCGGCATCTGGGCGGAGAAGTTCGACCATGCCGCCGCTATCACCAATTTTGTCATCGCACCGCTGAGCCTGCTCTCGGGCACTTTCTATTCCATTGAGCGGTTGTCCACCAGCTGGCAGGTCTTCAGCCATATGAACCCGTTTTTCTATATGATCGACGGTTTCCGCTATGGTTTTATCGACCAGGCGGACAGCAGCCTGCTGACCGGCTTTGCCTACACGCTTGGCATCAATCTCGTGCTGATCTTCGCGGTCTACCGTGTGTTCAAGACCGGTTACCGCCTGAAGGCGTAGGCTGGCTTCACTCCTGCGCAGCGTGTTCGCTCAGGAGATCGTCGGGGTCGTGGGTGTCGCGCTCGGCTTCCACCTTTTCCATCACCGGGTCTTCCTGCCCAGCTTGCGGTAGCGACGCTTTAGGCGCGGCATCTTTGCGGGTTGGTGCTGTCGGCGCTGGCGGTGCTGCTAGCTCCGTGACGGGCGCGATATCGGCCGCTGTCCCCTCAAACTTGAGGCGATAGATCGGCTCCGGCAGTTCAAGCCCGCCGGCTTCCATTGCATCTTTCGTCACACGGATCGCCTCACCGCGTGCGGCGAAAAAATTGGTCGTGCGCTGGTCGATCCAGCCGCCAAACCAGATGATGATGCTCGAATCGCCCACTTCCTCGACGCGCACCATGGGGGCGGGATCCTTCAGCACAAAGGCGAGCGAGCCAAGTGCTTCAAGCCCCAGATAGATGGCGCGCTCGATATCGCCGTCCGCATTGATGCCAAGGGTGAAGTGGAAGCGCCGTTCGGGCGCGCGGGTATAATTGGTGATCACCCCCTTGAACACCTTGGCATTCGGGATGCGCACATGGTTGCCCTCCTGCGTCATCAATATGGTCGCGCGCGAGGTCAGCCGCATGACCCGGCCCTCGAACTCATCCACGCGCACAAGGTCGTTGGGGCGGAACGGCTGGCGGATGGAGAGCATAATGCTGGCGATATAATTCTCGATGGTGTCCTGCACCGCAAAACCGATGGCAAGCCCCACGATGCCTGCCGCGCCAAGGATGGTGCCCAGAAGCGCCGTCGCACCGATGATATCAAGCGCGATGACAAAAGCTGCGATGAAAAAGACAATGCGCACAAGCTGGCGCAGGAGGTTTTCGACAAAGGCATTGGGCGCGATGCGGCTATAGGGCCAGTCAAAGCGTGTGACGACATAGCCGACGAGAATAACAAGGAAAAAAACCGCCACCCCAACGGCAAGCAGGGGGATCAGGCTGACGGCCTGCAGCGCACGGTCGCCCACCCGCTCAAGCGCCGGGCGCACGCGCTCGCGCACCGAGGTGTCGAGCACAAGGTGGTTTCTGACCGCGATCACACCCTCAACCTTTTGCGCCAGCTCCTCGGCTTCGGTGATCAGGTCGGTCTCCAGCACCGTGCCCGAGAGGGTAACCACGCCCGCGTCCGCCTCCACGGTGACCCCGCGAAAATGCTCATAGTTGGCGTAAATCGCCTCAATCTGCGCCTCGATCGCCGCATCGCTGCGGTCAAGCGAGACCTCCTGCGCGTGCGCGCTACCGATGGCACAGGCCAGCCCAAGGAAGATCGTCAGAAAAAAAGCCCGCACGTGCATAATGCCCCCATATCCGTGAGTGATCATGGTTTCCTCTTAACTGACGATACCATAGCCTGAACGTGGGGCGGGAATGCGGCGAAACTTTTAAAGCGCCATGAAAGCGCGACGTTTGGTGGGTAATCCTGAGTTTCTTCCGGCAATAGAAAATAAAGCGAAAAAGCCCCGTTTCCGCCGCGTCACCCCATTGACTTACCGGCCTCTCCCCGGCATCCTCTGGCCCTCAAGCCGGGGTGCGACACGCGTCCCGGCTGTCGCCTTTCTGTCGCCAAGGTCAAAATAAGCGGGAGGGAGGGGAAGGGCCCCGATAAAGCATAAGACCGAGAACCAGAAAAGGTTCCCAAGGAGAGAGACGTGATCACGCCCCTGATGCCAGTATATTCCCGTATTCCCGTTGCGTTTGAGCGCGGTGAAGGCATGTATCTGTTTGACGAAAACGGCAAGAAATATCTCGATTTCTATGCCGGTATCGGCGTTATGTGCCTTGGTCACTCACACCCCACGCTGGTGAAAGCGGTGCAGGATCAGGCAGCAAAGCTCTGGCACACGGCCAACACCTATGAAATTCCGCTTGGGGCCAAGCTGGCGCAGCGCCTGACAGACGCAAGTTTTGCCGATACGGTGTTTTTCACCAACTCGGGCGCGGAAGCCATTGAATGTGCGATCAAGATGGTGCGCAAATACCATTATGACAAAGGCAACAAGGGCAAATACCGGCTGGTTACCATGGCAAACGCCTTCCATGGCCGTACGCTGGCGGGTATCGCTGCGGCAGGCCAGGAAAAGCTGACCAAGGGTTTTGAACCGCTGCCGGACGGTTTTGATGTGGTGCCTTTTGGCGATATCGAGGCGGTGAAGGCCGCCATCGGCCCCGAGACCGGCGGCATCATGGTGGAGCCCGTGCAGGGCGAGGGTGGTATCCGCCCGCTGAGCGCTGAGCAGATGAAGGCCCTGCGCGACCTTTGTGATGAACATGGCCTGTTGCTGGTGCTGGATGAGATCCAATGCGGCATGGGCCGCACCGGCAAACTGTTCGCCCACGAATGGGCGGGCATCACGCCTGACATTGTCACCGCGGCCAAAGGCATTGGCGGTGGTTTCCCGCTTGGCGCCTGCCTCGCGACCGAAGAAGCGGCTTCCGGCATGACCGTCGGCACCCACGGCAGCACCTATGGAGGCAACCCGCTGGCGATGGCGGTCGGCAATGCGGTGCTGGATGAAATGCTGGCACCCGGCTTCCTTGAGCGCGTGCGCGACATGGGCGACAAGCTTCAGGCCCGCCTGGGCGCCCTGCAGCAAAAACATGGCGATTTTATCTCGGAAGTGCGCGGCATCGGCCTGATGGCAGGCCTGCGCATGCCAGATGTGCCAACCCGCGCCGCTGTGATCGACATGATCGATCGTGGTATGTGTCCGGCCGTTGCTGGTGACATGGTACTGCGCATGCTGCCGCCGCTGATTATTGAAGACGAGCATCTTGATGAAGCCATCGAGAAGCTTGACAGCGCCATGAATGACTGGCGCGAAAAAGGTTTGCCTGCCTAAGCAAAGGCAATCACCAGCCCGGTGGATGGTTCCCGGGCTCCGTTTCAAGAGGAAATGACATCATGACTACCAAGCCCAACCACTTTCTTGATCTCAAGGATATACCGGCCGCAGACCTGCGGCTGATCATTGATACAGCAAGGGAGTGGAAAGAAGCGCGACGCGGCTGGCCCAAGGGCAAGGTAGACGAAGGGGCGGTCCTCGCGGGCTATAACCTCGCGATGATTTTTGAAAAATCATCGACACGCACCCGCATCAGCTTTGAAGTGGCAACACGCCAGCTCGGGGCAATGCCCCTTATCCTGCAAGGTAATTCCATGCAACTGGGGCGCGGGGAAACCACGTCCGACACCGCCAAGGTCATGAGCCGCTATGTGGATGCTATCATGATCCGCGCCAACACGCATGAAGCGGTGCTCGAGCTGGCGGAAGAAGGGACGGTGCCGGTGATCAACGCGCTCACCAACCGATCACATCCCTGCCAGCTGATGGCCGATATCATGACAATCGAGGAACACCGCGGCCCCATCAGCGGCAAAAAAGTGGCCTGGGTCGGCGATGGCAACAATGTGGCCACCTCGCTTATCGAAGCGGCGGTGAAATTTGATTTTTCGCTTGTGCTTGGCTGCCCGGACGCTTTCGCGCCTTATGATGACGTGCTCTCCTGGGCAGAAGCCGAAGGTGGTGACGTGCGCGTTGTCACCAACGCCGAAGAGGCTGTGTGGGACGCCGACGCCGTGATTACCGACACATGGGTTTCCATGGGCGATGACCGCACCGGTTCCCGCGTGCGGGCGCTTGAGCCGTTTCAGGTCAACCGCGAGCTGATGAGCAAGGCGGCGGATGACGCGCTCTTTTTGCATTGTCTGCCCGCGCACCGGGGCGAAGAGGTCACCAACAATGTGCTGGATGGCCCGCAGTCTGTGGTGTGGGATGAGGCGGAAAACCGCCTGCACGCCCAAAAAGCCATCCTTGCATGGTGCCTCGGGAAGTTATAAAAGCCCCGGCAACAGTGTGAATGACCGGCGCGGCGGGATGCAATATTCCCCGCCGCGCTGAAAGAGAGTTTGTGCCATGGTTGATATGCCTCCTGAAGACAGCGTGCAGCGCCCCATCGTCGTGCCGGACCCGGAAGGTAGCCGCGACAATGAAGTGCGCCCCTTTGCCATTGAAGGCATGGACGTGCGGGGCCGTGCCGTGCGCCTTGGCACCGTGACGGACCAGATTCTCTCGGACCATAATTACCCGGACCCGGTTGCCCGTATCCTTGGCGAGCTGCTGACGCTCGCAAGCCTGCTTGGCTCCATCCTCAAGTTTGACGGTATCGTTACCCTGCAGACCAAATCCAAAGGCCCGGTGCCAATGATGGTGGCGGATTTTGAAACCGGGGGTGATGGTACTGGCCGGTTGCGCGGCTATGCCCAGCTTGATGCGAAACGACTGGCAACCTACGGCAAGAATCCCAGCTTCGAAGGGCTTGTCGGCAACAAGGACGGCTATCTGGCGCTGACCATTGATCAGGGCGCGGATATGGACCGCTATCAGGGTATTGTTGACCTTGCGGGCGCGAGCCTGTCGGACGTGGCGCGCAACTATTTCATGAGCAGCGAACAGACGCCAACCGAACTTCGACTCAGTTGCGAACGGGACGCGGTGACCGGCAACTGGCGTTCGGGCGGGATCATGGTGCAGCATCTGGCGCGCGGTGAAGTGGGGCAGCAGCGTATCCTTGACCGCGAAACCAAGGAACAGTGGGAGCGTGCGTCGATCCTGATGCACAGCGTCAAGGAAGCAGAGCTTCTTGACCCGGCGCTGGACCTGGACCAGCTTTTATACCGGCTTTATCACGAAGACGGTGTACGGGTGTTTGAAAGCGCCCATCTTGTCAAGGGGTGCCGGTGTGAGCGCGAACGTCTGCTCGCGGTTCTCGGTCAGTTTGGTGAGGACGAGATCAACGAGATGGTCAAGGACGGTAAAATCGGCATGAACTGCCAGTTCTGTAACAAGACTTTTGAGTTCACGGCCGACGAGGCGCGCGGCCAGTAATCCGCTTTCCTGTTGCAGTTTCCCTCTTTTCGCCCATATTTGCTGTGAAACCGGTGGCATTGGTATATGGGGGGCACGAGATGCGCACATTTTTCACCGCACTGTTTCTGGTTTTTTTGTTCACAAGCACGCAGGGGCGGGCAGATGACGGCGATGTGGTTATCAACCGGCTGGCCGACGGTGTCTGGCGCCATGTTTCTTTCCATGATTATAACGGGAACCGGGTTGCGTCCAACGGGCTGATCGTGCGTGACGGTGACCAGCTCTATCTGGTCGATAGCGCCTGGGGGGACGAGAATACCGAAACCCTGCTGGACCTGATTGACGAGCGCTTTGGCTTGCCTGTCGCCGCCGCCGTTGCCACCCATTCTCACGCCGACCGTGCGGCTGGTGCGGACGTTTTCGCCCGCAGGGGCATACCGTTTTATGCGTCTGAGGCGACACGTGCGCTGGTGCCACAGTGGGGCCTTGCCGTTCCCGCCGAGACATTGGATATAGCACATAAGGCAGGCGCGAAAACACGGCTCGGCCCCTTGGAGATCATGTACCCCGGTGTGGGTCATACGGCAGACAACCTGGTTGTGTGGCTGCCAGCACTGGACCTGCTTTTTGGCGGGTGCGTCGTGCGGGGTGGCACCAGCAAGGACCTTGGCTATTTCAAGGAAGGCGACCCGCTGGCCTGGGCCGACGCGATGGAGCTGATCATCAGGCAATATGGTACCGCTGAAATCGTGGTACCGGGGCACGGCGAAACGGGGGATGCCGTGCTCCTGAGCCATACAGCCGACCTTATTGAAGCCCACCTGACAGCGCAGCCCTGAGCGGCGAGGATCCTGACCGGCCGACGGCCACCAAGCCTGCGTGCCGCCCCGATACCGGCTCAGCACATAACCTTCGGTGGCGAACAACAGCGCGATCAGCGACCAGATGAGCGCCATCCAGCGGAAAAAAAACCGCAAGCCGGTGCGGGCTCGTGTCGGTCAGCAGGCCGGGCAGCATGGCCACCTTTTTGATGGTACGTTCAAACATGAGCCGAGCCTGGCCGCGCGCGCCTGCTTCATAAAGAAAATACCATTTCACCACATGCGGGCCACGGCTCGCCGCGGCACCCCCTTGCGCAGCCATGATATGGCAGTGGCCGCCCATCCAAAAAAAGAAGGGCGCCCGGTAAGGCGCCCTTTTGATGACTCGGAACATATGGTTTTGTTGGTGGTACTCAAAACACGGGAAACGCTGCCGGCCTAGAACTTGAAGCCGACATTGAGACGGACCGCCCGCGGCTGAGCCGCCGTGCGAACCGCGAGGAAGTCTTCGTTAGGACCATCGAAGCTGTCGGTGATGATCTCATAAAGCCGGTAGGCTTTCTGCGTGTTCAACACGTTGAAGACATCAAGGCCGGCATACACTTCAAAGCCGTTGAACTCGGTCGTGTAATCAAGGCTGAGGTCAAGACGAACCTGCCATGGCGTGCGGCCATACTGGCCCCGTTCAATATATTCAAACACACGGTCCTGGCTCGTCCAGATGCCATCACCCGGGTCAAGGCAGTTATCGACACAAAGATAGTTGCCTTCTTTCCGCGTCTGGGTGTTGAACGGGTTGCCGTAAGCGCGGGCGTTGATCGGCGCGCCCGAGATCATGGAGAAGTTCGCACCCATCGTCAGGTCAGGCGTGATGGCATAGGCGCCGTACGCCTTGAACTGGTGACGGTGGTCATTCGCCAGCATGCCGTAGTTCGAGTTGATGAACATCACGTCATCGCCTGATTCGGTCCAGCCCGGGATATCGTTGCCGGTGTCGGAGTTGACGCCGCCCTCATAGTTACCCGTGCTTTTCGACAGGGTGTAGGACAGACGCGCCATCCAGGTGTCATCCCAGTGACGGTTGGCAACAAATTCAAGCGCGCGATACTTGCGGATCGGGCGGTCGGAGCCGATCGGGTCCGGGTTGCCGTCGCCGTCAAGATCGTAGCCGAAGCTTTGTGCTTCGCCAAGGTCCACCGTGACCGTCTGCACACCGCCGGTGTCACAGTCGTGATCGATGGTCAGCTCGCGGCCCACGTTGCCGAACACCCATTTGCTGATGTTGCCGCAGCCGGCCACATCCACATCAATGCGCATGTCCTCAATGGCGTCGTGGAATTCACGGTAGATACCGCGTACACCGAAGTCCCAGCTGTCGTTGACCTGCATCTCGAAGCCGAGGATGAATTCATCCTGATAGGAGGCTTCAAGGTCGTGGTCGACCACAAAGGCTTTGTCGTCGCGGCCCTCGCCACTGCCGAACTGCACCACCTGGCCGATCTGCTGGCCAAGGATAGGTGTGATGTTCGTCAGGCCCGAAGACGTTTCGTTTTCCTGCAGGCCCTGCAGTGCATAATAGGTGCGGGTGTCGATGGTGCCGCCGCCTTCACGCGCGGCCAGGCCGTTCGCGATCGGGAAATAGTAGCGGCCCGCATTGGCATAAAGCTTCATGCTGCCTTCACCCTTGACATCCCATGCCAGCCCGAAGCGCGGCGAGAACATGTTGGAGACCTTGATGAAGGAATTGCCTTCAGCGTCCTTGCTGTCGAAGCGGTCCCAGCGCACGCCAAGCGTGGCCGTCAGCTCGTCGGTGACCGACCAGATGTCCTCAAGGTAGGCTGCTGACGTATTGGCATCGAAGGTACCGCCGCGGATTTCCTGCCGCGCCAGCACATAGGCAAATACCCCGTCCGGCACCGTGGTGTCGTTCACGCTGTCACCTGGCTGGGTGTCGTCGATGGTGAAGTTGGCCTGCTCCGGCCCGACGGACGCCCGCTCCATGAAGGTGGTGCGTTTTTCATGGTCGAAGCCAAAACGCAACAGGTGGCGGTCAAGCTGCCATTCCATATCAAGCCGCATGGCCTCGCGCGAGTTGATGCGGTTGTCGTTCCGCAGCTGCGTGGTACAGCCGATATGTTCGTCCACGCCGTCGCGGTCGTCATACACCCGGTTACACTCGGTCGAGATATTGGTGTAATCGTCCGAATTGCGCTTGTTATTACCATAGAGCGCCTTCACCGTGAAATTATCGGTGAACTGGCCGGTGTAGGTCAGCGCCCAGTTGGTGCCGCCACGCTCTGATGTCGCGGTTTCGGCATAGGTGCCGTCCTGGAAGCGGTCGGTTACTTCCTTGGATTTATCGGAGAAGACAAAACCTTCGATCGAATGATTGTCGGTGATGAACCAGTCAACCTTGCCGCCCCAGAAGCCGGTGTTGTCTTTATAGTCAGAGAAAGACGAGCCGGTGGTGTTGTAAAATTCGCCATTGTTCAGGCGCGGCTGGAACAGGGCGTAGAAGAAGACCTTGTCCTTGATGATCGGGCCACTCAGATGCACGTTGGCTTTGAAATTGTTTTCAACGTCATCGCTTCTGTAGATGGTTTTGTCATTGTCGCGATTATAAAAGTCCTGGGCATTACCGCGCAGGGCCTGTGGTTCCCAGAACACTTCACCGCCGCCGTGGAATTCGTTGGTGCCCGACTTCAGCACCGCGTTCACAACGCCGCCTGTCGTGCGGCCAAATTCAACGGAATATCCACCGGTCTTGACCTGGAATTCCTTGAACATGGCAAACGGCACGTCGGAGAAACCAACACCGGTTTCCACGTCCGAGACATTGAGGCCATTGACGAAGATGGAGTTCTCCCCCACCGATGCACCGCCAAAGGAAATGCCGCCGAAGGCCGGGCCCTGTACAACGCCGGGCGCCAGCAGCGCCACCGCATCGGCGGAGCGCACGATCGGCAGATCTTCAAGCGCGTTCGCCGAAATATTGAAGGCCGATTCGGTGGTCGTCATGTTGATGCCCGAGACCGCCCCGGCGGAGACGATAATCTCCTCCATGGCCATGTCACCCAGGCTCATGGCAACATTCAGGTCGGTGGTGCCGCCGATGGAGACACGCACGTCCTCAAGTACCGCGCGTTCGTAACCGTCCTTGGAAACCGTCACCCTGTAGGTGCCGACCGGCAGGCGGGCAAAACGGAACTTGCCCGCGTTGTCTGCCGTGACAGAGCGGCGATAGCCGTTTTCCTCGTTCAGGACCGTGATGGTTGCGCCCGAAAGCGCTGTGTTGGCCTCGCTTGCTACAAGACCGCTGATGGAACCATCGCTGTTGGCAGCCATGGCGCCGCCGGTGGAGAGAGCGGCACAACTGACCCCCATCCCCAGTATCAATGCATATTTTCGCAAATTCCGTGCGTTCATTTCCTCACCCATTCGCTTTATGTTGCTGCGGCAGCGCCCCTCCGCCCCGCCACAAGAATATGGAAGAATAATTTATGCGACGAATTATTCCTTCTGTAAAGAATTTTTCTTTCAGGCATCACAAAAATGCCCGAAAAAGAGACTTTTCTGCAACGTTTCTATCTGGTAGAACCAATCTGGGAAATTGGAATAAATAATTCCGGGCACATTTCTGGCCGAACGTGGCACTAATAGATAATACTGACAGGAACAAAGAATATCAGGCACCCACGCGGGGTGTTTATTGCCGGGGATGACAGGGAGGGTTTTGCATTGATCACAGACGGATTTTCATATCTGGCGATTCTGCTGCTTGTGGGCGGGGCCATCCGCATGCTGGAAACCAGCACAAAACATCGCCTGTTTGATTATCTGCCCGGTGTGGTCGCGCTTTATTTCATTGTCATGCTGATGGCGACCTTTGGTGTGTGGGAACAGACCGACAGCGTGAACGCCACCTACAGTTCCGTGAAGGGCAACCTGTTGCCCGCGATGATTTTCCTGATGCTGCTGAAGGGGGACTTGCGCAAGATTATCGGCCTTGGCCCGCGCATGCTGCTGGCCTTTGCTGTGTCGGCCACCAGTATCGGGATTGGTTTTGTTGTCACCTACGCCGCCTTCAAGGCGTGGTTGCCTGCCGACGCGTGGAAGGCTTTTGCCGCCCTCTCCGGCAGCTGGATGGGTGGCACCGGCAATATGGCGGCCATTCAGGGCGCGCTGAGTGTGCCGGATACCGCCATGGGCTACACGCTTCTGATGGATTCGGTTGATTATGCCTTGTGGGTTATCCTGCTGCTGGCGCTGGTGCCCTATGCCGCCGCCTTCAACCGCTGGACCAGAAGCGACACCGCGGCCATCGACCGCATCGGTGCCAGGCTCGAGGCGGCAGAGGGCGCGGACGAGACGCCGATTGATTTTACGGCGCTGGTCTTCCTGATCGGTGTTGCGCTGGCCGCAAGCGCCCTGTCGCAGACGTTTGCGGGCCTGATGCCGGCCACAAGCTTTTTCACCGGCACCACCTGGGCGGTGCTGATTGCCACCATCCTCGGGGTGGTGGCTGCCATGACACCCATGGGCCGGATTGCGGGTTCAAACGAGGTAGCGAATGTCATGCTCTATGCCATCATCGGGCTTATCGCCTCGCGCGCGGATTTCGCCGGCCTTGCCGAGGCACCACTTTATGTGGCCGCCGGGCTGATGGTGCTGGCTGTGCACGGCCTTGCCATGGTGGGTGCGGCCAAACTGTTCCGGCTGGACCTGTTTTCCTGCGGTATTGCCTCGCTCGCCAACATCGGCGGGGTGGCGTCCGCGCCCATATTGGCTGCGGCCTATTCGCAGCTGCTTATCCCCATTGGTGTCCTGATGGCCATGCTGGGGTATATCATTGGTACCGGTGGTGGCCTGCTGGTCGGTAAAATATTGTCGCTGCTCTAAGAGGTTTCTGATGTCACGTTCAAAACTAAGCCTTGCCCTTGCCGCCCTTCTGGTGCTGCCGTCATGCAGCCCCAGCGAGGAGCAGAAGCAAAATGCCGGTCAGGTGCGCGACGCGGTGATGGCAGGCCTTGCCGATCCCTTTGTTTCCGACGTGATCGGTGTTGAGGAAAAACACCTCGCGACAGACTTCTGGACCCAGGGTGCTTCAAGCGACGTGCTCAAGAGCGCGGATGAAATCCGCGCCATGAACGCGGACAGCATCAACACAGACCCGACCATGTTCGACCTTGCCGCTTTTCCCGATTCGCTCTCGGGCGAGGAGGTGAAAAAGCGCCTGCGTTCCATCAGCAATGTGCCTTCCTATCCGCGCATCTATATGAACGGTAATGGGGTCTCGGAAGCCGACTTTACGGCCTATGAAGCCATGCTGGGCGAGGGCGCGGTCGCGGACAATGTCCCGCTCCGGTTTGCGCTGGCGGTCAGGCGTACGCCGATGCGCACCTATCCGACCATGGACCGGTTATTCAGCGAAGGCGTCGCCAACTTTGATATTGACCGTTTTCAGGAATCGACCCTGTTCCCCACCGATGCTGTGGTGATCCTGCATGAAAGCACGGACGGCGACTGGTATCTGGTGCAAAGCTACCACTATATTGCCTGGGTGCAGAAAAAGGACCTTGCCATCGGGCCGCGAGAGGCGATCCTCGACTATAAAGCCGCCGATAATTTCCTCGTGGTGACGGGGGCCAAGGTGCACACGGTCTATAACCCCGAGCTGAAATCGGTATCCGAGGTGCAGCTTGATATGGGCGTGCGCCTACCGCTCGACCGGCCCGAGGCGCTGGCGCATAACCTTTATGGCCAGAACCCGTATCTTGGCCACATGGTGGTGCTGCCCACACGCCTTGATGACGGCAGCCTTGAATTCCGCCACGCGCTTATCCAGCGCAATCAGGATGTGCACATCGGCTACCTGCCGTTTACGGAAGAAAACATCATCCGGCAGGCCTTCAAGTTTTTGGGCGAGCGCTATGGCTGGGGCCACAGCTATAACGGCCGGGACTGCACGGGCTTTGTCTCGGAAGTCTACCGCTCCATGGGTATCCTGCTGCCGCGCAACTCCGGCGATCAGGGCAAAAGCGCCATCGGGCAGAATGTGCGTTTTGAAAAAGGCACCCCGCGTGCGGACAAACACGACGTGTTGCGCGCCGCCAAAGTGGGTGATCTTGTTTATATCCCCGGCCATGTGATGATGATCCTTGGGCAGGATGGGCGTGAGCCATATGTCATCCATGACGTGACTGGGCTGAATTATCTGGGCGACGACGGCGAGATTTACAAAGGCACGCTCAACGGCGTGTCGATCACGCCGCTTCTGACGCTCCAGTCTTCCATCGAGCGCACCTATGTGGACGCTGTATATACTGTAAAATCGATCAGATGATCTGAGGGATAGGGTCTTTTCATGAAAATCACAGGCTACAAACTGGGTATGTTGCGGGTGCCGCTTGTCACCCCTTTCAAGACCGCTCTCCGTACGGTCGACCACATCGAGGATGTCATCATCATCATCGAGACCGACAGCGGCCACAAGGGCTATGGCGAGGCCCCGGCGACGGCGGTGATCACTGGTGATACCCATGGCTCTATCCTCGACGCCATCCGCACCTTTATCATGCCGCGGCTCATCGGCATGGACGTGACTGACCTCAATGACATCACGCAGATCATTCAGGGCGCGCTGGTGAACAACTTCTCCGCCAAGGCGGCGGTGGAGATCGCCATCTATGACCTGTTCGCGCAATATTATGATGCGCCGCTCTATAAAATTCTGGGTGGCGGGCAGCCGCGCCTGTCGACCGACCTGACCATCAGCGTGGATTATATCGACAAGATGGTTGCCGACAGCATCCGCGCTTGCGACATGGGCTATGAAACGCTCAAGATCAAGGTTGGCAAGGATATCGGCGTGGACCTCAAGCGCGTGAAGGCGATTTACGCGGCGGTCAAGGACCGTGCTCTGCTGCGCCTTGATGCCAACCAGGGTTGGTCGCCGCGCCAGACTGTGGCGGCGCTGCGCGAACTGGAAGCCGCAGGCGTCGAGTTCGAGCTGATCGAACAGCCGGTCAAGGGCGAAGACCTCAAGGGCATGAAATATATCACCGAGCGTGTCCGCACCCCGGTGATGGCGGATGAAAGCACCTTCGGCCCCCGCGAGGTGATCGAACTTATCCAGATGCAGGCGGCCGACATCATCAACATCAAGCTGATGAAAACCGGCGGCATCTCAAACGCGATCAAGATCGCTGACATCGCCTCCATCTACGGGGTGGAATGCATGATCGGCTGTATGCTGGAAAGCAGCATCAGCGTCACCGCCGCCGCGCATCTCGCGGTTGCCAAGCCGAACGTGATCACCAAGGCGGACCTTGACGGCCCGTCGCTGTGTCAGTTCAACCCGGTTGACGGCGGCGCCAATTTCGACGGCTCCGAGATCACTCTCTCGGACGCGCCGGGCCTTGGCATCAAGAATATCGAACACCTGACAATGCTGGATGACTAGCATCACGACATGAGGCAGGAATAATGGCACAAAAGCTGTTATTCCCCGCACACATCCCGCACACATCCCGCACAGATTTTGCCCAAAAGCCGGGTTTCCCCGCGCATATCTCGCACGGGATTTTGCACATAAACGAGGAATATTCCTGCTTTTGCACCGCCGGATTATTCAGTCACGAATAAAATTCAGGTCCTGAATGTCGAAGCTGAAGTCAAAATCAGCGGACATATGCGCCATCTTGAAACCGGTGACCTTGCCATCAAGGTTGGTCTCGAAGCGCACATAGGCGTCCTCGCCGATCATCGGGTCATCCCAATGAATGACAAAGGTATTCTGCTCAAAAGGCTCAAGGGTTCCTGTAAGTTTGACGGCTTTTTCCGAGCTGAAAAGCAGGGCGTCGCCGTCCATTTTCACCGTCGCGGTGCCCAGCCATGCGTCCCTGTAGCTGCCGGCATAGGCATCAAGCGGCAGGAACACTTCGCCCGTGCCCTCGCGCGGGGTGCCTTCCGCGGCGGCCTTTGCCGCCAGCCGGGCGCTGAGCCAGTCGTCATAGACCGTCACCCAGTTGCGTTCCGGCGCGTCCAGAAACCCGTGTAAAATGGCCTGCATCACCGATGTCCGCGCCCCGTAGTGTGAGCCGTTATTCAGGATAATGATGCCCAGATCCAGCTCCGGCACGAGGCTGAGGTACGCCTGCATGCCCGAAAGTGTACCGGTGTGGGAGATCACTTCACGGCCCATGACATCGGCCTTGCGCCACGCCAGCGCATAGGTGCGGAAGTGGGTGTTATTCCAGTTACGGTCAAGGCTGCCGACGCCCAGAATAGTTTCGGATTGCCACATCTCATCGCGCCGCGCCTGGGAAAAAACCCTGATGCCTTTGGGGCTTATACCCCCCGCCAGTTGCGTCAGCATCCATGTGCTCATGCCGCGTATGTTGCAGACCATGCCGCCCGCCGCGGCCGAAACCGTGGCTTTGCCACCGATAGCGTTGCGGGGGATGGTGACCAGTTTGCCGTCATGCCAGCCGTGTGGTGTCGCGACATTGCCAAGGCTTTGCATCGGGATGTCGCCCGCGAAGCAGCCCATGCCGAGTGGGTCGAGAATACGGGTCTGGACAAAATCTTCCCAACTTGTGCCGCTGGCTGCGGCGACCACTTCGCCCGCCACGATATAAAGCAGGTTGTCATAGGCGTATTCGCTGCGGAAACTGGATACGGGCTTGAAATGGCGCAGGTTTTTAATGATTTCCTCGCGTGTGAAACCAGAGGGCTCCGGCCAGAGCATCAAGTCGCCAGCACCCGCGCCCAGCCCGCTTCGGTGGGTCAGCAGGTCGCGGACGGTGAACTCACGCGTGACCCAGGCATCCATCATACGGAAGTCAGGCAGGTAATCGATCACCTTGTCATCCCAGCCAAGTTTGCCTTCATCGACAAGGACGGCGAGCGCGGCCGAGGTAAAGGCCTTGGTGGTTGAGGCGATGCGGAACAGGGTATCGGGCGTGACCGCTTCGCGGCTATTCATATCGCGGATGCCATAGCCTTTAAGATGGATAACCTCGCCGTCCTTGACGATGCCAACCGCCATGCCGGGTGTGTTGAAGCGCTCAAGCGCTTCGCTCACCACGGACTTGATTTCTGCCTCTGTCAGCGCATCGGCCCGCGCCGTCATGGGCCCTGCCAGCAGCACGGCAGCAACGGTGAGTGACTTCAGTATGGCGGAAAACATAAGGGGGTCCTTTGCTGACTAGATCAAAAACAGCCCGGTGACGAGATAGAGCACAATGGTCACGCCGCCTACCGCCAGCGCGTAGGGCAGCTGTGTGCGCACATGGTCGAGCAGTTCACACCCTGCGGCAAGCGAGGACACAAGCGTTGTATCGGAAATGGGCGAGCAGTGGTCGCCAAATACGCCGCCGCCAAGGATCGCCGCCAGGAGGAAGGCCGGCGGCAGGTCGAACACCCCGACAAGCGGCATGGCGAGCGGGATCAGGATGGCGAATGTGCCCCAGCTGGTGCCGGTGAAAAAGGAGATCAGCCCGCCAGCAACAAACAACAGTGGCGCAAGAAGAAGCGGGTGCAGGTTGCCGCCCACGACACCGGCGATAAATTGCCCGGTGCCAAGGCCTTTGAGGCTGCCGCCCAGCGCGATGGACAACAGCAGCAACAAGGTGATGGGCAACAGCTCGTTCATGCCCTTGATGCCGATTTCAACAATATGTTTGTGGCTGAAATTCCCGTCAGTGATCAAGAGGAGGTAGCCTGTAAGGCAGCCAAGCGCGGTGGCATAGAGGATCGAGCGTGAGCCGCTGCCCGCCGCCATGTCGCCGCCGCCTGTCCACAGCATGAAGCCGATCATGCTGAAGATCATGACAAAAAGCGGCACGATCATAAAACGCGCGCGGGTGGCTTCGAACTGTTCTTCCTGCACTTCATTTTCTTCAAGTCCGGAGGTGTCGGGGTTTTCGGCGGTCGCCAGCGGGCCAAAAAACCGGCCGGTTGCGGCGGAGTAGAAAACGACGATCAGGGTGACAATGGCGTAGAAGTTGAAGATGACGGAACCCCAGAGAACTTCCGCAGCACTCACCTCAAATTCATAGGCGTTAAGCAGCGCAAGCACAAAAGCCCCCCAGCCGTTCAGCAGCACAAGAATGCAGACAGGGGCGGAGGTGCTGTCGATAAAATAAGCCAGTTTGGTGCGGCTGACGCCGTAACGGTCAAAAAGCCCGCGCGAGACAAGGCCTGCGGTCAGGACGCTGAGGTTTGATTCAACAAACACGATTACGCCGATAATGGCGGAGGTGAGGCTGGCCTGCCGGCCGGACTTTACCCAGCCGCGCGAGACGATGATATTCACCACCGCCGCGACCCCGCCGGAGCGGTACATGAAGGCCAGCAGGGCGCCGATCATCAGCGCGAAGGTCAGCAGGCGGGCGTTATCGAGGTCGGTCAGCGTGCCGACGATGCGGTCCATCATATCAAGGCCCGCGATGGGCAGGTCGGTGATGATATTGGCTTGCTGCAGCGCCTCAGAGGCAAAGATGGCGAGGATGAGCGCGAGCAGGACCTCCTTGCGCCAGAGCACGACGCTGATCGCGATAATTGGTGGCAACAGTGAAAGCCAGCCCATGTGTTTCCTCCCCTAAAAACATGTGCCCCGCGTGAGAAAAAGGCGGGGGCATGGGCGAGATTGCCCAAGATTTCTGTTGTCTTCAAGCTAATTATTCCATTAGGAATAATATATTCAATAATATATGCGGTTCTATTCTCAAGCGATTCCAAGGAATTTCCCCATGAAACCCAACTATAAAGACGGCGAGCTGATGATGGAAGGCGTGAAACTTTCCACTGTCGCAAGTGTGATTGGCACCCCGGTCTACTGTTATTCGCGCGGGAGCATCGAAGCCGCCTATCGGGGATATGAGAATGCGTTTGTGCCGCTTGCAAATACCCTGATCTGTTATGCCGTCAAGGCCAACACCAACCAGGCGGTGATTGGTACGCTGGCGGCGCTGGGAGCTGGTGCCGATGTGGTATCGGAGGGTGAGCTCAGGCGCGCGCTCAAGGCTGGGGTGCAGGCGTCAAAAATAGTTTATTCCGGCGTTGCTAAAAAGCATGGCGAGATGGAATTTGCTCTCAAGGCCGGAATTTATCAGTTCAATGTGGAATCGGAACCCGAGCTTCTGGCGTTGAGCAAGGTCGCGGATCGGCTGGGGCTCACGGCCAGTATCGCGCTCAGGGTCAACCCGGATGTGGACGCAAAAACCCATGACAAGATCGCGACAGGCAAGTCGGAAAACAAATTTGGAATCCCCTGGCGGCGGGTCCGGGCTGTTTACCGGCTTGCCGGTTCGCTACCCGGTATCCGGGTGCAGGGCATCGCCATGCATATCGGCTCACAGCTTCTGTCGCTTGAGCCATACCGGGCGGCCTATGGGCGGCTCGCTGAAATGATTGATGCGCTTGTGTCTGACGGCGTGCAGCTTGACAGCATCGACATTGGCGGCGGTCTGGGTATCCGGTATGAAGATGACCAGCCTGTGCCGCCTGAACCGGCTGAGCTTGCGGCTATGGCGCACGAATGCCTCGGCCATTTTGGGGGGCGCCTGATCATCGAGCCCGGGCGTTCCCTTTTGGGCGCAGCCGGGGTGCTGTTGTCGGAGGTGATCTATGTGAAGTCGGGCGAAAGCCGGGATTTCATCATTGTGGACGCGGCGATGAACGACCTCATTCGCCCCGCCATGTATGACGCGTATCACGGTGTGACGCCACTTCAGGCGCCTTCTGGGCCCGCGCGCAATTACGATATCGTCGGGCCGGTGTGTGAAAGCGGGGATACCTTCGCCAAGGCACGGGCCATGTCCGAGGTGAAAGCGGGAGACAGGGTGGCCTTCATGGATACAGGCGCATACGGCGCGGTCATGGCCGGGACCTACAACAGCCGCCTTCTGGTGCCCGAGGTGATGATAGCCGGGGCGCATTTTGGCATTATCCGCCCGCGCGGGACATATGAAGATCTGATCGGCCTCGACAGCTCGTGGGATGAGGTGCCGTCGGTCAAGGAAGTCAGGGAGGCCTAGAGGTTTTCAACCGCCTGCTGGCTGAGGATAAGGAGCTCGCGGCCGTGGGTGTCGCGGCTTGAAAGCACCATGTAAAGGGCGTCAATCAGGTGCTGGAGCGCGACGCGGGCTACAATGTGCGGTGCGCTGGCGCTATATTGGCTGGCAGCCCGGTCATCAAGGGTGAAAAGGCTGTGGTCGGCCAGCAGGCTCAAGGGGTTCACATCATATTTGGTCAATGACACGATGGTCAGCCCCGCCTCTTTGGCGGCTTCGGCCAGTTCGATCACATGGCCATTCTGCCCCGAGACAGAAAGTGCAAAAAGTACATCGCCGCGCCGCATGCTGGCGAGGTTGGCCCGCTGGACAAACGGATCGCTTTCGGCCACGACCGACTTGCCCATGATCATCAGCTTGAGGGCAAAATCCTTCACCACCAGGGAATAGCCGCCAGCAGCGACAAACTGGATACGGTTGGCCTTCTCGATCGTGCGGACCACGTCCAGAAGCGAGTTTTCGCTATTGAGTTCGGCAATGGTCTTGACCACGTCAGCCTTGGTTTGCGCCAGCTCCTCAAAGATGGTGTCCGCGCCTTCGTGGTTTGATGGGGCGGGGATCTGGCTGAGGTCGATCTGGGCGCTGCCGCGCGCCAGCTCTTCGCTGACGGCGAGCTTGAGCGCGGGGTACCCCCGGTAGCCAAGCTTCTGGCTGAACTTGACGACGCTGGACTGGCTCACGCCAACAGCTTCCGCCAGTTGTTGGGAGGAATAGTCCCGCAACAGGGTCGCATTGTTCAGGATGAATTCGGCAAGTTTCCGTTCGTTTGCAGACATGCCGTTAACTGCCCGCCGAATATTTGCCAAACAATCGCTCATCGAGAATTTTTACCCCGTCTGTTGCCACATTGCCTTGGGCGGTGTTTGCCCGCCCCGGTGCCTGTGCCAAACTCCCTCTCCTTCATTTCGTTTAGGCCGAAAGCAGCCTCAACTCAAGCATTACGGTTAAAGACCATATCCGGTTTTCGACTTTGCCCTAGTTTTCAGACTCGGTTTCGAACCAGCGGACCCACCAGCGCAGCACTTCATCTTCTGCGCGGTACATGGGCGAAATGCCTGTCCCCGGCGCCGGGTCATTTGCTGTACCGGTAATGAGCGCAATCAGGGCTGCGTTATTGTCAAAGTCGATCCAGAATTGACTCATCAAGCCATAGGCGTCGCCAAGGTGGCCGACAAGATAACGCCGATCCTCCGTGATGCCCCATTCCTTCAAGTTCACGATATGGGTTGAGAGGCCGTAGGCCGTCATCAAGCCCCTCGATGGGCCGTCCGGGTCTGCATCTTCGCCTGTTGTGTTGCCGTTTTCGGCTGCAGAGTCATGCAGCCAAACAGGCTGCGCCATTTCGCTGATGGTTTGTGGGTCCAGGAGGTGTGTGTTTTGGGTATCCGCGCCGCCGTTCATCATGAACATGGCAACCTTGGCCAGGTCTCTGGCTGATGCGCGCAGGCCGCCTTGCGGGGAAAAAAGAGTCGGGTTCTGTCCCGGCTTGTAGCCTTCGAGGATAGGCCCAGGCTGATCGCCCCGGGCGATCGGTTCCATGCCATAAAAACAGGAAAAACGAGCGCTGTCGATCTGGGGTACCCAGTCACCTTCCGGGCGCCAGTTGCCGTCATCATCCCGCTTGCGAAAAAGGGTGGCCATGGTATCCGGTGCCTGTGCCGTAACGTCACACACGTTATAGCTGGCACTCAGGCCCAGTGGCTCAAGCACGGCCTCTCGCATGTAGATGTCAAAGCGTTTGCCGGTGACCTTTTCGATAATCCCGGCCATGATGCCGAAATTGAGATTGGAATAGGTGAAATATTCGCCCGGTCCCCTGTTCCTGCCGCTGGCAAAATGGGCACCCCCTTCATAGTGCTTGCCGTAGGGGCGGAAAAATTCCTCGAACTCTTCCCCGCCCTTCAGCCAGTAGTAGCTGCCGTCGCGGATGCTGGACGAATGCGAGAGAATCATGCGCAGGGTGATTTCATCATCGGGGAAGTTCGGGTTCCTCAATGGAAAGCCGAGATAGTCGGATACATCGGTATCAAGATTGACATCACCGGCTTCCACAAGGCGTAGAAGTCCGATGGTTGCCACCAGTTTGGAGATTGAGGCAACGCGCATCTTGTGGTCGAGGTTAAGGGGAATAGTCTTGCCCCCATCCACGCGCGCAATACCGGCGGCATATTCAAACACCGGTTCCCCGTCCCTGATAACAACCATCTGCAACCCGCTGATTTCCGGGGACCCCGGTACCTTGCCCGCAACAATGGCATCAAGTTCCTGACGCGCGGTGGGGGGGAGCGCGTCATGAGCCAGCGTGGCGGAGGAGAAGGCAATGAGAAGCCCCGCAGCTGCAGGGGCAGCCTTGATTTTGAGAAGGAGTTTTTTCAAGTGCTGCCTGTGCATGATGCGGACCTGTGTAGGGTTCTGTGGTTGACCTGAATACATTATTCAAAATCGGGCACCGGCCCGCTCGTCATATTGAATATATTATTCCAATCAAGTCAAGGCCTATATATTCAACCAATACTTGAATAATTCTATTTATTGTAAGCGTAGAACCTGCCCCGCCCTGGCTGGCGTTGCTTTGTTGTCCTGATACGCGATGTACCCCCCCACCAGCACAATATCAAAGCCTGTGGCTTTTTCATGGGGGGCGATATAGCTGGTGTTTTCCCGCACGTTTGCGGGGGTGAAGATCACAAGATCGGCGGCCATGCCGGGTTTTATGACGCCGCGGTCGGCAAGCTGCATGATCTGCGCTGGCAGGCCGGTCGCTTTATGGATGGCCGCTTCCAGGCTCAGCTGGTTTTGCTGCATGACATAGTATTCGATCAGGCGGGCGTAGGTGCCAAAAGCGCGCGGGTGGCGCATGGTCGGGCTACCGTCGGTCGACAGCGCAACATTGGCATCGGCAAGGAGCTTGTCCACGACCGTGCGGTCCATCACAAAATGCGCGGCGGAACCACCCCTTGGGCCGAGGTCTGCGATGAAGCCGGCGGGCGGTTTTCCGGCGGCTTTCGCTGCTTCAGCCAGTGTTTGCCCGGCGTAGGGTTGCGTGCCGAACAGCAGGGCAGCGGGCCCGCCGCGCCTGGTGATGCGCTTGCCGAGATAGTCAAGCAATTCATCGTCCCGTTGTTGCCGGAGGGCGGTATAGTCCGTGGGCGGTAGCGCCCATTCAGGGAACAGGATGCCGATGCCGGTGTAACTGGCGGCATATGGGTAGACGTCGGCGGTCAGCCTTGTGCCGGTTTCGCGCTTGCCGGCCATGAAGGCCAGCAAGCCGTCGGCGCGGGCCTCGCCTTTGCCGTATACCACCTTAAGGTGGGAGACATGCACCCGGCCCCTGGGCGCCATGGCTACCAGTTCACCTATGGCGTCTTCCACGTCTGCGTCGTCCTCGCTGCGCATATGGCTCATGATAATGGCGTCGGTGTTGGTGATGACGTCGCCAAGTGCCCGTAATTCGGCGGTTTCCGCATACACGCCGGGCACATATTCAAGCCCCAGCGACAAGCCGAACGAGCCTGCGGCAAGATCCTGCCGGAGTGTGCGTTGCAGGGCCTCTGTCTGCGCCGGGGACAGTGCCCGCGTTCCGTCCGGGATGCCTGCCAAGTGGCGCACCGTGCCGTGGCCTGACAGAGGGATGACATTGAGCTGCAGCCCTTTGGCCCCTGCGCGTTTTTTCCAGCCTGCAAGGCCACCCTCTCCGCCTGTCAGGCTGTCGCTGCTGCCGTCCATGCCAAGAGTGACGGTAGTGACCCCCATGGCGAGAAAGTTCTCAAAGGACTGGGCAACCGGATCGCCGTGGGTGTGCAGGTCGATAAAACCGGGGGCGACGACGCGGCCTTTTGCATCAATGCTGCGGCTGGCGGTTTTTGGCCCCTCCCCCGGCGCGTGGATGCTTTTGATAACGCCGTCTTCCACCAGCAGGTCTGCTGAGAAGGTGGCAGCGCCTGTCCCGTCGATGACGACGGCGTTGCTGATCAGCAGGCTGTCGTCAGCGTATGCACCCGTACCCAGGAACAGGCAGCAGGCGAGGGCTTTCAGGGCTTTACGCATGGTATTTACTCCGTGACAAACAGCGGGAACAGGGTCTGGATCACATCGGCACGAATGATCTCGCGCGTTTTGAAGGCTGTATCGCTGGCGGTGTTGTTGTTGTAGATCGCGGCTGTTTTGCTGTCTGGTTCCACATAGACAAAAGCAGTAAAGCCAGCCTGATCCCCGGTGTGGCCTACCAGCCGGAAGGGGATGTGCGTTTCGCTCTCGGGCACCTGAATGGTAAAAAATACCATACCCATATATTCGGCGACGGACGTGTCGTCGGTCGGGTAGAGCGTCTGCCACATCTCGTCAAATGTCTCACGCTGGAGGATTTCGGGCGCGCTGTCGTCCAGCCCCAGCCAGGCATTCAGCCACTTGACCATATCCGCGACAGGTGCATTGAGGCCGCCGTTACCGCTGGTGGCGCCAGTGTCGAAATCAAGCCCATAGGCCGAGAGCTTGTTGCCTTTCAGCCAGTAGCTGTTCGATCGGTCCTTCAAGAGGTGATAGGGTGTCGTGTCGAAATAGCTGCGCGTCATGCCGAGCGGCATGAGGATATTCTTGCTCACATATTCTTCGATGGTGTCACCGCTGACAATCTCCACCACGCGGCCCAGCATGCTGATGCCGGGGTTGGAATAGGCAAACCGACTGCCGGGCTCAAAATGAATACGGCTGTACGGCATCATCGCGGCCACCTGTGACCAGGCCGCGGGCTCAAACGGGTGCCACTTCTCCCCGCCGCCCCACGGGAAGGTGGGTGAACGAAACCCCGCCGCATGGCTGATCAACTGCCGGAGCGTGATGTCATCCATGCTGCCATATGGGTTATAGACCTGTCGGACCTCTGGCAGGTATTTGCTGATCGGGTCATCAAGGCTCAGTTTTCCCCGGTCGCGCAGTTGCATCAGCGCCGTGGCGGTGAAGGTCTTGGTGATCGACGCCCAGTGGAAGACGGTGTCTGTGCCAACCGCCCGGCCGCTCTCTTTGTCGGCAAGGCCATAATTGTGGCGCGCCAGTATTTTGCCGTTCTGCAGGAAAACCAGGGTAGCGCCAACGGTGCCGACCTCCGCCATCCGGGCGTCAAAGCGCCGCTCGACGGACGTCCAGGCTTGATCAAAATCGCTGTCCGCGGCCCCGGTCTGAAAGCTGACCGCGCATGCCAGCGCGAGGCTGACCGTCCGAATCATTGTACGCATAGTGCCCCCTTTTTTATCTGATCAGGCTGACCTGCTGAGCCCCCCGTTTCCCCAGAGTCGCGTGGGTGTGAGCGCTGTTTCACTGATACCGTATTCCGCAAGCCAGGCGGGCATTTTTCCGTTCAGGATCAGCCCTGACGAGAGCGCCGCCAGTGCGGGCGCAGTCTGAATGCCGTATCCGCCTTGCCCGGCCAGCCAGAAAAACGCGGGCAGGGTCGGGTCAAACCCCGCAACGGGGGTCCTGTCAGCAACAAAACTGCGGAGCCCGGCCCAACTATGCGCCACACGCCTTACATTGAGCGTGGTTGCCGTCATCACCCGGTCCACCGCGATAGCGATATCCAGCTCCTCGGGTTGGGCGTCGCAGGCGACACTTTCTGTCTCATCGCACGGCGATACCAGAAGCATGCCCGCGTCAGGCTTGAAGTAAAACCCTTCATCGACGTCCATGACCATGGGCCATGCGGCCGGATCCACCCCGGCGGGTGGGTCCACAAGGATGGCGGTGCGTCTTTTCGGCATCAGCCCGATCTCACGCCCACCCGCCAGCACGCCGATATGGTCCGCCCACGCGCCGGCAGCGTTCACGAGCGCGGTACCACTGAATTCGCCAGCGTTGGTGGTAACCTGCCACACGTCGGCGGTGCGCGATATCGCCGTTACATCAGCCCCGGTTTGCAGCACGCCGCCGCGGGCGCGGAAAAGCTTCAGATAGCCCTGGTGAAGACCATGCACGTCAATGTCGGCGGATGCGTCCTCGATCAGCGCGCCAATCAACTCATTACCCCGCAGGATTGGTACCATTGCCTCTGCATCCTGTGGGCTGACCCACCGGGTGTTGGCTGCAATGTCGGGCTGTTTTTTCATCACATCAAACGCCTCCGCCTGCGCGGCGGTGGCAATGAACAGGGTGCTGCGCGGGGTGAGAAGATGGCCTGTCGTGAACCCTTCCGGCGGAGTATTCAGGAACGGTCGGCTCGCCCGTGAGAGGGCCCGGACGGGCGCACTGCCGTATATCTCTGAGAACAGCGCGGCGGAGCGGCCGGTTGCGTGGTATCCGGGCTGGTCCTCGCGCTCCAGCAGCAGCACCTTCCGCTCCGCTGCCAGTTCGGCCGCGACAGAAGCGCCAGCCATGCCGGCGCCGACAACGATAATATCAAACTCTGTATGTGACATGATTGACCTGTTTACTCTATCCCGCTGTCGCAACATCGGCGTCAGCTATTTTGGAATAAATTATAGAATAATGAGTAAATTAGGAATAAAAAATTATAAATTATAAATAATCAATATAAATCAAATACTTATAGATTGTATTTGTGGAATTTCTCGTTTGGAGAGGTGCCGCAACCCCCTGAAGACGGTTTTGATCAACTCTTTGTCGTGGTCTTCAGGGTAGGCGCCATAAACCGGGTAGGTGAAGGCAGGGGCGTTTTTGACCCGCATCAACTCCCCCGACAGTAAAAAGGGCGCCGCGATGCGCAGCGGGAAATACCCCGCTGCCCGATTTTCCAGCAGAAACGATATGCCCAGTGTGCCGACATTCAGATTAAGGGGCGGTGTGGCCATGCCTGGGAAATTCAACGCATGGTCGGCCTGGAACTCGGGGCCCCAATCGACAAAAACATAACGTCCCTTGTCCAGCTTCGGGGCGGCAAGGTCACTGCTGACAAGGACGAGCTGTTCTTCGAAAACCTGCCGGATAACGATGCCGGGCCTGGCGGTAGGCCGATACAGGACCGCAAAGTCAATGAGGCCATCGAGAAGCTGTTGTGTGAGCGCTGTTGACGACGCCATCATCTGGGCGCGGATGGCAATTTCCGGCGCGTTGGTGCGCATCCACGGTAGCCATTTGAGCAAAAAACCATCCCACAGGCTTGGCTGGCCGCCGACTGTCAGTCGTTTTTTCTGGTCTTCCGGCAGCGCGAGGGTGAGCTTGGCATGGTCCCACATGCGCACAATCGCGGCGGCGTGGCGGGCGAACTCCCGTCCAATCTGTGTCGGGCTGGCACCGGCGCGGTTGCGAATAAAAAGCTGCTGCCCCAGGGCGTCTTCCAGTGCCTTGATGCGCGTGCTGACGGTGGACTGAGCGACGCTCACCCGCTCCGCAGCATGCAGAAAAGAACCGGTTTCGAGAACGGCGAGAAATGTGCGGGCCTGCGTTATATCCATGAATTTGCTCTACTATCGCTATATCCGATATTATCTATCAAATATATCCGCTTTTCAAATAATAAACGGGGGTGCAGAACGGCACAAGCAGTTAAATCCATAAAGGATACAAGAGTGCGCCGTCCTGAGCTTTATGTGAATGGCCCGGATTATGGGTATGGCGAAAATCCGAGCCAGTCGTTTGATCTGCAGTGGCCGCTGAGCGAAGTGATGCTCAGTGCGGAGATGAGCTGTGACCAGACGATTGAAGACATTGCCCGCAAATACCGGGTCAATGTCGGTGATGTGCTTTCGCTACGCGAGAAGTACGAACTGGATTTCGGCTGACGCCCGTGGCACCGCGTGGTGATATTTCATTCTTTCCCGGCGCAGGCAGGGCAGGGGCTGGTTTTCAGCTTGCCCCGGCAGTTATCCACGGCTTTTTGACGGCAGACGAATGCGCCTGCTTGCAGGCCTATGCGACAGATAACATGATGGTGCGTGCTCGCCTTGCCGGTGGCGCCAGTGAGCATGCGATCCGCTCTGCCGGAGCGCTGTGGCTTGACGAAGACACCATGCCATGGCTGGCGACGAAACTTGTGCGGTCGCTTGCGCAGCTTTCCCGGGACAGCTTTCCTTTTGACTTTGACGGTTTTGGCGAAGGCTTGCAGTTGCTGCGCTATGATGGTGGCGGCAGTGGCCGTTCGGGCGATTTTTACGACTGGCATATTGATATTGGCGGTGCGGGTTCGACCACGAGCCGCAAGCTGAGTATTGTCGTTCAACTGAGCGACCCGGCGGCTTATGAGGGCGGGCAGCTTGAGGTAAATGCGGCGGGTGACGTGGTTCAGCTTCCCGCGGTGCAAGGCACACTTGTGGCCTTCCCCAGCTTCATGTTGCATCGGGTCCGGCCCGTAACCGCGGGCACGCGGTTCTCCATGGCCGCATGGGTACACGGCCCCGCTTTTCGGTAGAGCGAAGCCATGTATTAAATGTTCTTCTGGAACAACGGGTTCATATCGCTCAGGTCGGCAACCGTAACACCGGCCAGAAACACGCTTGCTGTTTCGCCAAGCTGGATCAACAGGCCAGTTTGGCCCTGTACGGTCATTTCCGGCTTCGCCCCAAAGGGTGCTTGCGGTATTGCCCTGCTTGCCTTCATTGCCGTCGAAAATACCGTTTCCGTTAACCTCGAACCAGTGACCTGCCGCAAGGGTGTCGTCGCCAGCGCCCCCATAGAGGGTATCGTGACCGGCGACGCCGCTCCAGCTTTGGCTGTTGCCGCCGATCAGCAGGTCGTTACCGGTGCCGCCGTATAACTCGTCATCACCGGTGCAAAACAAAAAAGCGCCCACTGCTAAGCTATCTCTCCTGTCCCAACAATCTGGACCTTGGTTTATGACTGAAAGGCCGTTGCGGGCGCCGTACGACGGAAGAGAGTGTCAGATGAAATAAGCTGGCCAGCGAACAATGAGGCAGCGGCAGTTGAAGAGGGAGAGTAAGGGGAGGAGGCTGGGCTGGGACTCGCTCAGGCGCTCTGGCCCGAATAGCTTTTACCGCGCCCCACATCGCGGGCATAGGCCTCGATACGCTCAGGGCGGCCAAGAAGAAACCCCTGCACCTCATCGCAGCGACTTGCCTTGAGCATTTCCAACTGTGTTGTGGTTTCCACACCCTCAGCGAGGACCGGGATACCCAGGCCGTGAGCCAGGCCGATCACGCCCTTGACGATGCCGGCTGAATGCTTGCTGTCAGCCATCTGCATCACGAAAGACCTGTCGATCTTCAGTTTGTCGAAGGGGAAGTCCTGCAGGTAGCTGAGCGAGCTGTAGCCCGTGCCGAAGTCGTCCATCGCCAGACGAATACCAAGGGACTTAAGCTGGTTCAGGATCTCGAGAGCCCTGTCCCCGTCCGCAATGAGGACCCCTTCGGTAATTTCGAACTCCAGCCGGTCTGGTGCCAGGCCATATTTATGAAGCTTGCGTTGGACCATATTGACAAGGCCATCCTCGAGAAACTGGATGGGGGAGAGGTTTACAGCAATGCTGACCGGCACCTCCCAGGACGCCGCTTCACGGCAGGCTTCGCTCAAAAGCCAGACGCTGATGTCATTGATGACGCCGGTTTCTTCGGCCATGGGGATAAACTCAGCCGGCGAGATCATGCCCTTTTCCGGATGTTTCCAGCGTAACAACACCTCAAAGCCGACAAGCGCCTCGTCCCCCGCGATAAATTGTGGCTGGTAAACCAGGAAAAGTTCACCGCGCTGAATGGCGCCTTTCAGGTCTTGTTTGAGCTTGCGCCGCTCTTCCAGCTTTTCGTCGATGGCGTGCTCAAAGAAATGATATTGATCATGCCCTTCGCTTTTTGCCCGTTTCATGGCAATTTCGGCGCGCAGCATAAGGTCTTCCGGATCATCGGCATCCTCGGGGAAAAGCGCTATACCGGTACAGGCTGTAATATGGAACTCTTCTCCCTGCATCTCAACGGGCCGTGCCAGCGTTTGACGCACTTTCAGGGCAAGGAAGTCTGCGCCCTCGCCGCTCTCGATATCTTCCTGAATGATGCAGAACTGATCGGCGGACAGACGCGCAACAAGGTCTACCTCACGGGCCGCTTCCTTGATACGGCCCGCCACAGCCTTGAGGATTTCGTCACCGCCGGAGTGGCCAAGGCGGGCGTTCAGTTCCTTGAATGCATCAATGTCGATGAAATGCAGGGCGACCTTGTTTTCTGATTTGCGAGCAAGGGCAAATGAATGTGCCAACCTGTCCGGCACCAGCATGCGGTTGGCCAGCCCGGTGACATTGTCATGGCTTGAAAGATAATCGATTCGCTGTTCGGCGGCGTGGCGCTCCCGGATGTCGCGGACGATGGCAACCATCTGCGCCTCCGGATGGTCAGGGACCGGGCGGAAGAAAATCTCTGTCGGGATTTCCCGGGCCTCGGTCCCGATAAGAACCGCGTCACTGACATAACCTGCCGAGCGCAGCCCTATGCCGAACTTCAAATTCTGAAAACAGACGGTAAATGACATGCCCTTGAGGGTTGCCAGATGACGCCCACACAAGCCGAGGAAGCTGTAATTGGCGTCGACGATCTTGCCCTCTCCGTCCAGAAGCACGATGCCTTCGAGCGCTGCATTGGCGAGCCCGCGCAGGCGGCGACTTTCCTGACTCCGCCGCTCGGCCAGATGCCGATCGACCGTTGCGCCGATCAGGCTGAGGGTCAGGATAAGAAAAGCCGCAAGGGTAACAAATATGGCCAGCACAGAATCAGAGACTTCGCCCTCGCGGATACCGATGGTCGGATTGGCTTCCACGGTCAGCGCGGTCATGCCGGTAAAGTGCAGCGCACAGATGGCCAAAGTCAGGGCGACGGCTGTGTATATCTGTTGTTTTGGCCCCTCGAATTTCCGGTAGAGGGAAAGGGCCAGGATTGTACCGCCAATACCGGTCAGGAAAGAAATTGCGATCCACACCGGGTCGAAGGCGATGTTGCCCCAAATCCGCAGGCTGGCCATGCCGGTATAATGCATGGCACCGATACCGATGCCAACGATGGTGGCCCCCGCATACAGGTGGGTTTTTGCTGTGCTGGCAAGAAAGGTCGCGAAGCCAAGCCCTGTTAGGAAGATGGCGATGAGGACGGATAAAATGGTGGGGACCAGATCGTAACTTTTGGGCAGCCCAACATCATAGGCAAGCATGGCGATAAAGTGGGTTGCCCATATGCCAACACCCGCGGCCAGCGCGGTCAGCAAGAGCCACCGGGTGCGGGAAATCCGCGATTCACTCTCCGCGCGCAAGATCAGGCTCACCGATGTAAAACAGGCAAACGCGCAGATTGCCGCGGCCAGCAGCACCAGACTCAGGTCATGATCAATGACAAAACATCGATAAAGATCGTCTAACATACAGTTTCGCTACTACACTTTCTTCGCATTCATTCGACACTATGCCATGCACATCTTAATAGAAGGTGAGCAATAGTGAAGTGACGTGAGGATAATGTCAGCGAGGCTTGATTGACACAAGCATGACCTGAAGCCGGAACGGCGCGCATCACGTGGCGCGCTGCTAGCGTTGGCAGGCAGTGTTAGGTGAGCGAGCGCATGCTATGCTAGCGAGCCGCTGTTTTTCAGGTGTCTTTTCGTGTTTCTTTCCGAGCGCGCCTGATCGCAGGCGCGGCGCTTTTTGCCTTGCCTTTCTTGTCGCCTTTTTCCGTGCTCTTCGCACGTTTTTTAGGGGTACTTGCAGGCGTTACCGGGGTGAAAAGTTTTGCCAGTTCGCGTTCAGCCCGTAACCAGTGATCCAGGTCCTGGCCAATTGGGCGGCCTTCCTGTTCCCAGATCATAAAACTACGCTGTGAAATCTGCTCATGTGATAATTGCGCCATCGGGTGCTCCTTTGCATGAAGGGGAGTTGCAAGAACACAGTATACGCCTGTGAGAGTTGCTCTCAGGCTACGGAGAGACCTACCACGCCTTCATGTCAAAAACTTGACCAACAGCCAAGAGACAGCTCAGGAAGCCTTTTTATCATATGTGGTTGCATGCCCCCGACGGCGTTGCCAAAAAACGGCGTCGGCAAAGCGTGTCTCACTGGCATAAAGATGGGCGCGAACACGGGCATAATCTTCAAAATCCCGGCGTATGCGGCGCCCGTATGCCTGCAGTTTTTCGTGCCGGCCCCGCAGCAGTTTCTCGGCAAGCGCAACACCGGCGCTTTGTGCGTGCAACAGTGCCTTGGTGATACCTGCCGACGATATGGGGTCATAACTGCTGGCCGCGTCGCCCACGGCAAGCCAGGCATCGCCGTATGTCGCTGACAAAAGGGTCGACGGTGCCGCGCGGGCCGTAAGCCGGACTTCATCCGTGAGTGTGACTGACGCCGGTAACTGATCTTTCAGCCAACGGGTTTTTTGCAAGCCCTCCCGCCAGCGATCCGGTGTGCGCAGGCCTTTTTCCTTGATCAGCGCCGGGTCGGTGCAAAATGTGACAATAGCCCTGCCAGCAGGCAGGCGGGCGGCATACCACCAGCCGTCCTCCACAGCTTCGATCAGGGTGCGGGCCGGCATGCTGTCACCCGGGTCTATGTCAAAGGTGGCACACAGGAAAACCACCTCGTCCAGCGTATTGCGGAACACACCGATGCGCCGGGCGAAAGCGGCAGGCAAGCCCGAGGCATCGACGACAAAGTCGGCCTTCAGGGTATGCCGGGTATTATCGGGCGTGGAGAAATCAAGCGATGCGCCGTCGTACAATTCCTGTGCACCGACCAGTCGCCACCCCTGGTGCAGCATGGCGCCAGCTTTGAGCGCTTCACTCAGGAGTTGCGTGTCAAAATAGGCGCGGTCAAGGTGATAGCCCCGGCCCATAACATCCAGCATGAAATCATTATGCCCGGGTGTCTGTCCGCCCCACACGGATGTGCTGCCCGGGCATGACAGATGAGGGCTTTCGGGCCCGAGCAGATGTTCAAGCGCCATGTCTCGCAAGCAGGGTGTGGCGGCTGGAGGAAGGCTTTCGCCGATGCGGGGGTCCGACGTTGGGGATTCACAGAATATTTTCACAGCGTAATGTTCGGGCCATGCTGGCTGGCGGAGGGTCCGCACGGCCCCCAGAAACGACAGGGCGGTTGCGGATGCGGCAGGACCACCGCCAATAATGGCGATGGTCTTTCGGGTTTGCTGTTCTTCACTAAACACTGCGGCTCCCTTTAGCTGCCGGCTTTACCGATGGACGCGGTTGGCCACGGCTGCACCACATCACCGTTGGAGGTGAAGAGGCTCGCCACTTCAAGGAATTTGTCAGCGCCATAGTTATCACCTTTGTCCGCTGAAATTTGCGTACCCTGAATGATGAAGCCAACCTTGTGCCAGTTGGCGACAAAATCTGGGTAGAGCTGATACCGTCCTTCATTTTGAGGATAGTCCGTATGGGTGCCGTTTGCACTCCCTTCCCCATCGCCGCGCACCGAGAACAGCTGGCCACCCAGGTTCCATACGCCGGCTTCACTATCATAGGTGCACAAACTCGCCGGGTGCACCTGTACCGGGCGCTGGGCAGGCCATGACCAGTAGAGGGTATTGTTCTGGCGCGGGTTGGGGTCGGGTTCGTGCACCGCACAGCTGTTATAGTCGGTGTGCCACGGCTGGGACATGAACTTGCACAGGTCCCCTGGCTCTACCATAGCCTTTTGAAGCGGTACGTAGCCCACGCCAAGGAAAGGCTGGTCTTTTGTCGCGGTGGTATAATCAAGCGGCTGCTGGTTGACCCGGAAAGGCCCGGTTTCACCCTGCCAGCTTTGCTTGTAGAGGTTGACATCCCGAACAATGAAGGTCAGGTCGATACCCGGCGAATAGCGACCGCCAAGGCAGTTGTGCAGCACGTCGCGGTCCAGGGCTTCACCGCCGCCAATGGCGCGCGCGTCCTCGACCGACACACCGTCATACCACTGCATCATCAGGAAATATTGCGTTGGGCTCAGCGACAGGAAACTCTTGGTCGCATCGCCCAGGGCCAGCGGCATTTTCACACCGGTGCCGTCTTCGTTGGGCTCGTTCGGGTCGCGCAGCAGATCCTTGAAGTTGGGGATGCGCTCCTTGGGGTTATCCTGATAGCTGATCTTGGCCATATAGTTATGGCCGTTTATGCCCTTGTCCGGCAGGCTGGTGTTCCAGCGTTGCAGGAAAGCCCCGTGGAAGACGGGCAGGATATCGCCGTAGAAGGATGCCTGATAGCCGGTCTGGTAGCTGCCGCCGCTGTAAAGGGAGGGGATAAGGCCCAGTTCCTCGACCCATGTATTGAACATATCATCCCACGTAGACACGACATTGCGGGTTTGCGGTGCATAACCGGGATCTGTGGTAACAACCCAGCCGCCGACAACTTCCTGGCTGCTGCCGTCATCAAAGACAACAACCGCATTCACCGGCCCATCCGACGTGTCGTCAAACCAATAGTCGTTATCGATGGGGTCCGTCATGGCGGGTGCCTTGCCGTCCGACTGGATGATGCCACTGGCTCGGCCATAGGCGCCGGCGACAATCAGGCGTCCGGTGCCCTTCTCGATCAGCAACTCCCCCAGCGTGTCGATGGCACCGTCATATTGGTACATCTTGAAATGATCGTCAGGGAAGCTGACGGGGTAGTCAGGTACTTTTTGTACCTTGCCGCTACCATCGGCATAGCTGCATGGCGTTTTGGCATCGAAGGGGATGACCGTGCCCGCCCCGGCTGCTGAGCGAATGGCGCGCGGCCCTGCGTCGATCACCAACTGGCTGCGCCGCGTGGTATTGGCAAGGTCCTCGCCAAAGCTGGCATCGCGCACGGGCGGGTGATTGGGTTTGCCGGTATCGGGGTTGATGCCCTTGTATGCGTTGATGCCTTCTTCTTCACCGTTGGCGCTGGTGATTTTGTAGAAGTTGTTCTTCTTGTTCGCCAGATGTACGGTCCAGACGATGTCGGTGATTTTTTTGCCGCCCACCGTATCCCCGATCTGCACCTCGCGGCCACCATCGGCAGCGGGATAATCCTGTTGCGGGCTATCGTAAGCATAGATGCGGAAACGCGCGGCCTGACGCTTCACGTTATCGGATGCGTCGCGAAAGTCGGTGGACGTGATCGGCGTGTTTTCTGTGTCCGGCTTGATGGGCAGGCCACCAAACAGGCCGTTTTCCTTGTCGACAAGGTCACCGGCGGCGGTTTCCGGTGCGATGTAATATTCTTCCGAGTTGCCCACACGGGCAAAGTTGATATTGGGATGGACCCTGAAAAAGGTGTCAGACATTGAAATTCCCCTGAAATCTGTGTGTCGGTAAACTGTGTATTGGTTGCAGGACTGGCGGTCTGCCCGGCGCAAGCCCTGTGGGGCGCGCCGGGCCGCTTGTGTCAGTCCTTCGCTGGCAACAGCTCGTCACCATTCTTCATCTGCTGGGACCAGAAATAGATGTTCTGGAAAGCGTGCGAGATGTTGATGTTCTTGGCTGGCAGCGGCATCAGGTCTGCCGAGGGCGGAAACACCTGTTCCGTGTTGTGACAGCGGAAACAGTTGTTCATGGTGCTTTGCACCTGCGTGAATGTTTCGATCGTCGCGTTCGACAGCTTCAGGGAGCCGATCAGAAGCTGGTTGCCTTCAGCGTCAAAGTCTGTCGCCAGTGTCATGCCGGGCTTGAGCGCATTTGTCGGGCGGAACCAGATGGCCCCGACCTCGCGGTAATTCGCCCAGACGTCGTCCTCTTGGGCAAGGCGTGGCATAACCGCCTTGTTCATGTCGGAGACATTGAGGTCGTTGGTTTCAACGCTTTTTTGCAGCTTGGGGTCGTTCACGGCGCTGTTGCCAAACTCATACTGGCGGCAGGCCTGTGTGATGGGGGACAGTTTTTGTGTTGCCTCATCCAGCTTCAGTTCGGGTGACTTGCCATAGTTGATGTTACAGCCCGAAAACGGCGTACCCGCCTTGTAGAAGGTATAATCGTCTTCGGAGATCACGGTCGATGGCGTGAAGCCAGCCGGAACATTGGGGGCGTTTTCAACCTGCTCGAACGTGGCCCAGATCATCTCGGGGTGGCCCTTGACCACACCGCCGATGTGAAAGCCGACAAGCGCCAGCGTTACTTGGCGGATGTCGCTGGTGTCGATAACGATTTTGCCGCCCTTGTTGGCTAGGCCGTATACGGAAGACTTCATGGTGAAAAACTTGTCGGTGTCCTCACCGTCCTCAACAATTTTCCAGGATGCCTTCAGCTCCAGGGAGCCGATAGGGAAGGACGTCGTGGCCTCAAAGGCACGGGCACTGTCCGGGTTGGTCAGGTCGTTATCTTCCATGAACTTCACATAGGTGTCGTCCAGATACTGCGAGTAATAAACAGCATTGCCGTTTTCATCGACAAAGATGCCGTCTGTGCCTGCTTGCAGGAACTCGTCAAAGGTTTCCGCTTTGTTGCTTTTGCCCATGCGCGGCATCATGATCCCGCGGGTCTCAAGCCCCAGCAGTTCATAAGGTGATGCGAAGCTTAGGAAGCGTGGCTCGCCGTCCACGTCCTGTGTCAGCCACAGGAACATCTGCCATGACCATTCATGGAAGTTGCAGATGGTGCTGCTGTCAAAGCCCGCATTGTCGGGCTCGGGCGTCTGGCTGTGTGGGAACCAGTTGCTGATATCTTCCGTCGGGCATGATGAGCCCCCGTAGGCGTTTGCTTCTGCCCAGGGTGCACTTGCGAACACCATGAGCGCACCGGCGGCCAGGGCCGCCTTTGACATATACTGCTTCATACCAATCTCCCCCCGTTTGGGATTGCGGTTAGCAGCATCCTGATTGCTGGAATGGCCTAATGTTGGTGCACAGAACGGAGCGTCGAAACTTGAGACGAAACATGACCCCTAGCCTGCATATTCGCCGTCAATCGGTGGATGCCTATTGAACAACTAAAAAGTTTATTAGGTGATTTATAATTGTATTATATACTAAATGTTAAATTAAAAATTTATTATTTGCACTTTATTGGAGAATTTACCGCTATTTGGCACGCAGGGGTAGCGAGACAATCATTTGATTTGAAGTGTTGGTGAAATCAGCAGCCGACTCGGGCGCTGGACAGTGTTTGGGCGCGGGAGCGTTGCCGCCGCTCCTCGGAAGAATCAGCGGCAACGCCGGGCAGGCTTCAGGCGCACATCATGCGCTGTTCGACAAAGTCATTGACCATCATTACACCGGCAAGCGTGCCCTCGTGCGCCGCGCCGACAAGGGTGGAAAAGCCGGTTTTTGCGTCTCCGATTATAAAGATGTCCCGCATGCGCGTGCGGCCCACGGGGTCGGTTTCGTAAACCGGTTTCTTGAGCTGGGGATGCATGACTTTCTGGATGCCGAGGGCATCAATCAGGTCGTTGGCGGTGCTGTTGGGCAACTCGGACATGAACATGACGTCCGTTGGCAGGCGGTCACCGCTCTTGAGGACAACTTCGCTGACCATGCCATCCGTATGCACGATCTCGTCCACGGGGGTCTCAAAGATTTCGCCGTCGGATATTGTGGCGAATTTTTCCAGCATGCTTGCTGGCACCGGGGTGCCGTCTGTGACGAAGTTGATGTTCCGGGACCAGCCGGCGAGCAGGCTGAGGAAGTGCCAGTCATTTTCGGAACTGCTGAGCACAGTGATGTTTTTACCCCGGAACTCAAAGCCGTGGCAGTAAGGACATGTAAAAAGCGAGGTGCCGAATACATCCTGGATGCCCGTGATGCCAAGCTGATCGGGCCGGATGGCGATGCCGGTGGCGAAGACGATCTTGTCGGTGGTGACAATGCGGCCACCGGCGCAGGCGGCTTTGTAGCCCAGCGCCGTTTTCTCAAGCGAAACCACCTTGTCTTCCACATATTCGACGGTGTCATACTTGCCAAGGTCGGACCGGCCTTTGCCGAGAAGGTTCGACTTTGTCAGCCCGTCATTAGTGATGAAATTATGTACGCTGACATCGTCGCCCAGATAACTGCTGCCACCGTCGACGATGCAGCACCTGATAAGTGAACGGCCCAGCATCAGCGCCGTACTGAGCCCCGCAATACCGCCGCCAACGACGAGAACCTGTACATCATTTTCCTGCCCAAACATTGACTTGTAACCTTTCACATTCGCTGGAGTTTGAAGAGTGGGGGAGTTTAAAGAGTGAGCTGTCTAGTGCAGCCAGACGTAAAGCAGTTTGCCCGCCTTGATGCCCAGCCAGAACAGAACCGGGGACAAAAGAATGCCACCGAGGATCCATGCGCCTGCCTGGTTTTCACTGAAGTCCATTTTTACCTCCTTGTGGTTGGGGTGTGGGAAAGGGGCAGCTACGCCACTGATGCGGCGTAGCTGCAGCCATGATTAATTGACCGCTGTGTAGAGGTCTTTGCCGATCTCGATGCCGGTCTTGAACAGGGCAACGCCGGCGACGATGCCGCCAAGAATGCAAAGGCCGCCACAGACGAAACCGCCTGCAACCTGTTCAACTTCATCTGCGGACATCACAGTGATAGCTTGCGTATTCATGTCTTGTTTCCTTTCTTGGCCAACCGGCCGTTATGGATTGAGTTCAATTACTTCGCGCTTTTTTCAGCAGCAGTGTAGCCAACCGCCACGCCCGCGCCGAAAAGAAGGCCAGCGCCGAAGGCGATGCCTGCGATGCAAAGGCCGCCGCAGATAAAGCCACCGCTGACTTCATCAAGCTCAAAGTGATCGAGTTCGCGGATATCAAGTTCCATCATGTTCAGGTTCCTTTCGGGTTCGAATTAGTCAGCGATAATTGCGCGGGTTGCGACAAAGCCGATGGCAGCGCCGGCAAGGAATGCAACGCCTGCAGCCGCTGCAATACAAAGGCCGGCACATATGAAGCCGCCAGCGACTTCCTGTGTTTCAACCATTTCGAGTTCGCGAATATCACCTGAGTTGACAGGCATGGTCATCGTATCCATATCTAAGTCTCCATTTCATTGACGATTTGGACATGGGGCCAGCGGCTTGGTTTGCGTCATCCGCTGGCTCCTTCTGTTTGCCGAAGCGAACCATTCGCTCCGACCCCTGTGCCGTTTACCGGCACAAAGCTCTTGCTATCCTGTGTAAGGCCAACTTCGGCCTGGTCGTTTGCGGGTTCTGTCCGCTTCAATTCGCCCTGCTGCATCTCAAGCACACGGTCAGCCATGCGGATGGTCTCGGGCCGGTGCGCAATGATGATGCGGGTGATGCCCAGAGACGCGACAGACTGGTTGACCAGTCGCTCGGTGGTGACATCAAGATGGGCGGTGCCTTCATCCATGAAGAGGATTCGGGGCTGCCGGTACAGGGCGCGTGCCAGCATGATGCGCTGTTTCTGTCCGCCCGAAAGCGCTGCGCCCATGTCGCCGACAAGGCTTTCATATTTCATCTGCATGGCCATCACTTCGTCATGCACCATGGCGGCTTTCGCGGCGGCAATCACACGGGACATGTCTGTCTCGGGGTCAAAAAAGGCGATGTTCTCGGCGATGGTGCCGGCGAAAAGTTCGTCCTCCTGCATCACCACGCCAATCTGGCGGCGGTATGCCGCGAGGCCATAGTCCGTAAGGGCTGCATCACCCAGAAGCACCTGCCCTTCGTTGGGGCGAAAGAGGCCGGTCATGATCTTCAGCAATGTGGTTTTACCGCACCCTGACGTGCCAACGATGGCGACCGCTTCCCCTGCCCTGATAGACAGGTCCACACCCTTGAGCACCTCGGGTGTGCTGTCGCTGTAGCGGTAGCGGACGCCCTTGAGTGTTATATCCCCACTGATGGCGCCCGTGTTCATATAGTCCGGCAGCCCGTCATCCTGTTCTTCCTGGTCGGTATGGGCGATATCAGCGACCCGCTCAAGGTGAAGCGAGAGCATGCGGAATTCGATGGCCTTCTCCACCAGCCCGGAGGCCTTTTCGGTGAAATTGCGCTTGTAGGCCATGAAGGCGAAGATCATGCCGACGGTAAAGTCGCCCGCCAGTACCATTTTGGCCGCGACATAGATCAGCAGGATGTGTTCAACCCCGAAGATGCCGGTATTGGCCGCGTCGAACCAGACGCGCAGTTTCTCTGCGCGGGCGTTGGTATTCACGACATCGGCGTAGTTGTTTTTCCACACATTCTCGCGCTGGGTCTCCGCGCCAAAAAGCTTGAGGCTGGTCACGCCGCGCACCGTCTCGATGAACGTCGTGTTTTCCTTGGCGCGACTGATGATAGCGTCTTCCTGGGCCGTGCGGAACGGGCGGTAAAAGGCCATGCGCACAAGGAAATAAAGCGCCCATGCGGCCAGTGCGATAGCGGCCAGAAGCGGACTGTAAACGAACATCAGGATAAGGGTGGTGACCGCCATGATGCCGTCGATCAGGCTGGCAATCAGCCCTTCCGTGAGCATGGTCTTGATCGGCTCCATCGACCCAAAGCGGGAGACAACATCACCGATATGGCGTTTTTCGAAAAAGTCGATCGGCAGCTTGATCAGATGGCGGAACAGGTTCCCCACCATCTGGTAAGAGAGCATGCTGCCAAAGTACAAGAGCACGTGCCCGCGCAATGTTTGGGCAACAAAGTTGATCAGGGTAAAGCCTGCGAACCCGAGGGCGAGCACAACAAGCAGGTCTGTGTCGAATTTTGACAAAACTTCATCGACGGCGATTTGCAGGTAAAAGGGGCTCGCAAGCACAAAAAGCTGCAGGATGGCAGACAAGACGAAAACCTGCATCAGGTTGCGCTTGAGGCCGTATAGCCGGCCCCATAGGTCCGATAACCTGAGCATCGTGCGCTCGCTCTTTTTCCTGAAGCCTTCGGTAGGGCTCAGTTCAAGTGCAATGCCGGTGAAATGGTCTGAGAACTCGTCGTGGGTGTAGCTGCGTTCGCCAAGCGCCGGGTCGTGGACTGTCAGCTTGCTGCCCGTAACCGATTTCAACACCACAAAATGATTCATGTCCCAGTGGATGACAGCAGGCAGGCGCACCTTGGTGATTTTCTCGATCGGGACCTTGATGGGCCGTGTGGTGAAAGCCATTTTTTCCGCCACGTCTATGACTGACTTCAGCGTCATGCCTTGCAGGCTCGTGGCATATTTACGCCGGAGTGTGGCGAGATCGGTACGGTAACCATAATAGCCAGCTACCATGGCGAGTGATGCAAGACCGCATTCCGCCGCTTCATTCTGCCGTATGACGGGCAGGCGATTCATGCCGGAAAGATTAAGCCGAAAGTCTTGCATCACATGCTTCATGTCAGATCACCAGATAACCGGTGAGGTGGGGGCGGGCATTTCAGGAGCACCGTTCGGGTAGAAGGAGTTCCCGACCCATTCCCCGAATGGGAATCGTTCCATCAGGTCCTGCATGATGCCGGCGCCTTGCACCGCGGATAGTTCTTCCGCATTCAGTTCTTCAAAGTGGTCCATGACATTCTCCATTTCTGTCTATGTTGATGGTGCCCGAAGGCTGTTTTCACGGGTGGGTAGCAGCCCGGCCCGGAAACTGTATGTGCCTGTGAGCCCGCTCATGAGCGCTCCCCAACGGCACGCAGCGGCTCAAGAAGCCAGTCAAGAAAGCTGCGGCGTTCAAGCACGATGTTGGCGCGCAGGGTCATGCCACTTTGCAGGCTGATCAGGCGGTTGCGAACTTCGATCTCCTCGGCCGGGATGCTGGCAGTCACGCGATACACGGGCTCCTGCAGCTCGAAGGGGGACAGGATTTCACGTGGGCTGAGGATGGTTCCGGTCACCCGGCGCACAGTCGCGGGATAAGAGCCAAAGCGCTGATAGGGGAAAGCGTCATAGAGCAGGCGCACCTCCTGTCCTTCTTCGACAAATCCGGCCGCGCGGCTGGGCACGAACAATTCAGCTTCAAGGCTGCTGCCCTCAGGGAGGATAGTCAGCAGCGGCTGGCCTGCCTGCACCGACCGGCCGATGCTGGTACCTGCCACGGCCACAACCTTGCCCTTTGTGTGAGAATTGATGACATAGGCGCGGCGACCCTCAAGTTCTGCCTTGCGGGCTTCCAGCTCAGCCCGCTGGGTATCCAGCCTGGCAAGACGCTGTTCGCTCTCATTCGGTAGTTGCCTGAGACGGATGTCAATCTGCTCGAGGCTCGTTTTGGCGGCTGCCAGTTCTTGCCGTTTCAGCTGTTCCTGGGTCTGCTGGCCAAGCCACGTCTGGTGCCGGCGCTCGGATTCGATCTTGCTGATATAACCTTTGCCCAGCAGTTCCTGAACGTCCTTGTAAGCACTTTCGGCCGAGCTCGTGATCTGGCGCTGGAGTTCGATCTGGCGAGCGAGCGACTTTATGTTCAGATTAGTTTTGGCGCGTTCTGACGTGAGCCGTGCGATCTCGGCCTCAAGCTGGTTCTGTTCCAGCGTGGTTTGGGTGTCGAGGGTCGACTGCTGCCTTACGATGGCCTCCAGCGCCTTTTTCGCAAAACTGTCACCGTCCTGGCCGGTAGCAGACACAAGAATGGCTGCGAGAGGTTGGCCCTTTTCCACCATGTCACCTTCCTGCACATGCAGGGCTTCAAGCGTGCCAAATTGGCTGGCCTGTATCTTTACCAGGCCTTTGGAGGGAACAAGGTGTCCGCTGACATGTTCGGTGCGTGCATAGCTGCCGGTCCCGAGCAACAGGACAAAGATCGCGACAATGCCGCAAAGCAACAAAGACACAACTGTAAAGGGCATTGGCTGCGTGAGAAAAACATCCCCGTGCAACTTTTTTTTCTGGGCGTTTACAGCTTCAGCACGAAACATCGTGACTCCTCCTGGCGGAATAGAAGGTGGATGATGTCAACTTGGCGCCATGCATATATCTTGTTGGAAAGACACACGTATAGCGGCATCTACGTGTCCCTCAGGGCACTAGAGATGGATGGCTGCGCGGCTGTTGAGATTAAGGGCGGCACGGGTGGGCATATTGGTGGCGTGCGGGCTTAATTTAACTGTCTTATACGAGAACGCTTTTAAAATTGGCTGGTTAATGATAGAGTACCCCATGTCAATTCTCCATTTCAACGACTTGACATCCTGCGGTTCTGATTGTTGCAGCAGTCAGAACCGCATTCATTTATACAACCAAAGGACTAAATGAGTTCAGTCAACCGTTCTTTTGACCGGTCGAATTCTTTGCGCTTGTTTGGCTTGATTTCCAATGTTGTTGAAAGCATTGGCGTCATTTCCAGAAAAACAATAAACAGCACTTCTCATATACCCCCTGACACCTTCGTTTAATCTTAATTCAAACTCAGGTTGTAAATTGATGCTTGCAGGCCATGTCTCATAAATCAACCAAAAATTTACGGATGTAATTTTTTTTCGAAATAAAGTTGCGTGTGGCCAGGCCTGAGCGGGAAATTATGTGCACCCGCAAGTCCATGACTTTGCTGTTGAAAATTATCTTCTTGTCCAAGCCACAAAATGCCGCGCTTTTTCGGTGCAAAAAAGAAGGAAATCTTAACCGTAAATTGGCAACCGGTCAGTTCCCCTGATCTGAATATCTACAAAAACGGTTATCCGGCGGGATATCGAATCAAGGCAGGAGGACGACATTGCCGCATGGACCAGTTACCCAGGCTCGATCCGTGGCTGGCATTACGCAAGCGGCGCATGGCGCAAAGCCGCAACAGCCGTGAATATAGCGCCAGCAACAAATGATCCCGGTGTCATTTTTCTTTCAAAACACTTGTCGCCCCAAAATGTTTGCGGTATAACAAACGAAATGACACCGGTATCAATGTAAATGACACCGGTGTCATTAAGTCCTGCCTTTGGGAAGAGGCAAGTGAAATCTGGATTTTCAGAGTGGAAGGTTCACAATTGGCGTCAGTGCTCCTCGGGGAGTCGTTGGCGTTATAACCTGGGGAGGTTAAGAAAATGATCACCAATACATACCGGCAGCGCCAGGCGCGCCTGCTGGGCACTGTCATCTCATCAGCCATTCTGGCCGCTGCGGTTCCCGCAAGCGTCTGGGCGCAAGATGAAGCCACGGTTACGGCTGACCCGCTTGAAGAAATTGTTGTCACCGGCTATCGCAGCAGCCTTCAAGCGGCCCTGAATGTTAAGAAAAACACCGTCTCCGCGGTTGATGCCATTGTAGCCGAGGACATTGCGAAGTTTCCTGACCAGAACCTCGCGGAAGCTTTGCAGCGTGTACCGGGCATTGCGATTGAACGTGATGCTGGCGAAGGCCGGGCGATTACCGTTCGTGGCCTTGGTGCCCAGTTCACCCGGGTGCGCCTGAATGGTATGGAGACCATCGCGACATCAACAGACGGCGCGTCGGCAAACCGGGACCGTGGGTTCGACTTCAATATTTTCGCGAGCGAGCTTTTCAATTCCATCGTCGTGCATAAAACAGCTGAGCCCTCGCTTGACGAAGGGTCGCTCGGTGCGGTGGTGGACCTTAACACCGGTAACCCGCTCTCCTATAAAGAAGGCTTCTCTTTCGTGGTGTCCGGCAAGGCCCAATATAACGATCTGAGTGAAGATCTTGCGCCGCGTATTGCCACCCTTGGTTCATGGGTAAACCCGGACCGTACTTTTGGCCTGTCCGCTTCTCTCGCGTATTCAGACTATAAAACGCTTGAGATGGGCAACAACAGCGTACGCTGGCAGCAGGCCCGGTTTAATTCCGTGGAAGGGGTCGATTGTTTTGATGACAGCGGCGCCTATGTGTCCAGCACCGGCTGTGATGAAGCATCACTTGCCTTCCACCCACGTATCCCGCGTTATGGCGAAATTGCCCATGACCGCGAACGCCTTGGTGCGACGGCGTCGATTCAGTTCGCGCCCAGCGAGCGCACCACCTTTACCATTGACGGCCTGTATTCCCGCTTCAAGGAAACACGTTCCGAAAGCTGGGGTGAAGTTCTCTTCCGCGGTAACGAAGGTACAATGGATGTCACCAGCTATTCGGTGGACAGCAATGGCAATATGGTTTCCGCCACAGTGGATAACGCCTGGGTGCGGACCGAAGCCTATCGCCGTGAAAGCGAGACCGAATTCTATCAGCTGTCTGCCAGACTTGAGCAGGATGTAACCGATAGTTTCCGGGTGGAAGTTCTGGGCGGGCTTTCCCAGTCAGACGCGGACATCCCGGTTGAAACCACCATCATTTTTGACGATCGCGATTCGACAAACTATAGCTACGACTATACTGATTCTAACCATCCGGCGCTGTCATTTGGCCCGGGCATTGACGATGCATCAGCTTTCCAGTTCGCTGAATTCCGCGACCGTCCTTCGTTCCTGACCAATAAGTTCCGGACACTTGCCGTGAACACAGAATGGGACATGAATGACAGCCTGCAGCTGAAAACAGGCGCTATGTATCGTCGTTTCAACTTTGACACGGTTGGCTACCGCCGTGACTCGACCTATTGCTCGGCCTTTACCTGTGACGCTGGCACCTATGGCCTTCAGGTGACCGACGGTATCGCCCAACTTTTTGAACTCGGCGACGCCGGGCAGCCAAGTGGCACCACAACGGGTTGGATCATTCCCGACATTGACGCCGCTGCGGACCTGATCAACCTTTATGGCCGGGAAGCTGCTTTCCGCGAAGGTGAGGACCGGGGCGTGGTCGAAACCGTCAAAGGTGGCTATGTCGAGCTGAATGCAAAGACAGAAGTTGGCGGCATGACCGTGGCGATGAACGGTGGCGTGCGGTATGCGCACACCAAACAACTGTCCCGTGGTTGGAACAACGGTTCAGAAGTAGAAGTTGACCGCACCTATGATGACTGGCTGCCCTCCGCGAATATCGCGATCTGGCCAACCGACGATTTTGTGATCCGCGGTGCCGTTGCCAAGGTTATCACGCGGCCAAGCCTCGGTAGCCTGACACCAGGCGGCAGTGTTGACGGGTTCAACTATCGTGTGACCTCCGGGAACCCGAACCTGAGCCCTTACCGCGCGACCACCTTTGATGTCTCGTTCGAATATTATTTTGCGGAGCAGGCAATCGCCTCCGTTGCGCTCTTTGCCAAAGACATCAAAAGCTTCCCAATCAGCACAACCCTTCAGGGCACTTATGCCTCGACGGGGCTGCCGTTGTCCCTGATCCCACCAGGGTCACCGGCCGCTGCTGACCCTGAAGGGCGGCCTTGGGAACTTCGTACCACTGGTGATGGTCCGGGCGGCAAACTCAAGGGCGCGGAATTCTCCTTGCAGACACCGTTTACCTTCCTGCCCGGTATCCTGAGCCGTTTTGGTACCATCCTCAACCTGACCCTTGTGGACAGCGATGTTGATTATACCGTCGGCACACCGGGCACGGATGCAACGGTGGCGTCCTTCCCTGCGCTGGGCAGCGAAGTGATCACCGAGCGCCTGTTTGGTCTGTCGAAAACATCTGCGAACGGCACGCTCTATTATGAGGACGAGAAATTCTCGGCGCGTGTGTCGGTTGCTTACCGCAGTGGCTTTATCGACAGCACCAGCGCGACCGGTAACCGGTTCGAAGGCTACAACAGCACAATGAATGTTGATGCCGCGCTTCGCTATCAGCTCACGGATAATATCGAACTCTCGCTTGAAGGCATCAACCTGACAGACGATTACCGTGACCGTTTCACCGATCTCTATGTCGACCGTAACTATGAGTATAATCACTATGGTCGCGTGATCCTGTTTGGTGTGCGGTACCAGATGTAAGGGGCCTTCCCACCTCTTATCCCGGTATGTGCACCGGGGAAAAACGGCCGGGAGGCGGCGACCGCGTCCCGGCCATTTTTATGGATAAAACAGCCTCGGGGGAAAACATGAACAGGCGGAATTTGCTCAAGACCCTATTGGGAACCTCCACCCTTGCCATGATGGCGACCGCGCCTTTTGGCGGGCCTGCGCTGGCGCAGGGCTCGCGCGCCAGCTCATCGCTGGACCCATACGCAGCCATGCGTTGGGGCCGGGGTTTTGAGGGACAGCGCAAGGCAGACCTTGGCGATGGCACTTTTCTCAACCCGGTTTTTGCTGGCGACCACCCTGACCCGACCATCATGCGCGACGGGGATGACTATTACCTGACATTCTCGAGTTTCGACAGTTATCCGGGCATCGTTATCTGGCACAGCCGCGATCTGGTAAACTGGCGGCCTGTCACAGCGGCGCTGACGACGCCCATCGGGTCTGTCTGGGCGCCAGAACTGGTTAAACATGATGAGCGTTTTTATTGTTACATCCCGGCACGCTTCCCGGACTATCGCTCAATTTATGTTATTCACGCGGATGCCATCGAGGGTCCATGGTCCGAGCCCATTGACCTCAAGCTTCACAAGCATATCGACCCCGGCCACGCGGTGGCGGACGACGGCACTCGGTATCTTTTCCTCTCCGGCGGCGACCGCGTGAAACTGAACATGGATGGCCTTTCTCTTGCGGGGGAGGTAGAACATGTCTACGACCCGTGGCGCTATCCGGAAGACTGGGTAGTGGAAACTTTCGCGCCTGAAGGCCCCAAGATTGTTAAACGCGGGGACTATTTCTACATGGTCACCGCCGTTGGCGGCACCGCTGGGCCACCAACCGGGCATATGGTCATTATGGCTCGCGCCGAAACGCTTGATGGCCCTTGGGAAGACGCACCGCAAAACCCTATCCTGCGCACGGGAAGCGCGGCGGAGAAATGGTGGTCGCGTGGGCATGCGACACTCTTCGAAGGCCCCGATGAGCGCTGGTGGATGATCTACCACGGCTATGAAAACGGTTATTGGACACTTGGTCGTCAGGCCTTGCTGGAACAAGTTGAGTGGACTGAGGATGGTTGGCCGACCCCGCTGGGAGGTGATCTCTCGCAGCCGATCGGCAAGCCAGTAGACTTAGGTCCACAACCGCATGGCCAGCCGCTCAGCGATGATTTTAGCAGCAACCGTTTTGGCCTGCAGTGGGCGTTTTATGACCCCGCGCCCGATGAGATGAAGCGTGCCAGCTATGGCGACCGTGCACTTATGCTGAAGGCCAAGGGCACCGAGCCGTCGAATTGCTCCCCCGTCACCTGCATAACGGGCGATCATTCCTACCGCATCGAGATGGATGTTACGGTGGACGGCGCGACAGAGGCCGGGTTGCTGTTGTTCTATAACAAGCGACTTTATGCCGGGCTTGGCCTTGGGCCGGATGGACTGATGATGCACCGATATGGCTTGCCGCGTCGGCGTGGCGCGGTGCCGGGCCAGCGTGAGCCCGGCGCGCCAGAGGTGCTGGTGCGCACGCTTCGCTTCCGGCTGACCAACCGGCAGAATATCCTCACCATCCACACCAGTCAGGACGCCGGTAAAAGCTGGCGGAAGTTCGATGTGCAGATGGAAGTCTCTGGCTACCACCATAATGTGGCGTATGACTTTCTCAGCCTCAGGCCCGGCTTTTACGCGGCAGGCGAGGGCGAGGCACGCTTCGCTAATTTCACGTATGAGGCGCTGTATGACGATTAGCGGCTGACGATCCTATTACCCGGGGCAGGACGGAACCCCTTCCAGACGACCACCGTCCTGATTCTCAACCTTTGCCTGAAGTGGACCTCCAAGCCGCTTCAGGCTTTTTTTCAGTCCACGGCGATGCCTTCAAGCTCCAGCAGCCAACGCGCGTCATAGATGCCGGTGATGATGATCGACAGCGCTGGGGCATGGCCTTGGCGGGTCGATCCAAATTACACCGATAGAGTTTTCTATTGAACCCTGATCGTGGCGCTCAATACAACAGGGCGGTTTGCCGGAATCATCGATGGGGTGCGGCCTGGCCACGCACAATTCTGCATGCTCTGTTCCTGCCGCAAAACCCAACTGTGCCATGGTTTTCCGTCAACCTCGCATGCGATGGTGATCGAGTGTGGCCAGCCGGGTGGTGGGGCCTGGAAATGAAATTCCACTTCGTCGCCGGTCGTGCGGGCGGCGGGCGTGGCCACTAGGGCGTTGCCGTCAGAGACAATATCCATCTTGTCGGCGCGGCCAAAGCGGAACGAAAGGCCGCCATACCCTTTTTCGTTGTCCGAGCCAGCAATGCTCACATTCGGTACAAGGGCGGTGAGCGCCACGCGGAGGTGCAGGCGGTCACCTGATGCGGCAACGGTCACCGTTGTGTCTTCGCGCAGGAAATCCGTCGGCGTGTCGGTGGCGTCCGTGCGCCACAATGTGCTGGTATTGATCTCAACGCTGCCGTCCGACCGATCGCCGTAGGATCGGCCCACCGGTACGTAAGTGATATGATCGCCCACCCAGGCATCGCCCACGCTTTCGCCCCCAATAAACAGGCCGCGCCAGGACCAGAAGATGCCCCGATGGTGGATATGATCCGCGGGTGCGTTCTCGGTGATGATGGTGCCGGATGGCGCAAACAGCGGATGCAAATAATTGGCACGCCACGGTTCGGCCCTGTTTGGTGGGCTTATCTGGTACCGCAGGATAGGACCCCTATTGTCCGAGATGTCGATATGGCTCTCGGTGCCGATCACATTGAGCGGGGCCTTTCCCTCCTTCTCGCATGCAAGAGGGAAGGAAAGCGGGATGAGGGCTGCGAGGGTTGACAGGGTTTTCATCATATCACTTCAGCAAATTCGGCAACCATAGTGAGATGATCGGCACATAAGCCACCAGTATCAGCACCGCCAGTCCGGCGAGGTAAAACGGCCACAGGGTCTTGAGTGTCTGGGCGATGCTGATCTTGCCGATGGCGGTGCCTACAAACAACACCGACCCCACGGGCGGTGTGATCAGCCCGATCCCTGCGTTGAGCACAAGGATTATGCCAAACTGCACGGGGTCGATGCCGAAGGCTTTTGCGATAGGCAGGAAAATCGGCGTGCAGATAATGATCAGCGGGGCCATGTCCATGAAAGTACCCAGGATCAAAAGTGCGATGTTGATCAGGATCAGGATACCAAGCGGGCTGTCTGTTAGCGCGCTGATGGCTTCAACCGCCTTGGTGGGCACCTCCATATAGGCCATGAGCCAGCCAAAGGCTGCAGCGGAGCTGATGACAAAAAGGATCACTCCGCTCATGCGTGCAGCGCGCATGCACGCGGCAAAAAATTCGGACCACGGCAAGTCGCGGTAGAGAAGTGCGGTAACCGCCAGCGCATACAGCACCGCGACAGACGCACTTTCCACAGCGGTGAAAATACCGGCGCGGATACCACCAAAGATCACAAAGATGAGCAACAGACCCGGAAGGGCAGCGATGAAACGAATGGCGAGTTCCCGCAGACCCGGGAATTTTGCCGTTTCATAACCGCGCTTGCGGGCGATGATATAGGCGGTGATCATTACCGCAGACATTAGCATCAACGCCGGGATGATACCGGCTGCAAACAGGTCGGCGATCGAGATTGAGCCACCGGCTGAAGCAGAATAGAGAATAAGGTTATGCGATGGTGGTACCAGCAGTGCGACTAGCGCGGACGCCACAGTCACATTGACGGCATAGTCGCGGTCGTAGCCGCGTTTGACCATCTGCGGGATCATGGCACCGCCTACGGCAGACACGTCCGCCAGCGCGGAGCCCGATACACCGCCAAAAAAGAGGCACGACAGTACATTGACCTGCCCCAGCCCGCCGCGGATATGACCGACAAAGGCCGTAGCCAGAGAAATCAGCTTGGCGGAAATGCCGCCGGACATCATCAGTTGCCCGGCGAAGATAAAGAGCGGGATGGCGATGAGCGTTGAGCTGTCGGTTCCGGCCACGGTTTCAATCACAAATACATGCGCTGGCAAACCAAGGTAAAGCACCGTGGCAAATGACGCACTTGCGAGCGCGAAGGCAACTGGCACACCAAGGAGCAACAACACGAGAAAGACAAAAAACAGGATGCTAATGGCCATGGGGCTGCTCCGTGCTCGGCGCCGTTGCAGGCAGGAAAAAACGTTCAATGGCAAAAAGGCAGATCAGGGCTCCCCCCAGCATGAAGGGGATGAAATAGATACCGGTCGGGAGGGCTGCCCCGGCAACCTTGATGCCCCATGTCTCTGCCGCCATGATGGCCGACCAGATGGTGAGGATGATGCCAATGAAGGCGCACACAATGCGCGCAATGGCTTCAAGGCGGGGCCGCCAGACCTCGTTTGCAGCCTCTACCAGCAAGAGGAAGCGAAAATGTGCCTCACTCCGGATGCCGACGGCAGCGCCTAGCATCAGGGCGAATTTAAGCATCAAAAGTGCTACCGGTTCGGTCCAGCTTGGCGAATCATTGAGCGCATAGCGGCCAATCACCTGCCAGACTTCCACCAGTACCAATGCCACAAGGGAACTGCAGGAGCCTATCAGCGCCAGCAGCGCCAGTATTCTGAAGGGGCCGTGCTCCAGCCCGTCACTATCGGTCATTCATCCCTCCCCAGGGGTTGTCGTCATGCCCGTTGCCAGGCAGCGCACAATCAGCCTCAGGCCTGTGCACGAATTGCGTCATATAGCCGGCGAATTTCCGGGTCCCTCAGGTACCTGTCCAGAAGTGGCTCGTTGGCTTTGCGGAAAGCGCCCTTGTCGACAGCGTTCACTTTGGCGCCGGCGGCCAGAACAATCTCCCGGGACTTGCCAACTGCTGCGTCCCAGTGCTGGCGCATGACCGGTACAGAACGTTTGGCGGCCTCAATCATGAAGCCGCTCTCCTCCGCGCCCAACGCGTCTGCAACCTTCTTCGACATCAGCAAAATATCCGGCGCGAAGGAGTGCTCTGTTTCGGACCAGTAATTGGCAATCTTGTATTGTTGGCTGGTCTGGAAGCTGGGCCAGTTGTTCTCCGCGCCGTCAATCAGATGCGTTTGCAGGCTGGAGAATACCTCGCCATAAGAAAGGGGTGTCGGGTTTGCGCCCAGCGCGGCCACGGTTTCGATAAAGATGTCAGATTGCGGCACCCTCAGCTTGAGGCCATGCAGGTCCTCGGGCGTCTCGATCGGGTGCCGGGTGTTATAAAAATTCCGCGAGCCGGAATCGTAAATCGCGAGGCCAATAAGGCCGATGGCGCGACAGGCGGCGAGGATCTCTTCACCCACCGGGCCATCAAATACCCGGCGCATATGTTCGGTCGAATCAAACACATAAGGCAGCGACAATATCCGCGTTGCCGGCACCGCGTTATTGAGCGCCGAGCTGTGCACCCGTGTACAGGCCAGCGCACCAACGCGGGCAAGCTGGAGGGTGTCTTTCTCACGGCCCAGTTGCCCCGAATGATACACGGTCATGCCAAGGCGGCCCCTGAAGGCCTGCATCAGCTCGCCGTTCATCCATTGCATTGCCTTGACGGTCGGGAAGTCATGCACATGCACTTCCGCAACGCGAAGGGTTTGTTCCACGGCTGCGGCACGTGCAAGGCCGGAGAAGGCTGGCAGGGCTGCGGTGGCGGCAAGGCTTGTGAGCAAATGACGTCTGTTCAACATGGTGACACGGTCTCCTTTCACGCGGTGAAGGCATCCGGGAAGGCTTCACGCTCCGGACCACCTTTGACGGCTGAGCAGAAAATGTCACCATCTTTACCAAAACTGATACGCGAGTGCTGGCCGGGCAGGATATCATGCACGCCGGTAATTGCACCGCTGGAGACGAGGCATCCAGCTTTGAGTGGCATGCCGCGTCTTGCTGACAACTCCAGAAGGAAACGCACCGATTCGAACGGTCCGCCGGGGAGGCCGCCCGCGTTGCCGGTGGCAATGCTTTTGTCTTCGATGTAGGTTTCGGCCCGCCAGTCTTCAAACGTGCGGGTTTGCCAGCCTTGAAGTTCAGGGCCGACAATCAGGCTCGCATTGTTGCCGAAGTCTGACACGATGACCCGCGGCCCAAGCTGGTTGATGATGGCAAGCGGGCTGCTGGCGATCTCCACACCGGTATAAACGGCGGAGACGGCGGCACGCGCTTCTTCCCTGCTCCATGTGGTTTTATCGGCCGGAGTATCCGCGCCAATCTCCAGCACAAACTCGGCCTCGACGGCACCAAAGCCGCCATCGAAAATAGGGAAGGTGGTGGCCTCTGCGTCCGCGTGCCAGATGTGGCGCTTGAAGATGGGGCCTGCCAGCCGGTCGACACCAAATTCGCGCGCCAGCGGTTCGCCGATACGGCCCACTTTCCAGCCGCCAATTGCATCCTGCCACAAGTCGATGGCGGCATCCTGAATTTTGTAGGCTTCGGTCAGGTCTGCCGGAACGGCGCCAGGAAAGTCCGCTAGCGCCGACCCTTTGGCGCGTGCTGATACAAAAGCGCGGGCAATGCCACCCGCGGATGGGTGTTTGATACTGTTCATATGGTCTTCCCTGTCCCCACAAACACAATCTGAATAAAAACTATGGTAACCGGTGTCATTTTTTGGTTAAGCTATACGCAAGGTCATATTCCTCGCTTCCCACGAGGCAGGAGAAACGCTATAGGAAACCGGTGTCATTTGCAAATGTTATTGGTTCCTGTTTTTAGTTTACGTCCCGAAGATCAAATCAAGCGGGACGAAAAAGGGGAGAAATTCTATGAAGTTGCGACCTATATCGTTTATGCGGACGCTTGTCGCGGTCTGTATTTTGGGCGCATTTGGCCTCGCGGGCCCGTTTTCCGCTGTATTTGCGAATGAGCAGGCATCGGCCATGCTTGCCTTCCCGGGCGCGGAAGGATGGGCAAAACACACGCCAGGTGGCCGTGGTGGCAAGATTATCAAGGTTACAAACCTGAAGGCCGATGGTCCAGGTTCCCTGGTGGCGGCGCTTGGCGCGGCGGGACCACGCATTGTGGTGTTTGAAGTTGGCGGGGTGATCGACCTCGGCGCGACGGAATTCAAGATCACATCACCTTTTGTAACCATTGCGGGCCAGACGGCACCGTCGCCGGGCATTACGATCATCCGAGGCGGGTTGACCATCGCAACCCATGATGTGGTTCTGCAACACCTGCGCATTCGCCCTGGCGAAGGCGGCCATGCCAAACGCAGCGGCCACGACATTGACGCCGTCACAACGACGGCGGGGGCCTATAATGTGATTGTTGACCATTGCTCGCTGACTTGGGCGACTGACGAAAACATGTCGGCTTCCGGGCCCCGATTCACAGGGGACAGTCTGGAAGACTGGCACAAAGGCACGTCACACAAGATCACCTTCAGCCATAATCTCGTCGCTGAAGGGTTGTCGCATTCTACTCATGCGAAGGGGGAGCACTCCAAGGGCTCGCTGATCCACGATAACGTCAGCGACATTCTGATATACGCGAACCTTTATGCACACAACTATGAGCGCAATCCGCTTTTCAAGGGTGGTGTGCGCGGTGCGGTGGTGAACAATTTCATCTACAACCCGGGCCAGCGCGGCATCCACTATAACCTTCAGGGGCTTGAGTGGGGCAAGGTTGCGCCGGTGAACGGCCATCTCACGGCTGTCGGTAACGTGCTGCGCGCGGGGCCTGATACACCAACGCCTTCTTCCTTTCTGATGATCGGCGGTGTGGGCGACCTTGACTACTACAGCAAGGACAATGTGGCCGTTGACCGTATTGGCGAGCCTATTCAGGAAGTCGGTCACTATACCGTTGGCGGTGGCAAGGTCTTAAAGGCGAAAAAGCCGCTTGATTGGCCTGCAGGCCTTAAGGCCAAATCGTCTGGTGAGGTGGAGACATGGGTACTGGCAACCGTGGGCGCACGTCCGTGGGACCGCGATTATAATGACACCCGCATCCTCGCCGATGTTGCCGAAGGTCGCGGTGAAATCATCGACAGCGAGCAGGAAGTGGGCGGTTATCCGCAGATGAAGGAAACCCATCGTACGTTCGACGCTGAGCTGTGGAACCTGCAGGACATGACACCGCGTTCCGCTGAGGCGCTCGATAGCGGCTCCAAGGCCAAGGGCACTTAGGAGCGGAAAATTAGGGGCTGGTGTCGCGCGGATGTGCGCACTAAGCTCCCGGAAATTAAAGAAGGGCTGGGATGGGCCTGTCGCGGCGTTCGCGCCGCGGCGAACTAGGGGAAGGTAAACAGTGAAAACCAAACTGACGATCAACGACATCGCCAGGCTTGCGAATGTATCGAAGAAGACCGTGTCGCGGGTGATTAACGAATCGCCGCGTGTACGATCTGAAACGCGGGAGCGTATCAAGGCGATCATCGCGGAGCATGACTTCTCGCCGGATTTGCAGGCGCGGGCGCTTGCGTTCCGCCGCTCCTTCCTTGTCGCGATGATCTACGACAACCCCAGCCCGCAGTATGTGGTGAACATGCAGCGTGGCATCCTTGACACGCTTGAGGACACCTCCTTCCAACTGGTGGTGCGCCCCTGTGACAGGAATGCTCCGCGCTTTTATGAAGCCATGCAGGCGTTTCTTGAGCAGCAGCGCCTGTTTGGCGCCATTCTGCCGCCATCGGTATCCGAGGATGAAAAAGTCACCGAACTGTTGCGCTCGGTGAACTGTCCTTATGTGCGCATTGCCTCGGTAGTGCTGGATGAACCGGACCGCATGATCTGGACGCATGACGCCGAGGGTGCAGCGCAAGCCGCGCGTCATATCGCCAAGCTTGGTCATACGCGTATCGCCCATATCCGCGGGCCCGACATGTTCCGTTCCTCGCATGAGCGACTGCGCGGGTTTGAGCTGGGTCTTGCGGAACATGACCTCACGCTCGCCCCGGATATGGTTGTTGAGGGGGGCTACACCTTCGATTCGGGGGTGGAATGTGCACGGCTTCTGCTCGCCAAGCCAGACCGCCCGACGGCCATTTTTGCCGGTAACGATGAAATGGCGCTGGGTATTTATCAAGCCGCGCGCGAGATGAAGCTCAGGGTGCCGTATGACATTTCTGTCGTCGGTTTTGATGATACGCCGATTGCCTCGCGCATCTCCCCGACACTCACCACCGTGCAATTGCCGATCCGCGAGATGGGCAAGTCTGCGGCAGAGATGTTGCTGGCACCGCCTGACGCGCCGAAGCCGACAGAGCCTATCAGTTTCATGCCCAAAATAGTGGTACGGGAATCAACGGCCAAACTGGCAAAATAAGCTGAGAATTCATTTGCACCCCATGCACTGACGATATATGTTTCCACAAAATGACACCGGTTACCTTTTTCGGGACAAGCCGACTGGGAGCGCGAGCACAAGCGCAAAAGATCAAAGGAGAAGAGCATGTTTGAAAAGACGTATCAGGCGACCCATCCGGTGATGATGGACGGCGCCAGCAATGATGAACTCAGGGAACGCTACCTTGTGACCGGCATGTTCAAGGCGGATGAGGTCAGCCTCAATTATTCGCACAATGAGCGATTTGTCATCGGTGGTGCGGCACCTGTTTCGAAAGCAGTGAAGCTGCCTGAGCAAACCGAGCCGGTTGCGGGCAAGCCCTTCCTTGAGCGCCGTGAACTGGGCGCTGTCAATGTGGGCGGCGGCGCGGGCCGCATCACCGTTGACGGTAAAGCCTATGACATGGCGCCGCGTGACGGGCTTTATATTCCGATGGGGTCGAAGGATGTAGTGTTTGAAAGCACCGACAAAAGCAACCCGGCAAAATTCTATCTCGCATCCACCCCTGCGCACACCCGTTTTGATATCGTGAAAATCTCTATCGACAAGGCGGTCCCGCTTGAGCGTGGCTCCCTGGAGACGTCGAACGAGCGCACGATCTACCAGTATATCGTGCCAGACACCTGCAAATCCTGCCAGTTGCTTCTTGGTCTCACCATCCTCAATACCGGCAGTGTGTGGAACACCATGCCGCCGCACCTGCATGACCGCCGGTCGGAGATTTATTTTTACTTCGATCTTTCGGGCGAGGACCGTGTATTCCACTTTATGGGCGAGCCTGACAAGGCACGTCATATCGTGGTGGAGAATGAGGAAGCTGTTATCTCCCCGCCTTGGTCGATCCATATGGGGTCGGGCACGCAGAACTATGCTTTTATCTGGGCGATGGGCGGTGAAAACCTCGATTACACCGACATGCATGTACTTGACATCTGCCAGCTGAAATAGGGGCGATGACCATGAGCACATTGTTTGATCTGACGGGTAAGGTGGCGCTGGTAACCGGCGCCAACACCGGCCTTGGACAGGCGCTCGCGGTGGGGCTTGCGCAGGCCGGTGCTGACATTGCCGCCGTGGGTCGTAGCACGCCGGATGACACCAAAGCCGACGTTGAAGCGCTGGGCCGCAAGTTCCATTTCATCAAGGCTGACCTAGGGAACGCCGGTGTCTCTGGCGATGTGGTGGACGCCGCCGTCAAGGAATTCGGCACCGTCGATATCCTGGTGAACAACGCGGGCACCATCATGCGTAATGACGCGCTTGACTTCACGGAAGCTGAGTGGGACACGGTGATGAACGTCAACCTCAAAACCGCGTTTTTCCTCTCCCAGGCCTTCGCGCGCCACGTAACCGGCGTGGGCAAGGGCGGCAGCATCATCAATATCGCCTCCATGCTCTCCTTCCAGGGCGGAATACGTGTGGCGTCCTACACCGCATCCAAAAGCGGTGTCGCGGGGCTGACGAAACTGCTGGCGAACGAATGGGCGGCGAAGGGCATCAATGTGAACGCCATCGCACCCGGTTATTTTGCCACCAATAACACCAAAGCCCTGCGGGCGGACGAAAAACGCAACGCGGAAATCCTTGGCCGCATCCCGGCGGGCCGCTGGGGCAAGCCATCTGATCTGGCGGGCGCTGCGGTGTTCCTGTCGTCTGAAGCCGGTGCCTATGTGCACGGCGCTGTCATCCCGGTTGATGGCGGATGGCTTGCACGCTAGGAGCATTAGCCATGGCCGGTCGTATCGCATTTTTTGGTGAACTGCTCATGCGCCTCTCCACGCCGGGGCGGCAGCTTCTGCTGCAGTCCCCGTCCCTGGACGCTTTCGTGGGCGGCGCGGAAGCCAATGTCGCGATCGGTCTTGCGCATCTTGGGCACAAAACCCGCATGATCAGCGCGGTGCCGGGCAGTTCGCTCGGCCGCGCCGTGGTTGGTGAGGTCCAGAAACACGGCACTGACTGTTCGACCGTGCTCGGCCTGCCTGGCCGTATGGGCCTCTACTTTCTTACCCCCGGGGCGGGCCTGCGCGCTTCTGAGGTCATTTACGACCGCGCAGGCTCAAGCTTCGCGGCCGCGGCGCCCGAGAGCTGGGATTGGCCCGCACTTCTTGACGGTTGCAGCCATTTGCACCTCTCCGGCATCACACCGGCCCTCGGATCCGGTGCCGCCAAGGCCGCGATTGCAGCCGCGGAATATGCGCGCGCAAACGGCATCAAGATTTCCTTTGACGGCAACTACCGCGCCCGGCTTTGGGAAGCGTGGGACAGTAACCCGCGCGAAGTGCTGAATGTGCTGGTGGGATTGACCGATATTTTCATCGGTAATCACCGCGATATGTCATTGCTGCTGGACCGCGAATTCTCCGGCGAAGGCCCGGCGCTCCGCCGCGCGGCGGCGGAAGCCGCTTTTGACGCTTTCCCGAACCTGAGCTTGATGGCATCAACCGCACGCCATATTGACGATGCCGACCATCACCGTATCGCCGCCCGCGTTGACCTGCCTGATCATTTTGCCCAGACGGATGAGGTCGTCGTCTCCGGCATTGTGGACCGTATCGGCACCGGCGACGCTTTTGCCGCCGGCGTGCTGCACGGTGTGCTGATAGGCGCGTCACTTGAAGATACGGCAGAGATGGGCCTCGCGCTTGCCTGCCTCAAACACAGCCTGCCGGGGGACGCGGGCATGTTCACCACCGGTGACATTGAAGCATTCAAGGAAGGTATCTCTGACGTTCGCCGCTAGAGCGTCACAGTTTTGAATTCACCGCATTTTGGGAGGGATGCACCATGATCAACCGCCGCACCATGCTGGCTGGCACCGCCGCTACACTCGCACTGGCCGCCGCACCCGTGAGTGCCAAAAGCGACCCCATTGTTGCGACCACTGAAGGTCGTCTGCGGGGTACGCTCGAGGGCGGTCTATCCGTTTTTCGGGGCATTCGCTACGGCGAGGATACGCAGAGCACGCGCTTTCAGGCCCCTATGCCTGCAAAGGCATGGCCTGGGGTGCGTGACGCGCTCTCATTCGGTTCTGTATGCCCGCAGCGTGGGGATCGTTACGCAGCTGAAACAGAAGATTGCCTGTTCCTCAATGTCTGGACACCGGGCTTGGACGCCAAGGCCAAGCGCCCGGTCATGGTCTATTTCCATGGCGGGGCTTATTCCACCGGTAGTGTAACCGACCCTTTGAATGACGGTCGCCATCTTGCCGCCCGTGGCGACGTGGTGGTCGTGACCGTCAATCACCGCCTCAATGCTTTTGGCTATCTATATCTTGCGGGTCTGGATGCACGTTTTGCTGACAGCGGCAATGTGGGGCAGCTTGATCTTATCCTCGCGCTTCAGTGGATCAAACGCAACATCGCAGCCTTTGGTGGCGACGCTTCGCGCGTGATGGTGTTCGGCCAGTCGGGTGGTGGTGCCAAGATTGCGACGCTTATGGGCATGCCCGCCGCCAAAGGGCTGTTCCACTCTGCCGCGACCATGAGCGGCCAGCAGGTCACGGCCCAGGGTGCCATGAACGGCACCACCCGCACCCGCGCTTATATGGCCGCGCTGGGCCTTGGTGATGGCGATGTGGAAAAGCTCCTGACCTTGCCGACCGATGCGCTCGTTGAAGCCCTGCACGCCACTGACCCGATCCTCGGCAAGAGTGTATATTTTGGCCCGACCCTCGACATGAAATGGCTCGTGCGCCACCCCTTTTGGCCGGACGCAAACCCGCAATCGACCGCTATTCCCATGATCCTTGGCAACACGCACGATGAAACCCGCGCCTTCATCAGGCCGGACGGCGACAAGGTGCGTGGCCTCAACTGGGATAATATCGCCGCGCGGTTAGGGCCTGAACTGAAGATCGACCTGCCGCCTGACTGGGTGGTGGCGCAGTATCGCGACCATTTCCCGGGCTATAGCGCCGAGCAGGTTTTTTATGCTGCGACAACAGCAGGTCGCAGTTGGCCGGGGCAGGTGATTGAAGCAGACGCCCGTGCGGCAGCGGGTGCCAAAGATACATGGGTTTACCAGCTTGATTTCCCATCACCCCTTGAGCCGCGCCGGGGTGCCTTCCACACCCATGATATCCCGCTTGTGTTCGGCACACTTGGGGCCGAAGGGTCGCGGACCGGCACGGGCGCAGATGCGCGCGCGGTGAGCGAGAAGATGATGGACGCCTTCATTGCGCTCGCGCGTGACGGCAACCCCAATCATGCGGGCATGACCGAGTGGCCCAGCTATAGGCTGCCCGCCCGCGCCACCATGGTGTTTGATGCCCACACCCGCGCGGTCAATGACCCGCGCAAGTGGCAGCGCGAGCTGTTTGCCCGCGCGCCCTATATCCAGCCCGGCAGTTAGGAGCCTTAGTCATGAACGCCGATCGCAGATCAATCCTGATGGGCAGCCTTGCAGTCGTTCTCGCTCCCCTTGCCGCCGCACATGCCCAAACCCTGCCGCCCCATGTGAAGGACGGCGACCTGCCACCGGGCCTGCCGCAACCCGACGAGACGATTGACCTGTGGCCAAATGGCCTGCCGGGGGGCGAAAGCCCGGGCATCACCGAAACAGTGATCGAGCGCAGCAAGGACCGGCTGGTGACCGATCGTGCGGTCTACGGCATCACCCGCCCCCGAATGGCGGTATTCCGGCCACGTAAGCCCAACGGTGCCGCAGTGATGATCACCCCGGGTGGCGGTTACAAATGGGTGGTGGTTGACAAGGAGGGCTATGAGGTTGGGCGGCGCCTGAGCGCGCAGGGCTATACGGTTTTTGTGCTCTTCTACCGTCTGCCCCACGAAGGCTGGAAAGACGGTGCCAACACACCGCTCGTCGACGCGCAGCGCGCCATGCGGCTCATTCGCGCGCGTGCGCAGGACTACGGCATTGACCCCGAGCGCGTGGCGGCCATGGGCTTCTCGGCTGGCGGTCATCTGTGCGCGGACCTTGGTACACGCTATGACTCCAAGGTCTATGACCCCATGGATGCGGCGGATGAGCTTTCGGCCCGGCCTTTCCTAGCTGCACCCATCTATCCGGTGATTTCTATGTCAGCGCCCAACGCGCACCCTGGTTCGCGTGAGAAGCTGGTCGGCGCGGATGCCGATGCTGCGTTTGAGGCCGCGCACTCACCACACATGAATGTGCCGGTCGGGGCGCCGCCTTTCTTCATTCTGCACGCGGAAGATGACGATGTGGTACCCGCGGAGAACGCGGTCCTCCTGCGCGCGGCGCTCAAGGCCAAAGGCACGCTCGTGGAAACCCACCTGTTCGCCCACGGTGGGCACGGATTTGGCCTGAGGAAAGCGGTGGGCAAGCCGGTTGAAGGCTGGCTCGACCTGTTTCTCAACTTCGCGCAGGCGGTGCGGTTCGCGAACCGCTACTAGCTCAGTTCGCGAACGGGTCTTTTTCCTTGCCGCCAAGCAATCCCTGCAGATGTTTGAAGGCACGGAATACCTTCTCGCCGTCACGGCAGTAGAAGCTGTCACCGTCTAACGGACTAACGGTATGTGTGTTCTGGCCTTCGCGCCAGCTTTCGTTCCTTACACACAAATCCGCACAGTGAAGCTTGATAAAGGGCGTGGTATCTGGGTGCGCGACCCAACGGATATCAACTTTTCTGAGATCATACTGGCCGACATGATTATATTTTGATGTGTCGCGGGAACCCATCAACGTGAATGTTTTCGTATGGGTCAGTGTGGTGCCTGAAAGGCTTATAGCCATGGTTTTATTGACGAAGTCACTGTCGGCAGGGACGCGCCATTCAGCCCCCGTGCACCGGGCAGTGATATAAGCCATCGTTTCAGCCGCGTCCGGTTCGTCTGCCGCATATGCCGGCAGGAGAGGCAGCAGGAGGGCAAAGCCTGCTGCTACGCGCAGGCTGTTAGGCAAGATCATTCCATATCTCCTCAGTTCGCGAACGGGTCGTCGTCGGTGATGAACGATTGCAGGTGCTGAACCGCGTTCAAGACACGCTCCGGGTTGCGGCAGTGCATGGTCGTGAAAGGATAAACATTGGTGCCGGGTTTGTTGCCCCAGGCGGGCTTGGTTTTCCGACCGTCTGAGCCAAGATAAAAGCCTTCCACGCTCACGCAGTCGTAGCTGCACGCAAATTGCACCGGGATGCTGTCCTCCTTGAGGGTGGCGTCCTTGAGGTCGAGCGAACGCTGCTCCTGCCAGAAGGCGACGTCGCCTTTGGCCGAGGCATCGACCGGCACGCCTTCGGTGAAAGTGAGCACGGTACCTTTAACACGCACGTTGCTCGTGACCGCTCCGGACCCTGTGGGCGTGCCATTACACTGTTTCTGTATGTACGCGACGGTCTCCTCCCGGCTGGGGGCGGCAGTTGCGCCGAGGGAAATACCCATGACGGCGATAAGGAGTGTTTTACGCATGGATTTTCTCCTCAGTTCGCGAAGGGGTCTTTTTCCTGCCCACCAAGCAGGTCCTGCAGGTGCTTGAAGGCACGGAAGGCCTTCTCGCCATCACGGCAGTAAAAACTGTCGTTGACCATACCCTTGGGCGCATCATCATTCCATTCCCACCTGACACAAAGGTCGGCGCAATTCATTCCGATATAGGGCTGAGTATCAGGATATGCGACCCAACCGATAGTTACTTTTCGCAAGTCATATCGGCTGACAATACGGTCTTTGGAGCCTTTGGAAGATCCGGTATACATTTGAGTTTTCTCATGCGTAAGCGTGGGGCCAGCAAGGCTGATGGAGACAGTTTTATTCACAAATGGGCTGTCCGGGGGGACGCGCCAGGTTTGCTGCGTACAGTGAGCCTGGATATAAGCCAGGGTTTCCTCCCGGCTTGGCCCATCAGCGGCTCCGGCGGCAAGCGCGGGCAGAACAAGTGTGCAGAGGATTATTGTCTTCAGGCGAGGTGACAGGCTCATTTTATATTTCCTGTTTGGCAGGCTGCGTCATCCTACAGCGGGCAGGGTTCAGGTGTTCGGCATGCGCACGGAAACAAACCGCACCTTGCCGCGCCAGAAACGCTTCTGGTCTGCCAGATATTCCCGCAAATCGTCCTCAGCGTCCTGACGAGAGCGGTGGCAGCTGGACTCACGCCCATTGATTGTCAGGTTAAGCTGCAACTGCGCCTCATCGAAGAAAACCGACGTTGGATAGCGCCTGTTGTTACCTGTGTCATGGAGCACATTGCTCGTGATTATAACGGTTTGTGGGTCGCGGGTGCCTTCTTTCACCTGACAGACATTCTCCGGCCGACCAGAAACCTCCTCCTGTACGCAGGATTGCCAGATATAGAGATAGCCGCCCTCTGTGCCACAGTCTGCTTGGGCGGGTGTGGCCATGGCGGTGATGGCGCTGGCGACGGCCAGGGCATATAGTGGTTTCTTCCTCATGTTCATCCTCATTATAAACCAAAACGGTTGTGTTGCCGGTTACGGTGTAAAGAGGTCTTCTCCTGCCGGTTCCCCACGGAGTAGACGATGTCTAGCTTCAGTAATAGCCGGGGTGCGGGCGTATGGGGCGGGGCAGGCATGGCCGACCGTTCATCGTGGAATCCCATGTGCCAAACAATGCGGCCGGACGCCCATCGCTGAAAAAAGTTGCGTTATAACCGTTGCCACCATTAGCCCAGCGCGGGCAAAAATAGGCGGGGGAGAAACGGCGTGTACCCTCGCCATAGAAACGCAGCGCGGCGCGCCGCTCCGCGAGGCATACGCTGTCGAACCCGACAAATTCGCCCCGCCGGTCAAAAACCTTGCATATCTCATAGTCACCGTCGGACAGGTCCTGTGCCTGAAGCGGCGGCGGTGCACTTGCCGCAACGATAAAGGCAATGACCAGCTTGCAGGCAGAGGTATGGATTGGATCCCTAGTCACGAAAGTTCCCCCATCAGGTCCGCGGAAAACAACATAGACTATGTTATGACAGGGTGGCTGGTCAGGTCTTTGCCCGGGCGCTGATTATATGTGGTGTGCCCCGGGGAAGTTATGAAAAATTATGACAAACAGCGCTTGGACGTCAAATCCCCGTGGCCACGTCGGTCAATCTACGGCTGCGCCTGCGGGCGGAAGGCCGGCGAACAGATCCTGTGCCTCCCGCATTGCCGGGTGGTCCGCCGGCAGCGTTTGCGCCAGCGTATCAAGGCATTCCTGTGCGTTATGATGGCCGGTGACGATGTCGCCCATATGGGCGGCGACCCGCGCCCGGAGGCATTTTGCCCGGCCAGCCCATGGGTGCATTGCAGGCAGGGCCGCAGCGATTTTTATATTGGCGTCCTCAATGTCCGTCGATGCCTGGGACCAGTTGCCCAGAGCCAGTTCGGTGCGGGCCCACCTGAGGTGAAAATAGATACTTTTGGCTGCGCGCCCGTAAAGCAGCCGTTCGCTGGTTTTTCGTGCCTCCGCCAGATATTGTCTGGCACCACTGAGGTTGCCGCATTTGGCCTCAGTCAGGGCAAGTTCCGTGAGCGTATATAGCGTCCACATGTGGTCAGAGCCGACGGTGGCCCGCCACCCGGCCAGACGCGGCAATAAAAGAGCGCGCGCCTCTGTCCATTCACCGCGCCACTCATGCATCAGGGCAAGGCTGTACCCGGGGGACAATGCTTCCGGGTGGTTGGCGCCAAGGGATGTATTAAATATGGACTGCGCCTTGGCCAGCGCTTGCTCTGCTTCGGCGAAATCGCCTGTTTCGACAAGAAAATCTCCGTAGTCGGCATAGGCCCATGCTGTCAGCGGGTGCCGGTCGCCGTAGGTTTCCATTTGCAGGTCGATAAGGCTGAGGAAAGCGGTGCGGGCATCCGCGAAGGCCGCTAGCTTGCGCTGGCTCAGGGCGAGAAACCATAGGGCATCTCCACGTGTCTTGGCCGAGTTTTCCTTAGCAGGCGCTTGCGCGACGGGTCGCAAAATTTCTGCGGCTTTTTCATATTGGCCGTCTTCGAAAAGCGCTTTGGCATAAGTAACGCGCGCTGGCGAAAGTGGCATGCCTGCGTCGGTGGCGGAGTGCAATGAAGCAGAGCAGGCGTTCAGCGCGGCGCGAATGTCGCCCGCCAGCCTGAGTTGTTGACAAAGATGCAAGTCCAGCGACGCGATTTCCGGCAATGGCGGGGTGCCGACCTGAAGACGCAGGTCGCGAGCCCGCCACAGATGTTCGGCCGCGCGGGAATATTCTCCCCAGCCGCTGTAGGCCAGCGCAATCGCTTTATGCAGCCGGGCTGCTGCCACGGGGGTTTCGCCGAAGCGTGCTTCGGCCGATTGTGCCATTTGTTCAACCAGTTTGCGTTCGTCAAACTGGGCGGGTCCCGCTTGGTATGGGTCAATCCTGGCAAGCACGTCATCAACAATCAGGGAAAGGGCAGCTGCCGCTTCGGCCTCCGCCAGATGCGCCCTTTGTCTGGACACATGCGTTTGCCAAAGCGCGGCCATTGCTACAATCAACAGGACGGCGACAGCATAGACGGGCCACCGAAGCAGGCCTGCGCGAAGGTCTGTTTGTGCAGGCGGGGGTGTGTCGAGCTCATCAAGTGGCAAAAAGGTAACGTCCGCCTGCAGGCGATATCCGAAGCCATGGACAACGCGGATAGCGTCCCTGTCATCGCCGATATTTTGCCGCAGGCGGCTGACAGCCTTTGCCAATGTATTTTCCGAAACTACCCGCCCGGGCCAGACATCAGCAAGCAGGACATCCTTGGAAACCGTTTCTCCGGCGTGGCGCACAAGAAGTTGCAGGATGAGCACACTTGCACGGTCTATATCCTGCTGCTTGCCAGATACGGTAACCGTGCCGGTTCGTTCATTCAGCTCGGTGTGGCCAAAACACCATACCCCGGTTGGTTCGGTTTTCATCGGTAGTCTGCTTTCTATCCGGCTTACGGCTCGCTTTGCCGAAGGGGAAACCACGAACGCCCTACATAACCATAGGGTAGGATTGGCAACTTGTCCCCGCCTGTCAAGCGGTAGCCGCCATCTTCCCGCCCATACGCACAATCGGTGCGGTCGATGACAAAACCAGAACATATTTGTGCAATTATGTATTGCGAATAATTATTAATTGCAATATCAAGACGGCGCATAGCCGCAACCGGGCGCTTTCGTGCCCATTCGTCACCCATCAGTGTGTAAAGGAGCAGCAGATGAACCTGAACGTAAACTTGCAGGCACGCCCGACGTCCTCGTCAGGGCCTACTCAGGAGAAGGTCCTGTCCGTCACTCACTGGACAGATTTTCTCTTTTCGTTCCGGATAACACGACCTGCAGGCTTTCGCTTCCGGTCTGGCGAGTTTGTCATGATTGGGCTGGAGGTTGAGGGGAAACCGCTGTTGCGCGCCTATTCTATCGCCAGTCCGAGTTGGGGTGATGAACTGGAGTTCTTTTCGATCAAGGTGCCGGATGGCCCGTTAACCTCCCGGCTGCAACAGATCGAGGCAGGCGACACGGTGCTGCTGGGCCGCAAGCCGGTGGGCACCCTGGTGGTGGATGCATTGACGCCGGGAGAAAATCTTTATCTGCTGTCTACCGGTACGGGTTTTGCGCCGTTCGCCAGTGTGATCAGGGACCCGGAAACATATGAGAAATTCAAGCGTGTTATTGTCACGCACACCACGCGGGAGGCTGCGGAGCTGGACTACAGCAAAGCAACCCTGGGTGCGTTGATGGAGCATGAATTTCTGGGCGAACTTGCTGCTGGAAAGCTGTATTATTTCGATAGCGTGACGCGGGAACCGTATTTCCGTAACGGGCGCATCACCACGTTTATCGAAAGTGGCGAGCTGTTCCTGGCAACCGATTTGCCGCCTTTTGATCTGGTGCGCGACCGTGCGATGATCTGTGGCTCGATGGGGATGATTCAGGACACAAAAACATTGCTTGAAAAAGCCGGCCTGACGGAAGGTTCCAACGCTTCTCCGGCCGAGTTTGTTGTTGAAAAGGCCTTCGTCGGCTGACGGACACAGGCCACGGGGCGATTACTTTATCCGTGGCCGCGCCCCTGCGTTTCACACCGCGCCCAGCTTCAGGGCCGCATTCTTCGCCAGTTTCTTTCCGCCAGCCCCAACGCTCAAGGTGCCCTTCGTACTTTCCGTGTTGAAAAATAATTTACTCCACTATAAAAATAGTCATGGGTTAAAAAATTAAAAATCTGATCGGAGGGCACAGATGACGGGTTTGAGGGAACGGCAGAAAGCGCAGCGTCGTGTGTTGATCGAAAAGGCGGCGAGCGAACTGTTTGTCGAAAAGGGCTTTGCCGACACCACCATCGAAGAGATTGCCGCACGCGCGGTGGTGTCTGCGCCGACGGTCTATAATTATTACGGCACCAAGGGTGACCTGCTGCTGGCGCTTGTCGCCCGCGGTGAAGAGGGCATTGAAGAAGCGCTGAGCGACTTCAGCAAACAGGCTGCCGATCACGACCCCATCGACCTTGTGGTCAAGGTTATCCGCTCCAACGTCAATGATACGCTGTCTGCCCTCTCCCGCGAGTTGTGGGGACATGTGGTGGCATTTGTCGCTACATCCTCTGACCCGGCAGTAGCGCCCAGGTATCTGGATACCATCGCGGGTGGTTTGGGTGCCGCCATCGAGTCTGTTCTTAATGCCTATCAGCGGTTGGGCTCCGTCAGCACCGCGCTTGACGCGCGGGAGCTGGCCTACCTTCTGACCCGGATGGAGCGTATTCATTTTCTCAACTTCGTATATCTCAGGGCGATGACGGTTGCGGATCTTCACGATGCCATTGCGCGGGACGTCACCATCATCATGAGTCCCTATGTGCGGGAGGTATGAACACGGTTTTTCTTTAACATTAGTCACTAATATTATTTTAGTTGACTATAAAAAAATAGCCTGCCATATTTTTTCAAATTACATAAATATGGGAGGAGTAGCCATGTCGGCTATCGGCAAACTGTCAACTTTGACACTCATGTCCTCAACGGCGCTTTCGGGGCTTTTGGCCCTGCCGGCGCTCGCACAGGACAGCGAGACGGGCGATATCGCGCTTGAGGAAATTGTCGTCACGGCCAGCCGCCGCGCGGAACGCATTCAGGATATTCCCTATAATATTTCGGCGGTCTCCGGTGCTCGCATCGAAGACGCCAAAATGCTGGACGCGGCCGAGCTTCTGCGCTCCGTCTCCGGTGTTGCAATTGTAGACCGGGGCCCCAGGAACGCCGGTGCGGTGAACAGCATCCGTATCCGTGGCCTGAACGTGGACAGCTCTGCGCTCGGTGATTATGCCACCAGTGCTGCGGCGACGGTTTCCACCTATATCAATGACACGCCGATGTTCGCCAACCTGTTGATCAAAGACCTTGAGCGCGTTGAGGTGCTGCGCGGGCCGCAGGGCACGCTTTATGGCTCCGGCGCGCTGGGTGGTACCGTGCGCTACATCACCCAGAAGCCGCAGTTTGACGCGTTTTCCGGCAAGGTTACGGGCTCGCTCAGCAGCGTGAAAGGCTCTGAAAGCACGGGCTGGGCCGGTGATATCGTGCTGAATGTGCCGCTGGGTGACACGCTCGCCTTCCGCTTTGCCGGCACCCGCATGGACTACCCCGGCCTCACGGATTATGTGAATGTGTATGAGCTTGACGGCGACGGCATTCCCGTTGCGCCCAATGGTGTGCTTGACCCGGCAGCATCCTATAAAAGTGTGGAAGACGCTGACACCTATGATGTGTGGTTTGGCCGCGCGAGCCTGCGCTGGCAACCCAGCGACAAGTTTGATGTGACCGCAACCTACACCCGTCAGTCTGACGACATGGGCGGCAGGCGAGCCCAAACCGTAGGCCGTGACGGCTTCGGTAATGAGTATGAAAAGTATGAAGTAGGCGCCATCCAGCTTGAGCCTGCTGAAAGCGACGTGGAAATGGCGTCGCTTGAAGCCACGGTGGACCTTGGTTTCGCCACACTGACCTCCAGCACATCCTATTATGACCACGAAGGCGCCAGCATCAGCGAAAACACCGGCTTTTACGCGCAGAACGGCTGGCTTTCCTGGTATTACAACTACCCGCGCCCGATGGCGACGGCGTCGCGCACCTATGAAGACAAAGCCTTCATTGAGGAGCTGCGGCTGGTCTCCAACGCCGAAGGGCCGCTGCAATATGTGGTTGGCCTGTATTATCAGGATCAGGACCGTCAATCGACGCAGGAAAGTTTCCTTTATGGTGCCAATGCTTATGTGGACGAATTGTTCGGCTTTGACGTGCCGTGGATCGCGGGCGACCAGGACTTCCACTATGTGCTGGATGAAACCTTCAAGCAAAAAGCTGTCTATGGTGAGCTGACTTATGCGCTTTCGGACAAGCTCGATGTCACGGTGGGCGGGCGTTATTTCAAGAACACCAGCAAATCCGACACCTTCATGGCGCTGCCTTTCTGGACCGACCTGTTCCCTGAGTTGACCTCCACTTTCGAAAATGAGGAAGACAAATTCCTGTTCAAGGGCAACCTGACCTATCACCTGGATGACGATAACCTGCTCTATGGTACATGGTCGCAAGGCTATCGCCGGGGCGGTGCCAACGGTGTGCCCACCGAAGGCTATTATGCTGAAGATCCCGCATGGCTGACCTATGAAGCGGACCGCGTGGACAACTTCGAGCTCGGCATCAAGGGCAGCAAAGGCAGCACACGGTATACCGTAAGCCTGTTTTATGTTGACTGGTCTGACCCGCAGCTCAACACCTCCACCCCGACATGGGGCTTCTTCACCGTGCAGAATGGCTCCAAGGCGACCACCAAGGGGATTGAGGTTGAGCTCGACGGTTATCTGAGCCAAAGCTTGCACTATACGGTGGGGTATGCTTTCGCCGACGCGGAGCTGAGCGAGGATTTCTATTCGCCGCTTGGTACGCTGATCGCGGCTGACGGCGCGCGCTTGCCGGGTGCACCGCGCCATATGTTCAATGTGGCGCTTGATCACCGCTATGAGATCAGCGACAGCCTGACGTTGACATCCCGCATTGACGGTTATGTGCAGTCTTCCACGCGCAATTCCATCGGCACATCGGCGAAATTTGACCGCACTCTGCCGGCCTATAGCATCTGGAACGGATCGATGACGCTTTCACGCGGCAATGTCGACCTCACGCTCTGGGTGAAAAACATCTTCAATGCCGAGGGTGTCAGCGCCGTGTTCAAGCACGCCTATATGGGCACACGGCCAAGCGAAGGCTATTATGGCAATGGCTCGAAGGAGCAGATCGCCCTGCCGCGTACCATTGGCTTGTCGGCAACCTATCGCTTCTAGCGTAAAAACTTGGCACAGTAGCCAAGATGACGGACTGGGCTAAAAGATAACCGACCGGGGTGGTGCGCCGCCCCGGTTCCCCGTTTCATGCCAATTGTTTTACGCCAGCTTGAGAAGGTGTCATGCCGCAACATTTGCCAGATATAGACCGCGCTATCGCAGAGGGGCACACAGCCTCCGCGCGCGCGCTGTTGGCAACGGCGGCAGGCGCGGCGCGTGATGTGGTCTCGCTCCAGCAAGTTGCGGAGCGCTACGTCCAGCTTGGTCTGTTTGGCCCGGCCGACACGCTCTACCGCAAGGCGCTTGCTCTTGCGCCCGGTGATGCGGGCCTCCTCTATAACGCGGCCACGGCGGCCATTGCCCTTGGCAATATGACAGATGCAGAAGCCTGGCTTGAGAAGGTGATCGCACGCGAGCCGGGTGACTATGACGCCTATTATAACCGCGCCACGCTCAGGCGCTGGACGGCAGATGATAATCACATTCATGCCATGGAAGCGCTGCTGAAGGCGGGCATCCCGGACCGTAAGGGCGCGGTGCAGCTTTTTTATGCACTGGCGAAGGAATATGAGGATATCGGTGAAACCGAACAATCATTCGGTCATCTTGTGCGCGGCGCCAACCTGCGGGCCTCGATGATGCGCTATGACGTGGGCCAGGACGTCGAAACCATGGCAAAAATCGCCAAGGTTTTTGACGCTGATTGCATTGCACAGCCGCTGCCCACATCAAGCACAAAAAGTGTCGAATCCCTGCACAAGTCCTGCACAGATTCTGGCCAGAATTGCACACATCGGCCGGTGTTTATTGTCGGCCTGCCGCGCACGGGCACCACACTTGTGGACCGTATCCTCAGCTCGCATACTTCCGTCGCCAGCCTGGGCGAAATCAGCGACCTTGCTACCAGTATAGTCCGCTTGGTGGGGCCGGTCCAGAACCGGATGGAACTGATTGATAAATCAGCTGGAATTGATTTTATTTCGTTGTCGAAACAATATGAGGGCAGCACGCGTGGGCGCGGCTTTGACGCCCCTGTGCTGATCGATAAAACCCCTGCCAATTTTCTCTATCTCGGCCTCATTGCCCGCGCCATGCCGGGCGCGCGCATCATCCATTTGAGGCGCCACCCGCTGGATGTCTGTTTTGCCATTTATAAAACCCTGTTCCGCATGGGCTACCCCTATAGTTACCGGCTTGACCAGCTTGCGGATTATTACATCGCCTATGACCGCCTGATGGCGCACTGGCACGCCGTGATGCCGGGGCAAATCCTTGATCTGCAATATGAAAAACTGGTCACTGACCTTGAGGGCGAAAGCCGCCGTCTGCTGAACCACTGCGGGCTTGACTGGCAGGCCGGGGTGCTTGCGTTCCATGAAAATGCCAGCCCCAGCGCCACAGCGTCCGCCGCGCAGGTCCGCCGTCCGGTGTATACGTCTTCCGTTGGCCGCTGGCGTGATCATGCCCAGGGTCTTGCGCCGCTTGTCGGTCGTCTGCAAGCGGCGGGCGTTGATCTGGAAGAGGAAAGATTTTCATGATCAGGCTATTGATTTTACTGACTTTTCTAACGCTGCCGGCACAGGCTGACACGGCCTCGCGGGACGCGCTATTGGCGGGCGATAAAGCCTTTGCCCTCGCGCTGCCATTTGATGATTTTACCGCTCCTGAAGGTGCCACGCCGGGCGCACCGCTCGAAGGTCGCCTGCGCCTTGACATGACCGCGCTTGGTGGTGGCTTCCAGCTTGTACGCGACCCCGGCGACATTGCGGCAAACCCCAATCATGCCGTGCGCTCCCTGCCTGTGATCGACCTTGATCTGGTGCAGGAAGGTGACGATATTATCCCGAAAAACCAGGGGATTATTGAAACAGCACACCCTTATTTTGACCTCATCTTCACTCCCGGAAAAAGCTGGGGCGAGGCGGATGGCCGACGCTTCATCTCGCTGCCTTTCGCCATGATGGAGAAAGGTGCCAACTGTATCCACAATGGTGCCCTTCTGCTGGCGATTGATGCTTTGGGCAAAGCGTCGGTGGCGCTCGCGCAAATCGGCAGCGAAACCTGCGCCTATTTCCAGTTCAATTTCTGGGCGGCCTATAAGGCCGAATGGTCTGCGGGGCCGGTGGCAGACGCTCCGGCCATCCGCGAGCGGCATCATGCGGTGCGGGCCGCACGGCTGCCGGTTCGCGCCATGGCGGATTTACCGCAAGGCCTTGAAGAGAAAAGCTTTTCGCAAGCTGACCAAATTCCGCCCGCCTTCATGAGCGTTTATGGTCTTGTGCTCGACGGCGTGCATTACCGCGGCGGTTGTGCCACGCGGCTCGGGCCTTACCCGCACTGCGACAGTCTTGTGCTGCCGTCCTATTCGCTGGCAAAGTCACTGGCGGGCGGGTTGGGGCTGATGCGGCTTGAAGCGCTTTATGGTGATGCCTTCACCGCCAAAGTGGCGGACCTTATACCAGACTGCGCCGACTGGGGTGATGTCACGCTGGGTGACCTGCTCAATATGAGCACAGGGCGCTACGCCAGCCGGGTGCCCCATGCGGATGAAGCCTCCGAGGCTTATATGCCCTTTTTCGCAACCTTGGCCGGGCAGGAAAAAACCGCTTTCGCCTGCACTCATTTCGGGTTCAAAACAAAGCCTGGTAAGCGCTGGGTCTACCACACATCGGACACCTATCTTCTGGGGGTGGCGATGAATGCCTTCCTTGCCAAACGCGGCGCTGAAGGCGCGGACTATTACCGCGACCAGCTTGTTCCCATCTGGCAGTCCATGACGCTGAGCCCCTTGATGGCGGTTATGCGCCAGACCGGCGGGCCGGAGGCGGCGCCCTTCACCGGCTACGGCATGGTGTTGACAACCGACGATATCGCCCGCGTCTCATCCGCTTTGGCTGCCGGGGATACCCGGCTGGCCAGCCATTTCGCGGCCCGCCCGCTGGCCGCTGCACTACAGCGCGAGCCAAGGGATCGCGGTCTTGAAGCTGGGGCGAAAAGCTTGCGCTATAAAAACGGTTTCTGGGCCTGGAATGCGCGGGAAAGCCTTGGCTGCAAGGCAGATACCTGGCTGCCGTTTTTGTCAGGCTACGGCGGTATCACAGTTGTACTGCTGCCCGGCGGTAACATTTATTATTATTTCTCCGACAGCGGCCTCCACGTCTTCGCTGACGCGGTCAAGGCGCTCTCGGCCATCACACCCATCTGCGGAGAGACTTCATGAGCAATAGCGGTAAAGTCACATCTCCCGCGACGGGCGGCGGGCTGAGAAAAGCGGACCCCAGCGGGCATATAGCCCCTGTTTTGCTGGCGTTTCTGACTACGGCGGGCCTGTTTTATGTCAACATCATGCCAGCGCTGGTGAGCGGTCTTGTCGAAGGGCTCGGCTTTTCCAAGGCGACAGCGGGCTATGTGGCGTCGGCCAATGTTTATGGGGCCTCGCTCGGCGCGTTGGTTACCGTATTTTTAATCAAATATCTCAACTGGAAGAAAGCCGCAGCGGTTGCGCTTGTCGGGCTTATTGTCATGGACATCGCGTCCACCGTACAGACAGACGGTACCGTGCTGATCGCCATGCGGTTTGCGCACGGCGCCATTGGCGGTTTTCTGGTCGGTATCGGCTTTTCGGTAATTGCCCGTACGCCAGCGCCCGACCGCACCTTTGGCATGCTGCTGGTGGTGCAATACGGCCTTGGCGGTGTGGGGTTGATGACCCTGCCGAAGCTGGTGCCCTTATACGGTACGTCGGTGCTTTTTATTGCACTGATGGCGTTCAGCGCCATCACCCTTGTGATGCTGCCCTTCCTCGCGCCGTATCCGGCCAAGGAAAAAACCGTTATGGAAGCGCAAAAAGATGGCACCGGGCCCTATTTCAAGCCGCTTGTTCTTGCGCTTCTGGCGGTCTTCTGTTTTCAGGCAGCCAATATGGGGCTTGCGGCTTATGTCATTGAGCTTGGCAAAGGTGAAGGCCTGACCACGAACAGTATCAGCACCACACTTGGTATTGCCAACTGGATCTCGGTCGCGGGTGCGGTTTTTGTGTATGTTATCGGGCTCAGGAACGGAAGGTTGAAGCCGCTCCTGCTGGGGCTTTCGGTTACCCTTGTTGGCATGTTCCTGTTCCGCTTTTCAGGGAACGCCAGCCTGTTTTTTGCCGCCAACGTCATCACTGGCATCACCTGGGCGTTCCTCATCCCTTATCTTTTGGGCATGTGTGCGGCGTTTGACGGCAAGGGGCAGATGGCGGCGCTCTCGGGCTTTTTCTCCAAAATGGGTTTGGCGTCCGGCCCCTTTGTCGCGGCATTGGTGATCGGTGAGGGCAATTATACTTTGCTGATAAACCTGGCGCTTATGGGCATCGTGCTGTGCATCGCGGCGGCCTTCATGCCGGCGCGCCTTCTGGACAGCAAAGCAGACGCCGGGCCTCGCGCCGCGCCGATACCGCCACAAGCGGCGGCTGAAGTAATCGAGTAGGGAAGGAATAGTTTATGAAACCGTTTGCCATCGCAGGCTTGCAACTTGCACTTCCGCACAGCGGCAACCTTGATCTGGTGATCAAAAAAATCAGGCAGACCACACTGCGTTACCCCTGGGTGCAGATGATTGTGCTGTCGGAGCTGGCCATTTGTGGCGCCATCACGCGCTCAGTGGAAAGCCTGCCATCGGGGACCGAGGATACGCTGGCCAAATTGGCCGCTGACCTTGGTGTCTGGATCGTCAGCGGGTCGCTTTATGAGAAGCACAAAGGCGCGGTTTATAACACTACATCGGTGATCTCGGACGCGGGCAAAGTGGTTGCCCGTTACCGCAAAATGTACCCTTTCCTCCCCTATGAGCAAGGCGTTGCCGCAGGCGACGAGGTTTGCATCTTTGATGTGCCGGATGTCGGGCGCTTTGGGGTGTCCATCTGTTATGACATGTGGTTCCCCGAAACCAGCCGTGCGCTGGCGACCCTGGGGGCGGAGGTGATACTTCACCCGACATTGACCAACTCGATCGACCGGGACGTGGAGTGCGCCATGGTGCGGGCCACGGCCGCACAGCAGCAGTGTTATGTGATTGATATCAATGGTGCGGGTGAGCAGGCCAACGGACGGTCTGTGATTGCCGGGCCTGACGGGGAAGTCTTGCATCAGGCGGGCGAAGTGGAAGAGATCATCCCGGTAGAAATAGATCTAGAGCGCGTGCGGCGCAGCCGGGAGCGGGGTCTCATGGGCCTTGGGCAACCGCTTAAAAGCTTCCGCGACGCTGGCCACAGTTTCCCGCAGGAGAACCGCTCAAGCCAGAGCACCTACCTGAATAGTCTTGGCGTGCTTGAGATTCCAAAACGCGGCAGCTGATCACCACCGAATTCAAACAAAGAAGAGAGTTCCGATGACCCAACATTTCCCGTTGGTAGCAGATTTTGCGGCCAAAACAGGCGGGCTTGAGGTTTTTGACCCGGCCTCGGGCGCGTCCCTTATGACCGTGGCCGACATGACAAGCGCTGAGGTGGAAGGCCACATTGAAGTGGCTGCACAGGCATTCCGTGACTGGTCACAGCGCACCGCGAAGGAACGCGCCAGCCTGATGATGGCGTGGCACCGTATGATTGTGGCCCACGCGGACGAACTGGCTGAAATTATCACTGCGGAGTGTGGCAAGCCGCTGGCGGAAGCGCGCGGCGAAGTGCTGTATGGTGCCAGTTTCATCGAATGGTTCGCTGAAGAAGGCAAGCGTGTCTACGGTGACGTGATTCCGAGTTTCGCACAGGGTAAACGCATCATGGTGCTCAAGCAGCCCATCGGTGTGGTCGCAGCGATAACACCGTGGAACTTCCCGCTGGCGATGATCACCCGCAAGGTGGCGCCCGCACTGGCCGCTGGCTGCAGCGCGGTTGTCAAGCCGGCTGAGGCAACCCCGCTGACCGCACTCGCGCTGGAGAAACTGGCACTTGACGCTGGCCTGCCAAAGGGGCTTGTCAAGGTGATGACAACCACCAACCCGGCGGAAATCGGCAAAGTGCTGACCACTCACCCGACCGTGCGCAAGTTTTCGTTCACCGGTTCAACCGCTGTGGGGCGCGTTCTGATGGCGCAGTGTGCGTCCACAATCAAGAAAGTCAGCCTTGAGCTGGGCGGCAATGCGCCCTTCATCGTGTTCGAGGATGCAGATATCGATGCGGCCGTTGTGGGGGCTATGGCGTCCAAATACCGCAATGCGGGGCAAACCTGCGTGTGTGCCAACCGCTTTTTTGTCCATGAAGCAGTGCACGATACTTTTGTTGCAAAGCTGAAAGATGCTGTTGCTGCCCTGCGTGTCGGGCACGGCGCAGATGTGGGTATTACCGTGGGGCCACTCATTAACAAGGCCGGTTGCGACAAGGTGGCCGAGCTCGTTGACGATGCCGTCGCCCGTGGCGCTGAGGCGGTCATCGGCGGCAGCCGCCATAGTGCGGGTGCGGGCTTTTATGCCCCTACCATTTTGACCGGCGTTACACCGCAGATGACCATCGCACAGGCGGAGGTTTTTGGCCCCGTTGCGCCCATCTTCAAATTCAGCGATGAGGCGGAGGTTATCCGCCTTGCCAATGATACGCCCTATGGCCTTGCCGCCTATTTTTACGCGCGTGATCTGGGCCGTGTGTTCCGTGTGGCAGAGGCGCTTGAATATGGTATGATCGGCATCAACGAAGGCATCATTTCAACCGAAGTGGCCCCGTTTGGCGGGGTCAAGCAATCGGGCCTCGGCCGTGAAGGTTCAAAATACGGTATCGACGATTATCTAGAAACCAAATATTGCCTCCTGGGAGGGCTGGATTGATGCTGAAGAATGTGAAGCCGGTGAATAGTGAAACGCAGAAAAACAAGGACCTGTGGGACCGCCGTGAAAAGGCCGTGCCGCGCGGTGTGGGCAGCATGCACCAGCGCTTTTCGGCGTATGCCAGGAACGCCGAAGTGTGGGATGTGGAAGGCAAGCGCTACGTGGATTTTGCCACCGGCATTGCGGTCACCAACACCGGCCATGGTGACCCGCGCATTACCGAAGCCGTCAAAGCGCAGATCGACAATTTCTCCCACACCTGTTTTCAGGTCACGCCCTACGAGAGTTATGTTGCGCTTGCGGAGCAGCTTAATGAGCTTGCGCCGGGGGACACACCGAAAAAAACCATCTTCCTGACCACGGGCGCGGAGGCGGTTGAAAACGCGGTCAAGATAGCACGCGCTGCCACCGGGCGGCCCGGCGTGATTGCCTTTAAGGGCGGCTTCCATGGCCGCACCATGATGGGCATGGCGCTCACGGGCAAGGTGGCACCCTACAAGGTAGGCTTTGGCCCGTTCCCGCAGGGTATTTATCATGTACCTTACCCCGTGCCGTATCACGGTATCACGGAAGAGATGGCGCTGGACGCGGTGGCGGATCTGTTCAAGGCTGATATCGCGTCTGAAGACGTTGCGGCCATCATCCTTGAACCGGTGCAGGGTGAGGGTGGTTTTTATGCCGCCTCGCCCAAGTTCATGCAGGCGTTGCGCGCACTGTGTGACCAGCATGGCATGCTGTTGATCTGTGACGAGATCCAGACCGGTTTTGCCCGCACGGGCCGCGTGTTTGCGACCGAACATGCCGGGATTGAGCCTGACCTGATGACCGTGGCCAAGGCCATGGCAGGCGGTTTCCCGATTTCCGGCGTGATCGGCAAGGCAGACGTAATGGACGCGGCAGCACCCGGCGGCCTTGGCGGCACCTATGGCGGTTCGCCCCTTGGCTGTGTCGCGGGGCTGAAGGTCCTTGATATCATCAGGGAAGATCGCCTTTGCGAACGCGCGGACGAGATCGGTACCTTCTTCACCAAACGCCTCACCGCGATGCAGGCTAGTGGCCTCAAGGAGATCGGTGATATCCGCGCGCTTGGCGCCATGATCGCGATCGAGATTGTCAAGGACGGCAAGGCGGACCAGCCGGACCCGGCGCGCACGGCGGAAATTGTGAAAGCCGCGGCGGAGGCCGGACTTATCCTGCTTTCGTGCGGTATCAGGGGCAATGTGATCCGCTTCCTGCCCGCGCTGACAGCACCGGATGAGATCCTTGGGGAGGGTCTTGATATCCTAGAGGCAGTGATGCGACGCTAAGCGCAAAGGGGCGGGGCTGTATGAGCCCCGTCTTTTCCGCAGAAGCGCTTACACGGTGCTGTGCTGCGTTAGGTGCCCCAAAACACGATCTGTTTTGTTGCAATCGCCAGAAGCATAAATTAATTTGTTCTCGGGGGTTGGGACGTGCCGAAAAATCTGTTGTAGCCCCGGTATTCTGATTGGGGGATGTATATATGACAGACCATTTCGCGGCGGTAGGCCTGCTGCCGGAATTTCGTGTTGGCGATGTACTGACAAACACATTTCGTACCTTTTTCGCGAACTTTTTCAGGTTTCTGGCTTTTGGCGGCGTTGTCTACGGGGTGCTGCTCGCCAGTTCTGCCGCCATCAACGCCCTCTTGTTTGCTCCCATTGCCGAAGAAAGTATGTCGGCGACCCGGTCTTTGTCTGCCCCGCCATCCCCTCTGCTGATGCTTTTGCCACTCCTGATCATGTTCCTGATGATGACGGTGGTGCAGAGCGCAATCGTCTTTGGAGCGATCGAATATCAGGCAGGGCGCAAGGCATCTATTGCCAGTATGCTCAAGGTCGGCCTTCGTGCTTTTGTGCCAGCGTTGTGCGCGGCAATCCTTATCTGGGTTCTGGTATCAATTGGCATGCTGCTACTGATCATACCCGGGATCATCATAGCGTTGATGGTTTCGGTCACCATTCCGGCGATTGTTGCCGAAGGACTGGGGCCAATTGCGGCGTTGCGACGTAGCCGTTTACTGACAGCGGGGTATCGTTGGCCGATATTAGGCGCAATTGTTGTTGTCATAGTGGTGGCGACGCTGGCGCAGCTTATTCTGAGCGTTCCGGCGATGTTTCTGGCCCTGCCGATTGTTGGCGGCCTCATAGCCCTGCTGTTCACGTCGGCGATGATTGGGGTCTATGGTAGCATGACAGCATCTGTCTACACGGGCTTGCGTGCGGCCAAAGAGGGGGTGCTCGCGGACGATGTCGCATCGGTATTTTCCTGATGCGGCGAGGCTGGTTGGCCGCTGCCATTTCTTTTGTCAATTGATAGAGAAAGCTTCATGAAACAGGTTAAAATTGAAGATCGTCTGAGCGTGCCTGAGGCAGGCCGCCCCGCACCACCGAGCCCCTCGGACGGGCTTGGCGTGGGTGCTATTCTGTCACTCTCCTTCCAAGCGCTTTTTGCCAATTTTTTCAGCTTTGCAGCGCTTAGCTTTCTTGCCGTGTCACCTTTGGTGCTTTATTCGCTCTCGTTATCGGGGGACCTGTCTTTCATGTATGGTGGAACGGCAGGGTTGGGGTGGCAGGCGACATTTGCAGCCATATTTGGATTGATGCTGTTTACGCAGATTGCCTATCCCGCCATCGCGGCGGGAACCCTGCAATATGTTACTGGGCGAAAGATCGATTTTTTTGCAATGCTGAGGGCGGGATTGCGATTTTTTTTGCCCGCGTTGGTGATTGCTATCCTGACATCTTTGGGTACCAGTATCGGCATGCTTTTGTTTGTGGTCCCGGGGCTTATATTATCTGTCATGTGGATGGTGGCGCTGCCGGCAGCGGTGGCCGAGCGCCTTGGCCCCCTGCAGGCGATAGAGCGTAGCGGTGATCTGACAAGCGGCTATCGCTGGCCCATATTTGGTATCTTTTTGATAGAGGGGGGGTGAGCCAGGCTCTGGGTTGGGCGTCTGAAACGCTTGGGAACGCGCTGGTGTCGGCGAGTGGCGCCCCTATCCTTGGCGGTTTTGTCATGCTCTTTCTGCAGACATTGTTGTCAACGTCGTTGACTGCCGCAATTGCTGCCGTGTTGTTCCTGCGGCTGAAGGAATTGAAGGAAGGCATGCCAACGGATGAGATCGCGGAGATTTTCGCCTGACGAGTAGTGGACGAGCTGTTGACGCATGGGGTGCGCGTGGGTTTCAGTTCTTGCGTCCGCCTACATCTTTGTCGAACTTGTTCTCCTTGCGCGTACCCATTAACAGCTTGCCTTCCAGGTGCTTCCTGAGCGCATTGTAGTAGGCCTGCAGAAAGGCATCCATCCGGCCGTGGGTTACACGGTCAGGCCAGTCGATCTTGCGGATGATGGTCTGCCCGGCTGTCTGTCGTTTGGCGGCCGCCTCCAAAGACTGGTTGCGCAGGAGATCCTCCAGCATTTGCAGTTCGTAAATGCCGTAAAGCTCCAGCTGGCCCACGGTAAAGCTGTAGGCCGACTTTTCTTCATCTTCAGCACCAGACAGCATATCCGCCGCTAGTTTAACGCGCGGCTCGCGCACGACAAGTGTGCCCGCTACAAGGTCCCCTGCGCGTAGGTGATCCCGGTTCATGGTTGGCAGAAACACCAAAACCAAGGCCCAGATCAGGGCGAATAGCTGCATGATACCGCTCACTCCCGTCGCGCTGCCGGAGAAGATAATCCCCATGGGTAAAAATATCTCGATCTCCCGCATCATGTTGCGGGCGAAGATGGCTTCTGACGACAGAGGGCGGCCAAACCGGTCGATCACCTTCAGGCCTAGCCGTCTTTTGCCTGGCGTTTGCCCTTGCCATTTCAGTTCAAAGAACATGAAGTAGAAATTGCGAAAGAGGAACAACAGCAGCAGGATCAGGATAATACCGAAACGACCCAGCCCCGCGAAGCCGGTCGTCAGCCCAATGCCAAGCGCGCCCAGTATCATGCCGACAAACAGAAGCAGAAGGTCAATCAGCACTGCCCCGGCCCGGTCACCGGTCTGGGCCAGTTCCACCTTGAGCGTGACGCCTTCTGGCGTCAGGATTTCGCGCATCTGTCGTTCGGTGGACGCCAGCTTCTTTATGCTCATCGCGCGCCCTCCGTACCGTCCTCGTCCGGTGCCGGCCATCTGCTGGCGAAATACAGCCCCCACATGGCCAGAAATGCGAGGCCGATGATATAGCGTGCCAGATCGCTGGTGATGAGCTGGCGGCCAAAGCCCTCAAGAAGCCCGGCGACCAGAAACATGGTGATACACCCGAAGGCGACCAAGGCGGCCTGCTTGCCGTGATGCGCAAGCGCTTCCATTCGGCTGAGCCTACCCGGAAAAACATAATGTCGAGCGATGGCCAGGCCTGCTGCTCCACATAAAAGAATGGCCAGAATTTCGGTGGTCCCGTGAATGATGAGCCAACCGCCCAGCTCCATCCCAAGGCTTTTGTCGTGATACAGCGCAAACATTGCACCAAGTGTCGCGCCGTTACTGAACAGTAACCAAAGCGTCGGCACACCAAGGGCAAAGCCAAGGGCAAACGCCAAAAGGCCGACCCGCGCATTATGGGTGAAGAGGAATGTGGCAAAGATGTCGAGGCCATCGGCGGTGCCATCGCGTTGATAGAGCACGTTGGCAAGCTGTTCGGCGGTGGCACCAGGCTGGCGCCCGTTTGCCATCTCAGGGCTGACGAAGGTAAAAAACCAGTCTGGACTGCCAAGTACCAGAAAGAAGGCTACCAGCACGCCCGCCAGAAACACCGCTGTTGAGACCGTCAGTTCAAGCCGGATCGCCCGTACAGCGTTTGGCACGGAATACCGCATCAGGTGTATGAAAGCTTGCCCGGCGGGGCGCTGGTGTCCGTAAAATAACAGATAGGCCCGGGTTGTCAGGTTCTCGAGATAGTCAACAAGGTTTCTGTCGAGCGAAATGGCACGCGCGACGCTGAGGCCGGACAGGGCGCTGCGGTAGAGGTGCGGCATCTCAAAGGCGTCTTTAGCACTGAGCGAACGGATACCGGATTTTTCCGCAGCCAGCACGAGCGCCTCCAGCCGCTGCCAGCCACCCTCACGATCTTTGCGGAACTGATAGCTTTTTGAGTGGTGCGTCGCCATTTAGACCAGCTCCCGGTTAATGATCGTGCGATATTGATGGATCATGGCGCTGACCAGATGAGCTTCATCGGGTTCGAGGCATATCACCCCTTGCCGCCGCAGGTTGGAGAACAGGAGCCGCCGTTCCTTGATCAACGCGGTGGCGGTAGCGGCACGCGAGATGTCACGCGTGGTTGTCATCGCCTTGTCAGCTGTGCGTTTGAGGTAAGGGTCCTTGAGGGCGACGAAAACCACCAGATGATGCACCGCGAGGCGGCTGAGGTTTTCGCGCATCAGTTCCGTTGTCGTTGTGTCCACAAAATCAGTGAATAGAATGATAAGAGTGCGGCGGTTGAGCACTTCGGCCAGCCGTGTTGTTGCAAGGGTATAGTTGCTCTCGGTTTTACTGCATGTCAGCCGGGCCAGATAATGCTGCAAATGGCTGAAGGAGCTGACGCCCCGAAGCGGTTTTACGTAAAAGTGCACTTCACTGTCGAAGCTGAACAGGCCAACACGATCACCACTTTTGAGTCCAGCGTGTGCAAGCACAAGTCCCGCATTGACCATATGGTCAAGCCGAGACAGGGAACCAAGCCGTTCGGCCATCAAATGGCCTGTGTCGAACGCAAGAATAACCTGATGATTGCGCTCGGCCTCATATTGTTTCGTGAGCAGCCCGCGATACCGTGCGGACCGTTTCCAGTCGATGGTGCGGGGGTCCATGCCCGTCATATAGTCGCGCAGGGATGAAAACTCCGAGCCTTCACCATGGCGCGGGAAGGCTCGGGGCCCAAATTCATCGGCGGCGGCGCCCATCAGGTCCGATGCCGCTTTTGCAGCGCGCTGGAAATTAGGCAGCACCGGAACCGTGAGGTCAGGGGATTGCACACTCTGGCGTTCCATCAAACCAAGGGGGCCGGTCCAGCGAAACCAGACAGTGGGCAGCTCTGCCATGCCGCGTTGCCGCGGCGTGAGGGTCAGCACAGCCTCGCCGGTCTGTGAAGGGATAATCACCGGCGTTTGGGCTGCCTGTTCCAGTACATCATTGACGGCGACGGCTGCCAGCACAGGCGGTGCCGGCGTGCCGTTTGAACGCTGAACGGCAAGCGTCAGCTCGGCAGTTTCTCCCAGGAAAATTTGTGCCGGTTCAATGATTTCAAATCGCAGGTTTGCCTCTTTCGGGCAGTTCCAGCCATCAAGCAGTAGCAGGCAGCCCATCAGCGCCAGATAATAGCCGACAAGGCTCACAACGGAGGGTGCCACAAGCAGCAGGAGCAGTGCTAGCGGGACCGCACAGAGTATCGCCCAGAATGTACGCAGTGTCGGGCGCATTAGCGGGGGGCCTTCACCTGCTCAAGCAATTGCTGAATCACATCACCAGCTTTGATGCCTTCGATTTCCGCGGCAGGGCTGAGGACCAGGCGGTGCCGAAGCGCGGGCAGCGCGAGGCGCTTGATGTCGTCGGGGATAACGTAGTCCCGCCCGTCAAGGGCGGCCGATGCCCGTGCCGCCCGCGCGATCATGGTGCCACAGCGCGGTGAAGCCCCGACCCGGACAGACGCATGTTCACGGGTGCCACGCACCAGATCGACGATATAGTCCAGCAGTTCGTCTGCCATAGGCAGTTTTGCAATGCAGGCCCGCATGGCATCAAGGCCAGCCATGTCCAGCACGGGCTTTACGCCCATGTCCGCCACTGACGGCATTGTGGCGCGGTGACCATGCAGGCCAAGGATACGCCGTTCTTCCTCGCGGCTTGGATATTCCAGAATATGCTGGAACAGGAAGCGATCAAGCTGTGCTTCCGGCAAGGGGTAGGTGCCTTGCTGTTCGATCGGGTTTTGTGTTGCGATCACCATGAAGCCGCTACCCAGACTATAGGCCTTGCCGTCAATCGTGACTTCTCGTTCGTGCATGGCCTGCAACAGAGCAGCTTGTGTTTTGGGTGGTGTGCGGTTCACTTCGTCGGCCAGCAACAGATCGGTGAAAATCGGCCCCTTCGTCAGGGCAAATTCGTTGGTTTCAAACCGGTAAATATTGGTGCCGAGCACATCGCCGGGCATCAGGTCCGGCGTGAATTGTATGCGACCAAAACGCAGATCAAGGCTTGCTGAAAAAGCCTGGGCCAGCAGGGTCTTGGCAACTCCCGGCACCCCTTCGAACAGGATGTGCCCTTCCGATAACAATGATATCAGCAGCAAATCCACCGCGTCATCCTGGCCAACAATCATGGTCCCGATATTAGCGCGCAGCGTCTCGCTGGCCTGTTGGATATCACTTGGGGTCATTAAGCATCTCCTGTCTCCAGGTATAAAATTGGTTGGCATGAATAAGTAATCGGTGTTGCCGACTGTCGTCGTCTTCGCGGATGCGCTGCACCCTGCGGCGGATGGTAGAGAAAGTTACTGAAATTCCGCGTTTTTGGCCTTGATCATCAAGCCAGGCTTCAAGCCGGTTTCGCTCAAGTTCAGATGGCGCCCTGAGTTTCCGGGCTACCTCAAGTGCCTGATCGTCCATCAGCCGCAGGAGTGCTTCCTGCTCTTTTTCCGCCAGATGCAGGATGCGTGCGGCATTCTCCACAAAAACCGTCTTGGAGTCCGCGACCTCGACGTTGGCGCGCCATGGGGCGCCAAAACGCCGGGTCTGCGCCAGCAGGAAGACCATCAGCGCCAGCAATCCGGCTATGGTCAGGTAGACAAAGGGGTGCTCAAACATCGCCTTGCCGAGGCTGGGTGTCGCCGTGAAACCGTGCACAACCTCGTCAATGATGATGGTGTCGGTTCCTTCCGCGACCGTCTGTGCGACGGTCTGTGCGATGGCGGCGTTCCAGCCCCGGGCAAGGCCATGCGTTGCAATTAGGTCAGGGTCGGACAAGACCCACACAGGCTGCGCCCCGGCGAGCTTGAGTTTGCCAAAAAGAATGCCGTCACCCGTCGCAATGATCGGTGCCAAAAGGTCTGACTTGATCAATTGCAGATCATCGATATCGGGCACCGCGGTGGCGCTGAAGTCGTGCTGCCAGTTTTTGGGTGTGGCGTCGGGCCGTATCACCTCGGCATCTTCGAGCAGGTTTTGCGCGATGGTTTGGGGCGTGCGAGCGGGCAACAGATGCTGGCTGCCGATCCACCCTGCCTTGAAGGGGTGCGGGCCCGTGCGGCGCTTTGGCAGCACAACCAGCATGGGGGAAAAGTCGATCAGGTCATTGATGCGCTTTCGCCCGGGTGGTCCAACCGGCTCAAGCAGAAAAAGGGCGGCTTTCTCGTTGAGCTTGTCGAATGTATTATGTTGGCTTTGCAGCATCCGCCAGCCATCTGACTTGAGTAGTTCCACCCAGGCGGCGTGGCCGACTGCGGATTTGGAAAAACTGTTGGTGCCGGCGGATGTCTCGTAACGGCCATCCCCTTGGAATACGGACGTTACGGCGACCCCAAGGGTCGCGAGAATGCCCAGAAGGATAATCCAGAACAGGGTTTTGTTGGAAAAGGGCGCATCGTTTGCCGGTGCGCTGGTTTTTGGGGGCTGGTACATCAGGGCTGCCCCGCATTTTTTTCTGTCAGGCTACGATACCCGCCAAGGCAGCTGCTGAATACGGATTCGGTGATGTCGCGACCGGCAAAGGCATATGTTTCGACGGCAAGCACCATAAAGCGCAGGGCAGCGAGATGCTTGCTATCAAGGCTCGCGCTGTCGACGATTTCCCGACCAGTCATATGGGGGCGTACCAGCACGCGGCGCTGTTCCGCGAGGGCGAGCAGGCTAAGGGCCAACAATATCCGGATGGCTTCGCCAAAATTGCCATTTTCTGCCGCCCTTTCGGCATCGTCAAATGTGGCGTGCTGGATGAAGGCATGTTCGGCACGGTGTTGCTTGGGATTGGGGCTGCGCCGGGTGGTGGCATGCTTTTTTCTGGGTGCTTTAGGCGGGTTGCCGGTGACAAGAACCCAGACAAAAACGGCAATGGCAAAAAGCCCCAAGCCCATCAATGAATACAAAATTGCCTTACCCAGCCACGCTGGCATGCCACCGGTTTGCTGTCTGGCCCGCGGTTTTGGGCTCTCCGGCAGATCGCGCTGGAATTCGCCGTGTTCCAGCAAGGTAGTGACAGCGCGACCGATTTCTGTATCAGGCAAGGCAGCTTTTGTGAGTATTTCGGCCGGTTCGGCAGTCGCGGGTTTATCCTCACCGATGTTATAACTATTCCAGCCGTAAGCCAATCCAAACAGAATAACAGCAACCGCCGCCCACAGTAGTGAGCGGCGTCCATTCTCTTTCAGTCTGTCCAACAATCCCCCAAGCATAGCGCCACTTTATGGAGGCTCTATTGGGCGGTAAAGGTGTTTTTTACAAAATCTCACGCAGCCATTGGTTCCAGCGTTTCACAAAGCTGAATTTCGGGCACTTGAAACTTTACTGTTGGGTGATCACGGCCTATTTGCGCGGGTCTCGACCAGTGTATTTTTCCAGCGATAGCTTATCGGCAATATGCTCCCACGGCACCAGTTTGAAATTCTGGCGCTCTGCTGGCGAAATATTGCGCCCATCCTGCGCAACGAACACGCCATACGGAAAATCAGGCCCCAGCGGGGTACTGATAATGTCCAGCCCATCGGTTTCCGAGGAGCCATCGATCCCTGCATCGCTGTTGGCAATCACCCGGAAGGAACCAACATAAGCATGTGGTGCTTCTCGGTCGAACAAGGCATAGCTGTTGTTGCCCTGACTGGAGAGCACAATATAACCGCTGGTGCCCGCGCCGTAATAGATGGACACTCCTTCAAGGTCATCTTTCAGGCCGTGGTTCATCTGAGGGTCGGTGATTTTTTCCCGCGCGGTGCCGTCACCCGGTTCCGCGCCATATTTCCAAAGCGCAATGTCTTCCTCGGCGACGAACAGGGCGCCGGTGTCATCGTCTGCGACGCAGCCTTCAGCGGTGGAACCTACTTCAAACTCGCGCACAGCAGTTGCCTTCACCTTGCCGGGATTGCCTTCGCCAAGTTGCCACTGACGCACAAGGCCGCCTTTCTCATTCATGAAGACATAGGTGCTGCCATCCTTGGGGCTCTGGTAGAGGCATAAACCATAGGGGTCAGGCATATCCGTCTTCTGGATGCCGTCGGCGATGTCCTGCAGCTTGCCGGTTTGCTCATCCAGTTCATATATCGAGATACTTTCCTCGGTGCGGTTACTGGCAACCACAAGCGTCGCTGCGCGGTCCCCAACCTTGACATTGTACCGGAGGTCCACATTGTTCATGCGGCCATCGGGCACATATTGGTGAACGCTGCCATCAAGGTTGTAAACGTATATGCCGCCCTGTTTGTTGGTGCCAATTATCAGGCTTTGCCCCGGGTCGGTGGGATGTACCCAGATGGCCGGGTCATCAGCGGCGTCACCACCGTCGGCAACCGGTGCGGTTTCTGCGCTTGGCTTTACCAGGGCAAATGCGCCGCTTGGGTCTTCATCGGTCCGCTCGGTCAGCTGATCAAAATTGAAAGCTGATGCAATGTCGCTGATTTTGGCGAGTTTGAAATTTGTCGCCTCTTCGCCGTTATCTTCGTCCGCGAGCACCAGATAACCACTGCCAGCGAAAAGGCTGCCTGCATTCTCCACGGCGTCAATTGAGCCCGCGCCGGAAAATTTTGCGCTGCCGACATAGCGGTGATCGTCCGTTACGTCATACAAGTTGATCTGGCTTGTCTCTACATCTGAGGCGAAAAGTACTGTCTGGCCCTTTTCGGTATGATGAAGGGCAAGGCCTCCAACCTCACCAGTAAAGTGACCAAATTTTTTCACATCGATGAGTTCAGGTACGGTTTCCGCCTCGACATCGGCGTCGAAGCGCCAGACGCCGACGGCTTCTTCGGTAACATAGACACTATTGCTGCGGCTGTCCGCGACACAGAATTTGGGCTCAGTACCGAGCTGAAGTGTGCGCACCAGCTTGGCGCTGACCGTACCGTCAGCTTTGGTGAATATGTTCCACTGTTCGATCTGTCCGCCGCTGCCGAGAAGGAAGGCATATGCTTCGCCGTCGAGCGGGCTTTTATGCGCGCACATACCTTCAAGCAGTACTTCTGACTGTATAATATCCGCTTGAACAGGCGTTAACGTGCCGTTGTTCATTGTAAAAGCACTTACAGTGCTATTGGACGTATCAAGCGAAAAAAGCACGGGGCCACTGTTGGCACCAAATCCGTGGATCAGATCAAAGGACTCGATTTCGCCGCCGTCAGTCTTTGAAAGGGTAAGGCCAGCGGCATCATACACCTCGATACCATCCTCGACAGCGCCAAGGATATATGTGGCACCGCCGCTTTCGCCAGGCCAGACAAGTGCGGCAGAGGCACTATCGGAACTGCTTGGTGCGGTCTCTAGCGAAACCGTAACATTGGTGACCGATGGTGCTTCGGCGCCGGTGGTGGGCGTGTCCGCGTTTTCTTTCGGCGAGCAGGCGGCGAGTCCGATGACTGCCACAGTCGCTAAATGCCGGTTGATTCTCATGGGGTTCCCTCCCTGTCTGGCTTCCCTTGATCCCAAATATGCTATGTTTTGCTGTGGTTTCAAGAGAAAAAAGAAGAAAATTTTCATTTCGGTTGAAAAAAAGAATATAAATTCTATAATGATCTGTGACAGCAAGCGCAATTCCCGTTTTTGGGGATGGATGATGTCCGAGGGAAGGCGATCCGATGCTCGAGTTTTTGGTCCTGTTATGAGCGCGGGTGGAAGACAGTTATTAAAGAAAACCAAAACTGGGAACCTGGGGAGGTTAACATGAGACATGCTTTACTAAAGCGGCAGCTTCTGAGTTCGTGTGTGCTTCTGGCGCTGGCGCCACAAGCCATGGCACAGGACGAAGCGGCGACTGAACAGCCGACAACAGACATGAGCCTTGAAGAGATAGTAGTTACCGGCAAGATCGTAACGCGGAACCGTACCGCGTCAGTATCACCAGAACTGACATACGATACTGAGTTTTTCCAGAAATTTGAGCCAATTTCGGCGGGCGATATGCTCAAGCGTGTGCCGGGTGTCGCCTTCACCAGCGATATCGGCGAATATGACGCACCTCAGATGCGGGGTATGGCTGACGGTTTTACCCAAGTGCTCGTGAACGGTCGCCCCGTGCCCGGGGCAGGCAACGACCGTACAGTCCTGGTGGACCGCATTCCGGCCGAGATCATCGAGAAAATTGAAGTGATCCGCAGCCCGGGTGCAGACATTGACAGCCAGGGCGTTGGCGGCACGATCAATATTATCCTGAAGGAAGGGGCAACGCTGCCGGTCGGGGGCTCCATACGGGGCAGTGCGCTTTATTCCGCGAAGGACAAGGAGCTGCGTGGTGCCGGGGCGATATCCTATGCGGGCCGTAGCGACAACGAACGCATCTTCTATTCGGTGACAGCGAATATTCAGCAGCGTTTCAACGCCAAGAAATTTGTCGAGGAAACGATTGTCGCGGGGGATTTTCCGGAGTCAACCGACGGCCGCGACCTTTTCGCGCCTGACGATTTTAATGCGTCGGTTGCTGATGGTCGGGCGGTGCAGCTCGACAGTCGCGAAAACCTCGATACATCCTTGAATGCCGACGTGACCTTCAAGGTAGGTGATTCCGGTGAACTGCGTTTCGACGGTTTCTATATCGACACAAACCGTGACGAGCGAGAAGACACCACAGAGTGGGAGCGGGACGACGGGGAACTGGTGGGTGACAAGGTTGGGTCACAGGACACCGAAATCCGCCAGGAAAACTTCGGCTTCAGCGCGCTTTATGAAGACAGATTCTCTGACACCACATCATTCGATACCATGGTGCGTTACAGCCAGTTCAAGAACACGGAAGATCAATACGACCGCGAATTTGACTTTGATGACGGCAGCGAAAGCCTTGATGACCGGGAACGCGAACTGATAGACAGCACCGACAAGGAATTCGCTGCTGACTTCGGGATAAAGCATGAGCTTGACGCGATGCTGCTGAAGTTTGGTGCGTCGACCAAGTTCAAGGATCGAGACTATGGCTTGACGTTGATGGAAGCTGACGATTTTGGCGAGCTTGAGGTCGAGAGCGAAAGCCAGTTCGGGGTGAAGGAAAAACGCTATGACGCCTATCTGGTTGGGGAATGGCAACTGGGCAGCGCCATGACGATTGAGGCCGGCGCCAGGCTTGAGCACACCAACACCAAGGTCAGCGCACCGAGGGCGGCTGAGACATCAAACAGCGTGACGCTTTTGAACCCTTCGCTTCATATCCAGCGCGATGTCAGCGACAACGGGCAGCTGCGTCTTAGCCTTGCGCGCACAGTAAGGCGGCCAACCTTCGATCAACTGGTTCCGGCCGAGCTTCAGGATGAGCCGGATGATGACGATGTCACCGTTGGTAACCCTGACCTTGCGATGGAGAAATCATGGGGGTTGGACCTCGGATACGAACATAGCTTGCCGGGCAATGGTATTCTGGGGGTAAATTTCTTCTACCGGAAAGTATCGGACCTGTCGCAACTGGTACGTATCGGCGATACCGAAGATGGCGGGCTTTATAGCTACGACAATGTGGGCAACGGCAAAACTTATGGCATTGAATTTGATGTAAGTACACCGCTGGTGTTTCTTGGCCTGGACGAGACCGGCTTTTTTGCCAACTATACCCGTATCTGGTCCAGTCGGTATGACGAGTTTCTGCAGGAAGATGTACGGTTTAACCACCAGCCCAAATATGTCTATAACGTCGGCCTGACGCAGAACTTCCCGAGCATCGAGGCAACAACCGGCTTCAGTTACCAGAAGCAGGGGCTTGCAACGAGCGTCTTTTACGCGGAGATCGAGGACCAGTATTATGGCGGCAACCTCGAATTCTTCATTGAAAAACGCTTCGAGAATGGTTTTGTTCTGCGGTTCACTGCCAATAATTTGCTGAACGCAGAAAGCAATCAGGCCGAACGCAACTTCGACGGCCTTGATGATATGCGGGCGGGTATCGTTGATGAGTTTGAAGTGGAACGCGAGACGTCTACCCGCGTCTTTCTCCTCACCGCCCGGTATCACTTCTGACACTCCCTTCCAATGTGCTTTGGGGCACAAGTGGAGCCTTGGGGCCGGTTTTCCGGCCCCTTTTTTATAGGGCGACAGTTGGTAAAGGTGTCTTACAAAAAGAAGGCCGGCACGGGAGCGCCAGCCTGTTAAAGTTCAGATAAGTGCAAGTTGCCGGATCATCCGACGGCGATGGTGGTGCCCTCCTTGTACGAGCGGGCGGCAGCTTCTGCCAGCACCAGCGCCCGGTGTCCATCCGCGCCGGAGGTCAGTGGCGACGTGCCCCCGTCAAGAATATCCCGGAAGTGCAATATTTCGTGCCGGTACGCGGCGGCGTAGCGTTCAAGGAAGAAATGTTGGATTTTGTCATCTGTCTCGCCGGCCCCGGTGTTGATGCGTACGCTGCTTTCAAGCCGGTTTCCCGCGCTGACCAGCCCGCCGCTGCCATGCACTTCAATACGTTGGTCATAGCCATACACCGCGCGGCGGCTGTTGGATATCTGGCACAACTTTCCCGATGACGTTCGCAAGGTGACCAGAGCACTGTCAATGTCGCCCGCCTTGGCAATCTCCGGATCGACGAGACAACTGGCTTGTGCAGATACGAACGCGGGTTCTTCGCCCAAAAGCCAGCGCGCCATATCCAGGTCATGAATCATCATGTCCTTGAACAGGCCGCCACTGGTTTTGATGTAGGAAACCGGCGGTGGGGACGGGTCGCGGCTGGTGATCTGTACCAACTCCACATTTCCGATGGTACCGTCATCGATGCGGCGTTTAAGGGCTGAGAAATCCGGGTCGTAACGACGGTTAAAGCCCAGAAGCAGTGGAACGTCAGCGGCATCCGCCCCGGCGATTGCCATTTCAGTGCGCGCCACGTCAAGTGCGACGGGCTTTTCGCAGAAAATGGCCTTGCCCGCTTTCGCAGCCTGTTCGATGAGGTCTGCGTGGGTGCTGGTCGCGCTGGCGATGACGATACCGGCAACAGATTTATCCTTCAGTGCGGTCTCAAGATCAGTAATCCTGCCACCGCACTGGCCTGCCAGTCTCGCCGCGGCTTCTGCAACCGGGTCGACGATATAAGTCAGCTCAAGGCCATCGGTCGCTGCAATATTTGCGGCATGTATGCATCCGATGCGGCCCGCGCCGATCAGGCAAATCCCGTGGGTCATATTGGTTTCCCTCCAAAAAAATAACAAAACAGAATTAAAATTCTTGACCTATTATTAAAATAGAATAAATATTTCTTTTCGTAAATGGTAATTATCTACAAAGGTCATCGTGCATCCTAGCACGTGTGTCAGTTTACCGGGGAGGGCTCATGTTTGAGCATATCACGAACCACAGAAGCGGTTTCGGGATGGGGTATACAACCATCACCGACCATAAAGATGTCAATGAACCAACGGGCATTGGCGTTGCTGTCTGGCGACTCAAGGCCGGGGAAAACCTGACTGTGCGGTTTGAGAACGAAAGCGCATGGCTTTTGATGGAGGGCACTGTAACGCTTCGTGTGGGCGGCAGGGAGCTGACATGGTCACGGGGTTCCGTGTTTGATGAGCATCCCTCGTGCCTGCACGGTGCCAAGGGCGTGGAGTTTGACGTAACCGCAGCGACGGGCGCTGAATTTACCATCTACCAGTGTGATAATGACGCGGCGTTCCCGACCGAAGTATATGAACCCGACAAAGGGGTGGACGAACCTCGTGGCAAAGGCCAGGTGGGCGGGACGTGCCTGCGATTTGTGCGGACCATTTTTGATGACACCAATTCCTCGCCCGATGCGCAACTGGTGCTGGGGGAAGTTATCACCATGCCCGGCAAGTGGTCATCCTATCCGCCGCATCATCATGCTCAGCCTGAAATTTACCACTACCGCTTCACCGATCCGCGCGGATGGGGGCATGGCGAGCTGGACGAAGATGTCCTCAAGATCCGCCCGTACGACAGTGTGCGCATCATGGATGAGAAAACCCACGCACAGGTCGCTGCACCCGGTTACGGCATGTATTATGCCTGGGTTATCCGGCACCTGCCAGACAGCCGCTACGGCATCCCCGAGTTTGTCGAAGAACATGCCTGGACCATGGATAAGGACGCCGAATTCTGGCAGCCTAAAGGGATCACCTTATGACAACCGCGAAAAGCCTCGACGTCATTTGCATGGGGCGTGCAGGTGTTGACCTCTACGGTGAGCAGATTGGTGGTATGCTTGAGGACATGGGCAGTTTCGCCAAATATATTGGCGGCTGCCCGGCCAATATCGCTGTTGGTACAGCGCGGATGGGGCTTAAAAGCTCGCTTTTGAGCCGGGTGGGTGACGAGCATATGGGCCGTTTCATTCGCCAGACCCTGATAGCCGAAGGTGTGGACGTAAGCCATTTGCAGACCGACAGGGATCGTCTCACGGCGCTGGTGTTTCTTGGTATCCGCGACCGCGAGACATTCCCGCTGATCTTCTACCGCGAGAATTGCGCCGATATGGCACTCAATGTGGAAGATTTTGATGCTGCCTTCATTGCGTCAGCCAAGGCGTTGGTGGTGACGGGCACGCATCTGTCAAAGCCTGGTGTGCGGGAGGCGAGTTTCAGGGCGGCCGAATACGCCAAAGCCGCGGGCACCAAGGTGGTATTCGATATTGATTACCGCCCGGTTTTGTGGGGATTGACCGACATAGGCCTGGGCGAAGAACGGTTTGTTGCGGATGAGAAGGTCAGCGCCAGTGTCGCAGGGATACTGCCGCTTTGTGACCTGATCGTCGGCACGGAAGAAGAGTTTCATATTGCAGGTGGTTCGACCGATACCATCACAGCGCTAAAGCGCATCCGTGAACAAACGGATGCTCACCTTGTGCTCAAGCTTGGCGCAGATGGCTGCACGGTTTTTAATGGTGCTGTTCCGGGCAAACTTACGGATAACAAGGTTCATCAAGGCTTTCAGGTTGAAGTCTTTAATGTGCTGGGGGCGGGCGATGCTTTTATGTCGGGCCTGCTTCGCGGGTATATTGATGGCCTTGGCTGGGATGAAAGCTGTCGCCTTGCCAACGCATCAGGGGCACTGGTCGTGTCTCGCCACGGGTGCGCGCCCGCGATCCCGAGCTATGAGGAAGTTCGCTACTTTCTGGCCCATGGCAGCGCATACCGCAGCCTCAGGCATGACCGTGCGCTGGAACAAATGCATTGGGCAATGACGCGTGAGCGCAAGTTTTCCGAGGTCCTTGCTTTTGCTTTTGATCACCGGAAACAGCTTGAAGATATGGCTTGTGAGGTAGGCAAGGGTACGGACGCCATAGAAGAATTTAAACGCCTGTGTTTCCACGCTTTCGCGATTGTTAAAGAACAATATCAGAATCGTGGCCTTGGCCTTTTGTGTGATGGGCGGCTCGGGCAGGCGGCGCTTGATGAGGCCAGCGGCCGCGGCATCTGGATTGGCCGCCCGATCGAATATCCGGGCTCAAGGCCACTGAAATTTGAAGGCGGCGCCAGTCTTATGCAAACTTTGCGGGAATGGCCGCAGGAACACTGCGTGAAATGTCTGGTGTTTTATCACCCTGATGATGATGCGGAGATGTGCGCCGCGCAGGAGTCTGCACTTTTGCGTCTTGCAGCCGCGACTCGGGCCACCCGACATGAGTTGCTTGTGGAAGTTATTCCGCCCGCCACGCTGCCGCGCGACGACAAGACTGTTACTGATGTGATTGAGCGTCTGTACGATATTGGTATCTACCCGGACTGGTGGAAATTGCCGACCCCACTTTCTGAGGTGGAATGGCAGGCGCTATCGGCAACGGTTGAGGGCCGTGACCAGTATTGCCGGGGCATCGTGCTTCTGGGCCTTGACGCGCCGGAGGCCGATGTGATGGCGGCCATCGAAAATGCCGCGCATCATAAGGTTTGCAAAGGTTTTGCCGTCGGGCGCACAATCTTCGGCGAAGTTGCACGCGCCTGGTTCGCAGGCGATATGGATGATAACGCCGCACAAACCGAAATGGCCCAGCGCTACAGCAGGCTCATCAACTGCTGGATCGCCGTGCGTGAGGCGGCGGACATGAATACAGAAAAGGTGAGGGCATGAAAACGGTACGCCTTACCATGGGGCAGGCTCTTGCGCGGTATCTCGCGGCGCAGGCCGTTGAGGTGGATGGCAATACCTTGCCACTGTTCGCAGGGATCTTCGCTATTTTTGGCCATGGCAATGTGGCAGGCTTTGGTGAAGCACTTGCCGGAATGCAGGATAGCCTGCCCACGTTCCGGGCCCATAACGAGCAAGCCATGGCGCATACCGCCATCGGTTTTGCAAAAGCCACCCGTCGCCGCCAGATGATGGCCTGCACCAGCTCGGTAGGACCCGGGGCCACCAATATGGTGACGGCGGCTGCGCTGGCGCGCGTCAACCGTTTGCCGGTTTTGTTCCTGCCCGGTGATACCTTTGCCAACAGGCGGCCGGACCCGGTGTTGCAACAGGTGGAAAACCTGACGAGTCCGCTTGACGTCGCCAATGAGTGTTTCCGCCCTGTCAGCCGGTATTTTGACCGTATCACCCGCCCGGAACAGCTGATCACCAGCCTACCGCAGGCGATGCGGGTGTTGACCTGCCCGGCAGACTGCGGCCCGGTGACAATATGTTTGCCGCAGGATGTGCAAGCCGAGGCTTATGATTATCCCAAAGCAATGTTCGAAGCGCAAGTACACCGCTTGCGGCGGCAGGGACCCGATGCGTTTGAGCTTGACCGTGCGGTGGCAATGCTATCTTCGGCTAAAGCACCGCTCATTATTGCGGGTGGCGGTGTGCGATACAGTTGTGCGGAAGATGCCCTGGCCGCTTTTGCCGAGCATCGTGGTATCCCGGTTGCGGAGACACAGGCGGGTAAAGGCAGTTTGTCGTGGAACCATCATCTGAACGTCGGCGGTATCGGCGTGACCGGCAGCAAAGGTGCGAACGAGCTGGCGGCAGAGGCGGACGTTATCCTTGCGGTTGGTACGCGCCTCGCGGATTTTACCACCGGCTCCCGTGCATTGTTCGCCAACCCTGACGCTCGTATTATCAATCTTAATGTGGCGGCATTTGACGCGGTGAAGCACCGCAGCGTGCCAATGGTGGCAGATGCAACGCTGGGCCTGGCCCTGCTTCAACAGAAATTACCACTGGCGGAAGGCAGACGTTCGGTTGTTGCAGAAAAACGCCTGGAATGGAATGAGGTCACGGCAGGCGTGACCGCACCGGATACCCGTCCGTTGCCATCCGACGCGCAGATTTTGGGCGCACTGAACCGTGCGGCGGATGCGCGCGACGTGATTGTCGCCGCAGCGGGCGGGTTACCGGGAGAACTGCACAAGCTGTGGCAGGTAAAGGCGCCCGGCACCTACCATCTGGAATATGGCTATAGCTGCATGGGGTATGAGATAGCGGGTGGCCTTGGCGTCAAGATGGGCACCCATGGCTGTGATGTGTTTGTGATGGTAGGGGACGGTTCCTACCTGATGATGAACTCCGAGCTGTCAACATCCATCCTGATGGGGCAGAAGTTGATTGTCATACTGGTCGACAATGGTGGTTACGGCTGTATCAACCGGCTGCAGGGCGGCACGACAGCCAAGTCGTTCAATAATCTGTTTGAGGGCGGCACCCGCATCGATGGGGAACGGCCATATATTGACTTTGTCGCCCATGCCCGGTCCCTGGGTGCGCTATCTGAGAAAGTGACTGGCGTGACGGAGCTGGCGGCAGCTGTGCGCCGCGCCAAAGCAGCCGACAAAACAAGTGTGATTGTCATTGAGGCGGATCCCGCCATCAGCACCGATAAAGGTGGTCACTGGTGGGATGTGCCGGTTGTTGAACAGTCGGATAGCGTGGGGGCGAGTGAACGCCTCGCCGGCTATCAGGAAATGAAGCGAAAGCAAAAAATAGATGGCTGATAAAGTTCGGATCGGCACCAACCCGATTGCCTGGTCTAACGACGATTTGCGTGAACTGGGTGGCGAGACGCCGCTTGAGGTGTGCCTCAGCGAGGCGCGGGAAGCCGGTTATGAAGGTATTGAACTGGGACACAAATTCCCCCGCGAGCCAAGTGCATTGCGGCGCGTAGTTGACGCGCATGGGTTAACGCTCATTTCTGGCTGGTATTCATCCGCGCTGCTGTCGCGCACAGTCGACGAGGAAATCAAGGCGTTAGAACCGCACCTGTCTTTGCTCACAGCCATGGGCTGTGATGTCGTCGTTTGGGCTGAGACAACGGGCTGTGTGCATGGCATGCAGGGAGCGAGGCTTTCTTCGCGGCCCGAGATGACAGACGATGAATGGCCGGTCTTCACACGGCGACTGTCCGAGATTGCGGCGCATGTGAAGGGCCGTGGCCTCAAGCTGGCATATCACCATCATATGGGGACCGTGGTGGAGACAGAGGCGGAGATTGACCGCATGATGATGGAAACCAGCGATGATGTTGGCCTGCTTCTGGACACGGGCCACCTGACATTTGCAGGTGGCAACCCGCTTGCGGTGGCCGAGCGGCATGCAGACCGCATTGTCCATATACACTGCAAGGATGTGCGCGTACGCGTGCTTGGCCGCGCGAAAGAGGCGGATACCAGCTTCCTCGACGCTGTGATTGACGGTGTTTTCACCGTACCGGGTGACGGCGATGTGGATTTTGTGCCCATCCTTAAGGTAATGGCTGGTGTGCATTACAAAGGCTGGCTGGTGGTGGAAGCAGAGCAGGATCCGGCCAAGGCTAACCCGTTTGACTATGCCAGCAAGGGTCATGCGGCGCTCGCGCGCTATGCCGCCGACGTCGGTCTTAAATAGCGCCTGCCGATGTGGGAGCTTTACGCGCCCCCCACATCCTGCCACGCTCGCTGCGCCGCCGAGGCAATCCATGTGTCGATAACCAGTTCAATATCCCGCGCGGCATAAAGATCCACTGGCACTGGGGCATCTTCTACAATGGCTTTCATAAGGCGGTTCACTTCGATGATCTTGAGGTCATTATAACCGAGACCGTGACCAGGGGCTGGGCAAAATGCGCTAAAATCCGGACAGTGGGTGTCCACAAGGATGGTTTTGAAACCGCTGCGTCCATCTGGAGCGCCGCCCTCATAAAGGCGCAATTCGTTCATGCGCTCTTGATCAAATTCAATGCTGGCTTTGGTGCCGACAATCTCAAAGGCCAGGCCCTGCTTTTTCCCAAGGGCGACACGGCTGGTTTCAAGAAAGCCCATCATGCCACTTGCAAAACGCACGATTGCCTGCGCCTGGTCTTCATTCTCGACGCCCCTCATGGCACCGGTCTGATCCTTTCTGCTGGGGATAACGATATCGGTGTCGCCGCACAAGGACACGATGGGTCCTGCAAGATGCATGGCCATGCTGATAATGTGCGATCCCATATCGCCAAGGGTCCCGGTGCCGGCAGCAGCCTTTGAACAACGCCAGCTGAAAGGCACTTCGGGGCTGGCCATGTAATCCTCGTTATGGCGACCGCGAAAATGCACCAGTTCGCCCAGCTCACCGCTGTCGAGCATGGTTTTTACCGTACTGATTATGGGATTGCACAAATAGTTGTAGCCCAGCATATGCACAAGGCGACTTGCGCCATTTTGGGCTTCATGGACCGCGATAATTTCATCCGCCTCGGGTGCATCAAGTGCGAGGGGCTTTTCAATATAGACGTGTTTGCCGGCCTTTATGGCTGCAATGGCCATTTCCTTGTGTAAGGCGTTGGGCGTGGCGATGGCAATGACATCAATGTCGTCAGCGATAAGCAGGTCCTGCCAGTTGCCGGTACCGCGTTCGAAACCCAGGGCCCGCGCTTCTCTGTCAGCCTTGGCTTGGTCTATTTCTGCCAGCGCGCGGCAGGCCGGCCGGGCGGGACCGCCAAAAACCGCGTTATGCGCGTTGTAGGCGATAGCATGTGTCTTGCCAATGTAACCGCTGCCGATCAACCCAATACCGATATCCCGCATCTGCTTCCTCCCCGAAGTTGGGTGCGTGGTTTTAGTTGGGCGCCTGAGGAATATATATTCCGACGTGGAAATTTGCATTCCTTTTTTTTTGCGGGAGCGCTATAATTGACAGCGAACACTGACGACATGGGCACGATTGCGGGACAGGGGAGCCGAACGCGTATGGCAAAGAATGAAAACCGCGCTGATTACAGCTTTGATGAATTCAATATTGTGCTCGCCGGCCGTTTCGACAGCCTCAGCAAACAGCTCAAAAAAATCGCACGGTTCATTCTTGATAATCCTGTGGACACTGCTCTTGATACGGCGGCGGAGATTGCAAGCCGGCTCGAGGTGCAACCGTCCAGCTTGATCCGTTTTGCGCAGGCGCTTGATTTCGAGGGGTTTTCCGAAATCCAGAAGATCTTCCGCAGCAACCTTGTCCAGCAATTGCCGGGATATTCCGCAAACTATTCCGATCGAATCCAGAAGCTGAAGGAAGGCGCGTCGGATGGCGGTGATGGTGTTCATCCCATTCTCAATGTGTTTCTGGAGGCCAACCGGGACGCACTCACCAGCCTGCAAAGCGAGGTGTCGGTCGCGCGGCTTGATGAAGCGATCGCGATGATCAAGGGTGCGAACAACATCTATATCCTGGGTCAGCGCCGGTCCTACCCTGTTGCCAGCTATCTGTATTACATGATGCGCAATCTTGATCTCCGGGCATTTCTGCTTGATGGCGTCGGCGGTAACCTTAGCGAGCAGGCACGGCTGATCGGTGACGGCGACGTTCTGGTCGTTACAACCTTCCCCAACTATGCAGATGAGGTTATCGGAGTGGCACAGCAAGCCCGCGACAGCGGTGCCAAGGTGATCGCCATGACTGACAAGCTCGTCAGCCCGGTCGTCAAACTGAGCGATACCTATTTCCTCACAGATAAAGTGACTGTCAGCGGCTTCCGTACCATTACGGGTACCATGTGTCTCGCTCAGGCGCTTGCGATTGGCCTTGGCCTTGATAGCAAGCAGATCGCAGCGGACTGACGACGCCCGGCCTGTCAAACCATCTTGCCGCATTTGATTGCCGTCATTCGGAATTGAAATATTGACATTGATCAGAAAAAGAATAAATATTCTAAAAATAAGATCGAATAAAATAAATATTCTTTAATGGGCGCTAAGCTCTCTGGGGAGGGGGATTATGTTGGCTCTGGTCACTTTTATCGCTTTCACCGCGTTTGTCGCGGCGGTGGCGTACTGGAAAACCAAAGACGATCAAATGGACAGCTCGGATGCCTATTTTTTAGGTGGGCGGTCGCTGACGGCCTGGGTTATCGCGGGCTCGCTCATGCTTACGAACCTGTCGACAGAGCATCTGGTTGGTTTGAACGCGGATGCGTTTAACCACACCATTGCGGTGATGGCATGGGAGACAACGGCGGCGCTGGCCATGGTGGTTACAGCGCTTTATTTCCTGCCGAAGTATCTTAAAAGCGGGCTGACAACCATTCCCGAGTTTCTGGCCAACCGCTTTGACGAGCAGACACGCATCATCGCCTCGCTGCTGTTTCTTTTTTCCTATGTGGTGGCAATTTTGCCGGTGGTGCTGCTGTTTGGCGCGACCGGGTTGGAAAGCCTGTTTGACGTATCGGCCAATTTTGGCATCAGCCAGCGCGCTGCGACATGGATGATGGTCTGGGGCGTGGGTACGCTTGGCTCACTTTATGCAATTTTTGGCGGACTCAAGGCGGTGGCGATTTCCGACACCGTGAATGGGATAGGGTTCCTTGTAGCCGGGCTCCTGGTCCCCGTGCTTGCGCTTATGGTTGTTGGTGATGGCGACATGTGGACTGGTCTTCAGCAGGTCTACAGCGAGGAGCAGCCCAAGTTTGACATCACGGGCGACGAGCCGGGCTCCTTCCTGCCGTTTGGTGTGCTATTCACCGGCATGATCGTAAACCAGATATTCTTCTGGTGTACCAACCAGTCGATCGTGCAGCGTGCGCTTGGCGCGAGGGACCTTGCTGAAGGACAAAAGGGCGTATTGATTGCGGCCTGCTTCAAACTTGTCGGGCCGTTCATCATCGTGCTGCCCGGTGTGATCGCGTTTCATATGTTCAAGAACGAACTCGCACCGGAGGACTATCTGTTGGCTTACCCCATGCTGGTGAAGACAGTCCTTCCTGAGGCGCTGGTTGGCTTTTTTGCCGCCGTGATGGTGGGTGCGGTGCTAAGTACATTCAATAGTGTGCTCAATAGTTCTGCCACGCTTTTCAGCCAGGGAATCTATCGTGGTATTCTCAATCCATCCGCCGATGGCCCGGCAATGGTCCGCAGCGGGCGCTACTGTAGCGTCGCGCTTGCGCTCGCTGCCATGGCCTTTGCCCCGCTGATTGATACAAGCGGCAGCCTGTTCAACTATCTGCAAAAGATTAACGCAACCTTCTTTGGCCCTATGCTGGCAGTCATTCTGCTTGGCATGACGACACGGTATGTGTCGGCGCGGGCGGCCAAGGTCGGCATGATACTGGGGCCGATAATTTTTTACCTGCTGGTGTTCGCTTTTGGCGACAGTGTGCAGGCCTTCTTCCAGCACCTGCTGGGAACGACAGACGAGATTCACTTCCTGCATTTCCTTGCGCTGGTATTTGTGGTCACGACGCTCCTGATGGTCGTCATCAGCAAGCTGTATCCGGCAACCCGGCATTATGAGGAAGTGTATACGCGGGACGTGGATATAACGCCGTGGCCGCACGCCCGCAAGGCGGGTGCTGCGATCTCGATTGTCACAATTCTCTTTTATGTGCTGCTCGCACAGTAAAAATACGGGAGATGAGCATGTTCAAGTTTAAATCCATGATGGCAACCGCAGGTGTAGCCCTGCTCGCGGGTGCCGCTTGCGCACAAACCGCGCCTGAGCCAGCCGATGAGAAGACCATCTCCTTCCTCGCCTTTGGTGACAGTGGTTACCACTATGGCTACCAGAAGGAAAAATTGTGGGAAAAGCCTTTCCGTACGCTGGAGGCGATTGAGGCCGACGAACGCGCAGACTGGATGGGAGATAATAAAAACCCATCCGAGTTTCAGATGCCGTCGCTCTATTTTCACCCCGAAATGGGCGGCTATATCATGCGCAGTGGCCAGCAGCCTGTCGCAGACGCGATGAAAGCCTATTGCGAGGTAAAATCGTGCGAATTTGGTGTGATGCTTGGTGACAATATCTATCCGGATGGCGCTACCCTTGGCGCGGACGGTATTGATGACGACAAGCGGTTTGAGGACATTTTTACCATTCCATACAAAGGCCTTGGCGCGGGCGAGGGTGACTTCCGCATATACACGGCGCTTGGGAACCATGACTGGCATACCTCCCGCGAGGGAGCCATGGCACAGGTTGACTATATGGAAAAGTCCGACCAGTTTTATATGGACGGCATTTTCTATAGCGTAAAGCCACCATCAGCCGGTGGGGAGGTTGAGATTTTTGTTATCGACACCGAGGTCATCCTTTCCGGTGTTGGATATCCTGAAGCCAAGCTCAACCCCGATGGCAGCGAGATGAAAGGCACCGGCCCGGATGATATCGACCCATGGGCGGAGCCTGCCAACGAGGCTGAGCGTAACATGGTGCCGTGGCTTGAGAATGCGCTTAAAAACTCAACCGCGAAATGGAAGTTTGTTGTGGCACACCATCCATTGTGGTCCACCGGGGGCTCCAAGTTTGAGCAGGCGCGCGCGCTCAGGCAACTCCTGTTACCCATGTTGTGTGACTATGCTGATGCGTATTTCGCTGGGCATGAACACTCGCTTGAGATTCATACGGATACATGTGAAACCACCCCAAAAGGCAAGCGGGAAAAGCCGCTGTTGCATGTGCTCTCCGGTGCTGCGTCGAAAGAACGCTCCACCCATCACCGGTTTGCTGACTATCAGGCCAAAGCTTACCCACAGCAAACCGCCCATTTTGTCCGCGGCATGATCTGGGGTTTTACTCACATCGAACTCAAGGGCGACAAAGGTGTCGTGCGGGTAATCTCCACCCCGACCGATAGCTCTGGTGCGCCCTATGAAGAGTTTGAGTATTGGTTTGAGAACCGCTGATTGGCGGCAGACTTTCTGTGAAGATATCCTCGTTGGGCTGATGGCTGGCGGCCTCATTCGCATGTGCTTGACACATTTGCCATGCGTAAAGGCCAAGGTAAAACGCCCATAATCCGCCACTCAGTATATTAACACGCTTGTGAGTGAATGTACTATCTGCTAAGTCCTCGGGGGAGTTATTCAGGGAGAGGAGGGAAGGATGTCGCTTCAAGGGAAGAGTAGCGAAGATCCAACTGCTGTTGAAGCAAGCCTGTCCAAGCGTCATAAAGCAACACAAAACGAAAAGCTCGTTATTGTTGCCTCGTCGCTTGGTACGATGTTTGAGTGGTACGATTTTTATCTATACGGCCTGCTGGCCACCTATATTTCCAGCCAGTTTTTTTCCGGGGTGAATGATACCACCGCGTTTATTCTGGCACTCGCGGCGTTTGCCGCGGGGTTTGCGGTACGGCCGTTTGGGTCGCTGGTCTTTGGCCGTATTGGCGACATTGTTGGACGAAAATACACCTTTCTTGTCACCATGAGCCTCATGGGCTTGTCGACCTTCGCGGTGGGATTGCTGCCGAGCTATGAGACTATCGGGGTTGCGGCGCCCATCATTCTTGTTGGTCTCAGGCTGCTTCAGGGTCTTGCGGTTGGGGGTGAATATGGTGGTGCTGCCACATATGTGGCCGAGCACGCCCCCCATGGCAAACGTGGGCTATATACCAGCTTTATTCAAACGACGGCAACGCTTGGCCTTATTGTATCGCTGATGTTGGTGATCGGGCTGCGCTATGCCATTGGGGAAGAAGCCTTTTCCGACTGGGGCTGGCGTATTCCATTCCTTGTGTCGGTGCTTTTGCTGGCTGTGTCGCTGTGGATTCGTCTGAAGCTGGCAGAAAGCCCGGTATTCAAACGCATGAAAGAAGAGGGAAAAACCTCCAAGGCACCCATTCGTGAAGCGTTTGGCCAGTGGCGGCATGCCAAATTTGCCTTGATCGCTCTTTTTGGTGCGGTCGCCGGGCAAGCGGTTATGGGGTATACAGGGCAATTTTATACTCTGTTTTATCTCGTGAAAATCCTCAAGGTAGATCCAGGTACCGCCAATGTGATGATTGCGATTGCGCTTGTGCTAGGGACACCATTCTTCGTGATATTCGCTTGGCTGAGCGACAGGATCGGCCGTAAGCCGATTATTGTGACAGCCTGTCTGATCGCCACCGTCGCCTATTTTCCAGCCTTCAGGGCGCTGACCTATGCGGCCAACCCGGCACTGGCGGCAGCTGTGGCAAGCTCCCCGGTAACCGTCATTGCGGACAGTGATGATTGTTCCGTCCAGTTTGATCCGGTTGGCAGCAATACATTCGACGAAACAAGCTGTGACATTGCCAAGGCCTATCTGGCAACAAGCGGCATCAACTATAGCAATGTGGATGCCGCCTCAGGCTCCATCGCGCTAGTCAAAATTGGTAACCTTGTCATTGGTGCGCCGGACCCTGCGGGGTTGTCGCCAGAGGCAAAACAACAGGCAATCAGTGAGTTCCGCTCAAAAGTGGCTGCCGGGCTGGACGCAGCGAATTATCCGCACCAGGCTGACCCGGCCCAAGTGAACAAACCTCTCGTGGTGCTTATCCTGTTTGGCTTGATGTTACTGGTGACAGCACCTTATGCGCCGCTGGCGGCCATGCTGGTGGAACTATTTCCCGCGCGCATCCGCTATACGGCAATGTCCCTTCCCTACCATATTGGGAACGGCTGGTTTGGTGGCTTTTTGCCAAGCGCTGCATTTGCCATGGTGGCGGCCACGGGGGATATCTACTTCGGCCTTTGGTATCCGGTGATCATCGCCGGCATGACCTTTGTGGTCGGCGCGCTGTTCCTGCCGGAGACTTTCCGCCGGAACATAGACGACTAAACGAGCAGGGCCGGGATAGCCCGGCCCTGCTCGTCTCACGCCAGCTTCAGGACATGCTCAAGCAATCTCCTGAAGCCGTTCGCTGCTTCTGCAATCTTGTCGGTCGGTACACAGCGCTCATCATCATCGATCACATGATGGTAGCGATGAAGTCCAAACACTCCTGCCACAGAGGGGTAGCCCGTCTTGATAACATTTGTAAGTTCCCCGGCGGAAAGAACCTCGCTTGAATAGGGCGCCTCAAGTCCGACCTGCCCTTTGAATAGCTCTCTAGCGACGGGCAGCAGCGCCGGGCTTGTAACCAGATATCGTTGCGGGTCGGCGCTGGGTAGCGGTGCCGGGTTGCCGGTAATTTCGTGCCAGTCGCGTGCCGCTATATTGGCGCCCAGATGCAACCAGAAGGCCGTCTTTTGTGGTTTGGGGGCAATGGCATGCAGGGCTTCTTCCGCTCCCAGATACTGATATTCATGTCCGCTGTTGCAAATAAAGGCGAGGTTATAGTCCCGCACAGTGCGGCTGGCCCAGCGCGCCAGGTGGAGCCACGCGGCAATACCCGGACCGCGCTCGCCTGCGCAGCCAAACCAGCCGGAACGAGGGGTCGAGACCACAAGCCAGCGGTCCTGGTCATTATCGATTCTGCTTATGAAGTTGAACGCGGGCCGGTGTCCGCTGTCTCCTGTCATGAAAAGCGTGGCCTCATGGTTCTGCGTCGCTGCAGCAAAATAAGGTTGGGCATCGTTCGGGGCCATCAGGGCCACAGGACCGGCGAACACGGGTTTCCGGCCATCGGTATTCAGTGCAATAACCTTGCCTGTCGGGCCGTTGGTGACAATGATCGCGGCCATCGCTCCTTGCGCGAACGCGGCCTCAACCGGTGTTTTGACCCCTTTCCAGAAAACGGAGGACCAACGGGCGAACGGTAGGTCCACCAGCGCAATCGCCCCGGAAAGTGCTTTGTCCGCAAGCCCCTGCGCGTTTACCCGGACAAGCGGTCCGGTGATCCCGCTCGCCTCTGTTGCCATTACAATAGGCTGTGGCCACACGTCGGCCTGCAGCGCGCCACACACCAGCTCACAGCGGTCAGGTGTGAAATAAGGAGCAGACATGGTTTGCTTCTCGGTTGTGAAGCCCAGCTTTTCAAGCTCTGAGGCCATCCAGTCGCCACAAGCGTTATCGCCTGTACCACCAGCCTGTTTCATGCCAAAGCCGATATATCTGGCGAGGTCTGCCTGTATTTGCGTATGGTCACTGGTGGCTTTGACCGGTTGCGGGGTAGCCTGAAGTGCCGCGCTGGTGGCACCAGTCGCGAGCGGCAATAACGTGGCGCCAGCTATGAAATGGCGCCGTGTGGTGTTTGGCATGTTTGAAATCTCCTCCCCCGAGACATTGTGTCCACCCCGCAGAATAACTTTGCATGCGTTCGAAAGGCTATCTGCATCATTGATATTAACTCGCGTGTGAGTTTATATATTGGATGCCGATCTGACAAGCGTCACGGGGAAACAGGCCGGGCGGGAGGGAAACAAGATGATAACAAGACAATATGTGCTCGCCTCTTTTGTTGCGATGCTTTGCGGTTTCATGACGATTAAAACAGCGGCTGCGGAAGAGCGTGTAGTGACGATTTCGCAAGGGGCTTTGGCCGGGGAGGCTGAAGATGGCGTCAACGTCTTCAAGGGTATCCCTTATGCACAACCGCCGGTCGGCGCGCGGCGCTGGAAAGCGCCGGTGGCGGCAGAAAGCTGGGATAAGGTCCGCACAGCCGCCGACTTCGGTCCAAGCTGTACGCAACCCCCCCTGCCGCCCAGCAGCATTTATGCAGACGAACCGGAGGAGATGAGCGAGGACTGCCTGAGCCTGAATGTCTGGGCTCCAGCGGGCGTGTCGGATGCCCCTGTGATTGTCTGGATACATGGCGGCGCCCTGCAGCGCGGCAGCAGCGCATCGCCCATGTATGACGGTAGTAATTTTGCCCGGCGCGGCGTGGTTTTTGTATCCCTCAACTACCGTCTTGGTGTTTTTGGCTGGTTGGCACACCCGGAATTGAGTGCGGCCTCGCCTCATCAGGTATCGGGAAATTATGGCCTGCTGGATCAAATCGAAGCCCTCAAATGGGTGCGGGAAAATATCGCTGCTTTTGGTGGTAATCCCGATAACGTAACCATCATGGGCGAATCAGCGGGTGCCTTGAGCGTCAGCTACCTGTTGGCAAGCCCCCAGGCGCATGGCCTTTTTGCCAAGGCAATCGCGGAAAGCGCCAACATCCGGGCCGTACCTGAGCTTAAAACGCCGGCCCATGGACTGTTGTCCGCCGAAGCATTTGGCGCCCTTCTGGCCAGCAAGGTTGGCGCTGATAGCCTGGAGGCCTTGCGGGCGATGGACGCCAATACATTGGCGCTTGCGGCCATGAAGGCCAGGTTCTGGGCGCAGGGCACCGTTGATGGCCTAGTGTTGCCAAAACAGGTGGTAGATACCTTTGACGCGGGCGAGCAGGCGCAGGTGCCGCTTCTCGCGGGTTTCAACAGTGGGGAAGTCCGGTCGCAGGCAATGTTTCTGCCACCAATTCCAGCAACCCCGGACGCTTATGTAGCCGAAATTACCAAACGGTACCACGATCTTGCCCCCGCTTTTCTGGCGATATATCCGCCAGCCGATATGCGGGAAAGCATGCTCGCGACACTCCGGGATGCGATTTACGGCTGGGCAGGCGAGCGGATGGTGAAGCAACAGGCGGAAGCAGGTTTTCGCTCATACCTTTATATTTTTGACCACTGTGACGCCGCGTCCGCCGCGCGAGACCTGTGCGCTTTTCACGCCAGCGAACTACCCTATGTTTTTGGCCAGATAGGCGTGGGTGCCGACCTTCCTGTCAACTGGCCGAAGCCGAGCGGCGACGCGGATGAAGCCCTGTCACAGGCAATGATGAATTATTGGGTCAGCTTCGCACGCACGGGCAGTCCCTCAAGTGCCGGACAGGCGAAATGGCAGCCGTATGGCGAGGCTGAAGCGTACATGCGGTTTGCCCACCAGCCTATTGCCAGCAATGACCCGGTCGCCGGTATGTTTGAAATGCAGGAGGAACTGGTGCGCCGTCGGCGTGCTACAGGCCAGCAGTGGTTTATCAATGTTGGCTTGACAGCAACAGACGTGCCGAAGGCCCGGTAATCAGCTTTGTCTAAGAATTTCGGCTAGGCACTCCTGGGGCGACCGAGGGTTATCGGCAATTCTCATGCCTTTATCTGCCGTAATAGCAATTAACATATATTTATTCACACGCGTGTGAGTGAATATTGACGAATGTCACCAGACGTGCCATGATCCCACCGTGCCGACATTTCCGATCGGCACGGGAAGGGGAGGAAATATGAAAGGTTTTCTACGCGCTGCGGCATGTTTGGCCGCGGTGACCGCAGGCTCCACCATTGCCTACGGTCAAGCTGCTGATCTGGAAGGAGATGAGCAGGAAGAAGCAAAACGCAATTCGTCTGAGGTAGAGCTGCAGGAAATTATCGTGACCGCCACGCGGCGGAATGCACGTCTGCAGGATGTACCGCTTAGTGTTACTGCATTTACGCAGGATAAGCTATCGGACGAAGGTGTGGTCGGCTACGAGGGTGTCGCTCATTTGACGCCAGGTGTTGTGGTTAACCGGCCTACTCAGAACTTTAACAACTTTACCGCACGCGGTATCGCAACAAACGGCTATGGTGCCAACCTGCAAAGCACGGTAGCAATCTATATCGATGAACTGCCGATCTCTGCGAACGGCAACTCCACAATTCTTGACCCGAACCTCTATGATGTGGAGCGGGTTGAATTTCTTCGCGGCCCCCAGGGTACGCTGTTTGGCTCCGGCTCTCTTGCTGGTGCCATGCGTATTATCACTAACAAACCGGATCTGGATGAATTCCAGATGTCCGCGCTTGTGGATTATGGCCTGACAGGGTCGGATTCGTTCCGTCAACGGTATAATGCGATGGTCAATGTGCCGATTGTGGATGACAAGCTCGCACTTCGGGTTGTTGGTTTTTACCGCGATGAAGAAGGGTATCTCGATAACGTTGGCACGGGTGTGCACAATTCCAACTCGCTCAAGGACTGGGGCGGGCGTGCCGTGCTCCTTTGGGAACCGACAGATCGTCTGTCTGTAAAGCTGCTTGCAAGCCACGAGGACAGCTATCCTGAGGATTCATCGCTCACCGATCCAACTCTTGGAGAGGAAACCCGCTATTCGGAGCGTCCGGACCTCTTTACAGGTATTCTCACCAGCTACAACGCTACGGTTGAATACCAATTCGACGGTGCACGGTTCACAAGTTCGACCACCTATTCGGACTTTGACCAGCAGTTCTTTGTAGACCTCGCGAATACGTTTGCTTTCACCATTCCGTTCCGGCTCGATGCTGCTGCATATGACAAGATCTTTGTTGAGGAAGCTCGGCTGGTTTCCGACAATACCAGCAATTGGGAATGGGTCATTGGCGGCTTCTATTTCTCTAAACGCCGTGATGTGGACTTCGCCTATCGCGCATCTGACGATTTCCTCGATGCTCGCGGCCTAACCGGTCTTCCGAACGACACCTATTCGCTGCTATTTAACCACACCAACATCCATGAACTGGCGGGCTTTGGCGAGCTGACATATCGCTTCTCGGATAGTTTCTGGATCACAGGGGGTCTTCGGTATGGCAGTATCGACGTACAGACCATCACCGAAGGAGGCGGGTATCAGAGCAACTATCTGACTGCCGCCCTGACGGGGTACAGTGGCCCGTTGACGATTGCGCCGGTGTTGGCGGCTGAAGGGGAAAAAGCGTCCGCCAGCAAGTTTGCATACAAGGGGAGTGTCTCTTACAAACCGTCGGACAACATCACGACTTATGCGACGGTTTCGACTGGTTTCCGCTCGCCGGTGGTGAATGCCCGGGCGGGTGTGCCAAGCCTCAATGACCCGAATGACATCATCATTCCCGATGGTGCGGACTCTGACAAACTCATCAACTATGAAGTTGGCCTCAAGGGCTCATGGTTTGATGGCAAGTTCACCGCCAACCTCGCTGCCTATCTCATTGACTGGAAAAACATCCAGGTGCAGGCAAATCGGGTGTCTGACTCCGTTCAGTTTGCCACCAATATCGGTGCTGCACGCAGTAAGGGTATCGAGTTTGAACTGTTGATGAACCCGACCAAAGGGCTGACGATCAACCTCAATGGCTCGTTCAACGATGCGAAGGTGACAGAACTTACGGCTGAAGAAGCAGGGTTCTCCGGCGCCGTGGAAGGAGCGAGGCTTGCGTCACCGCACTTCCAGGGGTCTGCGCTGGTTAAGTATGCGTTTGATATCGGTGACGACGCACGGGGATATGTGTCCACGACCATTACCCATGTCGGATCGTTCCCGGGACTGTTCCAGTATGTGGCCGGTCAGCCGGGTGTTGAGCAACCAACCTATGACTACACCGACAGCTTCGAGAATGTGAATGCACATCTCGGCTACGAAAAGGACAACTGGTCGCTCATCGCCTATGTCGAAAACCTGTTTGACGACCATTCGATCACTTACGTGCATCCTGAAGCCTTCATCGCTAGTCGCTACGGTACCTTGCGGCCGCGTACCGTCGGCCTGAGGTTCAGCATCGAATATTGATCAATGATCTCAAACAAGCTTCCAGCCCGGGTTTGTGCGCATGCAAACCCCTCCGGCACCGGCTCCGTGACACTGTTCGCGGAGCCGGGTCACCGTTGCCCATGTTGCACGCAAAAAAACGGGGGTCAAAATTGATGTCTGCGGTTTCTTTTTTCCAATCATCTATTCATCGGGTCATGGTGATAATTGCGTCGGCAGTGGTGATATCTACCTGCGTGGTCGCAAAGGACCCGGTCGTGGAAGCGCCAGCCGGTACCATTGAAGGCAAGTCGCGTGGCGATATCAAGATTTTCAAGGGCATTCCTTATGCCGCGCCGCCGGTTGGCGATGCGCGCTGGAAGCCGCCAATGCCAGCCACTGCGTGGGACGGTGTGCGTGAAGCCAAGAATTTTGGTCCCGCATGTATGCAGCCAGTGCGCCATACCGGCAGCATCTACGCCGAAGATATCGGCGAGATGAGCGAGGACTGTCTGAGCCTCAATATCTGGGCACCTGCCAACGCGAGGAAAGCCGGCGTTTTTGTCTGGATTCATGGCGGTGCGCTCAGGAGTGGGGCATCAAAACAGAAAATGTATGATGGCACGCGGCTGGCAGAAACCGGTGTGGTTGTCGTCTCCATCAATTACCGCCTTGGGGCGCTGGGCTATCTTGCACATCCGGAACTAAGTGCAGAGTCCGGTGACAATGTTTCGGGTAATTATGGCCTGCTTGATCAGATTGCAGCCTTGAAATGGGTCCAGCAGAACATTGCTGCCTTTGGCGGAGACCCGGAAAATGTCACCGTCGCGGGTGAATCCGCCGGTGCACTCAGCGTTATGTATCTTATGGCGTCGCCACCCGCGCGCGGGCTTTTTGACAAAGCCATCGCCCAAAGCGCCTATATGATCACTACGCCGCCGCTGCGTGGGAATGAACACGGCCAGATCCCGCAGGAGGCCGTTGGCACATGGCTTACGGAGAAACTCGGCGCCAAAAACCTTGCTGACTTGCGGGCAATGGACGCGGCGGCGGTCGCGAACGAGGCGCTTGAAGTCGGGTTTCAGCCCTTTGGTGCCATTGATGGAAAGGTGTTACCACGCCAGTTGGTAGAGGTGTTCGACCGGGGTGAGCAGGCGCCGGTACCCGTGCTGACGGGGTTCAACAGCGGGGAGATTCGTTCGCTTCGTTTCCTCCTGCCGCCAAAGCCTGAAAGTGCGGAAGCATATGTGGCGGCGATCCGTCAGGGGTATGGCGAGCTGGCGGATGCTTTTCTTGAGCGCTATCCACCTGAAAATCTGGATGAAAGCATGCTGGCAACCACACGTGACGCCATGTATGGCTGGACGTCCGAACGACTGGTGGCCAAGCAAGCCGCGCTCGGTATCCCGTCTTATCTCTATATCTTCGATCATGGCTATCCGGCTGCGCAAAAGTGGGGTTTGCACGCCTTCCATGCGAGCGAACTGCCCTATGTCTTCGGCACCTGGAAAAAAACACCGGACCTCTGGCCACGGGTTGAGGGCAATACGGCAGACCTCAAAACAGTTGATGCCATGATGGGCTATTGGTCGTCTTTCGTGAAAAGCGGAGCCCCACGGGCGGAAGACTATCCCGTGTGGCGGTCTTATGCGGATAAAGAGGCCTATATGTATTTTGCGGATGTCCCGCGCGCAGCACGTGACCTGCTGCCTGGAACCTATGAGCTTCATGAGGAAGTTGTATGCCGCCGTGTCAAGGACGGCGGCATCTCATGGAACTGGAACGTAGGGATCATTTCGCCCCCGTTGCCACCTGAAAGTTCGGAGTGTCCATGACTGACGGCGCCATGCAGCCATTTGCGCTGACCCTTGATAAATTTCTTGATCATGCCGCCAAATGGCATCCGACTACCGAAGTCGTTACCGCCCGCGAGGGCGGTCCGGCCGGCCGTGTCGGATATCGTGTGTTGCGGCAACGCGCCTGTCATATATCTGCGGTGCTTGACGGGCTCGGCATCTCGCAGGGCGACCATGTTGCCACTCTGGCATGGAACACACAGGCTCACGTGGAGGCTTGGTACGCTGTCATGGGCATGGGGGCGGTATGCCATACACTGAACCCGCGCCTGACAGCTGTTCAGCTTGCAGAGATGCTGGCTCAGTCTCAAGCGGCTGTATTGATCATGAGCGCTGATCTTTCCGGTTTGGCGGCAGAAATCTGTGCCCTGTGTCCAACGATTCGGCATGCTATGCTGATCGACGGCGACGTAGGTGCCTGGAAAAATACAAACAGCGGTCCAGTCGTCCATGTGCTGGAGACTGCAATGGAAGAAGCGAAAGACACGATTAGCTGGGGAATGTTTGACGAGACAGCGCCCTCTGGCCTTTGTTTTACGTCTGGTACAACAGGCGCACCAAAGGGCGTGACCTATACCCATCGCTCCAGCTATCTGCATACGCTTCGGCTACTTCAGGCCGACGTTATCGGCCTCACCTCCAGAGATGTTGTTTTGCCGGTTGTACCCATGTTTCACGCTAACGCATGGGGGCTGCCTTTTGCTGCGCCGGCCGCAGGCGCCAAACTGGTGCTGCCCGGGCGTAACGCTGACGGCGCCAGCTTGGCCCATCTGATCGCTGCTGAAGGGGTCACGATCGCTGTCGGCGTCCCTACTGTCTGGGTCGGTCTGGCAGATTATCTTGACGCAACCGGCAAGGAGTTACCGTCGCTCAAGCGGATCATTGTGGGTGGGGCTGCCATGCCACCCGCGCTGATGGCGCGTATTGAAAAACGGTTGGGGGTCACCGTGCAAACCAGTTGGGGCATGACCGAGCTTTCGCCGTCCGGTACCTTCGCACCGCCGAATGACTCGACAAGAAAACCCTCGTTGTCCGGCCGGCCCGCTGTGGGGGTCGACTTGCTGCTGAAGGACTCTGAGGGAAGCCCGCTACCTGAACAGCGCAACACTGAGGGTCGGCTTCACGTAAAGGGCGCCGCAGTTATTGAACGATATTTTGGCGCTGATGAAGCGGCAACAGATGCGGACGGCTGGTTCGACAGCGGTGACCTTGCACGCATTGACGATGACGGCAACCTTATCATTACAGGGCGCTCGAAAGATCTGATTAAATCTGGCGGTGAGTGGATCAATCCTGCTGAAATCGAAGCTGTAGTGGGCGCAATTCCCCAGGTATCGCTGGCCGCGGTTATTGGCCGGATAGATCCAAAGTGGGGCGAACGTCCCATCCTGCTGGTTGAGATGCGGGAGGACCAAACGCTGAGTGATGAAGAGCTGCTTTCTCCGCTGTCGGGTCGTGTTGCGTCCTGGTGGGTGCCCGATGCTATCGTGCGTGTGACACAGATGCCCCTTGCGCCTACCGGCAAAGTAGACAAAATGCGCCTAAGATTGGATTATGGCGGGAACTGACACTGCGATTCTCCAAAATCGTAAAGGCAAGGTTCTGAACTACGGATTGAAAGGCGATAGAGTGTCCGCAACGAAAAAGACTCCAGGTAAACGCCAGGTCAAGGAGCAGCAGCGCGCCGAAAAGATCGAGCAAATTCTCGATGCCGCTGAATTTCTGTTCTCCAAACACGGCCTTTATGGCGTGACCCTGAAGGATGTGGCCAAGCGTGTTGGGGCCCACCACACGCTACTGAACTATTATTTCAATGACAAAAAAACTCTGTTTGATGCTGTTTTTGCCCGCCGCGCCGTGGTGACCAGCGAACGTCGCATGAAAATGCTGGATGAATACGACAAGGCAACAAATGGCAAACCAACGGTAGAAGGTGCCCTAAGGGCATTCCTTGATACGGACCTTGATCTTTACATTGAGGGTGGTGAGGGGTGGAGAAATTACGCTGCCCTGGGCGCGCAGGTCGCCAATACACCGGAATGGGGCGCCGAGACGATGGACAGGCACTTCGATCCCGTGGTCCTGCGTTTGATTGGCCTGTTGAAAAAGGCATTGCCTGATTGTCCAGACGAGGACATTTTCTGGGGCTATCACTTTGTAACCGGTGCACTGATGCTTACGCTGGCACGGACAGGCAGGATCGATAAGCTCTCCGGCGGTAAATGCCGATCTGAAGATTTTGCAGCGGTGAAGAAACGCATGGCGGCCTTCATGGCTGGTGGTTTCCTGACAATTTGCAAACAAGCGGAGGACGATGTAACGGCCTGAGCCGGCCGTGAGGCATCGTTGGTCTGGCATATGAATTTAATTAACTAAATAGTGAGTGAATAAAACTGAAGGGAGAACAAGGATGATCCTTGAGGGCCGCACAGCAGTCGTCACAGGGGCGGGCGCAGGTCTTGGTCGTAGCCATGCTTTAACGCTCGCCAGTCATGGCGCGCGTATCATTGTCAATGACATGGACGGCGTGAGCGCGGAAAGCGTTGCGGCGGAAATCATCGCCGCCGGCGGAGAGGCCGTTGGCGTTGCAGCGTCTGTCACTGATGAAAAACAGGTGTCGGTGATGGTGGACCGGGCGATGGATACATGGGGACGCATCGACATCCTGGTGAATAATGCCGGTATCCTGCGCGATAAAACCTTTGCCAAAATGGATATGGATGATTTTCGTTTCGTCCTCGACGTGCATCTTATGGGCGCGGCAATTTGCACCAAGGCGGTCTGGGGCATCATGCGGCAGCAACAGTTTGGCCGCATTGTTATGACCACCTCCTCTTCGGGGCTATATGGCAGTTTTGGCCAGTCAAATTACGGCGCCGCAAAGATGGCGCTCGTTGGCCTGATGCAGACGCTTGCGCTAGAGGGGGAAAAATATGGCATCCGGGTAAACTGTTTGGCGCCCACCGCTGCAACCCAAATGACGGACGGCATTCTTACAAAGGAGGCTCTGGTGCAGTTGTCGCCGGACCTGGTGAGTTCCGGCCTGCTGGCGCTAGCGCAGGACAACGCTCCGACGCGTGCCATTCTGTGTGCGGGGGCCGGATATTTTGCCCGCGCCAACATCACCCTTACGGAAGGTTTGTATATTGGCGGCGGCGAGAGCGCAGGGGAAAACGTCATTGCCCACTGGGATGGGATCAGCGACCGGACAGGTGAAATTGTCCCGGCCTACGGGCTTATTCAGTCAGAACGTGAATTGGCAGGTGCAAGCCTGGCGCGGGCAGCCAAGGCGGAGTAATCTGCTTTCAGCCCCGCAGGGAGTTGGCCAGGAAAGGCCATTTTTTCAGGGCGAGCTCGATCTCAATCGCCGCGTCTTGCAGCAGAGGTAGCCGTTCTTCAATCAGTTTTTCACGTGAAACTCGTGTTGTGGAAGTGGAGCAGTTGACGCTGGCCACCACCTGCCGGTTGGTGTCAAAAATGGGTACGGCCACTGACACGATGCCATAATCCAGCTCATCCTGCGCGGAATCATGGCCCTGCTGACGGATCTTGCGCAGGCGCTTTTCCAGCTCGGCTTTGGCAGTGATCGTATGTTCGGTGAACTTCCGGAGTTCCACGGTGTCGAGATAGGCGTCAATCACGCTGTCGGGCTGGTATGCCATCAGCGCGCGGCCGAGTGATGTCGCATGCACGGGGAAGCGCGTACCCACGCTAGCGCCCAGCCTGATTTTCCGCTCGGTCGACACATGTACCAGATAGAGGATTTCATCGCCTGACAGAACCGCCAGCGATGAACTGTCGCCGGTCTGATCCCGAAGTTTTTGCAGGTAAGGCGTGGCGACCTGTTCAAGGTTCATGGAGTGCAGATAGGCGGAGCCAAATTCAAGCACCTTGGGCTTGAGAATAAAGCGTCGTCCGTTTTTGCCTACATAGCCAAGTTCCAGCAGCGTGTGCAAACAGCGCCGTGCCACAGCCGGGCTCAGCCCTGTGATTGTGGCCACCTCGCTGAGCGGCAGTTCAGGGTGGTCGGCGTCAAAGGCATTCAGGACCCGCAACCCGCGCTCAAGGGTCGACAGATACTCGGGGTCCTTGGTTTTCTGAGTATCGTCTGCCGTGCTCATATTCTGGTCGGTTCTCGCGCAAGCATTGAAGGGGCTTCAACTTTTTAACTTAGCGCCCGGCCTTGTAAAGGGCTTTTATTGTGGCGTCATGTTCGCCCAGCACGGGCGGGGCTGTCACGTTGGCCGGGCGTTTGTGGTCAAACGACAGGGGTGAGCGGATAGTACGGAAGGTGCCCATGACCGGGTGCTCGGTCTCCAGCATCATATCGAGGTGTTTGAACTGAGCAGTTTCCGTTACCTCCTTTGACGTATACATTGGTGAATGTGGCACCTCATTTTGGGATAGCACCGCACACCAGTCTTTCAGGCTTTCAGAAAGAAAGATCGGCTTCAGGAAAGCGACCACATCATCATAGTGTTCGATGCGGGCCATGCGGTCCTTGAAGCGCGGGTCATCCAGCATGTCCGGCTTGCCCACACTCAGCGCCAGGTTTTCCCAGAATTTTGTTGGCGAAGACATATGAAGCGCCAGCCATTTCCTGTCGGATGTTTCAAACACATAGGACTGCGACACATTTGGTCGGCTGTAGGCGGTCATTACCTGATCGTCCGAGAAATAGTGGGTGAAGTCATCGAGATTGAAGTGGCACATGGCCTCCAGCATGGAGACTTCCACCAGCCGACCTTTGCCTGTGTTGAAGCGTTCGAACAAGGCACCTAACACACCATACGCCGCATAGAAGCCGGTGACGGCGTCGGCGAGTGCCGGGCCAACCACCCGTGGGTTTTCCGGGTTCACCAACAGACGGAGGAAACCGCTTGCAGCTTGTGCAACGGTGTCAAACGCGGGGCTGTCGCGCTCAGGCCCATCCTGCCCGAAGCCGGAGACAGCACAGTAAATCAGGTTTGGGTTGAGGCCCTGCAGGCGTTCCGCGCTGACATTCAACCGGTCGGCAACGCCGGGTCGGAAATTCTGGATAAAAACATCGGCGTCTTTCACCATGGCGTCAAGAATGGCTCGGTCTTCATCCTGTTTGGTGTTGAGCGTGACGCTTTTTTTGTTGCGGTTATAGGTCTGGAAGTGCGGGCTGTAGAGCTCCCCCCTGAAAGCACGAAAGGGATCACCGCCGTCCGGGTTCTCGATCTTGATCACTTCTGCACCGAGGTCGGCCAGAAACATGCCTGCCGCAGGGCCAGTGATAAATGTGCCCATATCGAGCACCTTCACACCTTCAAGTACCTTGATCATCTGCTTCCCTCACACTCGTCAAATATCGAAACACCTGCCGGGTGGGTGGGGATGTGACGCGGCCCCGACCCGGCCAAATCTGTTTGACATATACGTTATTCGAATAATGAAAACAAGTTCGATTATCGAATTTATTTTGACACCGGAGCAATTCTCCATAAGATGCGGCCAAAGCCATAAGGCAAAGCAAAAGCCGGAAGGAGCGAACTTATGCGTATCGGCAAAACAGATCAGCCCTATAGTGCAATCTCAACCTCCACCGATAAAACCATCACTGTGCGCGGCAAGGACCTGTGCGCGGAGGTGATCGGCAAGACCGACTTCACCAGCTATTTCTGGTTTCTGGTAACGGGGCAGGAGCCGAACGAGAACCAGGTGTTTTTTGCCAATGCCGTGCTGGCGGCGATTGCGGAACACGGTCTGGTGCCTAGCGTTGTGGCTGCGCGTATGACATACGCTGCAGCGCCCGAGGCCTTTCAGGGCGCAGTGGCTGCTGGCCTGCTTGGGTGTGGCAGTGTGGTATTGGGCAGTGCCGAAGTCGCGGGGCGATTTATCGCAGATTTGTGCCAAAAAGCAGCTGATGGTGGTGACTTTGAAACCGTGGCCGCTGAAGGTGTTGGTGCGCTGCGAGCCGAGAAAAAGCCTATCCCCGGCTTTGGGCACCCCTTGCACGCCGAGGGTGACCCGCGCGCCAACCTTCTGTTCAGTCTGGCGCAAAAGCGGGGTGCGGAGGGGCCGCACATCCGCATGGTGCAGGCAGTCAGGAAGGTGCTGCCGGATGTCATCGGGCGTGGCCTGCCAATCAATGTAAACGGGGCAATCCCCACCGTTATGCTGGATGTCGGTTTCCCGCTGGCTGCCCTTAAGGGCATTTCACTCCTGGCGCGGACGGCAAGCCTGATTGGCCACCTGCAGGAAGAAAGCGAACGGGGTATTGGGTTCATCATGTCCAACGCGGCTGCGGGCGCCATTCAGTACGACGGAAAGTAGATGCTTCTGTGCCCATCATCATCTCCAAAAATCAAAATATTCGACATACGAACTTGACTTCGATAATCGAATATAATATCGATCAGGCAGGGAGAAAAAGTAGGTATGGCCTCGGGAAGGGCTGTGCCGCTTAGGGAAACACCCGTGGGAGACGGTTATGGGAAGGAACTTGAGTGTATCCGGTCGTGCGTTAGGGGGGATTTCAGCGGTAGCCCTGATGGCGCCTCTTGCGGCATCTGGTGCAGGGGCACAGGACACTGGCGAAAGCGCGGATACCGGCAGCAGCTTTACGATTGAAGAAATTGTCGTCACTTCGCGCAAGCGCTCAGAATCGCTGGATAAGGTGCCCGCAGCCGTAACAGCCTTTACCGAACAGAAGATTGTCGATGCCGGGATTGAACGCCCTGCGGATTTTGTTGCCCTGACATCCAATCTCACCCTGATTGAAACGCAAAACGCCGGCAGTGCGTTCGTTTCCCTGCGCGGTATTACCCAGAACCGGAATTCGGAACCCTCGGTCGCCGTGGTGATCGACGGGGTACAACAGGTAAATCCTGCGCAGTTCAACCAGGAGCTTTTTGATATCCAGCAGATTGAGGTGCTCAAGGGTCCACAAGGCGCGCTTTATGGCCGCAACGCTATTGGCGGCGCGATTGTTATCACGACAAAGCCGCCGACCGATGAGACCGAAGGCATGGTCAAAGTGGGCATGGACTCAGGCCCCGGCTACAAGGTGCAGGGCAGCGTTGGTGGTCCGCTTGGTGAAAGCAGTGCGCTTAAATACCGGCTCTCCGCCGCTTTTATCGACACAGACGGGTATATCAATAACGCCTATCTGGATGAGGAGGCGGACCCTTATCAGGATTTCTCTGTGCGCGGCAAACTGCTGTGGGAAGCGTCCGAGAATTTCAGTGTGGATTTTCGCGCATCGTTGTCGCAACTGCGTACGCAAGCCTTCTACTATAATATTGTCGCGGATGTGAATGATACCAGCCTGCCGGTGCGGGTAAATAACGCCGGGCAGAACGACCGCGACATGACGAACTTCTCGGTCAAGATGAGCTATGATACCGACTTCGGCACGTTCAATTCGGTGACATCCTATGACACCGTTGAGGAGATTCTCACCGGGGATGCATTTGATTTTCTCCCGATTGAAGAATCGCTCTTTTACGCCATCCTGGGCGTCGACCTGAACCAGAGCCAGTATCTGGATGTGGAAGCCTGGAGCCAGGATTTCCGCTTCAGCTCCAACAGCGACGGACCGTTCCGCTGGATGGTAGGTGGTTACCTGATCAGCACCAACCGCTATATCTCCACCGGTAATATGGTGGATATGGGCCTTGGTGTATTCCCTGTATACCGGACCCCCAGCACAAACCCGGATAACCCTCAGGCGACGTTCCTTGCGGACGAACAGGATAATTTCGCTTGGGCGGCTTATGGTGACGCGACCTATGATATTGCTACTAATCTGGAGCTGAACGCGTCGCTGCGGTATGACCGGGACAAGCGTGAACAGACAACCCTGACACCCACCCAGTATCTACCCAACGTGCCGGGCTTCCCGGCCGGGGCTACAGGTGACGTGCGTGACCGGATTTTCGACCAGTGGCAACCCAAGGTCACTTTGCGTTATATCGTCAACGACGACCTGACGACCTACGCCTCTTATAGCACCGGGTTCAGAAGCGGTGGCTTCAACCAGACGGGAGTTGGCGCCGTGGCAGGTGGCTCGGGGATCGTGGGGGTGAACGATATTTTTGAGGCCGAGGTCGCCAAGACATTCGAGGCGGGTTTCAAAAGCACGCTTCTGGATAACCGCATGGTGTTGAACGGCAGCGTGTTTACGACCAAGTCGGAAAATTCCTATTTCTTTGTGTTCCTCGCGGAAAACTCGACCCAGAACTTGGGGAACGTGCCTGAGGGGCGGCTGACCGGGTTTGAGCTTGATGGCACGGTGCGGCCGTTGCCGGGCTTCGATATCAATTTCGGCTTTGGCTATACAGACAGCGAGATCAAAGACTTCCAGAACGCGACAGTCGAAGGTAACAAGCTGCCGCAGGTGTCGGAATATACCTTTAACCTCGGTGCGCAATATACCGCTGAAGTTGGCAATGACACACGGCTTGTCTCCCGGGTTGATTATCAGCGTATCGGCAAAACATGGTGGGACATCGATAACTCAACTGTACGTGACCCGGTTGACCTTGTGGATGCACGCATGGGACTTGAGTTTGGTGACTGGACAATCACCGCCTGGGCCAAAAATCTGTTCAACAAGGAATATAACGCTGAATTTTCGCCGGGTGGCTTTGTATTCAAGGCCAGGCCGCGCCGCTACGGCATTGAGCTTATGAGGCGATTTTAACCAAACCGGAGGCGAGTATATGCCCAAGATACTGGTTCTTTATTATAGTGGTTATGGCCACACGGAAGTAATGGCCAATGCGGTGGCTGAAGGCGCGCGGCAATTTGACGGTGCCGAGGTCGCGATTAAAACCGTGCCCGAGCTGGTGCCTGAGGATGTGCTGAAGGCATCGGGCATGAAAACCGAAGCATCGCACCCGGTGGCGGACCCGAATGAGCTTGGGGATTATGACGCCCTTATCATCGGTGCACCCACGCGGTTCGGCAATATGGCGGCGCAGATGCGCAACTTCCTTGACCAGACCGGCGGCCTTTGGATGAAGGGGGCGCTGGTCGGCAAGGTGGGCAGTGCCTTCACTTCGACCGCCAGCCAACATGGCGGACAGGAAACCACGCTCACTTCCGTGCACACCACGCTGCTGCACCATGGTATGGTGATTGTGGGCTTGCCGTATTCCTTTGAGGGCAATGCGATCATGACAGAGATTTCTGGCGGGACACCATATGGGGCGTCCACGATCGCCGGGGGAGACGGGTCGCGCATGCCAAGCGAGAACGAGCTTGCCGGGGCGCGCTACCAGGGCAAGCATGTGGCGGCAATTGCCGCGAAACTGGCCAGTTCATAAGCGCGGGAGGGGAAAATGACAGTATCAGCAAAGATGCCCACACGGCTGCATCACACCGCCTATGTCTCCAAGGACCTTGAGGCGACACGCAAATTCTATGAAGAGGTAATCGGCCTGCCGCTTGTTGCCACATGGTGTGAACAGGAGGAGCTGTTTGGCGAGGTGCGAACCTATGCCCACTGCTTCTTTGAGCTTGCTGACGGCAGCGCGCTGGCCTTCTTCCAGTTCGTGGAGCCAAAAGACCAGGACCTTTTTGGCCCCGAGCTTGCGGAATCACCCTTCATCCATGTTGCGCTGAATGTGGATGCGGAAACCCAGGGTGGTATCATAGAGCGCATCGAGGAAGCAGGAATCAGGGAGCCGGAGACCTATATTCTTGACCACGGCTACTGCAAGTCGGTTTATGTGAAGGACCCGAACCGCATGCTGCTGGAATTTACGGTGGACGCGCCGGAGGCGGCGGCGTTGAATAAGGCGCAAAGAACCAAAGCACACGCGGAACTGAAACGCTGGCTTGCCGGCGACCACACACCGAACAACAACATCCGCTAGACAAGCGCCAAGCAAACGACCGACAAACGCCCGAAGGAGGTTATGCCCGAACATCTGATAGACGTGGATGGCGGGTACTTGACCGCCTTTACCTATGGCAGCGGCCCGGCGGTGCTGTTCCTGCATGGCTGGGCGCTTGACCAGCGTATGTGGGCGTCGCAGCTTCGCCTCGCGGCGTCTGGATGTACGATTATCACCGTTGACCGGCGCGGCTTTGGCACCTCAACCGCCCCGCCCAATATTAATCTGGAAGTGGATGATATCCGTAGGTTGCTCGATACCCTCGGGTTTGAAAGCGCGGCGCTTGTCGGCATGTCGCAAGGGGGGCGTGTGGCGCTCAGGTTTGCCTGCGCGTGGCCACGCCGGGTTGACCAATTGGCCCTTCAGGGTGCACCTGTTGACGGGTTCCCAAGCGCGCCGAGCCACAATGAAGCCATTCCCATCGCTCACTATCGGCGCCTGCTGCAGAACGGCGAGCAAAAACGTTTTGTCGAGGAGTGGTGCGCCCATCCGCTTGTCGCGCCTGACATGAAGCTGATGCCGAGGATCATGCAGCCGCTTGTCGCCGGTTATGAGGGCCGGGACCTTTTGCATGGGGCGCCCGACGCTTATACCGGTGACGTATATGGCCAGATGGCGGCGCTGCCGGTGCAAACCCTTTACCTGTATGGCGAGCAGGATATCCCATGGCTGCGCAGCGTGGCCGTTACTCTGCCAGCCGTCTGGCGCAAGGTCCTTGCCGTCGAGATTAAGGGCGCAGGACATTTTGCCAACATCACAAAATCGGACGACTATAACGCCGCCTTGGTTCGCTTTTTAGGGCACTGACAGGCCTTCGCTTGTGTGCCAGTGCGCTTCAGGGTCAAGCGGTTTGCCGGAGTGTTTTGCGCGCGCGAAGGGCAAGCCAGACTGCACCCGCCAAGATGACCAGCCAGCCGGCGATCAGCGCCAGAAACATGTTTTTCACCCCGATAGTCTGGTCAATAAAGTCCACCTTCCCGGTTTTCCAGAAGACCCACTCCCCCGCTACATTCGACGCGAGGGCTTTGTTGCCGGTTTCCAAGAGGATGATGCCGTCGCCGGTTGTTGGGTCGAGACGCGCTGCGGTATTGATCGCGGGTTCGTTACTGCCGTCATGCCCGACAATGAACCCGCGATGACCGGTCGGTGCATAAAGCATGGTGCCAAGCCCCCAGATATCGAGACCCAGCGTCGATGCGTGCGGTTCATACATCGCGGCGACGGTTTCTGCCTTCAGGACGTCCCGGCCGATAGCCTCCTCGGCCGAGCCGGGGCGCTGCGCGGCAAGGAACTTTGTCAGGTCGTTGGCAGAGGTATAAAGCGATGCCGCGGCCAGCGCAGTGAAGCGGTAAAGTGTGGCCTCCTCGCCCGCCGTGTCATAGGCTGTGGCGATATTGTCCAAGCCCTTACCGTCGATGATGAAGGTGGACCGTGTCATGCCAAGGGGGGTGAATACACGCTCGGTCATGAAATCGTTGAACGACTGGCCTGATACTTCCTCGATCAGCAGTTGAAGCAGGGTGTAACCACCACCTGAATAGCGCCATTCGCTGCCGGGCTCCACACCAACGCGCACGGCACCGTCCTTACCGGGGGAAGCATCCGCAGCCTTTGTCAGTGAGTCCGTAAGACCCTGCACCGGCGTACCGGGTTCGAATCCCGCATAACCAAGGCCGTCTGTCAAACCGGCAGTATGGCTGAGGAGGCGCCGTATTGTCACGCCGCTATTGTCAAACGCGCCTTGCGGCAGTTCCCAACGGCTCAGGTAGGTCGAAATCGGGGCATCAAGGTCAAGCTTGCCTTCATCCACAAGGCTCATGACCCCCCATGCGGTGATCCATTTGCTGAGAGAGGCAACCTGAAAAAGTGTATCGCCATTCACCAGCGTAGCTTTGGAGGCATAATGCTGCACGACGGGATTGCCGTTTTCCAGCAGAACAAAAGCAATATTCCCTGCGCGCTGTTTTTCGATCAACCGGATGGCCGCATCGCCGAAGCTTTTGGCGTCATTCGTTTCCACAAGTGGGCTGCGAAACCAGCCGTTTTCCGTATTCATCAGGACAGCAAAGCCCCATAGGCCCGCCAGCAAAAGCGCACCTGCAAAAATTGTAATGAGCCGTTTCAGCATTATTCGGTTCCCCTGTTTGGAATTATCATTATGCAAGGGGGTCCTCGCAGCAGGCTACATATTCATTTTGTGTTTACTTTCCAGTACTTTACGCTGCTGTTTTCGGTCAGTGGCGGTGTATTGTCGGTCAACGGCACCGCCCGCCACCGGTTTCTTGCCGGTTTTCGTGATCTGGCTCAGGCTGCTTTGCCTTCTCGATAAAGGCCAAGGCCTTCAAGTGTTGTTCGGGCCAACAGCCATAGCTCCTCTTCGTCACGGACAACTTTGCAAAGCACATTGAGCCCGACCATCAGGTTTTGCAGCGCCAAAGCCAAAGCGCGAGGGTTGGCGGTATCGGTAATTTCGCCGCCTGAGCGTGCGATCTCAAGCAGCTCCTCAAGCCTGTCTATGGAGCCGAGTACCTTGTCGGCAAGCTCTGAACCCAGCCCTTCCGTCTCCGGGCATAGCTCGCAGATTGTATTGAGCATCATGCAGCCGCGGCCCTCAGGGTCCGCCGCACGCACACGGCACAGGTCGCGATAGACTGCGCATATTATTGGCAGCACCGGTGTGCGGGCCGTTGCATAAAGCGGGGCATCGGGGCTTTGCGCGGCATAATCGGGCATCACCTCCCGGAACAGGGCTTCTCTCGATGAGAAGCTGTTGTAGAAACTTGATCGCGTTATGCCCAGAAGGTCTGAGAGCGCCTTGACAGAGGATTGCTCAAACCCGTTTTTCCAAATGGCGTTCATCGCTGTTTGCAGCGCTTCCTGCCGATCAAATTTTGCGGGCCTTGCCATCTGATTATCATCCGTCCCAAAATAGTTATGTACATATATGTACAAAATAGGTATGACCAATTATGTTCATATGTGTACAAAAGAGTTTTGTCAATTGAAGGAATACGGAAGTGCCGACACTGAACGCAAAAATACGCGATGCTATTCAACACTTTCGCGGCACATTGCCGCCGGAAATCACAAGCCTGATAGAACAAGGTGCAGGCGAGATCAGCGCACTTGACATCGTCGAGAGAGCCTTGCGCCCCAAAATGGGTGTGCCGGGGTTTGAACTGGAGAAATACGGCGGCGGAACGGGGAAGCTGAAGGACTATCTGGACCGTGGGCCGTTGGTCCTGACGTTTTACCGCGGTGTGTGGTGCCCCTACTGCAACCTGCAACTCAGGGAATATGATGGCAGGCTGCATGAGATTACGCGGCTTGGCGCAAGCCTTGTTGCCGTCACGCCCGAAATGCCCGGCGCCGTTGACAGGCTCCAAGCTGCAGGTGTGCCGGAAGATGTTATTTCAGGTGCTGTTACATCCGTTGGGTTTGATGTCTTGCATGACGCAGGTAATACGCTCGCTGAAAAGTGCGGCCTTGTTTTTGAGTTGCCAAAGAGCCACCGGGACGTGCTGGACCAAATTGGTATCGACGTAAAAGCGCTGACAGGTAATGGCTCCTACATGGTCGCTGACCCGGCGACATATGTCGTTGGGCAGGACGGCTTGGTGTTCCGTGCCTTTGTGCCAAACAACTACCGCAAGCGTACAGAAGTTGACAGCATCATTGAGGCGCTGCGTGACCTCGCGCAGGCGGACGGGGCAGAAAAAGCATATGTTTGAAATTTTCAAAAAACGTCGTCCCGGCTCGACAGCTACCTCCATTCCCAACGCTCCTGCAAGGATGAAATCCATGAAGCTTTATTATATTCCCATGTCCTGCTCACTTGCCGTTCACATCGCCCTGCGCAAAGCCGGTGTCGCGCCGGAACTTGTCCGGTATGATCCGGCAACGGGCAAGACAGAGGACGGTCAATTGTTCCGGGACGATTATCCCAAGGGTTATGTGCCCGCTCTTATTGACCAAGACGGTGACATGCTGACAGAGGTGCTTTCGATCATGCTGGAACTGGACGCCAGGTACCCGCACGCAAAGCTGCTGCCAGACATCGGTGTGGAACGGCGCCGCGCAATTGAATGGCTTGCGTACACGGCCACTGAACTGCACAAGTCTTTCGCAGCGTCGCTGTTTTTTGAAACCGAAGCAGGCGCAGATAGCGAGGCGGTACGGAAAAAGATCGCGTTACGCTTTGATCTCGTGGCGCAGCAGCTGTCTTCGGACAAGGTATTCCTGCTCGGTGATGAATTGACGGCGGTTGACAGCTATCTGCTTGTCGTCCTGCTTTGGACCGCTCCGGCGAAGGTTGACCTTGGCCGGTGGCCCCAGCTTATTGCATATCGTGATCGCATGCTTGAACAGCCCATGGTCATTGCAGCGATGAAAGCTGAAGGACTATTATAACCTTCCGCTTCACCGCAGGATAAGGACAAAGGCGCAGAAGCCCCGGCGCCTTTGTCTCACGTTATGGGCTTGTCACAAAAAGTGGACACTACTTCTTTCAGATTACTGGGATCTGTCCTGGTTTTCCCAGCCAGACACCTGAGCGCTTACCTGTCGTTCGGTTCAGTCTCCAGGATCATCTCGGCGCAAAGCTCCTGCTGTCTGTCGAGATGTTTCTGGGTCTCTTCATCTTCCTTTACCGGCGGAAGGTCATGTGCGGAGACCTTATGGTCGGTGAGGCCAAACGCCCTGGTTATCTGCCAGCACGAGATAGGCCTTGGTCCGTCTGCTATTGCCTACTTGGTAGTAAACAGCTTATGCGCTATGCCTGATGGCGAACCATGTAGTGGACCCGTTATGTCTGAAGAACAACGCCAGCAACTGATCGAACGCATTGTCCTTAGCAAGCCCGTAACTGTGATATGTGCCCCGCCCGGATTTCACAAAACCCGGCTTGCGCGTGAGGCGGGGCAGCACATAGCAAAAACGACCGGATTGGATTTGCGCTGGATCGATGCACTTGAGCACGCCCAAAACCCCAATGCTGCGGTCGAGGCCTTGCTTGCGGTGAAGCCGCAGGTGACTGTCATTGACGGGAACAGTGCATGCAATGGGCCTGCGCTCGCTCAGGCGCTCGAACGGCTTGCCGGGAATGAGACCAATCAGCGGATTATTCTGGTCCTTCGGCAAATGCGTGACCTACCCCTTGCCAGGCTTTCTGTCACGATCATGCCAGACATTGTCGATGCGACCGCTTTGAGGCTTAGACAACAGTGGAAAAGCCAGTTTATCAAGAAACAGTTGCGCCCGAACGTCCGGCGACGCATTCACGAGCTTGCAGGGGATTGGCCGATCGCGCTTGAGCTGCTGACACGCTGGGCCTCGTCCACGACAAGTATCCCGGAAAACTGGTCGGACTTTGACATCCTGAGAGATAGTGGCCTTGCAGACTTTATCGTGCAGGAAGTGCTGCCGCTATTCAGTGCGGAGGAGCTTGCAGCACTTTCGAAGGCCAGCCTGCTTGAGACGCCGGATCTCAGGTTCCTGGCTTCGCTGGGTGGCGAACGGCGTGACGACCGGGTCCTTGCAGATATTTCCTTCCGGCTGAAGGGCGTTGTTAATCGGGACGGCGACCGGATAACAATCCAGCGGGCGCTGCGCGTCTATCTGCGCGGGACCCTTGATATGCTGGATGGCAGGAGCCCTCCGGAGGTGCTGATTTCCCTCGCCGATCATTGTTCATCGGAAGGCAAGCTTGGGGAAGCAACCGCCCTCGCGCGAAAGGCCGGCAGGCCGGAGAGAATTCGAGACTATGCGGAAAGCCACGGAGCGCTTGGGATATGGATCGCGCAAGGTTTCTCGGTGGTTAAGGATTTTGTCCAGAATTCTAGTGCCGAGGTCATTGGAAGCTCCGCCGTCCTGCGGATGATGGAATGCATCGTCCATATGAAGGCGGGTAGAATCAGGGTTGCGCAAAAACTGTTTCAAGACTTGGCCGCAACGGTCGGGCCCGATGATACCCGCGCGCGGGATCTCGAAATCGTAAGGGTCACCTTGATGGTTTATGGCTGTTCGCTTGAGCGGACCGGCGACCTGGAAATGCTTAGAAAAATGATCGCTGAACAAGCGGAAGACCCTGCGCTTGGGACATTTCTTGCCACTCTGTCCTGTATTTTGAATTCTCAGCGCGCCCGGTTTGACAGGGCTTTTGCCAACCTGATTGACGCCAGAACACAGGCAAAGAAGGCTGCGTCACGATATAATCTGATGTTCCTGAATATGCATGAGGCAGCTATCCACCTCGCACAAGGTGAGTTGAAACAGGCCAGGACATGTGTGTCGGAAGCTCATCGCCGCTGGAAGAGCGAATTCCCCCATGACATTGGCGTTGAAACCGTTATCGCCGCGCTCAGCGCTGCTGTCGAATTTGAAGCGGGGCAGTTGACCCGCGCCCGTAACTCGGTCAGGCGATCTGCCTATCGGATGCCGGATGCGGAGGCATGGTTCGATATCTATTTCGCGGCTTACGAAACAATGATCCGCCTTAATCAGGCCGAGCATGGTCTGGGCGCCACCCTTATACGTGTCGAAGACGAAGCTCAAAAGCTGCGTGCTCAGGGTTTGCCTCGGGTCGCGGACCTGCTTGTTGCGATCGGTTTGTGCGTTGCGGGGGAAAACCGGTTTCAGGGTATTTCGGTCAGGACAGTTGCGCACTGGAGGGTGCCTGAAATATCCCCTACCATGAGCTGGCAGGAACGCGAGGTATTTACCCTTGCGCAGGCTTATGAGCTTGAGCAGCGGGGTAGCACCGCGCAAGCCTTGCACCTTCTGAAGGCGGAGAGGGAGAACGCGCGCGAGCTGGGGCTTGTCCGCAGTTGTCTCCGCTACCTGCTTGCGGAATTCTCTTTGACGGTTTTGGTGGGCCGGTCACGGCGTTCGGATGCTATCCTGAGGGAAGCCATTCTTCTGGGCGCGCAATCTGGCATGCGCCAGATTTTCAGCGAATTCGGCTCAAACCCTCTCGCAGATTCAATGGCAGCACTTGTGGAGGATACAGGTTTCAATGAAGTTGAAAGCCAGTTTGCGAGAACGGTTTTCAATCGGCTGCGTCAACGCAGAACAACAGGTGTGAGTAATTTGTCCGCGCGTGAGCTGGAGGTATTGGGGCTTCTACAGGCGGGTGGGTCGGATAAACATCTCGCCAGGCAACTGAATATTTCCGAGCATGGGATACGCTATCACCTCAAAAATATCTTCAAGAAACTTGATGTACATGACCGCCTCGCCGCCGTCGCAGCTGGTCGAAAACAGGGGCTCATCGTTTAATACTACTAATTTAAGTAGTAGATGAAAAAAATGAAAATAGATAGGACTACTAGGTAGAATAGTCAACCTCCTTTTCAGGCGTATTGCTTCGGTTTCGCACCCCACTTTAGTCTGCAATGAAATGCAGAGGGGAGACGAATGAGAATAGGTGTAGATGTTGGCGGCACAAATACAGATGCCGTGCTTTTGTCGGGAAAAACCGTGCTGGGTGCGGTTAAGCGGCCGACAAGCGAAGATGTGAGCTCCGGCATATGTGAGGCAATCAGCGCGCTGATCAGCGATTGCAATATTACGCCCGATGCAATTGATGCCGTCATGATCGGTACAACGCATTTCACCAACGCGTTCGTTCAGCGCCGTGAACTGGTACCTGTATATGCGATCCGCATCGGGTTTCCGGCCGGGCGGGGGATTCCGCCGTTCTCATCCTGGCCTGAGGATCTCAAGAAAACCATTCGGGGTGGTTCCGCAATGGTGCGGGGTGGCTTCGAATTTGATGGCCGGGAAATTTCTCCGTTCGACGAGGCTGCCATCGCTGACTGTGTGAAGGAAGCGTGCAACAAAGGCATCACGCAAATCGCAGTTTCCTGTATCTTCAGCCAGCTCAATTCAGCGCACGAACAGCGTGCGGCAGAACTGATCGGTGAACTCGCTCCCGAATTGGAGGTTTCCTTGTCGTCCGAGCTTGGGCGTGTCGGGCTTCTTGAGCGCGAGAACGCCGCTATCATGAATGCGAGCCTGCGCCCGCTGGCGCTCAAGATTGCCGCCGCCTTCAAATCGGCGCTGGTTGATCTGGGTATCTCTGCTCCTTTCTTTGTCAGCCAGAATGACGGCACCTTGATGGGCGCCGATCACATGCAGCGCTATCCTGTTCTGACTTTTGCCGCAGGGCCTACGAACAGTCTTCGCGGGGCCGCGTGGCTGACAGGTGCAGATGATGCAATTGTGGTCGATATCGGTGGTACCACTTCAGACATCGGCGTGCTGGTTTCCAGTTTTCCGCGCCAGTCCACGGTTCATGTGGATGTTGGCGGGGTTCGAACAAACTTCAGGATGCCGGACATTCTATCGATTGGCCTTGGGGGCGGAAGCCTGATCCGCAACGCAGAAAAGGGTGTCAGTGTCGGGCCGGATTCGGTCGGGTATCGCCTGCGTGAAGAAGCGCTCATCTTTGGTGGCAATACCCTGACGGCAAGCGATATCGCGGTGGCTGGCGGGCAGGCGAAATTTGGCGATCCTGGCCGGGTCAGCGGTCTGCCTTCAGACCTTTTAACAGACGCACGCGACGCCATCAGTTCACTGCTGGCTGACGCGATCGATCGGATGAAAACGGCTCCCGGTGACATTCCTATGATTCTTGTTGGTGGTGGCTCTGTTCTGGTTTCGGAAAAGCCGCAGGGCGTATCAGAAATGATGTGCCCGGAACATGCGGGTGTCGCCAACGCGATTGGCGCTGCGATCGGTCAGGTCAGCGGTGAGATCGACCGGATATATAGCCTTGAAGACGCGCCGCGCCGCGAGGCAGCCATTGAAGATGCGAAGGCGCAGGCGATCGCGCAAGCGGTTGCAGCCGGTGCCAGTGAAGGCACCGTTGAAGTTGTCAACATTGAAACTGTCCCACTGCAATATCTACCCGGCGGCGCAACGCGCATCGTTTGCCGCGCAGTCGGCGACTTAGCCATGGAGGAGAACGAATAATGGCAAGGCAAATCACACTCGACAATATCGAGCATCTTGCCATTGGTTCATCATTCCTCGGAACCGGTGGTGGAGGCGACCCCTATCTTGGCTCGATTATGTGTCGGGAGGCCATCGCGCGTCACGGCCCGGTGCCTATTCTCTCGGTCGATGACATCAAGGATGAAGATAATGTTTTCATTGCGGCCGCTCTCGGTGCGCCGACGGTCATGATTGAAAAGCTTTTTTCGATCGAGGATCAGCACCGCGCCGTCGAGGCGCTGGAGCGCTACCTTGGCCGTGAGGCAACAGCCGTGATTTCTGCCGAGATTGGTGGCTGCAACTCCATGATGCCGGTCGCTTATGCGGCGATGAGGGGGCTTCCCATCATCGATGGTGACGGTATGGGGCGTGCTTTCCCTGCCCTGCAGATGACAAGCTTCAATATTGAAGGTATTGCCTGTGCCCCGCTCACGATAGCGGACGAACATGGCAACTCCGCGCTTTTCCAGACGACGACCGGTCTGAAGGCAGAAGAGCTTTCCCGTCCGGTCGCCACTGCGATGGGGGCGAGCGTCTGTATGTCCTGTTATGCCATGACCGGGGCTGAGGCGCGACGTGCCACTGTTGCCAAAACGCTGACCGGCGCGATACAGATCGGGGAAGCGATCGCCAACAGCGGCAGTGCCAGCCACCCGCTTGAGCGGTTGGTCACTGTTCTCAGGGCTCACGAATACTATTCGGATGCGGCGGTGCTCTTCAAAGGCAAGATCACAGGCCTCGAACGCGACACGACCCGGGGCTGGGTCTTCGGAAATTGCACCATCTCGGAAATGAATGGTCCCAGCAAAGCCGAGCTTAAATTTCAAAATGAGAATCTTCTTGTGACGGTCGACGGCGAGCTCCGCTGTATCGTGCCTGATCTCGTTACCATCGTCGATGCGGAAACGGCCCAGGCAATCCCGACGGAGCGCCTTGCTTTTGGTCAGCGTGTCGCCGTTGTCGGGTGCAGTGCACCGCCAATTCTCACAACACCGCGCGCGCTTGATGTGGTCGGACCAAAATGTTTCGGCCTCAAAGAGGCATACGCACCGATAGCAACCCTGATCGAGGACCTTGCCTAATGCATATACATCTTATCACGCCCATCACGACCCAAGGTATCCGCACACTCGAAGATGTCGAGCCGCTCATGAGCACTGACCTCACGATCACACAGTCTCTCATCGAGATGGGGCCAGCTTCGATCGAATGCGAGTTCGATGAAGCTCTGGCGGTTCCTGGTGTGGTTGTCGAAGCCATAAAGGCTGAACGCGCTGGCGCTGATGCAATCATCATTGATTGCATGGGGGACCCGGGTCTTAAAGCGGCCCGAGAGGTTGTTTCGGTTCCGGTGCTTGGGCCCGCAGATGCATCGATGCATCTTGCCGCCATGCTGGCGCACCGGTTCAGCGTGGTGACCGTTCTCGAATCCGTCGTGCCGATGATTGAAAACCTCGCGAAGGTCTACGGTGTGAGTGACAAGCTGGCATCAGTGCGGGTCATCGACATACCGGTGCTGGAACTTGAAGCCGCGCCGGAGCGCCTGACGTCAGAACTGTCACAAGCGTCTCTCGCAGCGGTCGAAGAAGACGGCGCTCACGCTATTGTGCTGGGGTGTACCGGCTTTCTTGGTTGCGCGGAAGCGGTTGATGCGGCCCTCAAGGCCAAAGGATATGACCTGCCTGTGATCGACCCTATCCCAACGACAGTTTGTGTTGCAGCCGGTGTCGTTCGTGCCGGGCTTCGGCACAGTAAACGCACCTATGGAACACCTCGTGCAAAGACCGTCGATGGTTTCGATATTCCACACTTCCAGTAGGGGCTGGGGGGAACTCATGAAGGGGAAAAACAATGAACAAGATTAGTAAAATGAGATTAAGCACACTGTTGATCGGCACGGCCATGATTGCGCCTGCGCAGGCATACGCCCAGGCAGGAAATGACGCGGCTGACCAACCGGGCGACGCATCCTCAGGCATTGTGCTGGAGGAGATTATCGTCACCGCGCAGAAACGAGCACAGCGTTTCGAGGATGTCGGTTTGACCGTCAATGTGGTGACGGGCAGTGAACTCAAGTCAAGCGGTACGGAATCGATCGTCGACCTGGGGGGCATCACGCCTAATGTGCAGATCAAGAATGTACTCGCTAACAGCATTACCAATGTCAGCATTCGCGGTATTGGCCTCAATGATTATGCGGTTAACAACAATCCTGCCGCTGGCATCTATGTCGACAATGTATACCTTGTCTCACCGGCTATGCTGGGTTTCAGCTTTTTCGATATAGACCGGGTCGAGGTGCTCAAGGGGCCTCAGGGCGACCTCTATGGTCGCAACACGACCGCAGGTGCCATCAATATCATCAGCCGCAAACCGTCTGATGAAACTGATGTCATGCTTGAAGCCGGATATGCCAGTTATGAGAACTGGCATTTCGAAGGTGCCGTAGGCGGGGCGCTTTCATCCAATCTTACAGCCAGATTTGCCCTCCAGACCGTGCAGCAGGATTCCGGCTGGCAGACCAATTATGTGACCGGTGACCGCATCGGCAAGGTTGACCGCACCAATGCGCGCCTTCAGCTCGAATATAAACCCAGCGAGAGTCTGGATATATTGCTGAGTGCTCACAAGGGCTATGACCGATCTGACGTCGCCTTATACAAGGCGAACAATATCCTGACGGCGGAAGAGGACCAGTATGCCGAGCAGGCCAGGGTGGCAGGCGCTGGCAATGACCCCCATATGGAGCTTGAATCAAGCGGTGCGGCTGTTACCGTCAATTGGGCGCTGACGCCGGAAGTCTCCATGACCTCCATCAGCGCGTATGAGGAGTTCAGCCGTATCCATGTCGAGGATACAGACGGAACATCGCTCGCGTATCTCGATGCCACCTATGACAATGGCGTTCAGCAATATTCTCAGGAACTTCGTTTCAACTACAGCGCTGAAGGCCTTGAGCTGATCGGCGGTGGGTTTTATTCCCATGACAAAGTCCAGACCCGGGACGAATTCTATTCGCCGGACCTCCTCCCGCTTCTGGGGCTTGGTGGCTTGGACACCATTGGTAACAGCTACCGCCAGCGCACGGATGCCTATGCGGCGTTTATGCACGCAGAGTGGACCTTTGCGCCCAAGCTGACCCTGATCGGCGGGCTCAGATATACGCATGAAAAGAAAGTGTTCGACGAAGCCACGACTTTCCTGTGTGCAGCTGGTGGGTGCAACGAAGTGTTTGCGCCAGTCGCAAATGACTATTCCACATCGAACGTGTCAGGCAAGGTCGGCCTTAACTACAAACTTACGGACGAGACCCTGCTCTACGCAAGCGTCAGTCGTGGCTTCAAATCTGGTGGGTTTCAGGGGCAATTGACGTTTGACCCAACAGTGCTTGAACCATTCGATGACGAAAAGCTCACGGCCTATGAACTGGGAGTGAAGAGCCGGCTAAAGCCCAACCTGCAGCTGAATGCATCGGTATTCCACTATGAATACAGTGATATGCAGATTTACGGCCCGCTTTTCGACTCTCCGGTCGGTGTTTTGTTCGGCATCGCCAACGTGGGTGACGCGCGGGTGACGGGCGCTGAAGCGGACATCTGGTGGCGCCCCATTGTAGGCCTTGATCTGCGTTTTGGCGTGGGCACTATCGACACGAAAGTGACCAGATCCATCGTTGCCGGCGTGACAGAGGGCAGCGTACTGCCGAATGCGCCGGAGCTCACGCTCAATGGCCAGATACGCTATAACTGGGATGTGTCCGACCATGCTAGCGCGGATATCACCTTGTCCGGGAATTATCAAAGCCGTGTCCGGTTCGACATAGTCCGTCTGCCGAACGAAGCCATGGAAGACGGTTATTTCATGGGTAACGCAGAGATCGGCTTATCATTTGGTGAGCAGTGGCGGGTGTCGGTTTGGGGTAAAAATCTTTTCAACAAACTATTCCGGACGCAGGCGCTCAACACCAGCGTCGGCTGGACAGAGCACTATGGTGCCGCACGAACCGTCGGGGTTAACCTGTCCTATAAAATGTAGGGGTTTCTAAAACAAATGGCTGGCGAACTCTGCCGGCCATTTTTCTATCCCGGTCCTCAATATATCAGCCCAATGGCGTACGAAAAACTGGCCGCTTAAAGAGCACGGTCGTGTGCACAATAAACTCCCCCTTCCTGTGATTGAGTATGTGGTAAAAATCCTGGAGAGGCGGGCGAACAGAGAGGGGAATGTTTCGGTCGAAGAATATAGCGTTCGTCAAGAGCCTGAACGGTCAAGTGTGAAAGAGGCGCCAGAAGAAACACCCGAGAAGTAATCCGGCGTGTTCCCCGCGATCGATAGGCTCGATCCCCTGGGGATCATATCAGGCTGTCCGACCTTTCTGGAAAGGGCGGGAGGGTGGCCTGTTGGCTGGACTCATAGCCTTCTCGGCCCGTTTGGAGGGCTGGTTGACGCTTTTGACATGCGCTACATGATCGGTGCCCTCCCTCGACGGAAGCGTAACCAATTGTTGGCGGAGGTCGCTTTCGGTGCCACGTTTTTCCGAAACTACTGGGTCATCATCGAGGAGCGCGGAGCGCTTGTGCAGTTTTGACCTCCTCCCGGCAAATAGGGCCGTTTCTAAAGTTAGGGTTTTCTGTCAAACCGAGGTCAGGAGATCCCTTTATGAAGCGCAAAAGATTTAGTGAAGAACAGATTATTACGATCCTGCAGGAGCATGCTGCCGGGATGAAGGTGAAGGATATTGTCCGTAAGCGCGGCATTTCCGAGCAGACCTTTTACCGTTGGAAGAGCAAGTATGGTGGCATGGATGTGTCCGATGCTCGGAAGCTGAGGTCGCTGGAGGCGGAGAACACCCGGCTCAAGAAGCTTCTGGCCGATCAGATGCTCGATAACGCTGCCTTGAAGGAGTTGCTCTCAAAGGAGTGGTAATTGTTGATGAGAAGGATGACATCGCAGACGTTCTCATTCGCGATGTCCGTGCTCTGGGGCTCCACTCGGTTGGAATTGCAGAGATCGATACTGATGACCCAGGAAAGTTCCGCATTCATCAAAAGCCGGAGCTAGCTGCTCAACCGGATCGCCAGGCGCACACCGTCAAGGAGATCATGGGGCAAGGCATACCGGACTTGGTGGAATTCTGACCGGCTGGAAGGTGTCGGGAGTTTTGTAATACCGATCGGGGATTTCTCTATAAAACATGTCAGGGTAGGAACCCCCAGAAACAAGAAAGGCAGCTAGCGGATCGCTAACTGCCTCTTTTCTGCGAAACTTTGTCTCACTTTATGTGTCACTCAGTCTCACTTTATGTGTCAATTGTCTCACTTTATGTGTCAGCCGACACCTACAAAAATCATTAGATGTCGAGATTGCCGACGCTGAGCGCATTGTCCTGAATGAAGTTGCGGCGTTCCTCGACCACGTCACCCATCAGTTTCGAAAAGATCTCATCCGCCGTATCGGCCTGGCTGACTTTCACCCGCAACAGCGAGCGAACGTCGGGGTCCAGCGTGGTTTCCCAAAGCTGTCCGGGGTTCATCTCGCCAAGGCCTTTGTAGCGCTGGATCGAGAGGCCCTTGCGACCGAATGCGAGCAGGATGGCGAGCATTTCAAGCGGTGTGCCGACGCTTTGCGCATCATCCTTGCGGATGACGGTGATCGGTTGGTCGAACAGGCCGCGTACTTCGCCCATGCGTTTGTGGAGACTGCGGGCTTCCTGACTTTCGATGAAATGCGGATCGATCTTGTGCATGTCGATCACGCCGCGCACTTCCTGCGCAAAACTATAGCCGCCATCCTCGGTTGCGGTGCCTCTCCAGCCGCGCTCATCGTCGGTGGCAACAAGGAAGTTCAGGCGGTCGGCGATCCGGTCCGCCATGGCCTGACGGCCTGCGGCGTCCTCAAGCAGTTTTTCGTCGAACCCGCCAAGGAGGCCCATAGTTTCGATGAGAATAGGATTATAACGCTGCGGAACATTTGACATGATGGATTTGATGGCGCGGGCCTCGCCTGCCAGATGCTGAATTTCCGGGCCTGCATGCTGTGAACCGCTTGAATCAGTGATCACCACGTCTGATGTACCCTGGTTAAGGAGATAATCGTCCAGCGCCTTGTCGTCCTTGAGATAAACCTCAGACTTGCCGCGGCCCACCTTATAGAGTGGGGGTTGTGCGATATAGAGATGGCCGCGTTCCACCACTTCCGGCATCTGCCGGTAGAAGAAGGTGAGGAGAAGGGTACGGATGTGTGCGCCGTCGACGTCCGCATCGGTCATGATGATGATTTTGTGGTACCTGAGCTTCTCGACATTGAAGTCTTCGCGCCCGATGCCGGTGCCGAGTGCGGTGATCAGGGTGCCGATCTCGTTTGACGCCAGCATGCGGTCAAAACGCGCACGCTCGACATTGAGGATTTTACCTCTGAGCGGCAGGATGGCCTGGTTTTTCCGGTTCCGGCCCTGCTTGGCGGAACCACCGGCGCTGTCACCCTCAACGATGAAGATCTCGGAGAGTGCCGGGTCACGTTCCTGACAGTCGGCGAGCTTGCCGGGCAGCGACGCGATATCAAGCGCGCCCTTGCGGCGGGTCAACTCCCGCGCCTTGCGGGCGGCCTCGCGTGCGGTGGCGGCGTCGATGATCTTCTGGATCACCATGCGCGATTCTGTCGGGTGCTCGCCAAACCATTCGGCCAGCTTCTCGTTCACCAGTCCCTCAATGGCGGGGCGCACTTCGGATGAAACCAGTTTATCCTTGGTTTGGCTGGAAAATTTCGGGTCCGGAACTTTTACACTTACCACAGCGGTGAGGCCCTCACGCGCGTCATCACCCGCAAGCGAGACCTTGGCTTTTTTGGCTAGGCCGCTGTCGTTGACATAGGTGTTGATCGTGCGGGTGAGCGAGGCGCGGAAGGCCGCTAGGTGTGTGCCGCCATCGCGTTGCGGGATGTTATTAGTAAAGCACAGCACATTTTCATGATAGCTGTCGTTCCACTGCAGCGAAATTTCTGCGGTGATGCCGTCTTTTTCACCCATGATGGTGATGGGCTCACCAATCTGGCTTGATTTGTTGCGGTCGAGATATTTCACAAAGGCGGTGATGCCGCCTTCATAGAAAAGGTCCACTTCCTTGATATCCGCGTGGCGATTGTCGCGCAGTAGAATATGAACACCTGAGTTTAGAAAGGCGAGCTCCCGGTAGCGGTGCTCCAGCCGGTCGAAGTCAAATTCGACAAACTTGAACGTATTGAGGGACGGCATAAAGGTCACGCTGGTGCCTTTTTTACCACCCGAATCACCAACAACAACAAGGTCGGCAACCGGCTCGCCGCGCTCGAAGCGCATATAATGCTCTTTGCCACCACGCCAGATCCGGAGCTCAAGCCAGTCAGAAAGTGCATTCACAACCGAGACCCCCACACCGTGCAGGCCACCAGAAACCTTATAGCTGTTCTGGTCGAACTTGCCGCCCGCATGGAGCTGGGTCATGATCACCTGGGCCGCTGAGACACCTTCTTCCTCGTGGATATCGGTCGGGATACCGCGGCCGTTGTCGGTCACGGTGCAACTGCCGTCCGGGTTGAGAGTCATGGTCACAAGGTCGCAGTGGCCCGCCAGCGCCTCATCGATAGCATTATCCGATACCTCGAACACCATATGGTGCAGGCCGGAGCCGTCTTCGGTGTCGCCGATATACATGCCCGGACGTTTGCGCACGGCATCAAGCCCCTTGAGGACCTTGATCGAATCCGCACCATATTCCTGTTCCGGTGTATTTGTCATTTCTTCACTCATGCCTTCGACCCTTCATCGTTTTACCCGTGGGACGGTTGGATCGCACCGTCACGCACATCAAAAAATTCCGCCCGGCCCTCGAGCGCCTCAAACAGGCTGCGGTCGGTGCCGGTTAGCCAGCATTGGCCACCAAGGGCTGCCAGTGCCTCAAACAGCGCAGAACGGCGGTCCCCGTCCAGATGCGCAACAATCTCGTCAAGAAGCATCAGTGGCGCCTGCTCCTTAATGGCGGACTGGAGCTTGGCATTTGCCAGCACCAGCGCGATGAGGAGCGCCTTCTGCTCCCCGGTAGAACACAGGTCGGCCTGCATGGCCTTGGGCGCATGCGTGACAACAAGGTCGGTCCTGTGCACGCCTTCAAACGTGCGGCCAGAGGCCATGTCGCGCGCCCGACCAGCCATCAGCTTGTCGCGGTAGGCGGCTTCGGCCTCCACCGCAGCCATGCCGTCCGCCAGCAACCCCTCGAGCCAGCCATCGATCGCCAGTTCCGCCTTGGGGAACGGGCCATCATCGGCCTCCGCGAGCTGGCCCGCGAGTTGGCCCGCGTAGTCAAGCCGCGCGGTGGCGACAGCCACGGCATGCTCTGCCATGCGCGCTTCAATCGCGCTTAGCCATGCCGGGTCGGCGCGGTGGCCCTTGTCGCTCATCAACCGGTTACGCTCGCGCATCACCCGCTCATAGGCGCCAACCTGACGGCTGTGGTCCCCATAAAGGCCCAGCACCAGCCGGTCGAGGAAGCGCCTGCGCGAGGATGGCCCCTCGATAAACAGCCGGTCCATCTGCGGCGTCAGCCATGTCACCGCCCAGCGGTCACCCAGCACATTGCTGTTGGGGGCGGCCTGGCCATCAATACGCACAAGGCGCTTGCTGCCTGCTGCGTCACCGCCCATATCCTGGCCTGTGCCCACCTTCACGCTGTCACCCGCGAGATCGAGCACGGCAGACACGGCCCACGGGCTTGTGCTGCCCTGTTTGGCCACTTCACTGATCGTTGCGCGCCTAAGCCCCCGCCCGGGCGCCAGATAGCTGAGCGCCTCAAGCACGTTGGTTTTGCCTGCACCGTTTTCGCCGGTCAGCACCACAAGGGGTGACTGTCCCTGTGGCTTCACGCTCACCCGTGCGTAGGAGCGGAAGTTGGTGAGCATCAGGCTCTCCACATACACACCCTGCCGGGGCATATCAGCCCACGTCTCTACCGCGTCAGCCATGGCTCATCACCAGTAGCAAGGCAGCAAAAGGGGTGTGGCGTTTCAAGGCGAATGCTCATCCTGTTTATTTTCTGGCGGGTCAAAACCATATAGGGAGGGAGGCCAGCGATCAGACCCGCATCGGCATCAGAACGTATAGTGCGCCCGCATCAACCATATCCTTGAGCACCGTCGGCGCAGATGGGTCAGCAAGGAAAACCTGCACCGTCTCTCCCTCGACCTGCGCGAGGATGTCGAGCAGATAGCGGCTGTTAAAACCGATCTCCAGCGCGTCAGCACCGTAGGATGCCGCCAGCTCTTCCGTCGCGGTGCCGCTATCCGGGCTGTTGACGGAAAGTGTGAGGGTATCCTCCGCAATCGACAGTTTCACGGAGCGTGTCTTGTCGGAACTGATGGTGGAGACCCGGTCGGTTGCCTCCGCGAACAGGCGGCAGTCCATCTCCAGCATCTTGTCATTCCCCTTGGGGATGACACGGCTATAGTCCGGGAACGTGCCGTCGATCAATTTCGAGGTGACAACCGCACCGTCATAGGAAAAGCGGATCTTGGTGTCGGAAAGCGAAACCTGCACCGCGCCCTCAAACTCGTCGATCAGTTTCCTGACCTCGCCAACTGTCTTGCGCGGGATGATGATACCGGGCATGCCAGCAGCGCCTTCGGGTACGTCCTGTTCCACCTGCGCCAGGCGGTGGCCGTCGGTCGCCACAGCCCGCAGGGTCGCACCGTCTTCGGTATTGGCCACATGCAGGTAGATACCATTGAGGTAATAGCGGGTTTCCTCGGTAGAGATCGCGAAGCGGGCCTTGTCAATGAGGCGCTTCAGTTCAGCCGCCGCCAGTTCGAAGCGGTGCGGCATGTCGCCTTCGCTCATCACCGGAAAATCTTCCTTGTCGAGACAGGCGAGCGTGAAACGCGAGCGGCCGGCCTTCACGATCAGGCGGTCGTTGTCCTCGGCGGTCAGTTCAACCTCTGAGCCGTCAGGCAGCTTGCGCACGATGTCGAACAGCGTATGGGCCGGTACGGTAATGGCACCGCCCTGAGCCACGTTGGCTTTGGTGCGCTCGACGATGGCGATATCAAGGTCGGTCGCTGTCATGGAGACCGTGTCGCCGTCTGCTTCCATCATCACGTTTGAAAGGATGGGGATCGTATTCCTGCGCTCGACCACTGACTGCACGTGCCCCAGTGTCTTGAGAAGGGAATTCCGCTCGATAGTGACTTTCATGGATAATTCTTCTTGTCTGACTGTTTCTCCCGGCCCCGGATAGTATGGCCCCGTGCCGGACACTCCCGCCTCATCGCTTGTCCCGTTTTGGGTACTTTTCCCCTGCCGCCAACCGCCTCCCAGTTGCCAGCCTGAAGATGGGTGATAACCACCCGAAGCCATGAGGATTTAATTCATAGGGAACAATAGCGATTTTGGCGCTCAAACCAAACTAAAAAGCGCCAAAAAGGCTCTTTTTTTTGGAGCGCGGAATCGAAGGAAAACAGCCGAGTCGCACCAGCGCTTTTTGCCTGGGGGCGGGGGGCTTTGTTCTAGCCCTCCAGCATGCGGCTCAGGCGGGTGATGTCGTCGTCCATCTGGCTGTCGTCGCGGCGCAGGTCCTCGACCTTCCGGACCGCGTGCATGACCGTTGTGTGGTCGCGTCCGCCGAAGCGGCGACCGATCTCCGGCAGGCTGCGGCTGGTGAGTTGTTTCGACAGATACATGGCGATCTGTCGTGGGCGGGCGATGTTGCGCGCGCGCCGTTCCGACAGCATTTCTGCCAGCCGCAGGTTGAAATAGTCCGCCACCGCGCGCTGGATCTCGTCAATTGTCAACTTGCGGTCATTGGCGCGGATAAGGTCCTGCAGCACATCGCGGGTCATGTCCATGGTGATGGGGCGGCCCACGAGGGTGGCATAGGCCATCACACGGTTCAGCGCGCCCTCAAGCTCGCGTACATTCGAGGTGATGCGGCGGGCGAGGAACTCAAGCACCTCGGCGGGCACTATCACGTTTCTGGACTGTTCCGCCTTCGACTGAAGGATGCCAAGCCGAAGTTCATAGTCGGTCGGGTGAATATCCGCCACAAGGCCCCAGCCAAGGCGGCTGATGATGCGTTCCTGGATGCCTTCAAGGTCGGTTGGCGACCGGTCGGCGGTAATCACCACCTGACAGCGGTTGTCCACAAGCGCGTTGAAGGTGTGGAAAAATTCTTCCTGCGTGCTTTCCTTGTTGGCGATGAACTGTACGTCATCCACCATCAGGAGGTCGACCGCGCGGAACTTCTGCTTGAAGGCGTGGGTGTCCTTGAAGCGCAGCGCGGCGATAAATTCGAACATGAATTTTTCGGCCGAGATATAGACCACGCGTTTCTCGGGCGTATTGCGGCGCACTTCCCATGCAATCGCGTGCATCAGATGGGTTTTGCCAAGCCCGACGCCACCGTGCAGGAACAAGGGGTTAAAGGCCACCTCACCGGATTCGGAAATGCGTTTGGCGGCAGCATAGGCCAGTTCATTCGATTTGCCGACCACAAAGCTGTCGAAGGTATATTTCGGATCAAGCGCGCTGCTCTCGCTCGAGCGCGCACCAATGCCGGTATCCGCTGGCTCGGCTTTTGCGGCCGGTGCCGGTGCTGGGGTGCCGTTTCGCTGCGTGTCGCGGGTGGCAAGGCGAATGGTCAGCGCTTTGACGCGCGGATCCTCGCTTGAGAAAAAGTCCTTGAGACGCGGTGCATAGTGGCGCTGAATCCAGTCGCGCACAAATTTGGTTGGTGCCGTCAGCTCAGCGGTGCCGCCATCGATACCATTAAACCCCAATTGTCCAAGCCATGTAGTAAACGCATGCTGGCCGAATTCATGTTTGAACTTCTCACAGACCCGTGGCCATGGTGATTGATCAAGCTCTTGGTTCAGCGTGGATGCGACCCCCCCGGTAGCCCCCATGGTATCTTGCTCCCTCTGCGACATCGGGCAATTATCTCCTTTTACACCAAACACAATACTTGTCCTGCCCGACACTGGTTCAACCACTTCCCTTGCCGCAAACACACTTGCAGCGGTGCTGGTAACAATGCATTTGCTCAAAAGGAGAGCGTAGCGCCAGCCGAGGGCACGGATGTCCCGATCTGCTATTTTCAAAGGCGGTGGCGTGATCCCAGCTCAATAACTATCGCATCAAACTCTAGCGTTGCCTGGGGCCTGAACCACATTCGGGCTGCTCTCTCTGAAAGAGAAGGTAAGGCGCCCGACCGGCCCACCGCGTAAGGAAGGAATGTACAGCCGCACCCCCTCCCTCACAACCGATTCTATCGCTTGACAGCAATTAAATTCACAGCCCTATGGCGCGATTCAGGCGGCGCTACAAGATGTTGATTTCACCGTGAAACCGATAATATCCTGTGCTCTTTTTGTTCGCAGAACATTCAAGCAACAAAAAAAGCCGCACCAAATAGGTGCAGCTTTTCAACTTTTTCATCGCTTGCCTTGGGGCGAATCGGGAACGGCGGGCCGCCCCTTAAGCGGATGTCTTATGCAAGCGCCTTAACGCGAGCGGACAGACGAGAAACCTTGCGTGACGCTGTCTTCTTGTGAAGAACGCCTTTGGTAACACCGCGCATGATTTCAGGCTGTGCACTTTTAAGAGCTTCACCAGCAGCCGCCTTGTCGCCGGAAGCAATCGCTTCTTCAACCTTGCGCACGAAAGTGCGGATACGGCTGACGCGGGACTTGTTCACGATACGACGTGTTTCGTTCTGACGAATGCGTTTCTTGGCTTGTACAGAATTTGCCATTTTCTTCTTTAACCTTTTGCGGACCCGCGCCCCGTTTGTCGTCCGGCGCTTAAGTGTCCTTGCTTTCTTCTATTTGTCCGGGCCGCCTCAACCACTCGGGGCAACCGCGTATGAATTCGAGGTCGGGTCTATATACCGCTTCTGAAGCTGCGTCAATAGTCGAAGGCCAGAAAACTTAAGGGATCGCTGGCCTTCTTCCCTGTCTCCGGTGCCCTCAGCAGTTTTTGAACTGCGGCTGGCGTTTCTCGATAAAGGCGTTCATGCCTTCCTTCTGGTCTTCGGTCGCAAAAAGCGAGTGGAAGGCCCGGCGTTCAAACAGAAGGCCTTCCGCCAGGCTTGTTTCAAGTGCGCGGTTGGTTGCTTCCTTCGCCAAGGCCACGCTTGGGGCCGAAAGCCCTGCGATGCCGCTGGCGATTTCCATCACCTTGTCCAGCAGGTCGTCCACCGGCACAATACGGCTGACAAGGCCGGACCGCTCGGCTTCCTCGGCGCCCATCATGCGGCCCGTGAGCATCATGTCCATCGCCTTCGACTTGCCGACAAGGCGCGTCAGGCGCTGGGAACCCCCAATGCCGGGGATGACCCCAAGCTTGATCTCCGGTTGGCCGAATTTTGCAGTGTCGGCCGCCACAATGAAGTCGCACGCCATGGCAATCTCGCAGCCACCGCCAAGCGCGTAGCCTGACACCGCGGCGATAACCGGTTTGCGCACGCGCGCAAAAATATCATTGATGCCGCCAAACAGGTTGCTTTTCGCGACGTCCGCGAAGGTGAGTTCCGACATTTCCTTGATGTCGGCACCTGCGGCGAACGCTTTTTCGCTGCCGGTGACAACAATCGCACCCACTTCGTCGTCTGCGTCCAGCGCCAGAAGCGCGTCACCCAGTTCTCCCAGAAGTGTACTGTTGAGCGCGTTCAGCGCGTCGGGGCGGTTGAACGTGATCAGTCCAACACCTTCCTGCTTGTCGAGCAGAATCGTTTCAAAAGTCATTAATCAGCCTTTTCTTGATCTGACTGTCGGTCGAGACTCCTACTGCTCTTGGACCGGTTTGAAAAGACCTTTATGGAAAGGCTGTCGGAGCCCGCCACATATGGTCATTCCACGGGTTCAAGGCGCAAGATGATGCGGTGATCTTTCGGTGTTTCCTCGGGTTTGGTGAAAACCAGCCGATTCTCTTCCCGGGCGCAGGTCATCGCTTCCGCGTTTTGTATGCAGGCCCAGCCGAGTCCCGTCAGCGCCGCGTTATAGGCTTTGATGGCATCGTCGCTGGTGCCGGACAGCAGAAAGGTATATTCCGCCACCGTGCCGGATGGCGTGTCGAAAATCACCGGATCACCTTCAATGGCGATGACCATTTCAAGCTGGGGCACATCCGGCAGGCCTTCCAGAAAAACGTCGTTCTGCGCGTAGGCGGCGTTGCACAAAACCGGCACAATTATCGCACATATCACGCACAGTTTTCGCACAGTTCTGGCTCCTAATTCTGGCAGGTTTCGCAGTAAAAGCTGGAGCGACCCTGCTGGACGATTCGCATCACCGTACCACCACATTCCGGTTTGGAACAGGCCTCACCTTCGCGGCCATAAGCCTTGAAGCTGTGCTGGAAATAGCCCAGCTCGCCACTGGTCTGGACATAGTCCTTCAAGGTGGAACCCCCGGCGGCAATTGCCTCCGTCAGCACGTCACGGATGATGGGCACAAGCCGCGCGGCGTCGTTGCCTGCGACCGTAAGTGCTTGGCGAGATGGATGAATTCCCGCGCGCCACAAAGCCTCGCAGACATAAATATTGCCAAGCCCAGCCACCAGCTTCTGGTCCAGAAGCGCGGCCTTGATGCTGGACTTGCGGCCCATGAGCCTCGCGTTCAAGACATCGATGTTGAATTCATTGCCCAGCGGCTCGGGTCCAATGTCGCGGATCAGCGGATGATCTGCAATTGTTTCCCGGTCGCTGAACAGGATCAGGCCGAAGCGCCGCGCATCATTATAAATAACGTGTGTGCCGTTTGTGGTTTTCAGCACCACATGGTCGTGTTTCTCAAGTATTTCCGGGGCGTTTGCAGCATCATGAATGGTCACCCGGCCTGACATGCCAAGATGCAGAATCACCACCAGGCCGTCCTCGCATTCCATCAGGATATATTTGGACCGCCGTGTGAGGCGCTCAATACGGTTGCCAGCCAGCCGTGTACTGAAATCGGAGGGGACCGGGAAGCGGAGCTTGCGGACGCGTGCCAACGCCTCGGCAATCGTTGCCCCCTCGAGGGCGGGCAACAGGCCGCGCCGGACCGTTTCAACCTCAGGCAATTCGGGCATTTTGTCGCGTTCCCCTCAGCGGCTTAAAGGCATAGAGATAAAAGGGCGCTGGCAATCCAGCCCCTTGCTGGGCTATGGTCCGCCGAAATCGCCGCATCACAAGCAACAGGGCCGATGGCATGATGTCAAGCAGCAAAGACGACCAAACCGGCGCAGCCGCCACCGATTCGACCACGCATTTTGGTTTCAGGACCGTGCGTGAGGAAGAAAAAGCCTCCATGGTGCGCGGTGTCTTCAACTCTGTCGCCGATAAATATGACGTGATGAACGACGCCATGAGCATGGGCGTGCACCGGGTTTGGAAAAACTCGCTGATCAACAGCATCAACCCGCGCCCCGGCATGCATCTGCTGGATGTGGCGGGCGGCACCGGTGATATTGCTTTCCGCTTCCTGGACGCCAGCGAAGGCGGACAGGTGACCGTATGTGACATCAATGCCGAGATGCTGCGGGTTGGCCGTGAGCGCGCTTCGGATAACGGCTATGCTGGCAGGGCGGAATTTGTATGCGGGGACGCACAGAAGCTGCCGTTCGAGGATCGCAGCAAGGATGCCTATACCATCGCCTTCGGGATCAGGAACGTAACGCGCATTGAGGAAGCGCTGGCGGAAGCTTACCGCGTGCTGAAACCGGGTGCGAAGTTCTTCTGCCTTGAATTCAGCCCACAAGTGGTGCCGGTGCTGCAAAGCACCTATGACAGCTATAGCTTCAACATGATTCCTAAAATGGGCAAGGCGATCACGGGCGATGCCGGCAGTTACCAGTATCTGGTCGAATCGATCCGCCGTTTCCCCGCGCCTGACCGCTTTGTGGACATGATCAGGGCGGCAGGTTTTAGCCGCGTGGGCTATCGCACCATGTCGGCCGGGGTCGTGGCCATCCATACCGGCACCCGGATTTGAGGGGACGCGTGTGCTGACGCTTCGCTATTTATTACAGCTTTATCTGCTTGCTGCTGGCTTGCGCCGCTACGGTGCGATCCGCGCGCTGGCAGGTATTGAGCTGGTGCCCGACTGGGCACCGAAGTTTTTGCGCTGCCTGACCTTTTATATCCCTCGCCGCCGCGGCCTGCCGAATGCGGACGGCGAACGTCTTGCCCTTGCGCTGGCCGCCATGGGGCCTGCTTACATCAAGCTCGGACAGACACTGGCGACCCGACCGGACCTTGTGGGACGGCCACTGGCTGAAGGGCTCAGCACCTTGCAGGACCGCTTGCCGCCGTTTCCCTTTGCCAAGGCAAAAGAAACAATTGAGCGTGAACTGGGCGGCAGCCTGACAGACCATTACAGCGCGTTTGAAGAGAAACCAGTGGCGGCGGCTTCCATCGCGCAGGTCCATAAGGCGGTAACGACGGCGGGGTTGCCTGTTGCGGTTAAGGTATTGCGCCCCGATGTGGTGGCGCGTTTTACCCGTGATCTCAGGCTTTTTGAATGGCTGGCGGAACTGGCGGAACGTCATGTGCGGGAGGCACAACGCCTGCGCCTTACCAAGGTTGTGGCAAAGGTGCGCGAGACGGTGCTCAGGGAGATGGACCTGCGCCTTGAAGCGGCGGCAGCGGCTGAGCTTAAGGAAAATATGGCCAGCGAAAGTGGCTACCGCTTGCCGAAAATCGAGTGGGACCACACGACCAGAAGTGTGCTGACACTTGAATGGGTGGAGGGTGTGCGTCTGGCAGACAGGGCAGCACTTGAAGCCGCCGGGCATGACCTGACTGCCCTTGGGGCCCGTGTTGTGCAAGTATTCCTCACACAAGCGCTGAGGGACGGGTTTTTCCATGCCGACCTGCACCAGGGAAACCTGATTGTGCAGGCAGACGGCACCATAGTTGCCATCGATTTTGGTATCATGGGGCGGCTGTCGAAACTTGAGCGGCGGTTCCTTGCCGAGATTCTTTACGGATTTATTCGCCGCGACTATCGTCGCGTGGCGCAAATTCACTTTGACGCGGGTTATGTACCCAGAGACCAGAGCCTTGAGGAATTTGCGCAGGCCATGCGGTCGATTGCTGACCCGATCATGGACCTGCCGGTAGAGGAAATCTCGGCTGGCCAGCTTCTGGCCCAGCTTTTTGCTACCACCGAGCGTTTTTCCATGCAGACCCAGCCGCAGCTTCTTTTGCTGCAGCGCACGATGGTGATGGCCGAAGGCATGGCCCTGCACCTCAACCCGCGTGCCAACATGTGGCAGATATCCGAACCGGTGATCGAGCGCTGGATCAGGGGTAACCTGTCGCCCGAAGCACGGCTTGCGGACGCCATCAATACCCTGCCACGCCTGTTGGACCGCTTGCCCGCGCGCCTTGAACGCTGGTTGTCGGATGACGAAGTGCCGGTAGTGCCGATGCCTGACCCCGGGCTGGAGAATAAGCCAAAGTCGAGCCTGTTTCCCTTTGCACTTGGTCTGGTTGTGGGGGCGGCTATCCTGAAAATCCTCGCGCTTTAAGCGCGCTTGTGGATTTTCCCGTTTTAGGTGACACTGGTTTCTTCCATTAGGGGAGGGAACCATGGAAAAATTGACACCTTATGCACATCTTTTGGGCCGTGTTCTGCTGGCGCTTATCTTTGTGTTGGCAGGCTTTGGCAAAATCACCGGCGATCCGGCGGGCACCATGCAATATATGGAAGCTCAGGGCGTGCCTGGCTTCCTGTTCTGGCCAGCAGCCTTGTTTGAACTTCTGGCGGGGCTTGCCATCCTCATTGGCTTCCAGACCCGCGTCGTTGCCTTTCTGCTGGCAGGATTTTGCGGCGTGACCGCGATCATGTTTCACGCCAATTTTGCCGACCAGATGCAAATGGGCATGTTCATGAAAAACTTTGGCATGGCAGGTGGTTTTCTGGTGCTGATGGCCGCAGGCGCCGGGCAATACAGCCTTGATGCCAAACGGTCTGCCACGGTCTGATCCAGCTCATTCCAAAGGGTGCTTGCCGGCTTTGTCGCGGCACCCTTTTTCTTGGCGCTGTTTGCCTGAGTGATTGCGAGAGCAGTCAAAGAACCCTATATGTCTGGGGCATATTCAACGGGATAAGAGAAGCGTGATGCTGGCAAACAAACGCATATTGCTGATCATCGGCGGCGGGGTCGCGGCCTATAAGGCGCTTGACCTGGCACGGCGCCTGATGGAACGCGGCGCCAGCGTGCGCGGTGTGCTGACGTCGGGTGGGCAGGAATTTATCACGCCGCTGTCGGTTGCCAGCCTGACGGGCGACCAGTGTTACACGGATCTCTTTTCCCTCAAGGACGAAGCCGAGATGGGGCATATCCGCCTCAGCCGCGAAGCCGACCTTATTGTTATTGCTCCCGCGACCGCCGACCTGATGGCCAAAATGGCGGGCGGGCTGGCCAACGATCTTGCGTCCACTGTTCTGCTGGCCACCGACAAGCCGGTTTTGGTCGCGCCAGCGATGAACGCGCAGATGTGGGACCATGCCGCCGTGCGCCGGAATGTGGCGCAATTGGGTGCGGACGGTGTGATGATGGTGGGGCCTGATGCCGGGCTTCTGGCGTGTGGCGAGGTTGGCTCCGGCCGCCTTGCGGATGTGATGGATATTGTTGGTGCGGTGGAGGCTTTCTTCAAACGTGGTAGCGGGCCGCTTTCGGGCAAGCATGTCGTGGTCACGGCTGGCCCGACACATGAACCGATTGACCCCGTGCGCTATATTGCCAACCGCTCCAGCGGCAAGCAGGGTTTTGCGCTGGCTGGCGCGCTGGCAAATCTGGGCGCCAAGGTGACGCTTGTGGCTGGCCCTGTTGAGCGTCCCACCCCTCTTGGGGTTGACCGTATAGACGTTGAGACTGCGCTTGAGATGGAGGCCGCCGTCAAGGCTGCCCTGCCAGCCGACGCCGCAGTATGTGTTGCCGCCGTCGCGGACTGGCGCGCCAGCAACAGCACGGATCAGAAGCTCAAGAAATCAAAGGACGGTCTGCCCGCCCTCAGCCTGACGGAAAATCCGGATATCCTGAAGGGCCTGGCATCCATGAAAAATGGTCGGCCGCGCCTTGTGGTTGGCTTCGCCGCAGAGACGGAAAACGTGGTCGACTACGCCACAGCCAAGCGCGCGCGCAAGGGCTGTGATATGATTGTCGCCAATGATGTCTCCGCCACTGGCGGTGCCATGGGCGGAGAGACAAACGAGATTCATATCATTGAGGAAAGCGGCAGTGAGAGTTGGCCGCGCCTTGACAAGACCGAGGTGGCAAAACGCCTCGCGGCCCGCATCGCCGATAAACTCAAAGACTAGATTTCAGGGAAAATAAACATATGACCAGCGCAAAAGTGGCAATCAATGTTGTGAAGTTGCCGCACGGGGCCGACCTCAAACTGCCGAAGTATGAGACAGAACAAAGCGCGGGCATGGATCTCTATGCCGCGCTTGGTGAGGGTGACTCTGTGACCCTTGGCCCGCTAGAGCGCACTATGGTGCCCACCGGCCTCGCGATGGCTCTCCCGGCGGGGTATGAGGCTCAGGTGCGGCCGCGCTCAGGCCTTGCGGCCAAGAATGGTATCTCGGTTCTCAATACACCGGGCACCATTGACGCCGACTATCGCGGTGAAGTGAAGGTTATTCTGGCGAACCTGTCGAATGAGCCGTTCACCATTGAGCGCGGTATGCGCATCGCGCAGATGATCATTGCGCCTGTGACACAAGGCACTTGGGTGGAGGTTGACACCCTTGACGAGACCGCTCGCGGCGCAGGCGGTTTTGGTTCCACCGGCATAAAGTAATTATGGATTTTACCGACGAACAGCTTGAACGTTACGCGCGGCACATCATCCTCAAGGAGGTTGGTGGAACGGGGCAGGCGAAGCTACTTGGTTCAAAGGTGCTGGTCGTGGGCGCAGGTGGGCTTGGCGCGCCGATGCTGATGTATCTGGCGGCGGCGGGCGTGGGCACCATTGGCATCATTGATGATGATGTGGTGGAGTTGTCGAACCTGCAGCGGCAGGTCATCCACACCACCGAGAATATCGGCAAGGCAAAGGTCGAAAGCGCCGCTGAGGCGATTCGTGCGCTGAACCCTGATGTGACTGTGAAGTTGTATCAGGACCGTATCACGCTTGCCAACGCCCGGCAGATCATTGCGGATTATGACGTTGTGGCTGACGGCTGTGATAATTTCAAAACCCGGCTGATTGTCAGTGATGGCTGTGTGGCGCTTGAAAAGACGCTCGTCTCCGCAGCGCTTGGTCCCTATGAGGGGCAGGTGGCGACCTTCAAGCCTCATGCGGGCGAGGGTTTGCCGTGTTACCGCTGTTTCCTGCCCGAAGCGCCGCCTGAGCGGGAAGCGGGCACCTGTGCTGACTTTGGCATATTGGGTGCGGTGGCCGGTATGCTGGGCACCATGCAGGCGCTTGAGGTGCTGAAGGAAATCACCGGGGTGGGTGAAAGCCTTGCGGGCAAAATCCTGCTTGTGGACGCACTTTCAATGATGACACGCAAGATCGCCCTACCCAGGGACCCGATGTGCCGCGCCTGCGGGAAGGGATAACCACATGCCGGCAAAACGCCCGATGACATTGATAATGATCTCAAGTGCGGCGGAGCGTATCCATATGGCGCTGATGACCGGCGCGACCGCTGCGGCGATGGGGCGGCCGGTCACCTTCTTTTTCTCCAAGTCAGCGGTTCGGTTCCTCACCCGGGCTGGTTGGCAGGCCATGCAGACATCGGACGGTGAACCCGCGCCAGAGATGGACGCAGCACTTGAGGCTCGCGGCGTGGCGGATAGTGCCGTGCTGCTGGACGGCATCGCCGCGCTGAATGTGCGGTTTGTCGCCTGTGACAGCGCGCTCAGGGAACATGATATCGACCCTGGCACGCTCATCACGCGCCCGCATGTGGAAATCGGCGGGCTTGCCGAGGTGATCGAGAAGGGCGAAGGCGGCGACTGGCTGACCTTCTGACCCAAGTACACTCTAGTATCCAGAGAGTGAGACGCGTTTCTGTGTCGGGCATGGGCTGTGACATATAAATTTCATGCCCTTGTCACCTTAATGTTACCATGGTACATTGGTAATATAGCCAACATGCCATGGTGTGCAGAGAATGAAGATTGAACGAATCCAGACCGGTGTCCGCATGGAAAAGCGGCTTGTGAAGGTTCTCAAGGGTACGGCGGAATATCTTGATATGTCGCTCGGTGACTTGTTGGAGGGCATTGTGCTGCATGCATTTGATGGCAAGACCCCGGTATTTTCCGATGAGACGCGCGCCAAGATTGACGTGCTCAAGGTGGTGTACGGCTGTGATCTTGACGCCGCCATGAGCCATAAACTCTCAGAGTAAGGAGATGACGATGAACGACCTTGACCTTTTCCGCGCCTTTGAGAGCGGCCTGCTCGCGCGGGACGCTTTCAGCCACCGCGTCCATGTACAGCTTGGCTGGATTTATGTGGGTCGGTTTCCACTTGCTGAAGCGATTGAACGTTTTTCAGCGCGGTTGAAAAGCTGGGCACGCAAGCATGACGTAGATGGCCTGTATCATGAGACCATCACCTGGGCATATCTCATGATTATTAATGAACGCCGCCATAAGCACGCGGGCGATGATTTTGAGGCATTTATTGAGACGAATGCCGACCTTCTGGGTAAACCTTCGGTGCTTGAGGACTATTATACCCGCGAGACACTGGACAGCGACCACGCCCGGCAAACCTATGTCATGCCGGACAAGGCGCTGGCGCTGAAGGCGGCTTAGTCAGCTGCCGTTGCCAGTGCGACCGCGGCCTGCGCGTGAATACGCGTGGTATCCAGAAGTGGGGTGTTGGTGTGGCTCTCGTTTATAAGAAGGCCGATTTCAGTGCAGCCAAGGATGATGCATTCGGCGCCTTCGGCGACGAGCTTGTCAATGATCCGGATGTAAGCCTGTCGTGAAGTTTCCCGGAGATCGCCAAGACATAGCTCTTCATAAATCACCCTGTTTACGGTCTCGCGGTCATTGGCGTCCGGCACAATGGTCTCAATACCGTGGTGGTCGTGAAGGTGTCCCTTGTAAAAGTCCTTCTCCATCGTGAAGCGTGTGGCCAGGAGGCCGACCCTCTGCATGCCTTGTGCCTTGATGGTCTGGGCCGTCGCGTCGGCGATATGCAAGAGAGGCACGCTTATCGCGGCGCTCACCTGAGGGGCAACGAGATGCATGGTATTGGTTCCAATGAGCATCATGTCAGCGCCCGCCCGCTCAAGCCTACCGGCGGCGGCGGCGAGCAGTGTGCCTGCTTCTTCCCATTTGCCCGCGTGTTGCAGGTCGGCAATGGGCGCGAAATCGACGCTGTGCATCAGGATACTGGCGCTGTGCAGGCCACCCAGTTCAGCCTTTACGCCCTCGTTGAGTAGCCGGTAATAAACCGCGGTGGATTCCCAACTCATGCCGCCCAGCAGCCCGATGGTCTTCATGGTCGCTGCTCCTTAATTTACGCCGCGTTTGCGTTCCTGCGGATAAGTGCCCAGCACGCGCACCCGTTTGGTGTGGTACCTGAGTTCATCCATCGCACGGGCGACGTTATCCATGCCCTCATGACCTTCGATATCGGCATAAAATTCGGTCGCAGTGAAGCTGTCGGATTCGTAATAGCTTTCAAGCTTGGTCATATTCACACCGTTGGTGGCGAAACCGCCGAGTGCTTTGTAAAGGGCCGCGGGTATGTTGCGCACCTCGAAGGTGAAACTGGTCATGACCGGCTCGTTATAATCTTCCGCTTCCACCGGGGTCTGGGACAACACCACAAAGCGTGTCGTGTTGTTGCCTTCGTCCTGATAATCCCTGCGCAGGATCTTCAGGCCATATACTTCGGCCGCGAGTTCGCTGGCGATGGCACCGAGACTTGGATCGGCGGCTTCGGAGACATACTTGGCGGAGCCTGCGGTATCCGCAAACGGCACGCGCTCAAGCCCCATCGCGCGCAAGTTCTTGCGGCACTGTCCGATGGCTTGCACATGGCTTGTCACCCGTTTCAGCGTCTCTTCTGTCGCATTCGGGCTGCACAAGAGGCAATGCCGGATAGCTTCAAAATGCTCACCAACGATATGCAGGCCGCTGTCGGGCAACAGTATGTGGATGTCGGCGACCCGTCCTGCCGTTGAGTTTTCAATGGGAATCATCGCCAGCCGTGCGGCGCCATTTTGCACTGCTGCGAGGGCATCTTCAAAGCTGGGGCAGGGCAGCACATCCATATCAGGAAACTTGGCGACGCACGCCATATGGGAATAAGCGCCCAACTCCCCCTGAAAGGAAATCCTGTTGGCGGGGTTGGCTTGTGCGGCTGAAGATTGCCTTGTCATGATATTTTACTCGTCCGGCCATTTTTGAAATAAATGAACAAACCTTGTGCCAACGGCGGTTGGCCAAGTCAACGCGCTAAGTGTCTGAAAAGCCCCTGCGCGCATATGCCTCATGGTTTGTGGATAAAAAAAATGCTGTTTTTTGCCTCGAGAAGCGAAATTCGTGTAAATGACGACTTGAAAATCAGTCATGTGAGCGGCTATTGTCCGCCCGAATTACCGGTCTGCGTCTGTCAGGGTTAATAAGGGGCGGGCCATTGTTATCCGGATTGCTCGCCTGCAAGGAGAAGAGCCTGTGTCCTTAGAATCGAACAAAATTTTTGCGGCCATCCTTTCGTCCGCACTGTTGATCATGGTTATTTCAATAGTGTCGGAAGGCGTGTTCCATGAAGAAGACCACAAGCCGTCCTTCACGATTGAAGTTGCCACTGATGATGGTGCTGAAGAAGTTGTGGAAGAAGGCCCATCGCTGGCGGAATTGCTGCAGACGGCTGATGCCGGTAAAGGCGAGCGTCAGTTCGCCAAATGCAAAAGCTGTCACACTGTTGAAAAAGGCGGCAAGGACGGCACGGGCCCACACCTTTACGGCGTCATCGGTCGTGGCATTGGCGAAGTTGATGGTTTCGGCTATTCCGGCGCCCTGTCTGGTCAGGATGGTATGTGGACATACGAGAAGCTGAACGAATGGCTCGCCAGCCCGAAAAACACTTTCCCGGGTACGTCAATGGCGTTTGCCGGTATTCGCAAGGATGAGCAGCGCGCTGACTTGATCGCCTATTTGCGCACTTTCAACGACAACCCGCCACCATTGCCGGAAGTTGTTGCTGAGGAAGAACCTGCTGCGGAAGAAAGCACGGATGCTGCCGCAGATGCGGCAGAGGGTGCCGTTGAAGAAGAAGCGCACCACTAATTACCGCTTCGTTCAAGGGAGCGGAAGCGGCGTACCCTGTCCGGGTGCGCCGTTTCTTTTCGTTTTTATGATATTCGCCTGAAACCTTTGAAGGGCACAAGGTCCTGACCTTTGCGCTCAAGGTCTTTCTGCACCCACCGAATGACCTCGTTCACCGGGTCTATGGTCACGGCCATATGGGTGGCGTTGGCATGCAACAGGTGCACACCGTCAATCATCCAGCCCACGTGGCCAGGGAAAAATGCAAGGTCCCCGCGTACAGGTTTTTCACCCGCTTCAAGCAAGTTGCCGATGCTGCGGAATTGTGGGCCGGTGTCGCGCAGCGTGCGAAACCCGATATGGGACAGCGCCAATTGCACGAGGCCGGAACAGTCGATGCCAAGCTTGGATCTCCCGCCCCAAAGATATGGGGAGCCGATAAATTGTTCGGCCGTGGAAACCGGGTCGCACTGCGGGTTGGCGGTGCCGATGGCTTGAAGGTGCTTCGCGTATATCCAGCCCTCAAGCGCGGTTTCGACAAAGCCGTTCTCAATCGGCCCCGGCAGGGTGACGAAAGCGCCCATTGGCAGGATGAGTTCCGGCTCTGACTTCAGGCTTGGTTCCGAATACACATGTGTAAGGGGAGCGTGGACCCGGTGCGTGGGCAATATCTCATAATCGGCGACGGCGCTTTCGGATACCCAGCCCATATAGCCATCAATGATGGAGATGATAAACCACCAGCCCGGCGCTTCCGCGATCAGTTGAACAGGCTCGCCGTATAGTGCCTCGCTCAGCGTCTGTGACGCGGACTCGGGCTCGGATTTGATGGGCGTGATGGGGCGCGCGATTACACCGTCGATACGGCTGGCGTGCAACAGATGGGGGTTGCTGTCGAGGATCTGCTCTGGGTCATGAAGCGGAGGCAGGCCAAACGGATGCAGGAGGTCATTCATAGTCGCCTTCGTCCTGGTCCACCAGCTTTTCCGCAGCCAAAATCCGATCGGACACCTCGCTCAGATATACGGCACCCTTTACAGTACGCTGCACCAATACGTTGCGGCGGTCGCTCTCATCACGTTTGCGTTTGATAAGGCCCATGCGGCCAAGCGTATCCAGCGCGCGAGTAATCACGGGCTTGGTCACATCCATTCTGGCGGCCAGGCCGCGAACCGTATGCGGGTCCCTCGTCATATAGACGGTCAACAGAAGGGTCATCTGCCGCATGGTCAAATCTGGCTCATCGGACCGCACACCATTCAGGTTGGCGGTGTGCCAGATTTTTAGCATGCGCGGGTTCGTTTTCTCGGCCACTGTTTCCGTTCCCTTACCGGAATGATCCCCGAAAACGCTACACGGGCTTGATGCAAAGACTGCCCTCTGTTGGCTTAGTCGTCAAGCTGCAAGAATTTTTTGACGGCGCCATAACATGCTCTTAGGCCTTGCGCGTCCCCGCCTTTTGGACGGCCGGGTTTCGGGCTTGGGCACCATGCGAATACATCAAAATGTACCCACGGCGTGGTCTTTTCCACAAACCGCTGCAGGTAGAGCGCGGCGGTGATTGACCCCCCAAACGGTCCGTCTGCCGTGTTGTTGAGGTCCGCAATATCGCTTTTGAGCATGGCGTCATATGGTGCCCACAGCGGCATGCGCCACAAGGGATCCTGCGCCAGGTTTGCTTCACCTTCAAGGGCGGCCCACAGGCTGTCGCTATTGCTGTAGGTGGCGGGCAGGTCTGGGCCTAGGGCCACACGCGCCGCACCGGTGAGGGTGGCGAAATCCATCAGCAGGTCTGGCGTGTCCTCGCCCGCCAGCGCCAGCGCGTCACAAAGCACCACGCGGCCTTCGGCGTCCGTGTTGCCGATTTCTACACTTAGGCCCTTGCGCGTCATTACCACATCGCCGGGGCGGTATGCGTTGCCATCCACAGCGTTCTCAACCGCCGGGATGAGCACCCGAAGCTGTACTTTAAGGCCGGTGGACATAACAAGGCGCGCGAATGCCAGTGCGTGGGCGGCCCCACCCATGTCTTTTTTCATCAGGAGCATGCCTGACGCGGGTTTGAGGTCAAGTCCGCCAGTGTCGAAACATACACCCTTGCCCACGAGTGTCAGTTTAGGGCCTTCATTGCCCCAGTTAAGGTCAATCAGACGTGGTTCGCGGCCCTCAGCGGCGGCGCGGCCAACCGCGTGGATGGCAGGGAAATTTTCGTCCAGCAGGTCGTCGCCCACGATGGTGGAACAGCTGCCGCCAAATTCTTCCGCCAGCCCTTCGGCGGCATCCTGCAAATGCGCCGGCCCCATATCTTCCGCCGGGGTGTTTACAAGGTCACGCACCATTGCGGATGCGTCGGCGAAAGCCGTCGCGACGTCAAGGCAGCTGCCTTCCGGCAGAATAAGGTTGCGGGGCTGGTTGTCGGTGTGGGCGCGGTAGCGGCCAAACCGGTATTGTGCGAGACACCAGCCGATCGACATCAGCCCGGCGTCTTCCGGGGGCGTGCCTTCAAGCCGGTAGTCCCCTTCTGTCAGGGCGGCGGCGGCTTCCGAGAGTGTCCATGGGGTGACAGCGACGCCGCCGGTGCCCACCAGCACCATCATGGCAGCGCCTGCATCACCCGGGACAATCAGGAACTTGCCTGCGTCAGCCTCAAAACGCATGGCCTTGGCCCAGGCGCGTTCCTTCTCCCCCAGTGCACCAAGGTCGTCCGGGCCGATAAGCCGCAGCGGAATGGCGTTTGCTTTTTCACCGATCGAGAGAAGGTCTGATGCTGACATATTGTGTCTGCTCCTGATTGCAGGTTTGGGGGTTAGGCTTCTGGCGCGATGGTGACCGCGAGGCCGTCCATTGAGCCGTCAACCTCGATCTGGCATGACAGGCGGCTTGAGCCGTCACGATAGTGGTCGCTGTCTTCCAGAAGATATTGTTCGTCATCTTCCATGGCGGGAAGGTCGGCATATTTGTCGCCCCCCACATAGACGTGGCAGGTGCAACAGCTGCAGCAACCGCCGCAGATGGCCGCCAGATCGTCAAAATCATTGTTGCGGATGTTCTCCATCAGCGAAAGACCTTCTTCCGCCTCGATCATCCGGGTCTGACCCGCGAGGTTGGTCACCGACACTTTTACCATAGATAATTCCTGTTCACTTACACATTGGCCTTGGGTTTGTTCCCCATATAGCACTTTGCGAACAATAAAAAAGGGCCGATCCCGGTTGGGATCGGCCAGATTACACCCGTTATAGTGGACAGGTGTGAGGGACAAACTTTATTCAGCAGCTTTGAACTGGGCGGTTTCGGTCGATTCACCCATGGCTGTGGTTGACGCGGTGCCGCCGGTGATGGCTTGTGCAACAGCGTCAAAATACCCGGTGCCAACTTCGCGCTGGTGACGCGTTGCTGTGTAACCGTCTTTCTCCGCGCCAAACTCGGCTTGCTGCAGCTCAGAGTAGGCAGCCATGCCGCGGTCGCGGTAGCCAGTTGCCAATTGGAACATGCCGTGGTTGAGGCTGTGGAAGCCCGCCAGTGTCACGAACTGATATTTGTAGCCCATGGCACCAAGCTCGCGCTGGTACTTGGCGATGGTTTCCTTGTCCAGATTGGCTTCCCAGTTGAAGGACGGCGAACAGTTGTAGGCCATCATCTTGCCGGGGAATTCCTTCTGGATGGCTTCGGCAAATTTCTTCGCATCATCAAGGTTCGGTGTGGATGTTTCCCACCACAGCAGGTCAGCGTGCTTGGCGAAGGCGAGACCGCGGGCGATACAGTGGTCGACACCGGCATCAAGGTGGAAGAAGCCTTCCGAGGTGCGGCCTTTGTCCTTTTGGATGAAGGCGTGGTCGCGCTCGTCAATGTCGGACGTGATCAGCTTGGCTGATTCGGCGTCGGTACGCGCGATGATGATCGACGGCACGCCGCAGATATCAGCGGCAAGGCGGGCGGCCTGCAGGTTTTGCTCATGCTGTTGTGTCGGGATCAGAACCTTGCCGCCGAGGTGGCCACATTTTTTCTCGGCCGCCAGTTGGTCCTCAAAGTGAACACCGGCAACACCGGCTTCGATGAAAGCTTTCATGATCTCAAACGCGTTCAGCTTGCCACCAAAACCAGCCTCGGCGTCTGCCACGATAGGGGCGAACCAGTCACGCTTCGCGCCGCCTTCTGCATGTTCGATCTGGTCGGCGCGCTGCAGTGTGCGGTTGATGCGGCGGGCCAGCTCGGGTGCTGCATTCGCAGGATACAGGCTCTGGTCCGGGTACATGGCGGAAGCGGTGTTGCTGTCGGCGGCCACCTGCCAACCGGAAAGATAAATAGCCTTGAGGCCCGCGCGAACCATCTGCATGGCCTGATTGCCGGTCATGGCGCCAAGCGAGTGCACATAATCTTCGGTATTGAGGAGGTCCCACAGCTTGCGTGAGCCGTGGTCAGCAAGCGTGTAGTCGATCTTCAGGCTGCCACGCAGGCGCTCGACATCGGCAGGCGTATAGTTGCGCTCGATGTATTTGTAGCGATCTTTTGGCGTGTTCGGGATCAGGTCTTCAAATGGCTTACTCATGGGTACTCTCCTTCTTCATGGCTGCCCCGGGCCGGCGGGGGCTATATCTCTTGGGGTGTGCTTGGTTATTTGATCAACGCATAGGCCGGGGTGGTCAGGAACTCTTCAAGGTCGTCCTTGAAAACAAGGCCGAGGAACAGCCGACCGGCGTCAGCCAGCCGACTGTCCTCGACAAGGTCCTGGCCTAAGGACTCGGTCAGTCTCGAGATTTCGTCGTCGTAAAGCGTGCGTACGAGGTCTTCCGTCACCGTGCGGCCGTCAGCGAGGGGCGCGCCCAGCTTGAGCTGCTGCCAGATTTGCGTGCGGCTGATCTCGGCGGTCGCGGCGTCTTCCATCAGGTTATAAAGCGGTACGGCACCTCGGCCTTCAAGCCACGCGGCGAGATACTGAATGCCAACGCGGATGTTTTCCCGAAGGCCCGTTTCGGTGCGCTCGCCCTCATGCGGTCTCAAAAGGTCTTCCTGGCCGATCTCGATATCAAGGCGGGTGCGGTGAATCTGGTTCTGATGCGGCATCAGGCGGTCGAACACTTCCCTGGCCACCGGCACAAGCGCCGGGTGCGCCACCCATGTGCCGTCATGGCCGAAGCTGGCTTCGCGGTCCTTGTCGGCGCGAACCTTCTCGAACGCGGCGGTGTTGGCGGCCTCGTCATTCTTGACTGGAATCTGCGCGGCCATGCCGCCCATCGCATGCGCGCCGCGCCTGTGGCAGGTGCGAATGAGCAACAGCGAATAAGCCTTGAGGAAGGCGCTGCCCATAGTTACCTGCGCGCGGTCAGGCAGAAGGTAATCGGGGTTTTTGCCGATACGCTTGATGTAGCTGAAGATATAGTCCCAGCGGCCACAGTTCAGGCCTACAATGTGGTCCTTCAGCGCAAAGAGGATCTCATCCATCTCAAACGCAGCGGGCAGGGTCTCAATGAGAACGGTAACCTTGATGGTGCCGTGTTTGAGGCCAAGCTCTTGTTCCGTGAAAGTGAACACATCATCCCACAGCGCGGCTTCCTTGTGGCTTTCCATCTTCGGTAGATAGAAGTAGGGGCCTGTGCCGCGACTGAGCAATTCTTGCGCACAATGATAGATATAAAGACCGAAGTCGAACAGCGAGGCGGAGACCGCTTGACCATCCAGCGTGGCGTGCGCTTCCGTCATGTGCCAGCCGCGGGGGCGAACTTTCAGTACCGCCGTCTTGTCCCCCATCGTATAGCTTTTGCCGGACTTGGGGTTGGTGAACGCAAGCTGGCCCCGGGCGTAATCATAAAGGTTGATCTGCCCGTCGATCATGTTTTCCCACACAGGCGCGCTGGCATCTTCAAAATCGGTCATGAAGACATTGGCGCCCGAGTTGAAGGCGTTGATCATCATCTTGCGGTCCACGGGGCCTGTGATCTCAACCCGGCGGTCCTGAAGATCATCAGGCGTGCCAAGGATTTTCCAGTTGTCTTCGCGAATGATTTTTGTCTCGGGCAGGAAGTCGGGCAGCTCACCAGCATCAAACCGTTTCTGGCGTTCCATGCGGGCCTGCATCAGGGCCTTGCGGCGCGCGCCAAACCGGCTTTCAAGGTCAGCCACAAATGCAAGCGCGCCTTCGCTGAGGATGGTTTCATAGCCCGCGTGCATCGGGCCAATGATCTCAAGCGACGGGGTTTCCGCCTGTAATTTTGTCGCTGCTGACATGGTCTGTCCTTCCCAAAACAAGTAACTTTATTGCGTTCAGCAGCATTCATATTTCACATTATTTCGGGACTTCAAACAACAATTGATACAAAAAGTGTTCCATTGTATGCTTTTGTAAATGTCAAAATGTTGATATGTAAAAATTGTAAATATTTGGATCAAGCTATGGTTGAGACAGCAACGAAGAAGATTTTTGCCGGGCCGCGCATCCGGCGCCTCAGGCGTGAACTGGGGCTTAGCCAGTCACAAATGGCATCGGAACTTGGTTTCTCAACAAGTTATCTCAACCTGGTCGAACGCAACCAACGCCCTGTTTCTGCTCAGTTTTTGCTGCGGCTTGCCGAAGTGTATGATATTGAACTGACCTCCTTTGCCGGGACGGATGAAGCGCGGGCCTTCGCTGACCTCTCGGAGGTGCTCGCCGACCCCATGTTCAAGGGCATCGGCCTCGCACGCAGCGAAATGCAGGATATGGCGGACGCGGCCCCGAAGGCAGTTGAGGCTTTTACACTTCTTTACAAGTCGTTTGAGCAGGCCCGGCAAAACGCCAAGGAGATATCCAGCCAGTTCGCTGAACGCGAGGGTGGCGAGGTGGAAGCAACCTTCCCGGTGGATGAAGTGCGGGACTATATCCACGACCGCAAAAACTATTTCCCCGAACTTGATGAAGCCGCCGAAGTGTTGCACGACGACCTGGCTCTCAACCGGGAGGATGCCTTCATGGTGCTTTCGGGCAGGCTGGATGAAGAGCACGGAATCCGTGTGCGGGTCATGCCCCATGAGGTTATGCCCGAAACGCTTCGTCACTTTGATCTGCACCGCAGGCAGTTGCTGATCAGCGAAATGCTGGATGCACCGGCGCGCGTGTTCCAGTTGGCGTTCCAGCTTGGCATGCTGGAGTTTCGGCCGATGATCCAGCGGCTGGGCGACATGCACAACTGGCAGACCGAAGAGGGGCGTCGCTTGGTGCGTATCAGCCTTGCCAACTATTTCGCCGGTGCGCTCCTCATGCCCTATGGCCGCTTTCTGACCACTGCCAAGGCGCTCAAGTATGATATTGAACACTTGGGTCGCCGCTTCGGCACAAGCTTTGAGCAGGTGTGTCACCGGCTGACCACCTTGCAGCGTCCCGGCGAACGTGGTGTGCCCTTCTTTTTTATCCGCGTCGACAAGGCGGGCAATGTCTCCAAACGTTTTTCGGCCGGGCGCTTCCATTTTTCGCGCTTTGGCGGCACATGCCCCTTGTGGAATGTGCATGACACTTTCGCAAACTCTGGCCGTATCGCCACCCAGATCATCCAGATGCCGGATGAAACCACATATTTTTCCATCGCGCGCACGGTCAGGCGGGTGGGGGCAGTCTATGGCCAGCCTGACCAGCAGCTTGCCATTGGTCTGGGGTGCGATATCGCTCACGCGCGCGACCTGATCTATTCCAAGGGGCACGATCTGGAGACATTGGATGCCACACCAGTAGGCCCCAACTGCCGCCTGTGCGAACGCCCGGCCTGCCCACAGCGCGCCAACCCGCCGCTCACCCGCAATCTGGTGCTCGATGAACGCTCGCGCGGCATTTCGGCCTACCGCTTCACGCAGGAATAACGGCGTCTGAAACATTGTTTCAGAGACGAGTAATAATATTTCACTATTTTTCGGCTATTTTCCGCAGCTAATGGAGTGGTTGAAATAATGTTGCTCATAATTTCGCCATTAGCCGTTGCCAAAATGGGGTGTCACACGTAGCGTGTGCCGCGAGCGAATAACAGCATTCCGTAAGGGCAAAAACGACCATGAGTACAAGTGTTCTTGATCTCTTCAATATCGGCATTGGGCCGTCGAGTTCCCACACCGTGGGGCCGATGAAGGCGGCGCGTGAATTTGTCGAGAAACTGGATGAGGATGGCCTGCTTGACAAGACCGACCGGCTGGTCACCAAGCTTTATGGTTCCCTTGGTGCCACGGGGCGTGGTCACGGTTCGGACGGCGCGGTTATCCTTGGCCTGATGGGGGAGTGCCCGCGTGAGGTGGATGTGGAAGGCATCCCCACGATCATCAAGAACGCACGCGAGAACAAGATCCTTAACCTTATGGGCAAAAAACCGGTGAAGTTCGAGGAAGACACTGACCTTCAGCTTTTGCCGCGCGAACAGTTGCCGTTCCATCCAAACGGCATGGAATTCTGGGCCTATGATGCGGATGGGACCGAGCTTTCCCGCGCGATTTATTATTCCATTGGTGGTGGTTTCATCGTGCATGAGAAAGAAGCCAAAAAAGACAAGTTCATCGAGGAGAAGGTCAAGGTTCCCTATCCGTTCAAGAGCGGGGTGGAACTGCTGGAACACTGCACCAAAACCGGCAAGCCGATCTCGGCCATCATGATGGCGAACGAGAAGAAGATGCGTAGCGTGCAGCAGATCAGGGCCGAGCTTCTGGATATCTGGCACGTAATGGAAGAATGTGTTGAACGCGGTTGCAGCCGAGGTGGGCAGATGCCGGGGCTGAATATCAAGCGCCGCGCGAAAGCGCTTTATGAGCAGCTCTCGAAGCGCCCGGAAACAGCGCTCACCGATCCGCTGACGATTCTTGACTGGGTAAACCTCTATGCGCTTGCCGTGAACGAAGAAAACGCGGTTGGCGGCCGGGTGGTTACCGCGCCCACAAACGGGGCGGCGGGCATTGTGCCGGCGGTACTGCATTATTACACGCGCTTCATTCCTGGCGCGAACGACGACGGTGTGGTGCGCTTCCTGCTGACGGCGGGCGCCGTGGGTATGCTTTTCAAGGAAAACGCGTCCATTTCTGGGGCTGAGGTCGGCTGTCAGGGTGAAGTTGGGTCGGCTTGCTCCATGGCGGCGGCGGGCCTCACCGAGGTGCTTGGCGGCACGCCCGAGCAGGTTGAAAACGCCGCCGAGATTGGCATGGAACACAATCTTGGCCTGACGTGTGATCCGATTGGCGGGCTGGTACAGGTGCCTTGCATCGAGCGGAACGCGATGGCGTCGATCAAGGCGATCAATGCCGCGAGGCTTGCGCTCAGGGGAGACGGCAAACATTTTGTGTCGCTTGACAAGGTAATCCGCACCATGCGCTTGACCGGACGCGACATGCGGTCAAAATATAAGGAAACGGCGCGGGGTGGCCTTGCGGTCACGGTGCCGATTGCAGCAACGGTGGTCGACTGCTAGGCAGGGCCACCTTTTCGGGGAGCCTGGTCTGATGGAAAGTTACGTTATTGGCGACAAGTCGGTCCCTTTGCTCGATAAAACCATCGGCCAGATGCTGCGGGAAACCGCAGCCGCATACCCGGATAATGAAGCGCTGGTGTTTGTCGAAGATGACATCAGCCTGACATGGTCTGAATTGCTGCATGACGCGGAAGCGGTTGCGGCGGGGCTGCTGGCCATGGGTCTCAAGCCCGGTGACCGGGTGGGTGTCTGGGGGCCGAACCGCGTAGAATGGGTGTTAAGCCAGTTCGCAACCGCGCTTGCGGGCCTCATACAGGTGAATATCAATCCGGCTTACCGCTTGTCGGAGCTGGAATATGCCCTCAACGCGGTTGAATGCAGTGCTCTCGTACTGGCGGACCGGTTCAAATCCTCGAACTATGAAGAGATGCTGCTGACGCTGGCGCCAGAACTGCCGCATTGCCCGCACGGTAAGTTGCATGCCGAACGCCTGCCGTCCCTGCGTGCGGTCATCACCATGGCGGAAGAAGCCCCCGGCGGCTTCTTTGCCTTCGCCGACATCGCCGACCTCGCGGACGAGGAAGATTATGAGGCGCTGGCAGCGATTGAAGCCACGCTCAAACCCCATGACCCGATCAATGTGCAGTTCACTTCCGGTACCACGGGGTCACCCAAGGGTGCGACGCTCACGCACCACAATATCCTCAATAACGCCCAGTTCTGCGCGCGCGGCATGAAATTGACCGACGAAGACCGTCTCTGTGTGCCGGTGCCGCTCTATCACTGTTTTGGTATGGTGATGTCGGTGCTTGCCTGCCTCACAGTTGGTGCGACGCTGGTGTTCCCGGCCGAAGCGTTTGAACCCATAAGCGTGCTTGAGGCGGTCGAGGCCGAAGGCTGCACCGGGCTTCAGGGCGTGCCTACCATGTTTATCGCGGAACTCGCAGTGCCGGACTTTGCGGAGTATGAACTCTCGAGCTTGCGCACTGGCATCATGGCGGGCTCTCCGTGCCCGACCGAAGTGATGAAACGGGTGATCGGCGACATGCATATGAAGGAATGCACCATCGCCTACGGCATGACGGAAACAAGCCCCGTCAGTTTTCAGACCGGACTTGATGATCCCATCGAGCGCCGCACTTCGACCGTGGGCCGCATCCATCCGCATGCGGAAGTGAAAATCATTGACGAAGACGGCAAGACAGTCCCTCGGGGCAAACAAGGGGAGTTGTGCACCCGTGGTTACCTTGTGATGAGGGGGTATTGGGGGGATGAGGAACGCACAGACGATGTGCTGGATGCGGACGGCTGGATGCATACCGGTGACCTTGGCGTGATCGACGAGGAAGGCTATTGCCGCATCACTGGCCGGGTGAAGGACATGGTTATCCGTGGCGGGGAAAACATTTACCCGCGCGAGATTGAGGAGTTCCTTTTTACCCACCCGGATATTCAGGACGTGCAGATATTTGGTATTCCCGACGAGAAATACGGCGAAGAGCTGTGCGCATGGATTCGTCTCAAGAAAGGTATCAAGGGCAACAGGAAATCGATCCTTGATTTCTGTGATGGCCAGATCGCGCACTATAAAATCCCGCGCATCATCCGATTCGTGGACGAATACCCGATGACGGTCACGGGCAAGGTCCAGAAATTCGAGATGCGCAACACCATGATGCGCGAGCTTGGGCTTGCGGAAGCCGAGACAGCCTAGCACCCGAGAAATCCGCTGATAATCATCCGACCGCCATTCATCCGCCGCATTCTTTTTTAGAATGCAGGCATGGGGAGAGTGTGAGGATGACTAACAATGATTCGTATTGTTTTTCTGGTAGTTGTGGCGCTGGCGCTAAGCCAACCCGCAAGGCCAGACGCTGACGCGCCAGCCACTATACCACTTGAAAAACTATTTTCCGGTTATGATGAATATCTGGAGAAATCGGCGGAGCGCATGCTCATTATCATGCCGGTCTATACCTTGTCAGCCAAGCTGGCAAAGCCGGAAGACGTTGACCTTGAATTCTTCTATGAAGGCAACCGTATTTCTTTCCGCCCGCAATCCGACGGGCGGCTGAGATACCGGCCGTCGGCGGCCATGCTGGAAGCCAACCCGGAGGTGCAAACCAACCAACCGCGAGGCACGCTTGCGATGACCATCACCATCGATGTAGTGATGGTGGCGCGCAACCGTTATGCCATGGAAGAACTGCACGACCGGGTCCACAAGGCATGGGGGCAAGCCAAAAGTTCCCGCGGGATCATGTCGATTTTCGCGTCAAAGCACAGCGGCCTGAGGGTGCATTTCCCCGCGAGTTGCACCGAACGCAAATGGATGGTGACCCGCCGGGGCGGTGTGGTGGCCAGCGGAGCCGACGCCGAGGCCTTCACGCTTGATTTCGGCAAGAAAGAAATCCGCAAGGCTGATCAGTTGTTGCTGTCCTGCAGGCCTGACCGCTTCACGTTGAACTGAGGCATTGCATTCCACAGCAGGGTGGTCAATTTTGGGCAGGTATCAAACAAGCCCGGTGCCGCCATGACCCGAACCTATGCCAGCTTTCCCGCCATTTATAGTCTCGTGAAGGAAATTCCTGCGGGCCAGGTCGCCAGCTACGGCATGGTGGCAAGTCTGTTGCCGGGGGTGACACCACGCATTGTCGGTTTTGCCATGGCGGCCACGCCGGCGGGCGAGGGCATTCCGTGGCAGCGGGTGATCAACTCGGCCGGCAAGATCAGCAAGCGCGACGGCGCCGCCCGGCAGCGATCCAGGCTTGAAAGCGAAGGAGTAACTTTTCTCACGTCCGGCAAGGTGGACTGGAGAGCACATCGCTGGCAGGGGCCGGGCGAAGCATGGCTCGATGAAAATGATATCGATTTCATGGATTTCCTCACCACGCAAAGCAGTTGGCCGGGCTAAATGCCGCAGGCCTTACGTCGCGACTTCGCAAAATGGCGTGTTCATGCTAAAGCGCGGTCATGCACCGGGGACTGGCTCATACATTAACTGCTTTTGAGCGCATGATGCCTGCCGTCGCGCTGGCTTTTGTGCTGGCGTTGCAGGGCCTTGTTGCGTCCGGTGCGGCAGATACTTTCCTTTATCCCTCGCTCGCGGGGCCGGACGGTCGCACCATAGCCGCAGCGGATATCTGCAACAGCACAGGCGAGGCAAAACACGCTGGCAGCCACTGCGGTGCCTGCACCCAGCTTGCCGCTGCCTCATTGCCCATGCTCCCCGCGGCTCTTATCGTGCCGGAACCGGATGCCGAAGAACCTGCCCCCGATGCCGCAGAGGTTTCTGTCTACCGCTATGAAGCCCACGGCCGCCTGCACACAGGCCCTCCTGCCGCCTGACCCATCACACGCTTTGCACCGTCCCGTCGTGGACGGCCCTCAAATTGATGTTTCAGGATTACTCATATGACGCGATATCTCTCTTTCGCAGCTGTTTGCGCTGCGCTTTCTGTACCCGCCTATGCCCATGACGCGGCGGACAAAGCCCGCATTGATGACCACGCCCCAATCGGCGTGATGGCGGATCATGCTCACAAAAAAGGCGAGTGGATGCTCTCCGCCCGCGCCATGACCATGTCGATGAACGACCCGACAAACCCCATGATGGGACCACAGGAGATGGACATGAGCATGGCCATGCTTGGCGCCATGTATGCCCCAAGTGACAAGCTGACACTTGCCGCCATGATCGGTTACCACCACAAGAGGATGGACATGCTGATGGGGAGCATGGCGTCCGGGATGGCCGGTGATGGCATCGGGGATGCAAGGCTGACGGCCATTGTGCCGCTTGCCCGAACAGCAAAAAGCCGCCTTCTGGCCTCTGCGGGCCTGATGATCCCGACAGGTGACGATGATGACACCAGCATGATGGGGGTGCGTCTGCCGCTGACCATGCAGGCGGGCAGCGGCACCTGGGCTGCGACGCCAGCTGTTACCTACAGCTACTTTGGAGACGGCTGGTCCGCGGGCGCACAGGCAAATGCCACGATCTGGCTGGATGACAATTCCTACGGGGAAAAGCCGGGCGACAGCGTGCAACTGACTTCATGGGCATCGGTAACCATGATGCAGGACATCAGCCTTTCCGGCCGCCTGGCCTATGATCATAGCGCGGCATGGGATGGTGTGGCGTCCATCCTGGGGGACACCCGCGAAAGCCTCACTGCCTATGCTGGCGCCAATATCTATCTGGGCACACACAGGCTGGGTCTTGAGGTCGGTTTTCCGCTAACACAGGACCGGGGCCTTAACGCGCTCAAGAAAAGCACCAGCTTCCTGCTCGGATGGCAGAAGGCGTTTTAGCCAAAAGTGGCGGGGTGGTATGCCACCCCGCACCATATCAGGCCTGTTCTCCGGCCTGCTGTTTTGTCGCGTGCGCGCTGTCCTTTTTGCCGCCGGGAAGGCCGCGAATGTCTTCGACAATCAGCACAATGGCAGGCAGCACAAACAGCATCAAGGTGCTTGAGATCAACAGCCCGGTTGCCAGGCTGACAGCCATCGGGATCAGGAACTGCGCCTGTGGGCTGGTTTCAGAGATGATCGGCAGCAGGCCAAGTGCTGTCGTGATGGTGGTCAGTGCAATGGGACGAAAACGCCTGAGCGTGGCACGCACGGCGGCGTCAATTGGTGTGGTGTCCGGGTCTTTCAGCTCAATGTTGTAGCGGTCCACCAGCACGACCGACGCGTTCACCACCACGCCTGACAGGGCAACGATACCAAACATCGAGATGAAGGACAGGTCAAAACCCAGGGCCATGTGGCCCAAAATGGCGCCCGCGATGCCCAACGGGATCGAAACAATGATGATCACCGGCTGCAGGTAGCTTTTCAACTGGGTTGCCACCAGGGCATAGATCACCAGAAGCGCCAGCATGAAGCCGCGCAACAGGGACGCAAAATCTTCATTCTGTTCGCGGGAGCCGCCCTCGAGTTGCCACCTGAGCCCGGGGTGCGCTGCCATGATGTCGGGCAGGATATCTGTCTGGATAAGGTCATTGACCACATTGGGGGTGGTGACGTTTTCATCCACATCCGCCGTGACGGTCAGGATACGGCGGCCATTCACCCGTTCGATCGACGTGGGGCTGCGCCCTTCCTCAACGGTGGTCACATGGTTTAGCGGCACCCCTTCGCCGGAGGGCAGGCGGATGCGCAAGTTGGCAAGGGCGGCCAGATCACGGCGGGCCGCGCGCGGGTAGCGCACATAGACCTTGATCTCGTCCCGGCCGCGCTGGATGCGCTGTACCTCTTCCCCGAAATACGCCTGCCTGAGCTGGCGAGCGAGATCCTGTGGCCGCAAACCGGCGGCGAGACCAGCGGGTGTCATGCTGAATTCGAACTGTCGTTTGCCAAGATCCAGACCCGCATCAATCTGGTCAACGCCGTCAATGGCGCTGAGCCTGTCAGCCAGTTCGGCAGCTGCTTTTTGAAGTTCTTTCTGGTCGGCATGGGTCATCTCATAGCCGACATCCACACTGCTGGGGCCGATTGTTGCGGCGTAGGTGAGTGTTTCGGCGCCGGGCACGCTGCCAACGGCCTGTTGCCAGCGACGGCTGATTTCCCGCGACGAGATGCTGCGGGCATCAGTGGGGACCAGTTCAACTGTAAACTGGCCAAGGTGGCTGGCAATCGAACTGGACGAAATAGCACCGGGACCAGACGCCTGACTATACTTTGCGCCAATGGTGATGGCAGTGGCGTTGATCACGTCCTCGCCGGTTTCCTGCCTGATTTCGGCGGAGACCTTTTTCAGCGCGGTGTCCATTTGATCAATGGCTGCCTGTGTAGCTTCAAAGGGTGCCCCTTCCGGCATCGCCAGGCTGGCGGAGATTTCGGTGCCTTCGATGTTAGGGAAAAACACCACACGCACCATGCCCGCGCCGACAAAGGAGCTTGCGATCATGATGAAGCCGATCGCCGCTGCCAGGGTCACATAGCGAAACTCGCTCGCTTTGATGATGAGCCGTTGCAGGGGGCCGACGGCAAAAGAATCAAGCGCGCGGGACACCTTGACCTGAAAATTGCGCAGCGCGCCCTTCGACCAGCGGCCCTCATGTGAAAGGTGTGTCGGCAGGATAAACAGCGCCTCAATGAGCGAAACAAACAGGATCGAGATAACGGCAATGGGAATGGGCCGCGTGATTTCCGCGAAGGTGCCGGTCTGGAACAGTAGTGGTGCAAAAGCGGCCATGGTCGTCAGCACGCCCACAAGCACGGGCGCAAAAATATTCTTAACCCCTTCGAAGGCGGCGCGCCGACCTTTAAAGCCTGCCTGCTGTTCGGCATAAATATTTTCGCCCACCACAATGGCGTCATCAACCACGATACCGATGACGACAATCAGCGCGAACAAGGTCACCATGTTCAGCGATACACCCAGGCTGCCGAAAATCAGGAAGCCGCCCAGAAAGCTGATCGGAATACCCATGGCAACCCAGAAGGCCAATTTGAAATCAAGCGTGATCACCAGCATCAGGAACACAAGCGCAAACCCGAGCAGGGCGTTGCTGGTGAGGAGGCTGATACGGTCGGCAAGAATTTCGGTCTGGTCGCGAAAGATAATCAGGGCCTGGCCCTCGGGCAGCTTGACGGTTTTCACATAGGTCGCGACCTCTTCCTTTACGAGCAGGATGTCCTTGCTTTCGTTCCGGAGGATGTCGAGAAAAATAGCCGGGGCGCCGTTATAGGTGTTTACCAGCTCGTCGTCGGTAAGCCCGTCCTCAATGCGCGCGATATCGCCCAGGCTGATCAACTGGCCGCTGGTGGTCGAGCGCAGCGTGATGCTCTCGAACTCCGTGCCGATACGGGCCTTGGCATCGGTACGCAGGAGAATCTGGCCGCTGTCTGTTTTTATGGTACCGCCGGAAAGCTCGATCGAGGACTTGCGCACAGCGTCGGCCACTTCACCAAACGTCAGGCCATATTTACGCAGTGTGTCCTCACTGACCTCGATGGATATTTCCCGCGCCCTGGTGCCGCGCAGGTTTACGGCGGAGACAACTTCAAGGGTCAACAGGTCGCGTTCCAGCAGTTCAGCCGTTTCGCGCAGGTCTTCCTCCGCGGCTTGTCCGGCCAGCACAAGCGTCAGCACGTTTGATAGCGACTGTGTGACGTTGACAATGGGTTCTTCCGCGTTCCCGGGCGGGAAATCGATCAGCGCGTCAATCTCGGCCTGTACTTCGTCCTTGATGCGGTAGGCGTCGACAAAATCTTCCAGTTCAAGAACAACACTTGCGCGGTTTTCAAAAGCGTAGGAGCGAACCCGTTCCACCCCATTGATGCCGAGAACGGCCTCCTCCACCCGGCGGGTAATACTGTCCTCGACCTCAAGCGGGGTGGCGCCGGGGTAGTTGACGCTGACGGTAATTGTGCCGACATCAACCGTTGGAAACACTTCGGAGCGCATGGTAACAGCCGTCATCAGGCCGCCGAGAATCAGGAAGACCATCAGCAGGTTGGTCATCACCGGGTTTTCGAGGAAGTTGGCAACGAGCGAAAGTATGCCCCGCCCTTCAAGCTTCTCCTCTTTCATGAAGCGTCTCCAGCCCGGCGGCGTACCTTGACGGGTCTGTTGATAAAGCTTGTTGGAACCTCGGTTGTTACAACACCCTCACCGGCGTCGAACGGGCGAGTGAAAAGCTGGCCCGCTTTGATGTCGACAATATCAACTGTTACGCGCTTGAGTTTGCCGTTCGCGACGGTCCATACGGTGTTGGTTGTCGCAAGCGCAGAAGCTGGCAGCTCAAATACGTCACCGTCCACCGCCTTTGTTGCTTTTATCGTGGCGAAGGTGCCGGGTACCAGCGCGGTATCCCTCGGCAGTTCGATGAAGATATTTTGCAGCCGGGTTGTGCCGCTCAGATCGCCACCGATGCTGGTGATGGTGGCTGGCATGCCGCCATCAGTTGCGCGGTCCGGGACAATGGTAACCTGCGTGCCCTGGTTCAGGCCAAGCAGGGACAACTCGTGCGGGGTAATACTGGCGCGAATGCGCAGGCCGTCAAGCGCATAGAGGCTACCATACTGACCTGCCGCGCTTACCTGTTGGCCGCGCTCGATCCGGCTTTCGGTGATGCGGGCGTCGTAGCTGAGGCTGTACGCGGTGCGCGCCAGGTTGAGTTTTGCCTGTTCCACCATTGCCGTGGCAGACAGCAACTTGGCCTGAAGGGCCTTCACTTGCGGCTCCTTGGCAACAAGGGCGGGGGTCGGCTCATTGGGGAAAACGCGGCGCCAGTCCTTGATGTAATTGTCTGCCGTCGCCTCGGTCTGCAGCAGTTCTGCTTCCGCGCTGGCGACCTGAGCCTCCGCCTGCTTGAGTGCCAGTTCATAGTCGGTGGGATCGATGCGGAATAGCGTTTCTCCCGCGCGGACCACTTTGCCGGGCGCCATATTGGGACTGAGCTCTGTGATGCGCCCGGAGACCTGTGGGGCGATGCTTACACTGGCGCGGGCCTCTACTTCACCGGTCAGGGTGCGGGCGAGCGTATGGTTTGTCCGCTTGGGGGTAACCGTATCAACAACGACATTCTCAAGGATGCCGGAAATACCCGGGCCCGAAGCGGCGTTGTGACGGATCAGTCTGGTGATGCCGATGGTCCCGCCGATGACCAGAATAACAAGAAGAATTTGCAGGAAACCGGCAGTCCTTTCAGACTTGCGCTTGACATGGAAGGCCTCAATAACCCGTTTCATGAAAACCCCTTGATTAGCATCGTTTCAATTCAAACACCCCGAACCCGCGTTGCCGAACGCTGTGTTATATACGCACGGCAAATGCAATTCCGTCAAAAAAAGTGATAAAACGCGCGCGATTTGACTTTGTATATAAGGATGTAGCGCCGATCTGCGATGAAACCAGCCCGTGTGTCGGAGGGCGTTACAGGTAGTAGGCCCGGTACCAGTCGACGAAGTTTCTGATACCCACTTCGATCGAGGTGTCGGGGGTGTAACCGGTTGCGGCGGTGAGGGTTTCCACGCTGGCGCTGGTGTCGGGCACATCCCCTGGCTGCATGGGCAGGAAATTCTTCTGCGCCTTTTTGCCAAGGCAGTCTTCCAGCACTTCAATATACCGCATCAGCGGTTCGGGTTTGCCGTTACCGATGTTGTGAAGCCGCCAGGGGGCCGAAGACGATGCCGAAGCCGGGGCGTTGCTGTCCCATGACGGGTCTGTAGAGGCAGGGCTGTCCAGTGTGGCAACAACACCGCGCACGATGTCGTCCACATAGGTGAAGTCCCGCATATGATGGCCGTTGTTGAACACATTGATCGGCCTGTCGTTCAGGATCGCGTCGGTGAACAGGAACAGGGCCATGTCAGGTCGGCCCCAGGGGCCATAGACGGTGAAGAACCTGAGGCCGGTTGTCGGCATGCCAAAGAGATGCGAATAGCTGTGCGCCATCAACTCGTTCGCGCGCTTGGTGGCGCCATACAGCGCGACCTGATGGTCGGCCGGGTTATGCACGCTGAACGGCATATTGGTATTCGCCCCGTAAACCGAACTGGTTGAGGCATAGACAAGATGGCCAACCTGGTGGTGGCGGCAGCCCTCAAGCACACTCAGGAAGCCGGTGATATTGCTGTCAATATAATCAAAAGGCGCATTCAGCGAGTGGCGAACGCCGGCCTGCGCCGCAAGGTTGATGACGCCGTCGAACTTTTCGCGCTCAAACAGCCCAGCCATGCCCTCGCGGTCTTCCAGCGCCATTTTTTCGAAGCGGAACCGCCCGGTGGGTATGCTTTTTTGCCGGGCTTCCGGGTATATGGCGGCTGGGTTTTTTCCTGCGGCAAAGTCTTCGATCCGGGCAAGCCGGGCTTTTTTCAGGGCCACGTCATAATAGTCGTTCAGGTTATCGAGGCCAACGACGTCATCACCGCGCGCCAAAAGATAAAGCGCGACATGGCTGCCGATGAAACCCGCTGCCCCTGTAACCAAAACCTTCATATCTAAACCCTGATCGCTGTCTGGTAATGCGTTATTTGCCGCGCAGTCTCTACCGAAGATATGACAAGTTCAAGTCCTAACCTTGGGCGCGCACATAGTGCCGCCGCGCCGGGCGCAGTTTTTTTGCGGTCTCCGCCGTCTTCTCGTTTTCCTTCTCGGCCTCGCGCAGCTGCTGGAATTCGCCGGTTTTATACTGCATCGGCCAATGCGGGTCGGAAACACCGTAATGTGCCGCCGCACGCCGGGTGAAGGCCGGGTCGTTGAGGTGTGGCCGGGCCAGCGCCACAAGGTCTGCCCGCCCCGACGCCAGAATGGTGTTTATTTGTTCCGGCAACGTAATAGAGCCTACTGTCATCACGGGGATACCCACCTCATGTCGGATGAAGTCGGCAAAGGGCACCTGATACATGCGGCCATAGACCGGTTTCTGGTGGGGCACCGTCTGACCGGTGGAAACGTTGATCAGGTCAACGCCTGCCGCCTTGAAGGCGAGGCTGATGGTCTTCAGGTCATCCCAGGTCATGCCGCCTTGCGCCCAGTCCCACGCTGAAAGCCGAACTGATATCGGACGATCGTTCGGGAATACCTCGCGCATGGCCTGAAATACCTCGACCGGGTATTTTGCGCGGTTTTCCGCGCTGCCGCCATAGCCGTCGGTGCGGGTGTTGGTCAGCGGCGAGAGGAAACTGGCGATCAGATACCCATGGGCGGCGTGCAGTTCGATCATGTCAAACCCTGCGTTCGCGGCGCGCTCCGCAGCGTCCACAAACTCGCCCTTCACCCGGTTCATATCAATGCGGTCCATGGCTTTGGGTACCGCGTTGATTCCCGCCTTGAACGGGATGGCTGAGGCGCTGAGGAGGGACCAGTTTCCGTCCTCTTTTGGTAGGTCAGACCCTTCCTTTGGGTGTTTGGTAGAGCCTTTGCGCCCGGCGTGACCGATCTGCATGCAGACCTTCGCGCCTGAATTTTCATGAATGAAATCAACGATTTCTTTCCAGGCCTCCTCCTGCCGGTCATTCCAGATGCCGGGGCAGAAATCCGTGATGCGGGCATCGGGGGACGGGCAGGTCATCTCGGTGAAGACAAGGCCCGCGCCGCCGGTGGCTCGTGCACCCAAATGCACAGTGTGCCAAGGGGTAGGCATGCCGCCATGGGCCGAGTATTGCGCCATTGGTGCCACGACAACCCTGTTGCTCAAGGTAATGTTTCGAAGCCGTAACGGTGTAAACATGGGGGTGGGACGCTGTTGCACACTGTGCGAAAACTGTGCGGGAAGTGTGCGATAAAATTCGTCTTCCACATGAGCGAGAAAATCAGCGTCACGAAGCCCAACATTATCCCATGTGATGCTTTTTGACCGCGACATCAGCGCAAAGGCAAATTCATACCGACGTTTATCGAAATGCCGTGGCATATCTTCAAACCAGCGCAGGGATACGTCCGCCGCGTGCTGGATGATCTCCACCGGCGTACGGCGGTTTTTCTCGTACCCGGCCTCGACCGCGTCGATGTCATCCGGGTTTGCAAGCACGGCGTCCGACAGGCCGATGGCGCATTCCATGGCGAGCTTGGTGCCCGACCCGATGGACCAGTGCGCGCTTGCCTTGGCGTCGCCCAGGATGAGGGTCTTGCCAGCGCGCCAATTTTCGCAGCGTACGCGTGGGAATTGCCGCCAGATGGAACGGTTGGTGATCAGGCCGTGGCCAGCGAGCTCGTCGCTGAACACATCTTCGAGGTAGCGCGCGCTTTCATCCTCGCTCATGGTGGCAAAACCGCAAGCGTCGAAGGCCGCAGGCGTACATTCGATCACCCAGGTCGATTTGCCCACCTCATATTCATAGGTATGAGCGCAGAAATGGCCTTCGGTGGTTTCCTTGAAGAAGAAGGTGAAGGCATCCAGAGGTCGCGTTGAGCCCATCCAGGTGAAATAGTTTTTGCGCATTTCCACCGTGCGGCCAAAGGCTTCCGCGCGGGCTTCCCGGATGGCACTGCCGATACCGTCCGCCGCGACAATAAGGTCGCTTGCGGCATAGTCGGCCTCCACCGTCTCAGGGTTGATGCGTGTACCATACGACAGGGTGACACCCACGTCGCGGCAGCGCCGGGTGAGTATCTCAAGCAGCTTGAAGCGCGAACAGCCGGCAAAGCCATTACCGCCGATGAGGGTGCGCTCGCCGCCCTTTTCAACCACAATGTCCTGCCAGTAGGCGAAGTGATCGCGGATCAGGTCATAGCTTTCAGCATCGGCGGCAAAAAATTCGTCCAGGGTTTCGTCCGAGAACACAACACCAAAACCAAAGGTGTCGCCTTCCCGGTTCTGTTCAATGACTTCAATGTCAAAATCAGGCCGCGCCTTTTTGGTCAGAAGCGCAAAATAGAGCCCGCCCGGGCCGCCGCCGATCACGGTGATTTTCATGGTTTGCTCCTCCCCCGGCCGGTCTGGCCCTTACGCGTTTGGCAAAACGGCGGTGGTCTCAATTTCGATCTGTGCCTTGTCTTCCATCAGGCGGGAGACTTCCACACACGCCATGGCCGGATAGTTCCTGCCCATCAGCTCGCGCCAGATCTGCCCCATGCCGCGCAGGTTGGCGAGATAGTCATCCCTGTTGGTGACATACCACGTCATGCGGGCGATATGCTCGGGTCCGGCGCCGGCTTCGGCAAGCACAGCCATGGTATTCTCCAATGTCTGGCGCACCTGCCCCAGGAAGTCATCGGCTTCAAACACCATGTCTTTTGTCCAGCCGATCTGGCCTGCGACAAAGATCGTGCGGCCCTCCGCCATGACACCATTTGAATAACCGCTTGGGCGCGGCCAGCCTTCAGGGAGCAGGGTTTTCATGCGTCCTCTCCGGTCTCGTTGGTCCATTTGCCGATCTCGGCGCGAAGGGCATCCGGCCACGGCAGGCTTTTGCCAGTGTTCATATCCATATGGACCAGTATGAGTTTACCGCTCAGGCGCGTTTCCTCCCCACAGCGGGCAGCGATATTCAGGTCGCAACTGGTGCGGCCCAGCCTTGCAACCGAAAGCTCAAAAACCAGGTGGTCCTCAAGCTTGCTGGGGGCATGGAAATCCACCTCGATATGCGCGGTGGGGACCGCGCGCTTTTCCTTCAGGTGAAGCTGCCTGAAGCTGGTGCCAAGGCCGCCGGCGAACCAGTCTTCGACAAGGTCGTTGATCAGGCCGAAGTAGCGTGGGTAGAACATGATGCCCGCCGCATCCACATGGGCAAACCGTACTTGCACATCATTTTTGAACACTGCCATAGCCTGTCCCCTTGGTGTCGATCCGGCATTTATTTTAGCACTAAATTATTTTTCAGACAAGTATGGTGTCGAAGAAGCACGAGGGACAGCGAAACGCCGGAATGCCGGGGTTTCAGATAAGAAAAGGTGATTCGCGAGCGACAAGGTACCATGAGATAATTGGCGTATCTGGTGGGCCGCTGGTGTGGACCGGCGCCGCCATTGCGGAGCTTCATAACATGAGAATGGTTATCCTGGTGGCTGCCTTTGGTATGCTGGGGGGTACGCTTGTCCTGTCACCAGTGGCGAGTCCCGCAGTCCATGCGCAAACGGTCACGGCCGAACGGGCTGTGCAGGCGCAACTGATAGCATTGGCACAATCTGGTGATTGGGATGGTTTTGGTGACCTTGTCGATACACAGGTTGCCGCTGGCAACACTGCCATGCTGGTCCGGATTGCCGGAAATCTGGCGGATATGGGGCTGACGCTTGCTGACGCGGACGACGAAGCAGCTGTTGCGCTTGAGCTGGCCGCGCTGGCGCTGGCGGACAACGCCAGTATCGCGGGCGCGGATCAGGGACTTGCCGCACGGGTTGGCAGCGCTGCAGGGAAGGTACGGACCAAAATTGCAGGGCGTAACCCTTCGGGCGCAGCCGCACTTGCGTCAGCAGCAGCGCGCAGCAGCGCCACAGGGCTCTTTGCGGCCTACAGCAGCGGTGCGCTGGCCGCGCAGAACACGGGCAACACTTCCGCCACGGTGCTGACGCGTTTGAGCCCACCCCGTCCAGACCAGGAAGAGGTGCCTGTGATTGTGGAGGCCAACCCGTCACAATCAGGTAGCCCAACCTCATAGGCGGTCGGCTTTCGTCCCGAAGGTCGGGGCTATGCTCCGGCCTTTTTAATGGCAGCCTTCCCCAGAATGACTTTATCGCGCCATGGTTTTGCTGCGAGAGGGAAACGCGGGGGTATGGGTATGTTATCTGATGGCACCCTCAAGCGCCGGGCGTGGCTGAAGGCGGATAATGCCTCCTTTGATGCCGCCCTTATGTCTGCTTTACAGGGGCGGGCAGCTGCTCCCATCGATATTTGACGTGTGACTTGGCAGCATGTTCCTTCCAAGCCACAGACGATCGGGAGTATAGCCATGAGCATCTACACGAAAATCAAGGAAGACCACGACGAGATGCGCGATCTCTTGCAGCGGATTGAAGCCCTTGGCCCGCACGAGAATGACGCGCGTGATAACCTTTTCAATATGTTGAAGGAGAAGGCGATTGTACACAGCAAGGCGGAAGAGAAGGCTTTCTATAATCCGCTCAAGCGGTTCAAGGGCCTGAAGGAAGAGATCGAACACGGCAGGGAGGAGCATGAGGAAGCTGAACAACTGCTGGAGGAGCTGACAGACACGTCGCTCGGCGGTACAGCCTGGATGCAGAAGTTCCGCAGCCTTAAAGACTCGCTCGAGCATCACATGAACGAGGAAGAACGTGAAATCTTCCCCGATGCTGAGGAAGTTCTCTCCCGCGAGCGTGAAGAGAATATGGAGCAGGAGATGATCGAGCGGGAAGACAAGGAAAAGTACGACAGCGATATCGACCATCGCCGTCATGCCCATGTATGGGATAGCTTGCTCTAAAGGGTATATATTTTCCTCGTGAAAGGAGGCGCTGTCATTCGCACGGCGCCTCTTTCAGTTTGAAACGCTGCAGTTTGCCGGTCTGGGTTTTTGGCAGCGCCTTCTTGAATTCGATGGCACGCGGGTATTTATAGGGTGCAATGGTCTGTTTCACGTGAAGCTGCAGCGCTTCCTTGAGCGCGTCATCCCCGTTTGCCCCGGGTGCCAGTACCACAAAAGCTTTGACGATCTGTCCGCGGGCTTCATCAGGTACGCCGACAACCGCGCATTCGGCAACCGCAGCATGTGCCAGCAGCGCGGCTTCCACCTCCGGCCCGCCGATGTTGTACCCCGACGAGATGATCATATCGTCCGACCGTGCGATGAAGGTGAAATAGCCATCTTCGCTCTCATGGTAGGTATCGCCCGTGATGTTCCAGCCGTTTTGCACATAGCGCGCTTGCCGCTTGTCCGCCATATAGCGGCAGCCGGTTGGCCCCTTGACTGCCAGCCGCCCGGTGGCGGGCGGCGTGAGAATGTTGCCGTCCTCGTCCTGCACGCAGGCTTCATAGCCCGGGACCGGCTTGCCGGTTGATCCGGGACGGATTTCATCTTCCCGCGCGGCGATGAAAATATGGATCATCTCGGTCGCGCCGATGCCGTCCATCAGCTTGAGGCCCGTCTGGTCGAACCACGCCTGCCAAGTGGCTTCGGGCAGGCTTTCGCCGGCCGACACGCAGCGCCGCAGGCTTGAGATATCGCGCCCGTCCAGCTTGGCCAGCAGCGCACGGTAGGCGGTGGGCGCGGTGAACAACATGGTCACCCCGGCGTGCTCGATAATATCCATCAGCGCCTCAGGCGTGGGCGCGCCGGGCAGGGCGGTGGCAGCGCCAAAGCGGGCGGGGAAGACCACCAGCCCGCCCAGGCCAAAGGTGAAAGCGATAGGGGGCGAGCCGCAGAAAACGTCGGTCTCATTGGGGGCGAGGATATGGGCGGCGTATGTGTCCGCCATCGCCAGCACGTCGCGGTGGAAATGCATGCAGGCCTTGGGGGCACCCGTCGTGCCGGAGGTGAATGCCAGAAGCGCCACATCATCCTGCGCAGTATCGACCGGGTCAAAACCGCGGTCCTTGCCCGCCATGCGGGCTTCAAGTGCCGCGCCTTCTTCGCCAAATCCGATGACGACCACGCTGTTCCTGGCTTGTGTTGCGGCGGCGGACAGCTCGTCCATCAGGATATTTTCTGTCAGTGCAATGGTGACGTCGGCTTTGTCGCATATTTTCACCAGCTCCGGCGCGCGCAACAGCGGCATGGTCGCGACCGCCACCCCGCCCGCTTTGAGGGTGGCGTACCAGCAGGCGATCATCATCGGGGTATTGCGGCCACGCAGGAGCACGCGCCCGCCGGGCACAAGGCCCAGGTCTTCGGTCAGAACGCGGGCAATGCGGTTTACCGTTGCTGTCAGCGCCGCATAAGTCCACTGGCCCTCGGGCCAGATGACCGCAGGCCGGTCAGGCTTGCCGGTGCTCAACAGTTCATGCGCGGCGTTCAGCCGCTCGGGGTAGGCAAGGGTGGGCAGGTCGAACTTCAGTTCGGGCCAAAGCGCCTTGTCCGGCAGGTTGTCGCGCGTGAAGCTGTCTGTGTGCGCTGAGGTGTACATGGTTCCGGGCTCCCCTCCCAACATGTTTTTCCGGCGGTTTAATCCGCCAGTAGTTGCCTGGCGATCACCAGTTTCTGCACTTCTGACGCGCCCTCATAGATCCTGAGTGCGCGGATCTCGCGGTATAGTTCCTCCACCTTCACGCCCTTTGTGACGCCCATGCCGCCAAACATCTGCAACGCCTTGTCGATCACGCTTTGCGCGCTGTCGGTGGCGTATAGTTTGGCCATGGCCGCTTCGCGGGTGACGCGCGGGGCGCCGCTGTCCTTTGTCCATGCGGCGCGGTAGATCAGCAGCGCGCTGGCATCGATATCAAGCGCCATCTCTGCCAGCCGTTCCTGCGTGATCGGCAGGTCCGCGAGCGGAGCACCGAACAGCTCGCGGCTGCGGGTACGCGATAGGGCTTCATCAAGCGCACGGCGGGCAAAACCAAGCGCGGCCGCGCCGACGGTGGAGCGGAAGATATCAAGGGTGGCCATGGCCAGCTTGAAGCCTTCGCCGCGTTTGCCCAGAAGTTTGTCCGCGCCTACCTTGCAGCCATCAAACGTGAGGCGGCCCAAGGGGTGCGGCGCGATGACCTCAATACGTTCCTTCACCGCAAAGCCCGGCGTGTCGGCATCCAGCACCACGGCAGACAGGCCCCGCGCGCCCGGTGCTTCGCCGGTGCGGGCGAACACGCAGTAAAAGTCGGCAATGCCGCCATTGGAGATATAGGTCTTCTCACCCGTCAGCTTGAAGCCGCTTTTGCTTTCCTTGAGCCTGGTGGTGATCTGCGCCACATCGGACCCGGCCTCGGGCTCCGTGAGGGCAAAGGCGGCTATTTTCTCGCCCGACGCCACGTGTGGCAGATAGCTGGCCTTGAGGTCGTCGCTGCCCGCCAGCGTTATGGCACCGGAGCCCAGCCCCTGCATGGCGAAGGCGAAATCGGCAAGACCGGAGTGCCGTGCCAGCGTCTCGCGGATGATGCACAGCGAGCGTACGTCAAGCTGGTCGTGCATGCCGCCGTACGCCTTGGGCACGGCATATTTCAGCCAGCCACCGGCACCCAGTGTGTGCACAAGGATGCGGCAGGTGGCATCCACATCGTCATGGGCGTTGGGGGCGTCCACGATGGGCGGCAGATATTCGCTGGCCCATGCATCAAGCTCACGCGCCAGCACGCGGTGGTGGTCGTCGAAAAACGGCCAGGAAAGGAAACTTCTGTCTGCTGTCTGCTTTGCCATCAGTCGCCCTCAAACACCGGTTTCTGTTTGGCGACAAAGGCGTGGTAGGCGCGTTCAAAATCCTTGGTCTGCATGCAGATGGCCTGTGCCTGTGCCTCGGCCTCGATCGCGGTATCAAGGCTCATGTCCCATTCCATGTTCAGCTGGTTTTTGGTCATGGCGTTGGCGAATGTTGGCCCGCTTGCCAGCCGCGCGGCCAGTTCCTTCGCCTCGCTCATCAGCTTGGACTTGCTGACAACGCGGTTGAAGAAACCCCAGCGTTCGCCTTCCTCGGCGCTCATGGTGCGGCCGGTGAACAGCAGGTCCGACGCGCGGCCCTGCCCGATGATGCGCGGCAGGATGGCGCAGGCTCCCATGTCACAACCCGCCAGCCCGACGCGGTTAAAAAGAAACGCGGTGCGCGCCTCCTTGGTGGCCAGCCGCATGTCTGACGCCATGGAGATAATCGCCCCCGCGCCAACGCTGATGCCGTCCACGGCCGCGATGATCGGCTGCGGACAGCCGCGCATGGCCTTGACAAGGTCCCCGGTCATGCGGGTGAACTTCAGCAGGTCCGGCATGTCCATTTTTACCAGCGGGCCGATGATCTCATGCACGTCCCCGCCTGAGGAGAAATTGCCGCCCGCGCCCGCCATAATGATGGCCTTGACCTCGGGCACATACACAAGGTTGCGGAACATGTCGCGCATCTCGGCGTAGCTCTCGAACGTCAACGGGTTCATGCGGTCCGGGCGGTTGAGGGTGACGGTGGCGACACCGTCCTTGAAGTCCCACAGGAAATGCTCGGGGTTGAAAGTTTTCGGGTCCATCGGGCTGTCCTTTATTCTGTGCTGGCTGTAGGGGCGGCGGTGCCAAGTTTGTCGAGGATGCCTTGCAGCGTCCGGTGGTCTTTGTCGCTCAGCATGCCGAAGATATCGTCGACCCACGTGGCGTGCTCTGCCGCCATGGCTTCGAACATGGTGCGGCCGGCGTTTGACAATTGTGCGACAGCCGCGCGGGCGTCGTCGGGGCAGGGTTTGCGTTCCACCAGTCCCTCTTTCATCAAGGGCGCCATTACCTGGGTGACATTGCCGTTCGATACCATGAGCTGTTTGGAAAGCTCCGACAGGCGCACGCCACCCCTGGGCGCGCGGTAAAGGTTGGCAAGGATATCAAAACGCGAGAGCGAAACGCCGTGCGCGGCCTGCATGCGCGCCGTCAGCGCCTTCCTGATCGCATTGCTGGAGCCCAGAAGCTTCAGCCAGCTCCTCAGGGCCTGCTGCTGCTGTTCGTCTATCCCCGGATGATGTGCCATCAATTTCTCCCGCCTGATTATTTTATTTTAGCACTAAATTAAATGCGCATCAAGCGACGCTGTGTGCCGTCTTTTAGCTTGCTGGTGGCTTACATGACTTCGCCGCCTGCGACGGCGATTGCCTGCCCGTTCATGGCGGCGGCCCCGGCGCGCGCGAGCCAGTAGATAGTGTCGGCCACTTCCTCGGGGCGGATCAGGCGGCCTTCGGGATTGTGCTTGGTCAGTTCCTTCAAGGCCTCGTCAGCACCGCGACCGGTCTTTTCGACAATGTTGCTGACGGATGCGCGCACGATGTCGGTATCGGTGAAGCCGGGGCAGACGGCATTGACGGTCACGCCGCTGCCGGCCAGTTCAAGCGCCAGCGCGCGCGTCATGCCCACCACGCCGTGTTTCGCGGCGGTGTAGGCGCTGGTGTAGGCATAGCCCTTGAGCCCTGCCGTGCTGGCAACGGTAATAATGCGGCCAAAGCCCGCCTTTTTCATGTGTGGCACCACGGCGCGGGTGCACAGGAAAACCCCAGTCAGGTTGACATCCAGCGCCGCGCGCCAGTCATCCAGGCTGATACGGTGCAGCGGCGCGGTTTTGGCTGCTCCCGCGTTATTAATGAGCACATCAGGCATCATATTCTGGCTGTCCAGATTCTCAAATGCGACGGTCACGGCGGCTTCGTCCGTCACATCAAGCGGCAGCGCGGTGCTGCCGGGCAAATGATTGGTGGCAGCTTCAAGGCGGGACTTGCTGCGCCCGGCCAGGATAATCTTGTGTCCGGCGTTTGCGAACTGCCGTGCGGTGGCAAGGCCGATGCCGGAGCCACCGCCGGTGATCAGTACGACGTGTTGTTTGTCAGCCATTTTTGTCCTCCGGTCCGGCAATAGTTTAGAGCTAAATTATTATGCCTGCAAGCGCGATGGTCGGGCCGGGCGTGTGGCAAAAAGGCACCACGCGTTCGCATGTGCCGCTCATGTGCTTGATTTGCTGAATTTTTTTTTGACTCATGTCGGGCCATGTGGGAGACTTAAGCGGAATTTTGTCTACCGTGTACGTCCACCGTGATGGGGCGGTGAAATTTATGGAGCAAAATAATGCGTTTGGCAATTTTAGTTGCAGCACTTGGTATTGTGACCGGCCTACCGGCGCTTTCACCATCTCTTGCCCCTGCCGCGACGGCGCAGTCGACGGCAATGACGATGGAAGAGCGCGCCCTCCAGGCGCAGGTTGTCGCGCTGGCTCAGGCTGGTGACACAGCAGGCCTTCAGGCATTGATCAACCGGCAGGTTGCGGCAGGCAAAGCAGGGCTGCTGGCGAAAGTGGCAAAATCTGTTGCCGCGATGGCTGAACAGCTTGCCGAGAGCGACTCCGCAAGCTCAGCGGCGTTGGTTTCCGCTGCGGTTGTTGTTGTGTCTGACGCGTCGGTGTCGGCGTCTGATGAGGATGCGGCGACGGCGGTTGGGTCCTCTGCGTCAGCTGTCGTGACAGCGGTGGCTGAAAGTGATCCGGATGCTGCGGCGTCGGTCCAGATTGTGGTGTCGGCGAGCGGTAGCTCTTCCGTGCAGCAAGCGTTTATGGCGCCAACCACCACGACCACCACCACGCAGCAACAAACCGGGTCGACGCAGACGGTTCGGCGGAGTGGTCGTTTAGGGTCAACAGATTCGGAGGTGCCGGTTGCTGAAGAGCCAAGCCAGGCGCAGGCGGGTAGCCCGACCTAATCAGTTGACTTTGCCGTTTAGCGGTGGGGTGCAGACAAAGGTGAAGGTTGATGACCTTCGCCTTTTTTGTTGCTATGACGCCCTGATGTTATGGCTTTATGCCATACGGTGTGCGTATTGACGGGGTAGATGGTTGGCATCTTTTTGGCGAAAATTTCTCAGGCTTGGGGCGGGCGCAATGAACCCTGCACCGCATGCTGCCGGGGGAGCCGCGCCGGAGCCGGTCCGGCGTGACTGGCGGTTGCCGGAGGATGTACTGGTATATGCCATTGGCGATATCCACGGGCGACTTGACCTGCTTGAGCAACTGCTGGAGAAAATCGAGGCAGACAGGGCGGCCCAGTGGGGCGTATGGGATGCCTATGTCGTTTTCCTTGGCGATTATGTCGACCGCGGGTTCCAGTCCCGCGAGGTGATTGAGTATCTGTTGGCCTTCCGGCCCGCCGGGGTGACGCCGATTTTTCTGCGCGGCAACCATGAAGACCTGCTGCTGCGTTTCATCGATGACCCGATGATGGCGGAGGTCTGGCTGAATGTAGGCGGCGTGGCAACGATGTCGAGCTATGGTGTCGACATCCAGGCCCCTGATATCGCCGGGGATATTCTTGCGGCGTCTGACGGTTTTTCAAAGGCGTTTCCGGCACGGCACCGGGCGTTCCTTGAAGGGCTGCCGGTCAACTGGCAGAAAGGCGATTATTTTTTTGTGCATGCAGGCCTCAGGCCAGGTGTGCCGCTGGCGCAGCAGCGACCGCGTGACATGACCACGATCAGGCAGGATTTTACACTGACAAACCATGATTTTGGCGTGTGTGTTGTTCATGGTCACACAGGTGTCAGAAATCCAGAGCATAACGGCAACCGTATAGCAGTAGATACCGGGGCCTTTGCCACCGGTGTTTTAACTGCTGTTGCATTACAGGATGAAGATGTGCGATTTATCTCCACCACCTAAATAAAATAGTGTTGCATTAGCGCAACATCTGAAACTATTATTGTTTTCATATACTTCGGGCCCTGTTTGCATTGATTAAACAAGGTTTGATCCGTGTATATTGTGCAAAGATTCAAGACATTGACGCGCCCTGTATTTCAGGCACTCTTCCAACTGGGGTAAGATAGATGAAAAATCAGAAGACCATGATTGTGGCCTCCATTCTTATGGGCGGAACAGCATTGGCACCAGCCGCTTTCGCTCAAGACGCTACAGCTGAAGGCGACGCTGTACGGTCTGTTTATGAGCGTTACCGCCCGGACTATGATGCACCGGGTGTGCGATCGGGCAGCTTTCTCTTTTACCCCTCAGCAACAGTTGCGGGCAAATACAGCTCAAACATCTACGCGGAGGAGAGCGGTGTGACCGACGATTTCATCGTCAACGTCAAGCCATCGTTCAATCTTGTCTCGGACTGGAATACCAGCTATTTCAGCCTGTCGGCTAAAGCCGATATCGGGCGTTATGTTGATAACGGCTCGGAGGATTACGAGGACTACGGCCTGAGCATGAATGGCCGCAAGGATATCTCCTACGGCACGGACCTTCATGCCAGTGTATCCTATGACCAGTTGCACGAAGATCGTGGTTCGGCGGATTCGCCGGGTGCCGCGGCCGAGCAGACCAAATACAGCGTCTTCAAGGCGGGTGCTGGTTTCAAGCGTGACGTGTCTGTGATGTCTCTGGCTGTCGACGGCGAGTTTGCGAAGCGCGACTATGATGACAGCGCGGTATTTGGCGGCGGCACGCCAATCAACAACGACGATCGGGACCGTGATCGCTGGACCGGTAAGGCACGGGTTGGCTATGAAATGGCGAATGGCTATGAAGCCTTTGTTCGTGTCGTGGGCGACCGCGTGGAATATGACAATTCGAAAGAAGATGGCGGTCCAAACCGTAACTCCGACGGCTATGAAGCTGTTGCGGGTGCCGCATTTGACCTCACCGGCAAGTCCAAGGGCGAATTCTACGTCGGTTATATGAAACGGTCTTATGACTCAGACACCATCGGTTCCATCGACGGGCTGAATTATGGTGCCGACCTGCTGTGGAATGTGACCGGGCTGACCTCTTTCCGTGCGACGGTAAAACGTTCGATCGAAGAGACAACGGTTGGCGGCCTGAACGGCAATGGTGTGCCGACGCTGGCTTCAGGCGTTGTGACCAGCCTTTATTCGGGCCGCGTAGAGCATGAGCTGCGCCGCAACCTGCTGCTCAACGGTGTCCTGAGCTATACCACGCAGGATTATCGCCGGACGGTTCGGGAAGACGATATTATTGGTGCTAAACTCGGCATGAAATATCTGCTCAATCCGAATTTCAACGTCAATGCGGGTTATAACTATGATTACCGTTCGACCAATCAACAGGGCCAGGATTATCAGCGCCATTCGTTTATGGTTGGTGTAACGGGTCAATGGTAAGTATACTCCTCGACCATACTGAAAGTTTCATGGTTACGGTTGGTTGAGGTAATGCTTAAAACAAGAATCATTATAATGTTGTTCGTGGCGAATCTGTTTGGGTTCGCCACGACTGTTGCTGCGCAGGACGCATCGGCACAGGCGTTGGATGTTGCCCGGTATCAGTTGGGATCGGGCGACAAGATCCGTGTCACCGTTTATGGCGAAGAAGATCTCTCGGGCGAGTTCGAGCTTGATGGCACCGGGCTGGTGGCGCTGCCGCTGATCGGCCCTGTCAGCGTTGGTGGCAACGATGTTGCGACCGCTGAAAAAGCCATTGGTGAAAAACTGGCGGATGGCTACCTCGTCAACCCGCGGGTGAGTATCGAGGTTCTCAACTATCGTCCGTTCTATATATTGGGCGAAGTCAAGCAGCCGGGTAGTTACCCCTATGTGAACGGCATGACGGTTTTGAACGCGATCGCGCTGGCCTCGGGCTTTACCTATCGTGCAAACGAAAAAAAGATCGTGATTACACGAAAAGTGAATGGCGAAGAGAGAAAGGTTACCGTTGAAGATACGACGCTGGTCTATCCAGGTGACATCATCCGCGTGCCAGAGCGCTTCTTCTAAGCGTATAGTTAGGTGTTAACTCATGTACGACAATCCATATTCTGGCCCGGACAAAAGCTCCGCTGAAAGCGTGGCGCCGCAAGAAGAAACGCCGATCGATATCCGCGCCATTGCCCTTGTGCTCTGGCGGCGGAAATGGGTCATTGTCAATACGGCGATTTTGATAACCCTGTTGACAGCGGTTGTCGTCTTTCAGTTGAAACCCAGGTATACGGCGGCAACGATGCTCGCTATGGAAACACGGCAGAACCGCGTTGTGGACCTTGAGGCCGTGATGTCAGGCCTTGGCACCGACCAGTCGGCGATCAAAACCGAAATCGACGTTCTGAGCTCGCGGCGGCTTGCCGGCAAGCTTGTTGATACCCAGAAGCTGGTGGAAGACCCGGAATTCAACCCGGCGCTGAAAAGCAAGGGCGGGATACTTCATGCGCTGAACCCAATGACGTATCTGCCGGACGCCTGGCGTGATGCGCTGCTTGGCGGCGGCACGGACGGCCTGTCGGCGGCGGATATCCAGGCCGCGGAACGCGCGCAGGTGGTCAACAATGTACTGGCGGGTCTGACCGTTACAAACCCGCCGCGCTCCTACACGCTTATTATTGCGTTTGAATCCCTGAGTGCCAAGAAGTCGGCGAAGCTCGCCAACTCGCTGGCCAATCTTTACCTCACCGACCAGCTGGAAGTGAAATTCGAGGCGACAGAGCGCGCCAATGAATGGCTGAACGAGCGGGTTTACGAGCTGCGGGAGAAGGTGCGGATTTCCGAACAGGCAGCGCAGCAGTTTCGTGAAGTGAACAGGTTGGTTCAGACCCAGTCGGCCGGGCTTGTCAGCGAACAGCAGTTGGCGCAGCTCAATACGCAGTTGGTGACGGCCCGCACGGAACTGGCACGCATTGAAGCACGTGAGCGCCAGATAGAGCAGAATGTGGCGTCGGGGACAGTGGAAGAATCAGGGCTTCTTGAGGTTGTGCAGTCGCCGCTGATCCAGCGTCTGAAGGAACAGGAATCAGAGGTCCGCAGACGCCGTGCCGAACTGGCAACCCGCTATGGCCCCAAGCACCCCCGCATGATGAATGTGGAAGCGGAGCTCGGCGACCTCAAAAACAAGATATCGCTGGAGATCAACAAGATCGTTTCCGGTATTCGAGGCGAGGCTGAAGTTGCAGCCATCCGGGTACGTACCCTTGAGGAAAACCTGGAGGCGCTCAAGCAGGAAAGCTTCACGGTCAGCCGGGCTCAGGTCCAGATGCGCGAACTTGACCGCGAAGCGGAAGCCAACCGGCTCCTGCTGCAAACCTTCCTGACCCGCTTCAAGGAAACGTCAAGCCAGGACGGCATTCAGCAGGCGGATGCCCGGGTGATTTCGCAGGCAGATGTACCAACGTTCCCATCCTTCCCGAAAAAGAAGGTCATCCTTCTGGTGGCGATGGTGGCCGGTGTGGCAGCAGGCGTTGGCCTTGCCTTCCTGCTGGAGACGCTCGACAACGGCTACCGCAGCCCCGAGAACCTTCGCCAGGACCTCAACCTGCGGCCGCTTGGCATGATACCGCTGGTTGGCAAGGCTGTTTTGCAAAGCGGCGGGCCTGAGAAATATATCATTGCGAAACCCACGTCTTCTTTTGCGGAGGCTCACCGCAGCATCCATGCGTCGCTGATGTTCAGCGGCCCCGGCGGCATCACACCAAAAGTTCTGGCGGTGACCTCCTCCATTCCGGGGGAAGGCAAGTCGACGGCGACACTTTGTCTCGCGCACATACTGGGTCGCACCGGGATCAAGGTACTGGTTGTGGAGGCCGATTTGCGTCGCCCGGTCCTGCGCAAGCGTCTCGGCATCGACAAGGATGATTATGTCAGCCTGAACAATGTGATTTCGAGCGAGCCGATAAAGCCCGGCATGTCCATCTACAAGGATGAGACAAGCGGTATCGATGTGATGTGGGCCGACAAGGAAGACAACCCGCAGAAATGTTTTGCCGCACCTGAATTCCAGTCCTTTCTCAGTGAAGCTCGCCAGCAGTATGATCTTGTCCTGATCGATACCCCACCGGTTATGGCGGTTTCGGACGCGATGATCATCTCGAAATATGCTGAGAGCATCATGTTTGTGGTGCAATGGGAAGCGACCGCCAAAGGTATTGTGAAGACAGCCGTGAAGCAGCTGACACAGACCGGGGTACCGCTCGTCGGTGCTGTGCTCACTCAGGTGGATGTGAAACGTCACCGTGGGTACGGTTACGGCGACCAGGGCTACTATTATGGTGGCAAGAGCAACTATTATACAAACTAGCATGCTTGCTAAGGTGCTGGGGCGGCGCGCCTGCGCCGCCATGCGACAATATTCGCCACAGCGGAACGGGAAAGGCGCCATTCGGGCGTCTTTTTTATGGCTTCTTTTTGTCGGTTTCCTGAAGGCTGTGTGATGGCGGAGCCGGAGGGATTCGAACCCTCGAGGGGCAGGACCCCAACACGCTTTCCAGGCGTGCGCCTTAAACCGCTCGGCCACGGCTCCGTCTCAAGGCAGCCCCGGTTTCATCCTGCTCAACACCGGGTGCGGGGCGCACTATAGCCATGTTGTACTCAAAGGCAAGCGCGAATTTTACCTGCCAAATGATCGTCATTTGAGTTGCCGCGGTGGTGCGACGGGCCCAAGCGCGCGGCGGAAGATAACGGACGCGTGACAAGCGCTCCGGCTGCGTGGTAACCTTAACGCGCATTAACTATAATAATTATCACAGTTTTTACCGGATATGCGTATACCGGTTAGTGGGAGCAAAAATTTGGAGGAGGAATGGGATGGTTTTTGCAGTGTTATTAACTAGGTTAGCCCGTCAGTTTCGGGTTGTTTTGGGAGGGACAATCGCACTGGTGTTTCTTGCGGGGGCCACGCCGGCTTTTGCAGACGATATACAGGACTGGCAGCGCGAGATTGTTAAAAAAATCATCAAGACCCACATCTACCCAAGGTCTGCGATTGCGCGGGAAATCGAGGGTAGTGCCAAGGTACAGGTGACAATTGACCGGACCGGTAAAATCACCGCCTACGACATTCTCGAGCCGACCGGGGAAGATCAGCTCGACAAGGTTATTCCTAAGATGATGGAAAAGCTGGACCCCCTGCCGGAGCCCCCGGCAAGCCTGCCGGATGGCAACCTCCAGTTTGTTATTCCGATTGCATGGCGCCTGCAATAAAGCAGGAACATCACAGCAGCTGTCAAAAGGGCCCTCCGGGGCCTTTTTTTATTGCCGACCACGGCCACGCGGGCTGCCAGATGAAGATGGAAGATGGAAGATGGAAGATGGAAGATGGAAGAGGGTCGGGGGAGCCCGAAGCCTGCGCGGCAGGCAATAAGGTCGCCCAGCCTGCTTTTAAACGCATACGGGCTATGGATCTCCGCCCAACAGCGGCCCGGTGCTCTGTTTCCCGGCTGGCGCGCTGTTCGCCTGCTGCCCGCCGGGGGGGCGTCTCACCCAGAACCAAAAGAAAAGGGCCCGAAGGCCCTTTAATCAATCTGGAAATTTGGCTTGTCGCGCGCGGATTATTCTTCCTCACGGATGGTGCGCAGGAAGGCTTCTACCTGGCCACGCAGCTCATCTGATTGCTGTGTCAGCAGTTGCGCCGCGGTGAGCACTTCGGTTGCCGCCGCCCCTGTGGAGGTTGCACCCTGGTTCACGGCGTGGATGTTCGAGGTCACTTCTTCTGTGCCGGTGGAAACCTCGGATACGTTCCGGGCAATTTCCTGCGTGGAGGCGTCCTGCTCCTCGACAGCCGATGCGATGGAGACCGATGTTGACTCGATGGCACCGATGATGCCCTTGATCTCGTCCATCGCGCGCACCGCAAGGTTTGTCGCCTGCTGCATACCTTCAACTTGTTCGCTGATTTCCTGTGTGGCTTTCGCTGTCTGGTTCGCGAGGCTCTTCACCTCGCTCGCCACAACGGCAAAGCCTTTACCGGCGTCACCAGCCCTCGCAGCCTCGATGGTCGCGTTCAGGGCAAGCAGGTTGGTCTGTTCGGCAATGTCGTTGATAAGCTTGACGACATCCCCAATCTTTTGCGCCGCATCGACAAGTTCGGCGACATCCTTGCCAGCGTTTTCGGTACGGTTCACTGCGTCGCGCGCCGATGCGGAAGACTGGTTGGTCTGGCCGGTGATCTCGCGCACCGATGCCGACAGTTCTTCTGCGGCGCTGGCCACCATCTGCGCGTTCGAGCTGGCCTGCTGGGCCGCGTTAGCCACCACTTCCGACTTCTTGGACGTGTCGTCAGCGGTTTCGGCCATGCCGCGGGCCGCATTTTCCATCTCGGTCGCGGAGTTGGAGACACCCTGCACCACGGCCATAACAGACGCCTCGAACTTGTCGGCGAGGTCGAGCATGGCCTGACGGCGTTCATGGCGGGCTTTTTCCTCACGCTCCTGTTCGCGTTGGCGCTGCGTCTCTGCTTCTTCCCGTTTGGTGCGCTCTTCTTCCTCGGCACGCTCGCGCTCTTGCTCTTCGCGTTCGCGTTGTTTGGCTTCAAGCTCCTGGCGTTCGATGGCGTTCTCTTTAAAGATCTGCACAGAACGCGCCATATCGGAAACCTCGTCGCCACCCTCGGTATAGGGCACTTCCACATCGAGGTTGCCTTTTGACAGCACCATCATGGTATCGGAAAGTGCGTTAACCGGGCGAACAACCTTGAACATCACGACCCACACGGCCACGCCGCCGATCGCGATAACAAAGACCATAAGCACAATCGCAAGGGTCACATTGGCCGCCGCTGTGCCAACGGCCTCATCATTGAGGCTGGCGGACAGCTCTTTGGCGTAGGCGTTCATGTTCATGACCGGCTTGGCGGCGTTTTCGGCAAGGCGTACCCATTCAATTGGCGTAACACCATAGTCGACGATCGTCTGCATTTCCTCGTTTGGCTCGGCCTCGTCAGAAAGATCATAAAGGTCAAAGCGTGTGAGCTCAAAGTCGTTGAAAAAGGCTTTCTGGATGGCTTCGATTTGCGCGTCACGAGATTCCGGCGTGGTATCTTCGCGTGCGAAGGAGACCGAATTGGCAATCCCCATCACCTGCGACCACGCGGCCTGGCCATAACCGCCATAGCGAGAGCCCTGGTCGCGCTTGATTGAGGAAATCTGTTCACCGGAGGCGACGTTTTCACCAAGAGAGGCGCTTTCGCGCGTGGCATATTCAAGCATCAGCCACAGCTGGTGCTTGAGCCGGATAACCTGTGAAATGCGATCATCGCCGAAGTCATAGTTTTCCTCGAGCGCGATGCGCACCTTTGCGGCTGCTTCAACAAGGTCGGTCATCACGTTGGTCGCGCTTCGGCCGTTGAGGTCACGTGCGCCTTCCATCTTGCCGAGGTCCTCGTCAATGGTGGAGAGCTGTGATTCGTATTTACCGAAAGCGTCGCGGAACTTCTGTTTGGTCTCTTCAAACCGGGCGGTCACCCCTTCATAGATTTTTTCATTTACGTCTTGCCCGTCAAAGGGTTCGATCTTTTCAAGCTTCTCGACAATATTGCCATAGGCGTCATCCACGTCCTGGCGACTATTGCTGATGATCTTTTCAAAATCGCTGCTTGCTGGCTGGGGCGAACCATAGGACGTGTAGGTGGCGCCGCGTTCATCACTCAGCGCCAGCTTTAACTGGACAATGTCGTCGATAAGGGCGTTGACCTCCATCGAGCGTTCGGCGCGCGCACTATTCTCAAGGGCAGTATCCATCCGCGCCCAGGTGAGCGAGATAACAATGACCATGAGCGTCGCGGTGACGAACAGTAGAAGGTTTCGAATACTAAAGACTTTATTTTGCAGGATGTTATCAAGCGCCGCCATTGTGGAGAGCCCCTCGTTTTTCAGCAAGCCTAGCTTTAAGATTATACGCTAACGTGCTCAATTCATTGCATAGTACAGTTAACGAAACTTAAAGACGGTACAATATGGGTGACATTTTTCGACGCCACCTCCCCCTAGTCGCGATAGTAACGCCTGATTTCTTGTTATCAACCGTATCCTTCTATAAATATCGCTGCATTGCGCCGATTGTTGCACATGAAAGGCCATCCGTATCGCTATGGTTGATAAGATTGTAAAAATGCAAGATTTAGTTGTTGTTGGCGGTGGGGCGGCGGGCCTTATGTGCGCCGCGGTTGCGGCAGCGCGGGGCCGGTCTGTTGTGCTTTATGAGCATAATAAAAAACCGGGTGCCAAAATTCTGATCTCCGGTGGCGGTCGCTGTAACTTTACCAATGAGGATGCAACGGCGACGGCTTATCTGAGCGAGAACCCGCATTTCGCCAAATCCGCGTTAAGCCGCTATACGCCGTGGGACTTTATGGACCTGCTGGGCAGGCATGGTGTGACATGGCACGAAAAGACACTGGGGCAGCTGTTTTGTGACCAGGGCGCCCGCCGGGTGCTCGAGGTCTTGCTGGCGGAATGTGAAAGCGCGGGCGCGGACGTACAAACCGGCGTGGCGGTCAAATCGGTACGGTATGAAAGCGGTCGCTACGAGCTGGTGACAACATCCGGGCTGGTCTCGGCCGAGGCGCTTGTCGTGGCAACCGGGGGCTTGTCGATCCCGAAAATGGGCGCGACATCTTTTGCCTATGATATTGCCCGCCAGTTTGATGTGCCGGTCGTCGAACCGACGCCCGCGCTCGTCCCCTTCACTTTTGCCGACAGGGACCTTGCGTTCATGAAACCGCTTGCGGGGGTGGCGGCGGATTCCGTGGTGTCGTGCGGCAAGTCCAGTTTCCGCGAAAACCTGCTGTTCACGCACCGGGGCCTTTCCGGCCCGGCGATTTTGCAGATATCCAGTTATTGGCAGCCCGGGGAAGCCATCGCGCTGAATTTGGTGCCGGACGAAGCTGATATCGCGGGCTGGTTGAAGGCCGCGCGGGATAGCAGGCCCAAAGCCGTGCTCAGGACGGTCCTCAGCGAAAAGCTGCCCACCCGGCTTGCCGAAGCGCTGGCAGAAGCGTGGCCTGGGATCATGGCGTCCATGTCGAACAAGACGCTGGAGGCCATCGCGGAAAAACTGAGCCGCTGGCAGCTCGTGCCCTCAGGCACTGAAGGCTTTGCCAAAGCGGAAGTAACACGCGGCGGCATCGACACCGCCGCCCTCAGCTCCAAAACGCTTGAAGTCAAAAGCCAGCCCGGATTGTATTTCATCGGCGAATGCGTGGATGTGACCGGCTGGCTGGGGGGCTATAATTTCCAGTGGGCATGGGCAAGCGGCTGGGCCGCCGGTCAATATGGTTGATTTGTGTGTAGAAACAATAAATTATGAAAATTATTAATATTATTTGAACATTATGCTTAATATCTGAAAAAAGAATGAAAAATGAGTTGTGTTTTGGTATGCTTCCTGCCGGGAGTGCTCAGGAAACATGGCAAGCTATCGACAACTAAAGTCACTTGATGACTATCGTAGGGCGATCAGGAACGGTTATGGCTTGGGGTCTGGGGAAAACTATAAACCCTGGCTCCGGGTCCAAGATGTCAAAAGCTGTTCCCCATCAGCGCCTATGAGACAGATTTGAGATATTGTTAAAGGAGGATTTTGGTCTCATCGTAATGACGTAAGGAATGAGGATGAGAGCAAAATCAGCAAGTTCAAAAAGCGGCGCCGAGAAGGCGGTCAAGGACATCCGTTGGGCCAACCGGCGCAAGTTCAGCGCTGAAGAGAAGATCCGTATCGTGATCGAAGGCCTGCGCGGTGAAAGTAGCATTGCGGAGCTGTGCCGCAGGGAAGGCATCGCCCAGAGCCTCTATTATAGTTGGTCGAAAGAGTTCCTTGAGGCTGGCAAGAAGCGCCTTGCAGGCGACACTGAACGCGCCGCCACCACCGACGAGGTCAAAACCCTGAAGCGCGAGACACGCGACCTCAAGGAAGCGCTGGCGGAGCAGATGCTTGAGAACCGGTTGCTCAAAAAAAGCATGATCGGGGATGGGGAAGACCCCGCATGAGGTATCCCGGCGCTGAGAAGCGTGAGATCATCCGGCTGGTGGGCGAGAGCCACCTGCCGGTCAAGCAAACACTGGAGATGTTGGGCGTGTCGCGCCCGACGTTCTATCGCTGGCTGGACAAGCTGGAGACGGACGGCCCGGACGCACTGGATGACAAACCATCTGTGCCCGGCAAGGTCTGGAACCGCATACCAGAGAAAATTCGGCAGCAGGTCACTGACATGGCCCTTGAACAGCCTGATCTGTCACCCCGCGAACTGGCGGTGCGCTTCACTGATACACAGAGATATTTTGTCTCTGAGGCCAGTGTGTATCGCATGCTCAAGGAACAGGATCTGATCACCAGCCCCAACTGGGTGGTGATCAGGGCGGCTGATGAGTTCCGGGACAAGACAACGGCATCCAACCAGATGTGGCAGACGGATTTCACTTACCTGAAGGTCATTGGCTGGGGCTGGATGTATCTGTCCACCATCCTGGATGATTACAGCCGTTATGTGATCGCCTGGAAGCTATGCACGACCATGAAGGCCGAGGATGTGAAGGATACGCTCAAGCTGGCCCTGAAGGCGTCAGGCTGTGACAGAGCGAAGGTCAGCCATAGGCCGAGACTTCTCAGTGACAATGGTTCGTCCTATGTGGCGGAGGAATTGGCCCACTTCCTGGAACGCCAGAAGATGAGCCATGTGCGCGGTGCCCCCTATCATCCGCAGACGCAGGGAAAGATCGAGCGCTGGCACCAGACGCTGAAGAACCGACTTCTGCTGGAGAACTATTATCTGCCGGGGGACCTCAAGCGGCAGATCGCCAGCTTCATCGGGCACTATAATCACCAGCGGTATCATGAAAGCCTGAACAATCTGACACCTGCCGACGTCTACTTCGGTAGAGGACAAGCCATTCTGGAGAAAAGGAGAAAGATCAAGGAAGACACCATCAGGCAAAGACGCTTGCTTCACCAGATGCAAGCTGCCTAAACTGAAACACAAACCTGAGACCAAGCCTCCTGAGCAATGGGGAGAAAATGTCTCAAATGTTCTGACGACGGACATATACGAACCCCAAGCCATCGTTTTCACAGGGTTGCCTCTTGAAACCCCTTGGAACCCTCAGCCAATATGGCGTATGGAAGTTGATGCAACTACCGTAAGGCCGACGGGCCGAACGTTTCCGGGGGCCTTAAAGAATTGTTGTAAGATGCTTTTACGGCTGCAATTATGCTGTTAATTGTACGTTGTTTTCTTGCCCTTGTAACTCCTTGTGCAGAGGAAATCCCTTAGATGAGCTTTTCGAAACACCCCGTCGGCGTCGTGGGGACATTCGACGTTCCAAACTATGGGGATTTGCTTTTTCCATTGGTCGCATCCTTCAAGCTTGGTCTCGGGGATCACGAACTTCTCGCTGTATCACCCAGTGACAACAAAGTTTATTTCGAGGACGCGAAACCGGCAACCACGCTGGATAACCTTTTAAAGCATGACATCACCCCGACAGCTTTCTTGATTGGAGGCGGAAACATTGTTCATGCCGGTACTGCGAACATGCCCGAACATTATGCAGGTGACCTCGACCGATCCGCTTATGCGTCGTTATGGCTCGGCACTGCGACCATGGCCGCATTCTATAATTCTCCCTTGATCTGGAATGCTCCTGGCGTCCCTCTGCCGTTTAGCCAGATGGCAGGTCATGCAATGAAGCATGTCTTGAGAGCCAGTAGTTATGTTTCGGTAAGGGATCAGAAGAGCCTCGATAACCTTGACGCGCCAGAAGACGTGGATGTTGCCCTGGTGCCCGACACCATTTTCAGCCTGCCTGAACTTTGGCCCAAGAATGGCTTGAAGGAGCGCTTCCGTACGCTGGTGCGTGAACATGGCGGCTCGGTTGCAAAGAGATATATGGCTGTCCACGTAAAGGCACGTTCGCTGGACCGGGACTATAAGTTTATGGCCGAACAATTGGATGGGTTCTCCAGCAAAATGCAGGTCATACCGGTCCTTCTCGCGCTGGGTCATTGTCATGACGATCACCTGGCTGCGGATAAAATTTCTGGCCTGATGACAGCCAGTCATCTTAATTTCGCCCGGTTGACCAGCCTCGCGGACGTTGCCGCGACGCTTGCAGGCAGCTGCGCCTATGTTGGTGCGTCAATGCACGGGTACATAACCGCGGTCAGTTACGGGAATCCGGCACGGATTATCGGCAAGCCAGACCTTCCGAAGAACCGTGCGGTTACAAAAATGCTGAACAGGGAGCAGGATTTTCTGGGAAGCTGGGAGGTGGCGCTGGACCTACCCCTGTCCTGGATGCAGGAGGACGCGAGCGCGACACTCGCATTGATCGCGGACGATATCGTGCCGCGGCTGGATCAGCACTGGACTACAATCGGCCAGATCATCCGGGAAGGAGATGATGCAAGGGTTGTCTTCAGAAACAGGTTGGCGCGGTTGCTGCTCCGGTATCAGATCAGGCATTCGGGCATCAGCCAGTTTATGACCATCTTCACTGAGTAGGGCATCGCTGCTCAACATTGTCTGGGAGACTGAGGCGCTGTCTTTTGCGCCGGGTCAAAACGCGACCTTGAAGAAGCGGCGGGAAAGGTCAGTATAAGCTCGAATATCAGCAGGATTCAAGAGGCCTCGCGGCGCGGATTCAAGGTCGAATGTGCCGTGGTCGCGCCCCGAGATCAATGTTGCGCTGCCCCTTTGCTCGCCTGTCTGGGCAACACTTCCATCAATGTACCGAATGGTCAGGCCGATCCTGCGGTCTTCCCCTGCGGCCGGTTTTGATCCGTGAATGATCTGGCAGTGATGCAGGCTCATCTCACCGGGGTTGAGCACTAGTGGCGCGGCAGAACCGACTTCGCCGTCTGCAGCGACATGTTCGCCTGCGGGCAGCATGTTACTCGGTGTCGGGCTGTTGGTATGGGGCAGAAGTGACCGGTGGCTGCCCGGTATCACTTCGAGGCAACCGTTTTCCGGCACCGACGGAGTCAGTGCCAACCAGGCTGTCAGGCCCTTTGGTTCGGTCAGGTTCCAATAATACGCATCCTGATGCATTGATACGAACTGTCGGTCATTTGGCGACTTGGCAAAAAAACCGACTCCCCAGCACAACAGATCCTCGCCCAGCACGGCTTTGACCGGTTCAATAATGCGTCGGTCGTGAACCAAGTTCCATATCCAGGGCACCAGCAGGTGTATTTTGATATTCCACAGCGGCTTGATCCTGCCGTGCGATCTTGTTTCGAGTTCGGCAAACGCGGCCAGCACGCGCACTACCTCTTGCTCGTCGAGCACAGGATAGGGCGAAGCATAACCGTTCTCATGGAAAAATTCTGGTGTAGTGCAGGATTGCATATTGACTGCTCTGGTTACCACGTTGTTTCGGCTGTGCGCGTCAGGTGATAGGTTTGTTTGCTCTGCATCAAATGTTTCCCCAAACGGCGTACGCTTTCCTGGTGGCATGCTTTCGCTTGCTCAGGCGTCTGATTATCTGGTGCTGACGCATGTGCTGCCAGTGTGTTGTCGACGCCGGTGACTGGGGAACAGATCAGATCCCCAAGCATAGCTCCGGTTTCATGTTCAGCTGAGCTGACGAAACGCATGGAAAAGCCAACACGGTTTAACGCTGAACGATTTCTATCGGAGCCGTGAACTGTAAGGCTGTCATGAACCGATGCTTCGCCAGGGCGGAGTGTCATGGTAACCGTGCGGGTTTCGTCGGGTGACACGGACAGCACTTCGTTCAGGCCGAGCATGTTGGCGGCGGTGCGGCAGGTCTCATGGTCCAGGAGCTTGTTATGGCGTCCGGGCACCACCTGTACAGCGCCGTTTTCGGCTGTGCTAGGAGTTAGTGCGAGCCAGATCGTGATGGCGCGTCGTCCCCCTAGTCCCCAGTAGGTTGCATCCTGATGCCAGGCGACATGGCTGGTCTTATCCGCAGGCTTGTCGATGATACTGGTCGCAAAGCAAATAGCGTCGGGCCCGAGTATATGATCAACGATCTTCAGGACATTGGGATGGGAAACCACGTCCCAAAAAGGTTGAAACAGGATATGTGGATTGCGCTTTTGCAGCGAGGTCATTGGTTTTCGGCCAGAGCCATAACCTTCCAGCAGGTTGGTGAGTTCTGCCACATTGTGTTGGTCGACGAGTTGCAGTGGGAAACTGTAGCCCTGTGTGTTAACCTCATTTGCAGCCTTTTCGATCGCTGATATTTGTATACTGCTCATGTCATCAAGGTCCGTATGCGGGTGTAGCGGTGGTTACGTGGCAACCTTGTGCAATACCCAGCTCTGCCGTTTGCTTTCCACCTCGAAGCCGTGAGCGGCGGCGAGGTTCTTGACGATATCCTGCATGACAAACTTGCCGTTGGCATCCGGCCACAGCCAGTCATCCCCGCACAGAATAGCATGAGGAAACAATTCATGCGCTGTTTCGAGGTCGATACTGCGCTTGAACGCATCGATGTAGATAAGGTCCACTTTGATCCGTCGCTCTTTCAGGTAAGCAAGAGCCTCGGGCGAGAAACGCCGTACGGGGATGAACCTATCCCTATAGGCCCACATGTTATTCAGGCAGACCTGGTAATTTCCATATGTTCGGATATCTGACACAATTTTCGTAATCTCGTCCTCGGTGAAGGCGGAAAAACTGCGTGACTGAACCGGGTCTTTTGACGTGTCCTCGATATAATCGCCCCAGTTGTGGTTCCATGGGTCAACACCGATGACGATCAGGTCTTCCTTGGTGTTCAGCCATTGACGGGAGGACCCGCCGAGGAAGACTCCTATTTCCACCACTGTTTTCACATCATTCTCGAGAATAACCTTTTCGACGATCTCGCGACCAGCCTGACCGTTGCCATCGAGTGAAAGGTGAAAGGGCTTGATTGCACCGCACCTGAAGTCCGGCCAAGGATTGTCCCGCCGCAAACGCTCAAGGCCGTGACGAGTGTCGGTGTCGTGGCACTGGTGGGCCTTTGGGGTTGCTTTGTGCAGGACCCAACATTGGTGTTCGGCTTCAATCTCGAAACCGTGCTCGGCAGCGAAAGCCTTCACCATTTCCGGCTCGACCGGGCTGTCTAGCGTGCTCCGCGATAGCGCATACTCTCCGCACAGGATGGCGTCCGGAAATAGCTGATGTACCCGCTCGAGATCGCTGCTGCGCTTAAACTCACCAATATGAAGGAGATCCACCTTTACCTGCCGCTCTTTCAGGTAGGTAATCGCGTCTTGCGAAAAGCGGCGAACCGGGATGAATCTATCTTTATAAGCTCGCAGGTTGTTGAGGCAGGTTTGGTAATATCCATGGGACCTGACGCCAACTGCAATTTCGGCAATCTCAGCTTCTGAAAGGGCCGATAAACCGTATGGCGGGGGCGCATGTTTTTCCGCGCCCTCGATGTGCTCGGACCAGTCATCGTCCCATGGATCGACACCGATGACGGTAAGGTCTCCCTTGGTGTTCAGCCACTGAAGGCATGCCCCGCCGAGAAAGACCCCGATTTCCAACATTGTTTTCGCATCATTTGCGACAATGGCTTTTTCGATGATCCGGCGACCATCAAGGTCGGTGCCGGCAGAAAGGTCGAAGGGTTTGATCGCTGCATAGTCGATCGCAGGCCACGGATTGTCCCGTCGCAAATTTTCCAGACCCAGATTGATAGCCGCGTCGCGGTATTGCAGGAGCTTTTTGGAAACAACCCTTGTCATTAGCGGGTCCCCGCGCTGTTGAATTTATGTATTGCCAGTTGTTTTTTTTTCGGCACGATGAAGTATCCTTTGCGGAATGACGTGACCAAGGGCATGAGTCGCCGCGCCGCGACGATCAGGATTTTGGCCTATTCCATAGCAGGTTAAGCAAAAAAACTTTCAAGACCAACGGGATTTTTAGATGTGGGGAAACAAGTGAGCGATACGGCGATTTCGTTTGATCGGGATATTATCCAGCGGCAGATCCAGAACGGAGATTATGATCTCGCGCGTGCGGGGCTGGAGGGTGCGTTGGCCATTTCTCCGCAGTCTGTTGGCCTGACACTGACGAAGGCGGACCTGCATATCGCACGTGGTGATTTTTCTGACGCAGTCAGTGTGCTGGCAAGCCTCGTCCAAACGCCCTCCGCCATCCGTTGGGCGGTGCCAAGGGTATCGACGATGTTGGAGACCAAGCCAGACTTTTTCAACACCACAGGTTCACAACTACTCTTCCAATGCGTGGACGCCACGCAGAGCGCCGATATGCCGGCGATAGAGAAGAGAAATTTCTTTGATGCGATCCTTAGGGCACGGCTTGGCTGTGGAATTGACTTACTTGGCCGTATCGCCGCGCTCGCGGCAGACCCCAAATACTCCCTGCGGCTGGCGACCGCGTTGGCTGAGGCCGCACGAGTTGACGAGGCGATTGATGTTCTTGTTCGTTTGCAGCGTGGTGGGCACGAAAGCGATGAGGTGCTGATGATCCTTGCGGATCTTTATTACGTGGTGGGAGACAAGGGAAGGGCACGAGACCTTGCAGACGAACTGCTAAATAGAACAGATTTGCGCCCCCTGTATCTGGGCCGGGTCATTGCCTTGTTGCGCCGGTTGGGCCTGACTGAACTTGCACTGGCGCATACCATCAGGGCGCTGGAAGCAGGCAAGCTGGATTTCAGATTGATGGATCATGCTGTGCGTGTGGCCATGCCTGATCAGCAGCGTTCGGAAATGGTTCGGCTTCTGAGCGCCATTCCTGCCGCGATGAAACCCCCGCTCCTTTTTTATACGGCCATCGCACATTTGCTGAATGGCGATGTCGGGACAACTTTGAAACTGTTGAGTGAGGAGCTGCCGTCAGCGACGGAAGCCATGGCTGGACCCTTGCGTCAGATTCTGACCCAAAAATCTGTGGGGGACTGGAAAAGCGAAGAGCGTGCGGCAGTCAATTTCGGTCGTGATGTACAAGTGCGGAAAGGCTCTGCGGGGAGGCCGGTTGTTCTCTGGGTTTCGGGCGTCAAGGCGTCGCTCCTGCCCCAGTATGTTATTGACGCCGCGTTACAGGATTTGGACTATACGGTCGTGTATTTTAACCTGCACACGACAGTCCAGGGAAATCAAACAATCTCTACACTCCTGGAGCAGCACCGCCACGATATTGAGGAGTATCTCGGCTGCAGCTTGGCAGGTGCAAGCATGGTTGTCGGAGTATCGGGGCGAGTTGGGCTTGCGCTGGAGATGGCGCTCTTGTTGAAGGTGCCGACCGTGTTGGGTTTTGGCTCAATTATTGATGCGGATACTTATTATTCAGACACCAAACCTTCTCTCTGGAATCCGGAATTTTTGCGGGCCTTGGCGTCACGAATGGGAGACAACGTGGGCACCAATGTGCTGCGCCTGTTGACGGACAACCCTCAAACGTCGCTCATCAACTATCTTGGTGCAGACTATGCACGGGACGTGTCGCAAGCGCGCTTGCTGGACGGGTGCAAAAATGCGCGGTCGATATATGTCGAGGGTGTCGCCGACCATCTGATCCTCAATCATTTGTATGCGAGTGGCCAGTTGCTGGATGTTTTCCGCTCTCTCGTCGAGAGTTAGGATGGTGGCGGCAGATATTTATCTTTTTTCAGTATGATCCCGGGTTGCCGGACCATGCCCGCAGGCTTGCCCCGCAGGTGCCGGTATTTAACGCCTGCCTGTTTCAATAGGCTGATTAATCCTTCCTCTGTGCTGGTACTGATGCCTCCGTGGCACTGGTGGAACGTGCCTTCATCCACCAACTTCACCAGTTCCGTGTCCGGCAGGTCAACAGCCCGGCGCAATAGATCCGGATTGGCATAGCCTCCGCCGGGTTCATCAAATGCTTCGTCATAGCCGCCAAGCCTTATCCAGGTCGATTTCCTCATGAATATGCCATTGCTCTCAAGGAGCGGACCGGACGGCGACCGCATTTCAGACGTTGCGATATCAAAGAGCCTGTAACCGTCATCAGGCCAATTTATTGAGCCTAGTAAAGCGTCTTCCACTTCGCTGGAATAGGCTGCTGACTTTTGCGCGGCGTGGTGGGCTGTTCCCAATTGATAGTTTGGTGTGACAATCACTGGGTTTCTGTACTGTCTTGCAGCTGACAGGGCACCGGCAAGAACGCCTGGTGATGCCATGCGGGCCCCATCGATCCACACACCAACAAGGTCGCCCTGGGCCATAACGAGTCCCTCATTGATTGCATGAACCGGCGATGGCCGCGGATTGTTCGATCGCAGGTGGCGAAGCTCTGCGATCGGGGGCAGGGCAGCTGGCGCGTCACGTGATCCGTTGTCTATTGAAATAATCTCTATGTCCGAGGGTGCGATGCCAAGTTGATAGCCTGCGGACAGGCTATGGAGTGTGCGGGGCAACTCCCGAGCCATATTGTATGAGATGACAATGACGCTAAGGCGCGGGTTATTTATCGACAGTGACGGCATCTCAGGTTTTTTGATTTAGGGCGTCGGACAAGTACTGCGAAAACGTGCTGATGGTCGAATATTCGATAAGTATATGTGGATCTACCGCGATGTCGAAGTCATCCTCCAGCACGCCGGCCATGATAACGAGCTCCACCGAGTCCAATCCCAGATCAGTCCAGTCAGTGTCGGTTGGTAAGGCATCGGAGCCCGTTTCCAGTACTGACCGAATATATTTTTGAATCCAACCTTCAATTTCGACTTGTGATTTTCCCATTTTTTTTCCTGAATTAGTGAATTTTATTGGCTTGATACCAGTGCGCAGCCTCACCCCTGCCCAATTTGCCGCTGGAGGTTCGTGGCAGCGATTTGGTGACCTCCAGATCCATGGATATCCTGATCCCGAAATAACCCGCCAGATAGCGTTCGGCGCGCGTGCGTAAAGCAGATAGCTCGTCGGGGGGCAGAATGTTCCTGAGCCCTTCCGCGACGAGAAGGAGGTCCAGGGCGGTTGCGTTCCCAAAATTTATGATCAGGCAGGAAATGATGCGGCGTGACTTGTATCCCAGCGCGTCCAGTTCCTGCTGGAACCAATGCTCCATTGTTCGCTCAATATCGGCCAGGCCTATATTCTGGGCATTGACGCTGATCATGTTTGACTGGCGATCAAGTATGAAAAGTCCGGAACCGTCCATATAGCCTATATCGCTTGTCCTCAAATATGTCTGACCGTCACTATCGACAATTGATGCATGTGGCACCAATTGTTGGGGGTTGCCCGCCCGGACAAGGCCCGGCGAGACATGCCTGCCCGCAATGCATATTTCGCCAACGCCGTAATCGGACAGGAATTCAGCTCCCTCTCCAAGTATTTTGACTAGCCCGGGCGCTACGGGCGGGCCGCAGTTTACCACCGGCATATTCATGCCGAGTTCCCTCATGACTGCGGCGGGCATGGTGGATGGAGGCTGGCCCTTCCTTGAAACACTGATCATCAGGGTGCCTTCCGCCATACCAAAGCAGGGGCGAAATGCGGAGCGTCTCAGTCCGTGGGGTTCGAGGTGAGCAATGAGTGTCGACATGCTGTGGGCTGATATGGGCTCGGCGCCACAGAAAATATCGGTAAGGCTGGAAAGGTCCAGCTCCGAGATATCACTACTGCCTAGCTTGCGGTTTAGAATTTCGACGCCAAAGTTCGGCAGGGTCGCGGCTGTCGCGCGAACCCGGCTCATGGCGGCAAGCCAGGCCTGTGGCCGCTGAATAAAATGTTTTGGCGATGCACCATAGCATGTGCCGCCACTCATGAGAGGGGTCATCAGAGACCCAATCAATCCCATATCATGAAAAAGCGGCAGCCAGTTGACGAGTGCCACTTTTTCGCTGGTGTGAATTGCGCCAAGGATAATTTCTTCCACGCCGGATGTGATATTATCAAACGTGATGGAAATACCCTTGGGGCTGGACGTCGACCCTGAAGAAAATTGCACCACGGCAAGCTCCAAAGACGTGTCGTCGGCGCGCTCCTCGACCATGCGGGGCATGAACTCGGGTGCCTCTTCGGATAGGCCTATTTCATGGGTGAGTGTCTCAACGTCGCCAATATGCTGTTGAAAACCGATACTGGACAGCACCAGCGATGGGTTTACGGCTGCGATTATGCTCTTGAGCCGTGCACGGTGCAAATCACTGTCGGGGGCGGGACAAGGGACGGGAACTATGCCGGCAATCCAGCAGGCGATAAGGCTGACAGTGAAAACTGTGTGGTCCTGCTCGGCTAGGAGGGCAATACTCCCCGGCGCCGCGTTGGCCGCCAAAACTTGTGCATAATCGCAGGAATTACGGGCCAGCATTGCATAGGTCAGGTTGGAGCCCGGCTCATTGTCAGTCTGAAAGCGGCTATCGAGATTGCATACTGCCAATTGATCATGGTTCGCGGTCACCAAACCGAAAAATCGCTCAAGAAAAGCCAGCCTTCCGGTTTTGGATGGGGTACCGCTCATTTAGCGCTCGTTTTTTGTTTTTCTCTGTGAATCCGCCGGACATCGGCACTGACAGTTGATGTTCGAAAACCCAAGAAATGAACTCTAAAAAAACTGGCTTTCAATAACAAGAGTTGATTAGAGTAAAGGGTGCCTGAATACCTCAATTTCACGGTGGTAATCCTTTCCATGAGCCCTTCAAGTTTTTCGCAACAACGGCACTGTTCTTATGCCGACGCGGTCATGAACTTGAAGAATGGCGACAGCCTTCCATACCGCCCTTTGCGAGACATGGTCGAACGTGTCTCATCCCGCGCGTATAGCCCGCTCGACAGTCTTGTAAAGTTCGCGACATTGCTGCCCTGCGATATCGATGATCTTGGTGATCTTGATGTCGTGCAGGAGCGTTTGTTTTTGCGTCGAGCACTGATGGCTCTTGTCGTTGGCGCACAGCCAGTTGCTGACGACAGACTGCTGCCTCTCCTGGGTCAGCTGTTGCCTATGGATAGCGAGCAGACGGTCGACATCTCGTCGACCGTGGCACTGCCTGTTGCAGCTCTCATCCATGCCGCCCCGCTTGGAATTGCGTTCGAGGCCAGCCAGGAACTTTTTAAGTCAAAACTGGATGTCTTTGACCTTTTGGTCGAGGGGACGGGTCTGCAGCGTTTTCACGAGGCCGATCAGGCCGCGGCAAAATACATTAGTCTCAGCAGTTCTGCCGTTGAACGGGTCGAGAACATAGTGCGGGAGACATACGAGGCGCGGGAGTTCATGCCGGGTCATCCGTGGCGCGTATATAATATGTGGACCCTGGGCCTGTTCCCGCTCATCACGCTAATCTGCGACATGGTCCTTTGCCTTGGCGAACATCCTGAATTGCAGCTGGAGCTGAGGGACGATCGGAGTGGGGTCAGGCGTTTCATCGACGAATGCCTCAGATTGTACCCTGGAATACCAACTCTCTGGCGATCCAGCGGTGCCCCTCAGTCCGCGGCAGATAAACCGCCCTTGCACAGGATTGATATAAAAGGAGCCATGCGCGACGCCAGCCTATATGACCAGCCGGATGAGTTTATGCTTTGGCGCGACAGTCCGCGAGGACTGGCCTTTGGTGTGGGTGCTGCCGCTTGCCTCGGCAAACAGCTTTCCTACTCGCTTGCCCAGTCCTGTCTGGAGCATCTGCTGAACACGTTTGATATCAGTTCCTCTGCGGAACCGACCGAGCACTTCAGCTTCGATATGTTATCGTTTTACAGGAAATGCCCGGTTGTCCTGACGCCGAGGCATACACGTTAGCTGCAGATATTTGGCCAATCCAGACCTTAATAAATTGGAGAATATAGCCAGTTGGTGGCGTTGCCAGATTGCAAGTTTTCCTCGTAACAGGCGACGAAGTCCCTTTGGGGAATGGATTTTTCCTCCGGGGCATGCTGTGTCAGGCGGGTCGTCATGCATGAGAAATGCTGCTTGATTGCCCGTTTCAGAGCTTCATGGTTCCGGCGGGCGACAACGGCTTTACCCTCGTGTCGGGATTGGCCAAGCCTGGGAGCCAACCCTGCCAAACCAGTTTCCCAATCTGCAAATAGATTTTCGTATTGCTTGGAGTGGTCAAGATATCCGGCAAACTTTTTGTAGGCCGGTTTGCCGATCAAGACTGCCGGTTGCCCATAGGCCTCCGCCACAATGTAACCATGCAGGGACGAACCGATATAGGCTGCCGAGTTGGCCAACAAGCTGACGACTTCCCTCAGTGTTTCCGGCTGATCATAGACGATATGCCGGCAAGCCATGTTCCTACCCAATTTTTGGGCTGTCTCGTCATCCTTATGTGCCTGTCCCAATCCGTGCAATACAGGTACAAAATCGAGCTTCAGGGCCAGATCAGATACAGCCTTCGCAAGGCTCTCAGCGTCGCCATTGGGCAGTGATCTGTCTCTCGCATGGACAGAGACAAGGCGCTCGTCGCCTGACAAGCCTGTTCTGCGGCAGAACGCACGGAAATCGGCGGTCAGGCTTTCTCGCAGCCAAACTTCATCGATCAACCCTATTGTATCGGGAACGATCTCAATTTGGCCGGAGCCGGTCTGTAGCAGCATGTTGGCGCTACCTTTGTCGCGGACACTACAATAGTTGGCCGCCTGCATTGCCAAATTCGCAAGCTTGTGCCGGCTTTGTGGCAGAGGATGGGGCATGCCTGGGGCATTCCACAGGATTGGCAGATTCTTTTTTGCTGCAAGAAATGATGATCCGAGCCACAGGCCCGAGCCGGTCCACGAGGGCATGCGCTCCCGTGAGTCAATAAAGTGCTCGATCTGCTGGGTGTGGATCATATGGCCGCCACCAATCACGAGGCCCGAAAAATGATCGATCGACCGCTCGAAGTCATCAAGCCCGATGGGCCGCAAGGCATTCAATATTGCAGGCTCTTCCGCAGTGGACGCGACAGGCACAACCGAAAATCCCAGAGGGGCCAACATATGGTCGGCGACGACGGGAAACAGCAGATCGCCAAAGTTGTTCATGTTGAACATTCCGGCCAATGCAATTGCTTTGGTCATCATTCTTTTCCTACGGCGGGTAGGTCCTCAGACAATTGAAAGGCAATTGCGGCGGCGCCGGACAATTTGTTCGTGGATATCATCCCCCATTGGCGTCAGCCGTTTGCTCCTCCTCGGTGCTCACCTGTGCGGTACCTTCAAGGTGGAGCAATTTAATCCAGTAATTGTCCTCCTCTTTGAGGAGATATTCATCAATGATTGACCGATATTTTTTCGCTTCGTGCAGGGCAGAGCCCTCCTGAGGGATTGGCTGTATTTTGTCCCGCTCAAGGATAGTATTCAGGCGTTGAATCAGGTCGTTGTCATTTTCACAGATATGAGACGACCCATTTTGCAGTGTGATGCCCTCAATCTGCGCAGAAACCCAAGGCAGGCCGATTGCCTCATACATGAATACTTTCAGCGGGTTCATGAATTTGGATAGCTCATCGTTCTCGTGGCAGATGAGCGCTACATGCGCTTTTGAGGCCAGCTCAATTGTCTCATCTTCCTGCAGCATACCGTGGTAGACGCAGTAAGGGTGCGTTATGAGTTGTTCGAGGGGAGCCGGCTTTCTGCCACAAGGGCCAACCAAGTGCAGGGTGACACCCTCCCGGCAAACATTGTTCAGAATTTTGCTCAGGAGCGGCCAGTTAACCCGGTCGTTCATGTTGCCGGTATAGATAATCCGTTTTTCGAGCGCTGCCTTTTCGCGAGGAGTGGTAGAGATGCTGGGATGCCAATACCAATTGGTAATGACCATGCTCTTGTCCTCGGGAATGGCACCAGCCTCGACAAGGTGGTCCCGGTTATTTCCCGAGTTCAAAATTATTTTCTCCGCGATCGTCCCCATTTCATGGATCTGTTTTAGATATTGACGCTGGTCGTGCAATTTCCTCAGCCAGCCAGATTGGTTGTCGACAATGTCCACGAGTACCTTGAAGTATCCAAGAATGGCCCGCAGTGGGGGGAACTGTTGCAGGAACGGGTACAGGATGAAGACGCTGTTTGACGGGCGAATATCCTTGGCGTCGAGGAAATTTGTGAAGACGGTCGAAAACGACATATCTGCTTTGGCATCTCTGTATTCTATCGTGTGGTACCGGACATTATTTTGTTCATAGCCAAAGCTCTTGCGCCGCAGCATCGTGTTCTGCAATTCCACTTCATTCCCGAACGACGCCTCTCGGGAGAGGAAGGATTGGGTCTGAACATCTGACAATAGCTCAATGACATAGACTTCAACCTCGGGGCGGGTGCAGGCATAGTACCGGGCAATCTGGTCGATCCGTCGGCCATACATTGCGGCATCATGTTGTTTCCAGACCAACACCAGCTTTTTCTTCTTGGATGCCTTCTGAGCAGTAAGCTGTGACATCAGATAAGGGAAAACCTGTCCTGCGCGCGGCGATTGACGAGCGGCCCCCTCGAGGGCCAAAAAAGTATCATAGGCGTAGGGCGTGGAAAACTCCGGCGGCAGTTCAACTTTCTCACGAAGCTCGAGAACTGTGCACAGCTTCTCGACGAAATTATAGTCGGAAAACAAGATGATGCCCAAGTGGTCCAGGTCGGCAACGGACGGGGTGTCGGGAACGAGCGCTGGCAGGCCTACGCGGAGCGCGTCACCAATTTTGGACGAGATCTGGTAATCGGTTATGTCACGCTTTGCCGGGTGTGTGGGAAAGCCTGTTATGACAGCATCATAGTTTGCCAACAACCCAGGCAGGTCGCCCTCTTTCACCTTGTCAAGGCATGTAACGTTCAGACTTTCCAACTCGGTCTTCAGGTCCTTCGGTGTGAACTCGCCTCCCACAACAAGCTCGACCTTCTTGCTTGTGATGAAGTTGAAAATATTTATCGCATTTGCGAGTTCGATCAGGCCTTTATGAGGTTTCACGCTCCCAAAGAAGATCAGCCGGAAATTTTCCGACTCCTGCTGGTTCTCGAGGCTTTTGGGCGCGAGTTCTGTCTCGGCAAGTGGTGTTCTGACGTGTCGAACAATGGTGCCTTTGTATTTGTCGGCGAGAGATTTGCTGGCGCACGACCGGGTCGGGATGTGGCTGAGCAGGTTTTCCGCCAGGTTGATGGAGAAACGACCGTAGGGTTTCAGACGTGATGCATCAGAGCTGGCGAATAAAACCTCATTGTCATCAAGGTCAACAATACAAGCTGTTTCCCGATGGCTGATCGCCTGCGCCAAGTCAAAGCTATGCTTTCTGGGCTTGCAAATCCAAACCGTATCAAAGCGAACGCCTTCTTCGGCAAGGTAGCGGAAGACTTGGTCACGCTTGTGAAACGGAATTGTGACGACATTGGCACCCGACTCCCGGAGCGGCTCCCATAATTGGTGGCCAAACTCTGGGAAGAGAAACGAGAATATCACTGCAGGGCGCTTTTCCTGAACGATATCATACAACACTTTCGCCCGGCCGATGGGATTGTGGCCGCCATCCCAAACCGTTATGGCAACGGCGTCTTGCTGCCTTGCAACTTCCTTCGCAACTTTCAACTGGGCATACAGATGATTGGAGAGATAGTTGCCGTCGAGTGTGCGGACCGCCACGGGCACAACAGCATCATTCACGACAGCCAACAGCTCGACATGCAGTTCTTCGAAGGCTAGGGAAATGGGTTCTGCGATAAAGCCGCACAGATGGGTTATCCGTACAGCTTCTGCCACGTCTGGCCGGGGTACTGGATACTCTACTATTCTGGCTGGAAAGCCGTTGACGCGAATAATAGGGGCGACTTTCCCATGCGAGCTGTAGAGCCAGCCATGAATATGGCCGTCTTCAAAACCATCGATATAGCCAATTACGGTTTGGTGCTTTGCCATGGATTGCTGCCCTTATGAACCTATCCAGATAACGGTCAGAGTGTATCAGTATTAGTATTTGGTGCGGTTGGATTTCCGGTGTTGCATCTCTATGTCTTTATTGCTGCGAATGTGTAATTGCGCAGGCAAGTGTCGATAGGGGCGCTGCGTCGGCTGATCATCAGGCGCAGACCGGCTTGTTCCGCCAGCGTCGCAATCTCTTCACCAAAATCGGTAAATACAAGCGTTTTGCCCTTCGTCCCGGACACATGATAATGGGGCTCAGCGATATGATGTATGCTGCCTTCCCGCATGCAGGCTCGTATGAAATTCTCCTTGGGAATAGGATATCGCACAGGAATCGAAAAAACGTGAACGCCTCCCGGCTTCAGGACGCGACGGCTCTCGTTTAAGGCAGCGCTCACGTCTGGGACATGCTCAAGGACGTCGCTTGTTATGATGAGGTCCAACGAGTTGTCGTCGAAGGGCATGGACATAATGTCGACATGCATAACCTTATTCTGCTGGGCCTGCTTTTCCTCCTCGGATTCGAAGAAATAAGCCTGTTGGTAATGCGGAAGTCGATAGAGATAGCGGATGAAAGGGCCGCCTAAGGCGAATTCGACAATATGCTTTTCCTGCATTGATGGATGCGCGGCAAGCTTGTTGAAAGATTCAACTGCGCCATTGCCGAAAAAGTCAAGAATGACGGCCGCTTGATCCCTGTATCTGAGCGTGAAACGGCATTCAGGGCATGGATAACAATCGCGGGGGGAAGAATTGACCGGCTCAAAGGTCCCCCTGAATCCGCAAATTGAACACTGTCCCGAAAACGTCATCAAACTTTCCTTGTATCCTTGATACTGAACCCTGTGCTGTCTCGGGGCCTGATCTTCAAGTATTGAGCACCGCAGCGGCGCCTAGTTGCTATATCGAAAAAGCGAATGCCCGGACAACTGCGCGGGGTCGAACGGAAAACCCATCTGGCGCACCTCTTGAGGAGCAAACAGCGCCGAACTGTTGACAACTTCGACCTTGGGGCCAAGCCAGTCTTCAAAGATGGTCAGAGTGTCTGAACCAAACATCCTAACATGATCATGTTGACCGAACTGTCTTTGACGGTCTTCATCTGATAACTCCGGGCTCCAGTCCTCCGTTGTTAAGCTTGACATACGGAGCGGTACGGAAAAATACATTTTGCCACCCGTGTTCAATATCGAGACCAGATTTTTCACAACAGGCCCCAACTCACAGGGCACGTGTTCAAGCACGTGGTTATGGATGATAATGTCAAACTTGCCCAAGTGTTCAGGTTCAAAAGAACACAGATCAATTTGCTGTATCTCCGGGAGGAAATGTTGGTATTGCGCAATATTGATGTCGGCAGGAACATAGCGGCCAGCAAGGTCGCGCAATCTTTTGGCTAGGCCAGGCTCGGGTGCAAGGTGCAGGATCGAGATTCCCTTTTTCAGCACACCTTCCCGGTTCAGGATACCAAACAGCAGTCGGGTGCGTTCCATTGCACCACAGTTGCTGCAGCGCGCGGCACGCCTTCCATTAAAATCCCGAAACTCCTGAGAACCGCACAGAGGGCAAAAAACCGTGAATTTCATATCAAACCTTAGGTCGCCGTCACAAAATGCATTTGACGCGCGATGGAAAAATTGGAGTATCGATAAATCTAGTCAATTTTTAAATAATACGCAGTTCGTTGACGGCTGTGCAAGTACTGAAATTTGTTGATATTGCCGAGTGAGTATCCCTCTGGGGTCTACCCCGATTGGTAATAAATTCAGTGTTTTTATGGGATTATTGGGGTCGGGTGGATAGTTCCGCTGGTGGTTGGGTATCCAGTCGTGAAATACATTGCGGGCACCGGCTAAAGTGGGCATTTTGATTTCGGCGAATGAAGATGGGGGCGTTTGATTGCTATGACACACTTGCTGGTTGCGGCGCCTAGCGCCATGACGCGTGCTAAATCAGAGATTGATGTTGTCCTCGTCATGATGCCGTTCGGCCCGTCCCGGATGCCGTCTCTGGGGCTGTCGATGATTGCGCAGGTCTTGCGTGCGGCAGAGGTGTCGGTTCAGGTCTCATACCCATTGGTCGATTTTATCAAGGCGATGGGCGAGCGAGATTTTGACATGATCAGCAATGCCTTCGGCAAGCTCTCACTTGGTGAATGGCTTTTTTCCCGTGCCGTTGACCCGGTCGGATCGGTTGAGGACTTTCTCTCACTCTCCAATGAAAGCATCCGACCTGCACAGGTGCCGGTATTACGTCAACTGGTTGAAAAGGCTATTCCGATTGCGGCCAAGCTGGTTGAGGATACCGCGCAGCGTATCGTCAAGCTTGCACCCCGCATCGTTGGTCTCAGTTCGTCTTTTCAACAGCAGATGGCTTCAATTGCACTCGCCCGGCGGCTGCGTGAACTGATGCCGGATGTCATAATCGTTATGGGCGGCGCGAATTGTAGCTCCCCGATGGGTGAAGCCATGTTCAGGGCTTATCCGGAGCTTGACGGGGTTCTCGTCGGGCCAGGCGAGATTTCCTTTACACAGCTTGTTCGGGCGATCCTTGACGATGAGAAAAATATTTCCATTCCCGGCCTTTATTGGCGTGCTTCCAGCACCACGCCTCTGCAGGACCCAGGTATTGCGCCTGAGCCAAAGATGGATGATCTTCCGTTTCCCTATTATGACGATTTTTTTGAGGTATGGCCGCTTGACACCGCGACACCGCCAATGATCCCCTTTGAGGGGTCGCGCGGCTGCTGGTGGGGGCAGAAGCAACACTGTGTATTCTGTTCACTCAACCACTCAATCACTTACCGGGCCAAAAACCCGGAACGCCTTTATAGCGAACTTGTATACCTCAATGATCGTTTTCCCGGCCTGCAATTTTTTGCCACGGACGACATTTTGGACCACCGGATTATTGGAACAATCACGGATCGACTCGCGGCGCTGCCGGTACGTCCGAAGATATTCTATTCCGTGAAGTCCAACCTTAAAAAAGACCAGCTTCGTGCACTCAATGAGGCTGGCGTGAACGCCATTTTGCCAGGAGTTGAGAGCCTGGCGGACGAGGTGCTGACCCTGATGCGCAAGGGGGTTACCGGTCTTCGCAATCTTCAGCTGCTGAAATGGTCAAGGGAATTCGGCCTGCGTGTCAGTTGGTCGATCCTTTATGGCTTCCCTTTTGACAAGGCTGAATATTACCAGCGCATGTTGGATTGGCTCCCAAGTCTCACTCATTTGCCGGCGCCGAGAGGGTTGAACGACGTTCGTATTCAGCGGTACAGTCCGCTCTATTCGCAGGCCGAGCATTTTGGTGTCACAAACCTGCGCCCGCGCGCAGTATACTCGCTCATTTATAATGTCTCACCGGAACTCGTGGAGGAACTTGCCTATAATTTCGATTGGGATCCACCTGAGGATCAGTCGAGTTATATCGATCCTTTGCGCGTGGAAGTCATAGGCTGGATGGCGAACGAGAAGTCCGGCGCGTCCCAGCTTTTATTTGAGGAGACTGCGGGGGGAATGGTTATCGGTGACACCCGTAAAGTCGCTCCTCGTGCAGTCTACCGTCTGGACCCAGTGGATGCAGCGATTTGTCTGGCTTGTGATGGGGTCGCGAAACGTCATCAGATTGCAAGTGTGCTGGAGCACGCCGGTCACGTTCTGAATGCTGAAGCGCTAGAGCAACGCCTTATGCGCCTCGTGGAGGGTCGCCTGCTAATCGAACATGATGACTTCTTCCTATTTCTGGCTGTGCCTGTGCCTGAGGATGGGCCCGCCTCTTCGGTGGCGGCGATTGTTCAACAGATGCGTGCCGAAGTACAGCAAGGGCCCGCTTTGGTGATGGCTTAGGTCTGCTGGTGGGATGATTTTTCTGGTTTCCTGAAGCTGGAAAAGCAGTTAATTTTTTGTTTTGCAGACCTCTTGCATTGATACAAGGGCGCTTCTTCAGGTCAGTCCGGCGAGGTTGTGATGGAGGTAAGTGCTATTCGTAAGGATATAATCGATACCAAGTGTGAAGATGAAGAGCTCGGCATACTGCGTATCAAGATCTTTGTGCACTTGATGAGGACATTTTTCCCTTCCCCGATGCACCTTGCGGATCTCGGGGCGGGGCATTGCTCCTTTTCCCGTTGGGCCAGCCGACTTGGGCATGAGGTAACGGCTTTTGACGCCCGTACCGTCCGTAAGCCCGATGATACAGAACTGGGTACGATCCGTTTTGTTCATGCAGATGTCCGCGACGTTGACCTGGCACCCTTCAATCTCATCCTTGTTCTTGGGCTTTTCTATCACCTGACGCTTCAGGACCAGATTTCACTGCTCAAAAAATGTAGGGCAGCGGGGCCGGTCATTCTTGATACGCAGGTCCATGTACCGTCTGCCTTTCCGGGGAATAGTACACTGGAGCCCTGGCAGGCAGCGCTGCTGCAGGAGCAGGGGTATGAAGGCGTGCTCTATCCTGAGAAGGACAATCCCATGGCATCCGTCGGGAATGCGACATCGTTCATCCATACACCAGAATCTCTTGAGCGCCTTGTGGCGGAATCCGGTTACGCGCATATGACCTTCGTCAAACCCATGTATCAAACGCACCTGGGCGCCCGCAGTTTCTATCTCCTTCGCTAGGTTTGAGCAAGGACCATAGATGCGTGCTGGTCGGTCTACCGTATGATTGCGTCCACATCCGTGTGCATTTCCGGCTTGGAGGATGCTCCCCCTGACGTGCTCCCCAATGCGACCTCACTCAGATAGTCGGTCGCATATGTATTTAATCGGCACTAGAATACTGATGCACCAGCAAAGAGCCGATGACCATGAAAATAGCCTATGGCAGCGACCTGCACTTTGAGTTCGGCGGCCCGAGACCTTCCTATGAAGGCCTTGAAGACGCCGACGTACTCGTGCTGGCTGGCGACATTGCCAAGGGCCGGAGCGGTCTCGACGGCAACCCGCTGATCATCGATTATGCGCGTTCTTATGCCGACGATCTCGGCATCCCGATCATAGCGGTTGCCGGAAATCATGAGCTTTACAGCGAAGAATATTATTGTTTCATAGAGGACTGCCGTCAGATAGCTGATCTTGGCGGACCGGTACTCTTCCTTGAGAACAATGCCATCACGCTTGGCAATGTGCGTTTTCTTGGCAGCGCTTGTCACGTTCGACTTTGGGAAGGGCGATGATGGTGGAACACTGTTGACGCTTAGCAGGCAGGTAGTCACTTAATTCGGAAGGAAATAAAATTTCTTTTTTAACAATATTCTTATAGAAACGCCTCGATTTGATGCGCCTCAGAATGGTGCAAACCCTTCCTAAAATTACTCGCCCGTGAAATATCCTGAACCAGTGACCAAAGTCCGGCGGTCTCCCGCACACCATACTGTGATGTCATTTTCCATGAACCAACTTTATTGTTAGAGTATCGGTATTCTGAACCAACTTTATTGTTCCTATACAATTTGTGTAATGCGAACCAGGGTGTGAATCCAATTCAAGGGATTGTTTTTACCGCGCTTATTGTGGTTCAAGGCCCCACAATAAGGAGTTTTGTATGGCACGGCTTGATTTGCCAGAGCGCTATGTGAATAGCCCCCGGATTTGTAGACGCCTTACAGGGTAAAACTGAAGCAGGCCGACTCTATTTTGCCCCGCGGCGCAGATCCAGATGTGAAATCACTGCGCCTGATGTGGAGGTTGCAGGCAACGTGCAACGTCTTCTCCGTAAACAGGAGAAACCATTGCAAACCTCAGTACGCCTTTTCTTGCTCGTCCTCACAATCCTCAATAGCGGTACGAGCAGAGCCAAGGACGCCATTTCAGCGCCCCAATTAAGGGAGAACAGCAATTACAGCGAGTTCTGGGAAGCCCAGTTTCTGTTCGAGAGCGGCGCGTATTCGGCAAGTGAGTTTTTGATCACGAGTTTTCCTCTTAGCAAACATCATGGCCTGATGATCTCCACCCTCAAGCCGCCGCAGGGTACGGACGGCTTTGGCAAACAAATCATTATCAAGAACGGGCGAAAACGGTCGGGATGGCATTATGACGGCAGTGCCGACGCCCTTAATATCTATCAACATGAGTTGTCGGGCAGGCGGCCGGAATATCTCCTTCGTCTCAATAATACCGCGGCGGAGGTTGACATTGCTTTTAAAAGCGAATTGAGGTCCATTCCCATTATTCACTCTGACGCAGCGAACGGGCTGCCGGAAGTCACCCTGGTGGCGCCAGCCGCGTACGCCCTTGGACGGTGGCGTGCTGGGCCGGAGATCGGCGGCAAGGGGCATGCCGACCAGTGGCGGGAACTGGGCCACGGCGTCGGATATGCCTTGCACATCGTGCAGGACAGGGACCTGAGCGAAAGTCTGGTGCGCTGGCAGCGGTTCAGTTCTATACCGGCGTTTCGCACCGGTGGTGCTGCGGACCATACCATGCCTTTCCTCCATGTTTTCACGCGTCCGGACGATACCGTCGCAGCCGTTCTGGTTCTGGTAGGTCCGGACGGCACACATATGCGTTTTGATAACGTCAAGCTTGAACTGGTGCGCACAGGCACATGGATGCTTGTTGCCACAAGTGATGTTGCCATTGTGCGGGGCGAGATAGAAACCACAACGCCGATCGAAAAGTTTGTTTTGAAAGATCACCTGAACGGTATTGAGCGAATGATGGCCGGGACGCTGAGCACGATTGAACGTAGCCGGGACCAGGTGAACTATCGCCTTGAAATCTCGCAGGCAGGCAATACGGATGTCGTATCCGGTACAATGATTTATGAAGACATCACTCTCGAAGCGAAGAAAGAACGGCCGCGCCGGATGCGGCGCTAGCGGAGGCTAAAAGTCTACGGTGAAGCCTATGCCGGCTTTTATCTGGCGGGTACTACCGAAATCGCCTGACGCTAGGGGACTGTCGGCGGCGTTACCGAGGAGCCGCGTGTAACTCACAAGGCCAACCAGGCGATAACCTTCAGCCAATTCATAGCGACCAAAAATGTCTGCCGACACCTCTGATACGCCTCTCTGGGCGGCGTAGGCCGGGAGGCCTCTTTCGGAAGCTGCAGCTTGTTCCGGGGTTATGCCAAAATGGGTCTGCATCGCGGAGTTGGACATCCACTTACCTCGAAGCGCACCAGCGAGAACAAAATCGCCAGCCTTAAACAGGGCATGCCCGAGGGTGAGGCGTATGCTGTCTCCCTGTTCTTCTTTGAGGGCATGGCGATATTCGGCGCGAAACAGCATACGGTCGGTCCGGTATTTCAGGAAAGCTCCCAATTGTAGAGACGGATCAATGTCGCCGAGCCCCTGAAGAACAGCGCTTCGGCTTTCCTTCCGGCCAGCCTTGTATTTCACCATGGGACCGAATTGCCATGCCCCGCTGGACAGCGCCGAATAGGACAGGCTGTTGAAATTCAGGTGCCATCTTTCTCCGTACCGGATATCGACCACCGGAAGAAGCTTGAGCCGGTGCTCCTGCGCGCCGACGTAATCCGGGACGGTTCCCAGCGCGGCACCGAGGCGTATCCGCCAGCCGCGCCGCTTTAAATCGTCTTCCGTCAGGAGCTCGTTTGCCTCGCTGACCGCACTGAGTGCGGCTGCAGCTGAACCGGTAGACTCTGATGCGCTTGCGGGAACAACAAAACTCATGGTCCCGGCAGTCAGCATAACCCCCCTCAGAAATATATCTTTCATCGCTCACTCCGTGCTCAGCCCTTTGTTAAAAGAAACGGAGTGATAGCGTCCGCGCCTCCAGACAGAAAGGTACAAGGCGCCATTTGGGGAGTGGGCTTAAAATACATACTCGAGGAAGATCCCGAGCGTGCGGGGGCGCGGAGGTGTGATCTGATCGCTTTTGCCGAGCGTGAAGCTGTTGCCGTACGAGAAAGTGTTCGCTCTTGTGTCTGTAAGGTTCTGGCCATACAGACCCGCGCGCCATCGCTCGTGCGAGATGACAACTCTTGCATTGAGAATGCCGTATTGCCCCATCGCAGGCGAATGATCCTCATCAAAGGTCAAGGCGGACTTACCGATGTAAGAATAGTCGGCGCTGATTGTCGCATAGAGAGAGGCATTGAGCGGAAATTCATAGAGCGCTGCCACGCTTGCCGAGTTTTCCGCTATGGCTGGCAGATGGTCCCCTGCTTTAATGCCTAGATATGCATTGTCCTCCAACAGTTCGGAGTCGTTCCAGAAAAAGGAGCCCCTGATTTCAAGGCCTGCGAGCGGAAAGGCGGCAAACTCGATCTCGTGCCCCAGGTTCCTGGCATGCCCGACATTGGTGACATAGGGGAAACCTGCAGCACTGATCTGGTCAGACTGGATATCGTACCATTCCACGTAAAAGGCAGATACATTCAGTGATAACCGACGATCAAACCAATAGGTCTTGGCACCAATTTCAAAGTTGATCAGGGTGTCACTCTGAAAGTCTGCGGCCACATCGGTCGGCAATGTTTCATCCGGGTCGGCCGCCACAAGGGCCTCCAGCGGCGTGTTGATATTGAGCCCCCCGACGCGATAGCCGGTGGAAACCTGCATGTAGGTCTGCACATCGTCGGACCACTGATAGCGGGCGGCAACTTTGGGGATGAGCTTGTCCGTGGTTTTGGAGCCCTCAATCAACTGGGTATCTTCATCGAGTACGAAATTCGACATATAATCAAGTTTCAGGATGTTGTGAGAATAACGCACGCCAGCAGTCAGGCTGAACCGGTCACCGAACCAGTAGGTCGCTTCGCCGAAGAGCGCAATATCGGAAGTGGTCTCGATACGCCTTTGAGTTAAAGCCACCAAGGCTTCCTCATCATCAAAAGCTAGTGCAAGCACGCTATTCATCTTTTGCTGGCGGTGCAGGAAGAATCCGCCCAGCAACCATTCAAACGATGTGCCCGCTTTGGATTGCAGGCGCGTTTCATGGCTGAACGCCTGAATATTGTCGCGGGTGAAATAAGCGATAGCATCCTGCTGGAAGTTATCCAGAAAATCCTCAGCCCCAAAAAAATGGTCCAGATTACTTGGCGGCAGTGTTCCGTCCTGGAGGCCCTCCAGTTCGTCGAGAAATGGTAATCCCTTGCTGGCGTCTGCCGTTTCATGAATGTCCCGGTCGACATAGGTGTTTGCGCTGGTGAGCACGGCGGCCCCCAATTCACCGCGGATGGTCAGACCGGCATTGATAAAATTATCTACATACGGCTCCTGAACAAGACCAACCCGCCGGTCGCGGCCAAGGCCTGCTGTATAGTATTGAGAATCCTCATAGTCGATGGACTGCAAGGTTACCGTGCTGTCAACAGTCCAATCGTCGCTCAACCGCCAGCGTAAAGCCGGGCGGACACCATAGATCTGCAAATCGTTTATATTCTGGCGGGCAGGCTCGATATTATCGATGTAGCCGCCTCTGACGTCAGTATAGGTAGTCAGCCGGAAGGCAAGCCGGTCCTCCACGATCGGTGTATTGAAGACCGCGTCCAGCTGCTTGGTTGGCCCGCCTCCATGGGTCAGGGCAAAAGCCGCGCGTGTTTTCAGAAAAGTATCGGTCAGGTCAGGTTTATTGGTGATGACGCGGTAAATACCGCCAAGCGAGCCGGCGCCGTACAGTGTGCCCTGTGGCCCGCGTATCAATTCAATCCTGTCCACATCGAACAGCCGGATATCCGGGTTGGTGTCGTTGAAATTGATGGGAGCCTCATCGATATAGACGCCGACCATAGACTGCGTACGGTCCGCAAACGGTCCATCCGATAGGCCGCGAACAAAAATCTTGTTGCGTCCAGGCCCAAGGTTGGTGGTTGTCACGCCTGCCAGGTGAACGGAAAGGGACTGGAAATCATAGGCTCCCAGGTCGTCAATAGTAGTGGACGAAACCGCCGACACACTGACCGGAAGGCGAAAATTGGCGGAAGGTCGTTTCGCTGCCGTAACAACAAGATCCTCAATGACAGGCTCTGCCCCACCTTGCGCTATTTGACTTTCAGGTGCTGGCGCCACCGCATCCATGCTTGTTATAGGCAGTTTAAAGATTTTTCCCGAGCTCTCGTCCAGGATTTTAAATCCAAACCCGGTGTCCCTTAAGAGCATTCTGAGAGCCGCGCTTTTCGATAGTTGCCCCGAGGTGCCGGACGAAAAAACCCCTTTGAGGTGAACGCCGGAATAGTCAATCGACATATGCGCTTTTCTGGCAAATTCGATCAGGGCAGGTTCAAGAGGTTGCGGTGCTATTTCATAGGTCTGAAAATCTGCGTGAGCGGTTGCGGAGCAGCTTAGCGCGACGACTGTCAGCACAGATTGCCATAAAGGCACCCATTCCCCCACCGGCCCGGCCCCCTACCTTGCCGTAACGATAAATTCACTGTCGGTCACCGTCAGTGTCAGGGAAAGCAGGTTGGTCAGGTGTCGGAGCATGGTTTCAGCATCTGCAATGGCAATGGTGCCGGAATAGGTCCTGTCGGCAAGCGAGGGGTCAAGGGCAATCGGCTTTTCCGGATGCAGTTGATGTATCTCCTGCATGACCTCACCCAGGCGGCTGTCGGAGAAAACCAGCACGCCGCTGGCCCACGCGCCAACCTGATCCGGGCTTTTCATGGATATTTGAGGGTCTTCCTTGCCATCCTGATACAGGGCAACCATACCGGGTTCGATCATGATGCCGGCACGCGGCGTGCCTTCAGCAGCAGCGCGTTTATCGCTTACCGACACCAGCCCTTCATTGACAGCCACCCGGTCGAAGTCGGCTGCCGCGTAGACCTCAAAGCGGGTTCCCACAACGCGTACCAGGCGCTGGCCCGTGTCAACGTAGAAGGGTTTTGACTTGTCTGACACCACCTCAAAAAAAGCACGTCCGCCCTTGAGCGACACTTCACGCTTATCAGCCAGCATGCGTGAGGAGATCGTTGCACCCGGCATCAGCGAGACCCGGGAACCATCCGCAAGTTTTATCTGTTTCACGGCGCGCGCATCGGCTGAATATATATGCTCCGCTTCCGGTGCGTCATAAAAGGATGTGAGCGGCAAGACCGAGATAAAGGCCACTGCCGCGGCGACGGCAAGGGCAGTAGCAACCTGCGGCCATTCCCACTTTGGAAGCAGCTTGTGAAGGAAGGAAGCAGGTGTCTGCCTGTCTATCCCGCCGGCAAAATCGTCTGCAAACCGTACACGTGCTTGCGGCTCGAAGTCTGTGGCGTCACGAACCGTTGACGCAACAATCTCATAAGCATCTGCATGTAGCGGGTTGCCCAGTAACCAGTCCATATGACGTTCAATATCAGAATCAGACACGGTATCGCTGGTCATGCGAACATGCCATTCGGCAGCTTCCGCAAGAAGCTTCTCCGATAGTGTGTCTGATTTCTTTTCGTCCATTTAATTTACTCTTTTGTCCTGACCTAGTAACGGAATGGGCCGACTTTCGCCTCCACTCAGGCCGTGTTTTATTCGCGTTGCCGCAGCGGCGCCAGCGCCTTGATAGCGCGGATCATATGTTTCTCAATGGTGCTTTTGGGTATACCTGTGCGTGCCGCCACTTCCGCGTGGCTCAATCCTTCAAACCGGTGGAGGAGAAATATCTGTCTTGTTTTGGACGGCAAGGCCTCCAAGACCTGAAGCGCAGCCTGAACATCCTGCTTGGCGGCCAATGCACGCGCCGGGTCGAGGCTGGCGTCCTTGGCTGAACATTCGTCCGCGCCCTCGATATGTATCTTGCCCCAGTTTTCCTCTCGCGTCGCCCGCGCTCTCGCTCCCCGGACCCGGTCAATAACCAGATTGGAGGCGATTCTGGCCAGCAGTGCTTCGGGTGCCGCGACCTGAGCCGGATCATATGCCGCGCGAAATTTTATGAACACTTCTTGCACGATTTCTTCGGCTTCAGCTTGATTGTGTATCTTGGAATCGACAAAGCGCACTAGCGCCGCTCGACGCTTTTGAAACAGCTCGTCAAAGGTAGTGTGTTCCGAGCCCGAAACATCGGACACCCGCTGCCCTTCTTGCGCCTTCTGTTTGTTTTTTACCCGATCAAGCATGACCCAAGAGTATATAAAAGCAGCGTTGTCGCAATCCATATCGTGTTTGTTACAAAAAAAATCACCTCGACTGGAGGTGTGCGGCTGGTGGCTCCGTTTGATCTTTCAAGCATGTAATTTTGGCTTGGAGATATTATATGAGCTCAGATAACAACACCATCAACGTCGCCATCATAGGCCTTGGAAACTGCGCATGTTCGCTTATTCAAGGTATCCACTTTTATGGTGAGGGTCAGCACACCGACGCGTCCGGCCTGATGCACGCAGACCTGGGCGGATACCGCCCCTCCGACATCCGCGTTGTCGCAGCCTTCGACATCGACCGCCGCAAGGTCGGCAAGGATGTCTCCGAGGCTATTTTCAGCGCACCGAATTGCACCAAGGTGTTTCACAAAGATATTCCCCATATGGGGGTCGACGTGACGATGGGTCGTATCCTCGACGGGTACTCGGACCATATGGCAGCGCATCCGGAGCACCGCACCTTCCTTCCGCTTGAGGCGCCGGAACCAAGTCAGGCGGACGTGGTCAAGATCCTTCGGGACGCCAACGTGGATGTCCTGATGAACTATTTGCCCGTGGGCAGCCAGAAGGCGACGGAATTCTATGCCGAATGCGCACTTGAAGCCGGTGTTGCCTTTATCAACAATATTCCGGTCTTCATTGCCAGCAACCCGGTTTGGGCGGAACGCTTTAAGACGGCAGGTGTTCCGATTATCGGTGATGACATCAAGTCCCAACTCGGCGCGACGATTGTTCACCGCATCCTGACCGACCTTTTTGCCAAGCGGGGAGTGGCGGTTGACCGCACCTATCAGCTCAACACCGGCGGCAATACGGATTTCCTGAACATGAAAAACCTTGAGCGATTGGAATCAAAGAAGATTTCCAAGACCGAGGCTGTGCAATCTGTATCGGCTCATCGGATGGAAGATGAAAATATTCACGTTGGCCCCAGCGACTATGTCGCTTGGCAGAATGACAACAAAGTATGCTTCATTCGTATGGAAGGCAGGCTTTTTGGCGATGTACCGATGAACCTTGAGCTACGACTTTCTGTTGAGGACTCGCCGAATTCTGCTGGTGTTGCCATCGATACAATCCGCTGTGCCAAGGTTGCGCTAGACCGGGGCCATGCAGGAGTCATCGAAGGGCCGTCGGCATACTTCTGCAAACATCCGCTCACGCAGCATACAGACGACGAAGCGCGCCTGATGACAGAGGCCTTTATTGCGGGCTCCGCGCTCAAGGCAGTACGTAGTACAGTGGAAACCGAAAAATCGAAGGCCATGGCAGGTTAAACCTGCACCCAGCACCTCAAATCAGTAGATGCTGCAGCTTCATTGTTGTGGAGCTGCAGCGAGAACAGGAAGTGTGCAATGAACGAGAGCACTATACACCGTTCGAAGCAATCGCCCCCCAAAGCTCATGAATACGGCCGACCGGAGACCATTGAGGACGCCTCGAACCGCTATATTGTGCACCCCCTGTCCGATCAGGCTGTGAAAATCGCGTTGCGGCTTGGCTTTTCTCCCAATTTCGTGTCAATCCTCGGATTGTTGTGCGGTATTCTCGCCGGTTATTGCTATTATCACTTACCCCAGACATCCATGGTTTACGGCGGCTTTCTGGCGATGGTTGCATGGCATGTGCTTGACGGCGCCGATGGCCGCCTCGCTCGCGCAACCGGGCGCACCAGTGCCTTCGGTCGCATCATTGACGGCATTTGCGATCATGTGGTTTTTGCCGCCGTATATATTGCGCTCACCTTACACGTTATCGAAACCGGATACGCCCTGTCGGTCTGGTGGCTTGTGGTTGGCGCAGGTCTCTCCCATGCGGTACAAGCCGCGGGTTATGAAGAGCGGCGCCAGAAATACCAGCGACGGCTCAAAGGGGTCGCTCGCTCGAGCGCACAGGCCTCGCTCGTTGTGGTGGGCGGTAAGAAATCTTTCCTCGCCGGTTTGTATGACAAGGCACAAATGCTTGTTGCGGGCCGAGAAAGCGAATTTGACATTCGGCTGGAGCAACTGCGTAAGATTGGCAGTGATCGGCCTGCCATTGCACTTGTGGGGAAAACAGCGCCGATGGTTCGTGCGTGGGGCATCCTCAACGCCAACAACCGGACGCTGCTGATTTTCCTATTCTCACTTGTGGGGCAGCCGGCCTTCTATTTCGCTGTCGAACTCTTTGCCTTTAATGTCATTCTTGCCATCCTGATGTTCACCGAAGCCCAGCTTGAGAAAAAGCTGAGCGGTGAAGCCCGTGCGCTGATCGACGCCTGTGGGTAATATCTCGGACATACGTGATATTCTTCGCGGGGCGCTGGCGTCTCTTGGTGGCTTCGGTGGGCGCATGATTGCGCGGCTGATCCTGATGATTGTCGCCGGAAAGTTATACGGGCCATCGCCACTTGGCCTGCTTGGCCAGATTGCGGCAATTACGGAAATTTTGGCGGCGATCGCGGTACTGGGCCTGAAAAGAAGCTTGCCGGAGATGCTAAGTGCCATACAGGGCGAGGCACGGCAGGCAGTTGTGATCAAGGAAGCGTTGATCGCCTGTCTGGCCATCGCAACCCTGCTCACGGCTATTCTTGGCGTGGTATGGCCTTTTCTCTTCACGGATATTAGCATGCCGACGGCCCTCTACTTCGCTATTCCGGCCATTGCTTTTTCAGATACGGCGGGTGCGGCAATCCGCTTCAAAAGGATCATTCGCTGGGAAATTCTCGCCCGCTGCGTCATCGAACCATGGGTATTCCTTGGTGCCGCCGTCATCCTGTATTTGCTGAAGGTGCCAGAAACGGGTTTGATTGTCGCGTTTTCCCTCTCATGCCTCGGGGCGGCCGCGGGCATCTCGATTGGACTTGGCAATGCCTTCGGATGGCGCGGTATTCTCGCGGCACCCGTTCGGCTGACCTCTGTGCTTCGCATACCGCGAAAAAGTTTGCCTGTCGGCGTGACGGACATCGGCATCATGATGTTCAGAAGACTGGATATCCTCGTGCTGTCCATCGTTGCGGGCCACGGTACGACGGGCATCTATTATATGGCACAGCAGATTGTCACCATCCCACACAAAATATACCAGTTGTTTGAACCCATGATGGTTCCTGTACTGGCAAAACTTCACCACAGCCTTCGGACAGACATCATTGGAAGCAAACTGGCCGGGTTTTGTCGATGGACGTTCATGCTCCAACTGGCCATCACCATACCCTTCGCCATATTCGGCGGACAGTTGCTTGGCCTTTTTGGCGATGAGTTTGCATCAGGTGCGATTGTGCTTGCTTTTCTGCTCCTCGCCGAACTTTTTGACGGCAGCTTTGCGCTGACCGAGACAGCCCTATTGTATGCGAAACCCGGAATACCCCCAAGGCTTGTCATCGTCTCACTAGTCACGGAAGTAACTTTCATAGCGCTCCTCGCCCAGGTTTGGGGGGCAGCGGGGGCGGCCAGCGGTTTTATGCTCTCGATGGCGGGGTTGGCGCTAATGCGGCTTTTCATGCTGCGCCGGCATCTGGCTATTTCGATTCTGGATACCGGTTTTCTGCCACCTCTCATATTTGCCGGCATTCTGGCCGGCCCACTTATGATGATTAGCCGTCTCAGCGAGGCCGAGAATCTTTATGTATTTGGCCCGGCGATCCTGTTCTTCATTGGCGCCTATCTAGTAATGGTGCGTTTCCTCGCGCTCACAACTGCTGATAAAAAACTGCTCAAACGGCTAAGGGCTGGTTAGCGGTCAGCCAGCCGGTCGCCAGATCATACATCTCCGGGCTGTCCACATCGATCCAGAATTCACCGCCGACATCAATGGCGACGGCGTTTTTTTCGAGCGCCAGCTCGGCCATGCCGCCGGATATGGAGTAGTCGCCCCGTTCGCGTCCGCTTTTCGCAATGGCATCAAAGAGGGCCGGATCGGCGGCGAAAACCCCGGTATCAAACGCATTATAGACGGGAATTTCCTTGCCGATTTCAAGAATATGACGCCCTGCGTATCGTACCTTGGTCACATCATCCAGATCGACAAACCCATTGCCAAGAACGGTATCTATCGCAAGTGCTACCTCACCCTTCATACGGTCACCGGCCAACAGGGTCCGATACAAGGACGGAGCAACGAGGTGATCACACATGGCAAGGCAGAAGGGGCCGGATAGCGCGTTTCTCGCCTTGAGCACGGAAAGACCATTGGGGTGCTTGTATTCCGCATTATGCACTGTTTCTATTCGCCAGTTGTGCCGTTTTACCAACTGGTCCAGATGATCCTCCAGCACGGGCGCGTTATAACCGGTCACCACGGTTGCCCGTGCAAGGCCGGCCTTGAAGGCAGATGCCAAGGCCCGTTCTATCAAGCTGGTTCCGCAAATCTCGACAAGGGGCTTCAGGTCGCCTTTGGCTCTCAGCCGTGATCCTGTACCCGCGGCAACAATTAGTAGGTCTTCAATCATAGAGGATGCTTTCTTTCATGTTCGTGGGCATGCTTTGCGCTTTTTTTCTCGCGGTCAGCGGCAACAGGGCAGGTAACAAGAACCACGTCAGCAGCAGGCAGATGCTGAAGCCGATAAGGGCGAGGCATCCCATGGACCGGAGGCCACCCATTGACGCGGTGACAAGACCGCCGAAGCCCATCAATGTGGTGAGTGTAGTGAGGGTCGCGGCGCGGCCTGTCGTTGCCATGGTCTGGCCGATCCCTTGATTGTCTTCCTGAAACCGTTCAACGATATGAATGCTGTTGTCGACCGATATCCCGACAAGGGAAGGCAGAATGACCATATTGATGATGGAGAGCGGCAAGCCCGCAATCGACATGATCGCCAAGGTGAAGACCATGCCTATCGCCGTCGGGACCAGAATAACAACTGTCGACAGCACCGAACGGGTAAAAACCAGGACGGCAAGAAGAGTGACGATGCTAACCAGGCCGATAGCGCGAAGCGCATCCGCCTTCATAAGCGCAAGCATCTCGACAAAGATGAAGGCTTCAGATGCAGGGTGATATGTTTTTCCGTTTACGGTGAAACTGGATGCGTCATCGTAGAACTGGCGCGCAAGGTCTGCGTCATCCATCGTGACGGAATTATAGATATACATCAGGTAACCGGGCTTTTGGGCGTCGCCCAGGAACACCCGCTTCATGCCAGCCGGCAGATCGTTGGCATCCAAGGTTCCGATACGCAGATATTTAACCTTGTCGGCCAGATTATTCGGAAGCGGACCCCCATCGGAAACACGTTCCCACATGCGATTGATCACTCTGAGACGTTCTGCCTGCTCGGCCGGGTCCGGCACAAAATTGCGTATGCTCGTGATCTTCGCGACAGTCGGTGTATCTTTATCGTTCGCGGTATAGCTCTCAAAGTAGTTTTCAATCGCCTTCACTTCATCAAGCGTATCCACCACAAGGATTGCGCGGTCATGGCCGCCCTTGAAGATATTTTTTGAGCGCTCGGTCGCCCAGATATGTTCGGTGCTTCGCGCAGCCTGTATGTTTTTGAAATTCTTCTCGAATGCGAGCCTGCTTGCAAAGGGCAATGCCGCTGGCAAAAGCACACTCACAAGAACCGCCACACAGATAGCATGCTTTCTGCTTCCCAACTGCCGCATCCAGCCACGACCTTTTTGGGCATTTGCAACCTTCGGCCAGCTCATGTGACGGTGCACGACGGACAGAAAAGCGGGAAAGATGCTGAACATGGAAACATAGATCAGCACGACACCACTGCCGGCGATGAGTCCAAATTCTCGGAAAGCCCGAAATTCTGTGAAGCCCAAGACGAGAAAGCCTGCAGCAGTGGTGATGCCCGCGACAAGCGATGCCTTGCCGGTATGGCCGAGAATGGTTGCCAACGCTTCCCGGTGGCCCAAACCCTCACCGCGGCTCTCAGCGTAGCGACTGAAATTATGAATGCCGAAGTCGATACCAAGCCCAAAAAGAATGAGCGCCAGGAAAATGGTGATCAGATTGAGGCCACCAATAACCAGCACGGTGATCCCCACAGTCCACAGGATGCCGACCACAAGCGGCAATACAATCAAGGGAATAGCCATGAGGCGCCGGTAGTGCAGCAGTAAGAGCAGTATGATCAGGGTTACCGAACTACCAAGCCCGATTACCACATCATGAATAACTGCATCAAACTGGGCAACCTTGTTGCGAATTCTGCCCGCGATACCAACATGGATATCGCTATCCGGGCTGTTTAGCTCAAGCGCCTGGATAATGGCAGCGATGTCACCGATCATTTTCTTTGCAGCCGCCAAGCCCTCGTTCCCGGCCTTGGGCCATATTACGAGCGCCTGCGACCTGCCGTCGTCTGAGACGAATCGCCGTTCCGTCTCCACAGGTGCCAGCAAGGCGTCGACCGAAGGTTGGTCGTCGGGGGCGCGGGTTGTCGTCGCGCGACTGGGGACATGCTCCCCGGCCCCGCGGAGGGTGATGCTGATGGGAATTCCGGTCGTCGCCGTTATACTGTCGGCGGCGGCCTTCAGGCTTTCATGCTCCAGCTTTTGTTCCACCTGTTCAAGCTGCGGGACGCTGAGTTGCAACAGTTTATGCCGCTCCAGAACAGAGATATCTTCAAATGACTGCACACTCTCACTCCAGGCGAGTGGGCGCGTGACAGCCTCCAGCACCAGAAGGGTCTGCTCGACTTTTGTCCGGTTGTCTCCTTCAACGATCACTTGAACTGCGGAAAAGCTCCCGGCTTTTTCCATTGCGTCATTGAGGGTGCGCACGCTGGGCGCGCCTTCCGGCATCAGGGCTTCGAGTTTGGTGGAGACCTTGATCTGTTTGCTTGCCTGCCATGCGCACATGGACAGCACGCTCCCGATGATCAATATCAGCCACCGAAACCGGTCCATAAACGCAGCCAGTTGCGTGTTCCACCCTTTCACAAACATACTCCAGCCATTACAGAAGCGCGTATATTGTTGACGGAGCAAAGCTTGGGTCGCCTCCATGGGGAAGTGCAGATTGTTGCAAGGGGGAGGAGGCAGCGATCGGCAAGCGGGTCGTGCAGCAGTCGTGTCGCAGAAAACTTTTGGAGGTCATGGCTGGATGGTGTCGTTATGGAAATAACAGCGGGAGCACCGCGCGCGTATGCCTGACCTTAAGGACTTGTGCTCAATGATTTTAAAATGGTGCCAACGCCAGCCTCCTAATTGGGCCGAAAGCGCATTCCGCCGAGACCGGGCGTCCGCATTAACCGCCACCGTCGCGATCGCGCTCTGCTGTTTCCTCTGGGGCTGCGCGCACTACGAAGCGCAAAACGTCGACATCCGGGCATTCGCGGCTCTAACGCCTGAACCTGAGCTGGAAAATAACCACGGCCCGGTGGCATATACCGATTTGCTGGCTATTGCCGTCAGGCGCAGTCCCGGCATCAGCCAGGCGCAAAGCGAATACCGCGCCTCTCAGGCGCGTGCGGATGCCGCGGGGCAGATGCGACCTCTTGGCCTCACGTTGACGGCCGAATATTCAAAGGGTGCTGACGCTGCCAAGCCTTGGCTCTTTGGCACCTCAGTTGATATTCCGCTCGACCTTGCCGGGCAGAGGGAGGCGCGCATGGCTGAAGCGCGTTTCGTGAGCCTCAGTGCCCATTTTGTTATGGCTGCGGCGCTTTGGGACGTCAGGTCGCAGCTCAGGGCGGCTATTACCGAGGTTCATGCCGCGCGTCAAATACTCGTCTTCAGCCGGGACGCATACGATCTCCAACGCGCTCTCGCAGACCTTGAGCAACGCAAATTCGACGCAGGGGAAACACCGGTTGGTAGCGTTATCGCATCACAGCAAATGCTCGATGCGTCAAGGCAAGACCTTCAGCAGCAGCAGGTTGACCTGGTCAATGCCCAGATCCAACTGGCTGGCGTGCTCAATATACCCGTTGAACAGGCCAGAACTCTCGCTGTCGACAACATACCGTTGCCTGAGCTTGACCGGGAAACCATCGCTGACAATGAAGAGCGGTCCCTCTACACCCATAGCGAAATTTTTGCTGCCATCAGCGCCTATGACCTCGCGGAAGCACGACTAAAAAGTGAGGTAGCCAAGCAATACCCGGACATCCACCTCAGCCCGGGCATTGTCTGGGAACGCGGTGTCTTCAAATGGCCCCTCTCTGTTGGATTCTCCTTGCCACCGCTCGATATGAACAAGGCCAACATTGGAGCAGCAGAACAAGACCGGATAGCCGCTGCGGAAAAACTGGATGCCGCGGTCGATGCGCTTGGAAGGAACCAGCGTGTGGCCGCTGAAACATATTTTCAGCAGCGCCAGAATTACGACCTCTACAACACCCTAAGCGTAACGCTTGCGGCGAAAGAGCTCTCGAACGCCAAACATCTCGTTGCGTCAGGGTATAGCAGCGCAGACACGCTTCTCGCGGCGAAATACAAATACTATCAGACGCTCCGCACAGCGGCTCAGAAGCGCGCAGATTTTCTGCGGGCATCGAACGCCCTTGAAAACACCTGGAACCAGAGCGCAACGACAGAGGAAAACGATCAGTTGTCGCGGATTCTTTTAGACCTGGAGAACGATTTGTGAATGCTTCAAACCTGCATCGCCCCCTTTTTCTCCTGTTGTTTTTGGTTTTCACACACGCACAGCAAGTCTGCGCTGACGATGTGAAAATTGGGGTCGACATGCAAAAACGACTTGGCATTGTCACGATGCCTCTTGAGGAGCGACAGGTCTCGCATTCCTCGCCCATGTTCGCGACTGTGCTCGATCCGTCCCCGCTCGTTACCCTGTTCTCAGACCGGCGCATCGCCCGGCTCACACTGGTCAATGCCAGAACGGAAGCGGCGCGCACAAAGTCTCTCAACAAAAATGGCAATGCGATTTCTACCAAGGATATGGAAGCCGCTGGCCTGACCGCCGCTGTCGCCAGGGAGCGGTTATTATCCCTCAATCAACGCATCATGCTGGAATGGGGGCCTGCTGTTGGCAAAATGGATGAAGCCGAACAAACGCGGATCGTTGCCGCACTGGTTGATGGTAAAGCCGCGCTGCTGCGCGTGGATGCATCTGCAGGGCACGGTTTGACGGAAACAGAATTTGTGCGTCTCCGGTTAGCTGACGGAGAAACCTTGGAGGCACGAGTGCTCGGTCCGGCGCGGTCCGCCGACACCTATTTGCAATCGGCGGGTATAATCGCCCTTGTTGAGCAAGACAGGGTCTTGCCGCTCAGCGCAGGCCTGATGCTGAACGCCGCGACGAAGGCAGAGCAACAACGCGGTGTTTTTGTCCCTGAGACCGCACTTCTCTATATGGGAGGGCAAATTTCGGTTTACGTTGCAACAGGGCAAGAGAGCTTTGTTCAACACATTCTCACCAACTATCAGCCGGCAGCCGATGGCTTGCTCGTCAAAGCCGGGCTTAAAGCTGGCGATCTTGTGGTCACGAGCGGCGCCGCGATTCTCTACAGCACGGCGACACCCCAGGAGGGTGAGGACTGACCGATGCTGGAAGCAATTGTCAGCTTTTGCCTCAGGAAGGCAGGCCTTGTGCTCATCGCCACCGTGGTCGTCATTGCGGCAGGTTTTCTCTCGCTCAGGACCGTTCCTTATGACGTGTTTCCCGACTTTGTGCCGGCGCAGGCGGTTGTGCAAACGGAAGCGCCAGGCCTTTCTGCCACGCAGGTCGAGCAGATTGTGACCCGGCCCATAGAACAGTCCGTGAATGGGGCGGCAGGTGTTCAATCCGTCCGGTCTGAATCGATTCAGGGGTTGAGCATCGTAACTGTTGTTTTCAATAGCGACGCCGATCCCTTCAGGGCCCGACAGGTTGTTGCGGAAGGCCTTGGCGAAGTTACGTCCGCGCTCCCCAAGGGAGTAAAGGCCCCGAAGGTCAGTCCCCTTACTTCTTCTACGATGGATTTGTTGAAAGTTGGCTTTACCAGCGAAAAACTAAATCCTGCCGAGCTTAGGGACTGGGTACAGTGGGAACTGAAACCCCGGCTTCTTTCTGTGCCGGGCGTTGCCCGTGCGACGGTATATGGCGGTGTGGTAAGGAGGATCAACGTCATTGCAGATCCGGAGAAACTGGCCGCGAACCAACTCGGTTTCAATGATCTCATCAAGGCGGTTCAGGCCAGCGCGGTTGTCAGTGGCGGCGGCTTTGTCGATACCACGGAGCAGCGTATTCTGGTTGAACCAAGCTCACCAGTGAAGCGGCCGCAGGACATAGCCTCAGCCCTTATTCCGAGGATGGCAAAACCCGTCAGAATTGGGGATGTGGCCACTGTCGAGGAAGCCGCTGCTCCCGATTTCGGTGACGCAGTCATTATGGGCAAGCCGGGGGTTCTGATCAGCCTCTCAAGCCAGTATGGCAGCAACACGCTGGACACGACATACCGGGTCGAGGAGGCGCTGGCGGAAGTTGCCCCGGCTCTAGCGGGGCTGGGTATCGAGATGCATTCAGGGCTTCACCGGCCAGCAAATTTTGTGGAGACAGCCCTGAGAGGTATTGTAGAGGATCTTCTGATCGGGGCGCTTCTCATTGCCCTCATCCTGTTTCTGTTTCTCCGCAACCTGCGCACGGTGCTCGTTTCCTTCGTGAGCATTCCCCTGTCTCTCTTGCTCACCGTTATGCTGCTCACGAAATTCGGCATGAGCATCAATACCATGACACTCGGAGGCCTTGCGGTCGCTCTCGGGGTGGTGGTTGATGATGCGGTGATTGACGTTGAAAATATTGTCCGGCGATTGAGACAGCGGGGGCCTGAGGAATCTGTTCCTGGTGTTATTCTTCATGCGTCGATGGAGATACGTGGACCCGTCATATATGCCACGCTCATTGTGGCGCTTGTCCTGTTACCTGTCCTGATGATGACGGGATTGCAGGGGGCGTTCTTTGCGCCGCTCGCCACGGCCTTCATTCTGGCAACCCTTATCTCGCTCGTTGTGGCCATGACTGTCACTCCGGCCCTTTGCTATCTGTTTTTAAGAAACACCGCGCTGCCGAATGAAGCCGGGACCCTCTCTCGCTTCAAGGATTGGCACGGAAAGCTGCTGCAGTATTCTTTCCGGTTTCCCTGGCGTTTCATCGTGCCTGCCGGGTTGATATCGATGCTGTCGGTCGGGGCGCTGTTCCTGTTTAATTCCGAGCTTTTGCCCGCATTCAGAGAAGGGCATTACGTGTTGCAGGCCGCGGCGCACCCCGGAACCAGCCTTGCGGTCTCCCGGCAGTATGGCTCGGCGATCTCGCGCGACCTGCTGGATATACCGGGTGTTGCCACCGTCGAGCAACAGATTGGCCGATCCGAGGGAGGTGAGGATACATGGGGACCAGAAAAAAGCGAGTTCCATCTCGAGCTTACGCCTAACCTTTCTGCACAAAAGCAAGATGAAATTGAAGCGCAGATTCACAACGTGCTGGATAGTTATCCGGGCCTTCAGACAGAGGTGCTTACGTTTTTGGGCGACCGCATTGGCGAGTCACTGACCGGTGAAACGGCGGCGCTCGTTATAAATATTTATGGTGGTGACAGCGCGGCTCTGGAAAAAACCGCCAGTGCCATCGCGGCCAGGATCTCGACTGTCCCTGATGCAACTGACGTGAAGATCAAGACACCACCCAAGACGCCATCTATTCAGATTACCGTCAATCCTGATGCTGCGGCCTTTTACGGATTGACCCCCACAGACGTGCTGGATGCCGTCCAAAGTGTTTACGCGGGCAGCACCGCAGCTCAGGTTTTCAGGGGTGACAGGGTTATCGATATCGCCGTCACGGTTCCATCGTCTATTCAGAAAAGTCCGGAAAGTGTTCGGGATCTCTTGTTGCGGGGTGCCTCAGGCACACTTGCGCGGCTTGAAGACGTCGCGTCTGTATCCCTTTCGGAAAGCTCAACCTCTGTTTTTCATAGTGGCGGCCGGTTGGTCTTCACCGTGACAGCCAATCCGGAGCCGCAAAATGTTGCTATCGTAACCGGGGCAGTCCAGCGCGCGGTCCATGAGCTGACCCTGCCGCCTGGGGTGTATGTCGAATACTCCAGTATCGCGGACGATGCGGTGCGCGCCCGGAACGAGCTTCTCCTGCATTCCCTGCTGGCATTCGTCGGTATTGTCGCACTCCTTAGTCTGGCCTTCAACAGCAACAGGGCCGTTCTCCTTGTTATCAGCACGGCTCCCTTTGCGTTGGTGGGTGGCGTGGTCGCAATCGCCCTCTCGGGCGCCAATCTCTCTCTTGGCGCGCTGGTGGGCTTTGTCACGCTGTTCGGCATTGCCGCCCGCAACGCCATCTTGCTGGTTGATCATGCGGACCAGCTGGCGGTTGAAAAAGGTGAATGGTCACTTGCCGTTGTGCTTGTCGCCGCGCGCGAACGCGTCACGCCAATTTTAATGACGGCGCTTGTGACCGGTCTTGGCTTGTTGCCGCTTGCGATCGAGACCGGGCAGGCGGGCCGCGAAATTCAAGGGCCCATGGCCATTGTTATTCTAGCGGGTCTCGCAAGTTCCACGGTGATGAGCCTGCTGATCCTGCCTGCGCTCATATGGCGCTTTCGGCAAGCACATACTTCCTCGAAACCATAGCTGAGCAATGTTCCTGACGAGGAGACGGCGGGATGCTCGCGACGGTGCCGATGGCGAGAGGCACTAATTACCTTCTGTTTTTTTGGCCTATTCCGTTGAAGAACTCTTCGGCGGCTCGCCGGTGGCTGTCGGGTTCATTCGCTGGCGGTGCGGTGGCCGGTTTGCTCCCAGTGACCGGGGTTCAGCACAAGTGTTTGCGCATCGACGAATCGAAAGGTCAGCGGGTAGCGGCCCGGCACCATAAACTCGGTGTCGGAGACCGGTACAAGCTCTGTGGCCTCTTCATGCCCGATCCCGAAAACGGTGCGCTGGCCCGTTGCCCTTGCATGGAGTTTACCGTCCTTTGTGCCCACGTTCAGGCTGGCGAAGCGGCTGAATTCATAGTTACCCGCAAAGCCCTTGAGCGTGGCCGCGCTATAGTTCTGCGCCGGGTTCGGTATGGCGGTTACAGGTTGCGCGGGCACTGACCTCAAAAGCGCATCCCACATGACTTCCGAGGCAATCACACCAAGATCGGGCGACATGAAGGCAGGTTCCGCGAGTTCGCCTGTGGAGACAGCATAGAGCACGTCACCGTCAAACTGGGTGGCAAACGGCTGGATGCCGCGCCCCATGGAGGTATGCACCTGCACCGCAAGGCGCTTGAGGTCCGCCGGGTCCATCTTCTGGTTCACCACAATCAGGCTGACAGTGGTGTTTTTGGCGCTCGCGGTCTCTTCCACTGCAGCCGTGCCGGTCTCGCGGCTTTCCGGGAAGCCTTGCATCAGCTTGGTGGTTTTCACGTCGCCTTCCGGCCATTTGTCAGACGTGTAGCAGGCGGCGGCGTTGCCGTCCCGGTCGGTTATGACACCGTAGGGGTTCGCGATCACGAAGGCGGCGACCTTCAGGTCACCCACCTGCTTGAACGCGCCGCCCTGGCCAGAGAAGGCGTTGCAGCCAAAGAAACCACCACTTTTGGCGAAACGGCCGGCGCCATATGCGCCAAGCGGGAAGGTGCCTGTTTTCGCAGCGCGGAAGGCCGCCTGCGCCAGCCGTTTATCGGGGTAAATCTCGTTAAGCCGCCGGGTGCCGAAATCGAAGATGATCGAGCCCACAGACATGGCGATATTGACATCCTCGCTGAAGACGTTGCCGTCGCGGATGCCGTCATCCTTCAGCGCGGAGGCAACAGCCGTCACAGCTTCAAGCCCGTACCAGGAGCCGCCGGCGAATACCACCGTATCCAATTCGGCATAGTTATAGCCAAGGTCCATGTATGGCGCGTTCACGGTGCCGGGGCCGCCGCCACGCACGTCTGCCGCCACAAGCACTTTCTTGTCGAACTGGAAGACGGTGACACCCGTAGGCCCAGCCTCATAACTGCCGGTGCCAACCTTGAGGATCGGCCAGTCGTAGGAGAGCATGCGTTCGCTTTCCGCATTGATGCTCATGGGTTCCTGCTGCTGGTCGTCGACCGCAGCGCTGCTTGCGCTCAATACCGCTACCATGGCGAGGGCGGAAAGGCCTGCCTTGCCGAATGCCCCGATTGTGTGTGTCAGTCCCCGCATGGTTCGCTCCCCTTCTCAGATACAGGATCAATTGCTTGCCAGTTTCCGGCACCGGCATAAAAGGCGCAAGATGCGTCATGGGTCGGGGCCGGTGCACGGCAGGCACCATGGTGAAAGGCTCAGGGTAGTTCCTTGGTGATGGCGGTGTGCAGCCAGGTGCGGAAACGGCGGATTGACGGCAGTTCCCACCGGTCCGCGCGGGCGAGGAACAGATAGTCGCCCGGCGTTTTGCTGGCGAAGGCGTTTTTGCCCGCGCCGACCTCCACAAGCCGCCCGGCCTTGAGGTCTTCCGCCGCGACAAGATGGTTGCTGAGCGCGATGCCCCGACCGTGGCGCGCTGCGTCCATCGTCAGGTGTACTTGCCACAGAAGCGGCCCGCCAAGTTCACCCTCTCTCGTGACGCCATAAGCCGCGAGCCAGTCCCGCCAGTAAGAGGCATCTTCTTCGTGCAGCAGTTGGTGGGCCAGCAGGTCGGTGGGAGTCTCGAGCGCCGGGTTGTCGTCCAGATATTCGGGGCTGGCAACCGCGATGATGGGCAGCCGCGCGAGCTTGAGTTTCCTGATCCCCTGCGGCACATGAAAAGCGCCACCATATTGCGGTACAAACCGGATATCCACGTCTGCCTCGTTGGCGACAAGGTCCGGGCTGATGTCAGTCGGTCGCACCTCCGTCCGCACGCCGGGGTAGGCGGCTTCGAACGCGCCCAGCCTGCCCGTCAGCCAGTGAAAGGCGAGGCCGGGCATGCACCATATCTGCACAGGCTGGTTGTCGCTTTTTTTCATCATGTCGAGCGTGGCGTTGGCAAGCGCGTCGATCGCTTCCGCGATTTTTTCGTGGTATTCGCGCCCCTCGGGGGTAAGCGCAATGCCTGTCGGTGTGCGCTCGACAAGCACCGAGCCGGTCCAGCTCTCGATCGTACGGATATGGCGGCTGATCACTGCGTGGTCGCGCTCAAGCCCTTGCGCTGCCTTTCTGATGCCGCCAAGCCGCGCGACGGCGTCAAAGGCGCGCAACGCCTCAAACGGAGGCAGGGCCTTGCGGGAGGGCAGGTGCGGGCTTATGGCCGGTTTTTGGCTTGGAGCGGTCATATTATTTCTGGCAACTTCTTAAAAACTGATAACGACTATCAAGTGCAATATACGATATTGGTTGTGCTTGCCCGTCGATGTCAAGCGATTGAACCGGTGACACGAGTGCGAAATGTGTGCGGCAGGTGTGCGTGACCTGTGCTGGATGTGTGCAACATCAGTGCAGTTTCAGCACAGTCCTGAATGGACGATGCAATAGCAGCACCAGCACAGCGGCAAGCCCCACAATCGCGCCATGCATCAACCAGAAACCGGCGTCGGACATGGGCTCATAGAACCGACCCAGCCACCCGCTCGCGATACCGCCAAAGAAAAGTGACAGATAGTAAGAGCCGACCATCATGGCGTTCACGGCCTCCGGCGCGGTGGAGGACACAAGCGCGAGCATGATGGGCCCCACATAAAGGTAGCCAATCGCGCAGATGAAATGGAATACGACCGGCCAGAAGAGCGAGACCTGACCGCCCCCCGCCGCAAATTCACCAAGCGCCAGCCACACGCAGGCAAGGGTGAACACCGCGCAGCCAAGGATGACTTTCATCAGGTCACCGGGTTCGGCCTTGCGGTCGCGCTGGCGTTTCCAGTACCACATCACAAAGGGACCGAGTACGAGGACAGCAAGGCTGTCGAACGACTGGAACCATGTGACGGGGATGGTGAGATCAAAAATCTCCCGGTCCACCCGGTCACGAATCCACAAGGGGTAGGTGTTCCACACCTGTGTCTGCGCGGTCCAGAACAGGGCGGCGATGACGAAGAGCAGCAGAATGGCGGCGATGACTTTGCCGTCACCTTTCTGAAGCTTCGGCCTCGTGGCACCCGCATCCGCCATGGTGTCAGGCGGCAGGAAGTGCTGGCCGCGCAGGTAAATGACAATGCCGACCATCATGCCCACGCCTGCGGCGCCAAAGCCATAGTGCCAGCCGTAGAGCTCCCCCAGGGTGCCGCAGATAAGCGGGGCCACGAAGGCGCCCACATTGATCGACATGATATAAAGCGAATAGGCGGTGTCGCGGCGCTGGTCGCCCTTGGCGTACAAGCGCCCGACCTGTGCAGCGAGGTTGCCCTTGAGAAGCCCCGCGCCAAGGATGAGCGCAGAGAGCGCGAACAGGAAAACGGTCTCGAACGCCATCAGGAAATGCCCCAGCGCCATCAGTGCCGCGCCAAGCAGTACCGCTTTTTTCTGCCCCATTACCCGGTCGCCGATGAAGCCGCCCAGCACCGGCATGAAATAGATGAGGCCGATATAAAGCCCGAATATCTGGGTGGCGAGAGCCTGTGTGCTGAGCGGGCCGAACACTGTCTCAAGCAGGCTATGGAAGCCGCTGAACGCAATCACGCCCTCAACCGCGCCAGGCTTCAGGAGATGGCCAGCCATATAGAGAACAAGAAGCGCCTGCATGCCGTAGAAGGAGAAACGCTCCCACGCCTCGGTGAAGACGATATAGGCAAGCCCGCGCGGATGACCAAGGATATCTGTCCTGCCCGGCATGTCCTCCGCAGCGCTTGTGTTCAAGTCGTTTTGCATGACGTCTCCCGGCTGCCCTAGCCTATTGTTTTCACGACGGCGTTAAAAAAGTCATTATCCGGGATGACTTCGGAGCCAAGCGGCTTTGCCCGCGCGCTCCAGACCACAATGAGGATACGCCGCGCCGGGTTGATATACATATATTGCCCGAAGATGCCGCGTGCGCTGAAACCGTCCTCGAACCCCGTACCCGCAGGCGCGCGCACCGGCCACCACATGAAACCGTAATCAAGCGTTTGCCCGCCAATCTCGCGCGCGCTTCCGGCCTCCGTCACCCAGCCTTCCGGCAGGATGCGCTCACCCGCGATGACGCCATCATTCATGATGAAATGGCCGAAGCGCGCATAGTCACGCAGCGTGGCGGCCATGCCACTGCCGGCTACTTCAAGCCCATCTGGTGCTTCAAGCCACCATGTGGCGTCGGACTGCATGCCAAGGCGCGCCCATATCTTGCGCGTAAGGTAGTCCGCCAGATATTCCCCCGTCGCGGCATGAAGAAGTTCACCCACCACATGCGTCTCGCCCGTGCTGTAGTTCCAGTGCGTGCCCGGTGCCGCCACCCGCTTGAGGCCCGACATGAATTTGAGGATTTCGCCCGGCTTTTGTGCGAGCTGAAGGTCAAGGACGCGGCGGCGTTCGGAATTGGGGTCGGTATGTGTTTCATCCCAATGCGCGCCGGATGTCATCTGCAGAAGCTGGCGGATGCTCACCCCGTCATAGGCGCCGCCCTTCAGTGTTGGCAGGTATTTGGTGAGTGGGTCCTCAAGGCTGCCGATTTCCCGGTCATGGATCGCCGCGCCAACAAGCGTGGTGCTGACCGATTTCGCCATCGACATGGACATCCAGCGGGTATCGGGTGTGTTGCCATATTCATACTGTTCAAGGGCGATCTTTTCGTCCTTTGCGATCAGGAGGGCCGTCACCCGGTTGCGCGCAACATAGTCATAAAGGTCATAATCACCCTGGTCGGTCTCGATCGTCATGTCGTCAAGAGGCAAGGGACGGGCCTTAAGCTCGCTTACCGGTGTGCCGGTCCCGCGTGAGATGGTGCGGCTGGGGAACAGCCGGTCGATATGCCTGAAGGTTTCTATTTGTGCCGAGGGGAACAACCTGCCCGCATAGGCATCCGTCGCGGAGCCGATCTTTGACGCGCGTTTATTCATATAATACTTCCCATCTCCATTAGTCCTGATATCCCAGTTTCGACCCTAGCCCGGGCAGGGGCCAGCGTGACAGGTGCGAACGGGGCAATATGTGGTGCGCGCGTCGCACCAGTGCGGTGACGGGTGGATGACGGTGCTTTACGAACCGCCGTTTTGCGGGCGCTTCGGGGCTGGTGCCTCCTGCGCACCGTTCGTTGCACTATTGGCATCTGCCCTTGTGCCTGTCGGCTTGCATACTCTGGGATTGTGAGGAAATCCCGGGTAGCGCTTCCTGATGGCAGGTGCGGCTGACCGGTCACGGAGGGGAAACATGAAAAAATACAGCAAACATTATCTGGCTTCCCTGTCCACGCTGGCGCTTTTGCAGTCGCCCGTGTTGGCACAGGAGACAGTCGCAGACACCGCAGACTTCACCCTTGAAGAGATCGTGGTGACTGCCCAGAAGCGCGAACAGCGCCTGATTGAAGTGCCGATGAGCATCACCGCCCTTGGCGGCACCGAGCTTGAAGAGCGCGGCATCGACAGCATCCAGGACCTGTCGTTCGCAGTGCCGGGCCTGACGATGCGTGAGGATGGTCCGGGTAGCTACCAGATCTTCCTGCGCGGTATCGCCAACGCCTATGGTGGCGGCTCGCTCGTGAGCGTGTACCAGGACGAAGTGCCGATGAACCTGACGGGCTATGACGTGCTGCCGACCCGCACGCTGGATATCGCGCGTGTTGAGGTTCTGAAGGGCCCCCAAGGCACACTGTACGGCCAGGGCGCGGTTGCGGGCACGGTGCGCTATATCACCAACGACCCCAACCTTGAAGATTTTGAAGGCCATGTGGACGCGACGCTGACGTCTGTGGCAGGCGGCGAGCTCGGGACCGAGTTTACCGGCATCGCCAACGTGCCGCTTGTGCGCGGCAAGTTCGCCGTGCGCGTTGCCGCAACTGTGAAAAACGGTGGCGGGTGGCAGGATCAGCCCGAAGCCGGGATCGAGGACGGCAACGACGAGGAGCTGACCAACCTGCGCTTCAAGGCGCTGTGGCGCCCCAATGAGGATTTCGAGCTGATGGCGACCTTTGTGTCCTATCACGCGGAATATGAACTTGGGCAAGGCTACGAGCAGCCGGACCGCACGGTGTTTGTGGCCATCGATCCGTCCAAGGAACTGATCCCCAAAATCTGGGACTATGAGCTTTATAACCTGACCATGAGCTATGACCTTGGCGCTATGGAGATCATGAGTTCCACAAGTTATGTGGACCAGTATCACCAATACCCGTTTGCGTACCGTGGTGGTGAGGACACCATTTACCTCGGCCAGTATGAAGGCAATGACCTGCGCTATAACCCGGGCGAGCAGTTCACCCAGGAAGTGCGGCTGTCATCCACCGGCGAGGGGCCGTTCCAGTGGACTGTTGGCGGTTTCTACCGCGACATGAAACGCTCGCTGACCGCATATTTCGAGTATGACTATTTCGGCTTTGTGGTCACCGATCAGGAATTCTTTTCGGAAAACACGTCCAAGTCCTACGCTGCGTTCGCTAACGCGTCCTACAAGTTGACGGACCGTCTGGAAGTAGGTGCGGGTGTGCGCTACTTCGAAGACAAGGGCTCTGAGACCAATGGTTTCGCGCCAGCGGCGGTTACTGAGGAAGGCAAGTTCGACACGGTAAACCCGCGTTTCTACCTGTCCTACGCCGTGACGGATGACCTCAATTTCTATGCAAGCGTGGCCAAAGGCTTCCGCAGCGGCGGCTTCAACACCGGTGGCAACCCGCCGTTTAACCCGGAATCGCTATGGTCTTATGAGGCTGGCCTCAAGGGCACGGCACTTGACGGCGCGCTCTATTTCGATCTTGCCGCTTACTATACCGAATATAACGATATGCTGCGCCGGGGCCTTGTGTTCCTCGGGCCCGAGCTTGGGCTGCAACAGCTTGTCTCGAACGTAGGTGCGGCTGAGGTGAAGGGACTTGAGGCTTCCTTCTCATGGCGGGCGACGGATGCGCTGACCTTCAGTGCTTCCGGCACGGTGATCGACGCGGAAGTGACGGAGATTACGGCGGATGATACCGCGAATATCGTCGGTGACCCCATCGACTATGTGCCGGACTTCAGCTTCACCCTTGGTGCGAACTATGACTTTATGTGGTCGGCGGATATGCCGGGCTTCTTTCGGGTGGATTATAGCTACCGGGATGAAATGCCCTATGTGGACCGCACCAGCTTCCCGGGTGACAATGTACCGCAATATTCCGACAGCATCGGCCTTCTTGATGCGCGTATCGGGCTTACGAGCGGGAACGTGAAATTTGAGCTGTTCGCGCAGAATCTGACGAACGAAAACAAATGGATCGACCCCTACCACGAGTGGAACAATGCGAACCGTACGCGGCCTCGCACCATTGGGGTCAAGATAGGGCTGGATTTCTAAGGGCCTTCCCACCTCATCCAGCCGGTCCACCGCCATAGTCCCTGCCGCAGGCGGCGGCGCGCGGCGGTGGATTTGCCCTTTGTAGCCGGAAACTTCGGGAACCTCGGGGCGGTGTCTGCCGGTCACCGCAGAACGCACGGTTAGCGTCCCCCCCGGTGTCGCCGAGTGCGGCAGTTTTCAACCACCAACTGTCAGGACGAGGGTTAAAATGCCAGAGGAAACACCACCCTTACAATCAGGGCCAAAGGGGCAACCAGGGCTCGCGCGGTCATGGGACAATGTCGGCAAAAACACATTCGTGCCCGAGCATTATGAGTTTTCAAACCCGGATGCCCTTATGGCCTATATCGCCGCCAACCCGATGGCGCAGCTATCCTCGGCGGGGGAAGGCGGATTATATAGCTCGGTCGTGCCTTTTGTGCGGGCACCTACGCACGGTGGTAGAGCACTGCGCCTTGCCGGTCATATGGCGGTCCGAAACCCCCACGCGAGACATATAGCGCCGGGCGGGTGTGATGCCATTGCGCATTTTGTCAGCCCCGGCGCCTATATCTCACCGCGCTGGTTTCGCAAGAATATCACCGCCCCCACCTTCAGCTACGTGTCTGTGCAGGTGCGTGGGCGGCTTGTCCCCGTGCATGACCCGGACGAAAGCCTGCTCGTGCTTGCACGCACGGTTGACCATATGGAAGCCCTGACCGGTACGCAGGCGGATGATGAAGCCTGGAGCATGGGCGCGCTGACACCCGAACAGATCGAGCGTTACGTGCCGATGGTGCACGCCTTCTATCTGGAAGTGCATGACATTGAAGGCATTGCCCGGCTCAACCAGGAAAAGGAACAACCGGATATGGAGGGCATTATTGAGGGCCTGGCCGCACAACCGGGGACAGGTGCCCAGCATATCGCGGCGCTGATGCGGCGAAATTTGCGGCTGATCAGGGGATGAGCCAGCATTCGGTGCCCTAAGCGCACCGCCTGTGCCTTGCTTCGCACCTTCCGCGATGCAGCGAGTTTTTTTACCCCTGTTGATAGGGCTGTCGCCACCTCTGTCAGGAGAAGGGTCCGGGGTGCGGCGGATGGAGGGAAGCGCCGTATTCCGGCAACGATAATAAGAAGTGGAATGATCTATGTCTCGTCCCGAACGGAAAACAAAAGAGTGGCAGGCGCTTGATGTCGCGCACCATCTGCATCCTTTTACCGACCCGAAATATTTTGACACCAAAGGGCCGCTTGTTGTCACGCAGGCCCAAGGGTCGCATGTCTGGGATTCGGACGGCCGAAAGATCCTTGACGGTATGGCGGGCCTGTGGTGTGTGAATGTCGGCTATGGCCGCCAGGAACTTATAGAGGCATCGCACAGGCAGATGCAGGAACTGGCCTATTATAACGTCTTTTTCCAGAGCGCGACACCGCCCCAGATTGAACTGTCCCGCGTGCTGGCGGAGCTGACACCCGGCGGTCTCAATCATTTCTTTTTCACCAATTCCGGGTCCGAGGCAAATGACACCATCATCCGCATGGTGCGTCATTACTGGGAAGTGGAGGGCAAGCCCTCAAAGCAGATATTCATCGGCCGCACCCTTGGCTATCACGGCAGTACACTGGCAGCCACCAGCCTTGGTGGTATGTCGGCCATGCATGCGATGGGCAAATCGCTGCTGCCGGGGTTTGACCATATCATGCATCCGCACTGGTATGCGAACGGGGCTGACCTGACGCCGGAGGAGTTTGGTCTCAGGGCCGCGCGCGCGCTTGAAGACAAGATCCTCGCGCTCGGGGCGGACAATGTGGCCGCTTTTGTGGGGGAGCCGGTACAGGGTGCGGGCGGGGTGATCGACCCACCAGCCACCTATTGGCCGGAAGTCCAACGCATCTGCCGCAAATATGACGTGCTGCTGGTGGCTGACGAAGTGATCTGTGGGTTTGGTCGGCTTGGCCACTGGTTCGGGTCCGAAGCTTACGGTATTGAGCCAGACCTGATGCCCATGGCCAAGGGCCTGTCATCCGGCTACCTGCCCATCGCCGCTGTCGCCTATGGCGACCGGGTGCAGCGCGCCATGCAGCGTGGCGGGGTCTTTTCGCACGGGTACACCTATTCCGGGCATCCGGTTTCGTGCGCCGTGGCGCTTGCCAATATCCAGTTGATCAAAGACGAAGGGTTGATCGACCGCGTGCATGACGACACGGCGCCCTATTTCCGCAAGCGACTGTATGACGCGGTAGCGGACCATCCGCTGGTGGGGGAAGTACGCGGGGCCGGGCTTCTTGCCGGTATCCAGCTCGTGCAGGACAAGGCCACGCGGGCGTTGTTCCCGGCGGAGGACAATGTGGCGATGAAATGCCGTGACCATTGTCTGGATGGTGGTCTGATTATGCGCGCGGTTGGCCAGTCCATGGTCGCCAGCCCGCCGCTCATCATCAGCCATGAAGAGATCGACCGCATGGCCGCTATCCTGAAGGAAAGTCTGGACCGAACCGCCGCTGAAACAGGGGCCGCGTGATCGCGGTCCCGGCGGGCGGCGCTGCCTGCCCGTGGGGTGGTGGGTATTCAGGCTAAGGGGCTTTCGCTCACCAGCCACTGACCTGGCACCTATTTATCCTGCCATGCAGGTGACCGGCAGATCGCATGATTTTTCTATGATTGGCTTTACACACCCTGTACGCTAGAAAGCGGTACAGGCCAAATTTCCATACGTCCGTTTAGTGTCCGCTGGGCAAATGTGCCAAACCTCATTTTTTTGCCATGATGTAGAGGCATTTATCTAATTCTGACTTGATTTTAAGTATTAGATCCAGGGGCTAATCATGGGTAAACCACTGCCGCAGACCGCCTTCAAGGCATGCCTGACAGGCATCCATGCCGTGATGTTTTTATGCGGTGTTACACTGGCCGTCCAGGCCGAGCCAACGGCTTTTTCCCGTCAGGTGGTGCTGGATGAAGCAAAGAGATTGTCCGAGGACGCTTTCGTGCCGCCAGCCAAGGTGCCGGACGCGTTGCTGGGTCTCGACTATTCGGAATACCGGCGTATCAACTACCGCAAAAAAGCTGCAATATGGGGCGGCACGCCCACGCGCTTTTCTGTGGAGATGTTTGCACCTGGTAACCTTTATGCCAGCGGGGTTGATATCTCGGTCGTGGAAAATGGAAAGGCATTTCCGGCCCCGGTCAATGAAACCTCGTTTGATACGCCAAGGAAGGAAATCTCGGCGCTTCTGGCCAAGGTGGGGCAGCTTGCCGGTTTTCGCCTGCATTATCCGCTGAACCGCGAAGATTATGAGGACGAGTTTATAGTTTTCCAGGGCGCGAGTTATTTCCGTGCGGTGTCGCGCGGGCAAACCTATGGTTTGTCTGCCCGCGGCCTGGCCGTGGATGTGGCGGAACCCACAGGCGAAGAGTTTCCTATCTTTCGCAAATTCTGGATTGAGCGTCCCTCCTCCCATGCGGATAGTATTGTTGTGCATGCGTTGCTGGACAGCCCGCGGGTATCCGGCGCCTACCGTTTTGGTATTTACCCTGACGACCCGACGCGCATGGATGTGGAGGCAACATTGTTCCCGCGCGCGCCGCTTAAGCATGTGGGGCTTGGGGCGCTGACCTCGATGTTTTACTTTGGCAGCATTGATCGGTCAGACAGGCCCGACTACCGCGAAGCTGTGTATGATTCCACCGGGCTTGCCATACATACCGGCTCGGGCGAGCGGTTGTGGCGGCCGCTTAGCAACCCGAACGACCTGCAGGTCAGCGCGTTCATGGACAAAAGCCCTAAGGGGTTTGGCCTGATTCTCCGGGACCGCCGCCCGGAGGCGTTTGAAGATCAGGAAGCCGGTTATCATACCCGCCCATCCGCATGGGTTGTGCCCCGTGGCGATTGGGGCGAGGGGCATGTACAGCTTGTCGAAATTCCAACACCGTTGGAGACGAATGACAATATTGTCGCCTATTGGCGCCCGAAGGCACCGCTTCAGCCGGGCATGCCGTATCAGTTTTCTTATCGCCTGACGTGGCCGAATGACAATCCGTTGCCTGCGGGCTTTGGCCGGGTGCGCCGCAGTGCCTACGGTCTCAAGCTTGGGACAGAATACCCGCAGATGGTGATCGACTATCGCGGAATGCCAAAAAATGTGCCGATAAAAGAGATAAAGTTCGATAGAAGTGTCAGCCGGGGCCGCATTGTTGAGGTAGTTGCACAAAGGGTTGATGAGGAACACATGCGGGTATTTCTGACATTTGAGCCGGGCACTGCCGGGCCGGTGGAAATCAGGATCCAACCCAAATACCAAGGAGCGGCCGTTGGCGAAACCTGGCTTTACCGTTGGACCAGCTGAGATGGGAGTGGCGCCGTCTTTGAAGGCCTTGCCCGATGAGAACCGGCTTGAAATGCCGCGTCAGGGCGTGCATGCGCCGAAGTCAAAGGACCGGGGGCGTATGGCGCCTGTGCGCCTTGTGGGCACGCTGCTTGCCCGGATACTGTTGTTTGGTGGCACGGCGGCTGTGACCGCCTACGGCGTGCGAGAAATGTATGCCGTGATGAGTACCGGCGATATCACTTTGTTGCAGTGGCTGTTTCTTATCCTTTTTGCGCTTAACTTCGCTTGGGTCAGTTTTGCGGCCTGTCAGGCGGTGCTTGGTTTTTTGTTGATTCTCAAGCGCGATATTCTTGGTCGCCGCCATATCCACGAAAATCCCCCAGGTATAAAAACAGCGGTCCTTGCGCCGGTTTATAACGAGGATCCTGCGCGCGTGGCCGCGGCGATTGAGGCCATGGCGGAAGGGCTGGCCAAAGAGGCACCGGGGCAGTTCTGCTTTTTTATCCTGAGCGACAGCAACAAGCCGCGCGCCTGGCTTAAGGAGGAGCATGTTTTCCACCAGTTGATCGCGCGCGCGCCTGCTGAGTGCCCGGTTTATTACCGGCACCGGGCGCATAATACGGAGCGCAAGGCCGGCAATATCTCGGACTGGGTCACCCGCTGGGGCGGTGCCTATGACGCCATGCTTATTCTGGATGCGGACAGCATCATGAGCGCCGAAACAATGGTTGAAATGGCGCGCCGCATGGAGGCGGACGAGGGGCTTGGCCTGCTGCAGACCCTGCCGTCCATTGTACTGGCAGAGAGCCTTTATGCCCGCCTGCAGCAATTTGCCAACCGGGGCTATGGCCTTATTTTCGGCAATGGCCTGTCGGGCTGGCACGGCAACGGCAGCAACTTCTGGGGCCACAATGCGATCATCCGCACCAAGGCGTTTGCCAGCGCGGCACATCTGCCGATCCTCAAGGGCAAGGCGCCCTTTGGCGGCCATGTGATCAGCCACGATTTCATCGAGGCCGCGCTCCTGCGTCGGGCAGGATGGGGCGTACGCTTTGATACGGACCTCCAGCACACCTACGAGGAAGCGCCGCCGTCGGTCAGCGACGTTATCACGCGGGACCGTCGCTGGTGCCAGGGCAACCTGCAGCATATCAAATTCCTGTTCGCCCGCGGGCTGGCGGTGACTACCCGACTGCATATTCTATCGGGCATCATGGCCTATATGAGCGCGCTGTTCTGGTTTCTGCTGCTGGCGGTCGGTTTGACGCTTGCGGTGCAGGCAAGTTTCACGCGGCCCGAATATTTTGCGCGGCCATCGCTATTCCCCACATGGCCCGTGTTTGACAGCGTGCGCGCGGTGGAACTGTTCATCCTTTCGATGGGCATCGTGCTTGCGCCCAAGGCGCTTGCATGGGTATCGGCCATCGTCAACCCGATGCGTTGCCTGCGCTATGGGGGGCCGATCCTCGTGACCCTCAGCGTGCTGACCGAAGTCCTGCTCTCCGCGCTTTATGCGCCGGTGATGATGCTGGCGCAAAGCCGTATCGTTTGGGAGGTTATCACCGGCGGCGACAGCGGCTGGCAGCCACAGCGCCGGGGTGATGGGTCGATCAGTTTCGCAACTGCACTGAAGGCGCACAGGTGGCACACCGTCATCGGTGTTGTTGCTGCCATTGTGACCTTTTATCTGCATAAGGATCTCTTTTTGTGGATGCTGCCGGTTACGGGCGGTTTGATGCTTGCCGCGCCCTTGTCCTGGGTCAGCGGTCGCAGTGATGTGGGGCTTGCCCTGAGAAAAATCGGCCTCCTGCGCACACCGGAAGAAAAGCGCAAACCGCCTATTCTGGAAGCCGTGACAGCGCGGCTTGATGGGGAGCACCTGCGCACCGCCAAGTCCCCGCTTGGGGCTTTGGCTGCGGAGGATGACTTTCGCGCCTGGCACCGTGCGCAACTGATGGAACAGGAAGCCGACGGCGAGTTTGACCCGGACCTTATCCTGGCGGAAGCAAAGCTGGAGCGTGCAAAGACGGTGGCCGAGTTGGAAGAATGGCTAAACGACCGTGAAGAAATGGCACTTCTGAACAGCCCGGTGCTTGTCGATGCAGTGCCCGAATGGGTGAAAACCCATAACAGGTAAAAAACAGTCAGCCACGTCACAGCCCGTCAGGCTGGTTCGTCTCCTTTTTGAAAACGGTAGTGAAGCCGTACTGAAAAGGAGAGACCGATGTCACAGACAGCCCCTGTTAATATCTACCATCATGGCAAAACGATTATTTCAGCTCTCGCCGAAGTGGAAAAGCTGATTGCGGAAACCAACATTGATGAAAGCCTGCGCCATCTTTTGAAGTTGCGCGCTTCGCAGATGAACGGCTGTGGGTATTGCGTCAAAATGCACACCACCGATGCCCGCAGGCATGGTGAAAGCAACGAAAGGCTCGACCGCTTGGTTGTCTGGCGCCATGTCAATGATTTCACTGATCGGGAGAAAGCGGCCTTTGCCTATATCGAGGCCCTGACCGAATTGAAGCCGGATGCCCGGTTTGCGGACCATCGTGCCCGCCTGCGCGAGCATTTCTCGGATGAGGATATCACGGCGTTGACAGCCTTGTCGGCAATGATCAATCTGTGGAACCGTATCCAGGTTTCACAGCACTGATGGAAGCCAGATGAACACGGAGACTATCGAGATTTTTGAACAGCACCGGCCCAGCCTGATGGGGCTGGCCTACCGGGTTCTGGGCTCGGTGGCGGAAGCCGAAGACGTGGTGCAGGATACCTTGATCGCGTGGCTCGGCACGCGGGATGATGAAATTGAAAACCCGCAGGGCTGGTTGACCACCGTGTGCGTGCGCAAGGCGGTGGATGTACTCAAGTCCGCGCGGCATACCCGCACGAGCTATATCGGCGCATGGTTGCCGGAACCGATGCATACCGAAAATCTCGACGACCCGGAGGCACAATTGTCGCTTTCGGAAAGCGTAACCATGGCGTTCATGCTGGTGCTTGAACGGCTGGCGCCAAAGGAACGCGCGGCATTCCTGCTGCATGACGTGTTCGAGATGGACTATGCCGATATTTCGAAAAGTCTGGATGTCAGTGAAAACGCGTGTCGCAAGCTGGTGTCGCGCGCGCGGGCCAATGTGCAGCGCGAGGAAACCCCGCGTCATGCCCCGCCAGAACGACAGGACGCCTTCGTGGATGCGTTCATGACGGCGGTCAAAACCGGTACGACAGAGGGGTTGGTGCAATTGTTGGCTGAAGATGTAACATTGCATGCCGACGGGGGTGGCAAGGCCACATCTATCAACCGTAAGCTGGCAGGCAGGCGTGAAGTGCTTGCCTTTATCACCAGAGTGCTTGGCCGGTACTGGCAGCCCGGTACGGTGAGCGAGCAGGAGCTGAACTCTGGCCGTTCGCTCGTGGTCAGTGCAAACGGTGTGGTGGATACCGTTGTCACCTTTGGCTACACCGCGGACCTGACGGTCAACCGCATCTTCATTACCCGCAATCCGGACAAGCTGGCCCGGATTACCGGTAATGAAACCCCTGATGAAGCCCCCAACGAAGTCCCTGGCGAATCCCCTGATGGAACCCCTGCGGCGATGCATTGAGCCGGGATATACCGAAACCAGGCATCAGGCGGAACGCCGTGTCCCGCGGACGCCGGTTTTTTCCCGGATGACCTCCGCAATCAGCCTGCCGCCTTCGTCCTGGCTTTGCGCCAGGTGGTCGGCAACCAGAAGGGCGTCTTTGGGAGGAAAGTCCTGATGCACTTTTGAAATTGCCTCAACGCGGGTGACTTTAATTTCAAAACCTGTGAGGTGGGGAAACAAGCGGTCTACATAGGCCTCCGGCGCGTCCTCGAGAGTCCATTGCGGGTGCTCGGACAAAGCCTGGTATCGGTGCTCGGGCGGTGCCGCCAGATCACGGATCAGCGACGCAAAAAACGCTCGTTCCTGCCTGATGCACGCACGGCCCCACATATGTACAGCCGTATAGTCCCATGTCGCCCCGCGGGCACGGTCACCGCGCCAATTGGGGGACACATAGGCATGCGGCCCGGAAAACGCCACCAGCATATCGCCGCCATCAAGCTGGGCGCATTGCGGGTTGTTGGCATCCATATGGGCCCGCAAAGTGCCGGTGCCGTCGCCGTGATCGTCAAAGACAAATGGAAGCCGGGTTACACGTTGGCTCCCGGCTGCGCCGGAGAAGATGTGCGCAAAGGGCGCATCTGCCACCAGGCGTGTGATGCAACCCCAGTCATGTTCCACATGTGGCTTCGGGGGATAAGCCATGGTTTCTCCTTTTCAAATAAATATAAAGAAATCTTTATATTTATGATGATGGTGATAGCGCAAGCCACCCGAAAAGGCAAGATGCTGTGAAACCTTTCTCCGTCAGACTGTTCAAAAACGAACAGAAACCCTGTCCGATAATGAACAGTTCATAGATCTCTTGAAATGGAATAAATATTAAGTATTTGATTATAAATGTCTTTGTCATCTGGCACACCGCTTGCTGTTATCAAGGCAACAAAACAACAATCACAAGAATACAGTGACAGCGCAGGGCATAAGCCCGAACAAATAGATGACCGGCCCAAAAGAGGTACGGCAGCGAGGAGTAGAAAAATGGTATTCATCAATGAAGTTATGCCAGCAAGTCCAGCAATCGTCGTGTACGCCAGCTTTGGCGCAACCGAGGCAAAATACAGCCGCCGCCGTGAGCGCCGCAACAAGACCCGCCGTTAGAAGACGGGCACAGGGGCAAAAACGACACGATAATAACAATAAGACAATAGTGACCTAAAGAGCACTCAGCAGGATAGCACTCGGCAGTTTTGCTCACTAAAAAGGCGGTTTACCCTTGTGGTAGCCGCCCTCTTTTTTGGCGCATGCCCCCTAGCTTGCGAGCGGGTCTGTGCCCAGATCATGCGGGCTGTCAGAGACCTTGCCGCCAGCGCCTTCGGCAAATTTCTTCAGCACAAGGTCAGGCCCCGCGAGGATCATGAGGCCAAGGCCCTGCGAGCCCTGCCACTTGACCACGCTGGCGAACTCGCCGATCTTGTCAATGGTCAGAAGAAGCTCCTCACCCATTTTGATGTCTGCGTCGCAGGTGATCAGCGTGCCCGCGAGGCTCACGTCCCTGATCTGGCAATCAAATTCCCGATCATCCTCCGTGGTGAGCTTGCCGTGCCATAGCACTGGCAGCCGGTCGTCGCGGCGTTTATCCTGGTCCGTCACCTTGCATTCCTTCTTTGCGCGCTGGCTTACGGCATTACGCTAACTGATTTTTTTCTTGAGTTAAACCTGTGTAAAGTGGCAATGGCTAATCGGGCGCAAACTATTGTCGCCAAAACTACAATGAACGGGAGATATGAAGTGACAACTCTGATCAACGGCATTCGCTCCATCCTGTTCAATATAATCTTTTATCCCTTTACGGTGCTTTATTGCGGCGGGGTTCTGATGCCGCTGTGCCTTGCCAAGACGGATTATGCCGTTCGGCGCGGTATCCTTGGCTATTGCCTGTCATCGCTGTGGATCGCCCGTTTCACACTGGGCCTCAAGTATGAGTATCGCGGCGCGGAGAAGCTGCCGAAAGAGGGAGCTTTCATTCTGGCGGCCGCACACCAGAGCAATATGGACCCGATCCTTACCTTCCCTCTGCGCAATGATGTGACGGCGCTGGCAAAAAAGCAGCTCTTCAAGGTCCCCTTTATCGGTACGGCCCTGCGCAAGGCGAAAATCGTTCGGATCGACCGTGAAAGTCGGACGGCGCATAAAGGGATGGAAGATGTGGCGAAACACATTCAGGAGCTGGGCCGTCCGCTCATTGTGTACCCGCAAGCCACCCGCGTGCGCCCCGGCCATTACAAGCGGCTGAAAAGTGGTGCCTATTATCTGCAGGCCGACACCAGTCTGCCGGTATATACGGTGTCAACCAACACCGGTCTTTTCTGGACCAAAGGTTTCTGGCATCGCGGCGGTACAGCCGTATACGAGATTAACGGCCCGCTGCCACACGGTCTTGATAAGACTGAATTCATGGAAGCCATCGACAAGGCCGTGGTCAGGCGGTCTGATGAATTGATGCTGGAAGCCGGGTATGGATACCTGCTTGAGCAGCGTGTGGATGACGACGCCTGAGCCGCCTTTACCTCAGGCACAAGCTTTCCTCGCATGAAAGTGAAGAATTTCTCGCGCGCGCGGGGCTTGTAGATGGCCCCGGTCCTCCTAAACTGTTATACAGGAAAAAGAGGGCCAAGCCATGAGCACCAAGCCGATGACCGACACGAGCCTTGATCACATCGCAGCCAAACTGCAGGAGCATCATCAACGATATGGTGACTTGTCCGGCATGTCTCTGGCCAAAATCGGTAACCTTCTTAAAAAAACCGCCGCCGTCATGTTCCCGCACTATGCTGTGGCGGAAGATGACGACCTGACGCTTGAAGCACGCCTGTCGCTTCTCGAGCGGGAGCTTTATCAACTGGTGGAGCGCCTGTGCAAAGGCCGTGACGTGGGCTGTGAGCGGCTTCTGGTGCAGGGCTTCCTGTCAGACCTGCCGTCGATTGCGGATGACGCCTATCTGGACGCACAGGCAATTTTCGACAGTGACCCGGCGTCATCGTCCGTGGAAGAAGTGATCCTGTGTTATCCGGGCTTTTACGCGATCATGGCCTACCGGCTTGCACATGCGCTGCACAGGCGGGATGTGCCGTTGCTGCCGCGGATGATTGCGGAATACGCCCACCAGAAAACCGGCGTGGATATCCACCCGGGCGCGACCATCGGCAAATCATTCTTCATCGACCATGCCACCGGCGTCGTTGTAGGTGAAACTGCAATCATCGGCAATAATGTCAAAATCTATCAGGGTGTTACCCTTGGCGCACTGCGCGTTGACCGCGACCAGAAGTACCAGAAGCGCCATCCCACCATTGAAGACAATGTTGTCATCTATGCGGGGGCAACCATTCTGGGCGGTGAAACCATCGTCGGCAATAACTCGGTGATTGGCGGGAACGTCTGGATAACGCGCTCGATCCCGGCATGGTCGCGGGTGATGTTTCGCCCCTGTGACACCGATGAAATCGTTTCAATCAAATCGCGGCAGAAAGCGCGCGTCTGAGCGCGTCAAACTGCTGCAGTCATACACCTGAAGAAGGGGGACCTGATGAAAGCTGACTCCATTCTGGATACTATTGGCAATACACCGCACGTGCGTCTGAAAAAGCTGTTTCCGGACCATGAGGTCTGGATCAAGCAGGAACGAGTAAACCCAGGTGGCTCAATCAAGGACCGCATTGCACTGTCCATGATTGAGGAAGCCGAGAAAGACGGTTCCCTCAAGCCGGACGGCGTGATTATCGAGCCGACATCGGGTAATACCGGCATCGGCCTTGCCATGGTCGCCGCAGTGAAGGGCTACCGGCTGATACTGGTCATGCCTGAGTCCATGTCCATTGAGCGCCGCCGTTTGATGCTGGCGTACGGCGCGGAATTTGAGCTGACTCCCAAGGAATTGGGCATGAAGGGTGCCATCGCCAAAGCGGGCGAGCTTGTAGAGGCGACAGACGGTGCGTGGATGCCGCAGCAGTTCAAGAACCCGGCCAACGTGAAGGTGCACCGCGAAACAACCGCGCAGGAAATCCTGGCTGATTTCCCTGACGGGCTGGATTATATGATCACCGGCGTTGGTACTGGCGGGCATATCACCGGATGTGCGGCTGTCCTGAAAAAGGCATGGCCTGCGTTCAAGGTTTGTGCGGTGGAGCCGACCCTGTCGCCCGTGATGTCAGGTGGCGAACCCGGCCCGCACCCGATTCAGGGCATTGGCGCGGGTTTTTTGCCCGAGGTGCTGGATATGGACCTGATCGACGAAGTGCTGAAGGTTGAACCGGCTGATGCCAAGGACATGGCACGCCGGGCGGCGCGTGAGGAGGCGATGCTGGTGGGGGTTTCGTCCGGTGCCACATTGGCGGCCATTGCGTCCAGGGTGAAAGACCTGCCTAAGGGCAGCCGCGTGATTGGCTTCTGCTACGATACCGGGGAGCGTTATCTCTCCGTGCCGGACTTTCTGCCGGAATAGGCTGATAACGACAAAGAGATGAGGGCGAAGGCTATTCTTCGTCCTCGTCTATGCTTGAACTCATCGAGCCTGATTCCAGGCGCACGATCAGCGCGATATGCGAACCACGGATCGCCAGTTCCTTATAGGAACCACGCGGCAGCGGAATACCTTGGTCGATACAGTGGTTCAGCACTGCCGCCCCCACTTCCCGGCTGTTGAAAAACACGGGGTCGGACCCATCCGACAGGATGAAGCGCACAGTTACTTCGCCTTCGGCGTCGAGCTCTGATTGTATGGTCTTGATGGGGAGGTTGGCTGAAGAGCCTCGGCTTTCAAGCACGGGGCGCATCGCCAAAACCAGTTCCTCATCGGAGAAGATGATGCTGCGAGATTCCAGTATCATAAGTCGATCTTGCCAGTCCTTCTTTTGACGCACAGGTATTTAGGCAGAAATCGCCCCGGATGAAAAGGTTTTTTAAAATCAGACCTTAAAGGCTTCCGACGCTCCGGCGGACCGCTCTCGCCAGCCGCGCAGCACGGCATTGGTCACGGTGGCCAGCGGGATGGCGAAGAAAACGCCCCAGAAGCCCCAGATGCCGCCAAATACGAGTATCGCGATGATAATGGCGTTGGGGTGCAGCTTCACAGCTTCGGAAAACAGCAGCGGCACAAGCACGTTGCCGTCCAGCGCCTGCAGCACAAGGTAAGCGATGACAGCGACGGCCATCTCATGTCCAAAGCCCCAATGGAAATAGGCCACAAGCGTCACCGGAAAGGTGACGGCCGCCGCCCCAAAATACGGGATAATGACGCTAAGTCCCGTCGCGACGGCAAGCAGTGTCGCGTAGGGAAGGCCAAGCACGCGGTAGGTGACATAGGCCGCGAGGCCAACGATCAAAATTTCGTACACCTTGCCGCGGGCATAATCCCCGGCGCGGTCAAGTATTTCCCGCCATACCTGCTCCAGCAGGGGCTTGTCATTGGGGAAAAAACGGCCGAACCAGCCAAGGATCTGGCTTTTGTCCTTCAGGAAGAAAAACACCATCACGGGGACAAGAACAGCGTAGACCACAAAGGCGACAGCGCCGGTCAGGCCGGTGAGGGAGTATTGCACCAGGCGCGGCCCCAGGTTGGTTATCTCGTTTCCAAGGCCAGCGAGCCATGTTTCCACCTGCGCTTTGGAGATCAGGTCCGGGAAGCGCGCTTGAAGGTCCAGCAGCGCGTCCTGCACCGCGCCAACCATGGCGGGGGCATCGTTGATAAACTGGCCAACCTGTCGGAATAAAGGCGGCACGACGGCCAGCAAGGTGATGAGAGAGACTGCGAGGAAGCCGAGATAAACAGTAATGACCGCGACAAGCGGGTGCATGCCGCGTCGCTTGAGCCAGTTCACCGGGCCGTCAAGCAGGAAGGTAATGACAACCGCGGCAATCGCTGGCGCCAGCATATGCCCGAAAAAAGAGATGCCGATCAGCGCTATAATCAGCACGATGACGAGCAAGACCATCTGTGGGTCTGAGAAGGTTCTGCGGAACCAGTCGGTTACCAGTTTCATGATCGGTGCACTCCCATCGGCGCGAGCGCCATCCTGTTATCTGTCGGTAATGGCCTCGTGTTTCAAGGCCTTGCTTGTTTTTATCCGTGCTGGCCGGATGACGTGCCGCCGTCCACCACCACATTGGCGCCGTTCATATAGGCCGCCTCTTCACTGGCAAGGTATAACACCGTACGCGCCACGTCAGCGGGGTTCGCCGGTCCGCCTTTTGGCAGGCCGCCGGCGAATTTGCTCATATCACCGCCAATATCGCTGAGGGCGCGTTCAAACATGGGGGTCAGCATTGGCCCTGGCGAAACCGCATTGATGCGGATGCCATGGTCGGCGTAATCAAGCGCCGCGCTTTTGGTCAGGCCGATCACCGCGTGCTTGCTGGTGCCATAGGCTGCCATCCACTCCGCCCCCGACTTTGACAGGATGGAAGCGGTGTTGATAATCGCGCCGCCGCCGGACTTGAGCATCACCGGGATTTCATGACGCATGGCATGCCAGATACCCATGACATTGGTGCGCCAGACATCTTCCACCATTCTCATATCCTGGTCGGCAAAGCGGGCGGATGTATGGCTGATTCCGGCGTTGTTGACCGCAATATCGATCGTGCCTGAAGCGGCCGCCGCCTCCTTGACAAAGGCTTCCACGTCGGTTTCGACCCGTACGTCCGCGTGCTGGTACCGTGCGGTGCCGCCGTTTGCCTTGATCTCGTCGGTTACCCGTTGGCCCTCCGCGTCGATCAGGCCGCAAAAATGTACGGTTGCCCCCTCGCGCGCAAAGGCCTTGACGATGGCTTCGCCAAAACCTGATGTGCCGCCGGTGACAAGTACGGTTTGCCCGTCAAATCGCATGGGTAAAATCCTTGTGTTTGCTGGGCGCATGGCTAGCGTTCTTTGCCGCTTTGGGCAAGGAAAACCTTACGGTTTTGACCGTTTTGACTAGTGGCTGTGGCTATGGCCGTGTTTGTGCATGGTGACACGCGGCATCAAGGTGGTGAAAAAGGCGCGTGCCCCCATCTGGATCAATAGCGCACATACCGATATCAGCCACAGGGCAAAGAGCAGCAACCCGCCAGAGGTGCTGGGCACCGCAAACGGACTCAGTTCGACAAATACAGCAGTGCCAAGCCACAGCAACATGGTCCAGGGCGCCACTTTTTGCAGGCTCGCAAGCGTATTGCCCATGCCCTTGCCGTAAACGTGGGGCAGCACCGCTGCCACCAGCAATACCAGCAGCAAAATTGGTGCAATGAGCCGCCCGACAGCGCTTAGAAGGTCTACCGCATGATGCATGCCGTGGACCGGCATGTCGCCAAGCGGACCGGGGGTGTGGTGCAGATAATGTGCGCTGATGAGCGCCAGCACAAACACAAGGCCAAGGGCCGTGCCGATGCGGTGGGCGGGAAGGGTGTCTTTGCTGGGGGCTGCACTATGGTCTTCAAGCGGGTGTAGTACCACATGCAACAGCGACCCGGCGGCAAATGCCTGCCAGTAGCCGACAAGGGGGAAATTATACCATTCGCCAGCAAAGAGCGCGAGCAGGTAGCCAACAATGGTCATCGCGCCAAGCCCTGCGAGGACCAGCAGGCCACCACCGGTGGACAGCACTGGCCGCAACAGCCACCATACGGCCACGGCAACGCCTACGCGGTGCAGCAGTACGCCCACGGCAATAAAGTTACCGGTTTCGCTTTCACTGGCGAAGGCGAGGATGGCACCGTCAGATGCGGCATGGACCACAAGGGCCAGCGAGGCGACCAGCATGACCACGCGGTGGGTCATTTCTTCAGCACGGTGGAATACAAACTCTGTGATCCAGGGCAGCGAAAAACCGATCGCGGCGATGATCAGCCCCCAAAGACCGCCATGCGTCAGCGCTTCAGGCAAAAGAGTGAGCGTGATGAGGCCCAGCACGGTAATCAGCACAAAGCCGTCCAGCGCACCCTTTATGTGGGGCGCACGCGCAACAAGCCGCGCCAAAAGCGGTGCGGCCAGCAACACAACAACCGATAATACCAGTGCCCAGTCCAAAACTGTTCTCGTCTCGTTCGAAGATGCATAGTTATAATATCACAATTTGGAAAGCCAACTCAATTCTTGTGAAGGCGTACGATTTTTTTGTATTGGATGGGTATAGGGCCGCTGAAAACCCGTGGCACCACGGGCGCCACGGGATAGACGTTTATGACGGTTATTTAATTCAGGGGCTACCGCAATTCGCAATTCAGGGAGTTACCGGCTCCGGCGTTTTTCCATGCAGGATAAGCGCGAGACCGTCCGCGATTTTGTATGGCTCGACACGGGGATCGTGGGTCGCGACGAAAAAAGCGGTGCCATCTTCAGGGAATCGCCACAGCTCCGCCCGGCTGAAATAGCCGCCACCATTGTGCCAGACCAGTTTTTTGCCGTCATAGTTCGGCACGACCGACCAGCCATACCCATAGTGATACACGCCGTCCGCATCCTCTGGTACGTGCGCACTGAACAGAAGTTCCCTTGAGGCGCCCGACAGGATCTTGTCGCCAAGCAGGGCGCGGTGCCAGCGCAGCATGTCGCCTACTGTGCTTAATACACCACCGTTACCAAACAGATGCCAGGCATCGCCGTGGGTGCGGTCGAGCAGTCCTTCGCGGTGAACAGGCCTTCCACGGGTTTGCTGAGGTGTGGCAGTGTATGGCCCTGCCAGTCGGGGCGGTCATAGCCGGTGGTGAACATGCCCACCGGTTTCCACAGGTTCTCAAAAAGGGTAGGTTTCGTAACTTTGTGCCGAGACCTTCTCGATCACCGCAGCAAGCAGGCTGAAACCCACGTTGGAATATTCGTACCGCTCGCCAGGTTTCAGGATGAGAGGGGCTTTAAAGGCACGCGCCAGATAGTCCTGCCTGCTGATGGCTTCTTGATCCTTTCCGATCCCGTCGGGGAAGCCAGCGGTATGTGTCAGCAACTGATGAAGGGTAATTGCCGCCTTGTCCTCCGGCACCTTGGGGAAAAAACGGTCAAGCCGATCATCAAGGGCCAGTTTGCCTTGTTCCCTCAGCTTAAGAATGGCGGCACCTGTGAACTGTTTGGTGATCGACGCAATGTCGGCGATGGTACTCTCATCATAAGGTTTGCCCGCGGCCGCGTCGCCAAAACCGCGCATATAGACCGTGCCGTCGGCGTTTGAGACACCGACAACCCCAACGAAGCCTTTGCTGTTTGCGTCGCTCAGGAAGGAATCCAGTGCCTGGCGGTCCAGCCAGTCGTTGTCAGGGTTGTCATCTGCCGCCGAAGATAAGCTCGCCGCCAGCATGACCAGAAAAACGTAAGCAGTCGCATCATGTCCTCGCTTTATTTGTACCATTGCTCGTTTGACAGATCGGTAATACGCGCCGTATCTGTGTTGTAGAGGGCCCCGAAAGTGGCCGCTTTGTCCTGACGAAAAGGTTGAGAAACATTGCGAGAGATTGCGGGCATGGGCCGAAAACTGATCGGTGAGGTGGTTTTTGATCCAAACGGAAACCGGCTTCTGGTCGGCAGGGAAACAAGACCGCTTGAACCGCGCCTTGTGCGTCTTCTGGAAGAGTTATGCGCGGTCGGAGGTGAGCCGGTCACGCGCGAGGCGCTTTTGGAGGCGGTATCCAGCTTGCCTTATGCCGGGGACGAAGCGCTTACGCAGGCAATCTCGAAACTGCGGCAGGTCTGAAGTCTCGCGATATTTTTTGGTATTCCGCCACAGCGGCGGTGGTCTTTCTCGCGCTTTTGGTGGGGTATCTGCTGCATCTGTCGCGGACCTCGGAAATCGAAATTGAGTTCAACGAAAAGCCGCAGCAGGAATTCATCGAAAAAAAAGAGACAGAGACCGGCGAACCATCACCTTGAGGTCAGATATAGGTGCCGATAAGCGTGACCGGCTTTGCCCCGGTGCCCAGCTTAAAGCGCGCGATGCCTGCGCCGTCTGACGTGTTGATGCCGCCGAGGTCAAGGAAGCTGATACCACGGTCCCTGAGCGCTAGCATGCCTTCAAACAGCACACGGTTCTGGGCATGTACCGCGCGGGCCTCCTCGCCTGCCCAGCCAATGTGATAGGTGGCGCTGTTGCCGTGCAGCAGGAACAGGGCGCCGGCGATCTTGCGTTTGCCGGAAAGGGCGGTGACCGATAGCGCTGCCTGCGCCCCCGTATCCCCAAGAGCCCTGGCGAAAAGCGGGACCAGCCCAAGCGGCACGCCGTGATAGCCGCGTCCCTTGCGTTGCTCTGCCTCTTTTTCAATGAGCCAGCTGTATTGGTGGTCTTTCCGGCCACCAATGCTGATCGTCAGGTGTGCGTCTTCAGCGCGGCTCAACTGGTTCCGCCATTTGCCAATGAGGCTGGCACGCAGGTCTGAAACGGTCGGCCTGAGGTCTAGCCACGGGGTGGAATAGCCGGTGATGATACGCTTGAGTTTTGCGCGTTTCAACTGCTGCAGGGCGTCTTCCGACCGCTCGATTTCAGGTTGCTGCATCAGGAAACGCCACCGCCAGGGGTTTGCCTGCGCCTTGAGCGCTGCAAGCAAGGCGGCCTTGTCCTTTAGGCTGGTGTCGGGCGCCAGCCAGAGCGGCCCGCGCATGATGCTGGTGATTTTGATGACGCCCGCAAGGCTGCGCTTGGCTGCAAGGCAAAAAGCTGTTGGCTTGTCATCCATAGCCGTCTGCCACATCTCAACCGGTACGCCGATCGCCTCAAGCGCCCGGCCGTAAGCCCAGTGTTGTTGCAACGGAAGCGGCATACTCTCCGGCAAGGCACGCCAGACATCCGGCTCAATCGGTCCCTTGCTGATGTGGTATTCGGTCAGGGGATTGCGATCTGCGCTAGGCATGCTGTGTCGCCCCGGCTATGATCGCGGCATGATCAAACGTCATGACAATGCGGAAGAAGTAATGGGGCAGCGCATCGCGCCACCCCGTATAACTTTTGGGGCCGTGGGGGCTGTGCTCAAATATATTGCGCTGCCAGTTTTTCTGATACTGGCGCTGCTGGATATCGGATTTTACTTCTTTTTCCAGCATGTGCTTGAGCGTTGCTACGGCGTCCTCTGTTATTTCTCTTAGCTGTCCACCGAAACCAGTTCGACAGTAAAGACAAGCGTCGCATATGGCGGGATGGAGCGTGACCCTCGTTCACCATAGGCAAGATGATAGGGGATAAAGAGTTCGTATTTGGCGCCCTCTTTCATCATCTGCAAACCTTCGGTCCAGCCCTTGATCACGCCGTCCAGCGGGAATTTTGCCGGTTCGCCGCGCTTGTAGCTCGAGTCGAACTCTGTGCCGTCTGTCAGTTTGCCTGCGTAATGCACGGTTACCATTGATGTGGCTTCAGGCGACTGGCCTTCGCCTTCTTCGACCACCCGGTACTGAAGGCCGCTTTCGGTCTCTTCAACGCCGTCCTGCTTTGCGTTTTGCTCAAGGAAGGCAAGTTGCTGGATCTTGAACGCTTCAGCCTGCTTCTGTGCTTCGGCTTGTGCTTCCTCCAGTGTCATTACGCCAAGAAGTTCAACGTCAAACACAAGGGTCGCATCACCCGGGATGACGCCGCCGGCGCCGTCCGGGCCGTAAGCGATATCGGCCGGGATCGCCAGTTCCCACTTGTCACCAACCTGCATCATCTGCAGTGCTTCGGTCCAACCCTTGATCAGGCGGCCAGCGGGGAAAGTGGCCGGTTCGCCGCGTTTGTAGCTCGAATCAAATTCGGTGCCGTCAATCAGGCGGCCAGCGTAATGCACCGTGACAAAATCTTCGGCGGTCGGGCTTTTGCCGTCGCCGCTTTCGATCTCACGGTACTGGAGGCCGGAAGCCGTAACCTCTACGCCGTCTTTCTTTTTGTTTTCTTCGAGGTAGGCGAGGTTGGCAGCCTTGAACTCGGCTTGTTCAGTCATTGTATCAGGTGCTTTCTGGTCTTGGGTTTGAGGGGCGCCATCTTTGGCGTCTTCTGTTTTTTCGTTTTCGCTGCTATCGTTACTGCAGGCAGCAACGCCGAGGATTGCGGCGATCGCTGCGAATTTCAGTGCTTTTTGCATGAAAGACCCCTTATTGATCATTGGCGGACACTAGCCCGGCATGACCATAGGGGAAAGCAAAAAAGCGCCGAAAAGATGGTAATTTGAAGGGAAATAAGGTGACAGTGGCAGATACAGCGGTACGTGACGAGATTGTACGGCAGATAGGTGCCGAGAAAAGCGTCGCACCACGCGATGTTGCACAGGCGCTGGCCGGTGAAGACGAGGACTGGCGCAAGTATCTGCCGCGAATCCGTGCGGAAGCGACAGCGCTTTACCATGCAGGAGAGCTTTCCTTCCTGCGCAAACGCAAGCCCGTGTCGCCGGACGGCCTGAAGGGCGTCTACCGGCTGAGTAAACCGCTCGCGCCTGAGTAGCGTATACCTGAGCAGCATATAGCAGAGAGGGCCTGGTGTCCTTACTGCCATTTTAATGAGGGAGAGCATTATGGGGGGTCAGATGCCGCTTCTCGATCAGCCTACACTGGATAAACTCACGGCAGATGTCGGTGAGGAATCCGCGGCATTCTTGATTGGATCACTCAAGCAGGAAATTGAACGCACGGGGTCTGCCCTTGCCGAACACGCTTTGAAGGGCGAGCTTGAACAGGTGGAAATTCAGGCCCACGCCCTTAAAAGTGCAGCGCGCAGCTTTGGTGCGATGCGCCTTGGCGAGACCTGCCTGGCCATTGAAGAGGCCGCACGCGCCGCACGTGCGCCGGAAATGGAGGGCCTGATAAGCCGGTTTCGTTTAATCTCGGCAGAGACAATCGCCGCATTTGGCTAGCGTCAGTCGAAGCTGCTGAGGCGTAGGTCAAGATATCTCATGTCAGGGTCGCTGCCGCCGCTGAAACGGGCCTTGTTAAAGGCTACCCGTGCGTCATCACTGCGACCGAGGCGATGCAATATTTCCGCGCGTGCGGTGTGGAAATAGATATTTCCTACAAGTGCCTTTTGTTCGGACAGTGCTTCAAGCTTTGTTATGGCACCCGCGTTGTCGCCAGCCATTGATATGGCTACCGCATGGTTAAGGGCTACAACAGGCGAGGCAGTCATGTCCGAGAGAGCCTGATAATACTTCAGAATCTGCTGCCAGTCCGCCGCTTCGGCCGACGGAGCGAGCGCATGTAATGACGCGATGCCAGCTTCAAGGTGGTAGCGGCTCACTTCCCTTGCGGCGCTGGCACGACGCAGATGATTGAAGCCCCGGGCAATTAACCCTTCATCCCACCTTTTCCTGTCCTGGTGCTGGAAGGGTACAAATTTGTCCGCTGTGTCCGTGCGGCTTGCCAGCCGCGATGCCTGAAAGCTCAGGAGCGCGGCAAGCGCGCTTGCCGTGCCGCCGGATGTCTCGGGTATCTGCGTCAGGTTTTCCGCCAGCCGTAAGGCCTCAAAGGCGATGTCGCTGCGGACAGCCTTTGACCCATGCCCGGGGCTATAGCCCAGCGAAAAAGCCAGATAAACAACTTTCTGCACGGACGACAGGCGTGGGGTCAGCTCCCCTGCGGTTGGCATGTCGAAGGATAGACAGCGCGCCTTGATTTGATCTTTGGCGCGGGTGAGCCGCGCAGACATGGCAGCAGGCCCGGTATAAAACAGCCGCGCAATTTCCCGGGCGCTGAAGCCGAACGCGATATGGAGGGTAAGGGCAAGGCGATCTTGCTCGGGGATCGCCGTATGACAACACAGGAAGACCAGCCGCAACTCGGCATCGGTGATGCCGGCTAAAGAATCTGGCGTATGGGCTGTCGCGGTCTCAAGGGCAGGCATGGCGTTTTCCGCCACTTTCTGGTGCCGTAGCAGGTCAATCGCTTTCCTATAGGCAACGGTGTGCAGCCAGGCGGATGGATTGTCAGGGATGCCATCAAATGGCCAGCTACGGCTTGCTGAGAGCAGGGCCTCTTGCGCTGTGTCCTCAGCGAGTGTGAGGTTGTGGGCACCGAGCTTCCGGGTGAGCGTCGCAACCAGCCGTCCCGCCTCGCGGCGGAACAGCCGGTCCAGTGTTTGTTTTACCTCGGTGTCGGGCCCGGCGCTCATTATTTGATCGGGTCTATCTCGCGCAGTTCGATACGGCCATATTTGGCGTGTGGGCAGGTCTTGGCGATCTTGACCGCCTCGTCATAGTCGGCTGCTTCGATACTCATGTAGCCGCCGATCATTTCGTTGGTTTCAGTGAAAGGGCCTGCGTGCGTTTCGATGCCGTCCGTGCCAGCAAGTAGATTACGGCCCGGTTCGTCCTTGAGTTTCTCGCCACCCAGAAATCGGCCTTCGGCGATCATCTTCTCTGTCCAGGCGGTGTATTCCTTGATCACCGACATCATCTCATCGTGGGAAAGCGCTGAAAAGCCATCCAGCTTGTCGTGTAGCAGCATCATGAATTGTGCCATGGTCGTCTCCGGTACTGTGGGCGACGGGCGATATGCCCTTTTACCCCTTATACCGTGTTGACGTGTGGCAGGGATGTACTTTCGACATGGGCCTGTGTTTTATTTGCGTATCGCGGTCGCCAGCGCGCGCTCAACAGCGGTACTGTATGCTGCCTGTTCAAACACAAGGTCCGGGAAATCCCTGTAGCGCCAGTAGAGGCCGTCTTTTGCCTTGCTCTTGTCGTCTCGGTAGGGGTTTGACCATCTGTGCCAGCGCACAAAACCATATTCTGACGCGGCGTCAAAGGTGAGAAACCAGCAGAACGGTTCGCCGCAATCACAGGCGTAGGGCGTGATGCCATTTCGTGGAAGCTGCAGGAGCGCCCGTGTGTGTTCCAGCGTCAGGTAGGGCACATAAGCCCCGGCGATGGTGTCAGTATGGCCGGCTTCAAACGCCCTGACGCGTTCAAGGAAATTAACGCCGTCAACATAGATATCAAATACCGGGCCGTACGGACCACCCTCTGGTGAAAGCCTCAGCTCAAGCCTGTTAACGGGGGAAGCTGCCACGGTATTTCCTTGGCCCTAGCTGGTAGGGAGATCAGAAGGCCATTGTCTGTGCCAGCTCGGCCCGAAGCTCCGGGATACCCCAGCCCTTTTCGCTTGACGTGGCGAGGATGATCGGGTGGCAGGCGATGAACTTCTTGGCATCTTCCTGGGTTTTCTTCAGGATCTTGTCGCGGTCGGCGACCTTGAGTTTATCGAGCTTGGTCAGCACGATCTGATAGTTAACAGCGGCCTCATCCAGCATGGTCATGATCTCGCGGTCATTTTCCTTGAGGCCATGGCGGCTGTCGATCAACAGCATGATGCGCCGGAGATTTGGGCGGCCACGCAGGTAGTCTTTCACGAGCCGTGTCCAGGCGTGCACCTTCTTGCGTTCGATTTTGGCGTAGCCATAGCCGGGCAAATCCACGAGGTACGAAAGCTGGTCAGCTTCGCGGCCGATCTCAAAATAGTTGAGTTCCTGCGTGCGGCCCGGCGTGTTGGAGGTGCGCGCCAGTGTCTTGCGGCCTGTCAGCGCATTCACAAGGCTTGACTTACCCACGTTCGAACGGCCGGCAAAGGCAATTTCCGGACGGTCGGCGCCGGGCAGCGTTTGTAGGGATACAGCGCCCATGACAAAGTCCACGGGGCCGGCAAAAAGAAGCCGGCCACGTTCCATATCTGCCTGGGTAAAGCGCTCTTCTTCCATTTACGGCTTAGGCTTTCGTTTTTTCTTTGGCGGCCTGGCGGGCATCTTCCCGGCGCATGATCACCCATTGCTGTCCGATGGACAACGTGTTGTTCCATGTCCAGTAAAGCACAAGGCCTGCGCTGAACGGTGCCATGATGAAGGTGAAGATGAGGGGCAGGAAGCTCATGATCTTCTGCTGGGTCGGGTCCATGGCCGCAGACTGCGGGTTCAGCTTCTGTTGCAGCCACATGGAAATGCCCATCAGGATCGGCAGTACGCCAATGGCCAGGAAGGCGGGCGGGTTCCAGTCAAGGGCACCAAACAGCGTGATAGGAGTCAGCGGGTCAGGTGCCGAGAGATCCTGAATCCAGCCCACAAACGGCTGGTGACGCATCTCGATGGTGACATACAGCACTTTATAAAGCGCGAAGAAGATCGGGATCTGGACGAGGATCGGCAGGCAGCCCGCCATCGGGTTGATCTTCTCTTTTTTGTATAGCGCCATCATCTCCTGCTGCAGTTTCTGGCGGTCATCCTTGTAGCGTTCCTGCAGCTTTTTGATCTTCGGCTGTGCTTTTTTCATGTGGCTCATGGACACATAGGACTTGTTGGCCAGCGGAAACAGCGCAAGCTTCAGGATCACGGTCATCAACAGGATGGCGACACCGTAGTTGCCTGTGAAGTTGAACAGCATATGCAGCCCCTTGAAGATCGGACGGGTCAGCCAGTAAAACCAGCCCCAGTCGATCGTGCGGTCAAACAGCGCGATGCCGAACTTTTCCTGATAGTGGTCGATCGTGCCGACAATCTTGGCGCCTGCATAGAAATGGCTGGAGCTCTCAAGAGTGCCGCCTGCTGGCAGGGTTTGCCAGTTCTCAACATAGTCAACGCGGTAGCTGACGTCGCCACCTGTCGCGCGGCGGACAAAACGGGCGCGGGAAAGTTCGGCCTCCTGCGCCGGGATCAGCGTGGTCATCCAGTATTTGTCGGTGATGCCCATCCAGCCACCGGTGGAGCTGACTTCAAAATTGCCGTCGTCCTCAAGGTCGGAATAGGACTTTTCTTCAAGCGTGCCGTTGAAAACGCCGATGGGGCCTTCATGGAGGATATACAACCCGGCGGTATCCGGCTCACCGCGGCGGCTGATAAGGCCATAAGGCGCTATCTGCAAGGTGGCGTCAGTGGAATTCAGGACGCTTTGCGTGATGGTGAACATGAATTCCTTGTCGACTTCGATTTTCATGCGGAACTCAAGGCCTTCGCCATTGTTCCAGCTCAGGGTCACCGGCTTGCCGGGGGCCAGTGTGTCGCTGTCTGCGCTCCAGATGCTGCTGGCGTTCGGCACGGCATCCGGGTTCTGACCGGACGCGGACCAGCCGTAGCGGACGAAATAGGCGCCGGGTGCCCCAACGGGGGACAGCAGACGTACATTCTGTGCACCCTTTGCCTTGCTGACCTTGTGTTTGGTCAGCAACAGATCATCAAAGCGGGCGCCGCGCAGCGCAAGCGAGCCTGAAAGCTCCGGGGTTTCGATCCTGACGCTGCCAGCCTCTTCGAGAACCGGTTCGTTTTCCACCACCTCTGCTGTGGTGTCGTCCTCAGGGGCAACCTCGCGGGGGGCCAGCGCCTCTTCTGTGGCTGCGCTGGTGCGGGCTTCTTCCACTTCCTGACGAGCGGCCTCCATTTTGGGGCCAGCGTAAAAATACTGGTACCCGAGAAGGATCGCCAGCGATAGCGCGGCAAAAAGCACAAAATTCTTATTGTCACCCATGAGATGTCATACCCTGATCATGCGGCCGTTCCACTTCGGCCTCTTCACTCTTCTTTATTGTGCTGCATGCACACTCTTGCGACCCATCGGACGCGTTATAGCGTGCGCTTTGTGGCACAGGATCGTAACCAAATCCACCCCAAGGATGGCATTTGAGGATGCGACGAATTGTCAAGTACCCGCCCCGGATCGCGCCGTGCAGCCGGATCGCCTCAAGCCCATAGGCGCTGCAGGTTGGCTGAAAGCGGCAGCTCGGCCCAAGGATGGGGGAGATAAATAGTTGATAAAACTTGATAAAGCCAAGGATAACCCAACCCAGGGGTGAGGTGCGGGAGGTGCGTATGTTGCCAGTCTCCTGCATTATTTTCCCTTGCTGCGATTGTGGGGCCCGCCGCGCCGTGCTTGCCTTTTGTCGGACTTTAAGTCGGCGCCCGATGCCAGTTTTGCAAGAGCCCAGCGCATATCCGCGCCTAATTTCTCAAAATCATAGCTTATGGCAGCCTGCCGCCCGATGAACACGTAGGCCCATCCGGGGGTGCCGTGGGCCGGCAGCACAGCACGGGCGACTTCCTTGAGCCGCCTGCGCGCCCGGTTGCGGGCCACAGCGTTGCCAACTTTCTTCGAGACCGTGAACCCGGCACGGGGAGGCTCATCCGATTCGCCCGGCATGGCCTGAACGATAAAAGCCGGGGTCACCCACTTGCGCTGGGTGTCTGCTACCGCCAGATATTCAGGCCGTTTTTTGATGCGGTCGAATGGTGCCATGTCTGTCTTGCTTTGTCTGGGCATTCTCAGCCGGTCGGCCAACATAAGCCCAAAAACAACGAAAGCCGACCGGATATCTCGCGGTCGGCATTTCATCTGTGTTACGCGGTACGCGTGAGCGCCCCAAAGACCTCTACGCCGAAAGGCGTTTCCGGCCTTTCGCGCGGCGTGCGTTCAGCACCCGGCGACCACCAACGGTTGCCATGCGGGCACGGAAACCGTGACGACGTTTGCGAACGAGCACACTTGGTTGATAGGTCCGTTTCACTTGTCTTACTCCAGCTTTATCGCCTAGCCTTGTATCTCAGTCACGGCCCGGCGTTCAAATTTCGAGCGCGCTGTATACTCGCAGGTCAGCCCCAAGTCAACAGCGCATGACCGCAGTTATTAACATAATTTCGGCGCCTTTTCGCGAAATTTTGGTTGTAGGCCACAAAAATGTAGCCAAATCTACAGGAGGGAAGGACTTCAGCCGGGATTGTTCAAGCGAAGCCAGCGCCGATTCGCGTGGTGACATTAGTTTACTTGCAATTACAGGCAGGATGGGATTCAAGACATTTTATGCCCGAGCATTACAGACCATTTACATCCAGTCTCAGGTCTCGCCTGCTGATTCTCACCTTTATCTTTGTGATGGGGGTGTCGGTCTTTGTTTATTTGCCGTCCATCGCCACCTTTCGCCAGGACTATATAGAGACACGGCTGGAGAACGCGCAGATCGCTGTACTCGCGCTTGAGGAAGCGCCCAATAATATGGTCAGCCCTGATCTGGAGCAGCGGCTTCTCAGGCAATCAGGTGTGATCGCTATTATCGTCCGGCGGGAGGACAAGAGCCTTGTGCTGGGTTTTGATGTGATGCCGGACGAGGTGAACGCGACCTATGACCTCAGAAACCCGTCGCTTGGCATGTTGATCATGGAAGCCTTTGACACACTTGAAGCCGGGGGCAACCGCGTGATCCGGGTGATCGGGGACCCCATGCTGCCGGGTACCCGGCTTCTGGAAGTCACGATGGACGAGGCGGGGCTGTACCGGGCGCTGGCCAATTATTCCAACAATATACTGGTGTTGGCGATTCTCACGTCACTTTTCACCGGTATCCTTGTGTATCTGGCGCTGCACTGGATGCTTGTGCGCCCCATGCGGCGGGTGAAAGACCGAATAGTCGCGTTCCGACGCCAGCCCGAAGCGGTGCCTAAACGGTCCCGTGAAAGCCGTCGCCCGGACGAGATTGGCCTTGTGGAGCGCGAGCTTGTCCGTATGCAGGATGAACTCAGGCAAAACCTTCGACAGAAATCCCACCTTGCCGCCCTGGGTGAGGCAGTTGCCAAGATCAATCATGATCTCAGGAACATCCTCGCGACCGCACAGTTGGCGTCGGACGCGTTGCAACGGGTTGACCACCCCGGCGTGCAGCGTGTGTCGCGGCGCCTTGTGTCTGCCGTCAGCCGGGCTGTGGCGCTGTGCGAAAGCACGATCAGGCACGGCAAGGCAGACGACCCGTTGCCGGAAAAACGCTGGAGCTCGCTGCTTGATATTGTGCGTGATGTAGCCATGTCACTGGGTATTCTTGACGCGGATGAGTTCACCTTCGACTGCGCGGTTGACGACGACCTCCAGATTTACGCAGACCCCGAACAGTTGCACCGGGTGCTTCTGAACCTGTGCCGGAATGCCCACGAGGTGCAGGGCGCAGGAGGGCGTGTTGCGGTCAGCGCGCGCCGCGATAGCGACGGGACTGTGCACATCACGGTAACGGACAGTGGCCCGGGCATCCCGGAACATGTGCGGCCGAGCCTCTTCAAGGCCTTCTCCAGCGCGCGCGCGGGCGGCACGGGCCTTGGCCTCGCCACCGCACGCGATATTGTGCTGGCCCACGGCGGTCAGATCGGGCTTGAAGAGACCGGCCCCGATGGCACCACCTTCGTTATGTGCATCCCCGGTGAGGAAGCGGACGACTGACATGCGTATCCAAGCACAACCGGGACCAACAGATTCGCTCACGGATGTGGGCGGGCTGAAGGTCGGGCAAGCCCATGATGCGGATGCCTGCACCGGTGTGACGGTAATTGTGCCCGACCGACCTGCCGCCATGGGGGTGGATGTGCGGGGTGGCGCGCCCGGCACGCGGGAGATTGAGGCACTTGACCCCACTTGCCTTGTCAGCCACGTCCATGCGGTTGTGCTGTCGGGTGGTTCAGTGTTTGGTCTCGCCGCGGCTGACGGGGTCACGGTGGCACTGTCGCAGCGGGGGATTGGTCTGAAAGTCGCACCGCAGGCAGTGCCGGTGGTGCCTGCGGCGATCCTTTTTGATCTCACCAATGACGGGAACAAGGATTGGGGCCTGGAGCCCCCATATCGCCAGTTGGGCATCAAGGCGGTTGACGCGCTGGCGACCGAGGTAGAGCAGGGCCGCGTTGGTGCAGGCTTTGGCGCCCGGGCGGGCGGTGTGCAAGGCGGTATCGGAAGCGCCAGTTATGTAATGGATGATGGCACCGTGGTCGCGGCCCTTGTTGCCGTAAACAGCTTTGGGCGCGCCGGGGACGGCGAACCCTTTGAGGCCGGTACCATTGATATGCCGAAGGTTGGTTTTGTTGGTACCAACACCACAATCGCTGTAATTGCCACGAACCTGACGCTTGACAAGGCAGCCTGCAGGCGACTTGCGATCATGGCACATGATGGTCTCGCACAGTCCATCAAGCCCATTCATTCCCCCTATGACGGCGATACGATCTTTTGCGTGGCAACAGGCGAGGCGCCGGTGCCTGAAAATCTTGCCGGCTGCCTGACCGTTGTCGGCACGCTGGCCGCGGACTGTATGGCAAGGGCAGTACAAAAGGCGGTCATGGCAGCAGGTTGAAAAGCCTTTTTTGCCGGCGTTTACTGGGGTTCGCTATCGGCAAGACGCTGGCGTTCGCCGACCACAAAACGTTCGATAATATCTGCCTCGGTTAAGGCTTCGCTCTTCACCCTTGGCATTTCCAATTCCGTCAGCGGATCAAGGCGGGACGCTGTGCGGCTAAGACGCGTGAGCGCAAGCTGGGCACTGAACCACGCATCCTGCACATCACCGTCTGCGACAGTGCCCAGTTTGGCGACAGCCTGCCGGTATGCCAGTGTTTCTTCCCTGAGGGCTTTTTTGATGTCCTCGAGGAGGATGCTGGCTTCATCGGCGGTTTGCGGCACAGGGTCCTGTGCGTCCGGCAGCGCTGCGGCTTCACCGGACAGCACCGGGCGTGGCGGAGCAGGGGGTTTAACGCTCGGTGTAATAGACGCTGTTTCCGTTTTATTGCGCGCTTCTGTATCGGGCAGCGGGTCCGAAAGATTCGGCCAGTTGTCATCCTTGTGCGAACAGGCGCCGAGGACGGAAAGTGAGATAAAAATTGAAACGTATTTTAAGCCAATTTTCACTGTAAAAGCCTTATTTTCCGGGTAGTTGCGATGCATACGCTACGCCTGATTTGTGGCAGAAACAAGAAAAACAGATTTCTCACTTGCAATATAAATTTAATCTGATTAGGTTGCGCCGCACACCGCAACCACACCCGGTTGCGTGACTGTTTTGATGGCGTGCACCGGTAGCTCAGCTGGATAGAGCACCAGACTACGAATCTGGGGGCCGGGGGTTCGAATCCTCCCCGGTGCGCCACTCAAAAACAAGGGCTTAGCTGAAAAGCGAAGCCCTTTTTTGTTGCCTGATCAAAACAGGCCTCCCGCATGGCAAGTTGCCAATTCCTGAAGTTTCATATCTTTAAGATCTGGCCGGTAAGCCGCGCCGTTCTTGAAGGTATAGGCGAGGGCGTCGTTGCCAAGCACACCGGCGATAGCCGCCAGCAAGCCGCCGGAGATCTAGTCTCGGCTGTGCACACACTCTCCCGCTACATAGGTGTGGCTGATGGCCCGGTCATCGCCCAGCATCGAGAGGACAAAGAGCGTTTCGTCAACGCCGGAACAGTTCTTCAACCGGCGTTCAAGAAGCGGTGTTGCGGACCCGTCGATGACCAGGAAGTCAGCCTCTTTGCCAGGTTCGAAGTTGCCTATCTTGTCCGCTATATTGAGCGCCTTTGCACCGCCGAGCGTGGCAAGGTAGAAGGATTTGAACGGGTCAAGCCGGTGGCCTCGCAGGTGGCAGATCTTGTAGGCTTCGTTCATCGTCTCAAGTATCGAGAAGCTGGTGCCGGCCCCCACATCCGTGCCAAGCCCTACCGTTACCCCGTATTTTTCAGCCTCGCTCAAGTTAAACAGGCCACTGCCGAGGAACAGGTTTGAGGTTGGGCAATAGCTGATGGCGGCATCTGCCTCGGCCATGCGCTGGAACTCTTCGCCCTCAAGATGCACACAATGGGCAAAGACGCTGCGGTCGGTCAGAAGACCAAAGCGGTCGTAGACGTCCAGATAATCCTTTGCTGTCGGATACAGCTTTTTCACCCAGTCGATCTCCGATGTGTTCTCCGACAAGTGGGTATGCATCAGCACATCCGGGTGTTCAGCCAGCAGCTTGCCTGCAAGGGTGAGCTGCTCGTCAGAGCAGGCCGGGGCAAAGCGCGGCGTGATAGCATAGCCGATACGCCCCTTGCCATGCCAGCGTTTGATCAGGTCGCGGTTGTCCTTGTCGCTGCCTGCTGCGGTGTCGCGCACGCCCTCGGGCACGTTGCGGTCCATCAGCGCCTTGCCGGCGATGAGCCGCATATTGCGTTTGTAAGCTGCCTCAAAAAGCGCCTCGACAGACTGCTTGTGCACGGTGCCATACACCAGCGCACTCGTGGTGCCGTTGCGCAGTAACTCTGTGATAAAAAATTCTGCGCACTCCCCGGCGTGGGCCGGGTCGGCGAACTTGGCTTCTTCGGGGAAGGTGTAACGCTCAAGCCAGTCGAGCAACTGTTCGCCAAATGAGGCGATCATGTCCAGCTGCGGGAAATGGATGTGGGTGTCGATAAAACCGGGGATGATCAGGTTGCCACTATGGTCAACAACCGGGGTGTCCTCAGGCAGCTTTGTGGCAAGGCTCGTCCGGGGGCCACACGCTTGTACGGTGCCGTCGTCGATGACCAGCATGCCGTCGGCTTCATACTGGAAGGATGCCTCTGCCCCGACAACGGCCGGATCGTCCGTCATGTGAAAAACCGCACCGGTATACGCAACTAAGGACACTTTACTCACCCTGATTTGCGCGCGGGTAACGACGCCCGCGCCTGTTTCTTGCCAAACACGATATGACCCGGATATAACCTTGCCGGAAGTGTCAGAAAAGCCGATCCGTCAATCCTGACCATTCAGTCAGCTTATTGCGGAGGGCGTGATAATCCAAGTCTTAATATGCCACGCCATGTGGCCCGGTCAGATAGATTTGGTTGAAAACTTCTCATCATCCAGTTCCATGCCATCGTCGTCGTCCTGTTGTGTCCCAGGCCGCTGGCGCGGTGCATAGAGGCGGACGGAGGTCGCGAGAAAAGCAGCAAAGTTCATCACTTGCGACAAGGCACCCGCGGCAAGGAACATGCTGGCAAGGGTGGCCTGCGGCGCGTCCACATAACCCATGAGCGTGAGGCCAAGGCCTGCAACCAGAAGGTCTGTGTTAGGCAGGAAGGGTACACGGGTTAACACCAGTTGGGCGGTGAGGAACAAAAGCCACATGTTGAAGGGCACATCCGGCAGGACCACGCTCCATTGCAGGGTCTGCAACAGCAGCAGCAGGACAAGCCGTATCAGGTGAATAAGGAAGACCTTTTTCGCCACATCTGGCTTAAGCGAGATAATGTGTTTGCGGAAGCGCAATACCACCGGCACAAGGATAAGCCCCACAAGCACCGCCAGCAGCAGATAGCTTTTATAATCCGGGGCGGCGTTGGTGATAACACTTAACTGCCCGGTCAGGAAAAAGATCGCCAGCATAATGACGGTAAAGCTGTTGGAGGCGAGGCCGGACAGTATATTGCTGTCCTTGATGGTGGAAAAGATCACCCGGTCCCGAAGGTTGAGCCTGCGCCGGGCCCAGAAGGCCATATAGGCTTCGCCTGAGTAGCTGAGCACCGCATAATTGTAGACACGTTTGCGGACAAACATGCCGAATTGGCCTTTGAAGTCCACGCCCCACATCAGCCGGTAGATCAGGAGTTCCGCAACGGGGAAGGCAAAAAACATCACAATGAAAATGATGTAAAACCACGGCGTGGTCGGCAGAGATGCCCATACCTCCTGCCAGCCGACGGTCGCCAGCTTGTTGCCAAGGTACAGCACCACAGCCACCATGAAGAGCACCTGAAGCGCCTTCAGCGTGAGCATAAGCGGTCGGTTGGACTGCACCCGTTCAAATGTCGCGGTGGAGAATAGGTTTTTTATCGCCTGCACTCGGTAGCCTTCATGATCTCATACCTGTGCCTCATCAATCCTGAGGGTCAGGGGTGTGTGAAACGCCCGCTTTATGGGCTATGTGGGCACCCGCCGTCAAATCTGCGGGTAGAGGGTTTATTCCGCCGCCGACAGGTCCTGCCGCCGATCGCTCCGCCACACTCGCCTGGGGTATTTTGTGACTGCCTCGCTATAGTTATCAAGCAGACGGTTCAACACGGCGTCCCATGTGCGGTCCCGGCTCATGGCATAGCCGGCTTTTGCCATCGACTTGCGAAGTGTGGGGTCGTGGATCAACCGCTCAAGCTTGTCGGCAAACGCCGGGATATTGCCGGGTTCGACAAGGAAACCGTTTTCGCCCGGCGTAACCAGTGAGCGGCTGCCGGTGGCGTCGGCACAGACGGCAGGAACGGCGGACGCCATGGCTTCCAGCGTTACGTTCCCGAATGTTTCTGTAATGCTGGCATTGAAAAATATATCACTGCTGGCATAGGCGCGGGCGAGCTCGCTACCTTGCAGATAGCCGGTAAAAACCGCATCAGGCAGTTTTTGGGCAAAATGCTCCCGTTCGGGACCGTCACCGACAATCAGCGCCTTGAAAGACACGCCGCGTCTTTTGAGTTCATCCAGCGTATCGGCAAAGACATCAAGACCCTTTTCCAGCACAAGACGGCCGACGAAGGATATGACCACATCACTGTCGGCAATACCCATTACCCTTCGCCATGCCATGTCACGGCGTGCCGGATTAAATTGCCCGGCGTCGACACCTCGGCTCCAGATACGGATATCCTTGGCCATTTTCTGTTCCGAGAGGATGGTCTTCATGCAGTCGCTTGGCACATAGACTTGCTCGCAGCGGTGGTAAAATTTGCGCATGAGGGCGGTGACATATTTTTCAAGCCATGCCATGTGGTAATAGCGGCCATAGGTGTCGAAGCGTGTATGGAAAGACGCGACCGTGGGCACATGGTTTTTCTTTGCCCAGGCCTGCGCCCGCCAGCCAAGAATATCGGGCGCCGCAAGATGAATGAGGTCCGGCTCAAAAGCGGCCAACTGTCGCTTGATCCGGCGCGGCAGGCCCAGGCCCAGGCGGTATTCGCTCCGGCTGCCTGGCAGCGCGACAGAGGGTACGGACACGAGTGTGCCGTTGTGGCGGAACGCGGCTTCCTTGGCTGTCGGCGCGAACACAAGAACCTCGACCCCCTGCGCCTCGAGAAAACCGACAAGGTGGTTGAGAGCCCGGACCGGGCCATCCATCACATAATTATAGTTGCCGGAAAACAGGGCGATACGTTTTGGGCGCAGGTTACGAGTATCGAAGGGCATATCCATTTCCAAAAACTGAAGGAACAGAAACGCGAAACCTTCAGCAGTCTAACATATTTTGCCGCCTGACACGGAGGATTTCTCAAACTGTCACTCTCTCCTCGCAGCGCATTTTGAAACTTTGATGAATCCAACAAAATAAGATTCAGCCTAGCAAGCCATACCAGCATGGGGGCGTGGCAAAAATACGGCAGAATTTCAGCCGGGAGTTGAGACGGCCGATGAGGGAAATGAGTGTGGAGCGGGTGATGAAGCCGATGGGGGTATTGCCCGCGGCGCGGCGTCTGGTCAGGTCACTCGGGCAGTCCCGCGCCGACGTCAACATACCCGAACCGGTCGATCTGGCGATGTTCGATAACCGATATTGCCTTGAATTCGTCGTCTTCAAACCCGTTTCGCGATAGCGCATACTGGCCAATGGTGAACCGGGCCGCGCCATCAGCTGCAGCCAGCGGCAGCACAAGAGCGCCGAGCGTATATTTTTTGCCATCCTTAACCCGGATGGATTCCGAGATATGGAAACCGCATGGCACGGTGAAAAGGTTGGCATACACCCGCCTGATGCGGTCTCTCTGGGTGGGGGGGGTGAGATCCAGGAGGTTGAGGCCGGCGAGCGGTTGCCCCGTGATGTTTTCCACGGCGGTGCCGGCAAGGCGGATGATGACATTGTCGTCGTCCAGGCGTTCGCTCAGGACAATATTCGGCAGGGTGCTGCCAAGGCCGCTAATGCTGATTTCAGACTTGAGTGGTATACTGCCACTGCCCGTCTTCAAAAGTTTGCGCCAATACAGCCACAGGATATCAAGCGGCCGCTTAACCGGTGTTGGACCCGCCGCAGTCATTGTAAGGTTATGGAGGTTTACAATCATGTTATCCTGTGCCGTGCTCGTGCGCCTTGCCCGTACGCGCAATAATAATAGACAGATATTGGGGGAATGACATCTTGTTTCGGACTGACGCGGGCTTGCGGCGAGCACCGACCCCGCCCTCTGCCCGCACCGGGCAGGCCGCCCCTCAGCCAGTTGCCCCCTGCCGCGCTCCGCCGCCTGATACAGCACAACGATATCAATCTCCCGTGCCTGCTGTGCCGAGAATTTTCTATATAAATACTATATTTAGCGCCGCAGTTGTCGAAAATTCTCTCTCATAATGAACGCAAAGCCATGCTGAGTGCGGGTTTCGCTTGACCGGGGGTTTTTCCTGAGGTATTGATACTGCGAATTGTTCGCAATCGCAGAGAGAGCAAACGCCGATGTATGTATGTTTGTGTAATGGCTATACTGACCGCGATATCCGTTCCGCCGTGCGTGAGGGTGGCGTGAACACGGCTGAGGAAGCCTATCTGTCGCTCGGTAACGGGTTCTGCTGTGGCGCGTGCCGCGACTGCGCGACAAGCGTGGTTGAGGAAGAGATGCCGTCCCGGCGCATTCTGGCCGCCGAATAGGGCAAACCGATATTTCAGGACACCCCAGGGTGTATGGTTGGGGAAACAGAAAAGCCACCGTGCGTGCGGTGGCTTTTTTTATGCGTTTAGGGCCCGTGGCCAGTATGCAGCCTTAGTCTTCGGCGGGCGGTGTTTGCAACTGAACATAGTTCTGGTAGCCCATTTTCTCGAGCAGACCCAGTTGTGTCTCAAGCCAGTCGATATGCTCCTCCTCTGATTCAAGGATACTTTCAAGCAGCTCGCGCGAGCCATAGTCGCGTACTTCCTCGCAATACTGAATGGCGTCCTTGAGGTCCTTGTGCGCTGTGTGTTCAACGCCCAGGTCGCAGGTCAGGATTTCTTTTACATCCTCGCCGATCATCAGTTTGCCGAGGTCTTGCAGGTTGGGCAGCCCCTCGAGGAAGAGGATGCGCTCAATGAGGCTGTCGGCGTGCTTCATCTCATCAATCGACTCTTCATATTCCTTGTCAGCCAGCTTTTTCATGCCCCAATCCTTGAGCATGCGCGAATGCAGGAAATACTGGTTGATCGCCGTGAGCTCGTTTTTCAGAATCACATTGAGATGCTGGATGACTTTTTTGTCGCCTTTCATGACGAACCTCCTTCAGTATGTCACTGGTATCGCTATCGCTGATTGCGCGTCACTATAGGCGCACCATAGCATATTTCCAAGCCTTTTTCCTAGTTGCTAACTCTTATTAATATCATGAAATTAAACGGTTTTTTGGCGTTATAGACTAGAATCAGTCTGACTATCATTCGCAACAATTGGCGGCGTCCAGCGGTGAAATTTCTGTCGCGAAAATTGTGTTTGGTCGTGCTGGTTTTACAAAGCGGCGAGACGCCTGTATAAGGCACGCGATTTTTGGACCCGGCTTTGCGAGTCGGCTAACTGAAATGGAAAAGACATGTCGAACTATCTGGTTGCGGCCCTCTATAAGTTTGTGAGGTTGCCGGAGTATGAAGCGCTGCAGGCGCCTATCACTGAAATCTGCATTGAAAACAACGTCAAGGGCACCCTGCTACTTGCCGCCGAAGGCATCAACGGCACCATTGCTGGCCCGGAAGATGGGCTGAGGCGTGTGCTGGCCTACCTGCGCACTATTCCGGCCTTTGAAGGCCTGGTGCACAAGGAAAGCTGGGCCGACAAGGCGCCCTTCCTGCGCATGAAAGTGCGGCTCAAGAAAGAGATTGTCACCATGGGGGTGGAAGGCATCGACCCAAATCGCACGGTGGGCACGTATGTGCAGCCCGGCGACTGGAACGCCCTGATCTCGGACCCGGACACCATTGTGGTTGATACCCGCAACGACTATGAGGTTGCGATAGGGACCTTCAAAGGGGCGGTTGATCCCAAGACCAAGTCTTTCCGCGAGTTCCCGTCCTGGGCCGCCGAGAACAAGGATCTTCTCAAAAAACCCAAGGTCGCCATGTTCTGCACGGGCGGTATTCGCTGTGAAAAATCAACGGCTTATATGAAAGAACAGGGGTATGACGAGGTATATCACCTTGAGGGCGGCATCTTGAAATATCTTGAGGAAGTGCCCGAGGATGAGAGCTTGTGGGAAGGGGATTGTTTCGTGTTTGACGAGCGGGTTTCCGTACGCCACGGGCTGGAGCCGGGTGACTATCACATGTGCCGCGCCTGCCGCCGCCCGGTGGCGGAGGAAGAAATGGCACTGCCTGAGTTTGTCGAGGGTGTGAGCTGTCCTTATTGCCATGAGGAAACCTCGGAAGAGCAGAAAGAGCGCTTTGCCGAGCGGCAGAAGCAGATCATGCTGGCCAAAAGGCGTGGTGAAAAGCACATCGGCATCACCAAACCGCGCGCCCCTGAAGACGAGGCTGAACAGCCGCTTAAAGCGGAGGGGGCGTGAGTCCGATGACCGGCGCGCGCCCGATACTCTATAGTTTCCGCCGCTGCCCCTATGCGATGCGGGCGCGGCTGGCCATTACAGCGGCAGGCGTGGGCGTGAACCTGCGTGAGGTGGTGCTGCGTGCCAAGCCGCAGGCCATGCTGGACGCTTCCTCCAAAGGCACGGTGCCGGTGTTAGTGCTTGAAAACAATAGCGTAATTGACGAAAGCCTCGATATCATGCGCTGGGCGCTTGGCCAGAACGACCCGGAGGGCTGGCTGGCTCCTGAGAGCGGCAGCCTTGAAGACATGCTGGACCTGATCGGCCAGAATGATGGTGACTTCAAGCATGATCTGGACCGCTTCAAATATGCCACGCGCTATGAGGATGCCGACCCCTTTGAGCACCGCGCGGGCGCGGAGGAATTCCTGAGGGTGCTGGAGGCACGTCTGGCGCAGAATACCTGGCTTTTTGGGGGCAGGGCGTGCCTTGCGGATTATGCCATACTGCCCTTCATTCGCCAGTTTTCAGGCGCGGCCAATGGCTGGTGGGAGACAGCGCCCTATCCGCACGTGCGGGGCTGGGTTGATGCCTTCAAGGCCAGCGATTTTTTTAGATCGATAATGAAAAAATACCCGCAGTGGCAGCTAGGCGACACAAGTATAAAATTCCCGTAATACGCGAAATTTGGCAATAAATCTGTGCGGAAACTGTGCGAGAACTGTGCGGGAAAATGCCGGTTTTGTCGCATTTCTGTGCGATAAGTGTGCCATATGTTGCACCCGCGGGAGTGAAGGACTACAAGCAGTTAAAGTTTAGCATAGGGAGCAGTAAGATGGCAGACAAAACCGCACGCGTAAAATGGGCAGGCGACATGACTTTTGTGGGGGAAAGCCTGTCCGGCCATGCGGTGGTGATGGATGCCGGCGCCGAGAGCGGGGGCCGCGACCATGGCATCCGTCCGATGGAAATGCTGCTTCTGGGAGCGGGCGGCTGTTCCTCGATCGATGTGTTGATGATTCTGCAGAAAGCCCGCCAGAAAGTCACCGACTGCTGGGTTGAGCTGACAAACGAGCGCGCAGAAGAACACCCGCGCCACTTCACAAAAATCCATATGCATTTTGTCATCACCGGCGTTGGCGTTGATGACAAACATGTGGAACGCGCCATTCGGCTGTCGAAAGAAAAATACTGTTCGGCCTCTGTCCAGCTTGGAGCGCTTGCCGCCATCACAACGGATTTCGAAATCCGCGAGGCGGAGTAGGTCGGCACGGCCTAGCCTCTCTCCTCAATAAAGCTGCACGATATTGCGGCCCAGTTGCGGGTGCCTGAGTGCCGCTGACACTTCGATGAAGGTCAGTTGGCCACCGTGCACACAGCCGGTATCGATGAACAGCGCGCTGCCCAGCCGGGTGGCCGCCTTCAGCGGCGTATGACCATGCACAGTCAGCGCGGCCCCCGGGTCTTCCGTGGTCTTGTGCTTCAACAGCACGGTCCGGCCCCATAACATCTGGTGCCTGATCCACGGCACCTCCAGCATGTCTTCAACCTCGTCCCAGTTGTCGCCGGGCCATTCTGCGTGGCAAATACCAACCGAGCCACCTTCTTCGCGCTCAAGCGTAATGGCATACGGCAGCGCTTCGGCAATGGCGATGCAGACGGCCTGCTCCGCGTGCGGCAACGTGTAGAACCATTCGCCGCCGTTCTGTTGCCACATCATGCGGGTGCGGCGGTCACCGGCCTCCAGCATCATGATTTCATGGTTGCCAAGGGTGGAGAAAAACCACGGTTCACGCACCAGTTTCAGCGCGTCATGGGAACGTGGGCCCCGATCGATCAGATCGCCAACGGCGATAACGCGGTCCCGGTGGTGGTCAAAGCCCACCCGGATCATGGCATCTTCCAGCGCCCCGACACAGCCGTGCAGGTCACCCAGCAGGAAGTCCCGGCCCCCGGTGTTCGGGGGCAGGACAAGGTGGCGCGCTTTATGAGGTTTGTCAGGCAAGCTATCCCTTTCCGGTGACAGCCCTTACATCACCATGATCGGGGCCGTTTGTACCTGAAGCCAGTCGCGTGTGGCATCGTCCACGTGCGGGCTGACAAGTTCAAAAACCCTGGCGTGATAATCGTTCAGCCACTTCAGTTCCACATCGTCAAGCAGTGTCGGTTCAATCAGATTGCGGTCGATCGGTACCCAGGTGAGGTTTTCAAATTCGAACACCTCACGTTCGGTATCTTCGTCTACCTTCTTGACGAGAATAAGGTTCTCAATACGGATGCCGTATTCACCTTCCTTGTAGTAGCCTGGCTCGTTCGAGAGGATCATGCCCGGCTCAAGCCAGATATCGCTCGAATATTTGGCGATACGCTGTGGCCCTTCGTGCACGGCAAGGAACGAACCCACACCATGTCCGGTGCCGTGGTCATAGTCGCAGCCGATGGCCCACAAGGGGCGGCGTGCCATTGCGTCAAGCGCCATGCCCGGCGTACCCGCGGGGAAGCGTACGGTTGAGAGCGCGATATGGCCCTTCAGCACGCGCGTGAAGCGGTCTTTCATCTCGGCCGTTGGTGTGCCCACAATCACCGTGCGGGTGATATCGGTCGTGCCGTCCAGATACTGCCCGCCGCTGTCGACGAGGAAAATCTCATCCATCTTGAGCGGGCGGTTGGTTTTCTTCGTCGCGCGGTAGTGCACAATCGCGCCGTTCGGCCCCGCGCCCGAGATGGTGTCGAAGCTTTTGTCCTTCAGGCCACCATGGCTTTCACGGCACTCCCACAGCTTTTGCACGGCCTTGAGTTCGTCCACCGTACCCTTGGGCGCCTCGACAGAGATCCAGTGCAGGAATTCAGATACGGCGGCACCGTCGCGGATATGACAGTCGCGCGCACCTTGCTGTTCGGTGGTGTTTTTCACAGCCTTCGGCAGGATGCAGGGGTCCGCACCCTCCACCAGCTTGGCGCCCGCGTCGCGCAGCGTTTTGAACACCTTGGCGTTGTTGGTTGCCGGGTCCACCAGCACGGCTTTGCCATCCGCGCCCAGGGTTGCCAGTGTTTCATAAAAGGCTTCGCGTGGTTCAACCTGCACGCTGTTGCCCAGATGCTGCTTCAGTTCGGACGATACCTTCTGCTCATTGATGAAAAGCGTGGCGGTTTCATCGGCGTTCATGATGGCGAAGGCGTGGGTGACGGGCGTGTTCATTACGTCCTTGCCGCGGATATTGAAGGCCCAGGCCACGCTGTCCAGCATGGTGATGACGGCAGCGTCAGCGCCCGCCTCTTTCAGCTCAGCGGCCACCTTGGTGCGTTTGTCGCGCGCGTCTTGCCCGGCATATTTGCTGTCATGCGCCACCGCAGGAGCCATCGGCTCGGACGGTTGGTCCGTCCAGACAGCGTCAACCGGGTTACCGTCCACGGCTACCAGCTCAATGCCTTTGCGTGCGCAGGCTTTGCGTGCGGCGTCTTCCCAGCCCACGGTGGCAAGCTCGGGGTCATAGCCAAGCCGCGCACCTTTTGGCAGGTTGTCGGTCGTCCATTTGAGAAGCGGCAGTTTGGTGAACAGGTGATGTTCAAACAAGGCCGGGTCCAACTCGGCTGCGGCCTGAATGGTGTAACGCCCGTCAATGAACACCGCCGCCTTATCCAGCAGCACCACACCATTGCCCGCAGACCCGGTGAAACCGGTGATATAGTCGAGACGGCCCGCGTAAGCGCCGACATATTCGCTCATATGTTCATCCGTCAGCGGCAACACAAAGCCGTCCAGCTTGCGGGATTTCAGCTCGGCGCGCAGGGCGTTCAGGCGGTCCTTGTGCTCACTCACGGTATCGTCTCCTTGGATTTCAGCTTACTCATACACATATATTCTGGCGTCTACATGGCAGGCCACCCCCCTTTTGACAAGGGGCAGCGTTGACGCGGTGCAGCAAGAATGTAAGCCCTTTACAGGCTTCTCCCTGCCCCCTAGAGCTAGGGCATCAATAAAAGGACGGACCTCACTGTATGCTGAAAACACCCGCAAGCCCCAAAGCCCCTATGGCCAACACCAAAGACTATAGCGCAAGTCATCATGGCTTTACGATCACAGACCCCTATTTCTGGCTGAAGGACCGGGGCTACCCTGAAGTGAAGGACGAGGAAATCCTCGGCTATCTGACCGAGGAAAACAGCTATTTCAAAGCGGTGATGAAACCGCAGGAAAAATTGCTGGATGCGGTGTTTGAAGAGATCAAGGGTCGTCAGAAAGAAGATGATGAAAGTGTACCGTGGAAAAATGGCGCCTTCGAATACCGCTGGGCATTCGCCAAGGGCGCGGAGTACCGCACATGGTACAGAAGGCCCGTGGGCGCGGATGATTGGGACGTGCTGCTTGATGAGGTGACAGAAGCCGAAGGCGCGGAGTTTTACCGCCTCGGTGGCCTCAGCGTCAGCCCTTGCGGGCGCTACCTCGCCTATAGCGCGGATAAAAACGGCTCTGAGCGTTTTACCCTACAGGTGCGTGAGCTGGACAGCGGTAAACTGCTCAAGGACGAGATCACGGAGACCTCGGGTGAGATCATCTGGGCAGCAGACAGCAGCGGCTTCTTTTATGTTGAGGTCTCTAAGGAATGGCGGCCCTACAAGGTGTGGTTCCACACACTGGGGCAGGCCGAAGACCGCGTGGTGTTTGAGGAAAAAGACAGCAGTTTTTTTGTTCATATCAGCCGCACCAGCGACCGTCAGTATTTGACCATCCGCAGTGCCGACCATGTGACGGCGGAAAACCACATCCTGAAGCTGAATACGCCCGAGGGCACGCCAGCCGTCGTGGTGCCGCGCCGGGCCGGGCACGACTATACGGTCGAGCATGGCAATGAGGGTTTTTATTTCCGTTCCAACCGCGCCCATAAAAATTTCTGCGTTTACCGCGCCGATGACGGCGACATGCAGGAAGACAAATGGCAACTGGTGCTGGCAGGCGATGACCGCCATTATCTCACAGGAATGCAGGCGTTTCAGGGCCTCTTGGCTATTGAGGAACGCAAGGACGGGCTGGACCAGATCCGCCTGCTGACGGCAGATGGTGGCGACAGCTATATTGAGTTTCCGGAACCTGTTTATGAGGTTGGCCTTGGCACCAATGCGGAATATGTGCCGGACCATATCCGGCTTGGTTACTCAAGCCTTGTCACCCCACCCACGGTGTTTGACTATGACCTTGCCACATGTGAATTAATCCGCCGCAAGGAACAGGAAATTCCATCAGGCTACGACCGCACGGCTTATGCGTCAGAACGCCTGATGGTGGCAGCGCGCGACGGCGTGATGGTGCCGGTCAGCATTGTCTACCGGAAGGACTGGAAGAAGGGCACGGGTGCGCCGCTGCATCTCTATGGTTACGGGGCGTACGGCCTTGGCATGAGCCCGTCTTTTTCCGCTGCGCGCCTGTCGCTTCTCGACCGGGGTTTTGCTTATGCTATCGCGCATATTCGGGGCGGTGACGAATTGGGCTACGGCTGGTACGAAGACGGCAAGCTTGAAAAACGCACCAACACCTTCAATGACTTTGTCGACGTGGCCCGCTTCCTTACCGATGACGGATACGCGGCGAAGGGCGGTATCTCCATCTCGGGTGGCAGCGCGGGCGGCGAGCTGATGGGCGCGGTGGTCAACCAGGCGCCGGAGCTGTTTACAGCCGCCGTGCTGCATGTACCATTTGTCGATGTGCTCAACACCATGCTGGATGCCGACCTGCCGCTGACGCCCATTGAGTGGCCGGAATGGGGCAACCCGCTGGAGGACAAGGCGGCATATGAGACCATCGCGGCCTATTGCCCCTATTCGAACATTGAGGCGAAGGATTACCCGCCCATGCTGGTCACCGGTGGGCTGAACGACCCGCGCGTGACCTATTGGGAACCGGCCAAGTGGACTGCCAAATTGCGGGCGACCAAAACGGACGACAATCTCTTGTTGATGAAGATCAACATGGGCGCGGGCCATGGTGGCAAGTCAGGCCGTTTTGAACGGTTTCATGAAGTGGCGGAAGAATATGTTTTCATCCTGATGGCTTTTGGATTGGCGTGATACGTTTCCCAACCGGCTGATTGGGAAAGGGGTTCGGTGAGTTTCGAGTATCCAGCTTTTATTATTGTTCCGCATGCGGAATAACATATGAAAAGGGCCAAAACGATGAAACCGATCATTAACAAAGCCGATGCTGAGACCACAAGGGTTGCGGACGGCGAATATTTTGAAGCCAGCATGAGCCATCTCGCCGCTGCCGTGGGGGCGCAACAGATTGGTGCCAATGTCACCACGGTGCCGCCGGGCAAGGCGGCGTTCCCGTTGCACCATCATTATGCCAATGAGGAACATTTTTATGTGCTGTCGGGCGTGGGAAAGGTACGTATCGGGGCGCAAGTCCATGCCATTAAACCGGGGGATTATATCTACAGCGCGCCTGGCGGCCCGGAACATGCCCACCAGATGATCAACACGGGCGACGCGGATCTTGTGTATCTTGCGATCTCTACCAAACAGTTGCCGGAGGTAGTAGGCTACCCGGATAGCGGCAAGACCGGTATACGCACCACACCGGAGCTTGACGGTCGTTTCCTGCTTGAGGATACCAACAAAGACACCGTCACCTATTGGGACGGGGAAGACGGTGCCACGGTCGCCAGCATTGCCGGATAACCGGGTGTGTCAATCTTGACCGGTGCCAGAATCGCCATCGGAATCGTTGCTGGCGTGCTGCTTCCTCAATTCCTCAAGTGTGCCTGCCATGTGTGAGAGGTCATAACCGACATCCGACGCCGCGCCGATAATCTCTTCAACGCTATAGTCGTCCGACAGGTTCTGCGCCAGCGCCCACAAGGTGCAGGACCGGGTGCCCGACCGGCAGAAGGCGAGGATCGGCCCCTCGGCACTGAAGATGCACTCCGCCATCTGGCCTACGGGCTCAAACGACAACGCGCCCCCGGCCACCGGGATATGCTGCCACTTGATGCCCTTGGTTTTGGCGTAGGCTTTCAGCTCGTCATTGGTTGGCTGGCCGGCTTCTTCGCCGTCCGGGCGGTTGTTGATGATCAGCGTCACGCCGGCCTCCGCTGCCTCGTCAATATCGGCTGTGGTAATCTGCGGTGAGACGGCGACGGTGCCGGTCAAAATCCTGAAGTCGCTCATGAACTGTTCCTCGGTCCTGCCCGCGCGTCAGATCGCGGGCGCGTTTGAATAATAATGCCAGGCGAGAAGGGCCATGACGCTGCGGTGGGGGCGCCAGCGCTCCCCGATCTCTTCACACTGTTTCTCACTCGGGCGGTCGTCAAGCCCGACAATGCGGCCCACGCCGACGCGGACCGCAAGATCACCTACCGGCCAGATGTCTGCCCGACCGAGCGAGAACATCAGATACATATGTGCCGACCAGACGCCAAGGCCCTTGACTGCCGTGATGGCGCGGATGGCGTCTTCGTCCGACATGGTGGGCAGCGCCGCGATATCGAGCGTGCCGTTTTCAACCACCTCGCACAAGGATCGTGCGTAGGATATTTTCTGGCGGCTCAGGCCAGCGCCGCGCAGCGCTTCGTCTGATACGCGGGCATAATCCGCCGGCCCCGCGCCGGGGCCTACCAGCGCTTCCACCCGGTCACGGATGGTGGCGGCGGCCTTGACGGAAAGCTGCTGGCCGACAATCACCCGCATGAAGGTGTGGAAACCCTGTTCGCCAGGACGCGCCGCCGGAATGCCGACAAGCTTGACCGCGCTGGCCACATGTGGGTCACTGCCTGCAAGCTCGGTCAGTCGGGTGTTGATGCCTTCTGTATGAAGGTGAAAATTATCCATATGCCGCCCCCGGATGTTATTCCCAGTCCGTCAGGGCCAGAAATGTTCCAGCCGGGCGTCAAACACCCGGTCGTTTTTCTTCAAGGCATCGTGGATAGCACGGGCCCTGTCTTCGGCCAAGCGCTTGACGATCACTTTCACCACCAATGTGCCATCGGCATGGCGGGTTGTGCGAACGGTCGAACGGTCAAACGGGGTTTCATCAAAATGGGCGAGAACAGCCTCAAGCGTGTCGGGCTTCAGGTCGACAAGAATGTCAAAGCGATTTGCAATTTCCAAAGGCGCGGTCATGGCGCGCGGCTCCTATAAACGATTTGGTGATGATGCGAACAGATACGTCCCGGCTTCCCATGGAAACCGGGGACATCATTCGCCATCCCATTCGTTTATATGCGCAGCAATCTGTCATGGGCGGGACCCTAATGTGGCAGCGGTGTGAAATCAAGCGGGTTTTTGCTTGGCCAGGCGCGGTCTAAAGCGCGCTGAAATCACCGGCAAGGCCAAGGGCCACGGTGATGAGAAAAAGCGCCATCGCCGCGAACGAGAGCAGCGCCAGATGCGGCCCGGCGACCAGGATGGCAACACCTTTTTCCGGCATCAGCCCGCGCCGCACAAATGACATGGCCAGCAGGGGGATGGCCAGTATCAACATCAGCCCCACGTTCAGGCCGATACGCCACAGCGTGACAAGGATAGGCAGGTCGAGCGCGTACATGACACCGGGCCAGGCATACCACTCGGCCAGCAGTGCGCCGCCAATTAGCCCGGTGCCGATGAGGGCGAAAGCCGCCATGCGCCGCCAAGGCCGCCCGACCGGGCTTTTCAGATGAAAGGCGGCGGTCAGAAGGGCGGCGAACACCCAGGGCGCGATGCTGGCGATAAAATCCATATGACCCAGGGGGCCGGTATAGCGGTAAAGCGCATCCCCCAGATAGGCGTAGCCACCCATGCGGTAGGGGCTGAGCGTCAGCACGTCGCCGGTCTTGTTTTCATAGCGGTAGGGCACGACCTCGTGGAAACTGCGGTCAAACGGCTGTGGCGCGGCATCCCCCCCGCGGTCCGGTATTTGGGCGAGGCTGAGCGTCAGGCTGCCGTCATTTTCCTCGCTCAAGGTCATCCAGTCCGCCGCCATGGTGCGCGCCCGTGACTGGAGCCATGCCGATGGTTTGTCCGAGCGTGTGTAGCGTCCGCCAACCTCTGTGGGGGGCACCATGCGCCGGGCTTCCTCACGCGGGCCAGTGATGGTGTGGGGCGGGAAATTCTCGCGGGCGATCTGCATGACGATGTTGTGGAAGCGCTGTTTTGCCTCACCCGGGATGCCCGGCGCCATGAACACCACCCCTTCGCGCGGGAAGGCGATAATGCCCGGCGCAACTTCAAGCCATGCCAGGCCGTGTGAGACCTTGATGGCACCCACGGCACTTTTCAGTGGCCCCATGGGGTGCAGTCGCCACAGGCTTTCAGCGGCGATGAGCCGGTATATTTCAGGAGTGAGAAACGCCTGGCCGCCCGCTGTTTCATTGTGCAGCAGCACCCGGCCCAGCGCAGGCGCCAGCGGACGCCCCAGCGGGATGTGCAGTTGGGCGTCGAAGACATTGGCAAGCGGTTTCCCTGAAGCCTGTTCAAGCAAGGCGGCCAGAACTGCGTCGCCCACAATGTCATCTGTGGCTACCTGCCCCGGCGTACGCAATTCAATAGTATAGGACCGGAGGGTGATGTCGGGTTGGATCAAGCCGCCTGGCGGTGTCGCAAACCCCGCAGTGCCGGTCAGGAGATGCCGGAGTGTCAGCGCGACCTTGAAGGGATAGTCGTTGACCATGTCTGGTAGAAATTTTGCAACTGGCTCGTCCATGTCAAGCAGGCCTTCGGCCACGAGGCGAAGGGCTGCAAGGCGTAGCATCAGGCGCTTGAGGTCGGCCTCTCCGTTTTGCGTCTGAACAAAACCGTATGTCTGGTCGCCATTGACAAAAAAAGCCTCCACCTGCACGGCCTTCAGGCGCGGCAGCACATCATCGGCACGCAGCACAATGGCTTGTGCGGATATCCCGCTTGTGAAAACAAGCATGAGAAAAATGGTAAGCGCGGCGCGTTTCACAACCATAAGGCCTTGGCGTTATTGAACTTCCAGCTAATTAAAGCACGGAACGTCCGCCCTTGCCATAGGCCAAAAAGGAGCGCGATCAGAACTGGAACTGCAGCCCCGCCCCGCTTACCAACTGCGTCGCGGAACCGTAGCCGCCGCCTGACAGCGGGCTGTCACCTGCGCTACCGAACAGGCGCCCGAGGGCGACAAGCCCCAACAGGCGAACGGATTCGTTTATCTTATAGGCACCAATCACGTTCAGCGATACTTCCGAGAACCCGGCATCGGCATCAAAGGCGGGCAGGTTCAGCGCTGAATTGGCTGACTGCGTCGGTGTAATGCCATAGTTGGTTTGCATGGCCTTTTCCGACATCCATTTGGCGCGGATGCCGGCCCCCATGGCGAAATCACCGGCCTTGAAGATGCCGTGCCCTGCGGTCAGGCGGATCTGCATGCCCTGTGCAGCGCCAAGGGCTTGCCGTATCTCGGCGTTGATCAACATGCTTTTGGTCGAATAACGCGCAAAGGCCCCCACATCAATGGTGGTCGAAATGTCGCCAAGGCCAGCAAGCGCCTTGTTGGTATCCTCGCCACGACCGCCATGCAGGTTCAACAGCGGCCCGGCTTCGAAGTCGTCTTTTTTATAGGCCGAATAGGTGAATTTCCCGCCGTTGAGCCGCCATACTTCCTTGTAGCGAATGTCAATAAGCGGAATGGCGCGAAAGCGGTAATTGTTTGACCCGTCGTAATCGGGGGTCCAGCCAATACCAACGCCGATGCGGGCTTTGACGTCCTGGCTGTCAAGGTCACCGGGCAGCAGAAGGTCGATACCATCCTGCACGGCCTCAAGCGCATTGTTGAAGCTGTCCGCCATGCTGAAGCGGTCCGCATTGGCGCCGCCTGACGGGATGGTCATCAGCGTGGCAGCTGTAAGTGCCCCCGCCGTGTTCTTTATCTTCTGTCTCTTGTGCAACACAGGTCCCCGAGCTCCTGCAAAAAATGCGTCCAAAACGGACGCAAAGTCCTGTCGTGTCATTGTTTTATTGTCTCAGACAAAAAGGTAAAATTAAGGCGCCTTTGTGCCCGGAAAAATCTTATTGGTTGCATTGAGGATAGCCGCTGCGCTTTTGAATGGAAACGCAAATCATTGTCAGGGTGGATTTTAGAGGCCAGGTCGCCTTACGGCTTGGTGCGGCTCAGGTGATAGAAACGTACCATCTGCAGCGCAAAGGAAATCACCACGCCGATCAACATGCCCTCCATCAACCCCTGGAGGCCGTGGCCCATGGGAAACGCCAACACATAACAGGCCGGCAGCATGACAAAGGCGAAAGAGAACCCCTGAAGCACCGTGGGCCACCATGTCTCGCGGTAGCCGCGCAACACAGCGGACGCCACCATTTGCGCGGCGTCAAATATCATGCCGAAGGTGTAGACGATGGCGAAAGGCAGTAACAGCACGACGATGCGTTCATCCTTGGTGAAAATGCCCAGAAGCGGCCCGGTATAGACATAAATGCCAAGGGCAAAAAGGCCGGTGACGATAAAATTCAGCACCACGCCTGACAGCCCGGCAAGGGCGGTGTCCGCCCGGTCACGGCGGGAATAGGCAATACCTGTGCGTACGCTGGTGGCAACACCGATGCCGATGGAGATCATCAGCGGCACTCCCAGCACCTGATAGACAACACCGTGGGCCGCCAGCGGCACGGTACCGAGCCAGCCCGCGAAGACCGCAAGAGCGGAGAAGGCCAACACCTCCGCCGCCAGCGAGACGGCGCTGGCATACCCCATATGGCGCTGGTCGCGCCATTCTGCCCACTTCTGGCCGTGGGGTTTGCGGGTGCCATAACCTCGCACGCTGGGCGCATACCAGACATAGGTGAAGGCCGCGCCCGCAAGACACCAGCGGATAACGGTGGACGTCCATGCGGACCCCGCGGCACCCATTTCCGGGAAGCCGAAGGCGCCAAAGATGAGCACATAGTCGAGGACAAGGTTGATCACATTTGCACCCAGCATCAGGTAAAACCCGACCTCGGCGCGCTTGATACCCTCCAGGAACATGGTGGAGTTGAGGAACAGCAGGTGCCCGGGCACCCCGACCGCAAGGATGCGGATAAGGTGGCCTGCCTCCCGCGCTTTCTCGTCCGTCTGGCCAAGAAGCGCAAGCCAGTAGTCAGCGGGCCAGATGGCTGCAAGAATAAGGAACCCCACGATAACCGTGAAGGGCAGGTTGCGTCTCCATACGCGCCCTGCCTCGCGGGGGTTATCTTCGCCAATGGCGTTCGCCACATACACCGTGATGCCGCCAAGAAGGCCAATGCCAACCACAAGGGCAAACATGATCACCGACTGGTTGGCTAGGTTAAGCCACGCCAGATGCTCGGTCGCATAGTGGCCGACAAGGGCGGTGTCGACCATCGACAAGCCCATGACACCAATGCGCATCATCACCGCAGGCAAGGCAAGCCGGGAAAGCTCGCTGAAGTGGCGCTTCAGGCGGTCCTTGAGCCACTCAGGGCTGATGGTTTGGCCGGTATCGGACATGCGGTATAAACCTAAATGCTACGGTCGTTTTGGGCAGGATCGACTAGACTGAACCCAAAGGATACTGCTAGGCTGGTTTTTACAAACTGGCAAGCGCTAGAGCAAATGCCGCCAAAAAAAGAAAAACAATCCAAATCCTTGGGGGAGGTACAGGTGTCACAAGAAAATCATGCTAGCCAGGGGCCGATAACACACGGCGCATATCCTGAGCTTTCATCCTACGCCATTGCCGTAGGCTATTTTTTGGGCGTTATCATTGCCATGTCCATTGGCTTTGCGGCCCTGAAACTCGGCTTCTCGATTGAAGGGTCGGAACTGGCCGCCATCCTTGGCTTTGGCATTCTGCGCGGCATCCTGCGTCGTCGCTCGATTGTTGAGAACAACGTTACACAGACAGTGGCCAGCGCGGTCAACGGCGCATCGTCGGGCATGATGTTTTCGGTACCGGCCATTTTCATTCTTGGTTTTGGCAATGACTTCAATCCCTACGTGCTGACGTTTGGTGCCATCGCCGGTGCCTTCCTTGGTATCGCCTTCATCATCCCGCTTCGGAAACAGATGATCGATTTTGAGCGCCTGACCTATCCGGGCGGCGTTGCCGTGGCGACCATCCTCAAGTCACCGGGGGCGGGCATTGAAAAAGCAAAATTGCTGGTCATTGCCATGCTGCTTTCCGGTGCCCTGCATGCCATCAGTCTGGCAACAGGCGTGGAAAACTGGCCGCTGTTCGAGCAACTTGGCCTGCCTGCCTATATGAACGGCACATGGTACCTGTCGCTGATGACCATCGGCGTTGGTTACATCGCCGGGCGTGGCGGCGTGGCCTTTATCATTGGCGGTTATGTTTGTTACTTTGTGCTGGCACCCATGTTGTCGGCGACCGACCTGTTCCCCGTGGTCAATGGTGTGCTGGTGAATGAACCTGGGCCTCTGCGCACGTTGCTGTTCCGGCCCGTGGGTATCGGCATGCTGATTGGCGGTGCGGTGATCGGGGTGCTGTTTGCCTTTCCGCTTATCCGGTCCGCCGTGTCGTCCATGCAGTCCTCCGCCAAGGTGGACAGCGCTATGAGCCGCGACGAGATGCCGATCAAGCTTTTGTATATCGCCATTGGGGGTGCGGCAGTGTTGCTTGGCATCATGGCCATCACCTCGGCTGAGCAGGTGGGTATCGTGCGTGGCCTGATGATGGCGGTTCTCGGCACGCTTTGGATATGGATGGCAGGCATCATTCTCTCGGAAGCCATTGGGCGGACCAACTGGTCACCGTTGTCGGGCATGACGCTGGTCGCGGTCACATTGTTGATCGTGATCACGCAAAGCTTTGGCGGCATGGACAAGATGCAGGCCATCGTGGCGGCGGTCACTGTGGGCGCCGCGACATGCGTGGCGATGAGCCAGGCAACAGACCTGATGCTTGACCTGAAGACAGGCTATCTTGTCGGCGCTACGCCGCGCATGCAGCAACTCGGGCAGTTTGCCGGTGCATGGCTTGGGCCCTTGGTGATCATCGTGCTGATTTATGTGCTGCATGATGCCTATGGCCTTGGTTCAGACAAGTTGCCAGCCCCGCAAGGACAAGCGCTGGCAAGCATGGTGAACGGTATTCTGGGCGGTGATGTACCGACCGAGAAATATATCGCCGGGGCCTTGATGGGGGCGCTGCTCTCCGCCGTTCAAGGCGGGCTTGGCATCACGGTGGGGCTTGGTTTCTACCTACCGTTCAACATTGTGCTGACCTATTCCATCGGCACCTTGCTGCGCGAAATTACTGACCGCAAGGCAGGCCACGCGTGGTCCGACAACAAGGGCATTCCCATTGCGGCGGGCCTGATTGTCGGTGAGGCACTTGTAGGCGTGGGTTACGCCGTTAACATCATCATCAGCGCCAATTAAGGGAGGGCTTCAAGATGAAAAAGATTGCTTATCTGATCGTTGTGTTGGCGTTCCTCGCGGGCGCGTTCCTGGCATCCCTGCATCCAACGGAGATGGATTGGCCAAGCTTCCTGCCGGTGATGCTGGCGGGGGTGATCGGCGTGGTGCTGATCAAGCGATCCGAAAGTGCGGAGGCACGGTCTTCGGACAAACTGGCGCGCAACCGTGTGCTACTTGAGGAAAGCCTCGCTAACATCGTCACCAACCTGAAAGCGCTTGATGGCCGCAAGGACAAGGTGCCGACATACGACATGCGGTTCGAGATCGACAAATTGTTCCGTGATGACCTGACCAATTTTGCCGATGCACGCGACAGCATGAAACACCTGTTTGGCCTGCAGTCCTATGCGGACGTGATGTCCAGTTTCGCGGCGGGGGAACGCTATATCAACCGCGTGTGGTCTGCCTCGACCGATGGGTACATCGATGAGGTGCTGGCCTATGTGGAAAAATCCCTCAGCCAGTTTGAACACGCGCAGGAAGAGTTCCAGAAGGCAGCCACGGCTGCCGCGCCGGTCTGAACGGTGTCAGGAGAGGGTGCGTGAAACTTGTATTGGCCACCGCACTGGCGCTGGCAATGAGCCTGCCTGGCATGGCAGAGGGTGCGCGTGACCGTGCCGATGTGATTGTGCCTGAAGGGTGGCAGAATGCCTACGAGAACTGGCACTATGCACCGGCGGTGAAAATCGACGGCCGGATTTATGTCTCCGGCGTGGTAAGCGTGCCGCGTGACGGCGATATGAAAGCAGCTTACCGGCAGGCATGGCAGGCGATCGGCTCGCTCCTCGAGGAAGCTGGTTCCAGCCTTGATGACATCGTGGATATCACCACATTCCACACCAACCTGCGCCCGGAATTCCCTGAGTTTACCGCCGTGAAGGATGAATTCATCCGCAAACCCTATCCTGCCTGGACCGCGATCGGTGTGGATAGTCTCCTCATGCCGGAGGCCAATGTGGAGATCAAGGTCATCGCTCACCTGCCCGAATAAGGCGCCCTGTGAGACAGAGAAACAGGCCGCAGTCCGCGTGAAAGTCCAATTGGACAAGGCTGGGAAATCAGGCTGCGCTCACTGCCTGTTTTCTAACGTATAAAGGGACGTTTGCACGCCTGCTCATCAAGGCGGCCCTGTGCCGCCGGTTTTCTTTTGTGCGTTACTGCGCGCGCTAGGCCGTCTGTCCGGGGTTCATTGCATCATAGACTGCAACACATAATCGCATTGGACATGATGCCGATTTCGGCCTACGGTCACCGCCTGATTTTGTGGCATAAAAGGGGATATTTATGCGTAAGCTTTGGGCTGTAGCCTTGGTGGCTGCCGGGGTAGTGGGAATGGCGGCGCCAGCCTCTGCGGCGGAAATTGTCATCACCGCCGATGCAATGATTGACGTTGTCAAAGGCAAGCGGGTTGAAAAGCCGATGATTGTGGTGCGCGATGACCGTATCGTCGCCATTGGCAAACAGGGCACCTTCACCGCAGCGGAAGATGCGCAGGTCATTGCCCTTGACGGCATGACCTTGCTGCCCGGTTTCATGGACATGCATGTGCACCTCTCTGGCGACGCGGAAACGCCATTTTACATGTCCATGGGATATTCGGTGCCGCGCCAGACGGTTGTCGCGGTCAAGAACGCCCAAAAAACGCTGATGGCAGGTTTCACCACCGTGCGAGACCTTGGCGATGAAGGCTATGCGGTGATTGGCGTGCGCGACGGCATCAACGCGGGCGACATTGTCGGGCCACGCATTTTCTCAGCCGGGAACGCGCTTGGCATCACCGGTGGTCACTGCGACAATAATTTCCTCGCGCCTGAAATGCAGGCCGTGTCAGGCGGTGTGGCGGATGGCCCGTGGGCCGCGCGCGAAAAGGTGCGCGAGAATATCAAATACGGTGCCAACGCCGTTAAATTCTGCGCCACAGGTGGTGTGTTCTCCAAGGGCACCAAGGTTGGTATCCAGCAATATACGCTTGAGGAAATGAAGGCGATCGTGGACGAAGGCCACCAGCGCGGCCTTGTGGTTGCAGCGCACGCGCACGGCACCAGCGGTATTAAGGCGGCGATTGTAGCGGGCGTTGATTCGGTTGAGCATGTCAGCTTCCTGGACGACGAGGGAGTGGCGCTGGCCAAGAAGTTCGGCACCTATTTCTCGATGGATATCTACAACACCGAATATACGCTGACCTATGGCGCGGAAAACGGTGTGCCGGAAGAAAACATCAACAAGGAACGCCAGGTGTCTCAGCGCCAGCGTGAAAGCTTTACCCGTGCGGTGAAGGGCGGCGTGAAAATGGTCATGGGCACCGACGCGGCCATCTACCCGCACGGCGATAACGCCAAACAATTCTCCCGCATGGTTGAATTTGGCATGACACCGATGCAGGCCCTGCAGGCGGCAACCATCAATGCGGCGACCCTGATGAAACAGGAAAGCGACCTTGGCGCGTTGCAGGAAGGTTTTCTGGCGGACATCGTAGCGGTGAAGGGCAATCCGCTTGATGACATCACGGTCACGGAGAAAGTGATTTTCGTCATGAAAGACGGCGTGGTTTATAAGGGCGAATAACAAAAGCCAGAGGGAGGCGAGGGCATGACTTTATCCAAACGTGATTTCCTGAAATTTGGTGCTGGTGCCGCGGTGGGCACGGCGCTCGCGGGGACAGCCGCGCGCGCGTCAGGCGCCAGTGGTAGCACCAAGCCGGCGACGGGGTTCAAACCTATTACCGGAGACGTGAAACCGATCACGGTGGAGGAGCGTCTTGCTCGTATCGTAAGGGCGCAAAAACTGATGCGGGATGAAGGCCTTGCCGCCATCCTGCTGGAGCCCGGCCCGGCGATGCTCTATTTTACTGGTATCAGTTGGTGGCGCAGCGAACGGCTGACTGCGGTTGTCATTCCAGCGGAAGGTGACATCGCGGTTGTCACTCCGTTTTTTGAAGAGCCCAGCGTGCGCGAAAGCATGAGCTTTGGCGACGACGTGCGTACATGGCACGAACACGAAAGCCCGTTTGAGCGTGTGGCAGGTATACTGAAGGACCGGGGCCTCGTAAGCGGCAAGATCGGGTTCGAGGATACCGTGCGCTATTTTGTGGTTGAGGGCATGAAAGCCGCAGCACCGGGATTTGAGATCACCAGCGCGCTGCCCGTTACCCTTGGCTGCCGCATGTATAAAAGCGAAGCGGAACTGGCACTGATGAAAAAAGCCAATGAGGTGACGCTGAAGGCTTATGAACATGTCTGGGGCACGCTTGAGGCCGGTATGGCGCCTTCCGATATCACGTCATTGATGGGCGCGGCACAGGCCGCGCTTGGTGGCAGCGGCATCTGGAACATGGCGCTTCTCAATGAAGCCAGCGCCTACCCGCATGGCACCAGCCAACCACAAACACTGGCGGAAGGCGGCATCGTGTTGATGGACTGCGGCTGCGCGGTAGAGGGCTACCAGTCTGACATCTCGCGCACCTTTGTGTTTGGTGAGCCGTCAAAACGCCAGCGCGAGGTGTGGGACACTGTGCGCAAAGGCCAGGAGATTGCTTTCGAGACGGCGCAAATAGGCACGCCTGCGGGCAAGGTGGATGATGCAGTGCGCACTTATTATGAAAGCCTTGGGTATGGCCCCGGCTACCAGACACCGGGCCTGAGCCACCGCACCGGTCACGGCATTGGCATGAAGGGGCATGAGAGTGTCAATTTTGTCCATGGCGAAAAAACACCACTTGCCACCGGCATGTGTTTCTCCAACGAGCCGGGCATCTACATCTTCGATGAATTTGGTGTGCGGCTTGAGGACTGCCTGTATATGACCGACAGCGGCCCGAAGTGGTTCACGGAACCGCCTGCAAGCCTTGACGATCCGATTGGCAAGCTCGGTTAAGTAGGCGATTTGCAACCTTATTGTAGCGAATACCTAAATTTTTTCTAGGTAGGCGGGCACCCTCTTTCGCGGCACAGTACCCTGGTCGACTGGTGATCGACAGACTGCATTGGGGCGTGCCATCGATGGGGGTGGCATGTCCCGTTTTTTTACATATACCGACGGAACGGTCGCAACAGCGTGCCGGTTATTTTTTCGGACAGAGGCCGACCATGCCAATCATCGGTGGTGAACGGCCTGCTGCGCGTGCGGTCTTGTTCAAACTGTTCCTGAAGCTCGGCGATAAAATTGCTGTCGCCGGTCGTGATCATCACTTCCTCATTTTGTTTCATGCTCAGCCCATCAAGGTTGAAACTGCCGATAGCACACCAGCTGTCGTCAACGATAACCTGCTTCAGGTGCAACATGGAGGGTTCGTAATAATAGACCTTTGCACCGCGTTCGATCAGTGGTCCGCACAGCTTTTTGCCCACGACATAAGGTGCATATTTGGAATAGTCCGACAGGATTAGTTCCAGTTCGACACCCCGGCCCAAAAGGTTGAAGAGCGGCTCAAGCACGTCGCTCACTGGCGCAAAATAAGGGGTGGATAGCCGCACGCACCGGTGTGCCTTTTCCAGCTCTTCCCTAAAGACTTTGGTGAAGTCTGCGTTGCTGGTGTGTGGCGCGTTTGCGATGACCGCATAGGGTTTATCGCCGGAAAAATCCACACCGTTTTCCGCGATCGGCGTGCCATCTTTGACAAAATTCCAGGTGGTATTGAAAAGTGTGAGGAACTGGTCAGTAACCTCGCCGTCAAACTCCACCATGCTGTCGCGCCAGTTGTGGATTTTGTCGAGGATGCAAACACCGCCCGCAAAGGTTTTATGGTCGTCCACAATCAGAACCTTGCGGTGGTTACGCGGGAAAAATTTCAGCGGCGCAGCGCTTTTAAGGGTTGGCGCCCGGTAAAATCCCACCTCAGCTCCCGCAGCAGTGAGTTCCTGTGGTGCACTGGAATAATAGAAATCGCTGCAGCCCCACCAATCCAGCAGCACCCGCACCTTGACGCCTGCTTTTGCCCGTTCTTTCAGCACCTCGGTGAAGCGGTCGCCAATCTCGCCGGGCAACAGGATATATTCTTCCAGGTTGATGGATTTTTCGGCACCCTTGCAGGCCTCCAGCATGGCTTCCCACGCACCGGTGACGGTGTGGTGAAAGCGGTAAGGTCTGTTTGTGCTGCTCGCGGCCTCAATGCTGTGGCTGGCGTTCATTTACCCATCCTCCTTAGGTCTGCGACCATTATGTCCGGAACAGCATAAGGATTCGATTGGGCTCAGCGGCGGCATGAATAAATGCCCGAACTTATTGAGGCTTGTATTTCCCGGTTTTTGAATTAGTTACGTAATAACGTTTATACGGGAGCAAGCAGATGAGCGAGAACAACGCCGAGGCCAAAGCCGCATTTGAGGGCGAGAACGCCAGGAATTATGACAAGACGCGGGCGCGTCTGATGGCAGTGAAGGACGCGCTGCATTTCTGTATGAAGCATGTTTTGGCGACATTGCCTGTCGACGCACGTATCCTTTGTGTCGGCGCGGGCACGGGGGACGAACTGTTTGCATTGGCTGACATGTTCCCGACCGCACGATTTACAGTGGTGGAGCCGTCTGCCGGCATGGTCGCGGTGTGCCGTGACAAGGCGGCCGCGAGGGGTGTTGAGGGCCGTTGCCACTTTCACACCGGTTACCTCGACAGCCTTGAAGACAACGGCCCATTTGATGCTGCCACGGCTATCCTCGTTTCCCAGTTCTGCGTTGTGTATGAGGAGCGCGTGGCCTTCTTTCGCGGCATCGCAGACCGGTTGCACAAGGGCGGTATCCTGGTCAATGCTGACCTGAGTGCGGATTTGAAAAGCGCGGAGTTTCAAGGCCTGTGGTCAGTGTGGGCCACCATGCTGCACGGGGCGGACATGCCGCCGGGCACGGCTGAAAAGTTTCTTGAGGCTGCGGGGCGTGGGATTGCGGTCTCAACCGATGGTGAGATCAAGGCACTGTTGACCGAAAGCGGGCTTGAAGACCCGGTTCATTTTTTCCAGTTTTTGATGATCCATGGCTGGTTCAGCAGAAAACCAGAGTGAGAAACCGCCGATATTGACGATTTCCCACCTCTGCTGTCAGGGCTATTTTTCCTGCATCATGGCGATGCGGTAGGTCCACCGGCCATAGGCATACAGACCGATGGCTGACACAAGGCCTACTGCTGCCATCAGGTACCAGACAGCGCCTATATTGTTGGCGGCATACAACTGTGTGGTCAGCGCGTCGGCACTCTGGCCGGTGACCTCGATGAGTTTGTCGAAGGCTTCTCCGTTTGGCACGGCGGCGATCTGGTCTGCGTTCAACCCCTCATTCGTTAACATACGACGGGAGATCTGCTCCTTGGACGCCAGTTCGCCATAGAGGTAAAAGCCGATAAAGCTTTCACTCATCCAGCCGATGGCAAGGGGTAGCTGGCTGAATCCAAGATACATGGCCTTCTTCTGGGCGGGTGCGATGTTGCCGATATATTCAATGGCCTTGGGGGCAGCCAGCATCTCGCCGATGGAGAAGATGACAATGGCCAGCACAATCAGCCACGCATAGTTAAACCCGCCGAAGATCAGCAGTGCTGCGGACGCGCAGAATGTGCCCAGCGCCATGGCGTTCGCTGCCTTCAGGCGTGCGCCTACGCCGGCAACGAGGAAACAGACAATCATGATCAGCAGCGAGTTCAGGTTCACCATGCCTTCCGGCATGATACGGGTGCCCTCGTTGTTCATGGCAAAGAAGCGAATCGCCCAGTCACTGGGGCCGTCTGCTCCCCAGACGTCACGCACGATCACGCCAGTGTCCACCCAGTCGCGGAAGAAAAGCGGACCGATATCCCAGAAGATATAGAGCATGAACCAGAAACCGGAGAAGAGCACGATATACCAGACAAGATAGGGGTTCGCGAGTTCCGTCAGACTATCGCGCCAGAGTGGTTTTTCGCTGATCTCCCCGCTTTTGACCTTGGCACGGTGGGCGAGACGTTCTTCCTTGTCGACTTCCTTATAGGTCAGCAACAGCAGAAAATTGAGTGAGATGATGCCCGCGCAGGCATAAAATACATAGGCCCATTCCATTTGCCGCATATAGGCCGCGAGTACCGGCCCCAGGAAGCCCCCGATGTTCACCGTCTGGTAAAACACCCCCCAGGCAATGGAACTGTTCTGCCGGTTGGTTGCCTTGACAATGGTGCCCTGAATGCCTGGTTTGAAGATACCGGTGCCAAAGGCCAGTACAACGGCACCAGCCATAAAGCCCCAGAAGCTGGGGAAGACAGCCATCAGAAGGTAGCCGGCAATTTTGATTCCGGTGGAAGCAAAGATGGTTTCCTTATACCCGGCGCGGTCGGAGATACCGCCGGTAAACACCGGGACAAAGGTCTGGGTGATCACCCAGACGGTCATGATAATGCCAACTTGCGCTTCCACCAGGCCCAAGCCGCCATTTGATGCCGCGTCGGTGCCGTAAAGCCCGGCAACCTGACGGGTGCCGTAGAAAGCCAGCCGCTCCACCATTTCCATACCGCCACATATCCAGAAGACATATGACAGGCTTGCAAGAGCTGCAAAGGTTCCCAGTTGTTTGACATCGGTGACGGCATTTGTATGAAGGTTGGCGTGGTCATCGGCCAAGCTGCCGCCCTGATCTTCAGGATTACCTGACATACCTCTCCCCTTTTATATCTTGTTGGTCCGCCGTTTATGGCGTGACGTTATTGTTTGGCACATTCGCGCGGTGCCCCTAGCGCGTGTCCGCCCAAAGTTGCGTCATTAGGGCGGGGCATGACTGGTCCGTCAATCCCTTCGGGTCAAAAAGTGTGCCCTGCGCGACAAGATGAAGCGCTTTGTGTCCACCGCATGTGATCCTGATCATTGTCAGCCTTGTTGTAGGTGGCAGTACATGTTTTGCCGGTTGCCTTTCGCTCGGCGCTTGTGCATGTGCTGAAAAGCTTCCTGAAATGGGCTTAAACGGGTACTATTGCCCGGTAGCACGGGAAGGATACAGCGATACATTCTCTGTCAGATAGCGGACTGCCGCTGAAGCGGCTCGATCAGGATCTTGACTGGTTTTGTCTCAATGATGCTGAGGGCAAGCGTGCGGAATGCCCTCATGTTGACAGTATACTGTCCTACTTCGAAGCCAAGACCGGCGGCCAGCGGCTGGCAAAACGGGGTGATATCAGCCCGGTGGAACTCAAGAGCTATCTGTCGGAAATATGTATCTTCGGCGCGCTCTATGATGGCGACAGCCTGGAGGACCTGGTGGTGCAGTTGATGGGCACGACCGTGGCCAGCTTTTATGGCGAGATCACCGGCCAGACCGTCACCGAAGGCGCAGCGAGTGCCGAAATTGCGGAGCGCATCCTTGTCAGTTGCCGCCGAGTAGTCGAAACAGGTTGCGCGGTTTTGGCTGAGGCGGCCACCTTGTCGGAGGAGAAAAACCACCTGCGTGTCCGAGTGCTGTACGTGCCGCTTTCCGAAGACGGCCAGCATATCGATCGTATTTTTGGCCATGTCCGCGTCCGCCTGCGTTCCGCCGCCCATCTCTCAACTTCCTGACAGCATTAACAAAACGTAAAAGGATTTCTGGCACGCTTGAAGCTTGGGTGTCGAGTAGCGATGCACCGGTCTTGATAGTATCGGTGGCACCGCGGGAAAACCTCCCTCCGGAGGGGTCGAAGTGTCCGATGACTTTCTGATCTTGGAAGAAGATGATGAACCGGCTCGCGATGCCGGAACCCCTGAATTTGAAGGTCGAGCACCTTGGCGCATCCTGATTGTGGATGATGAGCCCGATGTGCATATGGCGACCAAGTTTGCCCTGAAGGGGTTCGAATTTGATGATCGGCCACTTGAGTTTTTACAAGCCACATCGGGGGCTGAGGCCCGCGAAACCCTGAAGCGCGAGTCGGGTATTGCCGTCATCCTCCTCGATGTTGTGATGGAGGCGGATGACACGGGCTTAAAGCTTGTAGAATTTATTCGCGAGGAAATTGGCGACCACATGGTGCGTATCGTCTTGAGGACCGGCCAGCCAGGCCAGGCCCCTGAACGTGATGTGATCGTTCGCTATGACATCAACGACTATAAGGAAAAGACCGACCTGTCGGCCACCAAGCTGTTTACGCTGATGTATGCCACGCTGAGAAGTTTCCGCGATATCAACATCATCGAGTCAAGCAGGCGCGGCCTTGAGCGGGTAATTGGTGCGTCCGCGCAGATGTTCAGGGAGCAATTCCTCGACAACTTTGCCCGTGGCGTTCTGGAGCAGGTTTCGTCCCTTATCATGGGAGGGCTTGATGTAGCTTTCTCGCTTGAGGAGGCCGCGGCTGCGACCCATGACCGCAAGGAGATGACACTTGTAGCGGGCACAGGGCGGTTTGAGCACAGTGTTGGCGAATCTGCCTGGGGTGTGTTTCCCGGCCGCGTGGCCTCCGCCATTGAAGAGCACCGCGAACGGGGGCGTGGAGAATACGGCTTCTGGGTCGGGGGCTCTTACGTGGGCATGGTGGTAGGCAATTCCGGCCGCGCAAGCATCTTGTATCTTGTCGGCGAAGGAACACCCAAGAAGATAGACACCCAGCTTATCCAGATATTTGTACGCAATGTCTTGATTGCAGTGGAGAACCTCTATCTTAGGAATGCGCTGGTTGATACCCAGCGCGAGGTGGTCTTTCGGCTGACTGAAGCGGTGGAAACCCGTAGCAACGAGACAGGGAACCACGTGAAACGGGTTGCTGAGCTTTCCAAGCTGTTGGGACAGGCCATGGGCATGAATTCGCACGACGTGGAAGTGCTGCGTCACGCGTCGCCCCTGCATGATATTGGCAAGGTGGGCATTCCGGATGCGATTCTCAACAAGCCGGGCCCCCATAATGAAGATGAGACGGTCATCATGCGCACGCATGCGGTCCTCGGCTATGAAATATTGCAGGGCTCTGACCGGGAGATGCTGCGCATGGCAGCTGACGTGGCTCGCGATCATCATGAAAAATGGGATGGCAGTGGATATCCGCGTGGCCTGAAAGGGGAGGAAATCTCCCTCGTCGGGCGCATCACAGCCATCGCCGACGTGTTTGACGCCTTGCTGTCCGAACGGTGTTACAAACAGGCTTGGGACGAGGCAGATGTCATCAAACTCCTGAAGGAAGAACGTGGCAGGCATTTCCAGCCGGAGTTGGTGGATGTATTGTTGGCGCGCCTGCCTGAAATTCGGGAGATTTATGTTCGCTACCGGGACGAGCCGATGCGGGAGGATAGCTGATGCTGTCCCGGGACGCATCTGATGGCAAGCTGGTCGCCGTGTCGGTTGCCTATCTTGTGTATGGGCCGGATGAGCGATTGCAGTATTATAACGATGGCGCAGCCGAGGTTTTCCCGGTTTTCAAGGGCCGGGAGGTTATCGGCCTGAGCCGTGATGAAGTGCGCGACATATTGCGGGCAGAAGACGATTTTCGTGAAACCGTCGATGAACTGACCGCACGCTCGAAGGGTGGCAAGCTGCTGTCATCGGACATGGGCGGGTTTCGTTTCGGCAAGGACGGCGTGTTTGCGCTCGACGATCTCGTACTACCGGACGGTACGGTGGTAACGGTGATCCGTGACCTGTCGGCAAAAAAGCGGGCGATAGATGCCGTCTTGCGCCTGGATGGCGCGCTGACCCGCCTCGCCAATGAAGAAGCCATCTATAACGGCACCAAAGCGCGTGCCTACGAGATTATTACCGAGGTGGCGTGCGAGGCGCTGGGGGCATCGCGCACGGATATCTGGCTTCTGAATGTGGACGGCACATCGCTTTATGCGCAGGAAAGCTATTGGGCAGACAATGGCGGGCACCAAGACCTTGGTCGGGTAGATGACACGGGCTGTGCGGGGCTTTTTTCCGTCGTCAAGAAACTGGAGCCCTACGCGGTCAGGAATCCCTCCAACGCCCCTGAATTGGCAGGGTTTGACCTCTACGCAGGCGGGAAGGTTGAGTTTTTGTCCGCGCTTTTGGTGCCGATTTGCCGGGGCCCGCGTGCCATTGGCGTCGTGCTTGTCGCGCAGTCGGAAGACGCCCGTGAATGGAACGCCAGCGAGATATCCTTTGTTTCCTACCTGTGCGGGTTGATTATCCGCATGCTGGAGGCCCATGACCGGCAGGTTGCCGAAGAGGGGCTGCGAGATTTCAACGAAATGCTCGAACAGCGGGTGAAAAGCCGAACGCGTGAACTTGAAGATGCGATGGCGAACCTGCATCTGGCACAGGATGAACTGGTGCGCTCAGAGAAAATGGCATCGCTTGGGGGCCTTGTTGCCGGCGTCGCGCACGAGATCAACACACCGCTTGGCGTGGCGCTCACGGGTATCACCCATATGTCGGAAGAGCTGACGACCTTTCGCCGTGCGGTGGAGAGCGGTCAGATAAAACGCTCGGACCTGTCGACTTTTATCGAAGCCGTGGGTGAGGGCACGGCGATGGCGGAACGCAACCTGGAGCGCGCCGCGCATCTTATTCGGAGCTTCAAGATGGTAGCGGTTGACCAGGCCGCCGACGACATCAGAGAGCTGGACGTGGGGGCCTACCTTGGAGAAATTGTCGACAGTCTCAAACCGACCCTGCGCAAGAGAGGTGTGCAGGTACGCGCGAGCGCTGAAGGCGATCTTCACATGAATACGGTCGCGGGGGATATTTCACACATCCTTACCAACCTGATCATGAATGCAGCACTGCATGCTTTTCCCGAGGGCCATGGCCGGGCGAAAGAGATCACCGTTTCCGCCCGCCGCGCAGAAGACCGTGTGATTCTCGAAGTGATCGACAATGGCATGGGTATCCCTGAGGAAATCCGCGACAAGATTTTTGAACCCTTTTTTACCACGGCGCGCAACAAGGGTGGTTCAGGCCTTGGCCTCAACATCGTTTTCAATACCGTTTATCAGAAGCTGAAGGGCGGCATCTCGCTTGGGGACGCGGCAAATGGCGGCAGCCATTTTACCATCCAGCTTCCGTTGGATGTTTCATAAAAAAAAGGCGCCCGGGTGGGCGCCTTTCTCAAATATTTTGGGTCTTGATCAAAGCTTTTCCGGATATACAGGCTGTATATCGACCGGGATATCAGACGTGCGCTTGATGGCGGCTTTGGCGGCACCATCAAGGGACGAATAGCTGTCGAGGAATTTTTTCGCGGCGGCATAGTCTCCGTCACCCTGCAACATCACTACCGCACGCACGATATCTGTGACCGCAGCTTCAAGCTTGTCGAAATCCAGTGTGTAGAGACCCGTTTCCGCATCGACCGTGAAAGCCTCTGCTTCCTTGAGCTTGGCATACTGGAACGCCGCGCCCTGGCCGTGGGCCTCGTCGGTGCCAAAGCGCATGGCGCGGAAAATGCCGACAAAATAGCTGGCCAGCAGGTTGTCACGCTCGGCTTTCGGCAACTCACCCTTTTCCATCATGAAAAGGATATTATAGACGCCCATGACGTCTGCCTTGCCTTCTTCAATCGCGGAATAGAGTTCTTTGAGTTCAGCACCCACGGTGGTTTCGACACCGCCTTTCGTGATGGTGCCCGGCCCGAGGCTGTGGCTCAGTTCATGGAACAGGGTCTCAAGCGCCATATATTTGGCCATCAACTTGTCGGCCTGGGCCGGCACGAGGATATGTTCCGCCATCGGCGCGAGGATCAGCTTGAACTTGGCCTCCAGCACGTTGTTGAGCAGGACCTTTTTCGCGCCTTTGGCTTCGCGCACGCGTTCGTCATTTGGCAGGTTGAAGGCGATGGTCTGCACACCCGGCACATTGTCGCCGCCGCCGTGGATCTGTTCTGTTGCTGCTATCGGGCTTTCGAAGCCACGTTTGAAGTTTTTGTAAGCGTCATCTACCGGCAGGTTGGCTTCCATGTCACGCAGGTAGTTTTTATAGCGGGCGACCGCTTCGCTTTCTTGCGGGTTCCTGATGGTGATGAAGGCTTCATAGGCTGCCTTGTAGCCAAACAGGCCGTCGGTATAGACCTCATATGGGCCGATCGCGACTTCGATGGGCGTGCCGTCAAGGTCCATCCAGGCGATTTCACTTTCGAAATATTCATCCGACAGGAAGCTGTCGGCGCGTTTGGCGAGGAAATCTTTCAGGCTCGGGTTCGATGTGATTTCAGCTGCCTCACGCAGAGCTTGAGCGGCGGGTTCAAGCCATTCCTTATAATGCTCACGGTAAGGGATCGCCACCAGCTTGTCACCGTCGCGGCGGACAACGGTATAGAGGCTGGTGAAGGCTTCCTTGTCCTCTGGGTGCGCCGCGATCCAGCTGTTGAACTCTTCCTTACTCATATCTTCAGGGTAAAAGGCGGCGCCTTTGGGCATTTCTTTGGTGCCATAGAAAGGGTGTGCTTCATCAAGCGTGTCCCAGGGGCCGAAATGCAGGTCGAACATGTTGAGAAGCAGGTCTTTGTTTGGCAGGTCAGAGGCGGCGATTTTGGCGCGGACCTCCGGGTTGTCCTCATTACGTTGGCGCAGGTAGATTTCGGACATATAGTTGGCCGCGATGATCAATTTGTTGATCACAGCTTTTTCCTCGTCCGTCAGGAAGCTGGTGTCGGTGTCCATGTCGATGCGGGCGATTTTCGCGCGCTGTTCGGCCAGGTTATAACCACCGTCATGCGCGTTTTCATCTACCGCCGGCATGGCAACTTCTTTCGTCACCGGCGCCGGTTCCGGCGCGCAACAGGTTTTTTGCTGCTCAACATAATAGTAGGCACCCGCCGCCACTGCTGCGACAGCGACAAGCCCGATTATGGCTTTAGACATGATAGTTCCCTTCAGTGTTCGGTCTTTTATTGTTGTTTTGCATCCAGGTCTGCGAGCATCACTTCCACAGCTTTTTCAAGTTGCGGATCGCGGCCTTCGTCAAGGCTGTCTGGGTCGTTTTTGACCTCGATGGTCGGCTCGAGTTGTTTGTTTTCCATCCAGTCGCCGGAGCGGTCCTTGATACCAAGCTGCGGGATACCGAAGACGAGGTCTCCGCTCATCAGCCGTTCCCACCATACGTAGGTGCAAGTGCCCGGTACCGGCATGCCAACGGTTTTGCCCATCTCAAGCGCGCTGTACCCGGCGGGGAAGCAGTGCCCGTCCGAATAGTTGCCCTCGTTCATCAGCACAATGGATGGTTTGGTCCAGCGGGTTAGCGGTTCGCCCTGTGCTTCCCGCCCGTTGGGCATATTGGTCATATATTGTTTGCCGCCCAGAAGCTGGACAAGATCGTCCGTCAGATCACCGCCCCGGTTAAACCGGGTGTCGACCACGATCGCCTCTTTTGACATACCGCGACCAAACATCTCGCGGTACACACCGCGGTAGGTGCGGTCGCTCATGTTTGGCACATGCACATAAGCAAGACGCCCGGCCGAAAGCTTGTCGACAAGGGCGCGGCGGCTGTCGACCCAGCGGTCATACATCCAGTCGCTCTCATCACCCAGACTTGCGGGTTTGACGACGATATCAAACGCATTCCCTTTTTCAGGGGCGAACGTCAGGCGGGTGCGCTCACCCATCTTGCCATTCAGAAGGGCGGCATAGTTGCTGTCTGCATCAATGGCCGTGCCGTTAATGGCCTTCAGTACCATGCCAGCCGTGACGGGTTTGTCCGCGTCGGCGACCGGCCCCTTTTCCAACACTTCAGCGACCCTGAGGCCTGTTCCCTTATAAGTTGGGTCAAACAGCAAGCCAAGGGATGCTGTGCTGTCGCCGCCGAGGTTGGCGAAATAGCGCCCACCGGTGTGCGACGCATTCAGTTCACCCAGCATTTCATCCATCAGGTCGGCGAAGTCGCGGTTATTGTTGGTGCTGGCTACCTTCCGGGCGTAATCAAGCCGCATGGCATCCCAGTCAACGCCGTGGAAATCAGGTTTGTAGAATTTATCATCCACCTGCCGCCAGATGTGCCGGAACATATAGTCCCGCTCCTCGGCCTGGTTGACCGTGAGCATGGCCGATACCTTCACACCTTCCGGCGCGCCTTTTTCAAGGTCAATCTTGCGCAAGCTCCCGTCCGCCAGCAGGAAAAGGAATTTCCCGTCATCAGACAATTGCATGGAGGCACGATCAGCACCGAGCGGCACCAGCTTTTTGGTCTCGTCTTCGCGGAAGTCATGAACCCAAAGGTCATAGCCGCCTTCAAAAGACGAGAGATAATAAAGCTTGTCAGCGTCTTTCGAGAGTGCTGCGCCAGCGAGGTTGGAGGAATGAATGGTCAGGCGTTTCTGGCGGTCTTCGATGCGTTTCCAGTCGAACTTGATCGGCTCGACGGTTTTCTCCGCATCCTCGTCCTTTTTCTCTTCGTCTTTTTTGTCTTTTTCCTCAGCCTTCTTGGCTTCTTCGTCCGCCTCTTTCTTCAGCGCGAACTCTTCTTTGGAGAGGTTGAATTCCTCCCATGCCTCCTTGTTAAGAAAGGCGGCATAAATGTCGAACTGGGTACCATGGCTGCCATGGTCACGCTGGCCGAAGCGCGCGGTTGCCCATGTGACAATGCCGCCGGACGGGTGCCAGCTCGGCGCCGTATCTGTGTAACCCGAGAGGCTGATGTCGCGGGCTTCACCGCTGCCGTCTGCTGCAACCACGGCGATGTTGGTGAAAAACAGTCGGCCATTTGGCGCAAAGTCGATGGTCAGCCATTCGCTATCGGGGGACCAGTCATAGGTGATGTCACCATCGACATAGGAATAATTATAGCCATCCGCCAGCGCTGTGACAGTTTTGCCGCTACCGCGATCATAAACTTTGAGCGCATCCCGCCCGGCGATGAAGGCAATCTTTTTACCGTCGGGTGAGGCCTGTGGCTGGAAGACGTCTTCGTCAGAGTCGAACAGCAGTTTTTCATCAAGCTTTGTCGCAGTGAAGAAATATTTTTCGCTCTTGTCGGCGCGTTTCGTCTCATAAATGCGCCACTCGCCGTCGCGTTCGCCAGCATAAAGCAGGCCATCTCCGTCCGGGGTAAAGCTTACGTTACGTTCGGCTTCCGGCGTGTTTGTGATGCGGCGTGTGGTGCCATAATCTGTCGCCGTTACAAACACGTCACCGCGCGCGACAAAGGCAATCTCTTTCCCGTTTGGCGACACGGCAAATTCGCCAATATTGTCCGCCACCGGCAATGGTTCCTGCTTGCGACCGTGGCTATCGGTGGCGAAGTCGATATCCACGCGTTTCGGACGGCTGTCGCCTTTCATGGTGTAAAGGTCACCAAGGTATAGATATGCGAGGGTTGGCCTTTTGTCGCGTGAGGCTGTGAGGGAACGCACGGCATGCGGACCGTGGTTTGTCAGCCGCTTGTCGTCACCGTTTGTGTCATGGTGCCATACGTTGAAGGTGCCGCTGCGATCACTAAGAAAATAGAAACCACCGTCTTTGTCCCATACCGGAGTATGATCGCCTGCCGGATCGGCAGTCATTTGGGTATGTTTGTTGTCCTTGGCATCATAAAGCCAGATATCCCGCGCGAAGGCGGACTGGTCGTGTTTACGGTTGGCGGATTCGTATGCCTTTTCCTCGCGGTACAGAAGCTGCGTGCCGTCGTTGTCCCAGACCGCATCCATCGCGCCTGTGGTCGATAGCTGTGCAGGGGTGCCCCCCGTGACGTTGACTTGGTAAAGCTCGGGCAGGCGCGTTGTGGGAAACTGTGCCGTCGCGGCCGATTTTGTGCGACCGCTTGAGAAGACGACCTTGTCCCCGCTGGCGCTGAAGTCGCTCGGGATATCGTTGGCGCTATGGAAGGTCAGGCGTGTTGCGTCCCCGCCGGCCGCAGGCATGACATAGATATCAAGATTGCCGTTGCGGTCGCTCGCAAACGCGATTTTTTTGCCGTCGTGCGACCAGACCGGGTGCCCCTCCCACGCCGCGTTCACCGTAAGGGGCACAGCGGTGCCACCGTTGGCCGGAACCTTATATATATCACCGTGAAAGCTGAACAGGATGCTATTGCCGTCAGGGGAAATGGCACTGTGGCGCAAATAGTTCGGCCCCAGTTCCGCCGCGCGTTGTGCGGTCGCGCTCAGGCTGGTGCCCAGCATGAGAAGAGTAAGTGCGCCTGCTATGCGCATCAATGACGTGCGAGCCATAAGTTCCCCCTTTATTTGGCCGCCCCCGCGGCCCGATTCTTTTATTCGCTGCCTATGGGCAGGGCTTCATATTCCTGCCACCGGGTCGTTACTTTTGCAACTGATCATTCGCTATGGGGCCGCGTCCAGGCGGAGTGTGACCGGTGGCCACTTGGGGGAAGAGGGAAGGGTTGTGCCGCTGCAAAGCAACAAAAAAGGGGCGGTAAAACCGCCCCTTCCTGCAATCAGTTATGAAACTGATTAGAGAACTTCGATGTTGCCCGCAGACATACGACCGCGACGGTCTTCAACGAGTTCGTAAGAAACAGCCTGGTTATCATCAAGAGATTGCAGGCCAGCGCGCTCAAGCGCAGAGATGTGTACGAATACATCATCGCCACCGGCTTCCGGCTTGATAAAACCAAAACCTTTTGTGGTGTTAAACCACTTAACAGTACCTTTTGCCATAATCATGGTCTCCATATATCGCGAAGTCAGTCATGGCATCGGTGTCGGTTAACAGGTCGGTACCAGGCAGATCAGTCGCAGTCCGCATGCAGAAGCCAGCCAACCAAGCTCAGCCTCCATGCAAGACGCACCCTACAACAACCGTCGGTACTGTCCAGCGGAATCAGGCGACAGTTTGGTTAAATTTTCGTTTCTGTGATGTAAATAGCGCAGGTGTCCAAAGACTTTATCCGCAGTTGTTCGGTTTTGTAACAGCTTCAAGCTGTTCCAAAGCGCCCGGTGTGTTCACATTTGTCAGCTGCTGACGAAGGTGTGAAGGGATGTCCAGTGCCTTGAGTCGCAAGGCTTCAACAAGGTGAAGCATGCGCGCAGGTGGCGCCTCATGGGCAGGCAATTGTGCGCAGGGAGCATAAAAGGGAAGATACTGGTTTTGGAAATAGGCCCCGCCGGGGACGGAACGCAGCAGCGCCAGCGTTTCTGGCTTAAGTGCAGGCATATCAACGGGTATTACCAGAATGTCCTGCGTGTTTACTTGCGCTTGAAGCCAGTTGCAGATCGCGCGGGCCGGGCCGGGGTATGCATCCTGATGTAACCGGTCGGAGGGTGGACCGAGGACAATAACGTCGTGGATGCCTGCCAGCTCGAGTAATTTCCGTGCTCGCGCCAGCATGGGTATTCCATGGAAGCATATCCGGGCTTTGTCTTCTCCCATGCGTTGCGACATGCCACCCGCGAGGATAAGACCGACAGGCTCTTTTGGTATCATGGCTTTCCTCCTCTCAAGTACAGCGTGGCATGCATTTATTTGGGCTATTGTCGTCCCGCGCGGGATAAAAGTGTCTGCTTATGGTCGGAATCGGTATTGAATATCAGGTTTCCGAATCACTTTTTCCTGTTTCCCGCCATCCGCCAAAGCGCGCTATATCTTTGGTTTACGATATTTGGTGGTCGGTGGACAAGTGGCGTGCTGTGGGTAAAACTGACGCCAGTTTTCACAAGTATGTTGTAAAATTGTAACAGCTGTAGCGGTGTGTCGAAATTCGAGTAATAAAATTTCAAAAACACAGTAAAATTCAATAATATATGTGTGATGCTGCTGTAAAAAGAAATAAAAAGTGGGGCGGAGAAAGTAAATACTCGCTCCGCGACCAAGTTGAAACATGAGAGGAAACACCAAATGTGTTTCACAGCTTATGACAACGCTGGCTTTGCTCTCCCTCAAGTTTTTTTTGTTGATGGCATATTTCCTTAGACCTATCACCATTCGGATCGAAAGATTATCGCGGGTTTCCGGCGATTATTCCGCACGTTTAGGCGGGATGTCGTGGAAGCCGGAAATGGAGAGGACTTCGTGGTTTTGCTTCAACGAGCACCACATATCAGTCTCGTCACCGACGAGCCGGTGGAGCGCGGGTCAATGACTGACGCCCGGCCAACTGATACGTGCACGGTGCTTGATGATGTGGCGAGAAAGCGCAACGTACGTGCGCTGGAAAAGGCTATCAAGGCAAATCAGGGGGTGTTGATCGGCTGGCTGACCAAGAAATTGAACAGCGCCGCCGACGCAGCGGACATAGCCCAGGATGTGTATATCCGGGTTTACAAGTTTGCGGCGGTGGAACAGATCGACAATCCGCAAGCTCTTCTTTTCAAGACCGCGGCGAATCTCGCGATTAATGAGTTGAAACGGCGGGGCCGTGTGCTGAGGCGCCAGGTTCGGACAGAAGACGAAAACATGGCTGATACGGTGGAGGCCGTGCCTTGTGGCGGACCGACACCAGAGGAAGTTGCCGGGCACCGGCAGGACGTTATCGCCATGATGGCTGCAATCCGGCAACTGCCGGAGAAAGCTCGGGCTGCTTTCGTCAAAAACCGTTTTGAAGACAAGACCTATGCGGACATAGCCCGGGAGCTGGGAGTGTCGGAAAGCACGGTCGAAAAATACATGATGGACGCTCTGAAAAGATTGCGGGCGCGCCTCATGCGTAAACCACAGGCCAGTGTCTTGCCGTTACCACGCAAGGCAAGGCGCGGCAAAAGTTAATTTACCTGTGGGGGACAGGCTAGAGGGCCTAGAAATGATGACGATGAATGAACGGTTGGACATAAACGAACAGGCAATCGCCTGGGTTTCAAAGCTTCTGGGTGGCACAGGCTCGGACGCGGATAAACATGCATATGCCGACTGGAAGGAAAAAGACAAGCGCCATGCGGCGGCGAGCCATGAGCTCGACCGTCTACTCGTGGATTTTGACGCTGCGGGTAAACAGGCGCTTGAAGACGAAATGGTGCGCGAACTGGAAGCGGCTGCTGCTGAGAAAACGCGACGCCGCTTCTTCGCTGGTGTATCCTCTATCGCGGCAGCCTTCATTGCAGCGGTGATGATCACGATTACCATGTGGTCGCCCGTACCGGAAGCACAGCTTTACCAGACCGCGATTGGCGAACGATCCACTGTAACACTTGAGGACGGCAGCAAGGTGCAGCTCAACACCGGCACGCGCATCAGTGTCGTGATGCAACGGGATGAGCGTCATATCACCATTGATGGCGGCGAAGCTTTCTTTGATGTAACGCGCGACGAGAGCCGCCCATTTGTGGTGACGGCGGGGAAAAGCGAAGTGCGGGTGCTGGGGACAAAATTCAGCGTGCGGCTTGGTGCCTCGTCTAATGTGATTTCGGTGCTGTCGGGCCTCGTGTCTGTTGCTCAGCATCAGGACGGTGATGGTGAGAGCAGGGAAGTTGCCAGGCTGACCGCGGGCCAGCAGGTGGTACATGCCGCGGCTATAGACCGTGCCGTGGTTGACGATTTTGACGAAAGTTCCGTTTTTGCGTGGCGCACAGGCAAAGCTTTCTATAGTGAAACGCCACTTGCCGAAGTTGTAACTGATCTTAACCGTTACTTTGACGACCCCCTTGAAATCGCTGACGTTGAACTTGCAAGCCTGCCGGTATCGGGTACCTTCAACCTGAACAATCAGGATGTGGTGATTGACGCACTTGAATCAGCCTTCTCTATTATGGCAGTTAAGCGCGTTGACGGTGTGATACTGCTTTACGCGCGGCAGGAAGACTGAACCCGGCAACATCAGGAAAACAAGACCAATGTGTTGGGTGTCAAAGGCTCGGGATGGCGCTAAAACTAAAAAGAACAATCTCAGCGGGGATTATGGGTTCGCTTGTGATGGGCGTATCCACCTTTGGCGTGGTTGCGGCGACGGACTTCGCTGGCCTTAACACACTTGTACAATTTGACTTTCCCGAGCGCCCCCTCTCTGATGCCTTGCTCGAGTTTACCGACCTGACAGGTCTTGCCCTTGTTTTTGACAGCCGGGTGGTGGGCGGTAAGCTATCACCGCCGGTGACTGGCGAATATTCGGCTCAAGTTGCGCTGGACCTGCTGCTTCAGCGCTCCGGCCTCAGGGTTGTGGACGTTGGCGGCGATACGCTGGCGATAGTGCCGGCGAAAATGCGCAAGGCCGTGGTGGAAAAAGTCCGGGAAGAGGAGGCCGCTGAGGCGTCCATTGAGCCGGTGAGCGTCAGCGCCAGCACAGTTGTGGACGAACTGCTGATTGTCGGGACCCGCACCAGTAATCCGCCTTATTTCAAGTTTAAGCCCAGTATCGCGCTTGAAGGAACACGCATTCAATTTGGCGGCACCATCAACGTGTCTGACTATCTGTTCCAATTGCCCGCGATGTTGAGCGATGTGACATCGGCCAATACCACGCTTTTTGGCACACCCGCCGGGCTGAACCTGGCCGATCTGCGCGGTGTGGGCCCGGAACGCACGATGGTGCTGGTGAACGGTCGTCGCTTTATCCCGACCTACGGGGGTAATCAGGCGCTTTATGGTGTCGACTTGAATGCCATTCCGGCGGCGCTCGTGGAGCGCGTCGAAGTTGTGGGGGGTGGTGCTTCATCCTCTTTCGGCGGGGAGGCGGTCAGTGGCGTGGTAAATTTCAAGCTGCGCGATAATTTCGAGGGCTGGTCGGCAGCATTTCAAACAGGGCTGACCGGGCGCGGTGACCGCGAGGAGGTCGTGGCGTCGCTTACCTATGGTACCAAATTTGCCGGTGGGCGCGGCAGCCTTGTCGCCAGCCTCACGCTCGACGACCAGGCCGGGCTCAAGCTTGGTGACCGGGCCCTGACGGCGAATCCCAGCGGCTTTTCGCTTAACGGCAGGCAGGTGAGTCCGTCAACCCCCGGCGCTGTATTCCGGCCAGGCTATGGTGGCAGCGCATTGGGCGGACGCGGCGCGTTCGGGTCTGTTATCTCTTCTGACGGCAGCGAAGTTGACCTCGATGGTGCCTATATTTTTAGTGAGGAGGGAACATCTATTCAGCCGTTTGAAGGGCGGCTTGACCAGCTTTATAACTATGCAACGGACCAGACGCTGCTGACCCCGCTTGAACGGGTTTTTGCCACCGTGAACTGGAAATATGACTTTGCGTCCGGTGAGCGGCTCGTGTTTGAAAACAGCGTGGCGTCCACGGCGATTGCGTCCACGCTGGCGCCGATGCCGCTTTTCCATACCAGCGGACTGGTTCTGGGGCTCGACGAGACAATCATGGTGCCGCTGACCAACCCTTATGTGCCCGATGATGTGCGTGCGCTGCTTGCTGGGGTGCCGGATGCTGAAGGTATCGTGTTGCAGCGCCGGATCGTTGAACTGGGGCCGCGCCGGACCGAGATCGAGCGACGCACGTATCGTTCGATGATCGGCCTTCAGGGCACTATGGGGGGCGAGTGGACCTACGACGCTTATTATCAGTACGGTCGCAGTCAGGTGCGCGAGGAACGGTCCGGCCTTCTTGACCTGCTTAACTATCAGGCGGCGCTTGATCCTGCGCGTTGTGTGCAGGTGGTGGATTGCTCTGTCATCAACCCCTTCGGCAGCGAGGGATTCACCACCGAGGATATCGCCTTTTTGACAGCGCCCAACGCGGTGCGGCGGTTGCACGCTGACCAGCATATTGTCAGCCTTGCATTTGCGGGGCCCGCGGACATTCTGACCGAAGAAGCCACTCGGCTTTCCTTCGGGATGGAATACAGGTTTGAGACCTTGAAGGACACGCCCGACGAACGACTGAATAGTCGCCCTGTGTCGGGTTCGCTCAACTTTCCCGGTTCTTCAGGGTCATTTGGTGCGCTTGATGTCTATGCCGATATCACGCTGCCCCTTCTGAGCGATCTACCTGGTATTGACGAACTGACCGCTACCGCTGGCGTGCGCGTGTCGGAAGTGTCGACGGTCGGTACGGTTGTTAACTGGCACGTGGGCGGAATCTTGTCGCCGGTCGGCGGGCTGAGTTTCCGGGCCTCCTACCAGGGTGGCCGCCGCGCCCCGAATATTGCGGAGTTATATTCGGCAGGCCCCAGCACCTATGGTTTTTATACCGACCCTTGCGTCTTTACCGACACAACGCCTGATGTGGTGAAAGAAAACTGCTCTGCCGACGGCCTTCTGGGTACGGGCGGCAGCCTTCCTTATACGGCATCCCCGATCGAAAGCCTGATATTTGGTAACCCCAACCTGCATGAGGAGCGCTCGTCCAACTTCACATTGGGCGTGGTTTTCGACACCGAGGGCACTTACGACTATTTCCCAGGCCGGTTGCGTGTTGGAGTCGATGCCTACCGGATGGTGATTGACGATTATATCGTATCCGTGGACGCAAGCCGGATCCTTGCTGACTGTTATAACAGCGAAGATCTTAGCCACACCTTCTGCGGCCAGAGCGCGTCCACCCGCAAGCTGATGATCCAGCGTGATCGGAGCACCGGGCGGCTGATGTCGGTTGAAAGCACCTACATCAATCAGGGGCGGCAAACGCTGGAAGGGCTCGATATCGACGTCCAGTATGTTGCCGACCTGCGTGATGATGGACTGCTTGGCCTGATCGATGAGATTTCCTTTGTCGGCCGGTACACCCTGAACCACCGGGTTGACTGGCAACAGTCACCGGACAGTGAGGTCATCGACTTTCTGGGCACTGCTAAGTTTCCCCGGCACAAATTCCAGTTTGGTGTCAGTATTGGCATGGGCGATGTAACGGTGGACTGGGACACCCGTTTCCGCAGCAGCGTCGTATCAAGTTACGAAGCCCTGCAGTTTTTTAACGTGCTGAGCGATGCAGCGGACATACCGGAAGTCAATATTGGCTCGATCTGGTATCATGACCTTTCGGCGCGCGTGCGTATCCACGGCAATTCCACGCTTTATGGAGGGGTGCGCAATCTTTTTGATGCCCAACCCAATCACATTTTTGGCGGGTCGGTTGGCGATACATTTCCGGAATATTATGACGTTATCGGCCGCCGCTTTTACATGGGCGTGGTTATCGACTTCTAAACACGCTCATGTGATCAGGATGGCCCATATTTCCAGTTCAACATGACGATACTTGGTGCAAATATGCACCGCTATGAACTGGGATGATTTAAAGATTTTTCTGGCGGTCGCGGAAGCGCCGTCCATGCGGGCGGCAGCGCAGGCGCTGAAGGTCAGCCACAGCACCGTTTCGCGTCGGATAGATGCGCTTGAAGGGGCACTTAATGTACGCCTTTTTGACCGGATGCCGGATGGGTACCGGCTAACGGGAGCAGGTGAAGAGCTTTTGCCCGTGGCTCTTCAGACCGATGAATGCCTGCACACCTTTGGGCGCAGCGTGGCAGGACGCGACGATATGCTGTCAGGTCAGGTGCGGCTGACGCTTCCGGACCCGATCGTTGCCACCGGACATTTTGGCGATATTTTCCTTGGCTTCATGCGGCAATATCCGGAGATTCAGCTGCGGATCGACTCATCCATGGAACTGTTTGATCTTTCCCGCCGTGAGGCTGATGTAGCCCTCAGGTTTACCAATACCCCGCCTGTACACCTGATTGGCCGCAAGCTCGGTAACATGCATCAGGCAATTTATGGCACTCAGGAATATATCAGGGCACACCCTCCCGAAGGCCCGGAGAGTGACGCCCGATGGGTCGGGTGGGGCGAGCCTGATCACTGCCCGGAATGGATTGCGCGGTCCCCTTATCCGCATCTCAAGGTGCTCGGCCATTTCGATAGTCTGGATATACAGTTGGCGATGATCAAGCAGGGTGGCGGCATCGGCTTTATTCCATGCCTGGTGGGGGACTGTCAGCCTGACCTTGTACGGTTGAGCGAACCGGTGGCCACCATTGATGTCTGGCTGTTGTCGCATGGCGACACAAGAGGAGCCGCGCGCATGCGCGCGTTCCGACAGTATCTGCTGGAACGGGCCGCAGACATTGAAGCCGCGCTGGCTGGGCGGCTTCACGACAAAAGTCTACAAGGTTAGTCGAGCGACCAGGTCAAGGGCAGCACGAACGAGAGTTCGTTCTGTCCACTTGGAAGGGGCGGCAGCGGATTGAGGCGATCCATCAGTTTTGGAATGGCCTTGTCAAGGACATCTTCACCCGTCGCTTCTACAATCTCGAAAGTGCTGATGGTGCCATCTGCGGCAACAGTCAGGCGTACCTTGGCGGAACCCTCAAGCTGGCGTGCCACCGCCATACGCGGATAGCCCTGTTTGGCGGCTACTTTTTGTACGACCTCGCGCTGCCAGTCTTGCATGGCGTCAGCAACGGCAGTGTTGCTGGTTGCAGAGATGAATACCAGCCCGACGAAGGCCAGCAGATATGCTGAAAGTTTCATTATGCCACCCATCCTCATTTGACGCGAAAAGGAAACGACGCTGCACAGGAACAGTATAAGGCGCAGACGCGCGCCGGGAAACTGTTATCAACAATGCACATTATCTCTTAATAACAGTTTAACCCTGGTTTAGAGAAAATTGCCAGACATGGCTGGCGTCGCCCGGAAACGGGCATTAAGCTCGGGACCTAAATGCAAAGGCTAGGCTTTCATGCGGCACCTCCTTCTCATCTATGCTCACCCGACACCACGCGGGTCATACCTGAACCGCTATCTTACTGAAAGACTGGGGGATATGCCGAATGTCGAACTGCGGGACCTTTATCAACTGTATCCCGATTTTTATATCGATGCAGCGCAGGAGCAGGAAAGCCTCGGCAGGGCAGATGTCGTGGTGATGCAATTTCCTATCCGCTGGTTTAGCGTGCCGTCTATCATTCGGGAATGGCAGGACAGTGTGCTGACCAAGGGTTTTGCCTTTGGGCCGGGCGGCAACGCACTCAAGGGTAAACGTTTCATGGCTGCGGTCAGCACCGGCGGGCAGGAAAGGTCATATGAGCAAGGCGAACCGCACGGTGCCGGGATTGATGCCTATCTGGCACCAGTGGTGCAGACGGCGGTTTTTTGCGGTATGGAGGTGGTTGAACCTTTTGTGGTGCACGGGGCGCGAGACCTTGATACCCGGAAACGCGATGACGTGGCACAAGCCTATATGGAGCGGCTCAGGGCCCTGACGCAGGGGGAAGATCATGGCTGAACAGACATTCTTGCAAAGCGCATTGATTTATCTGAGCGCTGCCGTGATTGCCGTCCCCATTTTCAAAAGGCTGGGGCTTGGTGCAGCACTCGGGTATCTGGTTGCAGGTATGGTGATCGGCCCCTGGGGGTTGCAGCTCATCAGCGACGTGGACACCATTCTGGACTTCTCCGAATTTGGTGTGGTGCTGCTGATGTTCCTGATAGGGCTTGAACTCAATCCATCGAAACTATGGCAACTGAGACGTCCGGCCATTGGCCTGGGCGGGCTTCAGGTCGTCGGCACAACGCTGTTGGTTGCGGTGGTTGGCATGGGTTTTGGCCTGACGTTGCCAGTGGCGCTGATTGCAGGGGCCGCGATGGCCATGTCGTCCACACCTATCGCCCTTCAGGCGCTTGAGGAGCGTGGGCTTGGGCGTGCCTCCGTTGGCACCTCGGCTTTTGCAGTGTTGCTGTTTCAGGATATTGCAGTGGTGCCGTTATTGGCAATTGTGCCGCTTTTTGAAGCCGGGGTCCATGACAGCCGGACAGAAGGATGGGTTGCCGCAATCCAGATTTTTGCTTTCTTCGCGCTTATCGTACTGGGGGGGCGTTTTGCGCTCAGGCCCATTTTCCGCATCATCGCATCGACCCGGCTCAGGGAGATATTTACAGCCTTCTCGCTGTTTCTTGTGGTTGGTGCCGGGCTGCTGGCCGAGGCCGTGGGCATCTCTATGGCGCTTGGCACTTTTCTGGCGGGTGTGTTGCTGGCGGAATCTGAATATCGCCATGAACTTGAACTGAATATCGAACCATTCAAGGGGTTGCTTCTTGGCCTTTTCTTTATCGCGGTGGGCATGTCTGTCGATTTCTCGCTGTTGATCGCGAAGCCCTTTGTGGTGGTTGGTCTTGTCATGCTGCTGGTGACCCTCAAGATCATCGTGCTTTTGCCGGTGGCCCGGTCCGGAGGGCATGTGCCGGCGGAACAATTCCTGTTTGCCACAGTGCTGTCGCAGGGTGGTGAATTTGCTTTCGTACTGATCTCGGTTGCGCTGGGCGCAGGACTGATCGCACCCGAATTTGCGGCGATGATGGTCGTGGTCGCGACCTTCTCGATGCTGGTGACCCCGCTTTTGCTGTTTCTCTATGACCGGTATCTATACACGCGCCTGTGCAAGGCGGAACAGCAGACGAGCGATGTGATTGGCAATGAGAACCACGTCATCATTGCGGGGTTTGGCCGTTTCGGCCAGATCGTTGGGCGTTTTCTCATGTCCTTCCGTGTGCCGATGACGGTGGTGGACCATGACCCCAACCATATCGAGTTCATTCGAAAATTTGGCTACAAGGTCTTTTATGGCGATGCATCAAGGCTTGACCTGCTGCAGTCAGCGGGGGCGAGCAAAGCCCGGTTGCTGGTGTTGGCGATGGATGACAGCGAAGCCGTGCTGGAAGCTGCGCGTGTCGCACGCGAGCACTTTCCCAATCTCACTATCCTTGCGCGGGCGAGAAATCGTCCGAACGTGAATGACCTGAGGGAACTGGGTGTCGTGCTTGTGCGCCGTGAAACCTTTTCGTCGGCCCTTGAACTGGGGGAGCTGGCGCTGAGAGAGCTTGGTTTTGGTGCCCACGAAGCGCACAAGGCAGCAAGAAAGTTCCGCCACTATGACGAGAAGATGATAGCGGCATCTGCCGCTTTCCGCGGCGATGAAAAAAAGGCGGTTGATTTTGCCAAAAAATCCCGGGCGCAGTTGGAGCGCATCATGAGCGCGGATGAGGAAGAAAATACATCAGACCCCGGTTGGCATTGACAGCAAAGGTGCCAAGCAGGCAGTAAAGACATTGCCCGGTCTGACCCATAAGCCGAGACTAAGGACTTTCCATGCCCAGAAGCCTTCATGTCGCCGTTGTGAAAGACGGCCAAACCTTCCTTCAAGGAACCTTTGATGTCTCCGACACCGATTATGACGTCGTCAGTAAGATGCTGAATGAGGTTGAGATGGACCACGGCCAGGCGGCAAGCCTGATAAGTGGCTATATGCATGCCCGCGATGTCGGTCAGGTGACCGAAGACATGGGGAAGATCGCCATGTTTGCGGTAGTCTATATGCTGCAGGCGGGCGAAACCAATATTGAGATACCGTTCGAGAGCTAACGCGCGGGCCGGTTTCACAAGTCCAGACTTGCATTCAGAGGCAAAATGCCGCAGAAGGCACCCTCAATTTACGCGGCAGGCGCAGCCTCCGCCTTGTGCCGGGCGTGACAAGACTGTCCGCCAATTCTTGTAAGCGATGATATAATCGGCGTCTGTTGGTATGGTCTTCCATGCCACCGCGCCTGAGAGAGCAAAGCCATGACCGTGCCTTTCACCCCAGCCCGCATCAAAACCGAACTGCTGTCCGGCCTGACGGTCGCGCTTGCGCTTGTGCCCGAAGCCGTTGCTTTCGCGTTTGTGGCCCATGTACATCCCCTCGTTGGGTTGTACGCTGCGTTTATCGTGGGACTCGTTACGGCACTTTTTGGCGGCCGCCCTGGTATGATCTCAGGCGCGACAGGTGCGCTTGCCGTGGTGATGGTTACCCTGGTGATCAATCACGGGGTCGAATATCTGTTCGCGACCGTGGTGCTTATGGGAATTATTCAGGTGTTCGCGGGGATTGCGCGGCTTGGCAAGTTCATCCGTATGGTGCCATACCCGGTGATGCTGGGGTTTGTGAACGGCCTTGCGATAGTGATTTTCCTCGCCCAGCTTGGCCAGTTCAAGATCGCGGGCCCGGACGGCACCCTTTCATGGCTGACGGGCAGCGCGATGTATCTGATGCTGGGCCTTGTGGGCGTGACCATGGCGGTGATCGTCCTTGCTGGTCGGTACCTGAAGTTTATTCCAGCTCCGCTGGTCGGCATTTTGGCAACCACGGCGCTGGTAACCTTCCTCGACCTCGATGCACGCCGCGTTGGCGATCTTGCGTCAATCGCCGGTGATCTGCCGAACTTCCACATTCCGTTGGTGCCCTTCAATCTTGAGACCTTGACCATTATCTTTCCATACGCTGTGATTCTCGCGGCAATTGGCCTGATCGAATCGCTCCTGACCCTCAACCTGGTAGCGGAGATCACCGAAACCCACGGTGGCGCCAGCCAGGAATGTGCGGCGCAGGGTGCGGCCAACATCATCACCGGTTTTTTTGGCGGCATGGGGGGCTGTGCGATGATCGGCCAAAGCATGATCAATATTGAATCAGGGGGGCGTACCCGTCTGGCCGCCAGCGCCGCCGCGCTGTTCCTTCTTGGCTTTATCTTGTTTGGATCTGGTGCGATTGAACAAATCCCACTCGCCGCGCTTGTTGGTGTCATGTTCATGGTTGTCATCAGCACCTTTGCGTGGTCCAGCTTCCGCATCATGCACAAAATCCCGCGCTCCGACGCCTTTGTGCTTGTGCTTGTATCTGCCGTAACGGTCATCAGCGATCTCGCCATCGCTGTTGTGGTGGGGGTGATTTTTGCCGCGCTAGTCTTTGCCTGGAAAGCATCGCGCCGTATTGCTGCGCAGACGGAGATAGATGACGCAGGCCGCAAGATATACAAGCTCAGCGGTCCATTGTTTTTTGGTTCGATTGAAAGCTTCGCAGCCCTGTTTGACCCCAAGACGGACCCGGACGAGATCATCGTTGATTTTGCTGGCTCTCGCGTTCTGGATCACTCCGGCCTGCAGGCGATCGATTCGCTGGCGGAGAAATACGAGCGCGCGGGAAAAAGCCTTCAGATGCAGCACCTGAGCGGTGACTGTCGCAAGCTGCTCAAGAAAGCTGGCAGCCTTGTACGTGCCTCAGAGGTGGAAGATCCGAAATACGGCGTTGCGGTCGATTACGGCCATACCTTCGACGACGAGCAGCCAAAAGGCGTTTGACCGCCTAGGCGGATTGCGCCGCAAGGCCTTGCAATGAGGGCAGGCCGAAACCGATATCTATATAGTGCGGCGGCTGCATTTGCCGGGTGCCATAGTCAGCTGTGCCGCTGTCATCAATGATGGCCGCGGCCCCTACGCTTTCCATGCGACTGCAGCCAAGAAGCATCCAGCGCCCCTCTTTTTCGTGGGCGAGCGGAAAAAAGGTTGTGTGCAGTTTTTTCGCGTTGCTGCCAAGGGGGCTGACAATCCTTGTCAGCTTCACCCCGCAGCGGTCTTCATAACAGGTACGGTAGACCTCCATCATATAAGGCCGTTGGTCTTTCGGTATGCGGGTGTTGAGGAAGTCCTCGCTCGTGGTGTCCCGACCGCCGAGGCGGGTAACTTCGGTGCCCATGAACTTGATGTACATATGAAACGGGGGCGCATATTCCAGCACCCATACATGGCGCATCACCGATGTCAGGTGTTCGGCTTTGATGTCTTGCCAGAATGGCAGTGGCTGGCCCACCCGGCGGGGGAGCACTTGCCAGGTTCCAAGCAGCGTTTGTCCCAGAGTTACTACCATATACTACACATCTCACCTTGAGGACCCCGCCAATATCATAATGGGAAAGTGTAAACGACAGGTATATGGGGAAAGAACGTGCCCTAGTAGCCGGACCGGCTTGGTGCACGCCTCAACGGAAAGCGGGTGAGGGCTGAAGGTACACCGCTGTCAGCGGCTGCCAGGTTTTGAGCGGCGTCCAGGTAATTTGGCAGCAGGCCCTGCGCCTTTTTCCACAGAATCTTTGCTTCATCCCGGTTGCCGAGATGCCAGCAGATGAGTGCCAGATTGTTCAGGCTGTCTGCGCCCGACGCGGCATCGATGATCTGCAGGTGGGAGAACGCCTTTTCAGGGTTCCCAGCCTCCATCATAGCTGAGGCCATCAGATAGTGCGCCATCCACTGTGTCTCTCGGTCATAGGGCGGCACATGGGCAGTGATGGCGCACAGTTGATCGGTGTGTCGTTTGACCGCGACAAGGTCAGCACGGTTCAGGGCAACACAGGCCAGGGTGAATAGTTTTTCGGCGTCCGTAAGTGCGGTACCGGTTAGCGTGGTCTCGAGGGAACTCAAGCGATGTTTTTTTTGCGCCGCAATCGTGAATTGTTGCGAGGATGCCAGGTCGCGCGACAAGGAATGCGGAGAGTGTGCATAACGATAACCGACATCGTCCAAAAGGGTAACTGCGGCACCCGCCATAAGGCCACGCAGCAGAAAATCATAATCCTCCGCCCGTAGAAAGCTGAGATCGTAACCCACTTGCCGCGCGAGGCCGGTTCTGAACCCGCCCGCCAGCATTGGAATCCAGTTGCGTTCAAAAGAGCGCCAGATACCGCCGTTTTCGCGTATGAAGTCAGGTATCGGCAGTTCCTTGATATCGGCGCCGGTTTTTCCGTCAAACAGCATAACTGGATCAAAGACCAGATCAGCACCAGCCCACAGGGCCTTTATCATGTTGTCTGCCCGGTCGGGCAGAAGTTCGTCATCGGCATCCAACCACATGCCATAGGGTGTGGTGATGTTTTCAAGCGCTGTTTGCCGTGCATTGCCGACGCCCATGGATTGCGCGGTTTTGACAACGGTCAGCTTGTCACCCAGAACCCCTTGCGCGATAGCGGTCGTTTCGTCATCGGAATGATCGTCCACCAGTAGCACAGGATACGCCCCGCACGCATGCGCCGAAGTTGCGGCCCGTGTGATGGTGCCCGCAGCGTTTTTTGCGACGATGACGATGCTAAGTTCGGAATTCATGAATGCCTTCCCTGTTTTCATACAGTTAGCATCAACTTTGCGATGGGCCTACAAGCAAGTGATACTTCATGATAGAAGAGGCGGCATAAAAATTTGCGATGAGAAGGGACAGGTAAATGGCGATTGGCGTTGGTGGCTCGACGGAGGCGGTGGAACTTTCGAAACTGCAGGACATGACGGCAGACGTGGTGCCGATTTCCGAAGCCGAATTCGCAGCACGTGTTGAAAAAGCGCAGGCGCGTATGGCGGCGGAAGGCATTGCCGCCATTTATGTCAACGCGGGCACAAGCCTTTATTATTTTACCGGCACACGCTGGTGGCCAAGTGAGCGTATGGTCGGAGCCCTGATCCCTGCCTCAGGGCCGGTCACATATATCGCACCCGCTTTCGAGATCAGCACAATCAATGATTATATGTGCCTTCCGGGGGACGTGCGCGGATGGCAGGAACACGAAAGCCCCTATGTGCTATTCGCTGATATGCTCAGGGGCGCGGACATCAGCGGCAAGGTCGGGCTTGACGAAGCCTGCCCATTTTTCCTGACGGATGGATTGGCGAAAGCGGCGCCCGCCGTTGATTTTGTCGACGCGCGTGGTGTCATCGCCCATTGCCGTATGCGCAAGTCAGAAGCCGAAATCGCCTTGATGCAACGCGCGAAGGACATGACGCTTGAGGTTCACAAGGCGGCAGCAGCGATTTTGCGAGAAGGTATTACAACGACTGAGGTCACAGGCTTCATTCATGAAGCCCACAAACGCGAGGGCGCACCTGGCGGCTCTTTCTTCTGTATCGTGCTGTTTGGTGAGGCAACGGCCTATCCGCACGGTGTGAAAGACCCGCAAACCCTGAAGGACGGTGATATGGTGTTGATCGATACCGGCTGTGATTTGCTGGGTTACAAGTCAGATATTACCCGGACTTATGTATTTGGCGAGGCGAGCGAAAAACAGCGCACGGTCTGGAACCACGAAAAGGCGGCGCAGGTGCGCGCTTTTGAGGCGGCCAGGCTGGGCGTGCGCTGTGGCGATGTGGATATTGCCGCCCGTAGCCTGCTGGAAAGCTTTGGCTATGGCCCGGGCTATGACGTGCCCGGCCTGCCGCACCGCACCGGCCATGGCATCGGGCTGGATATCCATGAGTGGCCCTATCTGGTGGCGTCGGACGACACCCCGCTTGCAGCAGGTATGTGTTTTTCCAACGAGCCGATGCTGTGCCTGTACGGCGAATTTGGCGTGCGGCTCGAGGACCATTTTTACATGACCGGCGATGGCCCCAGATGGTTCACCGAACCAAGCCATAGTATCGACGACCCATTCGGGCTGAAGGCTTAGGGTCTCGATGCCGCGCAGTTGGCGGGGATCAGGCCTGCCAGCGCTATCTGCCATATGTCAGCACCGACAGTCTCTGGTTTTTTTGGGAGTATACAGGCGGTAAGGGCGGGCTGTGCGCTTTTAAGGGCGGACAGAAAGTCAGTCGTCAGGCGGTTGATCCGGGGGCGAATGTCGTCCTTCAGGTCAGGCGCCCGGCCACGAGGGGGCGACCCCGCTTTCCATGATATGATCAGGCGGCGCTGTACCGTTCTGGCAGCCTCCATTTGTGCGGTAACCGCGCGTCTGGCGGCCTGCTCATCAAGGCCAAGGGCGGCTGCTTTCTCCACGGTAGCCTTGATGACCTCCGTCTCCCGTGCGGGCGCTTCGACGGGGATATTGTGCAACCATTTGTAATGGGCGACCTGCTCCATCACCTGCAGTCGGTCTGCGATCGCGGCCGACAGATTATCCAGCCCGTCATCCGCCGATGCGGCAGGTTTAGCGAGAACAAACAGCAGCAACAGGTAACGGAAAACCCTCATCAGTTGCCATCCGGCAGCGGGGTTTGAGGCTCGCTGTATGCCATGCTGGATACGAGCCTCCGGCCCTTGGGTGTGACCATGTAGATATGGTCATAAACGCGCTCGTCCAGTTCCTCATGCTCTTCATTGGTCAAAAGGCTGACGAGCGTCGGCGTGGTGTTGCTATGCCCGACGACAAGGACAATACCTTCCATGTCCCTGAGGCTTTTGGCGAACTCCTTGAGGTGTCGCGGGTCATAGGTTTGCACTGGAAGTGTCGTCATTTTCGCGGTTGGTGCCGCGGTTTGTTGGGTGCGCTGATAGTCGGTGGAAAAGATAGCCGTCAGACCTTTTTTCTTGAAGTATCCAGCGAGCCAGTTTGCCCGCGCCCGACCAGCCTCGGTAAGGTTCGGGTCGTTGCCGCCATCAGCTTCTTTTTCCGCGTGACGAACCAGATAGATTGTCGGTTCCGCCAATGCGGACGGAGAGAAGAACAAAAGGCAAAGCGCTAGGGCTTTCAATTTCAGCATGGGATTTTCCTTATGGGCAATTCTACGATGACTTTACTGGCAATTTTCCTGCATCCAGGAGGTGACTTTCTGCATAAAAGCGATGCGGTTCCATGAGAAGCCGTGGTCTGCATCCATGATCGTATGCTCGAACGGCGCTGCACCAGCATCCGTAGCTGCATTGGCCAAGGGTATCTGGTCCGCCAGCGGCACGGCGCTATCTTTGTCGCCGGAGATGACCAGCAAAGGGCGGTCATGAAAGGCGGCCATTTTCCTGGTGAGGTCAAAGTCTTTCATATTAGCCTGTGTTTCGCTGACGAGATCAGCAAAAGAATATCCGTCAAGCCCGGGTACTGGTGCTTGCGCTTCAGTGCTGACAACGGTTTCGCTGGACGCAGATTTGATAAAATTCACCAGGTCGGCGGGCGCTGCCGCCACGGTGCAGCGTACCCGGGTGTCCGCCGCGCCCGTATAAAGTGCGGTGAAACCGCCAAGACTGTGGCCAAACAGGCTGATGCGGTCGGCATCAATCCGCATATTGCCTGCCGTGCCCTCTTTGCGCAGGAAGGCAAGGGCCGCGGCCGCGTCTTCGGTCACGTGGCGAAGGCTGTATTTGCCTTCGCTGCCCCACGCGCCGCGATAGTGAAAATAAAGCGTGTTGAAGCCCGCGCGCCTGAGCGCTTGTGCAAGGTCGAGGTTTTTTTCATTGCCCGGAAAGCCATGCAGCATCACCACCGTCGGGTGCGGGCCGGGGCCATTAGCTGTGTAAAGGTGGCCATTCATCTTGGCGCCGTGGCTTGGCACCACCAGTTCAACCATGCCCGGTGGATTGTCGCGGTCAATGCGCGCCGGATCCTCAAGTACCGGGCTTGCCGATGCCGTGGCCATCAGGCTTGAGGACAGAAAAGCGGCTGCCGCGAATTTGTGGATAAGCTTTTTCATAGGTCTCCCCAGGATCGTTCCGTTACCAGCTTCTGCAATTCGCCCGCCCTGTCAATGGGCTTGTCACGCGCGCGCCAGTTGTTTCAGGATGCTGCCAGCCGCCAGTTTGCCCTGCGCGAAACAGGCTGTCAGCAGGTATCCCCCTGTGGGCGCTTCCCAGTCCAGCATCTCGCCAGCGACAAATTGGCCCGGCAGCGATTTCAGCATCAATCCGTCATCAAACTCGGAAAACGAGACGCCGCCTGCAACGCTGATCGCCTCCTCAATCGGCCGGGGAGATTTAAGCGGCAACGGCAGCGCCTTGATATGGCTGACGAGAGTGTGCATGTCGTTGAATATGTGAGAGGGCAAAAGCTCCCGCAACAGGTTGGCTTTTACGCCGGTCAGGCCCGCCGCGCGCTTGAGATGGGTGGATAGGGTTTTTTTGCCACGCGGCCGCGTGAGCGCCTGTTCCAGTTGGTTCGCGCTGCGGTCGGGCGTCAGGTCCAGGATAAGGGTGGCGCTAGCTTGCGTTGAAAGCGCATCACGAAGCACGCTTGAAAGGGTATAGACTGCACTGCCCTCCACCCCATATTGGGTGATGACAAAGTCACCCTGTGTGGTCTGGTCGCCAAAGCTGAGCCGAACATTTTTGACCGGTTCGCCCGCGAAGCGGTCACGGAAAAAGCTGCTCCAGTCAACATTGAAACCACAATTGGCGGGCTGAAAGGGAGAAACCCTGATTCCCGCAGCTTCAAACGCAGGCACCCAGTTGCCGTTGCCGCCAAGCCGTGGCCAGCTTGTGCCGCCAAGGGCAAACAGTGTGGCGCGCGCGCGTATATATTTGCCGCCGTCCGGCGTTTTAAAAATATGGCTGCCATCCTGTGCCCACCCGGTCCAGCGGTGACGGCTATGCAATTTGGCACCCGCCACGGCGAGACGGTCAAGCCATGCGCGCAACAATGGAGCTGCCTTGAAAGCTTCCGGGAACACGCGGCCAGAACTGCCGACAAATGTCGGGCTGCCAAGTCCCTGCGCCCATGTTCTTACTGCTTCTGGGGGGAAAGTCGCTACAGCGTCCTGAAGGCCGGGCTGGACATCCCCGTAGCGGGTGAGGAAGGTTTCAATGTCTTCGCTATGGGTAATATTGAGGCCTGATTTTCCTGCCATCAAAAGTTTGCGTGCTGGCGTGGACATGGCGTCAAAGATTTCGACCTTCAGCCCGGCGCGGCACAGTTCTTCGGCAGCCATAAGGCCAGCAGGGCCTGCGCCGATAATCGCGATCTCTACCTCAGGAACGGGGGTGGTCATGAAGCCTCACAAAGCGCTCAGGGACTGGCGCGCACCCTAGCGGCAATCGGTGGACGCGGCAAGTCTGACCATGTGGCGAGCAGAAAAACGGCAGAATTTGCTAGGTGTTACGTGCCGATTAGAATGCTGATTCTTGATTTTGTGCTTTAACTATATGTTATTAACGTTTGGCATATAGTATGCATGGTTGCGTGCACTATTTGGGTGCAATGGGGCGAAGCCTGTGTCAAAGGTTCGGAAACCCTATGTTGATGGGAGAGTATATTGGCGCGGGCGTCAATCATCATTGAATGTGGCAGGAAGTCGGGTCTCGGGCGCGTCAGGCGTACACTGACGCTTGCGCGGGCGCTGACCGCACAGGGCATCGGTTGCGAGGTATATGTCACCAGCGATGAAGGCAGTGACCTTATCGAAGCCATGGGGTTTGTGGCCAGGCCCATCGACCAGATACCGGGTCATTTTGATTTCCTGATCATGGACACCTGCAGCTTCACCTCTGACGAGGTGTCAGCACTGTGTGCCAAGGCGCGCACCAGTTGTGTGATCGACGACCTTGCCGAACGTCCTATCGTTTGTGATTTTGTTATCAACCCCAACCTTTATGCCACTGGCCTTGATTATTCGGCTTACAAGGCACGTGAGGTTTTCCGCGGGCCGTCGTGTGCGCTGGTGGATGACGTATTCTTTTCAAGCGCGAAACCAAGCCAAAACCGCAAGGGCTTTGTGGTCAGCTTTGGTGGCACGGATGACGGCAGTCTGGCTGCGCCCGTCGCGGCTGAGCTTCACGCCCGCACCGGCGAGCCGGTTTATGTGCCCATCCCTGCTTATCAGGAACCATGTGCGGCGCTTCTGGCATTGGATGGTGACCAGATCACAATCCTGCGCGGCGCTGATATGCCGGTCCTTCTGGGGGGTGCCCGGACCTATGTAGGCGCAGCAGGCGCCACCGTGCTTGAGGCGCTTGCAGCTGGCTGCAAGGTCTGCGCGGCAGCCACACAGGAAGACCAGCATAAAAATGTCGGTTTCCTGCCCGAGATCGGTGTGGCGACGCTTGATAGCTATGATGCTCACAATGTCTCAGTTATGGCATTGTTGCAGCATCATGCAGCGGGCGGCGGTAAGGCACTACAGTCTGGTGCAGCGGGTAAGATTGTCGCTAGAATGACGGCACTGATGGTCGCCGGCTGACGCAGCTCTGCGCCCCGCCACACAATGACTACCTCAAGCCCGAAACAAACTTGCATTTATGAGCGGTTCCAATGAATTATGGCAGCGGGCACCAGTGGTGACGGCCGCAAGATTGGGAAGTGAAACGGGGGCATATGTTTAACCGCACCTTCAACATTGAAGGCAGAATGATCGGGGATGGCGCGCCGCCACTCGTGGTCGCGGAAATCTCCGGCAACCATGGCGGTTCGCTTGAGAACGCGCTTGACCTTATTACCGCCTGTGCGGATGCCGGTGCCGAAGCGGTCAAGTTCCAGACCTATACACCAGACACAATTACCCTGAAAAGCGACGCGCCCGCCTTTTGCGTGCAGGGGAAATTATGGTCAGGCCGCACGCTTCATGAGCTTTACCAGGAGGCCCATACCCCGTTTGAGTGGCACGAAGCGCTGTTTTCCCATGCCCGTGCACTGGGTCTGATTGCCTTTAGTGCACCCTTTGATGAGACGGCCGTTGACCTTCTGGTGGGCCTGCATGCTCCCGCCTATAAAATTGCGTCCTGCGAACTGCCTGATGTGGGGCTTATCGCGAAGGTGGCGAAAACGGGCAAGCCCGTGATGGTTTCCACAGGTGCCGCCGACGACGCAGAACTGGCTGAAGGCCTGGCTGTCCTCTCTGGGGCGGGTGTGCGGGATGTGTGCGTGCTGCACTGTGTCAGCAGTTATCCGACAGCGCTTGAGGATGCCTCGCTTTCATCCATTCCCTATATCCGGGAAAAGCATGCTGTCAGTGCGGGCTTTTCTGATCACACCTTGGGTCTGTCGGCGGCATTGGCATCGGTCCCGCTTGGCGCGTGCGTGATTGAAAAACATGTTTGCCTGTCCCGCGAGGATGGTACAGTCGACAGCGCCTTCTCGCTTCAGCCAGACGAGTTGAAAGCGTTGGTTGCCCAAACGCGGCAGATATTCAGCATGATGGGTAAGCCCAAAACAGCGCCGCTTGAGGCAGAAAAAGAGAGCCTGCGTTTCAAGCGCTCGCTTTATATTGCCAAAGACCTTAAGAAGGGAGACAGGCTTGATGCCGCAAGTGTGCGGAGCGTTCGGCCGGCAGGTGGACTGCATCCCCGGCATCTACCAGAAGTGCTGGGGAGAGAGATAACACGGGACGTGCCACAGGGCAGCCCGCTTGGGTGGGATATGCTGGACTGATGACAACTGCAAAAGCCATCAATTGCCTGATTACCAGCGCGTCAGCGAAGGTCCTGCTGGTGGAGGCTTTCCAGAAAGTGTTGCATCCGTCCGGGGGCAAGGTGATTGCTGCGGACATGGATGCAAATTGTTGCGCAGGCTATTTCGCTGATGCTTTTGAACGCATGCCGCGCGATGACGCACCAGACTATGAAGCCTGCCTTCTGGATATGTGCGAGCGGCATGATATTTCGCTGCTGATCCCCACTCGGGACGGGGAATTGCAACAACTTGCCCGCATGAAAGACAAACTCGCCGCCATCGGCGTCACCTTGCCATTGCCGGATGCATCTGTACTGGCCCTGTGTCAGGACAAAAAACATTTTCAGGAATATTGCCTGAAAAAGGGCTTTCCCGTGCTGCCCATTGCCGACGTGACGTTGGAAAATGCCTTCCCGATTTTCATGCGGCACAGAAACGGCACCTTCACAGGGGGCGGTGTGATGGTTGAAAGCCTTTCTGCCTTCAAACGGTTGGGCGTTGATGTGAATGATTATGTGCTGCAGCCCTATGTGTCGGACTGTGAACTGAGCTGTGACCTGATGATGGATTTCGACGGCAAGCCAGTGCAGGCTGTTGTGCGGGAACGGCTTAAGCTCGTGAACGGGGAGAGTTGGCGCTCGCAGATCGTTGACCTGCCAGCCGTTGAAAAACTGGCGCTGGATCTCGCGACCGACCTTGGGCTGCGGGGTCATAACCTTGTGCAGTTTTTCTATAACCAGGAAGAAGGGCCACGTGTGATTGAGGTGAACGCGCGCTTTGGCGGCTGTTCAAACCTCAGCATACAGAGCGGCCTTGCATCCCCTGAACGGCTTGTTGAACTTCTGAGGGGCGATGACGCAGCGCGCACACGCCGTCACATCAAAACCGGGCTCATGTCCCTGCGCTACGCGACCGACCGTCTGGTTATGCCGTCCGACTGAGGGGGCGGTGGCACCTTTTTGAAGTACCACCAGCTTGCACGTGATATCAGGTGGGTGTCCCCGATACAGCGACCAACGTTTCCGAATAAAAGCCGTTAAAGCGCGCCTGCATTGTCAATCCATATGCACCGAGATGCTCAAACACCACCCAGTCTCCTTCACGCGCATCCGCGGCCAGCGGGAAAGGTCCGGCCATCTTGTCACAGCTGTCACAGGTTGGGCCATAGGCACGGTAGCCAATCACTGCTTCGCCAAAGGTGCGGTCGTCGCCTGCGACCAGATCCAGCGGGAAAGGCCACTCAGGCACACCGGCGTCGAACAGCGCGCCGTAGGTACCGTCATTGAGGTAGAGGTCCGTACCTTTGCGCAGTTCGATACGGGCAGCAACGGCTCCAGCTTCGGCAACAAGTGCACGACCGGGTTCGCACAGTGTCTCGGTGTCCTCAAAACCATGGGTGTCGAGCGCAGCGTGGATCACACGGAAATATTCCTCAAGCGCAGGGGGTTCCATGCCGGGATAGGCCACGGGGAAGCCGCCACCAACATCGATAATATCCAGTTTCACATCGGCTGCTTTTATGGCCGCCGCTGCCTGACCGATGGCGTCCGCGAAGGCTTCGGGCCGCATGCACTGCGAGCCGACGTGGAAGCAGACGCCAAGGCGCTGCGCCGAAAGGCGGGCACGCTGAAGCATTAGCGGCGCCAGAGCGAGCGGCGCGCCAAATTTGCCGGACAATTCGTATGCCGCGCCCTGCACAGCAACACCAAGGCGCAGGAATAGTCTGAGGTCGGTCGCGCCGCTGGTTTCCTCTTCAATTTTCAGCAGTTCATCAAGCGTGTCGAAGGAGAAACCGCGCACGCCCATCGCGTAGGCATAGCGGATGGCCTGCCGACTTTTGACCGGATGCATGAAATAGAGGTTGGCGCCCGGTAGCGTTTTGCTGACCAGGTCAACCTCGCGCAATGACGCGACGTCAAAATCACGGATACCCGCCTGCCACAGACTTTTCAGGATTGCCGGGTGTGGATTCGCTTTCACCGCGTACAGATTGGTGCCGCGAAATCCATTAAGGAAACGCGTGGCCATCTCAGCCAGTTTTTCGGGGTAAAAAACGTGGACCGAGTCGTTGCAGTCTTCCGCAGCGATAGCGTCGCGGACGCTGGCATATGTGTTCAGCCCTTCAAGGGCCCAGTTTTCGTTAGTAGGGCTACGGCGGAGAACTTCGAGTACCTGCATTGGCCAAAATCCTGATCAAAAAGGATGACAGCTCGTGGCTCAACACCACCATGGTGCGAGCCGGGGACAGGACCGCCAGCTTGGGCTGGCGTTTGGCGCATCAGAAACGATGCGCGGTGATATAGGTAAGTTCTATGACGCTCGAAAAATAATCAAACATCTCGCGCGGCAGGAACTGCCGGTTGGCTTCAAATTCGTGGGAGGCGGCAAGCAGCGAGAGCGCGCCCATTTTTTTCGTGCGGATCATTCCGGCAAACCCCTTCAATCAACCTGGGTAACAGCCAAAGCCATACCCCAATCAACAAAGGACGATTTGCGTCGTTACCCGTACGTGTCTGCCGGTCTGCAGTTGCAGTAAGCCGGGAGTCGTGGCACGTGCGCTTTTTACGTCTGAGGCCGCATATGTGGCTTTTTGGTTTCCGATGCAAGTGTTTTTTTCCGGCCGGTTTCCGGGTGTAAAAAAATGGCTTTATTGGGCCACTTTGAAGCGGCGGATTTCCAAAGCCGATCAGTCCCTTAGAAGGGAACCGGTGCGTTAAATGTGAGTGACTCGCCACTTTCAGGGTGTGCAACGGTCAACTGCCGGGCATGCAGGCACAGCCGGTCGGCCATCGAAAGGGCTTCGCCTTCGGCATACAGATTGTCGCCTAAAATGGCGTGGCCGAGGCTCAACATATGCACCCGAAGCTGGTGGGACCGTCCGGTAACGGGAAAAAGTGCAACGCGGGTGGTTTTTTCATCGCGCTCCAGCACCTTGTATCGTGTGAAGGCGGACCGGCCGTTTTCAAAGTCCACCCGGTGTTTTGGCCGGTTGGGCCAGTCGATCAGTACGGGCAGGTCAATTTCACCCTCTTCGCGGGCGACATGGCCGTAGACGCGAGCTTCATAAATCTTGTCGGTCTTGCGGTCCTCGAATTGGCGACCCAGATGCCTCAGCGCATCCAGATGGCGAGCCATGATGATCACGCCTGAGGTTTCCATATCCAGCCGATGAACGATGCGTGCGCCGGTGAACTGTTTTTCCGCGCGGGTGGCCAGGCAATCCTGCTTCTCAGGCGTCCGGCCCGGCACAGACAGAAGGCCGCCGGGTTTGTTGAGCACAAGGATATCGTCGTCGACATAAAGAATGTCGAGCGGCACGTTGGGCGGTTCATAATCTTTCAGGATCGGGGCACTCATATCTCAGCGATGTTTTTCCATTTTGATCAGTGGAACCGCGACGCCCATTGACGTCGGTACAACTTCATGCACGACCGGCAGGTAGCCACAGGCACGGTATAGCGGTTCGCCCGACAAGGTTGCCATCAGCTCATACCGTGTGAAGCCTTCTTCCGCAGCCTTTTTTTCGCACAGGTTCATGATCAGGCGGCCGATACCACGGCGGGCATGACCGGGGTGCGTATACATGGCACGGATGCGGGCGGCGTCTGTGTGCGGGTCCAGCAGGGTCGCATCACGGCCTTTGGTATGGTTGGCGCCATAGAGAGTTGCGCGGCGGGACCAGCCGCCGCAACCGACAATCTCGTCGCCGTCCATAATGGCATAATAGGTGCCGTCATCAATAAGCTGGGTATCCATGCCCATCAGCTCAAACGACGCTTCGACCTGTCTCGGCGAAAGGAAGCCCTGCTGCAAACTGGCGATAGACGCATTCATGATGTCTGTCAGCGCGGGGATGTCGCTGTGCGTGGCAACCCGGTGGGTGAAGGGGGTGGCTGTGTCGGCCATGGCAAAATCCGTTGTTGTTTCCACGTTCTTGATACCGGGGTCGAGGGCTGCGGGCAATCAATTGAGTGTTTGACTTGCTCTCAGGCTGTAACCACACTGGCGGGAAGGGACAAACAAGGGCGCCGCCAATGAGTGCCCGTTAATCCAGGGAGTATGCACGGGTGGCAGACACATCGGCAAACCAGCACGCACAACCAAAATCCGACATTGAAATCGCCCAGGCTGCCCGCATGAAACTCATTGCGGATGTTGCGCGGGACCGCCTTGGCGTCGACGCAGGCGAACTTGAACCTTATGGCCACTATAAAGCCAAGTTGTCGCTTGAGGGTATCAAGGCGCGGGAAGGCAACAGGGACGGCAAGCTGATCCTTGTGACCGCTGTCACGCCAACGCCTGCGGGCGAAGGCAAGACGACCACAACCGTTGGCCTTGGTGACGGGCTGAACCGGATTGGCAAAAAGGCAATGATCTGCCTGCGCGAACCCAGCCTGGGGCCCTGTTTTGGCATGAAGGGCGGCGCGGCCGGTGGCGGCTATGCACAAGTGGTGCCGATGGAAGATATCAACCTGCACTTCACTGGAGACTTCCATGCCATTGGCGCGGCGAACAACTTGCTGGCGGCGATGATCGATAATCATGTTTACTGGCGAGAGAATGACAAAACCGGCCTTGATAACCGACGCATCACCTGGCGACGCGCGGTGGATATGAACGACCGGTCGCTGCGGCAGATCACCACCTCGCTTGGTGGTGTGGCCAATGGTGCGCCGCGTGAAGCCGGGTTTGACATCACAGTGGCGTCGGAGGTGATGGCCATCCTGTGTCTTGCCACCGACTTCAAGGACCTTGAGCGCAGGCTGGGCAATATTATCATTGGCTACACGCGGGAGCGTAAGCCCGTGTTCGCGCGTGAGATCAACGCGCATGGCGCCATGACCGCGCTTCTCAAGGACGCGATCAAACCAAACCTCGTGCAAACGCTTGAGGGCAACCCCGCCTTCATCCATGGCGGGCCATTCGCCAATATCGCTCACGGTTGCAATACCCTGATTGCGACAAAAAGTGCGCTTAAGCTTGCCGACTATGTGGTCACTGAAGCCGGGTTCGGTGCGGACCTGGGGGCTGAGAAATTCTTCGATATCAAATGCCGCAAGGGCGGCTTGAAGCCGGATGCAGCGGTCCTTGTCGCCACCATCCGTGCGCTTAAGATGCATGGCGGGCTGGAGAAGGACAAGCTGGGGGAAGAGAATCTTGATGCGCTCAAGCGTGGCTGTGTGAACCTTGAGCGACACATCAGGAACCTCAAGCATTTTGGCATGCGGATCGTCGTGGCTATCAACCGGTTTTCGGCAGATACAGAGGCCGAGCGCAAGCTGGTGAAAGATATATGCAAAGGCCTGCATGTGGATGCCGTGGACGCCGACCACTGGGCGCGCGGTGGGGAAGGCGCGGAGGATCTCGCCCGCAAGGTAGTTGAAATTGTTGACGGTGAGGGCAGTAACTTCAGCCCGCTTTATGAGGATGATGAGCATCTGTGGAACAAGATCCACAAGGTGGCGACCGAGCTTTACGGCGCGAGCGACATTATCGCCGACAAAAAGGTGCGCGAGCAGATTCGCGCCCTGGACGCGGATTACGGCCACTTCCCGGTTTGCATCGCCAAAACACAATATAGTTTCTCCACCGACCCCAACCTCAAGGGCGCACCAACGGGGCATGTGGTGCCAATCCGCGAGGTGCGGTTGTCGGCTGGCGCGGAATTCCTTGTAGTGGTGTGCGGCGACATCATGACCATGCCGGGTCTGCCAAAAGTCCCTGCCGCCAATAACATCCGCGTTGGCGACGACGGCCGGGTTGTCGGGCTGTTTTAGCCGACGCTTCACGGGTGATGGTGGCCCGTATTGGTCCGCCTTTGTTTTCGATTGATTTGCAATCGATTGCAAATCGCGTAATATCGCGGCTTGCGCCATGTGTGTTGAGGGAGGAAAGAATGGAAATCCGGTCACTTGTTACGCCGTTGCTGGGGTTTGCACTCCTGCTGTCTGCGTGTGCTGACAGGCAGGCGTCGCCGGACGTGCCAGAGCCGGAGCTGCATTTTTCCATTACGGAAGGCAATATCTATAACGAGTTTTACCGTGACGGTGCGGTTGCGGCCCATACGGTGCTGACATCGGGCGCGAAACCAAGGCTGATCGTTGCTTATCCTGCGGGGAATAGTGGTGTCAGTTTGTGGTTCGAGGAAGCCGAAAGCATCGCCACATGGGCCAAGCCGACACATATGCGGCCAGTAACAGAGGCGAGGCAAACCGGCACGCTTTATGGCGTGGCAATGGACCTTCGTGTTGACGCACCTTCGCTCGCACTTGAAAATGTTGTGCTGGGGAATATCCGTGTGATCCGCACCTATCTGCATGAAAAGACGCTGGACGCGCGCCTATCGGTTAAGCCGCAGCGCGACGGGGATGCTTTTGTCTGGTCGCGGGCACGGCTTGATGGGGTTGGCGGCTATAAAATTGCGCTTACACCGACAGGCGACACCCGTGTGGAAAACGAAACGGGTTCGTTTCGACTTGTCGCGGGTAGTAGTGGACAGCTGACATTTCATCTGACGGCGCTGACGGGTGACACACCGCTGACACCGCTCACCAGAAACAGGCTTCTGTTGCCGTCTGCCGCGCAGGACGAATTGTCGCGCGATATTCTGGCTTTCCTGAGCTATGAGGAAAAGCTGCTGGCGGGGTCATGGCGATTTAACACCTATTTTGGCCGCGACACGTTGCTGACGACGGCCCTCCTGATGCCAGTACTGCAAGACAGCGCGGTTGATGCAGCGATTGGCTCCGTCATCGACCGGCTCGCGGATACGGGCGGGGTAGCGCATGAGGAAGACATCGGCGAATTTGCCGTGATTCGCCAGTTGGAGCTCGGCGGCCTCGCAGAGGCCAAACCGGTCTATGACTATGCCATGGTGGATGAGGATTATATGCTCACCCCTGTGCTGGCGCGGTATGTGTCCAGCAAACAAAACGGACCGAAAAATCTCGCCACATTGCTGGCAGATAAAACGGCAACTGGTGAGACTTATGGCGATGTGTTGATGCGCAATGTGGGCCTGGTGCTTGCCAGCGCAAAGGCCTTTGCCAGCACCCCGGTGGCGACAAACCTGATCTCTATCGAAGAGGGCATGCGGGTGGGCGAATGGCGCGACAGCCAAGAGGGCCTTGGCAATGGCAAATACGCCTATAGTGTTAATGCCGTGCTGGTGCCCGCAGCACTTGAGGCCATTGCCCAACTAAACGAAGCTGGCGTTCTGGCCCCGTATGCGGAAGTTGACGCCGTGACTGCCGCGGCAGATTACGCGAGAGTTTGGGCAGACAAGGCCCCCGAGCTTTTTGATGTGAATATCATGGCTGATCAGGCGAAAGCAGAAGTCTCGGCCTATGCCAGGGCGCAAGGCGTCCCATCAGAGGAAGCCCAGGCGCAACTTGGGGCGGACGGTGTAAGCTTCCCGGCACTTGCGCTTGATGCGAGTGGCCAACCGATCCCCGTCGTGCATTCGGACCCCGGCTTCCTGTTGTTTTTCCGTGACCCATCGCCTGAGTTGATCGAAAGCTCGCTGGTGGATGTGTTCCGGCCTTTCCCGGCCGGGCTTATGACCCCCGTGGGCATGGTGGTGGCAAATCCTGCCTTTGCCAGCGACGAACTGGAGGCCATTTTTACCAAAGGGCATTATCACGGGCCGGTCGTCTGGCCATGGCAACAGGCGATGATGGCGGCGGGGCTGAAGCGGCAATTGTCACGCGACGACCTGCCGCGTGCAACGCGGGAAAAGCTCGCGGCATATCAGGATGCCCTCTGGCAGGTTATCGATGCAGGCCACAACGTGAAAACGGCGGAGCTGTGGTCGTGGGAATATCAGGACGGCGCCTATCTGCCGGCAGCATACGGCCAAGGTGCCGGGCACCTGACGGAATCAAATGCTGCACAGCTCTGGAGCACGGTATATCTGGCGGTGCAAAAGCCTGAGGCTGGCCTGGCGATGAAGTAAGCCGGTGTTAGGTGCCGATATCTTCAAGGATCATATCGAGATAATCCAGCCGGGCGAGTTCGTCGCGGTGATATTTGACGAAGTCTTCAATCTTGTTGCGATCAAGATACTCAAGATAGTTGCCACGCTGCATCTTCCAATAAAATTTGCCGTCCGGCTGGATGCGCTGTTTGATGGTATCCGCTGATATTTTCAGCCGGTTTTCAGGCAGGCCACATGCGGTCCAGGCTGGCCCCAACGTGGCGGTGAAGTCCTCTAGCAGGTCTTCATACCTGACGGAGAAGATGCGTTTCTGCTGGCTTTCGTTTGCCTGGGTTGTCCACCACAAATTGCTGCCGAAATAGGTGCCTTGACCACCGAAGCCCCTGGGGTCGATCTGGCCAAGGGTCAGAAATGCACCAAAATAATGGTCGATCAGTCCGGACTTTGTACAGTCATCGACATCCTTGAATTTCACCGGTGCCGCGTCATGCAGGTTGCCGGACAGGTAATTCAAATGAGAGACAAAAACATCCAGCGGGTTACGCCGTATGTGAATAATGACGTCATTTTCAAAAGAGTGCCCGCGGCTTTGGGTGATTTCATACCATGAGTGGGATTTATAGAAGAGGTAAGGCTGGTTCTCATGCTGGACGATATTGTCACCAAAGGGTTCAACCGCGATATCAGGCACGGACACCCGCAGGGCTTCGTAGCCGCGCAGTTTGAAGAAATTGCCGACCACCTGTCGCACCCAGGTGTTGCCGGATTTGGGGTAGGAGTAGATGCCGACAATGGTTGGTTTCATGGTGCAATGATCCTGTGTGCTTTCTTGCGCGATACCGTGCCCACGCTGTAGTTTTCAACATACTGTTTTAAAAGAGCTTTATAAGCAAAGCTTATGCCACTATCCGTGATATTTGATCGGGCCGATGTACCCGTTTTCTGCTTCCGTCAAAGGATGGCCGACATATGTGGGTACGACAGATTCGAACATCTGTTGCTCTTCTGGTGTGGCGACATCTTTCTCGGCAAGTTTCATTTCATCGAGAAGGTTTTGTGCGACAAGGCCGAGGCGTTTGGCATCTACCTGCGGAGTGCCCGCAAAGTGCTCAGCTTTTTCGCACGCGGCAAGGGCAACCCGGAAGTCGCTATCCTTGGGTGCCAGCGCCTTAAAACGCGCCAGCATCAGCTCCCGCTTCTGGGGGAACTTATGATACTGGACCATGACCTTGCGGGCGATGTCGGTATAGGACTGTCCATAGTCATGGATGCCGACGAGAATATCTGATTGATACCAGCCGTGGCCAAGGCGGACCATTGACCATAAGGTGTCGCTCTCTGGTCGTAGACTGCCCGCATTGGCGGGCAGGCATGTCAGCGCCTTTTCAAAAAGATCCGTGCGGTAGATGTGATTGCCTGCAGGTCTGCGGACACCAAAAATCTTGTCGACAACCAGTCCTTGGGCTTCAAAAAGGCGGTCTTCACCCTGTTCTGCGATGGTGACGAGTTGGTTCACGCAGTCGGCGGTCGGGATGACATCGGCGTCTATGCAGAGTGTCCATTTTTTTCCTGCCTTGATTCCGGCCTCAAAAGCCTGACGGACCGTTTCACTGAAGGGTACGGCTGATATCAGTTCAACATTTGCAGGTGCCTGTTTCTCAAGCACAGACCGGCAAAGCGCCAGCGTTCTCTCACCAACCTGTCGTACGATGATATGGACATCCTGCTCAGGCATGGCGAGCCTCACTCAGCTGCGCGGTGTCATAGCCAAGGGCGTCGGCTACAGGCCCAACGTGGCGCAGTACTTCCTGATGGTCGGTGGCGGTCCACTGCCCGGTGGTGGGAAGGTTGCTGAAAGCGTTTGGCTTGCTTTCTATCAACTGTGTGACATCAGCTTTTGGCAAGGGGCTGTCGGCGCCAAGGAAAGCCGCAAGATCGCTGTAGCTGTCATGGCTCAGGTCCTCCAGTTTCTGTACCCGGCATCTCTCGGGCCCGAGAGATTGGAATGCGCCGAGCACGGACGCATTGAGCGTTGCCCAATACCAGGCCAGCTTGCCGGGGCGCCCCATCGCCCGCCATTCTTCCAGTTCGCTCTTGTGCGGGATGGGACGTCCGAGGAAATGGTGGAATTCGGCGGTTGGCTGAAACCCGGGGGCTAGGTCCGGGTTGTCGATGACGGGGGGGGCCAGATACCAGCCCTTTTTGAGGTAGCTGTTGATCACCTGCTCGGGATGACGCACCATTAGCACAAACTGCGCGTCGTAATGGCGCGCGAGTGTCTCGACCGAAAGCGACAGATACGCACTGGATTCAAAAAACAACCGGCCTGCTTCATGGCTGGCCTTCATTTCCAGGTCTTTCTGATACAGGAAACCGGCATCGTCCACCGGAAGCTCGTTCCATCGGCAGTAGCGGTGAAAAGTTTCATTGAGCGGGTTGAGTTCATGAAAGGAATCAATATTGTCGTGCATCTGCATCAGGCGCGCCATCAATGTTGTACCGCACCGTCCTGTCCCTACCGCAAAGCTGGCTTTTACTTTGGCCATAGCTGTCACAGCCCCTTCATCCATTTACTGTACCACGCGTCAAAAAACCTGAGCGCCAAGAGTGGCCGATAACGCCCCTGCTGTACAAATATTTCAACGCTGTGTCGGTTGATGACGTCATCGCGGATCGCTTGCCCATCCAGCACACTGCGAGAGAGAGTACTGAAGGGGATATAGTTTTCAAGCGGTGCGCTGAAGCCCTGTTTGGGCCGCGCCGCAAGCATGTTCCCGAGGCGGGGGGCCACAATATTTTGCAACGTCGGCTTCTGTTGCCCCGGTTTCTTATATAGCGACGCATTGGCAGAAAACACGAGGTCTACAAGATCCGGGTCAAGGAAAGGTACGCGCAGCTCAAGGGCATGTGCCATCGCCGCGCGATCAACCTTTGCAAGCACGACGTCGGGTAAAAATGTTTCAAGGTCCAGCTTTTGCAACGCCTTAACACTTTTGATCTCCGAATCAACCCGCTCGCGCAGCAGTGTGCCGGGCGCGGATCGTTCCGCACACGGCAGGAAACAAAGCGCGGCCACTTCATCCTTGGTCATCAGTCCCCAGTCCATATGGGTCAGGTAAGCGGTGATGCTATCGTCATCGAGGGTTGTACCGTCGGGGTACCAGTTGTAGCCAGCGAAGATCTCATCGCCGCCATCACCGCCCAACGCAACGGTGATGTCCTGTCTGGCCACCTGCGCGAGGCGTTTGGTTGGCCAGAAGGATGTGCCGCCAAAGGGGTCGTCATAACACTGGGCGCCTTCCTCGAAGATGTCCTGCACTTCCACATCCAGCATGGTGGTGTGATGGCGGGTGCGAAGGCGCGCTGCCGTCTCGGCCGCATAAGTGTGTTCGCTGCGCTCCCAGCCGGTGAAGCCGATGCTGTAGCTGTTGATATTATCGTGGCGGCGAGTGGCAAGGTCTGTAACGGTGGCGGAGTCGTAACCCCCGCTCAGGAAAATGCCCATCGGCACATCGCTGATCAGATTGTTTTCCACCGATGTGGTAAGCAGTTCTTCCGCCGCCCGCTGGAAGGCGACTGGCTCGTAGTTTTCCTCTCCCACTGCGGGGGTCCAGTATTTCCGCTGGGCGACAGCAACGAGCTTGTCGCAGGCCGCGTTGAGCTGGAAGCGCATGTAAGTGGCTGGCGGTATTTTCTCGACTGCCTGCAGCATGGTCCGTTCGTACGGCACGTATCGGTAGTAGAGAAAATCACGAAGTGCACCGGTACTGAGGCGCCGCTCCACCTCGCCGCTGGCGAGCAAGGCCTTTACCTCCGAGCCAAAAACAAGGTTGTCTGGTGTGCGGGACATATACAGTGGCTTGATGCCAAAATGGTCACGGACAAGGAACAGGGACCTCTCGGAATTATCCCACATGGCAAAGGCAAACATACCGCGCAGGCGGCGGAAACTGTCCGTACCCCAGGCTTTGTAGGCGGCAATGATAACCTCCGTATCACCGTTGGAGCGGAATATGTAACCGCCCTCCGCCAAGTCCCGCCGTAGGTCGCGAAAGTTCGAGATCATGCCGTTGAAACTGAGCCAGACGTCACCGCTGCCGTCGCTCATGGGCTGGGCCGCGGCGTCGCTGAGGTCAAGGATGCTGAGGCGGCGGTGCGCAAAGCCGATATGATTGTTGCCGAGGAGCTTCTGGCCCGCGCCGTCCGGCCCCCGGTGTTGCAGGCTGTCGCCCATGGCGGCGAGCGCTGCAGGATTCACCGTGCCGTTCCATGTCGCGATGCCTGCAATGCCGCACATACCCTACTCTCCGTCGTTGCCGCTTAGCAGGCTGTCATAGAGCTTGATATATTTGTGGGCTTCGCAGTCGAGCGAAAGATGTTCAAGGCAGTAGGTGCGGGCGCGTTTGCCCAGCGCCTCGCGCGCGGTGGCGTCGCAGGTCAGGCGTTTGAGTGCTTCAGCCAGTGCGGCCACATCTCCCGCGGGGACGAGAAGGCCGGTTTCCTCGGGATGTACAATATCTGCGATACCCCCGACATCTGACGCAATCACGGCGGCGCCACAAGCCATGGCTTCAAAAATGACGTTGGGCAGATTGTCTGCAGTCGACGGGACAACAACGATATCGGAGGCGCAGTAAGCGTCCCGCATTATGCTGGTATCGTCGATATGGCCGGTGCTGACGCATTTGATGTCGGGCAGGGGTTCTGGCGGTACGTGGCCAATGAAAACCAATGTGATGTCGAGATCAGCCAGTGTCTGTGCAGCCGCCAGCAATATATCAAGGCCTTTGCGGGCTTCCGGCAGGAGGAAGGCAGCAAAGGTAATGACGACACTGTCGCCACTGATATCGTGCTGGTCGCGAAATGCGCTGTCCGCTGTTGGTTTGAACAGGTCGGTATCAACACCATTGTGAACAACGGAGGTTGTGTAAGTCCGGGTGAGCGGACTCGACTGGATGGTTGTTGCCATCCAACTGCAGGGGCCGACGAAGTGAATGGGCCCCTGATAGCTGCCAAGCGCGTGCCTGCGCCGCTCAAAAACCTTTGCGCTGAGGTCATTTTCATCATCGCTTTCAAGCACGGGGCAGGCGCCACAGCCGGTAAGAAAGCGGGTGCAGCTTGCGGTGAAATGGCATCCGCCGGTGAGCGGAGCCATATCAGGCAAGCGCCAGACAACCGGCTTTTTCATCGCCTTGGCAGTGAAAAACAGGGTTGGGTCGAAAAAATTGTCCGCAACCCAGTGCAGGTGCACGATATCGGCATCTGCAATATGGCGCATCAGCGCCAGCCCTTCCTTGCCGTGATCGGTATAAAAAGCGAGCGAATAATCAAGATGCGCCATCCAGCGCTGGCGGGCTTCGCTTATCCGGGCGGCCTGCATATCAAAAAAATCATGCTCTTCCGGTGATTGGGGGCTGACGGCCGTTACGCTGGGATCGTCGCTGTCTTTCCTGCGCACATACATATGGGACTGCACACCAAGACGCCGCAGCGAAGCGTGGATGCGGTACGCCGATTTTGCCGCGCCACCATATTGGTCCGCCGTGCATAGGTGGGCGATCTTCATGGGCGGCTCATTGTCTGAGGTGCGGCATCAAGCTGAATTGCCTCACGCCAGTCATCCAGGGTGAACGGCCCTGCCGCACGCTTAAGCGCGATATAGTGAACCCAGGCAGCGAGGCCCGCCAGCTCACGCGGCAGGGCGACAAGTTCAAAAAAGTGCGGGCGATTGGCTCGGGCCCAGTATTCAGGTGTCAGCTTGTGGCCGGAAATGAAATGGGGAACATAGTCGATCTCATCAAAAAGGCTAAAAAAATCATCGGCGCTGTAGCCATACTGTGCGGCCGCGCGCTCAAGACCATTTTCAAACGCCATAACTGGCCGGTGCTGTGAGATCAGCTCGCGTGCGCCTTTGAGGGCATGAAATTCACCGCCTTCGATATCAAGCTTGATAAAACGAACGCGCCGCTCCCGCGGGATAACAAGATCCAGCGGGGCACACTGTACGGTCATGGTCGATGTACCCAACTCCTCGTCAGTGTGCGGGAGCTTGGCGGGTAGCAGGCCGCTGTAACCCGGTATCTTGCGGTAATAAGTAAAGGTTGCTTCGCCTGCCTTGTCGGACGCTGCGATATTCATCGCTGTGATATTATAGCGGCCGTGCCGGGCGGCGTATTGAAGCAGGGTCATATAGACCACGTCGATCGCCTCGACCGCGAAGACATGTCCTTGAGGCCCGACAATGGATGACATCGGGAAGGTGTGGTGCCCGTCGTGTGCGCCGACATCAACTGCTATATCCCCCGGTTTCAGGATCGCGGCATAAAGGCCAAGGACAATGTCCTCATAAAGCGGACCGATATGTTTGCCCTCCTCGGCGGCACGCGCGGCCAGAAGGTCGTAGGTCTCAAATAGCCCAAGGGCAGTGTGCAGAGGCGGCGGTGGTATCCAGACCATTATACTGCTCCTTTCCTGGGCGTGGATCTGAGCCATTTATGGTTTTGCAGGCCCTTCCGTATAATTGTCCACAGCAGCCGTTTTCTCGCACTCCGGTTATGTCTGGCGTGGAACCGCCAGGCAAACTTCAGGTTTCCAAGGCTTTTTATATCGGTGAAATAGTTCCAGACCTCACGCCATGAGCGGCCACGGTCAAAAAAGTCAATATGTGTGCCGGTGGTGTCCGGGTCATGGTGGAGCCGTACATAGGTGCGCCCTGTAATGGCCGTGGCGTATCCCGCGGCCTTGGCACGCAGCGAAAAGTCAGAGTCTGACCAATAGTGCTGAAACAAGGTGGTATCGATGCCCGGTACCACTGCAAACAGCTCCACCGGCATGATGGTGGTGCGGCCAAAAAGATACGCCACCTCTACGCTCTGTTGGTGACGCGAGAGCAGGTCCAGCATCCATTCGAAGCGGTAAAGCGCGTGCCCACGTTCGCCACTGGCGACGGCATTTTCCCGTGTCACCGCAGCGGTAGCCCAGCAGGTTGCCCGGTCTTTCAGCGCCAGAAGCAGGAGTTCCTCAATGGTGGTGATATCCATCATCACATCGTTATTGAGGAAAACCACAAAGTCCTCCGGTGCCATAATCTGGCGGACATGATCCAACCCCATGTTAATTGCGCCGCCCCACCACAGGCTGCCGTCACCGGTAAGTACAGTCATATGGGGATAGCTGTCGGCCATCATCTCAGCGACGCCGTCTGTGCTGCCGTCGTCTATCACGATGCAATGAATCAAGTGGGAGACGGATTGGCGGTCCACATGCGCCATGCATTCGCGCAAGAGATCACAGTGATTATAGGTGGGGACGATGATGTGGATGCGGCCCTCATAGTCAGCGGGCGTGACGTCACGCCGGTAAATAGCCCAGCCAAACAGCGTCGCCTCAAGCGTGAAACCGGACGGGAAGACCTCAGGCTTTGTCGCGGCAGGCGGCAGAAGCAGCCAGCCGTTTGGTCTGACCCGCTCAAATCCGACGCTGGCGGACGCGCTGCCTGAAGCAAGGACAAGATCACAGTCTTTTTTGCCGCGCTCGGGCGCAGGGCAGGCACCAAGATAGCGAACGGCGCCTTCGAGAACCGCCTCGATGCCGGGCGTCAGCGGTATTGTCGCGGCATATACCGGCGATTTGACATGAGACAACGCGTTGAAAATGAAACGGGCTGCTGTCGCCTCATCAAATGACGCACCATGCAGGTGTTGCCGCATGGCACTGTCGGCTTTGGCGATAAAATCCGCAAACAGATGTTCGTCGGTATTCAAGGTGGAGTTGACAAAGGTAAAAGCCATGGCCGTCAGATCCTCCGCGCGCATGGAGACGGGCGGGTCGTCTCATCGAGGAAAGACTTGATCTCGCCAAAGAAGCCTGGCCAGCTACGATGCTCTTGCCGGTAAAGGATAGTGGTACGAGCACTGTACCAGCAATGATCCGGGTTCAGGGTGCTTTCATTGTTGCCTTTGGCTTCACTGCCGCCCAGCTTTGTGGTCGGGATACCGTGAAACCGTATGGTTGGCACACCCAGCGCTGAGGCGAGGTCGGCCACCATTGTGGATGTGGCCAGCACAAGGTCAAGCGACAGGATTGTGTGCGAGAGCGCGAGGAGGTCGTCAAAAAAGTCGCCTTCGGGATAGCTAATCACCGGGTGCGCAAAGCGCTGGTTCGCGGCCGCCAGTTCACCGGGGTCGTCGCGATACTGCAGGCTATGACACTGGTACCGGCTGTCTTGGAAAATGGGAGCCAGGGTCTCAAGCGTGGTGTAATTGATATTGCGGTCCGTTGACAGTTTTGTGGACCGTGAACAGACCCCGACATTGATAGCATGTGCCGCAGTTTTTGGCACCATCGCGCCTATAGGCTGCGGCCGCAAATACCCCGCGCCTTGCGGGTTTTCGGTTGGGTGCCAAAACAGGCCGTCCAGCGAGCCGGAGGGAATGTGCCAGTCACATTTCGCGATGTCCGCGTGTTCAGCCGTGGTTTGAATGGAGGGGAAACAGGCCTCAAGAAGTGGCAGGATTTTCGCCGGGGCATGCAGTGTAACGCTATCGGCGTCGTTGATAACCCGGTCAAGGTGGTGGGCGTGGCGGATAAAATCGCCAAGGCCGTCTTCCGCCCATATGGCGATGCGGCTGCTCCCTAGCGGTTCACCGTGCCAGCGTTTATTGGACGGCCTGTAGTCAGGGTGGCGCAAGCCACAGTCAAAACCTGCCTCAAAATCCGCCGCCCATGTGTGCCCGGGTGCAAGCTGGTGGCGCGCGATGAAGCCACGCAAATACCTGAGGAAGGGATCGGTTGGTGCCTCCGCTTCCCATGTGGCGACAAAATCGGCAGTGGCGTCGCGGCGACCGGAAAAATACATGGCCTTGAGCACGGCAAAACGTTCCGCGCTGGACTGGATTTCCAGAATATCGCCCGCCACGTGCATTAATCGACCCGTTTCATTTTGGGGAAGGCGATATAGGCCTGCGGCGGAATGATATATCCCCCCGCATGCAGATGATCGGTTACCTCTTCCGCCAGTTGGTGCGCGGTGCCGCTGTCTCCCCACTGGTGATACATCCATGGCACCAGATAACGCAGCAGGGGTTTTTCCATTTTGGCAGATCCCGTCACGACATCGTCCAGAGCTTTCACGATGGTTTCGCGGTCATAGGCATAGTCAATCACTTCCTGCAGGACATGCGGAGGGATCGCCTTTTTCAGCACATAGACCCGGCTGGCCGCCATGCCTGAGACGATGGTCTCAAAATACTCTTTCAGCAGTTCCATGGTCACATGGATATAGGGATGAAAGATGTGGTGAAAGTCCTGTTGGATCAAGACACTGCGCCCCGGTATCAGGGCGGGGAAAAAATGCTCAAGCACAAATTGATTGAGTGGCAGGGTTTTGCACACGTCAACGAACAATACATCGATGGGTTTTGCGGTGTCCCACGACTGCGCCAGCAGCGAGCCTTCGATCGTCGTGACATAGTCTTTTACCGGAGCGACCTGCCGGTCATAAAGGTGGCGAAACGAAAAGGTTTTGCTGACATCAATGGTGCTGTCGGGGAAATGGTCTTGCAGATATTCCCGCAGGTAGGGTTCGTCGGCCAGAAACTGATCGTAGCTCATCACGCTGCCGTGGAAACTGCCGGAATCGGTGCGGTCGCGCAGGCCAGCAGCAAAGGCATATGTCGAGCCGCCCAGAAAGGCGCCTGCATCAATGATGGCGTGGCCCGGTTTTACAAAGTCACGTGCCAGCCGGTAGAGAATGGCCTGCTCGCCTTTTGCCAACATGGTTTTCAGGTTGAAAACATCGGACGGTATTATATCCAGATGGCGTTCGACATCGTTGAGGCTAAATAAGTCCATCGCGATTATTCCTCTATATTTTCCCGAGCGTAGGCCTGAAGCGACGGCAAATCATCAAACCCTATATTGACGAACGAATATTTGGGCAGCCCGTATTCGCGGGCGCTGATGCCGACATAGGCCGGGTCCAGGCGACGATGGCTGAAGGCGCAGTTATATTTGTGAGTATCGTCCTCAAGCTGGTCGATCACCGTGACGGCAAAATCCCGGTAGTTGGCATGGGCGTCCGGGCGCGCGAGATAACACTTGTTGAAGGCAAAGAGAAAGGGCTTCAACTGGCAGGCGGAGCGATTGATATATGAAAACAGGCCGTGGCTGACCTGCGGCGTGTGAAAATAAAGCATATCGTCAACAACCACAATGCCGTCGTCCTGTAGCAGCCCATCGACCAGTTCAAGGTCGTTCTCCACCGCTTCACGGGAATGCTCGCCGTCGATATGGACAAAGCGCAGCTTGTCCTGACAGGGGGTGAGCCTGCCGTCCTTCTTCAACTCGAAGGAATCATCGGGGAAGAACCTGATGGGGGTATCCACCTCACCCAGCAGCTTATTGAATGTGGGGCGGAAATGTTGTTCTCGCATGAACTTGTCCACCAGGACCAGTTCTTCATCGGCGCTCAGATGGCCACAGATATAGGATGCCGAAAAGCCGTGCCAAACGCCGATCTCAAGCGCACCCCCCTTTGTGCCGTTTTGCCGCTGCAGCTCAAAAAGCGCAGCCCAAAGACGCACGTTTTCATCCCCTAACCCTCCCCCGGGTACATTATCGGCTGCGATGCGTTTGTAGGCGCGGATTGCGTCTTCCGGTGTTTTGAATAAAGACATCAGTTTTTCCCGTTCGGTATGGGGTTTGTCCGCTGGTTGTGCTGCGGGCCCGCGGTCATCAGTTTATACAGGCTCTCAAGGGAGTTTGCGTGTTGGAACTGTTTTGCGGCCATGGCTGCTTTCGCGCGCTGGGCGGCAAAGGCATTGACGACCTCCCCGAAAGCCTCAGTAATAGTATCGGGCCCGTCGCCATCATAGGCCAGACCGGCGCCCTGCCATGCTGCCAGTTCCTTATCAAGCCAGCAGTCGTTTGGGCATAAGACCATGCTACCGGCGTTCAGGGCTTCCCATAGGATGCCAGACGACTTTCCCCGGTAATGTTCACGGTCATATGGGATGAGTGTCACGTCGGCGGCGGCGATGATCTGTCTGTATGTCACCGTTGGCAGGTATCCGTCATGCAGGACAAAGTTGCTGTATGTCCCGGCATGTTGCCTCAGCGTTTCCGCTGTATCAAGCGCGCTTCCCCATGCGGCGCGGGCGTTGATATGGGCTATAAATGTCCAGTCTCGACAGGTGGTGCAAAGCGACTCCACGACCCGAGGTAACAGATTGAAGCCTTTTTCCGCCTTGCAATCGCCAGCGTATAACACGGCGACCTTTGCCGCGGGCGCAATGCCAAGCGCGGCGCGGGCCTTGGTCTGGTTAAGCGTTGTGTCGGCCATCAGCGCATAGGCCGGGATGCTATGCCCGATGATTTCGCTATATTCCCGCGCGTGCTCATGCCCGGTGCCGATCAGGGTAACCGTGGAGTCCGCCTGCCGCAGGGCAAGGCGGTAAAACATCGCTGTCGCGGCATCGATGATTGTTGGCTGCGGGTCGGTGTCATTGAAATACAGCCCGGACGGCATCATCAAGAATACCGTCATCGGCAACGCGTCATCCGTTGTCGTCCTGTGCCTCAGTTGCGCATGCCAACGCAAAAGGCCCTCCAGTATTTTTTCGGTGACTGTCGGTGCGAACAGTAGGTCGCCGGGCTGGAAGAAGTCATCTGGCAGCGCGCAGAGGTCTTCAAAAATGCGGTCGTTGAAATGGACAAATTCGTCGTGGGCGCGGGCATATATGTTCGTATCAAGGGCACCATAGGCCGTATCCCTGAAATGAGCCCGGATCGGCACGCCTTCCACTTCTGCGTCAGGGAAAGCACGGTGGCCAATAATCAGGCATTCCGCACCATTTCCGCCGAAATGATGGGCAACCTTCAGGTCGAGGCTCAGGTGATGGCCTGAATAAGCATCGAGGCTCGGGTCGATGATGATCAGTCGCATGGTAACACGCTTCCCAAACGGCTCAGCGCCAGCATAACGGCGTATTTTTCAATGGCCTGTAACGAGCAATGATCCTGTAACAGGAGCTGCGCTGAAGTTTGCCGCGTCGCTGTGCTCAGTTCCGATTTACGGATGACGCAGCGGTTGATGTCATCAAGCAATGCCGCATAGGGATGGCCGTCGAACAGGCGCGTGTTCCACGGCAGTATATCAGCGGTCGGCGCCTTGGGGTGCGGGGCGGCGGATAGCGCGGTGTCATATAGCGCCGTCATCTTTTTAGCGGTGGCGCGCCAGCTGAACGCTTCGGCGCGAGAGCGCGCGGCGTCTCCCAGTCGCTTCTGTATGGCGGGGTCCGCCAGTAGGGAGATGATGGCGGCGCTATAGTCATCCGCCACGCCGGGCTTGCACAGAACGGCGGCATTGTCGCCGACCATTTCGTGCATACCGCCTGTGGCGGTGGAAATGATTGGCAGGCCGCAGGCCATGGCTTCCAAGATGGCATTGTTGGCCGTGGAGGCCTGAAGCGGCATAAAAAACGCATCTGCCTGATGATATTCCGTGCGCAATTCCTCGTCCGAAAGATCGTGCAGCGCGGTGACAAAGCCTGGGTATTGCAGGCCCCTCTGTGCACCAACGATGTGATATTCAATATCATGTCCCTGGCGGATGAGGGCGTCGATGGCCTTGAAGGCGGTCTCATAGTCGCGCAGCCAGTGCCCGACGGCCAGCAGGCGTATACGGATTTTGCTGCCTTTCGCGTCCTGGCTGGTTGCCGGATAGAAAAAGTCCGTATCGACACCGTGTTCGGTGACGGTGAGGCTGCCTGCGGGCCTGATGTGGCTGAAAACCTGGGCCTGCGTGTGTGACATAAGGCAGATATGATCAAAACGCGAAGCCAGCGCAGGCGCGGTGGCCGACGCAAGCGTGGCCGGCGGCTGATGAAATGTGCTGAAAAAACGCGGCAGGGGGGCGCCGAGTGCCCGAAGCGCGGCGGGTGCCAGCCAGCCGGAATGGTCGCCATCGATGAAATGGATGATATCCGCGAAGGACGGCCGGGACAGCACCCCTTGCACAATATGCAGTTCCGCCATCAGGGCACCAATCTGGCTCGCCAATACAGGCAGGTTCCAGGCCAGAAGCTGGGCCGACACTTGCTCAAAGCGCTCAGGCTCTTCCGCCAGATAGTCACCCAGCGGTATCCGCATGTACCGCCAGTCAAAACGGTCGTGGGGCAGGTGGCGCGCATATTGAAGCGGGCCGGAGTGTGCGGCGTGGTGTTCGTGGTGGGTAGCGACCAGCAGGATTTTGTTTTTTTTTGCCTCGTCAATTTCGGTGTGTACCAGCTCTGGCTGGCGCCATAATTTCTCGCGCAGGCGCGGGTTCTTGCTGCCGTTCCATTCAAGATATTTTTCAAGTCGCGCGTTCAGCGGGAACCCCCAGAAGGCGTCGCTCATCACCGGGGTCATCTCTGCGGACAGGGATTTGGTGCAACGGTCCTGCAGCGAACCTGCCGGTGGGAAGCGGGTCCAGCCTCCGGTGGCGGCGCCATCCGTTTTGAAGGCCTGCTGTATGGTTTCATAGAGGCTGCGGTACCGCTGGCCGACCACAGCCGGGGCGTTCATGAGACTGGCCCGGGCACGGGTTTTGTGCCGCATGGCCTCATCGCCGAAATGGTGGTCGTGGAAATATTTGATGGCATCCTTGAAGGCTGTCGCGCACGCGACCTTGTCCACCAGAAGGCCGGTTTCACCGTTCACCACCATTTCCTGCATGCCGGCGGAGCGATAGGCAATGGTGGGCGTACCAAGAGCGCCAGCCTCAATAATCGAGTTGGGGTAGTTGTCTTCAAGTGAGGGAAAGCACAGCACATCGGCAATGCCGAGTATATCGCGCAGCATGGCGTCGTCCTGAATGGAACCCAAGGTCATCAACTTGATGTGGCGGCTGTCCGGCATGTTGTGCCCGGTGCCGAAGGTGATGACGGTAAACTTGCGTGAACCCAGCTCATTGCGGTCAAACAGCAGGTTCAGGGACCGCTGCAGGAGATCCCCGCCTTTCCGTACCTCGGCGTTGTGATAGTTTCCGAAAACAAGCACACATTCGTCCGGCTCAACGCCGAGGGAAGCACGTGTTCCGTCACGGTCCTCAAGGGGGGAAAAAACCTCAAGATCAATCGGGTTTTCGATATGGCTGATGTTCTTGTCACCGAAGATGCGGCTTGTTTCGACGCTCTCTTTCAGGAACCGGGAGGGTGTGGTGACATGCAGCGACGGGATACCGGACAGATTGAGCCGCTTGTCACGAAAACTGGCGCTGACAACGCCCAGTTTGTCGTTGACCTGCGGGCAGGAAAAGCAGTCTGTCTGGAATTGCTCGCAGCCACTGGGGTAATGGCAGCCGCCGGTCACCGCCCAATAGTCGTGCATTGTCCACACAACAGGCTTTTCAAGGGCGAGCTGCCGAATATGCGGGGGCGCCAATACCCATGTTACCCAGTGTAGGTTTACAATATCGGCCGCTTGGACAAGGGGGTGAGAGAGCAGGTCAACCGCAGGGTACGGCAGCGAGAAAAGCGAGTTGCTTTTGCCCTGTGACTGACGCTCGATATATTTCCAGGACAAGTGAAAATCCATGCACTCGCCAGCGGAGAGGATCTTGCACCGCTTCGCCTGATAGACGCTGTCCCGCTCGGCAGGATTTGCCACATTCAGCACGGCAGAGGATAAACCCGCCACCTGGCAGGCCTGATTGATGCGCAGGGTTGCGCGCCCTGCGCCCCCACCGGTGCCGTGGGTGAGATGCAGAACCTTCATGCCAGCCCCCGCATACAGGGTGTGACACCCCGTGGTTTTGTGTGTTTGCCTGCCAGTAACAAAGCGTTCCTACCCGGATTTTTTGTTCTGTTTGATGCTGTGTCGAATCAGATCCATTTTGGTGTCATGCCAGTGCTGTGCCAACCCCGCGTTAAGGGCCTGAATTTCAGGTGTTTTATCAAGAATTTTCACCACATCCTGCCATGTGGCGCTGCCGCTTGCGACCTCGGGCACCGCGAAAATCTTCTGCAGGAAATCGTAATCTTCGGGGTAGTCCAGCACCCAGCGATATTTGAGCGGCATATCGGGGTTTGCTGCGGTGACCTTCTGATCCGGACGCACGGGCAGTTTTTTGATGTCGGTCGCTCCGTTCACCCAGAGTGTTACGTGCTCCCGGTCCGCGCTGTCGGTGGTTGATGCGTCAATGCGGTCCAGCAAGGCTTTGGTGAAGACTTCGCAGTCAAGGCCATGTGGCCAGCCCACCGCTGTCGCATAGTCCGCCTGCTGACGCGCGCGCTCATTGACCACCAGTTCACACACATTGCTGTCCAGCAAGGGGCAATCCGCGGTGACACGCATGACAATATCGGCACCATGGGTATCGGCAGCCAGTTTGTAGCGCGAGACCAGATCATCAGCCGACCCCCGGACATAGGCCACACCCATGCCTTTTGCGATCTCGAACAGCGGTTCTTCAAAGGGGTCGTCGATGCCTGCCAGCACAACCTGATCCACGTTGCGGATGCGCCCGCACCGCGCCAGCGTGTGCGCGAGGGCGGGCATGCCGGCCAGCGGCGCAAGCACCTTGTCAGGCAGGCGCTGCGACTTCCGGCGAGCCTGAACAATACATACAGTTTTCATCTATTTGCCTCCCCCGTGCGACACCCGTCGGCGCCACAAACCTGAACCAACGGAATATATGCATTATAATAAACAGGACTTGCAACCTGCCACTGGGCACTCGTCAATCGCGCGCGGACAATTGCATGATGTGGCTGGCGAGCCTTGGCAGCAATTCAGCCTCGTCCGTGAAGTCGAAATAGCGGCTGCCGGGGGCGAACGTTGCCTCCATCTGCGTTGATCCGAACATGGTCCATGGCAGGCCTTTATTGACCAGTGCCACCGGGCAGCCTGCGGCCATGGCAAACATCTGTGTTGCGGTAGGCGGGCCTACGGACACGTCCATCAGCTGTAAAAGCGCGATATTGGCTTCAATGTCCTTCTTGAGGTCGACATCGTCAAAAAAGTGTATGTTGGCAATGTCTTCAAGCGCGGCAGCCTCCTCCTCCGTATAAGAATACTGAAGGACGTAAAAGTCCGCGTCGACCATGCGCGCCAGATTGGCCACTGCCGATGCGTCGAGATAATATCGTTGCCGTTCCTGGCTCAGGTTGCCGCTGCGCCAGGAAATCGCAATTTTCAACCGTTCGCCCGCGCCAATATGCTTTGCAAACTCTTTTAAGCGCGCCGGGTCCGCCTTGGCAAAGCCGCCTTTGTATCCGCGATATCTGGCAATATCATTTGCCAGATATCGCGGGAGCGATGCAAGCGGCGCCGCATAGTCGATCCGGGGGGCTGATGTGGTGAAAGCTTTTTCCACGTCAGGGAAGCTGCGCCTGCGGTAGCGGTAGTTGCGGCTGTCCTCGAACGCGATGGCGGTCGCAGCGGGGAAGGACCGGTTATAAAGCGGTACAAGCCGTGGATCACAGCCGACATAAACCTTTTCGGCTTCATCAATTATTTTCTGGATGAAGACGCCAAACATAACCTCGTCACCGATGCCTTGTTCCGCGCACAGCAGAATTGATTTACCGGCCAGACTGTTGCCCCGCCATGCGGGTAGGCCATGGGTATAACTGGCGGCCTTGGTGTAGCCCAGTTCCGGGTCCAGCCGATATTCATAGTGTCGCCACGCGCCTTCCAGGTCGCCCCGGCCCATCAGGTACAAGGCATAGCTGACATGAATCTGGGCGTTTCTTGGCGCGAGCTTGAGCGCTTTTTCATAATAGGGTTGTGCAGCGGGCTGTGCAAAATGCATCAAGGCCATATTGTGCAGGAAGGCCGCGCTCTTCGGCGCATGTTTGATGGCTTCCTGCTGGAAAATAAGAGCATTTTCCCGATCCGCAAGATGGTGCAAGGTCAGTTGCGCCAGCGAATTCCACATGCCCGCATGGTCGGGGAAATGCGGCAGGCTGCTTTGCAGCAGGTTGATGGCAGCGTCGGGCTTGTCGCCCAGCTTCAGGCTCTCCGCCAGATTGACGATGTGGGAAGGCTCGCCCGGGTTGAAGTCAAACGCGCGGGAGAAGGCTTTTTCCGCAACGCTGGCGATCTGCATCCGAAGCGCCATTTCCCCGATGATCTGATACAGGGCTTCGGATTCGCCCTGATGGACGATCGCGTCCTGCAAGATGGCATAAGCTGCGTCGTCTTCGCCGATATCAACAAGCGATCCGGTGACGGCGGTCAGCACTTTTTTACTGCTCTTGCAGTGTTCCCACGCCTTGCTCAGAAGTGTTTTGACCTCGCCCGCACCGGCACCGGCACGGGCCTGCCTGACCAACCTGAGGCTTGTGGCTTCACTGTTGGAAAGGCCGGCCACGATATTACACTCCCTCCGTGGGAGTGGAGCCAGCGGCAGCTTTATTGTTTTTCAGATATATGGCAAACGCCTGATGGTTTGTTCGCCGGAATGTGTCGTCATAGCCGTCTTTCCATATTTCGAAATTGCCCGCCTGCGGGACCAGCCCCGCCCGTTCAAAAAAGCGCAGCAACTGCTGTGGCGAATAGTGGTCGGCAATCCGTGGGCCGTACCAGTCAAACATATGGTGATCGGTGGGCATGATATTCATGTTCTGGAAGATGAACTTCCGGAAGCCGGTTTCGCGTCCCGGCCATATCCAGCGCCCGAACCGGGAGAAGGCCGCGGCAAGCGTCTGCTGTTGCGTCCGTGGCAAGCGGGTGGTGACGGCGCGCAGCATAAGGTCAAGCGTCTCGTAAATCACGGTGCCCGTGCCGTAACAGTTTACCGAGACGGCACCATCGGGCTTGGTGACCCGTGCCATCTCATGCAACAGTTGCTGTGGCCCGCCGGTGTGCTGCATCACCCCGATAGTAAAGGCATAATCAAGCGCATCGCTGCGCAGAGGCATGTTAAGGACATTGCCGCGTACGAAAGTGACACCGTCAATGCCGCGGTCGAGAAAGTTTTTCCGCGCCACATAAACGGCCTCGCTGGCGTCCATGGAAATAATGTTCCGGATACCAGCCTCGCGCGCCTGAAAACTGTGGCGCCCGTTGCCGCAGCCCGTATCCAGCACCAGCGGGTTGTCGGGCAGGTCGATATGGTCAAACTGGGTTTTCAATTTGAAAAACATGCGCGAAAAGCTGAGCAGCCCGCCGATATATTGCAGGGGTTCATCGCCCTCCGGCACGTCGTCCAGCCAGCCCCAGTAATTGTATTTCTGCCATTCCGCACCAAAGGTGCTGATACTTTGCCGCTGGTCATGGTCGGCTAGCGCGGCAATGAAATTCGGCACACCGTAGGACACCGAATATTTTTGGCTGTTTTCCGTGCCCGTCGTCGTCAGGATAGCTTCGATGATTTCCGAGCCGTTCCGTTCCTCCACTGACAGAATTTCCAGCGGCGCACCTGTATTGGGGCATTGCAGAAACTCAAGTACATCTTCGCGCATCAATCACTCTCCTGTGCGCACGGGCATCTGACAGGTCTCTTGCATGCCAGCACGCTTTGAGAAATCAGGTTAGTATGTAAGCGGCTAAAAAGGCTAGGAAAAATAGCTTGGGACATTATGTGGTGAAAGGAGAGGGCCTATGTCTGGGGGCTGGTGTCGCCACGTTTTTCAACGCTGAAAGGTGACGTAAGGCAAGAAATTGACAGCGTTCATCAATGACCCTACGGTCGCTTGTATTCGACCCTGTTGAGGAAGTGCCAAAATGTTTGCCCCACTCCATAAAGCCGTTTTGTCAGATGAGGAACTGGTCAAGATCCGCCGGGAACTGTATCACAGCGAAGGCCCGGGCTATCACATCTTCAGAAGCTTCCTCAGCGACTATGAAGTGCAGCATATCAGACACGTCTGGACCCAATATCCGTGGGAGATGACCCATATCCGCCACCCGGGCAAGGACAATCTTGTATCCAACTCCCCGGACCTTTACCTGAAGGAACTGCCGGGCAGTGAGTCTTATTGGAACTTTCACTGGAACATCTCAAGGCGCTGCACCTTCACGCAGGAGGCCTGTGCCGCCGCCCATATGCTGCGGAATACCCTTATGGGCAAGGCGCCGTTTTTTGAGTTGTCGCCGACCGACCTCCAGGGGCAGCTTTATGCCACGTCCTACCGGGTTGTGATGTCCACCGACGCAGAGGAACTCGTGAAAGAGCATGCAGACTGGGGCCCGCGGGAGAATATCCTCGATAAACGCTATCAGTTGCAGCGGCTTCAAAACACGCTGTTCCTGTCAGAGCATGGGGTGGATTATACCGGGGACGGATTTTACATGGTTGGCCGTGACGGAGTGAAACGGCACATCTGCCAGCAGGAAAACATCCGCCCGGGCGATTTGCTTGTCTGGGCTTATAACACTCCGCATGGGGTTGGCAGTGTCAAGGCCCTTGGCGAGGATGGTCCCGGATACATGAGAATTGTCATGCCGTCCGAACGGCTGGACAGAAAACGCATCTACACCGGCGGCCGCACCGCCGTGCCAGCATTTTGATCGCGCCGGGATAGGAGAGGAACCCATGTCTGAAATGTATGAACCCTCCCTGCAGACTCTGGTAGATATCGCGGCAGAACACGGTATTCCGCCCCATGTTCACTTTACCCAGTGGCATGTTATGGCGGACGCGCAGTTCGACGCCCTGCTGACGATAGGCCTCAAGCCCGAGCACGCCTTGCTCGACATGGGATGCGGCATGGGACGCCTGGCCACCAAGACGGTCCAGTATCTTGCTGCAGGTCACTATGCCGGGATCGACGGGGACGAGATATATATTGGCATTTGCCGTCATCTGCTGGAGCCGGTGAACAAGCCGTTTCAGTTGCTTTTCAACCGGGATTTTGAGTTCGAGCGCTTTGGTATGATGTTTGATTATGGTATCGCCCAGTCCGTTTTTACGCATTTGTCAGATGCACAGGTGACGCTTTGCATCAAAAACCTCAAGGCTGTGATGCAAAAGGGCGCGCGTTTCCTCTTCACCTATATTCCACAGACACTGCCTATCGGCTTTGTCTATGAGGGTAGCTACCCGATGTTGCACCCCACCCATCAGGACGCCGGTTTTTTCGCCGCACAGGCCGAAAACCATGGCATCAAATTCCAGGACCTTGATATTCCGCATCCGTCCCAGCGCTGGGCCGAACTGGTGTTCTAGCGGGTGCCCCGGCGGCGCACCCGCTCCGCCGCTGAACAGCTTTTCCTGCCTGGCCCCGTAGAGGCCACAAAAAAAGCCACCCGTAAGGAGTGGCTTTTTTGGGTGGTGCCGGGGGCGGGTTTTTAAGCATTGGAAGCTTTCGTTGGTGCAAGATAGGGCTACTTATGGTTTTCATTTTGGTGTGGCAGCTCTTTTCCATTTAAACTCACTTTAATTTCTTGAATGGTGTTGCCCCCGTCCACCACAAGCATTTGTCCAGTTATGTAGCTTGCTTCATCGCTTGCCAGAAAAAGGGCGGCAGGAGCCACTTCTTCAGGTGTTCCCGGGCGACCAACCGGTGTGTAATTGCCTGCCATGATTTCTTCATCGGTGCTTGACCCAGTTTTGATCCAGCCTGGTGCTATTGAATTTGCAGTAATATTGTATGGGCCTAGCTCCAGGGCCAGTGTCCTTACCATGCCCATCATGCCAGCTTTAGCGGCTGCATAAGGGGCGTTTTCGGGCATGGCAACGAGCGGACCTGTTACAGATGACATATGGATGATTCGACCATGCCTTTGTTCTCGCATGCTGGGTAAAACAGCTTTTGTAAGCATGAAGGCACTTGTGAGATTGAGAGTGAGCCCTCGCTCCCAAGCGGATATCGGGGTGTCGGCCAATGTTGAGTAGGGCTCTTCAATCCCGGTTTGAACCATGCCAGCATTGTTTACCAAGACATCAATAGAGCCCAGCTCCGTCTGTGTTGCTGTTACAAGTTTAAGCACATCTTCTGAGACTGTCAGGTCCGCAGGCAAGGCAAATGTGTTGCCGGATGCCAATGCTTCCAGTTCCTTCTGGCGTTCGAAAATGCGTTCTGTTGTTGAGGATATCGCAACTTTTGCGCCGGCTTTCAGAAAAGCCTTTGCTATTGCAAAGCCGATTCCCTCCTTGCTGCCGGCCCCCGTAACCAACACTACTCGATTTTTGACACCCGTCATGCAACGCTCCATTTTTCGGTTCGGGACCACTATGTTTGCAAGCCAAGGATTTGACAACCTTGGCATTGTATTGCCTGCCAAGTGGTTTCACCGGCAAGACGGCACCCTTGATGGTTGGTGTTGATAGTCCAAAACAGAGTATTTTCTTGAGGATAGGTAATGTGACCGGGCTTGCGGCCCATAGGGCTAATGCAATAAGAACCAGAAACGCAAAAAGCCGCAGATGACTGCGGCTTTTGAAGTGGTGCCCGGGGGCGGATTCGAACCACCGACACGCGGATTTTCAATCCGCTGCTCTACCAACTGAGCTACCCGGGCAGGGTGCAGATGACGCGTGGCGTCATGCGTTAGCGAAGGGGCTTATAGGCAATAATTCGGGGCCTGTCCAGCGCTGAATGTTATTTTTTTTACATTCCCCAGCGGGTGGGAGACCGGGCGGAAAACCGTGCAAAATGTGTGCAGAAAAGCACGGATTTTGTGCGAATTCTGTGCGAAATGTGAGCGAGAACTGTGCCCCGGTTGAGCAAGCGGCTCAGTCGCGGTCTTCCGGCAGGCCTACATCGTCTGGAATTTCGCTGTCGCCGGGCAAAGTATACTCTTCATTGAACCAGCGGCCAAGGTCCAGGTCCGCGCAGCGCTTCGAACAGAAGGGGCGGAATTTAGAGTCCACCGGTTTTCCGCATTCAGGGCATTTGGGTGTTGGCATGGACTGGCCTCCTACTTGAGCGTAACATCCGGGGCGCCGCGTTCGAATGTCACGCTGCGTTGGGTCTGCAGTTTGAGGTCATCTATATAGGCGGTGTTGGTCTCAAGCCAAGAGATGACAGTCTCATTTGCGCTGATGACAAGACTGCCGGTCGCAGGGGTGCGGCCAAGCTTGCGCGCGCGCCGCAGGAGGTCAAGCGCTGTGGCGTCCGCGCGTGCGACAGGCGCGCGGGACGTCGTCAGGCGGTCGCGCAGTGAAAGCCCGCGCCGTCTGCGGTTGATCTCAACAAGGCCGAACTGCGAAATGCCGGTATGCTGCACCGGCACCGGGTCACCGTCAAAGGCGGCATCGAGCGCGCTCATCAGGTCGCGCGCCGCGCCTTTGGCCGACATGTCGATAAAGTCCACCACCACAAGACCGCCGATGTCCTGAAAGCGCAGGTGATAGCCCACGGCCATTGCGGCTTCCATATTGACAATCAGCTTGGCGTCGCCAGCCGACCGGCCCTGAAGTGCGCTGCCCATGTTCACGTCCACCACAGTCAGGGCGCGGGTCTCATGGACCGATATCCAGCCGCCGGACGGCAGCAGGATCTTGTCGGCCAGGGCTTCCTCGATCGCTTCTTCGACGCCAAAATGCTCAAAGGCCGCGCCGTCGCCCTCATAGGCGGTGATGCGACCGTCAAGGTCCGGCCAGTGTTGGATGACGGCAGCGCGCACGCTGGCGAGCGCCCCCCCACCTTCAACCATCACCGGGCCTTCCGCGCCTTCTACCGCCACCAGCGCCTGTTCCATCGGGGAGAAGGCGAACATCAGGCCGGGCTTGTCGGGGGTGGTACGGAGCGCGTCGGTAAAGCGTCTGGCCTCGGCCGCTACAGCTTCAACGGGCACGGTATCCGCGCGGGAGCGCACGATGATCGCACCGTCTGTCGCCATGGGCTGCAACAAAGGTTCAAGCGTCTTGACTGTTTTGGTGGCAATGTCCTTGGAGAAATTGAGCCGTGCACCGCCGTTCTCCACCACCACATAGCGGCCCATCAGGCGCGGGCGCGGGGTGACGACAAAGGCCTTGCCTTCGCCGACTGGCGGTTCAGCCACCACCTGAACGGCCAGCATCTGGCCTTCGGTCAAGCAGTCGCTGATACGGTCCGCCCGGCCCTTCACGAGAAGTTTGGCGCGGCGCAGGTTCATGGCACCCGGGCGGCCATCGCCCAGGTCAAGGAACGCCATGTCGAGCGTGGTGTCCACGCGGGTCACGCGGGCGTAAAACACCGCGTCTGCAGGGCTTAAGGCCACGTCGTCATGGAAGGCGAGGGTCAGCGGCAGGCCGTCTTCGTCAAGGCTTGCGCTGCGCCACTGGCCGATGCCGGGCTCGATGATGGTGTCAAAACTCATGATGCGGATGTCTTCCGGTGTGCGTTCAGCCAACCACCGACTTCAAAAAGCGGCAGGCCAACAACATTGCTATAGGATCCTTGCAGGAAACGAACATACATGGCGGCCAGTCCCTGAATGGCGTAACCACCCGCCTTGCCGTGCCATTCGCCGCTTGCAATATACTCATTGATCTCACCGGGAGCGAGCACCTTGAACGCCACCGTGGTGGTGACCGATTTCGTCAGCTGCGTGCCGTCAGCGCGCACAAGCGAGATGCCCGAGGTGACAGTGTGCCGCCGCCCGGACAGGAGCACGAGGCAATCGCGCGCCGTGGCTTCATCTTCTGCCTTGGGCAGGATACGCCGCCCGCAGGCGACCACCGTATCGGCGGCCAGTATCACGGCGCCCTTGTGCGCAGGGGCAACCGCTGCCGCCTTTTCCCGCGCCAGCCGTTCGGCATAGGCTTTCGGCAACTCACGCAGGTGCGGGGTTTCGTCAAGGTCAGCGGGGGCGATTACATCGGGCGTGATGCCGATTTGCGCCAGAAGGTCCCGCCGTCTCGGGGATGCGGACGCAAGTACAAACATGTCAGCCTTAATGGTCCTGGGTGCAGGATCGGGCGCGGGGCCGGGCTTGGTGTCGGACTTTTTGTCCGGTGCGTGCGTGGAGGGTCCAGCAGCCATCAAGCCACCCTGCGCCTTATTTGAAGCGGTAGGTGATGCGACCTTTGGTCAGATCGTAGGGTGTCAGCTCGACGAGCACTTCGTCGCCTGCGAGAACACGGATACGGTTCTTGCGCATCTTGCCAGCGGTGTGACCGAGAATTTCGTGGCCGTTTTCAAGCTCAACGCGGAACATGGCGTTCGGCAACAGTTCAGTTACCGTGCCGCGCATTTCCAAAACTTCTTCTTTAGCCATTTTATCTCCTTGGTATGGCTTTCAATTCGCGCACATACATGAAGCGCTTGCGGCAGAAATGCAACAATTTTGGCCGAAATCCCACGATATTTGTGCGAATAGCGCACATTTTGCCACAAAAGGTCGAGGCTGAGGCGGGCAAAGCTGCCCCATCGGTGCCGACAAGCCACGCAAGTGGCGCTGTCCCGGAAGCCGGACAGCAGCAGATGCCGGCTGACATGTTGGCCGGATTCCCGTCGTTGCGGGAATGACGCCAAAGGGCGAAAGTGGTGCAAGGTGGCGGGAATGAAAGCTGTGGATGGGGGAGACGTGACTGTCAGGCGGGTGGGATCTTGGCTTCAGAACGGAAAGCGGTCTGCTATGCGGACCTCAAGGTGGTCGCGCACAAGGCGGTAGCTGTCCATGATCTGGTTTCGGTTGCCTTCACTGTCTGTCGGGTCGGGAATAGCCCAAAGTTCAAGCGACTCGGGATTTTTCAGGGCCTGGCGTTCCAGGTGAGCGTGCGATTCGGCGGTCAGCGCGATCACCACATCAAAGGCGGTGAGGTCCACATCGGCAATGGTCAGTGCCTTGTGGGACGAGAGGTCGATCTTCTCTTCCGCCATCGCGGCGACGGTGAAGGGGTCCAGCGCACCGGCGATCAGTCCGGCGGATTCAACAAACAGCCGCCGTTTGCTGTGACGTTTCGCCAGCGCCTCGGCCATCGGGCTTCTCACCGCATTCTGGTTGCAGACAAACAGCACACTTTTGGCCGGCGGCTTGGCCGGTGGTGTTGCGGGTGCGGTGTCTGTCATCGTGGGCCCCGTCCGTCCTTGAGGTGCAACACGCAAACGAGGGTGAAAAGCCGCCGGGCGGTCTGCATATCCACCCTGATCTTGCCCTCAAGCCGCTCCATCAACAGTTCACTGCCCTGGTTATGGAGGCCGCGCCGACCCATGTCGATGGCTTCAATCTGGCTTGGGCTTGCCGATTTGATCGCCTCATAATAGCTGTCACAAATGGCGAAATACTCGCGGATGATACGGCGAAAGGGGGTAACAGCGAGGCGAAAGCTCATCAGCACATCGTCGCCAGTGCTTTTCACGTCAAACGCCAGTCGTCCCTCTGATATGGCCAGATGCAGCTTATAGGGGCCTTCATAGCGTTCGTCGGCTGACTTCAGAAGTGCAAAGCTGTTTTCTTCCAGAAGGTCAAAAATCGCGATGCGGCGCTCATGCTCCACATCCGCGCTCCAGCGCGTGATGGTGGATTGATCGAGCGTCACATCTACAAGTTTGTGCTTGGCCATAGTGCTATTGTTGAAGGTCTTGCAGGCGAATGGCAACAGAAAGAGCATGTGCATCAAGCCCTTCTTCCTCGGCCAGCCTTACCGCAGACGGGCCGATCATGGCCAAGCTCTCTGCCGTGCAGCCGACAAATGTGGTACGTTTCATGAAATCATAGACACTAAGGCCCGATGAAAACCGCGCCGTGCGCGCCGTGGGCAGCACGTGGTTTGGCCCGGCAACATAATCGCCAATGGCTTCCGGTGTGTAGCGACCAATGAAAACCGCACCCGCATTACGAACCTTGAGCCGCATGGCATCGGCATCATCGGTGGCAAGCTCTAGGTGTTCGGGCGCGAGGCGGTTGATCAGCGGGATGGCATCGGCCAGCGCATCAACTGTGATGATGGCCCCATATGTGTTCCAGCTCTCCAGCGCGATGCCGGCGCGGGGCAGGGTGGCGAGGTGATCCTCAACCGCTTGCGCGACCATCTCGCCATAGCGTGCGTCATCGGTAATAAGGATGCTTTGCGCCGCCGTGTCATGTTCGGCTTGTGACAGAAGATCAGCCGCGATCCAGCGCGGGTCGTTCCGGTTGTCGGCCACGACCAGAATTTCACTCGGGCCCGCGATGCTATCGATGCCAACCTTGCCAAACACCTGCCGCTTTGCTTCGGCGACAAAGGCATTGCCGGGGCCGACGATCTTGTCCACCGGGGCGATTGTCTCAGTGCCAAACGCCAGCGCCGCCACGGCCTGCGCGCCGCCGATGCGGTAAATCTCTGTCACGCCTGCCAGCTTCGCCGCTGCCAGCACCAGCGGGTTCAGGACATTATCGGGTGTCGGCACCACCATGACCACACGGTCAACGCCTGCCACACTTGCCGGGATAGCGTTCATCAGCACGCTTGAGGGGTAGCTGGCCGTACCGCCCGGCACATAAAGCCCGGCGGCTTCGACCGCCTGCCAGTTCTGGCCAAGGCGCACGCCCGCGTCGTCGGTATAGTCAAGGTTAGCGGGGATTTGTTTTTCGTGGAAGGCGCGAATGCGCGCGGCCGCCACTTCCAGCGCGGCCATGGTTTCCGTGTCGACCTGAGCGCAGGCCGTGTCAACTTCCGCCGCGCTGATTTTCAGGCCACGGGTGCGGGCGTCGAAACGGTCAAACTTTGCCGTCAGGTCATAAAGCGCGTCGTCACCGCGCGCCTTTACGTCGTTGATGATGCCGGTGACCACGTCACGTACATCGGTCGTGGTTTCACGTTTGGCGTGCAGCAGCTTTTCAAACTCGGCTGCAAAATCGGTGGCGGAAGACTTAAGACGCAGAACCATTTTTCACGGCCTCCCTGAAACGTTCGATCCAATAACTGACCTCGCGCGGGCGGGTCTTGAAGGCGGGGCGATGCACCACAAGGCGCGAGGTGATGTGGGTCAGCACCTCCACTTCCTTCAGCTTGTTTGCCTTCAAGGTGCCGCCGGTTGATACAAGGTCAACAATGCGGCGTGACAGGCCAAGCTGTGGCGCCAGTTCCATCGCGCCATTGAGCTTGATGCATTCGGCCTGCACACCGCGTTCGGCATAATAGCGGCGTGTGAGGTTCGGGTATTTGGTCGCCACACGGATGTGGGACCATTCGCGCGGGTCTTCGTCTGCTTCATCTTCGGGCATTGCCAGCGACAGGCGGCAGTGGCCGATCTCAAGGTCCAGCGGGGAATAAAGGTCCGAATAGCCAAATTCCTGCAGCACATCATTGCCGACAACCGCGAGATGCGCGGCACCGAAGGCCGCAAACGTCGCGGCATCAAAGGCACGTACCCTGATGATCGACAGGTTACGCACATTGGTGTCAAACTGCAGCGCGCGGGATTTGGGGTCATCAAAAGCCGGTTCCGGATGGATGCCCGCCGCATGCACGAGAGGCATCACTTCTTCAAGGATGCGGCCTTTCGGGAGGGCGAGCACCAGTTTGTCACTGAGTTCCATGATCTTTGGTCCGGTTGTTTGGCTTTGATGTCGGGATTTGTTCCATAGGCTGTTTATATGTCGGTTTTGATTGCCGACAATATTTTGACCCTCACGCAGGCGTATTTGCGTGTGGCTTAGTCGGTATGATGAGGGCGTGCGAGGGCTTCCCAATCATCGCTCAGGTCGCTCATTACCGCGTCAACACATTCAGCCGACAGCTTCAAGGTGGCACCACCGGCGAAGTTCAGGAGGATATCAAACGCCTCGTCGCGCTCATGGGCTTCCATGCTCAAGAGGTCCAGCACGTCTTCCCTGGCACCCATGTCGATGCCCTGCGCCTGAACCTTCGTGATGCTGTTCAGGTGCACGCCGGTGCGTACGCGTTCGCCCTTGGGGCGGAAGAACTTGCGTTTCTTCTCCCAGCGGAAGCGGTTGGCGACAAAGGCAAGCCGATGTGAGGTGGCCATATAGTCGATATCGCCTACACGCACGGTGGCGTCCTGCATCAGGCTTGACATCACCGTCAGGTCTTCCGCGCTTTGCGCCAGCAGTTTCAGGGTATCGCTCATGTTGCTCGGCCTAACGTTCATATTTGTGCGCAATGTACGGGCACACCCCGCGCGCTTCAAGTGCTTAAACGCCTGCATGGGCGCAGAAAATCTGATTAGGGGCTAAACCCTTGGTTACGTGCTAGCCCGGCATGCGCTCAATTCTGGCGCCGACGGCCTTCAGTTTCTCCTCAAGCCGCTCATAGCCGCGGTCCAGATGGTAAAGCCGGTTCACTGTGGTTTCGCCTGCCGCCACAAGCCCTGCCAGAGCAAGCCCCATGCTGGCGCGCAGGTCTGTGGCCATCACGGGCGCGCCCTTGAGCTTTTGCGTGCCGCGCACCGTGGCGGTGGAGCCCTTGACGGTGATATTGGCGCCCAGGCGGGTAAGCTCGGAGACGTGCATGAAGCGGTTCTCGAAGATGGCTTCGGTGATGACACTGGCGCCGTCGGCCACACATGCGAGCGCCATGAACTGCGCCTGCATGTCGGTGGCGAAACCGGGGAAGGGCTGGGTAACGACGTTAAAGCCCTGCACGTGGCCGTTAGCTTTCACTCGCACGCTGCCGTCTTCTACACTGACAATGCCGCCTGCTTCCGTGAGTGTGTCAAGGGTGGCCTGCATGTCGTCGGCCTTCGCCCCTTCAAGCAGCAGGTCGCCTCGGGTCATCAGCGCGGCCACCGCGTAGGAGCCAGCCTCGATGCGGTCTGGCATCACCGCGTGGGTGCAGCCGTGCAGTTTCTCGACACCTTCCACCGTGATGGTCTCATGCCCGGCGCCTGTGATGCGCGCGCCCATGGCGTTGAGGCATTTGGCAAGGTCGACAATTTCGGGTTCGCGTGCGGCGTTCTCAATGGTGGTGGTACCCTTGGCCAGCGCTGCTGCCATGAGGATGTTTTCTGTCGCACCAACAGACACAAACGGGAAGCGCACACGTCCGCCCTTGAGGCCACCGGCGGCGGTGGCGCGCACATACCCCTGTTCCATCTCGATCTTCGCGCCCAGCGCCTCAAGCGCTTTCAGGTGCAGGTCAATCGGACGGTTACCGATGGCGCAGCCGCCGGGCAGGCTTACCGTCGCCTCGCCCATGCGCGCCACAAGGGGCCCCAGCACAAGGATGGACGCGCGCATTTTCCGCACAATGTCATAGGGTGCCACGGTATCGTTGATGGTGTGAGCATCGAACGTCAGGCTGCGGCCCGTCAGCATGCCGCCGCGGCCGCCCTCAATGGTGACTGTGACGCCAAGGTGGTTAAGGAGGTCCGTGAGCGTGGTGATGTCCGCCAGCCGTGGCAGGTTCTCAAGCGTGACCTTGTCTTCCGTCAGCAGGCAGGTACACATCAGCGGTAGCGCAGCATTTTTCGCGCCCGAGATGGGGATGGTGCCGTGAAGCGGTGTGCCGCCGCTGATGACGAGTTTTTCCATGGGGGTCGGACCTTCAGAATAGTCATAAACAATGCCCGCACCGTGGCGGAAAAAAAAGGCAGCAAGGCGGCAGACGCGGGTACCTTTTCAGGTTTTAGACCCGGAGCCTCGGCTTAAAGCTTGGGAAGCGTTACGCCCCGCTGGCCCTGGTATTTACCCTGCCGGTCAGAATAGGCGGTCTCACACGGCTCATTGCCTTGCAGGAACAGGAACTGGCACGCGCCCTCGTTGGCGTAAATCTTGGCCGGCAGCGGCGTGGTGTTCGAAAACTCAAGCGTCACATGGCCTTCCCAGCCGGGCTCAAGCGGCGTCACATTCACGATGATGCCGCAACGCGCATAAGTGGACTTGCCGAGGCAGATGACCAGCACATCCTTGGGGATGCGAAAATATTCCACCGTGCGCGCGAGCGCAAAGCTGTTCGGCGGGATGATGCACACGTCCGTGTCGCGGTCGACAAAGCTTTTTGGCGAAAAGTCCTTGGGGTCGACAATGACCGAATCGACATTGGTGAAAACCTTGAACTCGGGTGCCACACGCGCGTCATAACCATAGGAGGACAGCCCGTAGGAGATATTGTCCTTCCTCACCTGGCCATCCACAAACGGTTCGATCATGCCGTGTTCCTGCGACATTGTGCGAATCCATTTATCAGACATGATGGACATGGTCGGCGCTCCCCCTTTTATCTCAGCTTACTCACTGCGTTGACAGGCGCCAGCTGGCGCATTTCCCGCATTAGTAAGGCAATCCTTGAGGGCGAACAAGCACCAATCTACAAGATATTGGGGGTGGAGGAGTTTTATTGGCGTGGCGGCACAGCGCGCGCTATTCAGCTGTTGCCGGACGGTGTGCTTTTACGGTCCCGCGCCTGTTCCTTGCGCTTTCGCAGGTTGGCGCGCAGGGCTTCGGCCAGCCGTGCCTGCTTCTCGGCGTCATGCAGCTTGCCTGGATCCTGTTTGATATCGGTCGTTTTGTCAGCGTCTTTGCCCATGGTGTGAATAGATGCCGCAAAAGGCGAGGCCTTTTCAAGCGATAAATGTTAGGCTGTGCGCGGCACATTCGAGCCGAGCGGCAAAATTATTGCTGTTTTGGCTTGCATCAAATGCCCGCCTGTGGCAATAGCCCCGGCGTGCGGCGCACCATCGCCCGCGCCCATATGGTGACGCTGCTGTAGCTCAGGGGTAGAGCACTCCCTTGGTAAGGGAGAGGCCGGGAGTTCAAATCTCCCCAGCAGCACCATTTTTCCCTCATTTCCAATATTTGTATGTCGCCTGCACCTCTTGCGAGCTTGTAGTTTTCTGCGTTCCGTGAAACACTCACATACGCGATAGCATTTTTAAAGCACGGGCATCGCAGCGCCCACACTTGGGCGGCACACGGGGGTGTATTTTTATATTTGTTGTTCTCTGGCTTCGTTTTCGGGGCCGGCTCCGTCCTTGTTCCGGCACTACTTCCCGTGCGATTGGGGAGCGAGATCATGACCACCTTTACCGTTGATACCATATCTGGCAGTGCAACCGACGCCTACGGCGGCGGTAACCTTGCCTCCGAAAGCGCGGACGGCCTCGGCCTGTCGCTCCTTGAGGCCATCGGCCTCGCGCAGGACGGCGACACCATCGTCTTCGACGCGTTGCTGAGCGGCGATACAATCACCGATGCGGTCACCTATGAAATCGACAACTCCATAACCATCAACGGTGATATCGACGGTGACGGTACGCCCGATATAACCATTGATGCCAATGGCTATAACACCTTTTTGTTCGAGGTTTATTCGTCGGGCACCGATGTCACGCTGAATGGCCTGACCATTACAGGTGTAGATGGGGGTATCGCGGTCTATGCTGGCACCGGGACCGACCTGACGATCAGCGATAGCGTCATCACCGGCAACACTGCCATCACACCCGGTATTGTTTCAAACGGGGCCGATGTCACCCTTGATGGTGTACGCGTTGAGGGCAATATGGCGATAGGGGCGGTTGTCGATATTCGCAATGGCACGGTCTCGATCACGAACAGCAGCATCAGCGGCAATACGGGTGACGGTATGCTGCTGGACGCCAATACTGTGACGGCCTTTGACGGCGTGACAATTGCAGACAACACTGACAATGGCCTGCGGGTCGAAGACATGACCCTGACCATCAGCAACAGCGTGTTCAGTGGCAATGGCACCGTCGAGTTGAGCATCCGGTCCGACGCATTTGTAACGCTCGAGAACAGCATCCTTGCTGGCAGCAACACGGCGGTCTCCTTTATCGGCAGCGGCCAGGTCCTGACCTTCAGCGGCACCAACGTGCTGGATGACCTGTCGCAGCTTTATGCAGGTGACAATCCGACGATCGAAAGCGACCTCAGCGAGATTTTTGACAGCCTCTCGGGCGACGGCGGCGCGCTGACCCTTTATACCCTGCCGTCGGGCGCGCAGGTTTACGTGGCACTTTCAAACCCGGACGGTGTGGCATCGGGCCTCGGGCCTGCCTTCGCACCTACAATCGGCGGTGACATAGCGGACAGCATCAGCGAAAACGACACCTCTGTTTCCGGCAGCCTGACGATCAGCGACCTGAACGGCGCGGCGCATGAGCAGTTCAATAACGATACGATCACCGGCAGTTATGGCGAGATGGACATCGCGGCGAACGGTGACTGGACCTATACGGTCGATACCGTGAATGCGACGGTGGACGGCATGAATGTGGGCGACGACCTGACGGACATTATCACCGTCAGCTCCGCCGACGGCACCACGCAGGACATCACTATCACCATTGACGGCGCGAACGATGATGCCACCTTCACCGGAACGATCGCGGGCAACGTGGACGAGGGCGACGTGGGCGACGCGCCAGTTACCGCGACCGGTTCCGTGACGGTGGTCGATGTGGACGATGACCCCGCCCCAACATTGCCGGATGTTGCCAGCACAGCGGGTGATAACGCCTACGGCAGTTTTGCGCTGAGCGCGGGCACCTGGACCTATACGCTGGACCAAAGCGCGGTGCAGGACCTCGACGCAGACGACACGGTCGCGGACACCATTACCTATACCGCGTCGGACGGCACAGCCACCCAGCAAATTACAGTAACGATCAACGGCGCGGAAGACGCGTCTGAAGTGAGTGGCACCTTCAGCGGCGACGTGAACGAAGGCGATTTGGGCGATAGCGCAGTGACCGCAAGCGGCAGCCTGACCATCAACGATGTCGACGCCGATGATAGCCCCAGCTTCAGCGATCAGGGCGCGACCACAGGCGACAACAGTTATGGCACTTTTGCGCTCACCTCCGGCACCTGGACCTACACTTTGGATGAAAGCGCGGTACAGGACCTTGATGCCGGTGACATGGTGACAGACACCATCACCTACACCGCGTCCGACACAACCACGCAGCAGATTACTGTCACCATCACCGGCGCCGATGATGCATCTGTCATCTCGGGCACATCCGCGGGCGCGGTGACAGAGGGAGACGTGGGCGATGCGGCAGTCACAACAGCGGGTAGCATTACCATTAATGATGCCGACGCTGACGACGCGCCAATCCTCTCGGACGTTGCGTCCACGGTCGGTGATAACGCCTACGGCAGCTTTGTACTCACCTCCGGCACCTGGACGTACACCCTTGACGAGGGTGCAGTGCAGGATCTCGACGCGGGTGACACCGTCACAGACACCATCACCTTTACGGCAAGCGACAGCAATACCCAGCAAATTACGGTGACCATCACGGGTGCCGATGATGCTTCTGTGGTCAGCGGTACCTTCTCGGGCACCATCGTGGAAGGCAGCGGCACCAGAACGTCCGGTACGCTCAGCATTTCGGACGTGGACGCGGACGATAGTCCAGGTTTTGCCGACGTGGCTGCAGTTGCTGGCGACAACGCTTATGGCCAGTTTGTGCTGACATCAGGCACGTGGACCTATGTCGCGAACGAGGATGTGCTGGCGGAACTCGGAGACGGCGCAACCCTGACAGACAGCTACACCTTCACGGCAACAGACAGCACCACGCAGGTTGTTACCGTGACCCTCAGCGGTGGGGAAAGCCCGCCTTCCGCCCCGCGCCTCGCCAGTGACGGCGTGCGCGAGAATGAGGCAGGCGCTTTTGTCGGCCAGCTTTCTGCGACCGACCCGGACGGCGCCGATGTCAGCTTCTCGGTCACAGATGCGCGCTTCAGGGTGGAAGGCGACAGCCTCTATTTGAATGAGGATGTCACCCTCAATTTTGAGAGCGGTGATGAGATCGCGGTGCGGGTCTACGCTGAGGACAGTCATGGCCTGCGCACCAGTGCGTTCCTGCGTTTCGGTGTGATCGATGTGCGGGAAAGCGTGATGCTACCCGGCACAAGTGCTGCCGACACGCTGACCGGCAGTGATGAGGCTGATGGCATCTGGGCACGTGGCGGCAATGACCATGTGTTCGCTTTGGGTGGCAACGACCGGGTTGGTGGCGGCGCGGGTGATGATACGCTTGAGGGCGGCGACGGCAATGACAGCCTGTGCGGCAGTGAGGGGAGCGATAGCTTGCTTGGCGGCGCGGGCGACGACACACTTTATGGCGGCGTTGGCGACGACGTGGCCATCGGTGGGGCCGGCGATGACGTGCTGTGGGCCGGTGCCGATGATGACATGCTCACGGGCGGGGTTGGCGCAGACCAGTTCATCTTCGGCGCGGTCAGCGGCAATGACATGATCACCGACTTTGATGTGGATGATGATACCCTCAACCTGACGGCGCGCGGCTTTGCCGATGTTGCTGCTGTAGAGGCCGCAGCGAGCGATGGTGTGCAGGATGGCGAAACCGGCCTTTTGATCAATCTGGGCGGTGGTGAAAGTGTCTTTCTCGGAGGGCTCAGCGTTGCCGATATGAGCGTCATGAATATTGTGACTTAGCCTTTCACAATCGTCAGGTCGGTCTTCAGTTCATGTACACATTTCTCCGCCGTATTGCCAAGAAGGGCGGCGCGCAGACCCGTGCGCCCGGCGCCAATCAACAGAGCGTGAAGCCACTCGTTCGGGCCTCATGTTCAAGCAGATATGCCTTGGCCTCAAGCCCGCCGGCAAAGCCCGTGAGGCAACCCTGTTTGCCCACCAGTCGGTGGCAGGGGATGATGACCGAAAACGGGTTCAGCCCGTTTGCGCGCCCGACTGCCCGGCTTTTGGCGCGGTCACCAAGAGTGATGGCAAGGTCTTCATAGGACATGCGCCTGCCATGGGGAATGCGTGTCAACGCTTGCCAAACCGACTGCTGGAACGGTGTCCCAACGGATGCCAGCGGCAAGTCAAACACAGTACGTTTTTTGCAAAAATATTCACCCAGTTGACGAGCGGTGTCCGTGAGTACGGGGTGCCCATGCGTTTTGGGCAGGTTGTTGATAACCGCGCGGGTGCCTGCATCCTCAAGATCGCGCTGCCATAAAACGGCGTGGAGCGCGCCTGCGTCCGCCACCAGATACATCACGCCGACAGGGCTGGTGATAGACTGGCATACAGCGTCGTGAGCCAGGTTTTTAAGGGCGGAAATTCTCAACGGCTGTTTCCCGGGTTGACGAGGGGCGGGTTTGAATCGTCGCGAATTGCGGTTGCCGGGTCAAGGGCTTTTGCTGCGGGTTGACCTGTTTACATAGTTGCCTGCGTTGACGGGTGTGAGGGAATGCGTGTCATTACTGCTCGCGCCTGGCGCGAGGTTGATTTATAATCCGTTAATTATAAAGCATTATGATTGAGCGCAGGTGGAGGGCTAAACGATTTCTCAGTCGAAACACAGGATGGTAAGCTTAAAGCTGAAACACATGCTTGTTGCGGCGTTTGTTCTGGTGGCGGTGGTGCCGCTTGTTATCAGCTTCGAGTTTCTTATGGGCAGTGTTGCCCAGCACCAGCGGACACAAATGGAAGGCAAGCTGTCCGCCCTATCGCTCATTGCGAAAAAACGGCTTGTGACCGCTGTGAACCGGGTCAGGGACAATACGGCGCTACTTGCCAGCCGAACCCTTTTCCGCGAAAGCCTTGCCCGTTGGGACGATGAGGACGACGGTGTGATGAAAGAGCGGCTTGAACGCTCGTTGCGCGCTGCAAATGCCGGTCTTGTACACCTGAACTCGCTTATGATTGCGGATGCCGATGGCCGGATTGTTGCGTCTGACACGATTGGCCCACCGGTATTTCCCGATGTGGCGCTCCCGGTGACGGAACCATGGATAAGGCTTGTGAAGCAGGATGGGCTTGTCCTTAAAACCATATATCCTCTCGTGCACGACGATGTCATTGTCGGTTATGTCAGCGCGGATTTTGGCGCGGATTTTCTGCTTGATCTTGTTGGTGACCGCACGGGACTGGGCGAAACCGGCGAATGGCTGTTTGCGGTAAGGGCGGAAAATGGCGATGCGCTGTTCGCTGTGCCGCTGAAATATGATCCGGCTGCTGCCTTTCAGCGTCGGGTGGGGCATGACAGGCTGGATGTCCCTATCACGCAGGCTCTTCTGGGCAATGAAACGATTCTTGAGGATGCTCCGGACTATGTAGAGCGCCCTGTGCTCGCGTCCACGCGCTATATTTCCGAGCTTGATTGGGGCCTGGTGGCCAAAATCAATGAACAGGAAGTCAGCGCACTGGTCGCAGAGGCGCAAAGCTTTTATGTGATTCTGGTGCTCGTGCTGGTGGCGATCGCGACGCTCGCGGGCTACGGCATTGCGCTATATATCGCGCGACCGGTAGACCGGTTGAAGCGGCAGGCGGATCAGTTGACGCAGGGCGACTTCGCCATCAAGCCGGTGCGTGGGGGTTGGCGTGAGGTGAGTGATCTGTCAGACGCCTTTGGCACCATGGCGTCCTCGTTGTCGCAGCTGAATGAGAACCTCAACAGTCTGGTTGAGGAACGCACAAACAAGCTTGATGCAGCCTATCAGGAGCTTGAGCTCAAGAATGCGGCGCTTGACCACGCGGTGGTGGAGGCGCGGGCTGCCAATGAGGCCAAGTCTGAGTTTCTGGCGAATATGAGCCACGAAATTCGCACGCCGATGAATGGCATTATCGGCACCACCGGGCTGTTGCTTGATACTGACCTTTCACCAAAACAGCATAGCTTTGCCGAGACCACTATGCGCTCGGCGGAAGCCTTGCTGGAACTGATCAATGACATCCTTGATTTCTCCAAGATCGAGGCGGGCAAACTTGAGCTGGAAGAAATGGATTTTGATCTCCAGCAATTGCTGGAGGATGTATCGGGGCTGATCGCCCCAAGGTGCAGCGAAAAAGATGTGGAGCTCCTTGTCAGGCTCCCACTCGAGACCCAGCGCTTTTTGAAGGGGGATCCCGGACGGCTGCGTCAGATCCTGCTGAACCTGATGGGGAATGCCGCCAAGTTTACAGAGGCAGGTTATATTCTGCTCACCACTACATCCAGCACAGAAGCCGACGGCCGCATACGCCTGCATTTCGAGATTGAAGACACAGGCATCGGGATACCGAAAGACAAACAGGCCGTGATCTTCAACAAGTTTGATCAGGCGGATATTTCCACCACGCGGCAGTATGGCGGTACGGGTTTAGGCTTGTCTATCTGTCAGGAGCTGATCGCCCTGATGGGCGGCGCGATCTCGGTATCAAGCAAAGAAGGCACGGGAACAGTGTTCCGTTTTAACGTCTATATGGCGCGGGCTGACAGTATGGCGGATCGTTTGATGCCAGACGTGGATGAGTTGAAGGGGCTGAAGCTTCTGGTGGTCGATGATAGCCGGGTTGCGCAGGAAATAGTGGCCGAACAACTTGCGCCGTACGGCATGGTCGTTGAAATGGTGTCGCGGGCCAAAGCCGCTCTTGAGCGACTGGGAGCCGCCAAGGCGGAAGGACATGCGTTTGACCTGTTATTGACTGATTATTGCATGCCGGAAATGGATGGTCGTGCCCTTGTGCAGGCCGTGCGCGATGACCCGGCGATAGGCTCAATGCCGATTGTGCTCGCGACGTCGTCGCCCAAGAAGGGGGACGGCAGCTTCATGCGGCAGATTGGCGTGCGCGGATATCTCACCAAGCCGCTTTTCCCAGGGGAAATTGAAGCTGTTCTTGCCACAGTATGGAAAAAACGCAATGAATCCGAGGCTGGTGCAGACCTGGTAACGCGCTACTCTTTCCGCAAGCACGAAAAGAAAAGTGACGGGCCGGTCAGCTTCAGGGGCGCGCAGATTCTGCTGGCTGAGGACAACCCGGTTAATTGCATGGTTGCCACCAATATCCTGAAGAGGCACGATTGCCTTGTCACCCCGGCAGGCAACGGTATTGAAGCGGTGGAGCAGATTAAGAAGCGGCGCTTCGACCTGATCCTGATGGATTGCCTCATGCCCGAGATGGACGGTTTCGAAGCGACTCAGGCAATCCGCTCCATGGAAAGCGATACGGGCGCGCGGCGTACCCCCATTATTGCCTTTACCGCAAATGCCATGGAGGGAGACCGCGAACAATGCTTGAAGGCCGGGATGGATGATTATCTCTCCAAGCCCGTACAGCCCGAAGAGGTCGTGCGTGTGCTTAATCTTTGGCTGCAGCCTGATACGGACAAGGGTGCAAAGCTATAATCTCCTAAGCAATTGAAATATAGTAGCTATAGCTTATAGTATCCCTATGTGCGGCCCAAAATGCACACCGGAGGGGATAGGCGTGCTTCAGTCTTGTCAGCAAAATTTTAGTCCGGTCAGGCGCTGAGATGCTCGCGGCGATTGAGGCTGGCGGCACCAAATTTATCTGCGCGGTGGGCGGTGCTCACGATGACATCTGGGCGCAAAAGACGATCCCCACCAGTACACCGGATGAAACCCTTTCTGCCTGCGCGCGCTTCTTTCAGGACGCACAGGTGCGTTTTGGTGTGATCACGGGGCTCGGCATCGCCAGCTTCGGCCCGCTGGACCTCACCCGCAGCGCAACCTATGGCTCGCTACTCGCAACCCCCAAGTCCGGCTGGGCGGGGACCAATTTTGCCCACTATTTTGGCCATCAGGTTGGCGTGCGGGTGGCGCTGGATACCGATGTGAATGCCGCCGTGCTGGCGGAGGCCCGCGTGGGCGCGGCGCGCGGTGCGCGGGACGCGGTCTATATTACCGTTGGCACGGGCATTGGCGTGGGGGTGATGTCCGGCGGCCAGCTTTTGCACGGCACCTTGCACCCGGAGCTGGGTCATATGCCGGTGCCACGCGCACATGGCGACGAGAAATTTGAAAGCCAGTGCCCTTACCACAGCGACTGTGTGGAAGGCCTGGCGTCGGGCCCGGCGATTGCCATGCGGGCATCGATGCCGGCGTCGATCCTGCCGTCGGACCATCTGGCATGGCAGGCGGAGGCCTATTATCTGGCGCAGTTGTGCCGTACCATCACCCTTGCTTACGCGCCAGAGCGTATCATCATCGGCGGGGGTGTGATGGCCCAAAAAAGCCTGATCGGCAAGGTGCGACGCGAGGCGGAACGCCTGATCGCGGGGTATGTGCCTGTCGCCACCCGAAGCGGCGGGATGGAGCGCTATATCGTCGAACCCGCGCTTGGCAAAATCTCCGGCCTTGTCGGGGCGTTTCTCCTTGCGCAGCAGAACAAGCCAACGGGCGGGCGGTAGGCGTGCCCTATCCGGGGTATTTTTCCTGCATGTAGGCCAGCGCCCGTTCGATCATTTCCTCGATGACCATCATGTCCACATCCGCCAGCTTGTTGATATATAAGCAGGATTTTTCGGTTTTGTGTTTACCGAGGCGTGCTAGCAGGTCGTCAGTGTCCGAGAAGCCTGGCATGATATAGAGAACAAGGGATGTCTTGCGCGGGGAGAAGCCGATGCGACACATGTCCCCTTCGCGGCCACTTTCATAGACATAATGATAGCTGCCAAAGCCAACGATGCCGGGCCCCCACATCCGCGCGCTGTGGCCACTCATGCGTTCCATCAACTCCAAAATGGTGATGGCGTCCTTGCGCCGGGCTTCCGGGCTGACACCGCTCAGGAATTCAGCCACGCTGGCATCGGTCTCCCGGGTCTTGTTTTCAGCCATCTCATCCTCCCGTGCTGTGGTGCCATGGTAGCTAAAAACAGCGGATGTGTCCGCGAAATTTGATCGCAGCTGTTGCAAACCGGCGCGATATGGCCTTTTCTCTAGCCACAAGCCAGGGAGCCGCATCACACATGGGCGAACGTGTCGTCATCATCAAAAACCCGATCTCCGGCGGGGGCAAAGGGCCATTTATCAGTGCGGTGGCTGAGCGGCTTTTGCGTGGTGGCCAGCAGGTGACCATTGTGCCCACTGAAGGCCCGGTGCATGCAAGTAAGATCGCGGAAGAACTGGCAATTGCCGGCGAGGTGGATGTGATCATCGCGGCGGGCGGTGATGGCACCATCCGCGAAGTGGCTGAAGGCGCTTTTGGCCACGGTGTCGCGCTGGGCATTATTCCGGCAGGCACGGCCAATGTGCTGGCGCGCGAGCTTGGGTATATGCCCCATGGGCGCATTGGTGCGCGCCATGTCTCTGATGTGCTGCTATCGCGGTCCCTGAAGGACCTTTATCCGTTTGATGTGCATTTTGGCGGCGAAAACCACATGGGGGTGTGCTGGCTGGGTGCTGGGTTTGACGCCCGGGTGCTGGAGTATGTCTCCCCCGCGCTGAAGGCCAAGGTGGGGCGCATGTCCTTTGTACCGGCGACGTTCAAGGCGCTTTGGCGTGAACGCTCGGCGAACAGTATCAGTTGGACAATGGAAGGCGGTGGCGCGGGTCATGCATACTGGGCGGTGATCGCCAATATACAGCGCTACGCTGGCCCGTTTATCCTGACGCGCCAGACAAGGGTCAACAGCCCAGGCCTTGCCTGCCTGATGATGGAAGGCAAGGGGCCTCTGGCACGCGCCGTGGACCAGATCGCGCTGTTGTTCGGGCGGCTCGACCGGCGCGCAGGCATCCGGCAACTGGGCAATGGCAGCCTGAGCCTTGGCGATGAGGATACGCCCCTGCAGCTTGACGGTGATTTTATCGGGTATGGCGGCGCAACCATTACCCCGCGCCTGGTGCCTATCGCCTTCCGCGCGCATGTTTGACCTGAAAGGGTAGGGCAGCGCTATTGCGCTGCCCCGGTTGTCACAGGTGATGCATCTGCATCTGGCCATCAGGTGTACCCTTGAGGTTCACTGATGTACCGTCGGTGTTTATCATCAGCCTGACCCGCAGGCGGGTTAGGTTGAGGGCCGCGCTGGTCCCGATCGCCACAGGCGCGTCAAACTGGATCTTGATCCGCCACACAGGGCCTCCGTCGGTTTTCTCAAGCCCCAGTATGGTGCCCGCAAAATTGCCGCCACGATAGGTACCGCCAACGCGGTCCCCCACATGGAAGGCAAGCCTGTGTGCCGCGTTTTGTTCCTCGCTGTGTGGCCGGGCCGGGTTACCTGCGGCCGCAAGCGTGGCCGACAGTGTGTTCCAGTCTCGCATGCCATCTTCTTTTGCTACGGCTTCAAGGCTTTGGGCGTGGGTGATGGGTATATCTTGCGATGCCAAATAGGATCGGAGCCGTTTGGCACGGCTCTTGGTATGTTTGAGTATGTCACTCATGGTTCGCCTTTCCGCGAACGGCACAGTCATCAAGCGGGGCCCGCGTTGCCGCCCGGTGCCGCTCATGGGCTTTGGGCGAACAAAATGTTCCGAGGCCTTCACCATGCATATGCGCGGGCGGCAGGCGGCCTCTGCCTTGTGCGCTTTTTGTCATGGGCCGCGCGGCAGGTCAAGAAGCATATGCTGACTTGGCGTCGTGAAAACCCGGTGCTAGTCTGCCGCCACAGGACAAGGGGGAGGATATCTTGCGAACATCATCAATGAGCTGGCTGCGTCAGCTTGGGCCGGGTCTTTTATTCGCTGGCATGGCGATTGGTACCTCACATCTGGTGCAGTCCACCCGAGCTGGGGCCGTTTTTGGGCTTGGCCTCGCGGGGGTGATCCTCCTTGCCAATATCGCCAAATATCCCGCGTTCCGCTTTGGCGCGCAATATGCCGCTGCCACCGGCGAGACGCTGATCGCGGGCTACCGGCGTGTAGGGCTTCTGCCGCTTCTGTTTCTGATGGCGGTGTTTGTTTTTGCACACGGTTTTGCGGTGGCCGCCATATCGCTGGTGACGGCAGGCATGCTGAAAGCGGTGTTGGGAGTCAGCCTGCCGCTGATGCCGACCATCGCGCTGGTGCTGGTTGGCTGCACGCTGTTTCTGGGGCTCGGGCGCTATAAGCTCTTGGAACGGGTGAACCGCGTGTTCATGGGGCTACTGACCACCGCAACCCTGATCGCCACCGTGCTGGCGCTGCCGAGCGTGGACTGGTCCCTGTACCCCGAAACCGCACCGTCCTTCGACCTGACGGCTTTCCTCTTCATCGTAGCACTTGCGGGCTGGATGCCGACACCCATTGAAGCTTCGGTGTTCTCGAGCCTGTGGACATTGGCAAAAAAACAAGCTGGCGGTACCGTTGTGCCCGAGGACGAGGACGCGCGCAAAGCTGCTGTGCATGACGCCGTGTCCGACTTCAATGTCGGCTACATTGGCACCACCATCCTTGCGCTGTGTTTCATGTTGCTGGGCGCCGGGGTCATGCACTCAAGCGGCGTGATCCCGGAAGACACGGCACCCGGTTTTGCAGCCCAGCTTGTGGCGCTTTATGCCGGTACGCTGGGTAGTTGGTCCGCGCCAGTCGTGGGTTTTGCAGCACTCACCGTGATGTTCACCACGGCGATTACGGTGCTGGATGGCCTGACGCGTGCGCTTGTTGTCAGCTGGGCGACACTTCGAGCGGTGCCGGAAGCCAATACGCAGGCGGGCACTGGCCGAGCCTATATATATGTGCTGATCGGCCTTGGCGTGGCCGCCATGCTGCTGATCGGCTTTTTCATGCAGGGCTTCCGGGCCTTCATTGATCTCGTGACCTCGATCGCTTTCCTCACCGCGCCCGTGTTTGCCTATCTCAACCACCGGGTGATGATGCAGGATGCGGTGCCGGACATGGCCAGGCCAAAAGGTGTGATCAGGCTATGGAGCTACGCCAGCATCATCACGCTTGCGGTGTTTGCGCTAGTTTATATCTGGCTTCTGGTGGGCTAGTGGTCAATCGACCACCCGCACCAGTTGGCGGTCGAAATATTTCAGCAATTGGCTGAGATCCTTGCCGCGTTTGAGGATCTGGCCATCCATGCCCATGATGCGCCACATGCCCTGCTGCTTGGCCAGCGTGGGTTCCTTGATGATGCGATACAGCGGCATTTCGCTTGCACGGCGGAAGATCGAGAACATGGCCTCGTCGCGCAGGTGGTCGATCGCATAATCGCGCCATTCGCCCGCCGCGACCATGCGGCCATAAACATTCAGGATTTTGGTAAGTTCGGGCCGGTTGAAATATACGATTGCATTTGCTTGCCTGCCGCTGCTGCGTGGCAGGCCTCCCCCGAAAAGCGGAATATAAGACGCTTCGTCCATGCACTCCTCTACGGCCCGAAGGTGGGCACTTCCTCTGGCCCCATTGTGCGGCTTTTCGCGCGCCAAGGCAAGCCGCGAGATCACCCCTTGATTCGCCTTGACGAGTGATTACATGAGTGAGACTATAACGGGCCGATATATAAAAAGCGGCATATAAAAATAACAGCGAGGAATATCTCATGAAAAAGACCAATTCACTCCGTCATGGTGTGGTTGCACTGGCTATTGCAGGCAGCGTAGGTGTATTTGCATTTGCCCCGACAGCACCCGCGTTTGCCCATAACGATCATGGTGACCGCAAGACCGAGACCCGTGAGGTGAGTACGTTCACCCGCATTCAAGTCAAAGGCGGGATCGAGCTGGACCTGACCGCCGGCAAGGACCAGAAAGTCACCATCGAGGCCTATGAAGGCGATATGCGCGATATAAAAACCTATGTGCGCGGTGATACACTTGTGATCGATCTTGATGACGATGATGACGACAACAATATGTCGTTCCACTCCGAAGATGTGAACGTCACCATCTCGATGAAAATGCTCGAAGAGCTTGAAGTCCTGGGCGCCGTGGATGCGGACCTGCGCGGTATCGACAGCAAAGAGCTGACAATCGATATCAAGGGCGCCGCCGATCTTGAGGCTGAAGGCACTTGCGGGTCGTTGCGGCTTGAGATCAAGGGCGCAGGCGATGTCGATACTGAAGAGCTCAGATGCGAAGACGTTGAAGTCAGCGTCAGGGGTGTTGGCGAAGCCAAGGTGTTTGCCAGCGAAAGTGTGGACGCGAACGTCAGCGGCATCGGCTCGATCACCGTCTATGGCGAGCCAAAGCGTGTGCGCCAAAGCGATGGTTTCCTTGGCAGTATTCGCATCAAATAACAGAGAATAACAATTCACTGAACGGAGGATAGGGTGATGAAAAAACTACAGACAACGGTGGCTGTGGCCGCGATGTTGCTTGGCTTCGGCATGACTGCGCAGGCGAAAGACACATCCGAGGAGATGCGCGATGTCGCCTCCTTTAGCGAAGTGCAACTCAATGGTTCGATGGATCTTGAAGTCACGGTGGGGGGCAGTCAGTCTGTCAAGGTGATCGCGGACAGCGATATCATGAGCCACATTGAAACCGAAGTGCGCGGTGATACACTTCGGGTTGGGCTCGATAACGGCCATTCGCACCGCAATATCAAGATGATGCGAGTCATTGTCACGGTGCCGGAACTGAGGGGAGCGGGCCTGCGTGGCTCCGGTGACCTGCATGTGACGGCTGCGGCTGCGGACGACTTTGACCTCGGGCTTCAAGGGTCTGGCGATGTTTTCTTCAGGAAAGCCAAGTTCGGCAAGCTGAAGATTGAATTGCAGGGCTCGGGTGATATCGACATGGAAGGTACATGTGATGACCTCGATATCGAGCTTCAGGGCTCCGGTGACATCGACGCAGGTGACCTGAAGTGCAACACCGCCGAGGTTGATCTGCGTGGCTCTGGCGACATTGAATTTTTCGCCAGCCAAAGTGCGGATGTCGGTGTACACGGCTCTGGCGACGTGGTCGTGCGCGGTGAACCCGCGAAGTTAAACTCCCGCGTGCGGGGGTCCGGCGACATTGTCGTGCGCTAAAAAACCCGAGTATAAAAAACGCAAAACCCCGGTTTTCTGCCGGGGTTTTTTATTGGCGGGCCCACTTTTTTCACCTGCCGCGAGATTGCCACATTTGAGCCGCTTCCCGGCCAAAATGCAGGATCAGATTTTAATCGTTGGCCTCGTCTGGCCCGGCTGCTTGCGGAGCTCTGAACCCCTAGCCCCCTCATCTTCGCACCCTGATGCAGCCGGGCCAGTTTTATTCTGGCCCTATCTCCGGACAGCTTCAGATTACCCTCGACAAGCGATTTCCCGCGCGGCACCCTGTCGCGCAGAAAAAATGACGGGAGATCAGGCATGCGGCAACTTTTTGAGCTTTGTGGGGAAAACCGGGACGTACGTTTCAGCCCCTATTGCTGGCGGGCGCGGCTCGCGCTCAAGCACAAGGGGCTTGAGTTTGACAGCGTGCCCATCACCTTCCTGGAGAAGCAACCGCTTGAAAACGCGTCGTCGAAAACCGTGCCGGTGCTCAATGACGACGGCACATGGGTGAAAGAGAGCTTCGATATCGCCTGTTATCTGGATGACACCTACGCTGACAAGCCGCTTTTCGGCAGTGCGGACGCCCGTGCGCAGGGTGTCGTGCTCAATGACTGGCTGAACCGCACCCTGCTCCTTGGCCTCTTTCCGATGATCGTAGCTGACATCCACAGGCATCTTGACGCTAAAAACGCCGCCTATTTCCGCGACACGCGGGAGAAATTCCTGGGCTGCACACTTGAAGATGCGCAGGGAACGCGTGCCGAGCGGCTTGCTCCGTTCCGGAAATCACTCAGCCCGCTCAGGGCAGGGCTCAGGGCGAATGACTATCTGTCGGGCGATGCCCCGGCGTGGCTAGACTATGCCGCCTTTGGCACCTTCATGTGGGTCCATCTCGCCAGCGACTTTGAGCCGCTTGAAGCAGACGACCCGCTTTACGATTGGCGCGAGCGTATGTTTGATCTCTTTGATGGCTATGGCCGTGGCATGCCAAGGGCTGTATAGAGGGGTGTGATGGGGCGGCGCATGGTCGCGCGGCTTGCATGAACGGCTTTATACTATTATCTAGCGGGCAAAGACGCGTTCGCGCGTATATGCTGGCAGGACAAGCGGAAACATGATCGCCACACGGCGGCGGGGGACACTTTTGATGGATATTTTACTGGAGGCGAAGGAGCTTACCAAACGCTTTGGCGCTTTCACGGCGGTGGATGGCATATCGCTGCAGGTCAAAAAGGGTGAGGTGCTTGGTTTCCTTGGCCCAAATGGTGCCGGTAAAAGCACCACCATGAAAATGCTGACGGGGTTTCTTGCGCCGTCGTCCGGGTCTGCCATCGTATGTGGCGAGACAGTCACAACCGGCAATGTGGCCGCCCGCGCCCGTATCGGTTACCTGCCCGAGGGCGCGCCGCTTTATGGTGATATGACCTCTCGAGGGTTTCTTGCTTTTGTCGCGGCCGCGCATGCCATCCCTGCGGCTGAAATTCCCGACGTGGTGGAAAGTGCGGCAGGCGCCGTACATCTTCAGGATGTGATGGAGCAGCGTGTCGAGACATTGTCGAAGGGTTTTAAACGCCGGGTGGGGCTTGCCGCCGCTATCCTGCATGCGCCCGATGTCCTTATCTTGGATGAACCGACGGACGGCCTGGACCCCAACCAGAAATTTGAAGTACGGCGGCTGATTGAAGCCATGTCGGTTGACCGGGCGATTATTATTTCCACACATATTCTTGAGGAAGTGGATGCCCTGTGTCACCGCGCGGTGATTATCAACCGCGGGCATATCGTGGCGGACGGCACGCCGTCTGAACTGCGAGCCCGGTCCAGGTACCGGAATGCAGTGACCATGCTGGTGCCCGGCGAGAATGCGGAGCGCGTTGCCTCCGCCCTCAAGCGTATCGGCGGCGTCGCGAAAATCGAGGCCGCAAGCGAGGGCAACAAGGTCCGGTTGACAGTGGTCCCGGTGGGTAATGCTGACATCGCTGAGGCGATTGGCGACATCGCAGCCGTCAGCAATTGGCAGGTCAGCCAGTTCTCGGTCGACCCCGGGCGCCTTGATGACGTGTTCCGGCAGGCCACGGAGGGCGACGGCCTGAACGGCAATAACCATAATCGTGGTGGGGAGGCCTAATATGAAATCAGTCATGACCATTTTCCGCCGCGAGTTTGCCAGCTATTTTGCCACTCCCGTGGCCTATGTTTTCCTCGTCATTTTTCTGGTGATGCAGGGTTTGTTCACATTTTACATTGGCCAGTTCTACCAAAGGGAGCAGGCCGACCTTGTCGCTTTTTTCACCTATCAGCCATGGCTATATCTTTTTCTCATGCCTGCGATCGCCATGCGGCTTTGGGCCGAAGAGCGCAAGAGCGGCACGTTTGAGCTGTTGCTGACATTGCCGGTGCCGGTGGGCGCCATCGTTGTTGGCAAGTTCCTCGCTGCCGTTGCATTTGCAGGTGTTGCCCTTTTGCTGACGGGGCCAATCTGGATTACGGTCAACTGGCTTGGTGCTCCTGATAACGGGGTGATCGCGACAGGCTATCTGGGCTCGCTTCTGATGGCATCGGCCTATCTGGCGATTGGCAGTGCCTTGTCGGCGACGACCAAAAATCAGGTGGTGGCTTTTATTCTGGCTGTGACCGTTTGTTTCCTTTTCCTCGTCTCGGGCCTGCCGATGGTGCTGGATGTGTTTACCGGCTGGGCACCGGACCCGGTGGTCGAGGCGGTGGCCAATCTGTCGTTCCTCACGCACTTCAATAACCTGCAAAAAGGTGTGGTGGTGCTCTCCGACGCGTTTTACTTCCTTGCGGTGATTGCCCTGTGGCTGTGGATTGGCCGTATCGTGATTGAAAGCAAGCGGGAGGCAGGATAATGGCGACTTCGCAGACGAATTTCATGCATCGACCCGCGGTCCAGATCACCCTGGTGGTACTGCTGTTCCTGTCGCTGACGGTGCTGGCGGACCGCTACCTCAGGGCGGTGAAGCTCGACCTGACGGACGAGGGGCTCTACACGCTTTCCGACGGCACGCAGGATGTGCTCAAGGCGCTGGATGAGCCTGTTGCGCTGACCTTTTATTTCTCGCGCTCCCTGGCAACGCCGTATCCTCAGCTGTTGAGCTATGGCAAACGGGTTGAGGATATGCTGCGTGCCTTTTCGGCAGAAAATCCGGGTAAAATTCATCTGTCGATCATTGACCCGGAACCATTCTCAGAGGCCGAGGATGAAGCCGTGGCTGCCGGGCTCAAAGGTCTGCCGCTTATGGACCGCTCCATGCTCTATCTTGGGCTGACGGCCAGCAATGCGCTCGACGGAGAAGGGGCGATCCCCTATTTCTCGGAAGAGCGGGAAAAATTTCTCGAATATGACCTCGTCAAGCTGATTACCAGCCTTGATACCGAACCGCGCCCACGTCTGGCGCTGCTGACCCGGTTGCCGATGCAGTTTGGCCCCGGCGGCCCGCAGGCCATGATGCAGGGCCGGTCACAGCCCTATGTGATTTATGAACAGCTGGAAGAGTTTTTTACGGTCGAAGAAGTGGCGCCCGACTTTACCGAGCTGCCGCTTGAGACCGAAGTGCTGATGCTGGTACACCCGCCCGCGCTGAACGCAGACCAGCTTTTTGCCATTGATCAATACGTGCTCAGGGGTGGTCGCGCGCTGATCTTCCTTGATCCGCATTCTGAAGCCATGGACCCACGAGCGACTAAGCCGAATGCGTCCTCGCTGTCGCCCCTCCTTGGCGCATGGGGCGTGTATATGCCTGACGGCAAGGTGGTGGGCGACGCCGCGCAGGCGCAGCGGGTGCAGATGGGTGGTTACGGCCCGGATTCGGTGAAGGATTATATCTTCTGGCTGTCGGTTGGTGGGGATTTTCTCAATCAGGATGACGTGGTCACCGGCGCCATCGACAATATCAATGTCGCCAGCGCCGGGGTACTGGAGCGCACGGAAGGTGCGACAACCACCTTTACCCCGCTCATGACCACAAGCACGGTCGCCATGCTGTATGACGCGTCGCGCGCTGTAGGCATGCCAGACCCGGATGCGCTGCTGCGGGAACTGGAGCCATCGGGCCAGAGCTATACACTGGCGGCGCGGATTTCAGGCCGTGCCTCAAGCGCGTTCCCGGAGCGTGTGGCAGCGGCGAGTGCGCCAAACGCGAATCCAGCAGTGACCGAAGGCGATATCAATGTAGTGGTTGCCAGCGACAGTGACCTGTTTGATGACCGTTTCTGGGTACAGTTGCAGGAGCTCCTGGGCCAGCGCATTGTGGTGCCTCTTGCGGGGAACGGCAGCTTTGTGCTGAACCTCGCCGACCATATCGCGGGGTCCGAGGCGCTTCTGGCACTGCGCGGGCGCGGCATTTCCAAACGCCCCTTTGAGGTGGTGGACAAACTGCGCCGCGAAGCAGAGGCCAAATATCTGGCGGAAGAACAGCGCCTGCAGGACGAACTGACAGCCATGGAAGACCGGCTCGCCCAGCTTGAAGCCCCGGAAGGTGACGGTGCGCAGGTGCTATCCAACGATACGGAAGCCGAGAAGGAGCGTTTCCGCGCGAAACTGCTGGAGACACGCAAGGCGCTGCGCGAGGTGAACCGCAGCCTGAGGGTTGATATAGAGCGGCTTGGCAGTTGGCTTGCCGTGATCAACATCATGGCTGTACCGTTTCTCCTTATTGTATTTGCGCTCGTCCGTGTATATGTGCGGCGGCGCAGGACGCTTAATCAGTAAGGCAAAATAAATCAGGGAAGTAAAAGGTTAGGCATGTCTCAAAGACTGACCAACATTTTAGGGTATCTGACGCTGATCGCCATCTTGGGTGCGATCTGGGTCATGTTCGGAGAAGATCCGTCACGCGATCAGGGCGCGCGCGGAGAGACCACATTCGAAGGCCTCGTCGACCATATCAACGACGCTGCGGGCATCGCCATCAGACACGGCGACGTCGCGACGCATCTGAACAAGGTGGGTGGCGATTGGTTTGTGATCGAACGGGACGGCTACAAGGCCGACCGCGCCACTGTGCATGATTTCCTGCGCGGACTTGCGCTTTCCGAGCGCCGCGAACCCAAGACCTCGAACGAGGACCGGTTTGATAAACTCGGGCTCGGGGAAGAAGCGCTGGACATCAAGGTCCAAGACAGCCAGGACAGCATGCTGGCGGCTTTCCTGATGGGAACCCGCAAGGACAGCCCCAATGGTCGTTCGCTCACCTATATTTTCCAGCCCGAGGATACACGTAGCTGGCTTGTCACCGGGCTTGCGGAAACGTCCGCTGATCCGGCCTGGTGGCTCGACGCAGCGGTGCTTGATATTGCGGAAAGCCGTTTTTCGAGCATTGTCTACGGCGATATTGCCATCACGCGTCCGCTTGGGGACAGCAAATACAAGCTCGAGAAGCTTAGGGAAGGCGAGGTCGCACAGGCGGACTGGCAGCTTCGTGATCCTGCGCGGGTGCTCTCGAACCTTAACCTTGATGACGTGCGCAAAATGGCCAACCCGATCAGCGACCCCGTCGCTGTGGTAGAGGCGGTAACCTATGATGGCCTTCGCCTCACCTTCACGCTGTTTGAATTGGAAGGCGCAACATGGGCGCAGGTTGCTGCACGGTATGAGGACACGCTGGCCGACGCGGGAAAGGGAGGTGTGATGCCCGATGCACCAATGGATGGCGAGGCCGAAGCAGCAGCGATCAGCGAACGCTGCAGGGGCTGGCTTTATAAGCTGAGCGACTATGATGCCAAGGTCCTGAAGCGCGTCCGCGTCGATTTCCTTGAACAAAAGCCGATAGAAGAATAAAGCCTGCCTCTTGACGTAGGCGCGGCTGTCCCTAAATGAGGGGCTGCAAGGGGTGCGTATCTTCTGAATGCGTGCCTGAAATGAAATGCATAAAAACAAACTGAGGGTAAAGATGTCTGACGGTAAGACGGAAAAAATGGGCTTTGAGGCGGAAGTATCCCGCCTGCTGCACATGATGGTGCATTCGGTATATTCCGAGCGTGAGATATTCCTGCGCGAGTTGATCTCGAACGCGTCCGACGCGTGTGACAAGTTGCGCTACGAGGCATTGACGAAAGCGGACCTGAAGACCGGTGACTTTGGCATTGCCATCACTGTGGACCCTTCGGCCAAGACCATTACCGTGGCCGATAACGGCATCGGTATGAACCGTGAAGATCTGATCGCCAACCTTGGTACCATCGCACGGTCCGGCACGGCCAACTTTGTTGACCAGTTGACCGGCGACAGCAAAAAAGATGTGCAGCTTATCGGCCAGTTTGGCGTGGGCTTCTATTCCGTTTTCATGGTGGCGGACAAGGTGCGTGTGACGACCAAAAAGGCGGGCGACAAGGAAGCCTGGCTCTGGAGCAGCGACGGCCTCGGCGCTTACGAGATTTCGCCTGCTGAAAAAGAGGCCGTGGGCACCGAAATTGTGCTGCATATCAAAGATGACGCTGCCGAATTTATGGAGCGGCATCGCCTGCAAACCATAGTCACCACCTATAGCGACCATATTGCCGTGCCGATCACACTTGCCATCCTCGGCGGGGACGAGGAAGCGGCGGAACCGAAAATCGTCAACGAAGGCTCTGCCATCTGGACGAGGGCCAAGTCTGACATCACGGACGAGCAGTATACCGAGTTCTACCGCCACGTAGGCCACAGCTTTGACGAGCCGGCCTATACGCTGCACTACAAGGCCGAGGGCATGCAGGAATATACGGTGCTTCTGTTTGTGCCGTCCCAGCAGCCGATGGACCTGTTTGACCCGGCGCGCAAGAACCGCGTGAAGCTTTATGTGAAACGTGTGTTCATCACCGACGACAGCGACGACCTGCTGCCGGGCTGGCTGCGCTTCATGCGTGGGGTGGTTGACAGTCAGGACTTGCCACTCAATGTCAGCCGCGAGATGCTGCAAAACAACCCGACGGTCACACGCATGTCGAAGGCGATCACCAAGAAGGTGCTGTCGGTCTTTGAAAAGATGGCCGAAAAGGACACCGACAAGTTTCTCTCGATCTGGGAAGAGTTTGGCGCGGTGATCAAGGAAGGCATCTACGAGGATTTTGAGCGCCGCGACGATATCCTCAAGCTGGCGCGCTTCAAATCAACCGGTGTGGATGGCTGGACGACGCTGGCGGACTATGTCTCGCGCATGAAAGAGAAACAATCCGCTATTTATTACGTTACCGGAACAGATGCCGAGGCCGTGAAGAAAAGCCCGCAGCTTGAAGGTTTCCGTGCCAAGGGCATCGAGGTGCTTCTGCTGTCGGACGCGGTGGATGACTTCTGGCTGCAGATGGTGGGTGACTTTGAAGGCAAGCCGTTCAAGTCGATCACCCGTGGCGCAAGCGAACTCAAGGACATCGCGGGCGACGACAAGGCGGACGAGAAAAAAGACAGCGCCAGCGAAGGCCAGATGACCACGCTTGCCACGCTGATGAAAGAAGTGCTGGGCGACAAGGTCAAGGAAGTGCGTGCGTCCGACCGCCTGACTGAAACCGCCGCCTGCCTTGTGGCGGATGACACCGGCATGGACATGCACATGGAACGCATCCTGAAGGCGCACAAGCAGCTGGATGCGATCTCCGCCAAGATACTGGAAGTGAACCCGTCGCACCCGATGATTCGCAAGCTTGCGGACAAGGCTGCCGAGAAGGGTGCCATTGATACGCTTGGTGACGCGGTGTGGCTGATCCTCGATCAGGCGAAAATCCTCGAAGGAGACCCGCTTGACGACACCGCCGCCTTCGCGCGCCGTATGTCAAGTGTGCTCGAACGCGGCCTGATGTAAGCGACCGGAAAGACTAAAAAAAGGCGGCGAGCTGGAGCCGCCTTTGTATTCAGGGGTCACTTATTTTTGGGCGATGAGAATTTTTAACACCGGCACGGCGATGAATTCGTAGGGTGTCAGGGTATATAACATAACCGCCCCACCCATGGTTTGTGTCATCTCATTAGGGACCAACGCGTCTTCTACCGACTGATGTCTTTTGACGTCGCCTGTAAATGCTGTGTCACCATCCTTGCTGGTGATCCGTTCAAGGCGGTGGGTCTTGGTATCTAGCCAGAAATCGACCGGTGGACAGCCTTTTTCTTCTACCTTATACCACGTCATAGTTTTTCCCTGCGGCGTTACTGTTGCCCAGATAGTCTGCCTCCATTGGGAAGCTGTCTGGGTAAAAATGGCCGCCAATGGTCAAGTGGGTGCTCAGTTTCTCGCTGGCGACGGCCTTGGCTGAGACATCTACCCTGACCGATCCATCAGAGCTCTGCGTTCAGGCAGCCTCGTCGTCAAAGCCGCGTGTCATGGCCATGCCTTGCAGTGTCATTTTGCTGACGCTGCACAACGCGTGGAAATCGCCCCAGGTTCATGGGGTCGGATTTCATTGCCTTATGTCAATGTCCCCGTTTCATGAAAGCCTTGACGACGGTCGAGCGTGACACCACCTGAAGCCACTTTCATTTGCGCTGTCAGCCGCTTGCCAACTTCATCAGCGTACGCGCTGTTTGAGCCTATCAGCACCGAAATGGATACGTTTATAAGTGCAGTATTTCCTGTCATCGCAGAACCCGAAAATCCATGCTCATGTGAGGCAGGCAATCGAGGCCATTCTGAAGCATGGGATTACAGGGGTGATAAAGCAGAAAGGCCCCGACATGCCGTCCGGGGCCTTTCCTTTTGTCTAGCTTTGACCTTTGGGCTGATGCCCGGCGCTTTGCTATGCTGCCGGGCCGGTGCGTCTCTCAACTCTTACACAGTACACTGCATTGAGGAGGCGCGGGCCTTTGTCAGTCCATCGGCAAAATGCCTGTTACTTCTTGCCGCCCTTGATGGGGCCTTGGGCAGGTTTGCCGGCAGCAGGGGCAGGTTTTTTCACGTTGGACGTGGAAGCAGTTTTTGACATTTTACCAGTAGTGGACATTTCATCTTGTCTCCAAAAAACCTCAACCATTTGAGGCATGACAAGATGTGGGATGCCAAGGCACGCCTTCAAGCCACATTAGTTTATTTCATGTGAGATTTCAGCGTTTCGCGGCGTGCGATGCCTTGCGGATTTTAATGCCGGTAATCTGGTTGCGCGTGCGCGCCGTAATCTCGAACTGGAAACCATGGAACTTATATTTTTTCCCCACGATGGGGATGGTCTCCGCCTCATGGATGACAAGCCCGGCGATCGTCGTGGCTTCGTCGTCCGGCAGATGCCAGTCCATCAGGCGATTGAGGTCGCGCAGGCTGACAGTGCCTTCCACCTGCACACCGCCGTCCGGCAGGGGGCGAACGCCGGGAACCTCAAAATCATGCTCGTCGGCGATGTCGCCCACGATCTCTTCCAGAATATCTTCAAGCGTCACAAGACCCTGAATGGCGCCATATTCATCAACCACCAGCGCGAAGTGGGTCTTGCGCTCAAGAAAGGCGTTCAGCTGTTCCTTGAGCGTGGTCGTCTCGGGGACAAACCATGGCTTGACCATGATGCGGCGTACATTGAAGCGGTGGGCCTGGCCGCCCGCACGGCGGATCGCCCGCAGCACGTCTTTGGCATGCAGCACACCAACAATATTCTCTGGATCGCCGTCATAGACCGGCAGGCGGGTATATTGACTGCGCACCACCTGAGTGATGATCACATCGGGGCTCATCTTGATGTCAATGGCGTGCATTGATGACCGGTGCACCATCACATCCTCGATGGTGATTTCGTCAAGGTCGAGGATTGAGCCCAGCATATGGGTGTCTTCCTTGACAAGACCGCCTTCCTTGCGGTGCAGATCGATGGTGCCACGGATTTCCTCATGGGCGGTCAGTGCGCTTTCAATGTTGGAGATATCAACCCCGAACACGCGAAGTGTGAGCCGCACGATCGACCGCACCAGATGCACAACGGGCGCAAACAGCGCGACGATGATCTGGATGGGCAGCGCCACCGTCAGGGCCATTTTGTCCGGGTTGGCGATGGCATAGGACTTGGGCAGAACCTCGGCAAAAATCAGCACAAGGGCGGTCATCACAAGGGTGGCGTAGACAACGCCCTCTTCCCCTACAATACGCATCAACAGGCTGGTCGCCAGCGCTGACGCAAGGATGTTGACGAGGTTGTTGCCCAGAAGGATCGCGCCGATCAGCCGCTCGGGGTCTTCAATCAGCTTTGAGACGCGTCTGGCACCCTTGTTTCCTTCCTTGGACATGTGATGGATGCGGGCACGGCTCGCCGCGGTCAACGCGGTCTCGGAGCCCGAGAAAAAGCCCGACAGCCCGAGCAGCACAAAGATAATGCCGGCGGTGATCCAGAAATCCGTATCAAAAAGCGAGGCGGCGTCTGTGGCCACGTCCATGGTTGTTTGCTCCGGTTAGCAATAATAACGGCGGCGGGAAGTTCTAGCCCTTGATGGAAGAATGGAGAACCTGTCGCACAAGATCAAGGTCAATGCCTTTATGCGTGCCAGCACCGCCGATGGGGCCGAGGATAAAAACAATCTCGCCCGCATCGACTTTTTTGTCCTGCGCCATATGGGAGAGCAGCTTGTCGGCGTCAAGGGGCCTGTCAATCTGGGCGGCTTTTGTTTTTAAGCCCACGGCTTCAAGATGGCCGATGGCGCGGGCGAGGTCGGCCTGGTCCGCAAGGCCCATGCGCATGCTCAATTCCAGTGCCATCATCATGCCAATGGCCACGCCTTCGCCGTGCAGTAGCGTACCGTCATAGCCACATTCGGCCTCAAGCGCATGGCCGAATGTGTGACCAAGATTCAGGAGTGCACGTTTGTTGGTCTCGAATTCATCCTCGGCCACGATACGCGCCTTGGCCTTGCAGCTTTCAGCCACCGCATAGGCTTGGGCGTGGGTGTCACCATCCACGACCGCTTCGCCGTTTTCTTCAAGCCAGGAGAAGAAACCTGGGTTGTCGATCAGCCCGTATTTTACCACTTCTGCATAGCCTGCCTGCAGTTCGCGGTGCGGCAGCGTTGAGAGCAACGCAATGTCGATGATCACGCGGCGCGGCTGGTAAAAAGCGCCGACGAGGTTTTTCCCGAAGCTGGTGTTGATACCGGTTTTACCACCGACAGAGCTGTCCACCTGCGCCAAAAGGCTTGTGGGCACCTGAATGAAATCCACCCCGCGCCTGAGCACCGCCGCCGCGAAGCCGGTGATGTCGCCAATTACCCCGCCACCAAGGGCGAGAAGTGTGTCCTTGCGCTCGACTCCTGTCGACAAAAGCGTATCCAGCAGCTTGCCAAACTGATCATAGGATTTTGTGGCTTCGCCTGCGGGCAGGATAATGTCGTCCACCTTGATTTCCGCGCCCTCAAGCGCCTTGCGTGCAGCATCTAGATGCAGGGCCGCGACATTCTCGTCGGTGATGATGGTAACCCGTTTCTGTCGGATGACCGGGCTTGCGAGGACGCCAAGCGCCCCCAGCAGGCCATCGCCGATCAGGATATCATAGGACCGGTTGCCAAGATCTACCGGGACGGTGTGCAGGATATTGTCATTCTGGCTCATGCGCGTGATCTCCCGAGCGCGTGGACGGCTTTCACAATACGCTCCACCACGTCTTCATGAGGGCCGTCGCTTGATGCGATGCGAAGATCGGCCTCGGCATAAAAAGGCGCGCGTTCCGCGGCGAGACGCCCTAGAATTTCACGCGGGTCGCCGGTTTTCAGGAGCGGACGGGTATCGCGCCGGGCCGTGCGTTCCACCAGCACGTCTATATCGGCGTCAAGCCATATAGAGGTGCCCTTTTCCTTGATCAGCGCGCGGGTCTCCGCATTGATGAAGGCACCGCCGCCGGTTGCTACGACTTGTGGCTTGCCGTCCAGCAAGCGGTCGATCACCCGTCGTTCGCCAGAACGGAAGTCATCCTCGCCAAAACATTCAAAAATTTCGGCAACCGACATGCTGGCTGCTTTTTCGATCTCGTGGTCTGAATCGACAAAGGGCAGCCCCAACTTTTTCGCCAGCCTGCGCCCGACCGTAGTTTTGCCTGCGCCCATCAGCCCGACAAGCACGATGGTGCGCTCCGGCCCCGTGTTGGCCGGCTGTTTTTTTGGGGGCGCTGACGCCCGATTTACGGTTTTCTGTGCCATGTCACGCTCTTTACACGCGGGGCGGGGCTTCGCCAATGGTTTTTATGGAAACCAGTTCCATATTTCCGCCGCAAAAACCGCCAAGAGTGAAGGCTCTTGGCCTCTAATAAAGAATGTAACTTACCGCGGCGTGCGCAATGTGACGCGTGGCTGGACTTGGCGAAACTGGCGTCCTATAACACGGTCAGGATACATGGCCGCGCGCGCTGCGCGGCTAACGGGTAAAAAAGGGTGGTTCATGTCAAAACTGACAAAAATTTTAGTGCTTCTTGGCGTTGTTGCGGTTGCCGGTGGCGCGGTTTTCCTCATGACGTGGGATATTCCAGCCCCTTCTGAAAAAGTGAGCAAAACGCTAAGCAATGACCGTTTCCCGTCCTGATAGGAAGTTGCGCCTGAACGCGACAATACTGGGTGTGACGCTCGCGTCTGTACTTGCCGTTGCCATGCCCGCTTTTGCCCTTCAGGAAGAAGAGCAAGCGGAAGACCCGGCAGCAGAAGCACAGACCGCTGAGCAAACACGGCAAGCGCGTGAGGCCGAGGCCCGCCGTCGCTATTATCTTGGCCGGGCGCCAAAGTTGAAACGGCAGATGGGGCCTGCGCTTGGCAGCCCGCGATCGATCCTGCCACAGCCCTATGTGCCCAGGGGCAGTGTTGAGGTGCCACCCCCATCAACGGGTGCGTCGGATGCGACGGGCCCGATGCCTGATGCCATGGCTGATGACGGTATTCCTGACACCTATACAGATCCGCTGTCGGCGGAACCGGACAAGGTTACGGGCCAGATGCCTGAAGTTGGACAACTGGATGGGGGGCAACCGCCGGAAGGTGCTGCTGTCCCTACAGGCGCAGGGCAAACCTATTCCGACGGCACGCCGATTACCGCTGGCGAACTTGCCATGATCGACCCTTCAGGCACTGCGGTGCTGGGGGTGGGTGAGGGGTTCCCCCGTGATTTCTGGGTCGGGCAGTCGCGCGCTTATGTGCTGGCTGCGCTCAAGCAGCTCGCTACACCGTCGACATCAAGCGCGCTCAATGATGCCGCGCGCAAGATTGCCTTGTCTGGCTTCCTTTTGCCCGCGCCGGCAAATGAAGCAGACGTTGATGCTTTTGTTGAGGCCCGGTTGAGCCTGCTGGCGGCCTATGGTGACCATGAGGGCTATCTGGCCCTTCTCTCGCGCCTGCCCCAAGACCGGGACTGGGGTGGGATTGCCCGGCACACGGCGAACGGATACCTGCTCGCGGGCCGGATTGATGACACCTGTGCGTTGGCCAGCGAACAGCGCGGCGCGGACGGTGATCCCTATTGGCTTCGTATTGCTGCTTTCTGCCGCGCGGTGAGGGGCGACCGCCGGGGGGTTGATTTCCAACTGGGCATTCTTGAAGAGGCCGCTGCGGTCAAGCCAACCTTCTATGCTCTTCTTGACCAGATTTTGATTGAAGCGGAGCAACAGCCCGGTTCGGTGATGACGGAAGCGCCGACGCTTTCGTCCTCCCTGCAGGTGGATGTGCTTGAGGCAACCATGGCGCGGCTTGCGAAAGTCACCGTGCCTGAATTGTCGCTGGACGAGGTGAATCCGCTGGCGGTTGATGCCATGCTCAGCCTGCCTGGCGTAACCCAGGAAGCCAAAATTACCCTGATGGGCGAGGCGCTCCAACACGGCTGGATTTCGGGCGCGCGGTTTGCCGCTTTTGTCAGGACCCTTGATATCAGTCAGGACGAAGGCATAGCTGCTTTTGAAATTGCGGAGACCGATGACCGGTTCGAGGTTGACGTGGTGCTGGCGGCCCTTGCTGCCAGCAGCACAGACCCGAGCCAGCGCGAAGCGGCACTGCGGACATTCTGGCAGCGCTCGCTGGCGCGGGGCACGGCACAAACGGTGGCGTCTGGCATGCTGGTGTTGGCGGACAAGCCTCTGGGCCTGATGGTACGGGCGGCCCTGCTCGCCGGAGACAGCGAAGCAGCCGCACGCATTTTCACAAGTGTGCGAGCCAATGTGGCAGGAGAGAACCCTGCCGCGGATGACGTTTTGCTTGGCAGTTGGCCTCTTGTGGCGGCAGGTGGCATTGTCTCGGCACCAGAGATAACCGCTGACCGGCTTGACGCATGGTGGCAAAGCCAGATGGGAACAGACGATCGTTATGCCCACGCAGGCTTGCTGTATGCAACGCTTGAGGGGCTTGGCGCCGAGGTGCCGGAGTATCTGTGGAACGCATTGGATGCAGGCCCTGTTCGCACGCAAGGCTCGCAGGTTGCAATCGGCCCGTGGCGGGCTTTCCTGCGCGCCGCGCGGAATGACGACAAGGCCGGGGCTCTGGTGGCAGCCTACCGCCTGATGGGCGAGGGTGACGTACCGCCAACCTTGGCGGGGTCCCTTGTGGGCACACTCAATGACCTTGGCTTCAAAGCTGAGGCACACCAGCTGGCGGCTGAAATCCTTGTCCAGCAGGGTTTGTAGGACAGCAGGCCGCCATGTCCGACGCGGGCTTTATTGACGGGTTTCTGGAAATGTTGGCGGCGGAGAAGGGCCGGGCTGCCAACAGCCTGATGGCCTATCGCCGCGACCTTGAGGACTTTTGTGAGCATTCAGCTGCCAAGCTTGAAACCGCCGAAGCAGAAGACCTGCGGGATTATATCGCCGGGCTGCAAAAACGCGGCATGAAAGCGGGCACGGTAGCCCGGCGGCTGTCTGCGCTCAGGCAGTTTTATCTCTTCCTTTATAGCGATGGCATTCGCAGCGATAACCCGGCTAAAAATATTGAAAGCCCAAGACAGGCGCAGCCCCTGCCCAAAGTGCTGTCGGAAAGCGATGTTGATCGCCTGCTGGATACCGCAGAGCGAGCAGCCACAAGCGGCAAGCCGGAAGCGCTCAGGCTGCATGCGCTCGTTGAAACCCTTTATGCCACCGGGCTGAGGATCAGCGAGCTTGTTGGTCTTCCCCGCCGTGCTGTGGGGCCCGACAGCACGATGATCATGGTGCGCGGCAAGGGCGGGCGCGAGCGCATGGTACCTCTGGGTACGAAGGCGCGGCAGGCGCTGATGGCCTACCAGCGCGCACTGGATGTCAGCTTGAAAAAAGGGGCGGAACGCTCACCTTTTCTATTCCCCAGTTCGGGGGTGGAGGGGCACTTGACCCGCAGGCGGGTAGGGCAGCTTCTCAAGGATCTTGCGGTCATGGCCGGCGTGGTGCCGTCTGCCGTCAGCCCACACAAACTCAGGCACGCGTTTGCGACCCATCTTCTGGCGCACGGCGCGGACTTGCGCGCGGTGCAGCAGATGCTGGGTCACGCCGATATTTCAACGACCCAGATATACACCCATGTGCTGGAAGAACGGCTCAAGAGCCTGGTGTTGACCAAACATCCGCTAAGCGATGGGTAGGCCAGAGAAAACAGCTTCCCGGCCAAAGGCTTGGAATCCGTAATGTCTATGCTTATTTGTGATACGATAGGACAAAGCTTGACAACGGCGACCTCATCAAGGATTTTGCGCGCCTTGGTAAATCGTGGTTTACTATAGATCATGGAACAGTCGCCAAAACATACAGGTGCTAAAGATATGATGACGTTTCTCGAGTTTGAAAAACCTATTGCCGAACTTGAAGGCAAGATACGCGAACTCAGGAGCTTCAAAGGTGGCGCAGGCGATGTCGACCTGACAGCCGAAGTTGGCCAGCTTGAAAGCAAGCTTGGTAAACTGCTCAAGGAAACATACGCGGGGCTGACGCCGCAGCAGAAAATTCAGGTGGCGCGCCATCCTGAACGCCCACACTTTGGTGATATTGTCGAGCATCTGTTTGAGGATTTCACACCCCTTGCCGGTGACCGCGCCTTCGGGGAAGACCAGGCGCTGCTTGCAGGCCTCGCGCGGTTCCGCGGTGAGGCTTGTGTGGTCATGGGCCATGAAAAAGGCTGGGATACCGAAAGCCGCATCAAACATAACTTCGGTATGGCCCGCCCGGAAGGATACCGGAAAGCCATCCGCCTGATGGAAATGGCGGAGCGTTTTGGCCTGCCTGTGCTGACGCTTGTAGACACCTCCGGCGCCTACCCTGGTGTAGGGGCTGAGGAACGCGGCCAGGCAGAAGCTATCGCGCGCTCAACCGATTGCTGTCTTGATATTGAAGTGCCGCTTGTCACCTGCATCGTGGGTGAAGGTGGATCAGGTGGTGCTGTCGCTATCGCCGCTGCCAACCGCGTCCTGATGATGGAACATGCCATTTATTCCGTGATCTCGCCGGAGGGTTGCGCCTCGATCCTGTGGCGCACGAATGAAAAGGCAGGCGATGCTGCCAACGCGCTGAAGATTACCGCGCAAGACCTTCTGAAGCTTGGCGTGATCGATGAAATTGTTGCTGAGCCACTGGGCGGTGCGCACCGTGACCGTGAGCGCGCCATGAACATGCTGGGTGATGGCCTTGAGCGGTCTCTACGGGACATGGCAGGTGTTGATGGTGCCCGGCTCAAGCAATTGCGCCGCGAAAAATTCCTCTCTATGGGGTCCAAGGGGCTTTAAGCTGCCCCAAGAGTTTCCCAAGAGTCTCTAAATTGTAACGACTCATGGGGTAGGCTGGTTTTCCAGCGACGAAAACCGGGGCTCAGGCACGCGAACCGCTGTCTGGGCCTTTGTGTTGTCCGGCGTAAATCACTAGATTTAGTGGGGTTAAACTTTCTTCCCACTTTATCTTGACGAAAACGCTATTTCGACCTTATCCTACACACCTTGCTTCACGGCGGCGACTCGGACGGGGGATTACGGCCGAGGCCTCCAGTAAGTTACTAATATATATGCACAAAGTTGACACGTTCGACTTTTGTTCCTTGATCGGGCACACTTGGGCTGTTCTCGATGCGGGAAAGGAGTCAGCGCCGTATGGCTAGGGCGGTCAAGGGAGATATGGGCACAATGTTTGAAGTCACTCAGTTTGGGCACGGCGGCGCGGTCGAAGTGGACCGCAGCCGCGATGCACTCCTCACAGAATTCGGCAAGGCAACGCTGGAAGACCGGTATCTGATGCCGGGCGAAAGCTATCAGGACCTGTTTGCGCGGGTTGCGTCATTTTATGGTGACGACAAGGAGCACGCGCAACGGCTCTATGACTATATCTCGAACCTGTGGTTCATGCCTGCGACGCCTGTTCTCTCGAACGGTGGTACCAATCGTGGCCTGCCCATCAGTTGCTTCCTCAACGAAGCGCAGGACAAGCTTGATAGCATCGTTGGCCTGTGGACAGAGAACGTATGGCTGGCATCCAAGGGCGGCGGCATTGGATCCTATTGGGGCAATTTGCGCTCCATCGGTGAGACAGTTGGCGGTGTCGGCAAAACGAGCGGGATTGTACCCTTCGTTCGTGTTATGGACAGCCTGACCCTTGCCATCTCCCAAGGGTCGCTCCGTCGTGGTTCCGCCGCGATCTATCTGCCTGTGAGCCACCCCGAGATTGAAGAGTTTACCGAGCTGCGCCGCCCCACGGGCGGTGACCCGAACCGTAAGACACCAAACCTGCACCACGGTGTGCTGGTGTCCGACGCCTTCATGCGCGCGGTGGAAGCCAATGAGGAATGGGCGCTGACAAGCCCAAAGGATGGCCATGTGGTGCGCACGGTATCGGCGCGCAGCCTATGGATCCGAATCCTGACCGCGCGGGTTGAGACCGGTGAGCCATACATCATCTATAACGACACCGTGAACCGCCAGATCCCCGAGCATCACAAGCTTGCAGGCCTGACGGTGAAAACGTCGAACCTGTGTGCCGAGATTACCCTGCCAACCGGCATTGACCACCTTGGTAACGAGCGCACCGCTGTGTGCTGCCTGTCGTCCCTCAACCTTGAGCATTACAAGGAATGGAAGGACCACGAGCATTTCATTCCGGACGTGATGCGCTTCCTTGATAACGTGCTGCAGGACTTTATCGACCGCGCGCCGGACGAGATGGCCAAAGCGCGCTACAGCGCGATGCGCGAACGCTCGGTTGGTCTTGGTGTGATGGGCTTCCACAGCTTCCTGCAGGACAATATGATCCCGTTTGAAAGCGCAATGGCGAAGGCCTGGAACAAAAAGATATTCAAGCATATCCAGACGCAGGTTGATGCGGCATCGGAAGCGCTGGCGTATGAGCGTGGGCCATGCCCGGACGCGGCTGATTATGGCATCATGCAGCGTTTCTCGAACAAGACAGCGATTGCGCCGACGGCGTCGATCTCGACCATCTGTGGCGGCGCTAGTCCGGGGATTGAGCCGATTGCGGCCAACAGCTATAACCAGAAGACCCTCTCGGGCAATTTCATCGTGCATAACCGTGCGCTCAGGAAGCTTCTGGAGGAAAAAGGCCAGAACACCGACGATATCTGGACATCGATCACGATTAACGAGGGGTCTGTCCAGCATCTCGATTTCCTGACGCAGGACGAAAAAGACGTGTTCAAAACCGCGTTTGAGCTGGATCAGCGCTGGGTGGTGGAACTTGCGGCCGACCGTGCGCAGTTTATCAGCCAAGCGCAGTCGGTGAATATCTTCCTGCCGGCGAACGTGCACAAACGCGATCTGCACCAGATCCACTTCCAGGCATGGAGTAAAGGCCTCAAGAGCTTGTATTACTGCCGCTCCAAGTCGATCAAGCGCGCGGAAGTGGTGGCCACGGGCTCGCACAAAAAACGCGAGAAGCCGGAAGTGCAACTGCAGCTCGGCGGCGGCACCACTGACTATGAGGAATGCCTCGCCTGCCAATAAAAACGGTTGTAGGTTGATTGTAAGCAGAATGTAAAACACCCGGCATCCACAGTGCCGGGTGTTTTTCTTTATGCGGGAGCTGTCTCGCTTTTGCTGAAGCGTTCCTTGAGATCCTCCAGCATCATATACAGGCAGGGCACGAGGATCAGGATGATCGATGTGGCGAAGACGATGCCGAAGCCAAGCGATATTGCCATGGGGATCAAATGCTGCGCCTGCAGGGTTGTCTCCATCAGGATCGGCGTCAGCCCGCCGAAGGTGGTGAGCGTGGTAAGAATAATGGGCCGGAAGCGCCTGAGCCCCGCCATATGAATGGCGTCATGCGCGCTATAATCGTCCCGATGTTTGTTGGCAAAGTCCGTCATGATCAGGCTGTCGTTTACCACCACGCCCGACAAGGCGACGATGCCCATCAGGCTGATGAGCGACAGGTCGAAGCCCATGATGATATGCCCCATCACGGCACCGATGATGCCAAAGGGAATGGCGCACAAGACAATGAAGGGTTGCGCATAACTTTTGAAGGCGATAGCCAGAAGAGCATAGATTATAAAAATCGCGAGGCCAAAGCCGCCCCACAAGGCCTGTGTTGACCGCCGCATTTCTGCCTGACTACCCTGAAAGCTCCAGGTCAGGCCGGGGTAGTCGGCCTGCAAATTCGGCAGCACGTCTGCCGTTAGCGCGGCGACAACCTGGACAATCTGGCGTTTGGGCTCCACATCTGCCGACACAGTCACCACGCGGCGCCCGTTGCGGCGGGTGATGCTGCTGAAGGCCTCGGTATATTCAATGTCGGTTACGTCCATCAATGGCACTTCGGTGCCGCTTGGCGTGCGGATGACAAAACTCTCTATACTGTCGATATCGCCGCGCTCCACCTCGGGCAGCTTTACACGCACTTCGGTCTCGTTGGTGCCGCGCAGTTGCCGCACAGCCAGCGCACCAAAAAATGCACCGCGAAGCTGCTCTCCCACATCTTCGGGGGTCAGGCCAAGCGCACGGCCTTCGGGGCGCAGGCGAAAGTCGATGCGCTTGTTGCCAGCGTTATAGTTGTCGTTGACATCAGCGGTGCCGGCAAAGCTTTTCATGGTTTTCATCAGCGACTGGCTGGCTTCTGCCAGCACATCTATGTCGTTATGGCTGAGGTCTATACTGATGTCTGAGCGCCAGCCGCCGGGGCCGCGCTCGGCCTCAAAGGTGATCTGGTCCACACCCTGCACGTCGCCAATCTCTGCGCGCCACAGATCGATCACCTGCTTGGCGGTCATGTCGCGTTGGCCGGGTGGGCGCATCACAATCTCGATATCGATGAAGTTTTGGCCGCGTACGTTGGTCTTGATGCCTTCGGCCACCTCATGGAGGTTATGCTCCTCATACATTTTGCGGGTGGCGGCGGTCAGCTCCAGCGCCATCTTGCCAGCTTGCTCAGGCGTGGTGCCCACTGGCAGGGACACGCCAGCCTCAATCTCGTCTGCGGCGACCTCAGGCATCATGATCATGCCCATATGGTCGCTGCGCGCATAACTGCCGGCAACCGCAAGAAGCGCCAGAGCGAAGGTGACCGTCACATAGCGGTTGCGCAGGCACATATCGAGGAAGCGGCTGTAGCGCGTGCGCACAAACCGATCAAATCGGCTAGCGAAGGCGGCCTGCCTTTCCTTGATGAATTGCATCAGCCGGTTTTCGGTTTTGCCCTTTTCCACATGGGCAAGGTGCGCTGGCAGGATGAACAGCGCCTCAAGAAGCGAGATGACCAGCACCGTCATCACCACCACCGGCAGCGGCCACCAGAATTTGCCGGTTTCGCCCGGGATGAAAAGAAGCGGTACAAATGCGATAACATTGGTCAGGATGGAAAAGATCACCGGCATGGCGATCGAACGCGCGCCCACAATGGCGGCCTTCAGCGGGTTGCCGTATTTCTTGCGCGCCTCAAAGGTGTTTTCGCCTACAACGATGGCATCGTCGACGACGATACCAAGGGCAACAAGAAAGCCAAACATGGAGATCATGTTGATGCTGACACCAAAGGCGGGCAGGAACAACAGGCCGCCAACAAAGGAGATGGCCATGCCCATCATTACCCAGAAAGCCAGCCGCACAGCAAGGAACAGCGACAGGATAGCCAGCACAATGAAAATGGACAGCGCGCCGTTTTCCAGCAGGAGATAAAGCCGGTCGCGGTATTCTTCCGCATTGTTGCTGTCGATACGCCATTCCACGCCCGGTGGCATCGTGCGCTCAAATCCCGCCATCACGGCGTGCACACTTTCTTCAATCTCCAGCGGGGACTGGGTACCCGTGCGATATATTTCAAGCTCTACTGATGGCACACCGTTGAAGCGGGAATGGAAGTTGCCTTCCTCGAAACCGTCGCGGATAGTGGCGATATCGGCGAGGCGAAGGGTGGCCCCAGAGGTGTTGGCGACCACTTCAATCTCGGCAAATTCTTCGGCCCACACGCGACGTTCCTGCATGCGCAGGAGGATGACCCCGTCATAAGTATTCACGGATCCCGCCGGCACATCCTGGCTTGACCGGCTGATGATGTCTGCAATCTCAGGCAGGGTCAGGCCGTATGCCCGCAGGGTCTGCGCCGGTATCTCAACATGGGTGATGTATCGCGGCACGTTGCCCAGTTCGACCTGCGTGATGTTCGGGTCGTTCAGCAGTTGGTCGCGCAGGCGCTCGGACAGTTTGCGCATCGTCCATGTATCAACCGGACCATAAAGGCCAAGCTGCAGGGCTTCCTGCTGGCGCCCCTGCAGGCGTACCTCGGGTTTGTCGACCTCTTCAGGGAAGGTGCGGATGCGAGCAATAGCCTGATCAATATCCTGAAAGGCCTTCATGCGGTCGGTGCCGGTGACGAGCTCCACATCCACATCACCGCTGCCTTCGCGGGCCTCGGCGGTGATCTCGCGGATGCCTTCCACCTGCCGAACAGCTTCCTCGATAGGTTGCAGGATGCCGCTTTCCACTTCGCTTGGCGCGGCGCCGGGGTAGGAGACGCTGATTGACACAATATCGAGCTCAAACTGCGGAAAAACTTCCTTCTGGATATTGAAGGCCGACCATATGCCGCCCACAAGCAAAATCATCATTGCCAGATTGGCTGCGATGGCGTTTTTTGCCATCCATGCAATGGGGCTTCGTTCGTCCACAGGGTCTTGATGCTGGCTCATCTGCCTCTCCTATTCACCCTGTGCGTTGCTTTCGGTCCTGAGCGGGGCACCCTCGGCCACGGTTGCGAGGTTGCTGGTGACAATCTGGTCATCGGTGTTCAGCCCCTCGCTGACATAGGCGTGCTCTGCATCCCTGAAAGCGACGGTAACCGCCCGGACATTCAGCATCCCATCCTGCATGACCCACACTGTGTCATCCTGCCTGAGATGGTCCCGGTCGATTTTCACGACATTGTCGAGGGGCTGCCCGCTGATTTTTGTGTGCACGATGGACCCGACAATCAGAACAGGCTGATTGCTGCCATCCCTGAGCGAGAGTGGGTCGCGCACGCTGACCAGCAGTTTTGCAAGACGGGTCTGGTTATCGATTGCGCCAATCAGGCTGCGGATTTCGCCTGTGCGCGAAGCACCGTCGGGCCACGCCGCGCGGTCGACGATCTCAACGGTGGCGCCCGTCTGCCCCCGTTTCGGGATCGCAATCTGCTTCAGCTTCGCCAGCGGCACAGTGACGATGATGTGATATTCATCAGTGCCCACAAGCCGCGCCAGCGTGGTGCCGGGGTTTACTTCAGAGCCGACATTGGCGTCGCGGGTTATGATTTGTGCGTCAAACGGGGCAGTGACCTCTGTTCGGTTCAGGTCCAGTTTGGCTTGGTCAAGGGCGGCTTGCGCCGAAATCATCGCCGCCTCGGCTGCTTCAAGTTGCGGTTGTCGCAGCGCAAGGGCTTCGTTGCCACCCTCCATATTTTTACGCAGCACTTCAAAATCACGCTTGGCGACTTCCCTGCGGCCTTGCTCCTGCGCCAAGTCGCTTTCCGTTTGTTTGAGCGTACCTTCACGCTGGTTGACAACATGACGATAGTCAGCGGCATCGAGCTTAAGCAGGGTCTCTCCCTCAAGGGCAAACCCGCCGGGCATAAAATGTTCGGACACCTCCATCACACGCCCGGCGACGCGGGGACGCAGTTCAATATCCTGTGCCGCAGTTACGGTGCCAAGGCCGGTGATCTGGGGGGCATAAGTTCCGCGCTTTACAGACAGAACATCCACCAACATGGCGGTTTCCCGGGTTGCGGTTTCCCGTTCTGCCTTCGGTTCGCTGCTGTAGATACCGAAAATGAGCAGGGCGGCAACGGCCATGATGACAAGGCTCAGGGTCACCGTGGCGGCAGGCCGCAGTGTTCTTACCTTGCTTTTTTCACCGTCATGCGTGTTTTTTTCGGTTTGAATCACGAACTTGCCCCAGTCTGTTTCGAAGAATACCTATCATAATACGACGCATTTGCAAAAATGGGTCAGCTATAACGCCGGTTGTGATCACCGTTGCCTTGTCTAGGCTTCAAACACCCACTTGCCGCCGACCATGGTGCGCTCCACCGGAATGTCGATAAGGCTGAAAGGATCCGCTTTCGTCGGGTCTTCTCCCAGCACCACAAGGTCTGCCAGCTTGCCAACCTCAAGGGAGCCCTTGATCTTCTCTTCATACGAGGCATAGGCTCCGTGGATCGTACCAATCTTGATGGCTTCCTCGACCGTGATGCGCTGTTTCGGCCCCCACAGGGTGCCTCTCATATCAGTGCGCGTCACGCTTGATTGCAGCGCCATCATGGGCTCATAGGGGCCGGGCGGGTAATCAGACGCTTGCGTCACCTTGATGCCTGCGTCCAAGAAGCTCCTGAGCGCGAACATCTTGTTCAGCCGCTCCTTGCCATACTCGCCCATCTTTTCGCCGTGAAAATAGACATATGTGGAGAAGGGGGTGGGGATGGCGTTCAGTGCGGCGATCCGGCGCACAAGGTCGTCATTGATCACGGTGCAATGCTCCAGCCGGAAGCGCGGGTCGGCCTTGGGTATTTCTTTTTGCAGGCGCTCGTAGATGCCTAGCGTGATATCAACGGCGACATCGCCGTTGGCGTGGATGCCGACCTGCCAGCCAGCTGCGTGGGCTTTCCGCGCGAGCTCATAAAGTTTGTCCTCTGGTGTGACGATGATGCCGTAATCATCCGGGCGGCCAATATAGGGCTCGGACAGTCGTGCTGTGCGTTCGGAAATGGAGCCGTCACAAGTGGCTTTCATGCCGCCAAGACGCACCCATTCATCGCCAAAACCTGTTCGGAGGCCCGCGTCGATCATCTTGTCGATATCGAAGTAGCCGATCATGCAATAGATGCGGGTGCCCAGCATGCCAGCCTTGTAGGCGTCAGTGTAGGCGACAAAGTCATCGCGGCTGCCGTAGGCGTCGGTGACCGATGTGATACCAGATTTCGCCAGCATCCTGGAGATCAGTGCCACGCCGTCGCGGTGCTGTTCGCGTGTGTGGCCTTTGGGAATAACTGTCTCGACGGCGCTGGCACCGGTTTCCAGCAAGCGACCATTGAGCCGCCCGTCCGTGCGGTCAAACTTGCCGCCGTCGGGGTCTGGCGTACCGTCGTCAATGCCTGCTTTTTTGAGCGCCAGCGAGTTAACGAACCCGGTGTGACCACCACGGTGCGAGATGAAGACCGGGTGGTCTGGTGCGGCTTCGTCAAGGTCGGCGCGGGTCAGGAAGCGCCCTTCAGCTGTTTTGGTGTCGTCATACTTGAAGCCAAGCACCCACTCGCCTGGTGCTTTCTTGGCCGCTGCGGCGCGGATGGCGTCCTTGATTGCCTTGATGGAGCGCAGGTCACAGTCGACCTGAAACAGGTGCATAACTCCTGAATAAGCAGGGTGGCTGTGTGCATCGATGAAGCCGGGCAGGATCGTTTTGCCGGAAAGGTCTGTCTGCTTCGTCAGCGGGGATGCAAGCGCGCACACATCGGCGTTATCGCCGATGGCGATGATATGCCCGCTGCTGATGGCGATGGCCTCCGCGCGCGGGCGATTGGGGTCCGAGGTGATGATGGTGCCGCCGTACAGGATCAGGTCTGGCTTTTCAAAGCTGACCATGGGTAATAGGGCGAGGCTACCCATCTGGGCATGAAAGGTGCGGCGAGTAATCATGTGCTGTTCCCCCGAAAGTAGAGAATTGGTGATGGGCATCATACACAGCACAAGTGACCACGCCCTTAATGGGGTCACCCACATCTCATACAATAGCTGGGCGGAATTTCCCAGCAGAGTACGCACGACATAAAGCCAGTGGTTCCGCTGATTCAGGCTCAGTGTCATTGCAGACGAATCACTGGCAAGTCATTTTTCTACCAAATATGGTGTATTGAGCGTTTCTTTGCACAAATTGAGGGGCTATACTGCCGCTTCGCTGGCAGGCTTGGGTGCCAGCATTCAACGCATGCGAACGAGTGGAGACAGGGGCAAAATGGCCGAAACCGGTGAAAAGCAGCTTACGGGACTTCTGGAAGAACGACATGTTTACAAGCCGTTCAGGTATCCCTGGGCGTATGAAGCATGGCTGATGCAGCAACAAATTCACTGGTTGCCGGAAGAGGTGCCGCTCGCTGAAGATGTGCGCGACTGGGCGCGTAAGTTGTCCGAGTCCGAGAAAAACCTGCTGACGCAGATTTTCCGCTTCTTTACGCAAAGCGATATTGAAGTGAACAACTGCTATATGAAGCATTACACCCGGGTGTTCAAACCCACCGAGGTACAGATGATGCTGGCAGCTTTCTCGAATATAGAGACGGTCCATATCGCGGCCTACAGCCACCTTCTGGATACGCTGGGAATGCCTGAGGCCGAGTATTCCGCCTTCCTTCACTATAAGGAGATGAAGGACAAATACGACTATATGCAGCAGTTCAATGTGGAAGACCTCAAGTCGACCGCACTGACCGTTGCCGTGTTTGGTGCCTTCACTGAAGGACTTCAACTGTTCGCGTCCTTTGCCATGCTGCTGAACTTCCCACGCTTCAACAAAATGAAGGGCATGGGGCAGATCATCAGTTGGTCCGTGCGCGATGAAAGCCTGCATTGCGAAAGCATTATCAAGCTCTTCAAGACATTGGTGAGCGAGAACCCGGAAATCTGGGACGAGGACCTGAAGGCACAGATCACTGAAGCCTGCCGTACGATTGTGGAACATGAGGACGCCTTTATCGACCTCGCGTTCGGCTTGGGGCCAATCGAAGGCCTGACTGCAGAGGAAGTAAAACAATATATCCGCTATATCGCCAACCGTCGGCTTGACCAGCTTGATCTAGATGGGTTGTATGATATCGAGATCAACCCGCTGCCGTGGCTCGACAGCATGCTGAACGCGGTGGAGCACACCAACTTCTTCGAGAACCGTGCGACGGAATACTCAAAAGCGGCGACGCAAGGCTCGTGGGACGAAGCCTTCGAATAGGGGCTTGGTTATATGTAAACAGCAAAGCCCCGGAACCGTCGGTCCCCGGGGCTTTTTCATATAAAAAAACACCCGAGAGGGAGTCTCGGGTGTTTTAAGTTGAACGCTGCCGGGCCGGTTACAGCGAGGAGGAGTGACCGGCCCGGGCTCTTCCCTCAGGGTCTCAGGGCAAGAGGGTCGAGTAGGCGTTCATCAGTCCCACCGACCGTGGGACGTTTTATGCGTGTCACGGCCTTTCCATGGATTGCCGTAGTGGCCACCATGGGCGTAGCGGACAGCAAGCCCGGCGTAATAGTCATCCACGTTGCTTTTGATCTCATAAGCCAGCTTGCGGCCTAGGTCCGCTGCGGTTTCCTGGCGCACGCCTTGCGCAACGCGTGCCCGATATGCGGGTGACTTGTTGTTAAACATGTCTTTCACCTGATGGTTCGGGAAGCGGTTGGTTGGGTCCGCGGAGCATCGTGTGTGCGCTTTCAGGTTGTCGCCATACGTGAGATAGCTGTTGGCACCGGCGATGATACGTTCGCGGTCACGGCCGACACCGTCTGTCTGGATGCGGATAGCATAGCTTGCCCGCGCCTCGGCCTTTTCTTTCACCACGGTGTAGGATGCCTTGTAATAGGGGCCGCAACGATCGCCAGACCGCTGGTTAACCTGCTTGTAGCGTTCCTGCTCTCGGTCACGGTCGACGACACGGAAATCGAGGTCATAGTCCTGCTCACGGGCATTGATCACCATATCGGCCATGCGTGCGCTGTCCACGAGACGCACATAATCCGGCAGGTTATGGCGCATGGCTTGTTCTGTCAGGCGCTCGAATCTGTCCTCCGTACGTCCGCGGCCTTTGGTGTCCACGTTCACATACACCTTGATCGGATTGTCGTATCGGAACTCGGCAGACCGGGCATAACCCGCGCCGCCGTGGCGGTCGTTGTGGTATGCTGGGTCAGCAAGGGCGCCTGTACCTGCAATCATGGCAAGGCTGGCGCCGGCGGCAATTGTACGAACTGTGGTAAGCGTTTTCATCTCGGTTTCCTCCGCTGTTGATGATGCAACAATAGAGGACGCTGGCTGAGCCAAGCCTGAGCCTCGCGTTCACATACCGTTCATGAAAATATTTCCAGGAAATGGCGGAATTTCGCCGTTCTGACACGGCTGTGTATCAATGGGTGAACACATATCTTCACAATTTCTGAATATGTGACCGTGCTTCCGGCCCAAAAAAAGCCCGCGAACCGAGGTGCGCGGGCTTTTGATACGGCGGCCTGGCTGCTTAAAGCTGCCCATGGCAGTGTTTGAATTTTTTCCCTGACCCACAAGGGCAGGCGTCGTTGCGACCAACGCCTTGGAACGGATTGCTGGCGGGCTGCACACCGGGTGCGGGCATGCCGGTTACCCGGACATCGCCGTGACAATGTTTGAACTTCTCGCCTGACCCGCATGGACATGGAGCGTTGCGCGGTACCTCGCCCCAACTGCTGGTGTCGTTGGGGTCAAAGCCGCCTGACCCGCCGCCGAGCGCAGAGTCCGGGGCAGGGTGACTTTCCCGTACGATCTTGGGGCTTTGCGGTTCAAGTTCTGCAGGATCAACCTGCGGCGCCAGCTCAATACGGCACAGCAGCTGTGTCACATGTTCACGCATGTGATACAGCATGGCTTCAAAAAGCGAAAAGGCCTCTGTCTTGTATTCATTGAGCGGATCACGCTGCCCGTAAGCCCTGAGGCTCACCCCTTGCCGCAGGTGGTCAAGGTTCTGCAGGTGATCTTTCCATTCCTGGTCAACAACCTGCAACAGCAGGCTTTTTTCAATACCGCGCCAGAATTCAGGGCCGTATTTTGCCGCCTTGACTGCAAGGTGTTTTTCGGTCGCATTGTCCAGCCGCTCGATGATGACTTTATCATCGACGCCTTCCTCTGCCGCCCAGGCTTTGATGTCGACGTCGAGGCCCAGATAGGTCTGTACATCCGCTTGTAGTCCGTCAAGGTCCCACTGCTCAGGATAGGATTTTGACGGAATGGCTTTTTCAACGACATGGTCCACCACATCGGCGCGCATGTCCTTGATGGTTTCCGCGATATCATCGGCATCCATGATCTCGCGGCGCTGCTCATAGATCACCCGGCGCTGGTCGTTCATGACATCATCGAACTTAACGAGGTTTTTCCGGATGTCGTAGTTGCGGGCTTCGACCTTCTGCTGAGCTTTCTCAATCGCTTTGTTGATCCACGGGTGGATGATCGCTTCACCCTCCTCGATACCGAGACGCACAAGCATGCTGTCCATGCGCTCTGGCCCGAAGATACGCATCAGGTCGTCCTGAAGCGACAGGAAGAATTTGGTGCGGCCCGGGTCACCCTGACGGCCTGCGCGGCCGCGCAACTGGTTATCGATACGGCGGCTTTCGTGCCGTTCGGTGGCAACGATGTACAGACCGCCCGCCTCGATAACTTTTTTCTTTTCTTCCGCGACTTCGGCCCGGATACGGTCCGCCGTTTTTTTGGTCTCGGCTTCGTCTTCCATCCCTGCGGTTTCTTCCTCAATCCGCATGTCGGCATTACCGCCCAGTTGGATATCTGTACCGCGGCCTGCCATGTTGGTGGCGATGGTTACGGAGTTCAAGCGACCGGCCTGCGCCACAATCGACGCTTCCTGCTCGTGGAAGCGGGCGTTCAGCACCTGGTGCTTGATCTTTTTCTCTTTGAGGAAGGCTGACAAAACCTCGGATTTCTCGATGGAGACTGTACCCACAAGGATCGGCTGGCCTTTTTTCTGAGCCTCGTCGATGTCCTTGACAATTGCGTCAAATTTTTCCTTGGCCGTGCGGTAGAATTCGTCGTGTTCGTCCACTCGCTGGATTGGTACGTTTGTCGGGATCTCGACTACGCCAAGGCCGTAGATGTCGCCAAACTCTTCGGCCTCCGTTGCGGCTGTCCCTGTCATGCCTGACAGTTTCGGGTACATACGGAAATAGTTCTGGAAGGTGATGGACGCGAGCGTCTGGTTCTCGGGCTGGATTTCGACGGCTTCCTTGGCTTCAAGCGCCTGGTGCAAACCGCCGGAATAGCGCCGGCCTTCCATCATGCGACCGGTAAACTCGTCAATGATGATGACCTTGCCGCCCTTGACAATATAATCCGTGTCGCGTTCGAACATGGTGTGCGCTTTCAGCGCCTGATCCACATGGTGAACAACAGCAGTGTTCTCATAATCGTAGAGGTCATCACCCTGCAAAAGGCCAGCATCGCGCAGGATCTGCTCAACCCGTTCGGTGCCATCTTCCGTCAACGCGACATGTTTGGATTTCTCGTCCTTCTCATAGTCGCCTTCACCAAGCTGAGCGACAATCTTGTCGATCGAGATATAAAGCTCTGACTTGTCGTCGGTCGGGCCGGAAATGATCAAGGGGGTCCGGGCTTCATCAATGAGGATCGAGTCCACCTCATCGACGATGGCATAGTGGAACTCGCGCTGGACCATCTCGTCCTTGTGGGCCTTCATATTGTCGCGCAGATAATCAAATCCAAGCTCGTTGTTGGTGCCATAGGTGATGTCGCACGCATATGCTTCGCGGCGTTCCTGGTCATATTTTCCAGGTACGATCACGCCGGTCGTCAAGCCGAGGAAACCGTATAGCTTGCTCATCCACGCGGCGTCACGCTCTGCAAGATAGTCGTTGACAGTGACCACATGCACACCCTTGCCGGGCAGGGCATTGAGGTAAGCCGCGAGTGTGGCAACAAGGGTTTTACCCTCGCCGGTTTTCATCTCGGCGATGCTGTTGTCATTGAGAACCATGCCGCCGATAAGTTGCACGTCATAATGCCTGAGCCCAAGGGAGCGTTTGGATGCTTCGCGGACGACAGCGAAGGCTTCGACCAAAAGGTCATCGGTGCTTGAGCCACTTTCGAGGCGGTCGCGGAATTCCTGGGTTTTGGCTTTCAGTTCCGCGTCGGAGAGCTTTTCAAAGTCTGCTTCAAGCGCGTTGATGGCTTCGACTTTAGGCTTAAGCTTCGCGAGGTAACGGTCGTTCGCCGAGCCAAAGATCTTTTTGGCGAGTGTTTTAAGTCCCAGCATAATGTTTCCCTGGTCTGCCCTTCCTGATCACACGGTGTCGTCTTGATGGCAGACCCAACAAAAATGATCCGTAAACAGCAATTGAATGTCTTTATTAGTATATGCAGCTTGTCACTACAGGATTGCACGCACAGATAAGTATCTGCTTGCCGTCTGTCAACTGGGCTGGGACAATCCGTCGCCAAATGGGCACAATGCACCGGCAAATCTTGCTCCTGATGTATTAACCGGGCATTATGCCCCTTCATTTCCATGACCTTGGGTGACATATATGGCCGAGTCTAAAATATCTCCGCTGGCACCTGCCAGTTTCCCGAATCTGCTGCCGGTTCCCGGCGTTGAGATGGGCGCAATGCATGCCGGTTTCCGAAAACGCGAACGGCCAGACCTGTTATTCGCGGTTTTTAATGAAGGAGCGATTGCTGCCGGGGTGTTTACTCGGTCAAAAGCGCCTGCCGCGCCAGTTGACTGGTGCCGTGACGCACTGGCAAAAACTGGTGGCCGGGTTCGCGCCCTCGTTGTGAATGCTGGCAATGCCAACGCCTTTACCGGTGACCGCGGCATGAAAGCCGCAGTGAAGTCAGCCGATGTGGCGGCGAAAACCGTGGGCTGCAAACCGGAGGAAGTGCTCCTGTGCTCCACGGGGGTTATTGGTGTTCCGCTGAACGGGGATCTGTTTGAGAAACCGTTGGCACGCATTTATGACGGGATGTCCGGCTCGATGTGGCGTGAGGCAGCCGGGGCTATCATGACCACGGATACCTACCCCAAGGGCTGTTGCCGCGTGGCGACGATTGAGGGGCGGCCGGTTGTTATCTCTGGCATTACCAAAGGCTCTGGCATGATCGCGCCGGACATGGCCACGATGCTGGGGTTTGTGTTTACCAATGCAGCGCTCACCCATAATTGCTTGCAAAAGTTGCTCGGCTACGCGACGGACCGAAGCTTCAACAGCATTACTGTGGACGGTGATACGTCCACCAACGACACCTGTATCGCAGTGGCGACGGGCGTTGGCGCGGCCTATGAGCCGATCGATAATCCCGATGAGCCGCGCCTTGCGGATTTCCGGGCCAAATTCGACGAGTTGATGATTGACCTTGCGCAACAGATTGTCAGGGATGGGGAAGGCGCGACCAAATTTGTATCCATCACAATCGAGGGTGCGGAAAATGATGCTGCGGCGCGGGTGATTGGCAAGTCCGTTGCCAACAGCCCTCTGGTGAAAACCGCCATTGCGGGCGAGGACGCTAATTGGGGCCGCCTGGTGGCGGCCGTGGGTAAGGCCGGTGAAGCTGCGGTGCGGGACAGGCTGCAAATTTGGATCGGGGACCAGCATGTGGCGCACAAGGGCGCGGTGCATCCGCGCTACAGCGAGCCAGAGGCTGCTGCTCACATGAAAGGGCAGGAGATTGATATCCGCATTGACGTCGGTGTCGGCGAAGGCGCGGCAACCGTCTGGACCTGCGACCTGACCTATGAATATATCCGCATCAATGCAGATTATCGCAGCTAGGCGATAACTGCCCAATGCCCAGAGGAAAGCCCGGCCAAAGCTGCCGGGCTTTTTGATTTTATTACATAATACATTGAAAATGTTGATATTTTCCCTTGGCACAGCTTATGCATCACCTCTTTCGGGTTATTGCTGAGAAGTGAGTTGCCGGAGAAAAGAAATGCCATCTGTTAATTTGGAACTGCAACTGAAATTTTTAAACGAGCTGGACACAGCGCTTGCCGAGGCGCTTGGTCGCTACACGGATGAGGGCGCTGAGAAACTGGCGGAGCTTGAATACATGCAGCGCGAAGTCACGCGGGCACGGAGAGTGATCAACGATCGCCTGAAGGTAACGGACGCTGAAAAGCCAAGTCGTCGGGCGCCGCAAAAAGACGAAGCTTTCCGCGAAGCAGCGTTCTCGTAAGGGCGCTGCCTAACTACCGTCGCCTGCGATATCGACCTCGGTGCCAAGCATCTCGAAGATGTCGAGCACGACATCCGAAAGCGTGCCAATGCCAGCGCTAAGGCCTGCGGCGATCAATGCGCCGATCAGGCAGTATTCCACCGCCGTTGCTCCGTCAATATTGCGTATAAGTTGGCCTAAGGCAGCGGGATAACGCTGCCTTGTCAGTTGCCTTATGGTGCCTTTCATGTACCTGTCTCCGCTCGTGCCCGTCTGCCTCACGCTCACCCTGTGCTGCAATCATAAACAATCGGTTAAAGCTTGAATTTGCTTAAAACTGTCGTTACGCGTTGGCGTCATGATGGATTGTCCTGAACCCAATGTGAAAGTTGACGCTGGCCTGCCAACCGTGCTGGTCGCCGCCATCGCGCTTGTTGATATCGATGGGCGGGTATTGATTGCCGAGCGCCCGAAAGGCAAGTCCATGGCGGGCATGTGGGAATTTCCCGGCGGCAAGGTCGAGGACGGAGAAATCCCGGAGGCCGCGCTGATCCGCGAATGTAAGGAAGAGCTGGATATCGACATAACAGCCGCCTGCCTTGCCCCTTTCGCCTTTGCGTCCCACTCGTATGAGAAGTTCCACCTTCTGATGCCGCTTTATGTGTGCAGAAAGTGGGAAGGACTTGTGCGGGGCATGGAGGGCCAGCGTACCAAGTGGGTCAGGATACGTGACCTTGGTGGCTATGAGATGCCGCCGGCGGACGAACCCCTTGTCGCAATGCTCAGGGATTTCTTTTGAGCGCGGTTGCGCTGGAAGAAATAGTGCTGGCGGACGACATGATCGTCCAGTTTCTTAAAACAGTTAAAAACCATGGCCCCAGCAGCGCCTATGTCGCGGCAGGGTCGGTTCGCAACCTCGTGTGGGACAAGCGCTATGGTCGCGTGCCTGACTACCGGGCAGCGGACGTGGATGTGGTCTATTTTGACACAAGTGACCGGTCAAGAGAATCCGAATCCCGATATGAGAAGGCATTAACGACTATAGCGCCGGGCCATGACTGGCAGGTGCGCAACCAGGCCCGCATGCATGTGCCCGCGGGCGACCCGCCATACAAAAATATGGCCGATGCACTATCGCATTGGCCCGAGACAGCAACGGCGGTGGCCGCCCGGCTGGATACGCAGGGTGGGCTTGAGCTTGTCACGCCCTTCGGTCCAGGTGATCTGATGGGTCATGTGTTGCGGCCAACCCCGGCCATCATGGCGCGGGATGTGGGCATCTTCCGCGCGCGGGTACAGCAGAAACGGTGGCTTGAACGCTGGCCTGACCTTGAGGTGCTGGAGGCTTGATCATTCAGGCTTTTTGGGTGGCCTGTCTGCCTTCAATGCGTCGGCAAGGTTCACCTTGCCACTGCCAGGCTTAAGCGGTTTTTGCTGGCTCTCATGCGGGTGCCAGCCGGTCATATACATCACCTGAAATGTGGCGGGGATACGCCCGTCAGGTCCGGCGTATTTCGCCGTATATATCTCGCACGCGCGGGCCAGCACATCTCGGCGCAGGAAGGTGCGGCTTCGCGTCGTCATGGCGTTTGCTTCCCCCATGCCCCTGAGTTCCTGCATCAGCTTGAGCGGGTGTTCGTAGGTGACTGTAATGGTGTCCATGTCGGTGACCGGTAGGGCAAAGCCCGCGCGCTGCAGCAGGCTGCCCAGGTCGCGGACGTCGGCAAAGGGGATAATACGCGCGCTCGCGCCGCCCACCACTTCCGATTCTGCGGCAATCAGCGCATGGCGCAGCTCATGCAGCGTGTCCCCGCCAAACAGCGAGGCGATGAACAGGCCATCGGGCTTCAGCGCATGATTGGCCTGTACCATCAAGCCGGGCAAATCATTGACCCAGTGCATGCTGAGGTTTGAGATCACCAGGTCATGGCTTGAAGGCGTAGCATCCAGCGCCGCATCGCCTGCCGGCAGGTGTACGGTTGTTGCTTCGTTCACGAAGGACCTGCCTCCGATATCAAGCACATTCTCAAAACGGCGGTTGATGTCTTTCAGCCTGTCCTGCATGCGGTCGGCCACTTCCTCGCGCAGGAAGTCAAACTCTGTGCCCATGGCACGGCCCCGTGCGGCGTTTCGGAGCACGGCATCCATATCAAAAAGGGCATCTGGTTTCTGTGGGCTGGTCATGGGCCTTTCCATAAGCGAGCGAGGGGCGGCTTGCAATAGTGTCGTAGAATTGGTGTTGGCATATGGTGCTGCCGGACGTGTGCTGCTAGGCTTAATTTCATGAAAATGATTGGCCGTCATATCAAACGTGCGGGCGTTGGGCTTCTTGATTTCCTGTTGCCGCCGCGCTGCCCACGATGCAGCATCCGCATCGAGGCGGATGGCCATTTGTGCGGTGCCTGTTGGGGTCAGCTTAAACCCATCACTGTGCCGCTGTGTGTGCGGTGTGGCCTGCCGTTTGGCGCGGGGGATCTTGAGGGCGCCGAATGCGGTGCCTGTCTGCGTGAGCCCCCGGCCTTCGATTGGGCACGAGCGGGCGTGCTGTATGACGATGAAGCCAAATCGCTGATCCTGGGCCTTAAGTATGGAGGTCAGGGCGCCGGGGTGCCCGCTATGGCCCGTATGATGGCAGGGGCACTGGTTGGCCAGCCACGTATGGATATTGTTGTGCCGGTACCGCTTCACCCGCGACGGCTTTTTACCCGGCGGTTTAACCAGTCCCAGCTTATCGGTCGTGCGTTGTCATCCATCCTGTCCCTGCCACTGGATAGTTTTATACTTTTCCGCCACCGGGCGACGCCAAGCCAGGGCACGCTAAGCCGCAAGGGGCGCAAACGTAATGTGACAGGTGCTTTTGCTGTGGCGAAAGACGTGAAGGGCCGGGTTATGGGCAAACGCGTCCTGCTTGTCGACGATGTGCTGACAACAGGCGCGACAGCGTCTGCCTGCGCGGCGGCGCTGAAGCGGGCTGGCGCGCGGGAGGTGGGCCTGGTGGTCTTCGCGCGGGTCAAGGGGCCGCCCGGCTGAGCCATGCGTTTACCGCGTAGCAGCCTTTCCCTTTAACAAAAAGGTAATTTGCCCTACATAGAGGGCGAATGAGTAAAGGAGCCAAGCGTGGCCAATATTGTAATGTATAGTTCCGGCATGTGCCCATACTGCTACCGCGCTAAGGCGCTGCTGCAACAAAAGGGCGTCGCCTTTCGTGAAATCAGCGTGGACATGAACCCGCAAGCGCGCCGCGAGATGCGTGAAAAAGCGGGCGGTGTGAACACAGTGCCGCAAATCTGGGTTGGTGAAACGCACGTGGGCGGCTGCGACGAATTGTATGCGCTTGATGCGCGCGGTGGGCTTGACCCGCTTCTGTCAAGGTAGGCTTCATGCTACGCGCAGCCCTCATCCAGCTTAATACCGGAAACGAGCTTCTGCCTGCGGTTGACGCGGCAGAAAAGCTTATCCGTGAAGCAGCCGAGGGCGGCGCCACTTTCATCAGCACGCCAGAAACCACCCACCTGATGGAAATGAATCGCAAGGTGGTGCTGGACAAGGCCTTCTACCAGCAGGATGACCCGGGGCTGGCGCGGTTTCGTTCGCTTGCGGCGGAACTGGAGGTCTGGCTGCATATCGGTTCGCTGATCATCAGGGTGGCGGATGATCGGCTGGCGAATCGCGCATTTCTTCTCGGTCCCGGGGGTGAGATTGTCACGCAGTATGACAAGATGCACATGTTTGACGTGGACCTGGGTGGCGGTGAGGTTTACCGCGAAAGCACGCTCTATAAGCCGGGCGGAACAGCGCAGGTCGTGAAAACATCGATCGGTACGTTTGGGCTTTCGGTCTGTTATGACCTGCGCTTCCCCTACCTTTACCGTGCGATGGCAGAGGCGGGTGCTGATATCGTGCTTGTCCCGGCGGCTTTCACAAAGCCCACCGGTGAGGCACACTGGCATACGCTGCTGCGTGCACGCGCCATCGAGACAGGCGCTTTTGTGCTGGCCGCGGCGCAAACCGGCCACCACGCCACGGGACGCGATACCTATGGCCACAGTCTTGCCATCAGCCCGTGGGGTGATGTTCTGGCGGACGGTGGCAACGAGGTTGGTGTGACCTACGTAGATATAGACCTTGCAAAGGTCGCGGAAGCGCGGCAAAAAATCCCGTCGCTGAAACACACACGCGGCTTTGAAATAGAGTATAGTGACCACTCATGATCGTATTTGACCTTAAATGCCCCGAGAATCACCGCTTCGAAGCGTGGTTCAAGTCATCCTCCACCTTTGAGGAACAGCGCGATGCGGGCATCGTGGAATGTCCCTATTGCGGTGCGACGGACGTCGCTAAGGCACCGATGGCTCCCAACGTAAGCGCCAAGGGCAATCGCCGCGCGGAAACCGCGCCCATGGTACAGAACAAGGATGATGCAAAGTTGGGTGCGCTGGTGGAAGAGGCGCAGAAGGTTTTCGCCAAGCTAAGAAGCCACGTGGAGAAAAACTGCGATTATGTTGGTGACCAGTTCGCCGAGGAAGCGCGGAAAATTCATTACGGCGAAGCCGATGAGCGCGGCATTTACGGTGAAAGCACGCTGGAGGAAACCAAGTCGCTTCTCGATGAAGGCATTGAGATCGTGCCGTTACCGGGCAACAGCCGCAAGGACGCCTAGACGGATATGAGGCGACGGTAGGCGGCGGGTGTGAGACCGGTATGCCGCTTGAACTGTTGGGTCATATGACTTTGTTGGGCAAAACCGGTTTGGGCCGCGATATCGGCCAGCGATTGCTCGCTTGAGATCAGGCCCTTCACAGCTTCAACCCGCTTGCGGCATATGTATTGTGCGGGTGCTTCACCAAAACTTTCCTTGAACTGACGCGCAAAATGAAATGGGCTGAGGCCCACAAGGGACGCCAGCCCCGCAATGCTGAGCGGCGTGGCAAGCTGGTCCTGAACAACCGCACGGATCAATCTTGCATGCTTGAGTGAAAGCCCGCCACGGATCGGGGTGGCAGCAATGTTGAAGCTGTTATAGTTGGTCAGCAGGTGCGCAAGGATCTGGTAGAATAGTTGCTCACCTAAGAGGCTCAGCCTTCCTGAGCTGTCCTGGCAATTCTGAATGTAGCTTTGCATCAGGTGCCGCAGCCCAGAGTCGTCCTGATACGTGAGGTCCATCAGTTCAAAAAGTCGCACATCGCGGTCGAAATGATCACTGGCAAACTGCCTGAGCACCCGGTCAGAGAAATAGAGATGGGCAAAGTCGATGCGTCCACCAATCTCCCAGCGCGACAGATGTCCCTCCGGCATCAGTGACAGTATGCCCGCGCGCCCCTTACGGTCACGCTGATCTTCACGGCAACTTGTTTCACCGCCAGCCAGATAGAGGCTGAGAGTATGGCTGTCTGATTTCTGGTATGCCACCCGGCTCCGGTCAATCGACCACTGAGCAATGGCAATTTCGCGGCGCAGGTCATACTGCCCGGTCATTTCGGCATTCACGCTAATGAGTGGCGCGCGGTCCATATTGGTGTGCTGTTAAGCCCCGAGATTACCAAGTCTTACTACGATACAGGACCTGCAATCATTTCAGCAAGATTTTGATATGCACACAGGATGCCATGATGTTAGCTCGCAGTCATAGCCCGCGTATAGACGGGCGTTTCAGCGAGAGAGATCAAAAATGACATCCAAATTCTTTTCCGATAAAGCCGAAAACAGCCGCAGAACCTGGTTCTGGGCCATTCCCATCCTGTTGCCGATCTTCCTGATCGGGGGGCAAATTATGGCGCTACTGCCGGCGCGGTGGGCCAACTTACTCAATGCGGAAACCATCGAGACCTATCCAACCATCCTTTATTTTCTGGCGGCATCCTTCGCGACGGGATTTGTACTTCTGACCCTGTGGGTTAAGTATTTTGAACGTCGTAATCTTGCCAGCATCGGCATTGCGTTCGTGCCCCAGGCAAAAGGGCATTTCTCAAAGGGGTATATCTATGGCCTGGCCATGGCGGCGATCTCTGTGCTCGGGGTGTGGGCCGTGGACGGCTACACAATTGAAAGCCCGCAGGATTTTGCACGGGTCAGCTATATCCCGATTCTGCTCCTGTGCTTTTCCTTCATCGTGCAGTCCAGTGTTGAAGAATTTTTCTTCAGGGGGTGGATGCTATCCCGTCTTGCAGAGCGGTTCGGCATCTGGACCGGCATTCTTGGTAACGGGGCGCTCTTTACCTTGATGCATGTGGACTTTGAAGCCGCTTTTGATCCCGTACCATTCGCCATTTTTGCGACCATGACCATGACATTCTCGATCTTCACAAGCCTGCTTGTAGTTCGGCAAAAAACCATATGGGGTGCTGCGGCATGGCATGCGGCCTGGAACTGGTCTTTCATCACATGGTTTGGTCTGCCGACGACCGGCATTGCGCTTGATGTCAAACCGTTGTGGGTTGACCTGATGATGCGTGAGGGTGCACCAGAATGGCTGACAGGCGGGTCGGATGGCCCGGAGAACAGCATTATAACAAGTGTTGTTCTGATCGTCTGCTGTGTGCTGGCCGCATGGGGCGCGGGCAGGAAAAAATCAGCCTAGCGCGACTGGAGGCAGCCACCGCGCCCGTCAGGGTGCGGTGGCTGTCATGGCGTAATTGACCGCTACGTCCCGGTCAGACAGTCGCCATTTCTGTGTGATGGGGTTGAAGACAAAACCGGTCGGCGCACTTGCCGCCAGTCCCGCGCGTTTGCATGCGCCGGCCAGTTCTTCTGGTTTCAGGAATTTGCTCCAGTCATGGGCGCCGACAGGCAGCCAGCGTAGAACATGCTCTGCTCCGACAATCGCGAACAGATAGGCTTTTGCCGTACGGTTGAGGGTCGAGAGCAGCATCAGTCCACCGGGCTTGAGGAGCGCGCGGCATGCGGCCAGATAGGCATCTACGTCCGCCACATGTTCAACCACCTCCATGTTGACGATGATGTCAAACTGTTCGCCGGCCTCCGCCAGCGCCTCGGCTGTGGTGTTGCGGAAGTCCACCGCCAGGCTGCTTTGTTTGGCATGCAGGCTGGCGGTCATGATGTTTTTTTCCGCCGCGTCGACGGCGACCACATCTGCGCCAAGCCGCGCCATCGGTTCGGTGATCAGGCCCCCACCACAGCCGATGTCCAGTAAACGGAAACCTTCAAAAGGTTTTGCTAGGCCCAACTCAAGCGAGAAGTGCGCTTCCACTTCCTGCCGGATATAGCCAAGACGTGTCGGGTTCAGGATATGCAGCGGCTTGAAAGGGCCCTTCGGATCCCACCAGCTGTCGGCGATACGGGCGAAGAAAGCGACCTCGTCTTCATTCACCGTTGTGCCTTCGGCCATTTTATTGCCGTCATTCAGCATATCTTTTGTTTCCCGTAAGCTTTTCGAACCTTTAGACCATTTTGAGCGCTTGCGCGAGCGCTGGCCAGCCATTAAACAATTACGCGCTGCACTTCAATACGCACGCTGATGGCTCTTGGGTCAAGGTGCTTGCGTCAAACTGACAGACCTTCTTACTCAAGCGAGGGCCGAATTACCAAATGGCACGCATAGTTAAAAAGTTTGGCGGTACGTCGGTCGGCGATGTCGATCGCATCCGCAATGTTGCAACCCGGGTTGCCAAGGCGGTGGCCGATGGTCACGAGGTGGTGGTCGTGTTGTCCGCCATGTCGGGCACAACGAACCAGCTTGTGGAATTTTGCCGCGCGGCGGCACCCCTGCATGACGCGCGGGAATATGATACCGTGGTCGCAGCAGGCGAACAGATAACCATCGGCCTTCTCTCGATATGCCTTCAGGAGATGGGGGTGCCCGCGCGTTCCTTCCTTGGCTGGCAGGTGCCGATCCGTACCAACGATGTGCACGGTGCCGCGCGCATCGAGGAAATTGATACCAAGACACTGAATGAGTGTCTGGCGGGTGGCCGCGTGGCTGTGGTGGCCGGCTTCCAGGGTATCGCGGATGATGGCCGTATCACCACGCTGGGCCGCGGTGGCTCGGACACCTCTGCGGTGGCGCTGGCGGCCGCGCTCAAGGCGGATCGCTGTGATATCTACACGGATGTGGACGGTGTTTACACCACCGACCCCCGTATTGTGCCGCGGGCGCGCAAACTTGATAAAATTACGTATGAAGAGATGCTTGAAATGGCATCCCTTGGGGCCAAAGTATTGCAAACACGTTCCGTTGCTCTTGCCATGAAACATGGTGTGCGCACGCAGGTGTTGTCTTCCTTTGAAGACAAGCCCGGAACGCTTGTTGTTGGTGAGGACGAGATCGTGGAACAGGAAGTAGTCAGCGGGATCGCATATTCCCGCGCTGAAGCTAAAGTAACCGTTGTGGGCCTTGAAGACCGCCCGGGGCAGGTATCGCACCTGTTTGCCCCGCTTGCGGCGGCTAACATCAATGTCGATATGATTGTGCAAAGCGCATCCGAGAATGGTACGTCCACTGACGTGACCTTCACCGTGCCTGAAGACGATCTGTTGCGGGCAGTCAAGGTGCTCGAATCCAAAAAGGAAGAGCTGAAGTACCGCGATCTTGTCTATAACGGCAACGTTGTAAAAGTGTCTGTTGTTGGTGTTGGCATGCGCAGTCACGCCGGTGTGGCATCGAAGATGTTTGACACGCTTGCAGACAAAGGGATCAACATTCAGGTTATCTCCACATCTGAGATCAAGGTGAGCGTGATTATCGACGCTGAGTACACCGAGCTTGCAGTACGCGCCCTTCATAGTGCATATGGTCTCGACGCGCCGGTGAAGGCGTAATGATGTTTGAAGGGGTGGCAATGTCCGAAGAAGGTTTGGCAAGACTGGAAGCGCTGTGGAAGCGCGGCACAGATTTTCTCGGCAGCAAATATGCCATCCTTGGTGGGGCCATGACCTGGGTGTCCGAGCGCAACCTTGTCGCTGCCATTTCAAACGCCGGTGGATTTGGGGTTATCGCCTGTGGTGGCATGACGCCCGACCTTCTGGCCGCTGAAATCGATGCAACCCGGGCCCTGACCGATAAACCTTTTGGCGTGAACCTCATCACCCTGCATCCGGCGCTTGATGCGCTGATCGATGTGTGCGGTGAAAAAGAGGTTAGCCACGTGGTGCTGGCGGGCGGCCTGCCTTCCGGCACCGCTATCGCCAAGATAAAAGGCTATGGCGCCAAGCTGATGTGTTTCGCACCAACGGCGACCTTGGCAAAGAAGCTGGTGCGTTCCGGCGCTGACGCGATCATCATTGAAGGTATGGAGGCCGGTGGCCACATCGGCCCGGTCTCCACCAGTGTGCTGGCGCAGGAAATCCTGCCGGTCATTACTGATGTGCCTGTGTTCGTTGCCGGTGGTATCGGCCGGGGGGAAGTGATCGCCAGCTATCTCGAGATGGGCGCATCTGGCGTACAGCTTGGCACCCGTTTTGTGGTGGCTGAGGAATGTATCGCCCACGAAAAATTCAAAAAGGCCTTTATCCGTGCCAGCGCGCGGGACGCGGTTGCCAGTGTGCAGGTGGATGCGCGCTTCCCTGTTATTCCAGTGCGTGCGCTTAAAAATGAAGGCACGGAAAAATTCATGGCAACACAACGCGATATTGTTGCGCGCTTCCACGGCGGAGAGGTCAGCCAGGAAGAAGGGCAGATGCAGATCGAGCACTTCTGGGGTGGCGCACTTCGCCGCGCAGTGGTTGACGGTGACGTGGAAACCGGTTCTGTTATGGCCGGTCAAAGTGTTGGCATGGTCAAAAAGGTCGAGCCGACAGCTGCGATCATCGACGAACTTGTTGCCCAGGCCTGCACGTATCTTGTGGCCTGAGCATTATGCTCGAGAACTGTACCTGCCGCGCTGTTTTGTGGTAGGTCGGCACGACGACAAAGGGGGATGCTTTGCCTGACCATGTCAGTCAGCCAAGACTGCTTTTACGGCGGCTGCACAGCGTTATGGCTGGCAGCGGCGCGCCGCAGGACAGGCTTAATCGCGTTGTCCGCGTGATCGCGCAGAATATGGTCGCCGAGGTATGCTCGATCTATCTGGCGCGCGCGGGCGGTGTTCTTGAACTTTTTGCCACCGAAGGCCTGAAGGAAGAGGCGGTTCACCTCACTCGCATGACCGTGGGCGAAGGCCTCGTGGGCCTCGTCGCAGAGCGTGGTCTGCCGCTTAACCTTTCGGAAGCCCCTCAGCACCCTCGCTTCTCCTACCGCCCCGAGACGGGGGAGGATATCTATCACAGCTTCCTGGGTGTGCCGATTTTGCGCACAGGTCGTGTTGTCGGCGTACTGGTTGTGCAAAATGTCACCCCCCGCCGCTACAAGCCCGAGGAAGTTGAGGCGCTGCAAACTATCTCGATGGTGATAGCCGAGCTTGTCGCCTCTGGCGAGCTCGTCGACAAGCAGGAACTGACGGAGGACAGCGGCTCCACGGGCGAACCCATCACGCTTGATGGTCTTACCCTCGCGGCCGGTGTGGGCGCCGGCATTGCCGTATTCCACCAGCCGCAGGTGCAGATCACCCGAACGGTTGCCGAAGATATTGAGGAAGAGCGCAAGCGCCTCGAAGATGCTATTGCCGAGATGCGTCTCCAGCTTGAGGAGATGGTTGAGCATCCGGATCTCGCACATGGCGGTGAACACCGCGAGGTGCTGGAGACCTACCGTATGTTCGCCTACGACCGCGGCTGGCAGGAGAAGATGCGCGACGCGGTATCTTCCGGCCTGACGGCAGAGGCCGCGGTAGACAGGGTGCAGCAGGAAAACCGCATGCGGATGTACAAGATCCGCGACCCTTACCTGCGGGAGCGTATTTCTGACTTTGATGATCTCGCCATCCGGCTTATCCGCATCATTCAGGGTGACAAAAGCAAATACCGCGCTGATCTGACCGAGGACGCCGTCCTTGTGGCCCGCAGCATCGGCCCCGCGGAGTTGATGGACTATGACCGGCAATATCTGAAAGCTATCGTGCTTGAGGAAGGCTCCACCACCTCACATGTGACGATCATCGCCCGTGCCATGGGTATCCCGATGTTGGGCCGCGTCACAGGGCTGTTGACCCATGTCGAGGCGGGAGAGCCCGTTGTTGTCGACAGTGCATCAGAGCATGTTTATGTGCGCCCGGCGGAAGATGTTCTTGAAAGCTACAAGGCGACCCTCAAGCTGCAGGAACAGTTGCTGGCGGAATATGCCGCGGAACGCGACCTGCCTGCCGAAACCCGTGATGGTGAGAAGGTCACCCTGCTGATGAATGCAGGCCTTCTGGTGGATCTGCCCAGCCTTGATAATACGGGGGCTGAGGGCATTGGCCTGTTTCGTACGGAATTCCAGTTCATGGTCGCACCCGCCCTGCCAAAGGTAGACGAACAGACCAAGGTCTATTCCGCTGCCATCGAAGCGGCGGGTGATCGCCCGGTGGTATTCCGCACGCTTGATATTGGCGGCGACAAGCAGGTGCCTTTCTTGCCGCGGGACGAAGAAGAAAACCCGGCCATGGGCTGGCGCGCCATTCGTATCGCGCTCGACCGGCCCGCGCTCCTTCGTTACCAGTTGCGCGCTCTGCTTTACGCTTCTGCGGGCAGGACATTGAATGTCATGTTCCCGATGATCGCGGAGGTCGCTGAACTCAGGCGCTGCAAGGTGATACTGAACAAGGAAATCGCCCGCCTCGCGAAATATGACAAGGTGCCCCCGAAAGAAGTGAAGGTTGGCTGCATGCTGGAGGTGCCATCGCTTGCATGGCAGCTTGATCTACTGGTGCAGGAAGTAGACTTTCTCTCGATCGGCACCAATGACCTGATGCAGTTCTTCTTTGCCTGCGACCGGTCCAGCCCGCGGCTGGCCAACAGGTATGACTTGCTTGCACCGCCGGTTCTCTCGTTCCTGCAGTCGATCTTCAAGGCATGCGACAAAGCGGGTGTGCCGGTAACGTTGTGCGGCGAGATGGGGGGTAAACCTATTGAAGCCATGGCACTGGTGGCACTTGGCCTGCGCCGGCTTTCGATTTCGCCGACGTCCATCGGCCCGGTGAAACGTATGATTCGCTCTGTTGACCTCGGGTCACTTAGGGATTTTGTGTTTTCCAACCTGCAATCAGCCGAACACTCGATTCGCGACTCGCTTGTGCATTATGCCCGCGATCACAACATAAAACTCTGAATTTCCCTTTGGGTTTATTGATTTGCGCCGAAGGCGTGAAAAAAAGTCTCTAAAATTTATTTCTATTTGACACATGGCGTTAAATGTTTTTTGACTTAAGTGTGGTCCAATAGAACCGTGAACGAATCATACACGGGCCGCAACCGCAGGCTGTCGCAAGATGCGGGGCAAAAAAAGCAGCCTGATTGTTGTGCTTGAGAGGGTCGAAGGTCCTTATCCTTGCCGACCCAGGAACTACGGTAATACTAGCTACTAACGGGTAGGGGGCTGCCCAGTATCGAGTAGCAGGGGACGGTTATAATAATGACGAACGAAAAAAAGACAGTCGGAGAACTGTTGGAAGAGGCACGCATTGCCTGTGGGCGCGATATTGACACCATCGCCAAGGACATATGCGTACGCTCCGGTTATCTCTCCGCCATCGAAGCAGGCAAGCATGATGCGTTGCCTGGAAATACCTTTGCTATCGGTTTTGTGCGGGCTTATGCCAAAGCCCTGTCGCTTGATGCAGAAGCCATCGCGCAGGCGTTCAAGGACGAACTGGGTGTGAAAACAGCACCGGTTATGGCGGAAGGTCAACGACCAGCTATTCATAAGCCGATCAAAACGCGCCGTCGTTTGCCCGCATGGCTGTCACCCCTTGGCGGCATTGTTGGTGCTGCATTGGTGTGGGCCTTCATGGGTAACACTATTGCGCCCTTTACGCTGGTTGCGGACAACGAGATTGTTGATCCGGCGACAGATAGTGCACAACTGATAGCCGTCCAGGCCAAGCTGGAGGTCGCTGCTGCCGATTTAGCGGCCCACAACGATGGTTCAGGCGTATCAGTATCTGTTGATGATATCCTCAGCACAGATCCTGCACACGACGAAACGGTGAAAGCAACCGGTGTGTCGCCCCTGCCGCATTCCCTGTTCCTGCCTGCCGCGAACGCGATGCCAACAGCCAGCGATGGCGAAGGCCGCAGCGACATCCTGCTGTCCGCCAGCGAAGACGCCTGGGTGCGTCTCGCGAAAGAGGACGGCACGGAGATATGGTCCGGTGTATTGCGTGAAGGTCAAAGCTATCGCCCCCTTCTGGAGGGTGATGTGCTGTTGTCTACCAGCAACGCCGCTGGTGTGACACTGACCGTTGGCAACCGCCAGATCAAGTCATTGGGTGAACGTGGGGAGGTCGTGAAAGGCCTGTCGCTTGACGGGGAGAAGCTGCTGTCGAATGCCGTGCAGGGAAGCCGCACAGTCACCGGCTCACGCTAAAAGCCGAAATCCAGTATCAAATCCTGAAAATCCTTGCTTTTGGCAAGGCGCTTCATCATGTATAACGCCACCAAAGCAATGACGGTGGTAAAGGTATAGTCACGCGATGAGCATTCGCCCCTGGAGAGATATTATCAGACGGAAGTCCCGCCAGATCATGGTGGGCAATGTTCCTGTGGGTGGGGATGCACCCATTTCGGTGCAAACCATGACCAACACGCTGACCTCTGACCCGCTTGCGACTATCAAGCAAATCCATGCCGCCAAGGAAGCCGGTGCAGATATCGTGCGTGTTTCCTGCCCGGACGAAGCGTCAACGAAGGCTATGCCCGAGATTTGCCGTGAGGCAGGTCTGCCGATTATCGCGGATATCCATTTCCATTATAAACGCGCGCTTGAAGCTGCGGATGCCGGCGCGGCGTGCCTGCGTATCAACCCGGGCAATATTGGCTCTGCCGAGCGGGTCCGCGAAGTGGTTCGCGCCGCCAAGGCGAACGGTTGTTCGATGCGCATTGGCGTGAATGCCGGTTCGCTTGAAAAGCACTTGCTCGAAAAATATGCGGAGCCATGCCCCGAAGCGCTTGTTGAAAGCGCACTTGAGCATGCCCGCATTCTGGAAGATAACGACTTTTTTGATTTCAAGATCAGCGTGAAGGCATCTGATCTCTTTCTCGCAGTAGCGGCCTATCAGGGCCTTGCCGACGCCTGTGATTACCCGCTGCATCTCGGTATCACCGAAGCAGGCGGCCTGAGGGGCGGTACGGTAAAATCATCAATTGGCATTGGCTCGCTGCTTTGGGCAGGTATTGGTGACACGATCCGGGTTTCACTGTCCGCCGATCCGGTTGAGGAAGTTAAAGCCGGATTTGAAATGCTCAAGTCACTTGGTCTTCGTCACCGCGGTGTGCGTATTGTTTCCTGCCCCTCCTGTGCACGGCAGGCGTTCCCGGTGATCAAGACCGTTGAGGTACTGGAAGAACGCCTCGCGCATATCCACACGCCGCTCAGCCTATCGATCATTGGCTGCGTCGTGAACGGTCCCGGGGAAGCGCGCGAGACCGACATTGGCCTGACAGGCGGTGGGCAGGGTAACCATATGGTTTACCTCTCAGGCGTGACCGACCATAAAATTACCGACGACAAACTTGTCGACCATATCGTGACGCTGGTGGAAGAAAAAGCCGCGGAAATCGAAGCCGCAGCCGCGTCTCATTAGCTACAATAAAAGGAATTTCCCGTGTCCAAACTGCAACCAGCGCGGGGCACGCGCGATATCTATGGGGATGAAGCCCTTGGCATGAACGCGGTGGTGGATACCTTCCGCCGTGTCGCGGGCTCTTATGGGTTCGAAGACCTCGCCACCCCGATTTTTGAATTTACCGAAGTGTTCAAACGCCCGCTTGGCGAAGCCTCCGATGTTGTCTCGAAGGAAATGTACACATTCGAGGACCGTGGCGGCGAAGAAGTGACCTTGCGCCCCGAATTTACGGCCGGTGTCTGCCGCGCCTTCATCTCCAATGGTATGCAGCAGAACCTGCCGTGCCGTCTGATGAGCCATGGTCCGGTGTTCCGCTACGAGAGGCCGCAAAAAGGCCGCTATCGCCAGTTCCACCAGATCAATGCTGAGATGATCGGCCCGGAGACGGCAGAGTTCGATGTCGACATGGTCGCCATGGCGTGGCGCCTGCTGTGTGAACTGGGCATGCGGGATAAAGTTGTCCTGCACCTCAATACACTGGGGGATGTCGAAAGCCGCGCGGCTTACCGCGATGCGCTTGTTGCCTATTTCAGCGCGCACAAGGACAAATTGTCGGAAGACAGTGTGCGGCGGTTGGATACCAACCCGCTACGAATCCTTGACAGCAAGGACGAGGGCGACAAAGTTTTGGTGGCGGATGCGCCACTGATGTCTGAGCACCTGAACAAAGAGTCGCGTGCGTTTTTTGACCTTGTCAAAGCAGGACTCGAAGCCGCAGGCGTGCCGTTTGAGCACGACGAACGGCTGGTACGCGGGCTGGATTATTACACGCACACCGCGTTTGAGTTCATCACCACAGAGCTGGGCGCGCAAGGCACGGTGCTTGCTGGTGGCCGGTATGACGGGCTTATTGAAAAGCTGGGTGGCTCCAAGGTCGCCGGCGTGGGCTGGGCAGGCGGTATTGAACGCCTTGCGATGCTGACAACGATTGTGCCGGAGGTAGCCCGGCCGCTTTTCATGTTGCCAATGGGTGAAGCCGCGACATTGAAGGCATTTGCGCTTGCGGAAGATTTGCGCGCCGAGGGGTACACTGTTATCGCGGACCGTAGTGGTAATCTGAAGAAGCGCCTGACCCGTGCGAGCAAGGCAAATGCGCGTTTCGCGGTAATCCTCGGCGACAACGAGCTTGAAGCCGGCATGGTTATGGTCAAGGACCTTGACCGAGGCACGCAGGATCAGGTGACATTTGACGCGCTGACCGCGGCAGTGGTGGAGTAAAAGCATGGCAACAGTTTCCGAAGAACGACTGCAACAGTTGCTTGACCGCTATGACTATCTTGGTCATGCGCTGGGCACGCCGGATGAATTCTCCAACGAGGAATTCGTCAAGCTGAGCCGCGAGTATGCTGACCTTGGCCCTGTTATAGAGACGGTCAACGAGTTGAGGGCCGCGCGCGACGAGCTTGAAGATCTTAAGGAAATGGCCGCGTCAGGCGATGATGCGGAAATGCGTGACCTGGCGCAGGACGAGCTGTATGAGCTCAAGGAACGCCTCCCTGAAATGGAGCATGCACTGTCGATCAAACTGCTGCCCAAGGATGCGGCCGACGAACGCTCGGCCATTCTTGAAATTCGGGCCGGTACCGGCGGGGATGAGGCGGCGCTTTTCGGTGGCGATCTTTACCGCATGTACGAAAAATATGCTGAAAGCCAAGGCTGGAAGATGGAGATGATCTCTGCGTCGCCGGCGGAAGTTGGCGGCTTTAAGGAAGTTATGGCCAACGTTACAGGCAAGGGCGTGTTCGCCAAGCTCAAGTTCGAATCTGGTGTCCACAGGGTGCAACGCGTACCGGTAACAGAATCGGGTGGCCGTATCCACACCAGCGCCGCAACTGTGGCGGTGCTGCCAGAAGCGGAAGAAGTGGATATCGACATCAAAACCGAGGATATCCGTATCGACACGATGCGGGCATCGGGTTCCGGTGGGCAGCATGTGAACACGACCGACAGTGCGGTGCGCATCACCCACCTGCCAACAGGCATCATGGTGGTGCAGTCAGAAAAGTCGCAGCATAAAAACCGCGACAAGGCGATGAAAATCCTGCGCGCGCGGCTTTATGACCTTGAGCGCGAGAAAGCGGCGAGCGAACGCGCGTCCGACCGTAAAGCGCAGGTGGGCTCTGGCGACCGCTCTGAACGCATCCGCACCTATAACTTCCCGCAGGGCCGGGTCACGGATCACCGCATTGGCCTGACATTACACAAGCTGGATCAGGTTCTGGCCGGTGAAGGCCTGTCGGAGGTGATTGATGCGCTCATCTCCGAAGATCAGGCGGCGAAGCTTTCTGCTATGGAAGCTGGCTTTTGAGTGATAGTGCGATCACGGCTTTTGCGCGGCTTGTTGGTATGCAAGCTGCGTTTGAAGCCACGGGCAACCCATGTGCCCGGCTTGACGCTGAAATCCTGCTCTCACACGCACTTGGCTGGCCGCCGCTGCGTGTTTATTCTGACCGCGATCATGTGCTTGATGTAAAAGCGCTGGCGACCCTTGCCGGTATGCAGGCAAGGCGCCTCGCGGGTGAGCCTGTGGCATATATCATTGGCGTGCAGGAATTCTGGGGCCTTGAGTTTACCGTAGGCATGGACACGCTGATTCCGCGGGCGGATACCGAAACGCTGGTTGAAGCCGCACTTGCATCGTTGAAGGGTGGCCACGCATCGAAAATTCTGGACTTGGGCACAGGCACCGGCTGCATTCTGCTGAGCCTGTTGAGCGAGCTTCCCGATGCCACGGGCGTGGGCTCTGATGTTAGCGAAGGGGCCGTTTCGCTTGCGCGGCAGAATGCGGACAGGCTTGGTCTGGCGACGCGGGCGCGTTTTACCATGAGCGACTGGTTCAGTGAGATCATGGCGCCTGAAGGCGGCTTTCACGCGGTCGTTTCGAACCCGCCCTATATCCCCGCTGGGGATATTTCTGATTTGATGACGGATGTGCGCGATTTTGAGCCAATGTCAGCCCTTGATGGCGGTGCCGACGGCCTTGATCCCTATCGACTGATTACACGTGACGCACCGACCTTCCTCGCTGATGGCGGGCTTCTTGCTGTAGAAGTTGGCGTGGGGCAGGCTGACGATGTGATGGCGATGTTTGAGCGCGCGGGCTTCGCCAAAGTGCGCTCTTATACCGACCTCGCGGGTATTGTACGTGTGGTGTCAGGCAAAAAAGTTCAGATTCCGGTGATTTAGTCTTGGAATAGCGCCAAAAGCCCGTTAGGGTGAGCTTAGCTCCCCGATGATTATAACTGCGGCGAAGGCCAGTTTCGCGGAGCTAATTCCGAAAAAGGTCGAATTTCGATGTCGGAACTACGGCAGGCGGTGCCTGTCTTTAACCATGATTTCTGATCACTGTTGGTATTGATTTCGAATGAAACAAGCACAAAACGCGCGCAACAAACAGCGCGGTCGCTCACCGTCTCGTAAAGGCGGGGGGAAGCCAGGCGGCCCAGGGAACTCACGCAATGAACCGAAGGTTCGCGGTAACCCCAAGCAGCTTCTAGAAAAATACAAAAACCAGGCACGGGAGGCCAAGCAGGCCGGTGACCGTGTTTTGGCTGAATATTATTATCAGTTCGCGGACCATTACCAGCGTGTCCTGAACGACGTGCGTGGCCCAAGCCCCCAGGTCGATTATGACGAAGACGGTAATGAGATCGACGGCAACCTTGATGGCGGCCAAGACGGCGGTCGGCAGCAGAACACGCGTGGCGACAATGGCAACCGGCGTAGCAACAATCGTGGCCGGGGTCGTGGTAACGGCAATGGTCGCGATGATGATGGCGATGAAAACAGCGCGAGCCGCAATGAGCGTAGCGATGAGGGCGAAGGTCGTCAGCAGCAGCGTCGCGGTCGCGGCGGTCGCCGCCCTCGTGATGGTGACGCACAAGTGACTGATCCAGGTAACGCCGAGCAGCCGGTAGAGGTTCATCCGGAGCTTGATCTCGATGGTACGGTTTCCCCAGCAGTAGAGGGTGAAGCGGTTGAGAAGCCCAAACGGCGCCGTGCGGCACCAGCGACACCGCGCAAGCGTACACCGCGTGCGAAAAAGGTGGAAGGCGAAGGTGAAGCACCTACTGAGGCCTCCTCACCTGAGGATAACGCTGCGGCCTAGGTGGCTTAGCGCGACAATATGTTCACGGGAAAGGCTGCTTTTAGGCGGCCTTTTTTGTGTGCTGCTCTTGCCAGCGTCTGATATCATCCCCACATATTTTATGCCGAGCGTGCTTCAAAGAAGGCGCAGGCGAGTAATGCGTATATCCGGTTGCTGCTTCATGGGAAGGGCGATCATAATCATGGGGTTGATGACACATGAATATTGAAAACTATACTGACCGCACTCGCGGTTTTATCCAAAGCGCCCAGGGCCTCGCGCTCCGCGAAGGGCACCAGCGCTTCACACCTGAACATATTCTCAAGGTACTACTCGACGACGCGGAAGGCTTGGCTGCAAACCTTATTCGTGCCGCTGGCGGGCGCCCGACACATGCGCGTGAGGGCGTTGAGGAGGCGCTTGGCAAACTGCCAAAAGTGGAAGGCGCGGGTGCCGGGCAGTTGCATCTGGACCCACTTACAGCCCAGCTGTTTGCCAAAGCCGAGGAAGTCGCAAGCAAGGCGAGCGACAAATACGTCACAGCTGAACGTTTGTTGCTCGCGTTTTTGCTGACGGCGAAATGCGAAGGCGGCAAAATCCTTATGCAGGCGGGCGTTACACCCGATGGCCTCAATAAGGCAATCAACGACATTCGGAAAGGGCGGACCGCTGACACAGCGTCGGCCGAAGATGCCTATGATGCGCTGAAGCGATTTTCGCAGGATCTCACGGAACGGGCACGCGCAGGCAAGCTTGATCCGGTGATTGGTCGGGATGAAGAAATCCGCCGCACCATCCAGGTGCTGTCGCGCCGCACCAAAAACAACCCTGTGTTGATCGGGGAACCAGGTGTTGGTAAAACGGCGATCGCGGAGGGACTTGCGCTTCGGATTGCCAACGGTGACGTGCCGGACAGCCTGAAGCAAAAACGTATCATGGCCCTTGATATGGGGGCACTGATTGCGGGTGCCAAATATCGTGGTGAATTCGAAGAACGCCTCAAGGGCGTACTTCAGGAAGTCTCGCACGGTGAGGGCGATATCATCCTGTTCATCGACGAGATGCATACACTTGTGGGTGCGGGCAAGACCGATGGCGCGATGGACGCCTCTAATCTTCTTAAGCCAGCCCTTGCGCGCGGAGAGTTGCACTGTATTGGGGCGACCACGCTTAACGAATATAAAAAATATGTCGAGAAGGACGCTGCGCTTGAGCGTCGGTTCCAGCCTGTGCTGGTGCAGGAACCCACGGTGGAAGACACCATTTCGATCCTGCGGGGCCTCAAGGAAAAATACGAGTTGCACCACGGTGTGCGCATCACCGACGGCGCGCTGGTTGCCGCGGCGGCTCTGTCGAAGCGCTATATCACGGACCGCTTCCTCCCGGACAAGGCTATTGACCTAATGGACGAAGCGGCATCACGCCTGCGCATGGAAACGGAATCCAAGCCCGAAGAAATCGACGAGCTTGACCGCAAGATCATCCAGCTCAAGATTGAGCGCGAGGCAATGAAAAAGGAAAAAGACGAGGGTGCCAAAGCCCGTCTCAAGGACCTCCAGAAGGAACTGGCGGATTTTGAGCAACGCTCGGCTGAATTGACGGCGCGCTGGCAGTCTGAAAAGGACAAGATCGCGGGTGAGAAGCAACTCAAAGAGAAGCTCGATCAGGCGAGGATTGAACTGGAACAAGCGCAGCGCCGCGGTGATTATGGACGTGCAGGGCAACTGCAGCACGGGGAAATCCCTCAGCTCGAACAACGCCTTGAAAATGCCGCGAATGAAGGTGGTGAGGGTTTGCTGCGCGAAGAAGTGACAGATCAGGACATCGCGGGTGTTGTTGCACGCTGGACCGGTGTGCCGGTTGAAAAAATGCTGGAAGGTGAGCGTGACAAGCTCCTGCGTATGGAAGATGAACTTGGCAAACGGGTGATTGGCCAGACTGAGGCGCTTGAAGCGGTTTCCGCATCTGTACGGCGCGCCCGGGCGGGCTTGCAGGATCCGAACCGTCCGCTGGGCAGCTTCCTGTTCCTCGGGCCGACGGGTGTTGGTAAAACGGAACTGACAAAGGCCTTGGCGGCTTTCCTGTTCAATGACGACACCGCGTTGGTGCGCATTGATATGTCCGAGTTCATGGAGAAACACTCCGTCGCGCGGCTCATTGGAGCGCCGCCGGGTTACGTCGGGTACGAGGAAGGTGGTGTACTCACGGAGGCTGTGCGTCGACGCCCCTATCAGGTGGTGCTGTTTGACGAGGTAGAGAAAGCGCATCCGGATGTCTTCAACGTGCTATTGCAGGTGCTGGATGACGGCCGCCTGACCGACGGGCAGGGCCGGACGGTTGATTTCACCAACACCATGATCATCCTGACATCTAATCTTGGTTCGCACCTTATTGCCGAGCTGGGAGAAGATGATCCAGTTGAAAAGGTGCGTAACGAGGTGATGGATGTGGTCAAGAGTTCTTTCCGGCCCGAGTTTATCAACCGGCTGGATGAGATCATTCTGTTCCACCGGTTGGCGCGGGCCCATATGGCTGGCATCGTCGATATTCAGGTTGCGCGTCTGCAGAAGTTGCTGACCGACCGCAAGATCACCCTGAAGTTAGGCGACGGAGCCCGGGACTGGCTCGCAAACGCTGGTTACGACCCGGTCTACGGCGCACGGCCGCTCAAGAGAACGGTACAGAAATATGTACAGGACCCCCTTGCTGATAAGATACTGCGCGGCGCCGTGAAGCCCGGCAGCGCAGTTCAAGTGGACCTGAAGGACGGTGCGCTAGTCATCGTACCGCAAGCGGACACGTCCGCAGTAGCCTAAGGAAAAAACGAAAGGGGACAGCACGAATCTGCTGTAGCCCCTTTCGTTTCCTACAGAATTTTTATCCCTGTTCAGAATTGACACACCTCCGCCCCACAGCCCATAGTGGACTTCGCTCACCGCAATAAGGCTGCATATGCGACATAAGCTTTGCAAACAGCTATTCGAATTCTGGCAAGCTCGTTATGCATCGGGCAAGTTACCTGATTTGCAGGCGTTCTTTGATGAAGCCTCACTCAAATTCCATGACCGCGGCGTGGTTATCGTACGCGAAGCGGGTGATATCTTTTATGATTATTGTGGTGATGAAATCCTGAAGGCATTGGGTGCCGACATACTCGGGCAGTCCATGGCGTTTTGCTATTCGGAGAATTTCAAGGTGCTGCAGCTTGAAAGCGCCGCCGTCTGTTTTGATCAGCATGTCGGGCTTGACCGGTATTCGCGCTTCTGGTTTGGCCATCGGCACAAGGACGTGGAATGGCTGTTGCTGCCGGCGCGGGACACGATCGGCCGCCGCATCGTGCTGGTGGGCATGTCGGCGACTTTTGTGGAACATGACACACTGGATGCATTGGCCGCGGGCTCCGATCTGATCGAACGTATCATTGCGCAGGACTATCTGACACTCGGCAAGGCCATCGACCTTGACGGGATCGGGCGGGCAAGTTGGGCGATGCTTGACGCGATGGGGGCGGACGTAACGGTTAACGGCCAACCGGTCAGGCGCAGCAACGTTGCCATCGGCGGTGAAGCCGCCTACGCTGCGCGCAAGGCGTCGGTTGCAAGTGTGTTGGCGGTGGTGGACCGTAATTCATTTGAAGGCTCTGCCAAAATGCTTGAGGGCCTCTATAGTTTTCGCCGGGTAGAAACCTTCGGAGACGCTTTGGCGGTTTTGAGAAAAGACCGTGTTGATGTGCTGGTGCTCAATGAGCATGTGGAGGGCGGGCTTGGCATAGACCTCGTCAAATATGTTCAGGATGGTGAGGAAGACGCCGCCTGTGTTCTTCTTCTTGAGCCACGAGAGGGTGCTGAGGATACGGTAGTAAAAACCGACCAGGGCCTCGTTTATTGCCTTGTAAAACCGGTGGGTGACTTTGCCTTGCGCAAGGCCGTTGACGATGCCAGCAAATTTGTAACCAGCCGACAGAAAAAGCGCTTCTACGATGCACCTGAAAAACGCTGACTGCCCATACCGTACATTCTCTCACAGGCTGGACCGAGCCCGCCTTCTGGTCTAAAACGGCTGGACGGTTTCGGGAGATGTAGCAGAATGACAGCAACGACGTCGGCCTATATTCAACAGGCAGCCAGTCAACTTCAGCAGGGGCTGCTTGAGCCCGCTGAAAAGTTGCTCAATCAGCTTAATATGTCGACGCCGGGGCATCCTGACGTCCTGCACCTGTTGGCCATGGCGGCGAAGCAGCGCGGAGATCATACCCGCGCTGAATATTATTTCCGCGAAAGCCTTAAGGCTGCACCGCACCAAGCCGCTGTATATGCCAATTTAGCCAATATGCTTTCTGACATTGACCGCGCGGACGACGCGGTATTGTCCTATAAAAAAGCGGTTGAAATCGAACCCGCCTTCGCCACTGGATGGCATAATCTGGCGTTGATCTTATCTGACGTTGGAGACCATGACGGCGCGCTAGCTGCAGCAAGAAAATTCGAGGCGCTAGCGGGGCAAACTGCACAAACTGCAGAGCTTTTTGCCAGTGTTCATCAACACGCCGGAGAAATGAAAGCCGCGAAAAAGGCACTGGAAGGTGCCTTGAAGCGGGAGCCGAATAATGCGCGGCTTTGGAATGTGCTGGGTGCGTTGTTGCGCAGGAGTGCCGAGTTTACAGACGCGGCAGAAGCTTATGAAAAAGCGCGTAGCCTTGGGCTTCGCGACCCGGATATGTTTCAAAATCTTGCCGAAGCCTATTATGAAAACGCCGATATTACCAAGGCGGTTACGGTGCTGGACGATGCCGTAAAGGCGGTGCCAGATAGTGGTGCGTTGCATTATGTACGTGCCAAGTTTTGCTGGGAAGCTATGCCGGGCGAGGACCATCTGGCAGCCCTCAAGCAAGCGATCCCAAAACAAGCAAGTAATATCTCCCTTTGGGGCGCATATTTTGACCTCCTCAGCCACGAAGGCCGGTTTGAGGACATTCTCAAAGGTCTGTCGGAAGCGTACCGCTTCAATATCCATGCTCCGCGTCTCAGCCTCGCGGAAGCTGTCGCGTTGTCACGCACCGAAAAGGTTGAAGAAGCCACGGCAGTGTTTGAAGAGCTGTTGCGGGCAGATCCTGACAGTGCCCCGCCAAAGCTGAATTATGCCGCCCACTTGATGAAGGCGGGTGATCCTGAGAAGGCGGAAAAGCTGTGTGCGGACATATTGGCAAATGATCCTGGCAACCAGAAAGCCTGGACCTTTCGCGGCACTGCCTGGCAACTGATGGGAGATGAACGGGCGCATTGGCTGTTTGATTTTGAGCGCATGGTGAACCCGATCGACGTCGCCGCCCCGGATGGCTATGAAAGCCGAGCTGCTTTTTTTAACGCGGCCCAGCAAGAGCTCGATGCCCTGCACCGAATGCAATCTCATCCGCTGGACCAGACGTTGCGGGGTGGGACACAGACAAATGGCTTCCTGTTCCGTTTGAAAAATCCGGTGGTGCAGGAGCTTTATGCGCAGATCAAAAAGGCGGTGAAGGAAGTGATTTCAGGCTTTCCTGATGACCCTGCGCACCCCTTCTGGGGCCGCCGGGGCGAGGGTTTTGACTTCAGTGGCGCCTGGTCTGTGCGCCTGAAAAGCCAAGGATATCATACCAACCATTTTCATCCTGAAGGGTGGTTAAGTTCCGCGCTTTATATCGCTTTACCTGAAGAAGTGAAGGCCGGCAGCGGGACCGCGGGGCATATCCAGTTTGGTGTACCAACCATGGAGATGGGCATTGAGCTCGCCCCCGGTCGTATCGTGAAGCCAGAGGTCGGGCGATTGGTGTTGTTCCCGTCCTATATGTGGCATGGCACCATACCATTTTCATCAAATGAGCCACGGATGACCGTAGCTTTCGACGTGGTGCCAAAACCCTAGAGCAACCCGGCGTTCACAAGGTAGGAGCGTAACGGTGCAAGCTGCTTTTCATAATGTTTGTGCCGCCCGCTTGAATGTGTGTAGAGCGGCTCGCGCACTTGCCAGTAGCTGACGGTCTTGACCGTGTTTTTCAGCTTATGAAATTCAAGGCAGCCCTCGTGCCATGGCAGGCCGAGAAACTGCAGGAGCGCTGATGCACGCTCAGGCGGATTCTTGACGAAGTCATCATAGTTCATCTCGAAGATGTCTTCGGGGAACAGGGATTTCCAGTGCGCCATCAAGGTGTGCTGCTGTACATAATAGCGGCCGATATCAAGAAGGTCGCGTGCATAGGCCATGCTGTCCGCGAGCTCCAGAAAATAAACCGACAAGCAGTTGTCCAGTGGGTGACGGGTTGTATGAATGAAGCGCGCATTCGGGAAGAGAGTTTTGATTAGCCCGATATAGAGGAAGTTGTCGGGACGTTTGTCGGTGATCAATCCATGCTCGCCAAAACGGTCCTTCAGCAGGGTGGTATAGGCATCGGCCATTTGCTTCAGGTCTGGGGTGGTTTTCCCCTGGATGCCAGCCGGAAACGGTGCGAGTGTGCGGCCCGCCAGCGAGACAAAATATTCCAGTTCGCCCCCGGGGGTGGCATCCGGATGGGCGGCCAGGACCTGCTCTGTCAGGGTCGAACCAGAGCGGAACATACCACAAATGAAGGTCGGTGAGGCGTCGGAGACGGGCTGAATGCCCTTGAACCAGTCTTCGGTGAAGCAATCGCGTATGGCGGCGAAAGTGGTGTCGGCCGCCTTCTGGTCGTATGGCTTCGCGATGCTAGAGGCGAGTTCATTGGCAGCCTTATAACAGGCAAAGGCTGTTTCGTATTGAGCCTGTGAGTCGTGGGTTTTACCAAGCGCAAAATAGAGGCTGGAGGCCTCGCGTGGTGGCGTGTTCTTTGCCTTTGCGAACTTGGTAGCACCTGCCAAAAGGGCGGGGTCGATCTTTTGCGCTGTGCTCAGGTTCAAAAGGCGGGCCAAGGCTATGGCGTTATCCGGCGCTATTTCAACCACGCGACGATAGAGGTGTGCGGCGCCATCGCGATTGGACCGTTCTTCAAGCAGGTTGGCGTAATTGAGAAGTGCTGCGACATACGCCGGGTTGGCCCGGAGTGCTTCTTGCAGGCACTGCTCGGCCTCATCATCCTGCCGCAGGTGATCGCTATAGATCACCGCCTTGTTGAGCCAGACTTCCTCCGGCCCGTCGATGCCTAATTCCAGCGCTTTGTCATAGGCTTTAAGCGCATCGTTAAAACGGTGGGCACTACGCAGCATGAAGCCATGGTTGAAATACCCCGTGGCATAGCCAGGGAGCGTTTTGTGCAGCTTAGTGAAGGCTGCATCTGCCTTCTCGAAAGCTTCCGCGCGTCCATATATGTCGGCGGCGTCTGCAAGCAACTGGGCAGGGCCAGATACGTGAGGTGCCAGCGCCATCATATGGTCCGCTGCGGCGACAAACCTGCGTTCGTCGAGGTTCAGGCGGATAAGGGCGCTCATCACCTGTATCTGAGGGGCATCCGTATCAATCAGTGCCTCAAGCATGGCGATGGCGTTTTTCCTGTCCCCGGCTTGGGCGTATTGGACAGCGCGAGCAAATTGCTCACCAGCGGTATGGTCGCCGATCTTAGTCACCGATCAGGCCAGCGGCTTCAAGTTTGTCATGCAGCGGGCCGAGGTGGTTTTCGTAATTGCGCCAGTTTTCAACCGAGCTGGTGTAAATCGGCTCGCGGATCTGTGCGGCACTCGCCGTCGATGAAGCGGTGGCCGACTTCTCAACAGCGGCCAAGTCGTTCGACCACGCAAAGCCACAGTGCTCGGCGATGCGTTTGCCTTCGCTCTTTGGCGACGTGACCAGTTTCTCGTAAGAGACATCCAGAATGTCGTCTGGCAGTAGCGCGGACCAGTGCGTCATCAGCTTATGATACGCGATGTAATACTCAGCGAGTTCCGACATGTCGTAGGAGAAGAAATAGGCTTGGTTAAATAATGTTTTATAAACTGCGAAGCACGTGTCCATCGGGTTGCGTACAAGATGGATGATCTTGGCATTAGGCAGTGCTTTTTTGATAAGCCCGCAATAGAGAAAGTTGAACGGTAGCTTGTCGGTGAAACGGCCGGCCTTGCCTATCATGCCGTGGACATTCTGCAGATACAGTTCACCCATACGGGTGTAGTCAGCTTCCAGCGCGGCGCTGAGCGGATTCAGGCCCTTATCCGGGTTCTGCACAATATGAGTGTTGATAACCGCGCGCATTGCGAGAGAAAAGTCATTCAGTTCGCCGCCGGAGGTGACATCGGCGTGGTTGCCGAGGATCCGCTCCACGAGCGTGGTGCCTGTGCGCGGCATGCCGACGATAAAGATCGGCGCATCGACGGTGGCACCTGCGGCCATGCTGTCATATGCCTGCTTGGTGAAGGTGGTGGTGATATCGGTCATATTCTGGACTTCGGAGCCAACATCATAGCGCAAATGAGCGCGTTGAACGTCCGCCCCCCGTTTCAGCGCCGCAAAGGCTTCTTCGTAATTGCCAAGATCTTCCTGTTCCTTGGCGAGCGCATAGGAGGCGCCAACTTCATCCTTCCAGACCGTTTTTTGGCCGAGGACCGCCTGCAGCACTGTTGTATGGTTGTCGGCCGGTGTCTGTTTTTTCAGTTTAGCGCGTAACATTAGCGCCTCCCCGTGCCCGGGCGCTTTTGCGAGGAAGCGTGATACAGCGTCTTCCGCGCCCGTCATGTCACCGCAATAATAACGATTTTTAGCGAGCTCAAAGAGAAAATGCGGACTATCCAAGCCCATGGATTTTGCTTTGGTAAGATAGCCTTCAGCGCCGGTCGGGTTGTCGGCGCGCATAAAAATCTGGCCGGCCTGAAATTGGACACCGGCGTCTTCAGGCTTTAGCGCGGCAGCTGCTTTAGCACTTTCCTGTGCCTGCATGCCCTGACGTAGCATGAGTTCGACCTGGGCCTTTTTCAGATGCAGTGCAGGCGCGCCACTATCCAGTTCGATCGCGCGGCTGATATACTTCAGTGCCTCGGTAAAGCTTCCCCGATACAGCGCGACCTCACAGGCAAAATAGCAAACGGGTGGCAAGTCGGGGAACTGCGCAAGCAAAGCTTTGCTGATGCCTTCCGCTTTTTCCGGTTGTTTGTCGGCGAGAAGCTGCAGGCCTTGGCGAATTAGCTGAAGCGCATCCATGGTTTCGTCCCTGTATTGTGGCGCGGCGTATTTTCCACACCGTTATTCTTGGCCCTAGTTTAGGGCGTAAAAAACGCGAACAAAAGATTAAAAAAAGGCGGGCCGAAGCCCGCCTTTCCAAAAAGACTGTACCCTCAGGATTAGAAGGCAACCTGTACGTTTGCGTGCAGGTAACGACCCAGTGTGTCGTAGTAACCAGCAAACGTGTTGGCGTTGGTGGAGAAGTTACCACCTACGAGCGGAGGCTCTTTGTCGAAGATGTTGTTCACACCAACGAGGAAGCCAACATGCTCGTTCACGTCAAACGAAGCTTTGAGGTCGAAGTAGGACTGGGCTGCGATATGATCGTCAACCGAACCGTCGCCGAGACCGCCTACGCTACCGAAGTAACGCCACTTGGCGGAAACGCTCCACCAGCTGTCAGGCGTGAAGTTAACGGTCATTGTGTGACGCCATACTGGCTGAGCGAAACAGCCGTTAGATGTATAGTCGTCTACGCAATCATACTCGTCGTTCTCAAGGCCGCCAACTGGGTCAACTTCTTTCTTGAGCATGTATGTGCCCGAGACTTTAGCCGACACAGTACCTACGCCAACATCAGTGGTGTAGTCAGCTGCAACGTCGATACCTTGCAGGTGCTGACCACCGGTGTTGATGAGCGTACCAACAACGTAACCAGCGTTACCGAGCCACAGGCTGCCACCGTTACCACGGTTGATCAGGCTACAGAACTCGGTTGCACCAGTGAGACCACACTGACGAACAGCGATTTCTGGATCGATGTTCGCAATGGCGTCTTCAAGCTGGATGTCCCAGAAGTCAACGCGCATTTGAAGGCCAGCCGTTGGGTTGGCAATTACACCAAACGTCCAAGAGTCAGCTTTCTCAGGATTGATGGTTGGGTTACCACCGTACAGTGCGTTGTACTGGCTAGCTGGGCTGAGCGAGATGCTACCGTACTGAGCAGCGGATACGCCAGTGTTCGCACACTGTGCAGCAGTCAGCTCAGGAGTATCACCCGCACATGGGTCAACACCGCCCCACAGACCACGGCTCTGCGGCGAGAACAGCTCGTTCACGTTCGCAGCACGAACAGCGCGGTTGTAGCTACCAACGAATTTGATTTCGTCGATTGGGTTCCAGGACAGCGCAACTTTGTAAGTCTCGGTGCTGCCGGAAGTGTTGTAGTCAGAGTAACGACCACCAAGCTCAAGCTCAAAGGTTGCAGGCAGTGGAACGATCAACTCGCCGAAGATTTCTTTCACATTGTAAGAACCTTCAACAGATGGTGTCGCGCCGCCTTGGCCGAGAAGCTGACCTTCGGAGAATACGGTATCGGAGTTAGAGTCGAATACTTCTTTGCGGTATTCAACACCCAGAACCGCCTGTACAGAGTCTTCCGCGCTAGGCACGGTGAAACCGAGGTCGCCCGTTACGTAAGCGTTGGCGATGTATTCTTTGGTGATACCTTCAAGAACAGCAACACCGGTCAGGCCACCAGCCTGCTCAGCAGTTACGCCTTGGTACTGGAATACATCATATTCTTCGTTTTCGAGAGCCGTACGAATGTTCGGCGCGAAGAAGTCATTTACGTAGTTGGATACGAATGTGGTCGAACCATACTGGAACGAAGCATCATAGGACCAAGTGTCCGTGATGTCGCCTTTAACACCAGTTACGATGCGGAATGCATTGTGGCTGATGAGGTTCGCACGTGGGCCGCCTTCTACGTTACGCTTACCAATGTAAACGCCAAACTGCTCGCCTGGGCCGATACCGTATTGGTCGGTGAGCCACTGACGCTGAGCATCATTCAGGAGGCCGGATTCGTATGGCAGGTTGTACTGCTCGGCGAAGAACGTACCGGACTCAGCGATCTGAGCGTCGGTGCGGTCGCGCATGAAGCTAACTTCCATGTATGGACGAGCGTGTTCGTTGATCTCGTAATCAATGAACGCACCAAATGTCCAACGCTCGTCAGGGCGCATGAAGTGGTTAACCGGGGCGTAGTTGTATACGTTCGAAGCACCGTCAACAAAGTTGCTGTTCGAATCAAGCGTCCAACGGTTAGCGAAGTCCATGTCGTCAGGCGCGCCGAGGTAGAAGTTAGGAATTTCGGCGTTACCAGAACCACCACAAGACGTGCCTGAGGCGCTCAGAGCACATGACGAATAGTCACGGTCTGCTTGCAGGAACTCTTCAACCTTACGCCATGTAGCGTATACAGTTGCGTGACCGTTGCCGTCAGCAAACTCGCCACCCATGGTCACGTCAACGTTGTAAGAAACGCCGTCGATGCCGTTCGAACCCGATGGGTATTCGAAGTTTTTCGCATCCATCAGACCTTGGATGTAGTCGTTGTTGTTGTTGTGCTGGAAACCGGAGATGCCAGCGCTGATTTCGATACCTTCGAAATCGTCTTTCATCACGAAGTTAACAACGCCGGCAACAGCGTCAGCACCGTATGTCGCCGAAGCACCACCGGTGATCACTTCAGCACGCTCAACGAGCGATGCAGGGATCTGGTTGATGTCAGGCGCGTTGCTGAGGCCACCAGGCTGCAGGCGACGACCATTTACGAGCACGAGAGTACGAACAGTACCCATGCCGCGAAGGTCAAGCGTTGCAGTACCGGAGGCACCGTTGGAGATGTAAGCTGTTTGCGCAGCTTCGATCTGCGGCAAGCTGTTCATCATGTCCTCGACCCGTGTGAAGCCCGACAGTTGAATGTCGGCGCTCGATGTCACGGAGATCGGGCTGGCACTGGTGAAGTCCTTACGTACGATACGGGAACCGGTAACGACGACCTCTTCAAGGTCGAATTCTTCGGTATCCGCGTCTTGTGCGGACGCACCCGTTACACCTGCACCTAGCGCGAAGCTGGCGAGGAGGGTAGCGGCGCTGCCCATCAGGGCAGTACGACGCAGTTTCTTGAGTTCCTTAGACACTCTGCGTTTCCTCTTCTCTATTATTGCTTTCCAAGCACTCGGAATTCGCGGAAAATTTTAACCGCACATAAGGTCTAGCCAGATTCTGTCCTCGGGCGACACAAAAGTTTAACGTTCAGCATGGGTGAGCTAATGTATTAAACGAAGGGTGTGTTATTTGCGCCACAGATATAAACGATAGATTAGCTTGGCAAATAATCGGCTGTTTTTGGCCGTATATCTGGCTTTGGGCCATCTAAACCGATGGTCAGGTAGGAAGGGGAAAGGGCCTATAGTGGCTGAGGTGCCTCACGCGCCCATTTCGACAATATCCACTTGATCCCATTCTTGGGCGGCTCGCCGGAATGCAGGGTCGCGCGGTCCGGTTCCCCGTGCTGATTCACGTTGGAAAATTCCAGAAATGAGCCTCTTTCGCCGACGTGGGCCAGCCCGGCATGATGGAAGCAGGTGGCACCGCCGCTATAACCGTCATTCAGATATAGCAACCCTGTCTTCACACGTTGTCCGCCTTTTTCCAGATGAGGCCGGTGAGCAGGAAAGGCTGGGTCGAAAAAGTCGAAATGCGGGGCGTAGGATTGTCCCGTTTTATATTGCAGCAGCGACAGCGGGTCACCGTGATCGTGCAGGTGGCCCATGGCGTTCATGATTCGGGCATTCACGGATAAGGTGATGAGGTCTGCCTCAAGCAGACGAAAGTTCGCGAAGCTGTTGGTGCGCGTATTGTCAACTGTTTCGCCCGCATCTGCGTCGTGCACGGTTGCGGCGCCAAGGTGGGCAAGGCCTGCGGTAATCATATAGTCACATAACGGAGCGGGCAGGAAACCCTGTCGGACAGCAACCTGTGGGAACTGATTGATGATTGTCGGCGCGGGCATGGGGGCTAGGTGAGGCAGTGCCACCAGCCGCTTCAATTCGGCCCAGGGGATGCGGGCCGCAAGCTCCGGCGCTGTCGGGCGCCGCATTTTCTGGCCTTTCAGGCCTTCAGCCGCGGAGGCCGCGAGCAGATTGCCGTCTTCTGCGGCCGCTACAATCCATCCGGCCCCCTGTGCCTTGATGGTGGGGTCATGATCGGCGCATAGATCCTGGCCAAGCAGGTATTTGGCAGTGGGTAGGCCACCGCAAGCTGCTGCGTATAATAAGGTGCGGCGAAGGATAAGGAGGCGGGGGAGAGGACGAAGCAGGACGCCTAGTTGCAAAAGCGCGGCTGCGTCGCCAGCTTTTGCGGCACGGCACAGCCAGCTTGTTGCTTTTTCCCAGCTCTGCTCGATCCCCGTACCAGAGGCACAGAGGTTGACCATAAGGCGGCAGGCCTGAAGGTCTCCCTGTCGGGCGATATCCAAGATATGCCGCGCACCTTGCACGGCGTCTCTTTCAACATATGTACCAGTTACCGTCCATACAGCCAGCTGGAGCGTGGCAGGTGCAAACCCTTTTTCCACCGCCCGACGAGTCCATACAAGAGCATTAACGGTGTCGCCGCTGGCCTCGCACGTCAATGCGAAGTCGAACATGGTCGCGGGGTTGCCATCCTGCGTAGGCATCCCGGTAACGGTATCGGTGACATGGTGGGTTGGCTGCATATCCATGACCCTGTTGTGTCGCGGAGAGAAATACGCCGGGCCATAGGCCCGGCGTACATGTGTGTTGAACTATACGCCTTTAGAAGTTGGCGCGGAAGCCGAAGGTGAAGCGACGTCCCACCACATCGTAGGTGCCGGCGTCGGTGTTCAGCTGTCCGGCGACGCCGCGACCGAAGATCGGAGCCTTCTTGTCAAAGAGGTTATCGACGTTGGTAAACAGTGCGATATTCTCGCTCAGCCTGTAACGCAGGCCAAGGTCGAAATAGTTCACCGACGGGATAACCGGCACGAGCGTATCCGCAGCATCACGTGTGCCGAAGGCGACACGTTCGTCCGTCACGCTGTCAATGTAACGGTGGCGAATCGATGCCGAGAAGTCCTCAATCGTATAGGTCAGGCGTGTGGTGAATGCCCACTCGGGGTTGGCACGACCACAAACCGTCCGCACACCGATCAGGCCTACACAGTCTTGTTCGTCGACAATCGGGCTGCCTTGGGTGATTGCCTCAAGGAAGCGGGTGCCAAGCATCTTGATGTCGAAGTTGCCACCCAGTGCATCAAAGTTGTAGGCGACGGAGAAGTCGACCCCTTTTGCCGTGAACTTCGCAATGTTCTGGTTAAACAGTGGCACCTTCTCCAACTGGCCATCAGTGCGGCGTGTGGTCAGTACCTGACAGAACGGATCGTTGATATCAAGGGCCGCCTGACAGGCATCCATGGTGGATTGAAGGCCGCCACCGAATGTTGCAATCGCGTCGTCGACAATGATGCTGTAGTAATCGGCTGTGACGGTAAGGCCCGGAACAGCTTCCGGCGTCAGGACCGCACCCACCGACCATGTGGTTGATGTCTCTTCAAAGAGATCGGGGTTACCGCCAAGCAGGACCTCGATCTGGGCGTCCTGTTGCTGGAACGTGTCGATCTGATCCGCAGGCACGCCCAGTTGTAGGCAGAATGCCCGCTCGGCCGCTGTGCGTGTAGATGTCGCGTTACAGAAATCAGTCGCGCCCGGGAAGCTGTTGGATGCCCCGAGGAACAGTTCGTTGACGTTTGGTGCCCGAACCGCACGCTGGTACAGACCGCGGAATTTCAGGTCATCGATTGGCCGCCATTCACCACCGATCTTGTAGCTTGTGACGCCGCCGGCTGTGGAATAGTCGGAGAAGCGTACACCTGCCTCAATCCCAAGGTACTGCGCGCCAGCAACACCGGAGAGGATTGGCACAACGGTTTCAAGGTAGATTTCCTTGACGTCGTAATCGCCTTTGGTAGGCAGGCCGGCATTGAAGCCATCGACATCACCGGTGGCGAGGAAGGTATCTGGCTGGGTTTCAGCCCGTTCCTTGCGGTATTCAACACCAGCTGCGAAGCCCAGATCACCGGCAGGCAGTTCCATGATGCTGCCTGCGATGGTGGCGCCAACCTGCTGCTGCGATACCATCGTTACATTGGTTGCAGCAATCTTGAGGTAATTGATCATTTCCTCAGTCATGTTGCCTTCACCAAACGGATTGATGACAACACAACCATTGACAGGGTTCAGACACTGTGTCGGATCATCGGGGTCAACAAGCAGGCCCGCCTTGAAGCGCGAGATAACGATGTTACCATCCTGACGTTGGGTCTGCTCAGCCTTGCCGTAGTTATAAAAGACTTCCCAGTTCATACCGTTTGACAGGTCGCCGTTGAAGCCCACCACGTAGCGGTGCATCTTGTTGTTGTCGATGTTCAGACGGGGGCCTGCTTCCAGCATGCGGCGGTTGATCGTCAATTGTACGATGTTATCGCCATCATCGTCGCGGGTCGCAAACAGATTCCGCAGTGATTGTGACATGTACGGGTTGCGCAGGTCGATATCGACATTTGCTTCCGAGAACGGGGTCGCTGCAAGCTGCGCTTCGATGCGGTTATTGGTGTAACTCATCTCTGCAAACATGTTGATGCCATCAGTCAACTGATAGTTACCAATTGCTGTGACGGCGACACGGTCGAGGGGTAGCTGCAGGTTGTTCACCGGTGCGAAGTTATAAGCATGCTGTGAACCGTCATAGGCGACCGGGTTGCCGTTGTCGTCTACGAGGAAGTTAAAACCGCCCGAGCCGCTGAATCGACCCTGCGGGATCGAGGAACTGCCGCCCGGCAGGAAGATCGGGTTGCCATTGTCGTCGGAAAATTCGTCAAGCTGTACCGCTGCAAAGTCCCGATCACCGGCAAGCGTTTGGGCGCGTTTCAGGTAGTTGCCGTAGATCACCACGTTACCACGACCGTCGGCGAAGTTACCGCCAAGGGTGAAGTCAACGTTGTATCGTTCTGAATCGCCCTCCTGGCTCAGACCATATTGGCCGTTCACCTGAACGCCTTCAAAATCGTCCTTGAGGATGAAGTTGACCACACCGGCCATGGCGTCGGAACCATACACTGCCGAGGCCCCTCCCGTAACAACTTCGACCTGCTTGATAAGTGCAGGAGGGATATTGTTCAGGTCAACCACGCCGTTGGCACCAGTGCCAACCATGCGACGGCCGTTCAGCAGCACAAGAGTGCGGGCTGTGCCGAGGTTGCGAAGGTTTACGTTTGCCTGTCCATTGCCAGGGTTGTTGGTGGTTGGGCCGTTGCTTGATGCGGTTTGTGGTAAGCCGTCAAGAACACGGTCTACTTCCACGAAAGCACCAACGTTGATCTCTTCCGCTGAGATCACGTTGACTGGGCTGTTGGCAATCAGGTCTTTCCGCGGAATGCGGGAACCGGTTACCACCACTTCTTCGAATTCGGCATCGGCATTCTGGCTATCCTGCGCATAAGCAACCGAGGTCGTGAGAGCCATCGCAGCAAGCACCGATGCGGTACTGCCGAGAAGGCCAGCTTTAAAGGTCCTACCCTTATTGTAAGTCATTCTATTCTCCTCCCAGTGAGAACTGTTGGTCCTAAAGAGGAGTCAATGACGGACTAGAATAAGATATAATGAAACAAGTCTTTACGTTTTTAATACAGTTATATAACCATCAATTATTGAAACTGTGCTAAATGAAACACATCAAAAAGTTATAGATTATTTATATAGTTTATAATTTTACTTCTTAGGTTTAATGTTTTGTTGGGTAGCGGTGCTGGAGGACATGGGATGGGGTAGTTGTGGGAATGCCAAGGATAAGGCATGCTGCGGCGCAGATTCGGGGCTTTCCGTTCATGTCGACTATAAAAAAGGCGCAGCCGACAGCCACGCCTTTTCGAGGGTCTTTGGGTATTGATTAGTTGACGCGTTTCACACGGAAGGTTTTGCCCGTTTCATCAACTGTCATGAATAGGCCACCAATATCCGTTTCGTGGATACGTACCGCCATCCCTGGTTTGATGCGGCCAGGTTTGGAATCGTCAACATTTTGCCAGATATGACCATTCTCGAGTTTGATGTACAGGTCACCAATCGCGGAACGTTTGGTCGCGACGATGCTGCTGTGGATGGTGTTGAAGCCACCGTCAGTCGCGCCACGCTGGCCAAATTCTTCAAGGGCGAGGGCGGCGAGGTCAGCCTGGCGCTGCTCTTCAGCGGCAATCACGGCTTCCTTTTCAGCCTTTTCCCGTTCTGCTTCGGCGCGTAACCGTTTGGCTTCCTTGTCGGCGGCAACCCTCAGGCGTTCAGCTTCAGCCCGTTCGGTTGCAGCAACAGCTTTTAATCGCTCTGTCTCGGCTTTCAGCTTGTCGGCTTCTTTCAGTCTTGCGGTTGCGCGCTCAAAATCAAAGACAGATGCAGCCTTGTCGAAACAGGCAAGCCGCTCGGTATTGCTGGCGATTTCCGCACAAGCCTTGAAAGCTTGCAGGTTGCTCTGTGCGTCGTCTGCCGCTATGGGCATGGCCGCCAGCCCCGTCAGTGCGAGCCCAAAGCTCAGGTGCCCCAGTTTCATTCCGTGTTCCCTCTCACATATATATAGCGTCGTGTATATAGCGTCGTGCGACGCATTGTATTGTCGCCGCACATCATTGTCTCGCGAAGATGAGCGGCAGATGAATGAGCGGCGTTTAGCGGTCAGTGCCCTGCACATCAGTCACGTTTTCCGCGCTTGCCTGCCCGCCGCCAGCGCTGCCGGCCGTCAAAATCAGTGAGCGCTGGGTCTGGATCTGGGCAATGTCTGCCAGTAACCTGGTACGCGAGGCAGCATATGCCTCAAGGTCTTGGCCCTTAAGTTCACGGCCTGTTGGCAGGTCCAGTGTCAGCGGGTTGGTCTGGTTGCCGTTCATCAGCACTTCATAGTGAAGATGCGCTGCGCTGACGCGGCCCGTCGCGCCGGCGTAGCCGATAATCTGCCCCTGCCTGACCCGTGCCCCCGCCTTGATGCCTTTGCCGTACTTGCTGAGGTGCGCATAGGCGGTCTTATAAGTACCATTATGGCGAATGCGGATATAATTCCCGTAGGAGCCATAACGACTGGCGCGCTCAACAACGCCATCACCGGCGGCCATGATGGGTGTGCCGGTACGCGCCCGGAAGTCGACACCCTTGTGCATGCGGGTATAGCCGAGTACCGGATGTTTCCGGCGCCCGTAGCTGGAGGTTACCACCGTGACGTCCAGTGGTGTTTTCATCAATGCCTTGCGGGTGCTGTGTCCCTTGCCGTCGAAATAGTCGCTCTCGCCATTGGCATCGACAAAATAATTGGCTTCCAGCTCCCGTTTTTGCATGGTCAGGCGCGCTTGCAAAAGCTGGCCTTCCTGCATGTCGCCGAAATCAGGGGCATACTTACGCTCGAAATAAACCTGGAATTTATCACCGGTCCTGATTTCGCGCTCGAAATCCACATCAAAGCTCATCAGGCGAATGAGTTCCACGATCACGGCGGTTGGCAAGCCTTCGCGCTGCGCGGACAAATACAGGCTGTCCGTTATCTCGCCTTCCACCAATCGGGTGAGGGAAATGGTGGATATCGGTTCGCGGGTGGCTTTGAAGCCATTCTCAGTTGCAGTGACCACAGCTTCGGCGTCAAAGCTGTCACGCATGCGTAGAGCAGTAACCTCACCGTCCGGGGTTATCTTAATTCGTACGTCCTGACCCCGCTGCAGGCGGCGCAGGTTTGTGACGCCGCGCAGTTCGGCAACAATGCTGTGTGCAGTCGCGGACGACAGCTCAGCGCGTAGCAGCAGGCCGATCAGTGTTTCGTTCCGCTTCAGGCTATATCGTTTCTCAACGGGCATGGCGGGCGCGGTTTCAGCTATGTCCTCC
>NZ_JAOBPP010000002.1 GCF_025574465.1 Kordiimonas aestuarii
GCCGCCATTGAACAGATCAGCGCCTGCGCTGCCGCCGAAAAGGTCGTGGCCGTCGCCGCCATAAAGCCGGTCTTCGCCCGTGCTGCCGATAAGCGTGTCATTATGGCTTGAACCCGCCACTTCCTCGAAATTCGTGAAGCGGTCACCGTCGGCGTGACCGCGCCGTCCCAAGCCTCGGCCAAGGTCGACCATCACCCCGGTATTTGAGGCGGTATAGTCCAGCATGTCACGGCCATTGCCACCATCCATGGTATCGGCGCCAAGGCCACCTGCCACAAGGTCAGCGCCCGCTCCCGCCTCAAGGAGGTTGTCAGCCGTGTCACCGGTGAGGGTATCGCCTGCCGAGGAGCCGATGACATGCTCTATCCCGTCATACATATCACGCGCCGCATCACCACCCGCACCGTGGCCGGTCGCGAGGTTGACCGTCACCGCCGCCGAAGAGGTTGCATAGGAGACAAGGTCGACGCCAGCACCGCCGATCAGGACATCACGCCCCGCGCCACCAATGAGCGTGTCGTCACCCGCGTCGCCCATCAGCACATCATTGCCGTCAAGGCCGGAAAGAAGGTCATCGCCGCCCGCGCCAAAGAGCTTGTTGCGGCCGGCGCTGCCGGTGAGCGTATCCGCGAAGGCCGAGCCAGCGGCTTCCTCGATACGCACAATCACGTCCCCGTCGGCATCGCCGCCACTGCCGCTTTCGCTGTCGAGGTTGACATTCACCGCCGCAGAGGATGCACCATAATCCACCCGGTCCTGTCCACTACCACCATTCATCAGGTCGGCGTCTGCGCTGCCGCCAAAGAGGTCATGGCCGTCGCCACCGAACAGCCGGTTTTCACCCGCGCCGCCAATCAGCGTGTCGTTGTGGCTTGTGCCCATGACATCCTCAACGTCCGAGAAGCGGTCGCCGTCGGCATCACCGCCGCGCCCGCGCCCGCGCCAAAGGTCGGCCATCACAGCGCTTGAAGCGCCGGTGTAGTCGAGCATGTCACGGCCCGCACCGCCGTCCATCGTGTCGGCCCCCGCACCACCCGCAAGCGTGTCGTCACCTGCGTCACCGGAAAGGCTGTCATTCCCGTCACCGCCTGCAAGTGTGTCATTCTCTTCCGTGCCCGCGATTTGCATAGGGATGTTGAGCTGCGCGCCCATATTGGCGGCCGGGCCGTCTTCGTTCATAACAATGAGATAGCGCCCCTCGGTCAGGATCAGGGTGCCGCCTTCAATGCCATTTACCGTTTCAACACTATCAAAAATCTCACCTAGGTCGCTTTCGATCACGAGGACGGAGTTATTGTCGCTCCCATCATAGACCGGGGCTTCGCTGAAGACGTTCCGACCGCCGGTGATGCTGCCGGATCCGAGCGAGACTGCGGCGCTGCCTGCGAAGACATTGCCGGAGAAGGAGGTGATATCTGCCCAGCTTACATACAAGAGCGAACCACTGTTGCCGCTGAAGGTGTTGAAATCGATCTCGAAATCGTTGCCGCTGTTCTTCCCCCATATTGTGACAAGATTGCGGCCATGAAGGTTTTGGGCGAATACGTTATTGTATATTTTGATGTCTTCGCCGCTCCGCGTGTAGACGAATATGAGCGGGCTAAGCGAGCCGGACAAATCGTTACTGACAATGGAGGAACCCTGGATGGTCAGGGAGCCATAGTGGTTGGAGATCAGGCTCATGTCGCCTGAATTGCCCTCAATCACACTGTTGCTGATAAAAATATCGCTTCGGTAGCTACCATTAAACAGGTTGCTGGAGCTTGGCATGGTGTTGCCGGTAATGGTCGAATTAGAGACGCTGATACTGCTGTAGGCACTGGCTAAGACTACGCTGCCGTTCATGCCGCCGGCATCTGCTTCTGCCGTGGTGCCGCCGGTCAGGATCAGGTGATTTAGTGCGACGTCGGATCCGTTCCCGATATAAAGGATACGGGAACTATTTTGGGCATCGATGGTGATGTCAGCTGTGCCATCATTATCGGCATCGCCATCGATGGTGAGTTGATCCGCGTTGTCGAAAGTCAGCTCACCATGTGTGAGCGTGATGGTGCCACCGGACAGTTCGTCAGCGAATGTTATGTTGTTTTCGACTTCGGTCGCCTCGGCAATAGCAAGCGCTTCGCGTAGCGAAAGTCCGTTACCGTCGTTGCTCTCAGTATTCAGGTCGGTCGTATCTGCGGTTTCGTCATCAAGGGTCGTAACAATTAATGTGGGCATGGCAGAAAACCTTTTAGAAGTTATTTTTTATAGTGACTTAGGAAGTCGCGGGTTTCGGGCTGATAATACGGGCGCGGCTTTTTTTGAGGGCGCGCCAGAAATTCAGTTGCCCGTATTGTTCGAACAGCTCTGGTGGCAGGATCGTCGGGCGCGGCTGCGGCTTAACCTTTTTGCGCACGCGGTGCAGGCCCGAAACGCCCAATTGTTCATCAAACGCCGGGGCGTCATATTCCACATTGTCGAAGTCATGCTCGAACTGTGGTTCCCCGAGAAAATCATAAACAAGGTCGATCACTTCACCGGGACGGCTGGCAAGCAGGTCATAATCGATCAGCAGCAGTTTTTCGGCGTGCGGGCCGTAAATACCCTCATTGAGCGCCGACCATGCGTAGCCCACAAGTCCGTTCCTGTTCGCGAGCGCCTCAGCACGGGTAAAAACCGTGCTGCGCTCGGCGGCGGAGGCAAACAGCTTGGTGTTCTCGAAAGCGTTGCTCTGGAACTGGCGCTCAAGACTGTCCATCACCCAGGCCACATCCCGCACGCAGCAAAGAACCTTGGCGCCTGGAAATAGTTCCGACAGGGCAGACAGGTTCGCCGTCCAGGCGCGATTGGTGTCGAAAATCACTTCTGTGCTTTCGGGCTGTTCTTCGTAGTAAGCGTCAAACAGCGCCCGTGAAAGCCGTCGACGTTGCGACGGCGACACCATGGGGGCCATCTCGCTACCCGCACTGACCGAAGCAATCAGGTTGGTAAAAAGCCCGCCTACAGGGCTTGTCATTCCCGCCTCGAAACGCGGGTTCTGCCGCAATATGGCAGACAGAAGGGTTGACCCCGAACGCGGCAGGCCTGAGATGAAATGATAAGAGCGCATAAGCGTGGTAACCCCCAATTGAATATCCCGTTTGTGTAGTTTTGTCGCTTGCGGCAATTCCGGCAGAGATCAGGGATATATACATTAAAAAGTGCACTAACTCGAGATATGGCATGTGCTGATCACCCGGCACATGCCATATCAGGTTACGTCTGTTGCGCTGGAGAGCTCTGCCGCTGTGATGCCCGCGATGAAGATGGTATTCTCCCCACCTGTGTAGAGAAGCACGCCGTCCGTGCCGTCAAGACTGGTATCCGCAGCGTTCAGGTCGCTGAAATCATCGAGGCCGGTAATGGCCGTGAGGTCGAGTGTGTCCTCGTCCGTGTTGAAACCGGTGACGACATCATGGCCGTGGTTGTCGCTGAAGGCGAAATTGTCTGCGCCCGAGGTGCCAGCAAGCGTGTCGGCACTACCGCTGCTGATGGCAAGTTCAAGGGACGGCATGATCTCCGCGATGGTGACGCCAGTGAGGAAGATCGAAGAGCTGCCGCTTGTGGTCAGCAATACCCCGGCTTCACTATTCACTGTTGTTTCTTGTGCTTCGAGATCGCCAAGGCTTGTAAGGCCTGTGATGGCGGAGAGGTCGATAAAGTCGCCCCGTGCGTATGCGCCGTCGACGATGTCGTCACCATGGCCGTCCCCAAAGGTGAGGGTGTCGGTACCCGAGCCGCTATCAATGTTGTCGTTGCCAGCACCACCTTCAATAACGTCGTCACCCCCGTAACCGATCAGGCTATTGTCGCCCGCATTACCCGTGAGCGTATCGCCCGAGGTGGAACCCGCCACATTCTCGATCTCTGTAATGACATCGCGCTCAGCGTCACCACCAGAGACGGCATTTGTTGACAGATTGACCGAAACCGCCGCGCTGGACGTTGAGTAGTCGATATAGTCGTTGCCCGAACCACCGATCAGCACATCGCGGCCTTCACCGCCCATGAGTGTATCGTCGCCGCCTTCTCCATAGAGGACATCCGGCCCGTCAAGCCCGGTCAGCACGTCGTTGCCTGCGCCGCCAAAAAGCTTGTTTCTGCCGTCGCTGCCGGTCAGCGTGTCGCCGAAGACGGAGCCCTCGATCTCTTCAATGCGGATCAGGACATCACCGGCAGCGTCGCCATCCGAGCCGCTTTCAGTGTTGAGGTTGACGCTGACCGCGCTTGCGGACGTGCCATAATTCACTCGGTCCTGTCCCGCGCCGCCATTGAACAGATCAGCGCCTGCGCTGCCGCCGAAAAGGTCGTGGCCGTCGCCGCCCAGCAGCCGGTTGTCTGCCGACGAGCCGATGAGGGTATCATTGAACGCGGTGCCGGCGACATCCTCCACATCTGCCATGCGGTCACCATCCGCGTCCCCGCCACGGGCACGGCCCCGGGCAAGGTCTGCCATCACGGCGGCGTTGTTGGCGGTATAGTCGATAAGGTCCTGACCCGCGCCCCCGTCAAGGATGTCGCGGCCAGCACCGCCAACGAGAGTATCCTCTCCCGCCTCGCCATAGAGATAGTCGTTACCGTCCAGCCCCATAAGCGTGTCATCGCCTTCCGCGCCAAACAGCCTGTTGTTGCCGGTGCTGCCGGTCAGTGTATCTGCAAAAGTAGAGCCGCTGACTTCTTCCACCCGGACAAGTATGTCGCCCTGGGCATCGCCGCCTGTGCCTGTGCCAGCACCAAGGTCGACCGACACCGCACCGGTCGAAGAACCATAGCTGGCCCGGTCAAAACCGGCGCCGCCATGGAGAAGGTCAGCGCCTGCGCCGCCTTCGAACAGGTCATGGCCGTCGCCGCCGATCAAGCGGTTTTCGCCCGCGCTGCCGATGAGGGTATCGTTATAGAGAGAGCCTGCCACATCCTCGACGCCAGACAAGCGATCACCTTCGGCATCACCACCGCGCCCGCGCCCGCGCCCGAGGTCCAGCACTACGGCGGCTGAAGACTGTTGGTAGTCGACCAAATCCTGTCCGGTGCCGCCATGAAGTTCGTCCGCCCCAGCACCGCCTGTGAGCGTATCGTCGCCCGCAGCACCGCTGAGGCTGTTGTCTGCGCTGTTGCCCGTGAGCGCATCGCCATAGGCGGAACCTGAAGCACTTTCGATACTGGCGATCAGATCATGTGTTGCGTCACCACCCGATACACTATTGGTGGCAAGGTTTACGGTGACTCCCGCGGAGGATACCGCGTAACTGATCTCATCCTGTCCGTCGCCGCCATCCAGCACGTCGCCACCCGCGCCGCCGACAAGGGTGTCATCGCCGCCGTCGCCGGTAAGATAGTCATCACCATCAAGACCGGTGAGCAGATCACCGCCGGCAGCGCCAAACAGTTTGTTTGAGCTGTCGCTACCGATAAGGGTGTCGTTGAAGCCAGAGCCGCTGACTTCTTCGACACGCACGATGACGTCGCCTTCGGCGTCACCACCTGAGCCAGTTTCACTCCCAAGGTTTACTGCCACTGCCTCGCTGGAGGAGCCATAGTCAACCCGGTCGAGGCCTGCGCCACCATGTAACAGGTCAGCGCCAGCGCCACCGCTTAACAGGTCATGGCCATCGCCGCCCAGCAGGCGGTTGTTGGCCGCATCGCCTATGAGTGTGTCGTCATGGGCTGTTGCTGCCACATCCTCAATACCGGCGTAGCGGTCTCCTTCGGCGTCGCCGCCGCGCCCGCGCCCGCGTTCGAGATCTACAACTACACCGGCAGTTGAGGCTTCATAATCAACTAAATCCTGACCGCTGCCACCATCCATGGTGTCCGCGCCGTCACCGCCTTCGATGAGGTCGTTACCGTCACCACCTGAGATACTGTCGTTGCCATACTCGGCCCGAAGCAGGTCGTGGCCCCCTTCGCCGATGAGTGTATCGTCGCCAACGGAGCCTATGAGGGTGTCGGCACCTGCACCGCCGCGGAGGCTGTCGTTACCGTAATCGCCACTCATCCAGTCACCATCGCCGCCGCCTGACAAGGTGTCATGGCCGCTGCCGCCATACAGGGTGTCGGCGCCGCCCTGGCCATTCAGCTGATCGTTACCCGAACCCGCTGTTATATAGTCGCGGTAAGGGGTGCCGTTCAGTATTTCGGAGTAGGAAGTGCCATAAATATAATTGGTTGCAAAATCAAAGTTCGTTGCCGAGAGGCTGGATGCCTGAACACCCGTGAGCCGGAAGGTGCTTGAGGAATAGCTGATAATCGTGTCACTGCCCTGCTGGTACCAGGTTACAGACGAGACTGAATAGCCTGACAGGTCGATAACATCGTCTTCAACATTGAAGTCGGTGATTACATCGCCTTGGTTTGCCTGAAAAACATCAGCCCCGCGACCCCCGGTGAGTATATCATTGCCGGAGCCCGATGCCAGTGTGTCGTCGCCCGCACCGCCGATCAGGGTATCGTTACCTGAGCCACCATCAATGACGTCGTGCCTGGCGCTTCCTGTGATCGAATCGCGTCCGGATCCGCCATGGACAGCACCGGTTACAATTCCGGTGGACGTGTCAAAAATATTATCGCTGAAGGCGAGAGTAACGGTACCGTTGATGGTCCCTGTATTTGTGACCGTCGCCGTCTGACCGTATGATGCGCTTATATAAATATCACCATTGATGGTGCCGCTATTTGAGAGTGAGATATCATTTGAGGATATTGCATAGACCCCATAACGGGACCCTGTGATGGTGCCCTCGTTGATTATTGTTGCACCGCTATAGGCATAATATATCCGGATGCCATAATCAGCGATGATATCCCCGGTATTGAGTATTTCTGTGGAACGTGTGTCATCCTGATAAATACCGATCGAGCCGGTGTTGTATGTGTCGGCGGCTATTATGGTACCAGAATTTATGACCTGTGCTGTCGTGCTCGCAGCAATAATGCCTGTTGCGGAACGCATTCCTGATACATTAATTGTACCAGTGTTCTCAATCGTTTCAGGCCCGTAATAACGGTCGGCATCGATCCCAATGGCAGTGTTATTAGACCATACAATAATATTGCCGTCATTGTTGATGGTGTTGATTGAATTCAACCCTGTGCGGGCCTGTATGCCGTAAGCGTCTGCTGTTGCCGCAACGTAAATGTCACCATCTATATCAATATTGCTATCGGTAGCGTCATAGATGCCGGTCGCGGTGCCGCCACCGCTGACAGCGATGATATCGCCGCTATGGGTGACGGTGTTCTCATCTGTCCGGAGGGCGACGACACTGCCGTCAGTCCTGCCAACCCAAATCTCTCCGCTGATGGTGAGATGAGCCCCGGATTGCGCAATAACCCCGTAATTGGAAGAGTTTGTTTCGTAAAAGGCGGTGGACGACAAGGTTTCATCGCCGGTCACGGTGTATGAGGTCAGTGTGGTTTCCGGCCGCTCCCCTACTTCTGGAATCGGGGAATGAGGCGTCGGCACGCCAACGGTGCGGGTCGCGTAATCATCGGCGAGAAAGTGACCGGCATTCAGGTCGCCAGCGGTGACATTTGTCAGCGTGATGACATTGCCGCCGCCATCGGCAATTTCGGTGTCGTCACCGTTTTGCGTGACTGTCAGGTCAAAATAGCCCTGATACGTTAGGCGCAGGTCAATCAGGTCTTCATCCACGCAGAAATCTGTGATGGTGTCGCTGCCCCAACCGGTGCCGGGCGTGAAAACATCAGCACCCGCGCCACCGGTGAAAACTTCATCGAAGAAAGAACCATACAGCGTGTCTGCCGCAGACGTACCGGTTGGAGCAAGCGTGTCGATAATGCGGATGTCGGCAATGTCATCATCGTTCAGGCCATCCAGATGGATGCTGTTGCCGTCGTCGTCTGAGATAAGCAGACCTGTGGAAACGCTGGTAAAGGTCAGATCATCTGCTGACAGGCCCGTGCCCCTGATGTCCAGATAATCAACCTCAAGGTAGTTTGCGGCGGTTGTGAAGCTCTGGATCGTGTCATCGCCCCAGGCGGCGTCAAAAACATAGAGGTCATGCCCGGTTTCACTGCCGAACAGATCATTGCCCAACCCGCCATTCAGGGTATCGTCACCGTAGCGGGCACTGATTACATCATTGCCCGCGCCGGCATCAATATAGTTGTTGCTGTCTTCCGTGTAGATGTGAATGACATCGTTACAGCTGGAGCCGATGACATTTTCGACGCCCTGATAGTTATTATAACTGCTGCCGATCGATACGCCGACGGCCTCATCCGCTGTTGCGAAGGATACGGTATCGTCGCCGGCACCGCCATGGATCGTTTCCTGCGAGGTACCGGCATGGATCAGGTCGTTGCCGTCGCCGCCATACAGGCTGTCATTGCCCGCACCGCCGGTGAGCGTGTCGTCGCCGCCCTGGCCAAACAATGCGTCGTGCGAGGCACCGCCCGTCAGGCTCTCGCCATCTCCGTTGCCGTAAAAATCATCCCCGCCATAGGTGTTGCCAGCTGTGCGGGCGTCGCCCATATCGACAATGCGAAAGGCGTCCCCGGCCTCTATCGCCTCAAGGTTATGGCCGGTGCCGGCAATGGTCAGCTCCACCGCCGACACGCTACCGGTGGTAGCGATGCTAAGCGTGGTGTTACCGCCCCCTTCGGTGGTGGAAAAAAAGGTGCTGGCGTACTCGCCATTGCCAAACTGCAGATAGTCATATTCACCGAAGTTCAGGTAGGTATCGCCGTTGAAATCGTTGATACCGGAATAAGCAACTAATGCATCGCTGTCACTGTCAGCCCCTAGGTCTATCTCGTCCTGCCGGTAGCGAACAGTGACATAATCCGCGCCGGTGCCGAGGTCGATATCATAATTGGCGGAGGTGTATACATTGTCAAAATAAACAGTGTCGTTACCCGCGCCTGCCAGAACGACCAGACCGTCGTTTGTCCCTGCCACACGGATATAGTCATCGCCGCTGCCGCCATCAAGCGTGTCTATATGCGTGCCGCGAAGGCTGTCATCGCCGTCTCCGCCGGAAACGAGGCTTCCTTCGAGTGATGAATGGCTGCTGTACAGGGTGTCGTTCCCCGCGCCGCCATCAAGCGTGCTTGTGCCCTGCGAGTTGGAGATATAGTCGTCGCCATTCTCACCGGACAAGCTGTCGTTGCCTGCGCTATCGCTGAGATAGTCGTTGTCTTCTCCGCCGGTGAGGATGTCATCGCCGGTGTGCCCATAGAGTGTGTCGTTGCCCAGCCCGCCGTCCAGCGTGTCCTGGCCGTCATAGCCAAGCAGGCTGTCGTCGCCGTTTCCGCCCACCATGTCGTCGTTGCCGTCGCCACCATGGAGATAGTCGTTGCTGTCGCCACCGGCGAGGCTGTCGTCACCATTTTCGCCATAGAGGGTATCGCTGTTGGCGTCACCGCTCAGTAGGTCGGCTCCGTCGCCGCCAAAGGCAATATCATAGCCGTCACCGCCAGTGAGGATATCGTCGTCTCCGGCACCATACAGACGGTCATTGCCGTCCCCGCCGACGAGGCTGTCGCGGCCATCAAGGCCGTACAGGCTGTCATTGCCGCCGAGGCCATTGAGGGTATCGTCACCTACGTTACCGGTCAGGCTTTCGCTTGAAGCCGTGCCGGTCAGCTCAAAGCCGTCATACAGGTTTGAGAAGTCACTGGCATCCAGGTCAGTTGCGGCGACCCCTTCTAGCAGGATTGTGTTGCCTGCGCCGTCCGAGATCAGCACATCGGCCCCTTGCTGGGTAATGACAAGGTCGTCAAAGACAAGGTCGCGCACCGCGAGCAGGATATGGTCTTCTCCGTCGGTGTAATCCGTTACCGTGTCGGTGTTCCAGTCCTCGTCAAAGCGCAGGGTATCGTTTCCGGCACCACCCGACAGCGTGTCGTTGCCGCCTGCGCCGCGCAGGATGTCATCACCTGCATTGCCTTCCAGCAGGTTATCAGCGCTGTTGCCGGTGATGGTGTCGTTACCGCCCGCGCCGTAGGCGTTTTCAATAACACTGCCTTCAAGCAGGTAAACCGTGTCTGTCTCTGCCCAACTGCTGTAATAGTTTGAGTAGGTGACCGTCGTGCCCACGTTCAGCCACGCGCCTTCGGTGCTGAGGTTCAGGTTGACGGAGGTATCTCCGCCGGTGACGCCGATTGTGTCGGTGCCGCCTGTGTCCCAGATGGTCATATAATAGCGCTCGGACAGGTCGAATATGTAAGTGTCGTCCCCGTCCGTGGCGTTGAAATTTTCGCCATAAAGATACTGTAGCGCCAGAAGGTCGTATTTCATGAAGGTCTGGGGGGACAGGTCAGCCGTGGTTGCGCTGCCATAGCGCGCGCTGACGTCGTAGGCCATGACGGTATAGTCCCAGCCGTCATACTGGCTGGGCAGGGAGGCGAAATAGCCCCGATCACCATAATAGCTCTGAAAAGAATGGCTCAGACCCAATGTGTGGCCAAGCTCGTGCAACAGAATGGTTTCATAGTCATACTGGCTTTCAGACATGCTGGTACTGGAGAACCAGAGATCGCCCGCCGACTGGCTGTCCCACGGGTAATATCCCCAAGCTATCGCGCTGCCACGATAATAGGTTGTCCACGCCGGTCGGATGGTGCCGGCGGATGAGCTGCTGTCCGTTACTTCGACAAAATTGAGATTGGTATATTGCTCAAGCCATTCGAATGTATCCCTGAAGAATTCCTGGCTGGCATCAGACATGCCCTGAAGGCTGTAATAGGGTTCACCGCCGTCACCATATGAGGATGACGAATAGCTGCTGCCGCTTGTCGGGAAACTGAAAGTGACGGTGAAGGTGGTGTTGTCGTCATCGGCCGCATATTGTTTGCCCATCAACAGGCCGTCCGTCAGCGGATCATCCGTCGGGGCATAGACGAGGATGTCCCTGATATCGTGAATGCCGGTGGCATCGCCGCCTGCAACCGCGCTCACATCGATGCCGCCACTGTCTGTTTCGCTGTGCCCTGTTGTATCCTGGCCAATCCCGTCCTCAACGCCGGGCTCACCAAACCCGCACACAAAACCATCGTGGCTGTGCGTATTGTGTGTGCCACCATTTGCGTTCTCGGTATCGTTCAATGTTGGCAGGCCGGTGGTCTGGTCCGCCAGAACTTCGGCCGTGTGTGTGGGTCGGGAGCGCACTGTTTTATCCTGCATCACCATTCCTTGTTTTGCCGTATCGGCCGCCGCTTTTCCATGGTGGTGCGTCGCCGAAATTTGTGCTGTTCATCAATACAATCAAGCACAAAGCCTGTAGTTCATACCGTTGCGTTTTGGTGGTTGCAGGGGGGGCGGGCTGGCATGACGCGGTCTGCTGAAACGACGGAACATAACGCGCGCGTGGCCGGTATAGCCGCATAGTGTGACCCCCATCACTTATCACCGAATTTGATTGGGATTTATGTCCAATCAACACCTTCTTTGGTAGGTAGAACGCACCTGCAAGTCAAGCGTGTATTGAGCCACAATATAGTTGACGTCAGTACTGCTTGACTTTTCAAAGGTCTACAGCTTTTCGGAAGCATGCTGCAGCCTATCGGGCCGCAGGCTGTTAGTTGACCACCGTTGCTGCTTCCAGCCCTGCCGCCGTGACCCCGACGAGAAAGATGGAGCCGTCGTCACCGGTGTCCAGCAATACACCGGTATCCCCATCCACGCTGGTTTCAGTGGCGTTCAGTTCACTGAAACTGGTCAGGCCCGAGAGTTCGCTAAGGTCAAGTGTATCTTCGTCGACGTTAAAATCCGTGATGACGTCGGAGCCGTGACCATCCGAGAAAAGAAATGTATCCGCACCATTTCCGCCAGCAAGAATATCGGTGTTTGTTCCTCCATCCAGGGTATCACTGCCATTTCCGCCGTTCATATTGTCTGCCGATATGCCGCCAATCAGGTTGTCGTTTCCAGACCCGCCGACAATGGTTCCGGTGATCGTCCCGCCTGAGCCATCAAGCGTATCGTTCCCAGCGCTCAGTTCGACGTCGCCGTTGATTGTCCCGCTGTTGGTGACTGTTACGCCGGTGCTGTCGGTGTCGGAGGCTGCATGAATATTGCCGGTGATCGTGCCTTGGTTGTTCAGGCTGGCGTTGTCAAATCGGAGTCTGACTCCAACGGTGGTCCCACCCGTATCTGCAATTGCTGTGATGGCTCCCGTATTGGTGATGGTATTTGCTGTGATGGTTACCGCAAGGGTTCTGCCTGAGGCGCTGATACTTGCGTCGTTAGTCACGGTCGCACGGGGCAGAAGGGCGCCATAAGCTGTGTGGTCGGACCAAACGATAATTTGTCCGCTGTTCTCAAGTGTTACATTGGCGGTCGGCGCATCATCAATCACGCCAACTGCTGTGGTATTGCTGACTGCATAGATGAAACCACGATTATCGACCATAGAATTAGCAACTGCATAAATGCCGCGTGTCAGGATATTGCTGCCAACAGCTACCACCGCCCCCTCGTTCACGAAAGTCGAGTCAGTAAGAGCGACACCCAAAGGGGCGTAATTTGCGAAGAGTGAATTATCTATCCAGAGGTCACCTTGGTTGGTGAAGTGACTTCCCCCAGCTATCTGGAGATTGGTGTTCACTCCACGATAGCTATCATCGCTTGATACGACAGTCGCCCCGCCGTTAACTATTTGATCTGAATCCACTGATACCAATGGTCGAGGGTCGAGCATGGGAATCTGTGCCCAGGGCGTGTCCTGACCCATCAGGTTTTGCACAAAGTTTGTCACCTGTATGTTGGATGCGTCCAAATCACTCAGCGATGTGTTCTCAAGGCGCACAACCGTTGTGCCGTACGCGAGCACAATGTCTGCGCCGTCGACGAGCGCTGTGTCGAGAATACTGTCGAGCGTTGTACTATCCGATGTGAAGAACTTGATTACGTCCTCATTGGCAGAAAAGTCGGTAACGACATTTGAACCTTCAACTATCTTAAACCAGAATTCATCCGCACCTGCACCGCCAGTCAGAGTGTCGTTATCTTCGCCGCCGTACAGGATGTCGCTGCCGACACCACCTGAAAGGGTGTCGCTCCCTTCAAACCCATTCAGCTCATCGTTGCCTGCGCCGCCCGCTAGGCTGTTATCGGCTGTGTTGCCATAAATCGTGTCATGCGAAAGCCCACCGATGGCATTTTCAATATTTGAGAGAGCGTCATGTGATGCGGTGAACCAAGTATAAATTCCGCCCTGCAGGTCGATGGCCATTACCTGATCATAGCCGGTGTAATCGACGGTATCGATGCCGTCGCCACCGTTAATAGTATCCCTGCCATACCCTGCTATGATTGTATCCTCGCCGGCTCCCGAGGAGATGCTGTCATTACCACTGCCTCCTGCCAGCACATTGTTGCCAGCATCACCTGTCAGCGTGTCATCATCACTTGAACCGATGACGTTCTCCAATTCGGCATAAAGGTCACTTTCTGCGTCACCGCCCGTTCCTCTACCTACCGTAAGGTCCACATTCACCGCTGCACCGGATGTGGAGTAATCGGCAGTATCAGCCCCCTGGCCACCAATGAGCACATCGCTGTCCTTGCCGCCGGTGAGGGTGTCGTCGCCGTCTTCGCCGTAGAGCACATCGGGGCCGTCAAGGCCGGAGAGGCTGTCATTGCCGCCCGCGCCAAAGAGCTTGTTGCGGCCAGCGCTGCCGGTGAGCGTGTCAGCGAAGGCTGAGCCTGCGACCTCCTCAACCCGGGTGACGGTGTCTCCTTCTGCGTCGCCGCCACTGCCGCTTTCGCTGTCGAGGTTGACATTCACCCCAGCCGATGAGGCGCCATAGTCAACCCGGTCAAAGCCGGTGCCGCCATTGAACAGATCAGCGCCTGCGCTGCCGCCGAAAAGGTCGTGGCCGTCGCCGCCATAAAGCCGGTCTTCGCCCGTGCTGCCGATAAGCGTGTCATTATGGCTTGAACCCGCCACTTCCTCGAAATTCGTGAAGCGGTCACCGTCGGCGTGACCGCGCCGTCCCAAGCCTCGGCCAAGGTCGACCATCACCCCGGTATTTGAGGCGGTATAGTCCAGCATGTCACGGCCATTGCCACCATCCATGGTATCGGCGCCAAGGCCACCTGCCACAAGGTCAGCGCCCGCTCCCGCCTCAAGGAGGTTGTCAGCCGTGTCACCGGTGAGGGTATCGCCTGCCGAGGAGCCGATGACATGCTCTATCCCGTCATACATATCACGCGCCGCATCACCACCCGCACCGTGGCCGGTCGCGAGGTTGACCGTCACCGCCGCCGAAGAGGTTGCATAGGAGACAAGGTCGACGCCAGCACCGCCGATCAGGACATCACGCCCCGCGCCACCAATGAGCGTGTCGTCACCCGCGTCGCCCATCAGCACATCATTGCCGTCAAGGCCGGAAAGAAGGTCATCGCCGCCCGCGCCAAAGAGCTTGTTGCGGCCGGCGCTGCCGGTGAGCGTATCCGCGAAGGCCGAGCCAGCGGCTTCCTCGATACGCACAATCACGTCCCCGTCGGCATCGCCGCCACTGCCGCTTTCGCTGTCGAGGTTGACATTCACCGCCGCAGAGGATGCACCATAATCCACCCGGTCCTGTCCACTACCACCATTCATCAGGTCGGCGTCTGCGCTGCCGCCAAAGAGGTCATGGCCGTCGCCACCGAACAGCCGGTTTTCACCCGCGCCGCCAATCAGCGTGTCGTTGTGGCTTGTGCCCATGACATCCTCAACGTCCGAGAAGCGGTCGCCGTCGGCATCACCGCCGCGCCCGCGCCCGCGCCAAAGGTCGGCCATCACAGCGCTTGAAGCGCCGGTGTAGTCGAGCATGTCACGGCCCGCACCGCCGTCCATCGTGTCGGCCCCCGCACCACCCGCAAGCGTGTCGTCACC
>NZ_JAOBPP010000001.1 GCF_025574465.1 Kordiimonas aestuarii
TAGGTCGTAGACTCATAATTTTTCAACCAGATACAGACTGAAGCCAGTTTTACAGCGGCGAGGAAATTCTCCGGGTTTTTGTCATAGCGCGTTGCAATGCCCCGATAGTGCTTGAGCTTATTGAAGAAACGCTCGACGAGATTACGGTGTCGGTACAGCCATTTACTGAAGGTAAAGGACTGCTTGCGGTTGGCTTTTGGCGGAATATTGGCCCAAGCTCTGCGCGCTGTGGTGAAGGCACGAAGCGCGTCGGTATCATAGGCTTTGTCAGCGAGCAAGATCGCTTCCTCCTTGATGTCCTCAATCAGATCAAGGGCCGGTTTGCTGTCGTGGGTCTGTCCAGCAGTCAGCGAAAGCCTGATCGGCAGACCATCCGCATCGACGAGGGCGTGGATTTTGGTGGTCAGTCCACCCCGGGAACGGCCCATGCAGCCATCGTCCTGATCCCCCTTTTTGCCGTGGCCCCTTGTTGATGCACACGGACACAGCTGCTGTCGATCATAATGATGTCACCGTCATGGGCTTTGCTCACCGCCTCGAACAGTCGGTCCCACACCCCGGCCTTGCGCCAGCGGACAAACCGGTTGTAGCAGGTGGTGTAGGGACCATATCTTTCGGGAATGTCTGCCCACGGCGTTCCCGCCCGAAAGCGCCACAAGATGCCGTTGATCACCCGGCGGTCATCCACCCTAGGCACCCCGCGCGGCTTGTTCGGCAGCAAAGGCTCTATGATCGACCATTCATAATCTGTCAGTTCATACCGGCGGCGGCGCATCAAAACCTCCTCAATGATTTGAGAAGCGTTGAATCATATCTTCGCCTGTTTGGGAATCCCTTTTATGAGTTTACGGCCTAGTACACTAATTCTTGCCTATAGCCTTGGTTGCGGCTAGCAAAGAATGAGACCACCGGCTGGGGGAATACTACATGCTAGGCGCCATCATTAATTATGCCATTTATGGCAGCATGTTATTTTGCTTTGGTATTTTACTCTACAAACTATGGGATCGTGTACAGAGTGATAAGGCAACCGCCAAAATTCGCTCGCCAGAATGGCTAGAGCAAATTGAGCACGATGAAGAAACCGCGCCACCAACGTTCAGCCAACAAGAGATATATACATTTTCGCAGCGGTATATTTCCGTTATCCGCTCTGTGTTCGCCAGCCCAACACCAAGTAAGCTACAACAACTGAACGGCCTACTCGCGGCATCACAAAACCTCAGCGATCAATTGTGGAAAGATATGTCAGTCCGTTTGACCCAAGCACACTTGAGCTATCCGCTGGAGTACGCGGCTTTGATTGAAACAGTTGCAAGCTGCTCAAACAATCCGATTCAGCAATATGCTGCATATCGGCTCGCAACTAGCTTCCCCGATGGGGCGAACAAGTTTTCTCATCTGGCAAAATCCATAGCTGCATCGCCGCTGACCCAAGCCGCGATGGCTCGCGCTAGAAAGCTCGCCTAGGCCTTATCGCCCGGCGCGCTGTTTTTATACCAGTCCACATTGCGGGTGAGATACATCGCCACGGCGAGTGCCACGAACATGAGCGTCGTACCGGCAAGAAGCGCAAAGTCTTCCATGTTCAGGACCCCATACAGGAAGCCGAGAAGCGCGGTTTGCGTGAGGCATATGCCCACCGTCCAGCTGCGTGATTTGGTGACCGAGCAGGCATATGCCGTGACGAGCCCCACGATCAACGTTGAGGAGACAATATAGGCCATTGTGAAGGCCATGTGTTCCGCCAGCGATAAAAGCCCCATGAAAAACAGGCAAAGCGCGAGGCCGATAAGAATATATTGCACCGGGTGCACCTTGCTGCCCGACACCACCTCAAACAGATAGATCACAGCAAACGTCAGCAAAACAAAAAGCGAGCCGTATTTTACGCTGCGGTCGGTGAGGCTGTACGTGTTGACAGGGTCAATGAAATTGACTGTCACGGTGTTCATCACCGGCAAGGGCGCACCGTCCGACAGCACAGGCCCTATACCTTGCGCAAGCCTGAGCGTTTGCCAGCGCGCGTCAAAGCCATCTTTGCTCACCGTGCGGCTGATAGGCGAAAAACGACCATGAAAACCTGGGGAAGGCCACGCGGAAGAAAGCTGGATATCGCTTGTGGTACCCGATGGCCAGATATTGAGGGCACGCATACCGCGCAGCGAAAAACTGCCTTCGGCTGCGAAGGACCTGCCAGGCGCGAGGTCCGCAGCCTGCACATGCACACCGCTTGGGTTATGCTCAAGCCCCGTTGCAGGTTTAATGGTGGTGTCCTTGCCGTCCACCGTCATAACAATATCACCCTGCAGGCCTTGCAGGTCATCGAGGAACAGACTGACGGTTGCCTTGCCCCATTCAAGCGTGTCCGTGTCGATGTCCGGGATGGTGAAGGTGCCGGTCATGGTGAGGTTGGCGGTATAGACGTTGCTGCTATAGAGCCCAAGGCGGCGGCTTTCCACATCGATAACACCCCCAACCGTGAGCCTGTCAGGCAGGAGGACAAGCTGTCGCCTGAGCGTTACCAGTTCACCGGTCTTGCGGATTTTCTCAACGGCCTCATAAGGCACCACCAGCATGGGGCCGCCGACGATCTGTTCATGGCCCCAGACCTCGCCGATTTTCATGTCGGCTTCACGGGCGCGGCCAGACCGTTCGTTCACGAGGCTGCCAATCATCGACAGCGGGATCAGCATGATCAGTAGCATGAGCCCGATCAGGACCGATTTCACGCCGTAGCCATTGAGGAACTGCATGAAGCGACTGTTTTCGCTACCCATATCGCTATGCACCTGATTGTCGCCTGTGTCACTCATGATCGTCTCTCCCGCCAGTATGCGAGTGAGTGAACCGAAAAATCAAGGCAGTTTCAAGGCTTTGGTGAGAAACTAGCCGTCTACCGACGGCCCCATGCGCGCAAGTGTTCCGTCCTTGAGGACAAAGGTGTGATAGATGACCCCAATGATGTGAAGCCCCACAAACCCCGCGAGCACATACCAACTGTAAACGTGGATTTCTTCAAAAAGATGGTGCAGGTCCATGTCACGCTCAAACCACGTGGGGATGATGGTAACGCCGAAAAAGTCGACATTCCAGCCCACGGTCAGGAGCGTAAAAATGCCCGCGCCAATCAAAAGGAAGATCAATAGATACAGTGCAAGGTGTGCACAGTGCGCCACCTTCCTGAGCATTGCAGTCGTACCTTCAACGGGTTCGACCCGCGCGCCCGCTGCCCGCACACCAAGCCGCAAAAGCATGAACGCGAGGATCAGGAGGCCGAAGGAAGCATGAAGGCGAAGAAGCTCGGATTTGTCATCACCGCGCGGCATATCCGAAAAGACAAGCCCCAGTACACTTTGCCCGAGCAGCAAGGCCGCCAGCAGCCAGTGCAATATCTTGGCCGGTGCGCCGTAAGCAGTTTTTGTATTCCTCATATCATTGCCTCCCTCTGGCGACCGGACCGGCCTAGAAAGAGCCTGTCCAACTGATGCGCGCTTTCATGTTGCGGCCCGGGTCAACCACGCCAGCGAACACCGTCTGCGCTTCTGTGTCGAACACATTGTCAACACCAAGGTCAACGCGCAAGCCTTTGAACGCCTCATCCGGCTGCCAGACAAGGAACAGGTCCAGCGTCTCATAGCCAGGACGCTCGTCCGCCGGGTCATTCACCTTATCGAAGCGGCTGGCGATATTCATCCGCGCGCCCAAGCGGCTGTCAAGCGACGGCATTTTCACCTCGCCCGACATGTAAATCCGGTTTGGCGACAGGATGCCGACATAGTCCCCGGTATCTTTATCCTTGCCGTCCACTGAGCTATACGATGCCATGAGGCGGAACCATTCGCTGTCATACATACCTTCAAGCTCAAAGCCCTTCAGCTCTGCCCGCCCCGTGTTGATATTGCGGCTGGTCCCCGCGTTGCAGGTGCCCGGCATACCCGGAACAAAACACGGTAGCGAAAACTCAAAGTTCACTTCAAGGTCGATAAGGTCCGTGACGTCAGAATTGAAGTAGGCCCCCTTGAAGGTGAAGCGGTCACCTGTGGAGAATAGATCAGTAAAATCAACCCCCGCACCAAACTCCCATGTTTTTGAGCGTTCGGGCCTCAGGTCCGCGTTCGGGATGAAGAAATTTGGCGCCTCAACGCCCGGCCCCAGCGGGATGACAAAGTGCAGGTCGTCCGCGAAAATCTCGTTATAGGACGGGGCGCGGAAGGCTTCGCTATAACTACCGAAGATCATGAACTCATCCACCGGGCTCCAGCTCGCGGCAAATTTGGGCGATGTTTTGCCCTCGGATGTTTCCACATCTACGCCAACCGCGCTGTTTTTGAATTTGTCATAGCGTACGCCGGGGATAAGGATGATCTCGCCCAATGCGGTATCCGCCACCAGTTCGCCCTGAATGAACAAGCCAAGGGTTTTGGCGGTAGCATCCGGCACACCACCACGGGTGCCATCGGGTGTTGCCGTGTCAGTGCCCGCCTGCTCATCGCGGTAATATTCGCCGCCGTAGGTGAGGGTAAAATTACTATTCTGGCTGAATTCGAACCGGCTGCGGTTATCAAAGCTTACCCCCACGGTTTCCACGTCGCGGTTGATCACCCGGTCGCTGTCAAGGTCGCTTTCCTTCACGTTTGCCTTGTTCACATACCCAACAAAGGCAAAGTTGACCAGGTTGCTTTCGGGGTTAAAGTCAAGTCCTGTGCGGAAAGTATCGCTGACGATGTCCTTTTCCATCAGGTCGCCGGTATTGTTGCCAAGGCCGTTATTCGGTTCAACCGCGTCGTTCCTGTAACCAAGCCAACTGCCGGAAAGCTTGAGCGCGTCGGTCACCTGATAGCTAGCCTTGACGATGCCCGAGGCAATGCTGTCGTCAGCCTGCAAGCTATTGCCATCACCCAGCGCGATATCATCGGAGTTACGAAAACTGAGGCTGGCAACAGTGTCAAACTTGCCGTCTCCGCTGCGGCCGAAGACGGTCGCACCATAAAGCCATTCTTCGTTCACATCCTGATAGCCGCCGCTGAGGCGGTAGCCTGCGTTGCTACCTTCCTGCAACAGATCAGCAGCATCAACCGTGTTGAGCGAGATAACCCCGCCCACAGCGCCCGAACCATAAAGCGACGAGCCACCACCCCGCACAACCTCAGCTGATTTCAGGAGGTCTGGCTCAATAAAGAAACGGCCGTCATGGCCAGAAAGGAAGCTTTGACGCACACCGTCAAACAGCACCACCACACCTTCACCCGCCATACCTCGGATAGCAGGCGTCTGTCCGTTGCGGCGCGGACCACCGTCAAAGATGAGGCCAGGCACGGAAGCAAATACGTCAGAGATGTTTGACGCCATCAGGTCATCAATCTCATCTTTTGAAACCACGCTCACCGATGAGGGAGTCGAGAAAGCCTCAACCGGATTCTTGGTCGCGCTGACAGTAATCTCTGTGATATCTGCGGGTGCCTCTGCCGACGCAGGCACCGTTGCGATGATAGAGACACCCAGCATCAGTGTCATAAGGCTGGAAGATGAGAGCTGCTTTGTATTTCGCTTCCCGGTCATGGCGTTTCCTTGTGCACCGCGCAGGTGTCTATATTGTTATTGCAAATGATTCTTAGAATCGTTATCAGCGTTCTTAAGCAATATGCTTTTACATTGCAAGTAAGAATCATTATTATAAATTACAGTGACACTGGGTTAGGAAAGACGATGAAACCGACACTGATCAAATCGAGCCTTAAACTGGGTGCCGTCCTATGCACGGCCTTCATGCTGGCCGCATGTAACACCACCAGCCAAAGCAGCGTGTCCATGGTAGCCGCACAAGCAGATACAGCCCCCACCACCACCGCCGAGAAGTTTGAGGCTGACCGGAAAGCCATCCTCGCCATGGCTGGGGACTATAAGGTCAAGTTCGACTTTCAGGAGACCGTTTCCTTCAAGAAAGGGTACGAGCCCAAGGAGCGCTACGTCACCGGCGCACATGAGATGGTGCGCGTTATTGATGACACCGGTGAGTTTATCAGCCTGCAGCATATCCTTGTTGTCGGGGATGGTGATGAGGTGCCTTTCATGCCAATCAAGCACTGGCGGCAGGACTGGCAGTTTCAACCAACCGAGATTATGGACTTTGTTGGGGCCAATACATGGGTAAAGCGCGACGTCAGCCTGGCTGAGCGCGCCGGAAAATGGTCACAAACGGTGTATCAGGTTGACGACGCGCCACGGTATGCCGCTGTTGCCGCGTGGGATCACTCAAGCGGTGCAGCCGTTTGGACTTCACCAAAAAGCTGGCGCCCCCTACCGCGTCGTGACGCCACAAAACGCGATGACTATCACGCCATTGCGGCCGTCAATCGTCACGCCATTACACCAAACGGCTGGGTACACGAGCAGGACAACGCTAAACTCGTGCTGGGTGGGGAACAACCGGCGCTCTTGGTGCACGAAATCGGGGTGAACACTTATGAGAAGTTCGACGGCTTCAAAACCGAAATCGGCACCGAATATTGGGCCAAGACCAAGGGCTACTGGAAAGCAATCCGCGATGAGTGGAATGATATCTTTGCTGCAAATACCCGCGTGGGGCTGACCATTCAAGGCGAACCAGCGGAGCTGTACATGCAGATCCTTGGCATCGCCACCGATGTTGAAGACGGCAAGAAGACGGACGAGGAAGCCGCGAGCGAGGCGATTGCCGTGTTGCAATCCTACATCACAACCAACCCGGCATCGGTGCGCGAACGCCTGCATGATGGCGAGACCACCGAAAGCAGCGAAGCTTATAGCCGCTGACATCGGCCAATAAAAACCCTGTAATGGGGAGCCGGATCGTGGCTCCCCTTCCTGGGTCGCCTCTTAACCGGCTTACCGCGTTTCTCGCTGGCTTTTTACGCTTTCCAGCTGTATAAGCCGCGCGCATGAGCACACACGCAAACCATACGTCCAAAGTCGGCTTTGTCTCCCTCGGATGCCCCAAGGCACTGGTAGACAGCGAACGCATCCTCACCAAACTTCGGTCCGAGGGTTATGAAATCTCGCCTGAATATCAGGGAGCCGATGTCGTAGTGGTCAACACCTGCGGTTTCATTGATAGCGCGAAGGAGGAAAGTTTCTCCGCTATCAAGGAAGCCATGGCTGAGAACGGCAAGGTTATCGTGACCGGTTGTCTGGGCGTGGACGAAGGCGCGGTGCGCGAAGTTGTGCCGGGCGTTCTGGCCGTTACCGGCCCGCACCAGTATGAACAGGTGGTCGGCGAGGTGCACAAGGCCGCGCCCCAACCCCATGACCCATACGTGCATCTGGTACCGGAGGCGGGACTGCGTCTCACGCCGCGCCACTATAGCTACCTCAAGATTTCCGAAGGCTGCAACCACCGCTGTAAATTCTGCATTATCCCCAGCTTGCGCGGTGATCTTGTCTCCCGTCCCATCCGCGCGGTGTTGCGCGAGGCGGAAAAGCTGGTCGAAGCCGGTACGCAGGAACTTCTGGTCATCAGCCAGGATACGTCAGCCTACGGCCTTGACCTCAGGCACCAGTCAGAAAAGTGGAAAGACCGCGAGGTCCGTGCCCATATGACAGACCTCGCCCGCGAACTGGGTGAGCTCGATGTCTGGGTGAGGATGCATTACGTCTATCCCTACCCACATGTGGACGACATCATGCCCCTGATGGCTGAGGGCAAGATTCTGCCGTACCTTGATATACCGTTCCAGCACGCTAGCCCAACAGTGCTTCGTGCCATGCGGCGCCCCGCCAACGAGGCAAAGGTGCTTGAGCGCATCGCGAACTGGCGTAAAATTGTGCCCGAGATTGTGTTGCGGTCCACTTTCATCGTCGGCTTCCCCGGCGAAACAGATGAAGATTTTGATTACCTGCTCGACTGGATGCGTGAGGCACGCCTCGACCGCGTTGGGTGCTTCAAATACGAACCTGTTGAGGGCGCTGCTGCCAACGCGCTGGCAAACCCGGTGCCCGAGGAACTGAAACAGGAACGTTGGGAACGCTTCATGGCGGTCCAGCAGGAAATCTCGGCCGTAAAGCTGAAGGAGCGAGTTGGCCTCGAGATGGCTGTGTTGATTGATGAGGTCACCGAAGACGGTGCCACCGGCCGTACCTATGCCGATGCGCCAGAAATTGACGGACAAGTGCACCTCAAAGGCGCGTCGGAGCTGGGCGAAGGCGATATGGTCATGGCCCTGATCACTGAAAGTGACGACTATGACCTGCACGGCCACGTGGTTGCCGGTGAAGATGGGGATGATGACTGGGACTGGTAAGCCGTCACAGTTACTTTTTCAGTCTCTCGTTTGAGACGCCTCAACCAACTCGTAAAGACCATTGTTATGAAGGTGTTGGTAACTCTCGCGAACCTTGTGGCGCAGTTCCTCGGGCACCTGCAAACCGCTGGCAAGGTAAAACCCGACCTTCCCACCAATGCGCAGGGTTGGCCTCGTTACATCGGGACGAAACCCTTCAGCCTGCCGCAGGCGATGGTTGACTGCCGTGTCACTGATATAAAGATCTGCCCGGCCAGCCACAACCATACGGAAATCCCCTGTCTCACTGTCTGATATCTGCGTGACGTTTTTTTCGGGAATTCCGGTCCAGCTCAGCAAATCACATGTGAGGTCACCAGAGACACATGCCGCTGTAAAAACGCCCGCTCTCACTGCCTCACTCGTGACAAGACGGTATTCATCCGCGCGGGCATACAGGTAGAAGTTTGAATCCGCCAATGGCACCAGCCAGTCAAACTGTACCTCCCGTGCAGGGGTACGCGTGATGGTATAAATGAAAGCATTTTCCTGCGTGGTGGCATATAGCATGGCCCGACTCCATGGTACCAACTTGATGGTATAACCAAGCCCAGATGCATCAAGCACCTGCCGCACTTTTTCAGTGGCCAGCCCCGCAACCCTGCCGTCAGTGTCAGTATAGTTATAGGGGGGATAATCTTCAGTATAGACGATAAGGTCTGCCGCCTGAGCGACTGCAAGGAAAGGTGAACCAAACAAAGTTGCCAGCAATATCAGCCAGTTTTTCATTTTCTTACACGCCCAAAGCCAATAGAATTGCCGCTTTTCAGGTACTGCGGTAAAAAGAGTTCTCAAGAATGTTAACAGAAGCCCCGTCAAGGCACCTAATCTATTTTAGGTTTTGCATGTCCATGATCAGCATCTCGTAGTCGCCGGATTTCACGAGACGGGCATAAGCGCGCTGAACCCTGTTTCTGAGAGCCGCATCTACCTGCAGGCCTGCCGCGAAGTAAAACCCGCCACGATTTTCAATCAACATTGCAGATTGCATGGTTTCGGATGGCAAGCCTGCTTCCCGCAGCTGGATCGCGTTAAAGTGTTTGTCATTTACATAGGCATCTGCCCGTTTTGCGTTGACCATATTCACAAGAGGATAGCCATGATTTGGCACCGGGATAATTTTATCGGCCGGGAAACCGATGCGCGCGAGAAATTCGCATGACAAGCTGCGAACCAGACAAACTCCTGTTAGGCCGTAAACTCATAAAAGGGATTCCCAAACAGGCGAAGATATGATTCAACGCTTCTCAAATCATTGAGGAGGTTTTGATGCGCCGCCGCCGGTATGAACTGACAGATTATGAATGGTCGATCATAGAGCCTTTGCTGCCGAACAAGCCGCGCGGGGTGCCTAGGGTGGATGACCGCCGGGTGATCAACGGCATCTTGTGGCGCTTTCGGGCGGGAACGCCGTGGGCAGACATTCCCGAAAGATATGGTCCCTACACCACCTGCTACAACCGGTTTGTCCGCTGGCGCAAGGCCGGGGTGTGGGACCGACTGTTCGAGGCGGTGAGCAAAGCCCATGACGGTGACATCATTATGATCGACAGCAGCTGTGTCCGTGTGCATCAACAAGGGGCCACGGCAAAAAGGGGGATCAGGACGATGGCTGCATGGGCCGTTCCCGGGGTGGACTGACCACCAAAATCCACGCCCTCGTCGATGCGGATGGTCTGCCGATCAGGCTTTCGCTGACTGCTGGACAGACCCACGACAGCAAACCGGCCCTTGATCTGATTGAGGACATCAAGGAGGAAGCGATCTTGCTCGCTGACAAAGCCTATGATACCGACGCGCTTCGTGCCTTCACCACAGCGCGCAGAGCTTGGGCCAATATTCCGCCAAAAGCCAACCGCAAGCAGTCCTTTACCTTCAGTAAATGGCTGTACCGACACCGTAATCTCGTCGAGCGTTTCTTCAATAAGCTCAAGCACTATCGGGGCATTGCAACGCGCTATGACAAAAACCCGGAGAATTTCCTCGCCGCTGTAAAACTGGCTTCAGTCTGTATCTGGTTGAAAAATTATGAGTCTACGACCTA